>NZ_JBITFE010000011.1:38983-316779 GCF_044455745.1 Streptomyces sp. NPDC051136 | reverse complement strand
AGGTGTAGGACTGCTGGAAGCCGATCTGGGCGAGGGTCGCCATCATCGCGGGGCGGGTGAAGGCCTCGGCCAGGAAGATGACGTCGGGGTCGGTGTGGTTGACGTCGGCGATGACGCGTTCCCAGAAGGCGACCGGTTTGGTGTGGGGGTTGTCGACGCGGAAGATCCGCACCCCGTGCTCCATCCAGTGCCGCAGTACCCGCACCGTTTCCGCGTGGAGTCCTTCGGGGTCGGTGTCGAAGGCGATGGGGTAGATGTCCTGGTACTTCTTGGGCGGGTTCTCGGCGTGGGCGATGGTGCCGTCGGGGCGGTGGTGGAACCAGTCGGGGTGTTTGTGGACCCAGGGGTGGTCGGGGGAGCACTGGAGGGCGAAGTCGAGGGCGACTTCGAGGCCGTGGCGGGCGGCTTCGGCGACGAAGTGGTCGAAGTCGTCGAGGGTGCCGAGCGCGGGGTGGACGGTGTCGTGGCCGCCTTCGGGTGAGCCGATGGCCCAGGGGACGCCGACGTCGTCGGGGGTGGCGGAGAGGGTGTTGTTGCGGCCCTTGCGGTGGGTGGTGCCGATGGGGTGGACCGGCGGGAGGTAGACGACGTCGAAGCCCATGGCGGCGATCGCGGGCAGGCGGCGGGCGGCGGTGCGAAAGGTGCCGTGGGGCTGCTCGGGGGTGCCCTCGGAGCGGGGGAAGAACTCGTACCAGGCGCCGTACAGGGCGCGTTCGCGCTCCACCAGCAGCGGCAGCGGCTCGGAGGAGGTGACCAGGTCCCGCAGCGGATGCCGGGCCAGCACCGCGTCCACCTCCGGCGTCAGCGCCGCCGCCAGCCGGGACGCGGCCGGCCTGCTCTCGTCGCGCAGCGCGTCGACGGCGGCCAGCAGCTCACGCCGGTCCGCGCTCGCGGGCACGTCCGCGGCGGCCCGCTCGTACAGCCGGGCGCCCTCCTCCAGGACCAGGTCCGTGTCCATCCCGGCCGGGATCTTGACGCCCGCGTGGTGGCGCCAGGTGGTGACCGGATCGCTCCACGCCTCCACCGTGAACGACCACCGTCCGGGCTCCCCCGCCGTGACGGTGGCGCCCCAGCGGTCGGTGCCGGGGGCCAGCTCCCGCATCGGCGTCCACGGTCCCGGCCGGCCCCGTGGGTCCGTGAGGACGACGTTGGCGGCGACCGCGTCGTGCCCCTCCCGGAACACGGTGGCGGTGACCTCGAACGACTCGCCGGTGACGGCCTTGGCGGGCCTGCGCCCGCGCTGGACCACCGGGCGGACGTCCAGCACGGGGATGCGTCCGACGACGGCCGTGCTCTGCGTGGAGGTTGCTGACGAGTGGTGCGTGGCGGGCATGACCGCTCCTGTCCGCGTCAACTGGGTGGCCGGATGACTCTGGGGAGGTGGGTCCTGCGAGATGCTTACGGGGCGTACCGCAGGAGCCTTCCCACACTCTTCCGGTGGGCAATCCGGCGCTTTGTTAACTACTCCCGCGTATGTCGACACTCGCGGCACACACGGCGGTTGACGGTCGCGTTCCCGGATGCCGCTCCCGCAATCAGCGTTCTTCGCGACATGTGCAGCTTTTCGTGCGGACCCAGGCATCACAAGAAGGCCGACGGGGAAAGATCCGGCCATATCGGCACACGCGACACCGCACCGCCGCGACACGCCGTGCGCGTTAGCCCGTCCGGGGTGCGAGGACGGACCCGTTCAGGCCGAATCGGAGGGCCGGGGGCCAAGGCCCCAACTCGGGACACATCGCGAGGTAACGTCGTCGGGGTGAAGGCGATTCGTCGACTGACCGTCCGTCCCGTTCTCCCCGACCCCCTCCGGCCGCTCAGTGATCTGGCCCGGAATCTGCGCTGGTCCTGGCATCCGGAGACCCGCGACCTCTTCCAGTCCGTCGACCCCGAGTGCTGGACCGCGTCCGGCCGCGACCCGGTACGGCTGCTCGGCACCGTGCCGCCCGCGCGCCTCGCGGAGCTGGCCGAGGACCGGCGTTTCCTGCGCCGGCTGACCGCGGTGGCCGACGACCTCGACCACTACATGACCGGCGACCGCTGGTACCAGACCCAGCCGGGCCGACTGCCCGCCGCCGTCGCCTACTTCTCGCCCGAGTTCGGCATCACCGCCGCCCTGCCCCAGTACTCCGGCGGCCTCGGCATCCTGGCCGGCGACCACCTGAAGGCCGCCAGCGACCTCGGCGTGCCGCTCGTCGGCGTGGGCCTGCTGTACCGCCACGGCTACTTCCGCCAGACCCTGTCCCGGGACGGCTGGCAGCAGGAGCACTACCCCGTCCTCGACCCCCACGAGCTGCCCCTCGTCCCCCTGAAGGAGCACGACGGCACCCCCGCCCACGTGGCCCTCGCGCTGCCCGGCGGCCGGGAGCTGCGCGCCCGGATCTGGCTGGCCCAGGTCGGCCGGGTGCCGCTGCTGCTCCTCGACTCCGACGTGGAGGAGAACGACCCGGGCGAGCGCGGTGTCACCGACCGGCTCTACGGCGGCGGCAGCGAGCACCGGCTGCTCCAGGAGATGCTCCTGGGCATAGGAGGTGTCCGGGCGGTGCGCACGTACTGCCGGCTCACCGGCCACGCCGCGCCGGAGGTGTTCCACACCAACGAGGGCCACGCCGGCTTCCTCGGGCTGGAGCGCATCGCCGAACTGTGCGACGAGGGCCTGGAGTTCGGGTCGGCGCTGGAAGCGGTGCGGGCGGGCACCGTCTTCACCACCCACACCCCCGTCCCGGCCGGTATCGACCGCTTCGACCGCGAGCTGGTCGCCCGCCACTTCGGCCCGGACTCCGAGCTCCCGCGCATCGACGTCGAGCGCGTCCTGCGGCTCGGCATGGAGACCTATCCCGGTGGCGAGCCGAACCTGTTCAACATGGCCGTGATGGGTCTGCGCCTGGCCCAGCGCGCCAACGGCGTCTCCCTGCTGCACGGCGGAGTCAGCCGCCAGATGTTCGCCGGACTGTGGCCCGGCTTCGACGCCGACGAGGTGCCCATCACCTCCGTCACCAACGGGGTGCACGCGCCGACCTGGGTGGCGCCCGAGGTGTTCCGGCTGGGCGCCCGGCAGATCGGCGTGCAGCGGGCCGAGGACGCGCTGACCGTCGGCGGCTCGGAGCGCTGGGACTCGGTCGCCGACATCCCCGACCAGGACATCTGGGAGCTGCGCCGCACCCTGCGCGAACAGCTCGTGGAGGAGGTGCGCGAGCGGCTGCGCGCCTCCTGGCGGCAGCGCGGTGCCGGGACGGCCGAGCTGGGCTGGATCGACGACGTCCTCGACCCGGACGTGCTCACCATCGGCTTCGCGCGGCGCGTCCCCTCGTACAAGCGGCTCACGCTGATGCTGCGGGACCGGGAGCGGCTGACGGAGCTGCTCCTGCACCCCGAGCGGCCGATCCAGATCGTCGTGGCGGGCAAGGCGCACCCGGCGGACGACGGCGGCAAGCGGCTGGTGCAGGAGCTGGTGCGGTTCGCGGACGACGCGCGGGTGCGGCACCGCATCGTGTTCCTGCCGGACTACGGCATGGCGATGGCCCAGAAGCTCTACCCCGGCTGCGACATCTGGCTCAACAACCCCCTGCGGCCCCTGGAGGCGTGCGGCACCTCAGGCATGAAGGCGGCCCTCAACGGCTGCCTCAACCTGTCGGTGCTCGACGGCTGGTGGGACGAGTGGTACCGGCCCGACTTCGGCTGGGCGATCCCCACCGCCGACGGCGTGGGCACCGACCCGGACCGGCGCGACGCCATAGAGGCCAACGCCCTCTACGACCTGCTGGAGCAGCGGATCACCCCGCGCTTCTACGAGCGGGGCGCGAGCGGGCTGCCCGACCGGTGGCTGGAGATGGTCCGCCGGACCCTCTCCCTGCTCGGCCCGAAGGTGCTGGCCGGCCGCATGGTCCGCGAGTACGTGGAGCGGCTCTACGCCCCAGCTGCCGAGGCGCACCGCGCGCTGGACCCGGACTCCGCGCGCGGGCTCGCCGAATGGAAGGCACGGGTGCGGGCGGCCTGGCCGGGGGTGAGCGTCGACCACGTGGAGACGTCCGCCGCCACCGCCAGCGCCGAGCTGGGCACCACCCTGGCGCTGCGGGTGCGGGTGAAGCTCGGCGACCTCGCGCCGGACGACGTGGAGGTGCAGGCGGTCTCCGGCCGGGTGGACTCCGAGGACCGGATCACCGACGCGGCGAAGGTGCCGCTGAAACCGGTGGGCGGCCCCGACCTGGAGGGCCGCTGGGTGTACGAGGGCCCGCTCGCCCTGGACCGCACCGGTCCCTTCGGGTACACGGTCCGTGTCCTGCCCGCGCACCGGCTGCTGGCCTCCGGCGTGGAGACCGGCCTGGTCACGGTGCCCTCCGGCGATCTGGGAGAGGCGGCCGGGCTGCTGATGCGGTGAGGTGCCGGCAGCGGACGGCGAGGAGGGCTCAGTCCTCCTCGCCGCCGCTCAGCCGTCGCAGTACGGTGCCGCAGCGCCGGGCGTAGGCGTGCTGGAAGGCCCGGGCGGCCGGTCCGCCGGCCCTGGCGTACCACTTGGCGGGGCGGCTGAAGGCGGACACGGTCAGCCACACCGTGCCGTCGCCCGTGCGGTCCACCACGAAGGCCTCCTCGCCGGACTCCGGGTGACCGGGCAGCGTGCCGTAGGCCCAGCCGGCCCGGCGGGGCTCCTCCAGGGTCCACACCACCCGGCAGGGCGCCTTGATCATGCCGGCGAGGGTGACGGTGACGTCGACGCCGGGCGCGGCACGTTCCGCGTCCGCGTCGATGCCGACGCCCATCTCCCGGTGCATCTCCCAGGTGAGTACGGCCTCGGCCGCCCGCCGGAACACCGGTTCGCCCTCCCCGAGGCGGGTGCGTACGTGCATGGGGCGGAAGCCGGGCGGGCAGTGGCCCTGCTCGCGGGTGGCACCGACGTCGTCGTACGTGAAGGACATGGGCACCAAGACTAAGGCGGCACCCGGGAACCGCTGGTTCCGGGTGCCGCCCGTCGTGTCGGTGCCGGGGTCGCTCCCGGTCAGCCCACGTTGATCGCGGTCCAGGCCGCGCCCACCGTCTTGTACTCGGTGCTGTCGGCGCCGTAGAGGTCCGACGCCGCGCTCAGGGTCGCCTTGCGGGCGGCCGCGTAGTCGGTCGTCGACGTCATGTACTCGGTCAGCGCCTTGTACCAGACCTGCAGCGCCTTGGCGCGGCCGATGCCGGTGACGGTGGAGCCGTCGGAGGTCGGGGAGTCGTACGTCACCCCGTCGACCGTCCGCGACCCGCTGCCCTCGGCCAGCAGGAAGAAGAAGTGGTTGGCCGGGCCCGAGGAGTAGTGCACGTCGACGCCGCCGAGACCGGAGTCCCAGTAGTCCTTGGACGCGCCGTCCTTGCTGGGCTTGTCCATGTAGCGCAGCGGGGTGCCGTCGCCGTTGATGTCGATGGCCTCGCCGATGAGGTAGTCGCCCTTGTCGGTCGAGCTGTTCGCGAAGTACTCCACGCCGGTGCCGAAGATGTCGCTGGTCGCCTCGTTGAGGCCGCCGGACTCGCCGCTGTACTCGAGGCCCGCGGTGTTGGACGTGACGCCGTGGCTCATCTCGTGACCGGCCACGTCCAGCGAGGTCAGCGGGTTGGTGTTGCCCGTGCCGTCGCCGTACGTCATGCAGAAGCAGTCGTCCGACCAGAAGGCGTTGACGTAGTTGCTGCCGTAGTGGACGCGGGAGTAGGCCGCCTTGCCGTCGTTCTTGATGCCGTTGCGGCCGAAGGTCTGCTTGTAGAAGTCCCAGGTGGCCTGGGCCCCGTAGGCGGCGTCGACGGCGGCGGTCTGGTCCTGGGCGTCGCTGGAGGCGGTGCCGGTGCCCCAGGCGTCGTCGGCGTCGGTGAACAGGGTGCCGGTGCCGGAGGTCTTGCGGGCCAGGTTGTACGTCTTGTGGCCGCCGCGCCCGGTGTCGTACAGCTGGTACGACGAGCCCGACTTGGTGGTGCCCAGCTCGACCGTGCCGGAGTACAGGCTCTTGCCGGAGCCGGTCTCGATGCCCTGGTGCTCGTACAGCTTGGCGCCGGTGGCGGCGTCGGTGATGACGTGCAGTTCGTTCGGGGTGCCGTCGTCCTGGAGGCCGCCGACCACGGTCTCGTAGGCGAGGACGGGCTTTCCCTCGGCCGCCCAGATCACCTTGCGGGGCGCGGAGTCGGCCGCGGTCCGCGACGAACCGGCGTCCTTGGCGGCGGACAGCGCCTGCTGCTCGGCCCTGGCCGCCTTCACCTTCGGCGTGACGGTGGCGACCTCGACGGCGGCTCTGGTCGCCTTGGTGACGCCCTCGGTGGCACCCGACTTCGACCGGTGCACGACCAGGTCGCCGCCGAGGACGGGCAGACCGGCGTAGGTGCGCTCGTAGCGGGTGTGCACGGTGCCGTCGCGGTCCTTGACCACGTCCTTGACGACCAGCTTCTCCTTGGCGCCCAGTCCCAGCTCCCGGGCCGCGGCCGCCGCGCCGGCCTGCTGCTCCTGTATGAGCGCGCTGCGCGCGGTGTCCGACAGCAGGACGGGAGCGCCCGCGAGTGCCTGCGGCGCGCTGCTGTCCGCGGCGGCGTTGCCCGCGGTCAGACCGGTGGTCAGGAGCGCTCCTGCGGCGACCGCGGTGGCGAGGGCCAGCGTCGTGCGGTGGTGACGCGCGATGAGGTGAGACACACAAACTCCTTCGGTGGGGGGTCCCGGACGGCGTGGGGTGTCCGGCCGGTTGCTGCGAAGTTGTGCTGTGGGTGACGGAAGACTGACACCGAAGGCGCGTACATGTCAGGGGGGCGGAATGATGTTGGCCGAAAAGTGCCGTCGGGGCCTTTGTCGTGGAAATGTGAAGGCCGCGTGACCTGGTTCAAGCCGCAACAAGGCATGCGTAAGTGCTTGGCAAAAAACCGGCGGACGGGCGCCGGGGTGCGCGGACATGGAGAGGGCGCCGCTCCGGAGGAATCGAACCTCCGGGGCGGCGCCCTGACTCGGGGTGGTGCACCCGTGGGCCGGCCGGCCTACGGGAAGGTGAGCCGCCAGGCGTCGATGTAGCCGGTGTCCGCCGGGCCCAGGTCCTGGACGCGCAGCTTCCAGGTGCCGTTGGCCGTCTCGGAGGAGGCGTTGACCGTGTAGGTCTCGTGCACGTCGTCCGCCGAGTCGTTGCCGCTGTTCTTCAGGCGGTACGTGGAGCCGTCGGGTGCGACCAGGTCGATCTGCAGGTCACCGCGCCAGGTGTGCACGATGTCCACGCCCACCTTGAGGTTGCTCGGCGCGTTCCCGGTGCGGCCGGAGACCGTGACGGACGAGGTGACCGCCGACCCGTAGTCGGGGATGTTCACGTTCGCGGCGTTCTCGAACGTGGTGCCGCCGCCGGGGTCGCCGCCGCCGGGCCGCGAGCCGACGGCGATGCCCGCCCACGCGTTCGCCACGGCCGTGTACTCGGCGCTGGTCGTGCCGTACAGCTCACCGGCCGCCGCGAGGGTGCCGGTGCGGGCGCCCGCGTAGTTGGTGGTCGAGGTGAACTTGGTGGTCAGCGCGCGGAACCAGATCTTCTCCGCCTTGGCGCGGCCTATGCCGGTGACCGGGAGGCCGTCCGAGGTGGGCGAGTTGTAGGTGACACCGTTGATGGTCTTGGTGCCGCTGCCCTCGCTGAGCAGGTAGAAGAAGTGGTTCGCCGGACCCGACGAGTAGTGGACGTCCACCCCGCCGATCCCCGAGTACCAGTAGTCCTTGGACGCGCCGTCCTTGCTGGGCTTGTCCATGTAGCGCAGCGGGGTGCCGTCGCCGTTGATGTCGATCTCCTCGCCGATGAGGTAGTCACCGACGTCCGAGGAGTTGTTGGCGTAGAACTCGACCGACGTGCCGAAGATGTCGGACGTGGCCTCGTTCAGACCGCCGGACTCGCCGCTGTAGTTGAGGCCCGCGGTGTTGGACGTGACGCCGTGGGTCATCTCGTGACCGGCCACGTCGATGGCGGTCAGCGGGTTGGCGTTGCCCGTGCCGTCGCCGTACGTCATGCAGAAGCAGCTGTCCGACCAGAAGGCGTTGACGTAGTTGTTGCCGTAGTGGACCCGGCTGTACGCGCCCACGCCGTCCCCGCGGATGCCCGAGCGGCCGTGCACGTTCTTGTAGTAGTCCCAGGTCAGCGCGGCACCGTAGTGCGCGTCGGCGGCGGCGGTCTCGGCGTTGGACGCGGTGCCGTTGCCCCACACGTCGTCGGGCCCGGAGAAGAGCGTCCCGGTGCCGGAGGTGCCGCGGTTGAGGTTGTACGTCTTGTGGTTGCCGCGCGCGGTGTCGGTCAGCGTGTACGACGACCCCGACTGCGCGGTGCCCAGCGTCACCGTGCCGCTGTACATGGTGTTGCCGGTGCCGTTCTCGATGCCCTGGTACTCGTACAGCTTGGCACCGGTGGCGGCGTCGGTGACGACGTGCAGCTCGTTCGGGGTGCCGTCCTCCTGGAGGCCGCCCACGACCGTCTCGTACGCCAGGACCGGCGTGCCGTTCGCCGCCCAGATCACCTTGCGCGGGGCGCGGTCGGCGTCCGGCTGCCCGGCCCCGGCCGCCTTCGCGGCGGACAGCGCCTGCGACTCGGCCTTGGCGGCGGAGATCTTCGGCGTCACGGTGGCCGGCCTGATGGCCTTCGCCGTGGCCTTCACGACCTGCTCCGTCTTGCCCGCGTCACTGGTCACCACGAGGTCGCCGCCGAGGACGGGCAGGCCGTCGTAGGTGCGCTCGTAGCGGGTGTGCAGGGTGCCGTCGCTGTCCTTGGCCACGTCCCGGACGACCAGCTTCTCCTTGGCGCCCAGGCCCAGGTCGTCGGCGGTCTTCGCCTTGGTGGCGTTGGCGTCGCGGATCAGTTCGGCGCGCTGGGCAGGGCTGAGCCTGACCAACTCGCTGCCCTTCGCGGGGGACGGGCCGGGGGCCGCGGTGGCGGCACCGGACTGGACCGCCGTGGCGATCAGCGCGGCGACGCCCGCCAGGGCGACGGCCGCGGCGCGCCGGTGCGTGGCGCGGCGCGAGGAGATGTGAGAGGTGGTGTGGGAGGTGCGTCTGTGGGGAGTGTTGCTGCTCAACACCGACTCCTTCTGCGTGGCCGCGGGTCACGCGGCCAGGGAGACCGGTCGGCGGGTGGCCGGCCGGGCGGAACTGTGCGGTACGCAGAAACCACGTGCTAGGAGCTGGCCGCGGCACAGCGCTCGTGGGGAAGCTGTGGGGGCGCTGTGAAGGGGCCGACGGAAGAGTGGCAGGAGAATGCGCTTCTTGTCAGGAGCGCGTCAGTAACTTGGCTGGAAATGGTTCGTTGACCGGGCGTTCACGTTCGATAAACGGAATCGTTGCCGTTCGGGCCCCGTTGCTGTGCGGTCAGTCAGTAACGGGGGACCGCTCCCCGTGCCAGGAGCCCCACAGGGCCGCGTACGCCCCGCCCGCCGACACCAGTTCGTCGTGCGTGCCCAGCTCGGACAGCAGGCCGTCCTCCATCACCGCCACCCGGTCGGCGTCGTGCGCGGTGTGCAGGCGGTGCGCGATGGCGATGACCGTACGGCCCTTCAGCACGGCGGCCAGCGCCCGCTCCGTGTGCCGGGCCGTGGACGGGTCCAGCAGGGCGGTGGCCTCGTCGAGGATCAGCGTGTGCGGGTCGGCCAGCACCACCCGGGCCAGCGCGAGCTGCTGGGCCTGCGAGCCGTCCGTGGCGTGCGCGTGCTCCCTGGCCCCCAGCTCGGTGTCGAGGCCCGCCGGCAGCTCCCGCACCCACCCCTCGGCGCCGACGGTGGCGAGAGCGGCCCACAACTCCTCGTCCGAGGCGGCCGGTTCGGCGATGAGGAGATTGTCGCGAACCGTGCCCAGGAACACGTGGTGCTCCTGGGTGACCAGCACCACCTGACGGCGCAGCCGCTCCGGGCCCAGCGCGACCACGGGCACCCCGCCCACCGTCACCGAGCCCTCGGTCGGCGCGTCGATCCCCGCCAGCAGCCGGCTCAGCGTGGTCTTGCCGGCCCCCGAAGGGCCCACCAGCGCCAGCCGCTCGCCCGGCCGCACGCTCAGGTCCACCCCGCGCAGCACCTCGCCGCCGCGCTCGTAGGCGTACCGCACCCCGGACACGTCGATGCGGTCGTCCGCGGGCACCGCCGACTCGTCCGCCGACCCCCGTGGGGCCCGCGCGAGCCCCTCCACCCGGGCGAAGGAGGCGGCACCGGCCTGCAACTGCTCGGTCCGCATCAGCACCTCGTCGAGCGGCCCGGCCAGCTGCTGGAGGTACACGGCGCAGGACACCACCGCACCGAGACTGGCCGACCCGTGGGCGTGCAGGACGCCGCCGAGGAGCAGCACGCCCGCCACGGGGAGCACGTAGGAGACGTCCACCGCCGGGAAGAACACACTGCGCAGGAACAGCGTGCGGAAGCGAGTGCGCCGCGAGGTCTCCAGCGCCTCGCGGTTCGTCGTGACGCGCCGCTCGGCCAGCCCGAACGCCTCCACCGTGCGGGCCCCCGCGACGGTGGCCGCGAGACTCTCCGCCACGTCCGACCCGGCCGCGCCCTCGGCGAGGTAGGCGGCCCGCGCCCGGCGCAGGTACCAGCGCAGCGCCAGCCAGGCCGGCGTCAGCCCCAGCACCCCGACCAGCCCCAGCAGCGGGTCCAGCACGAACACCGCACCGATGAGGAACAGCGCCTGCACGGCGTTGACCAGCAGCTCGGGACCTGCGTCGCGCAGTGTCGTGCCGACGGCGGTCACATCGGCGGTCCCGCGCGTCGTCAGGTCCCCGGTCCCCGCCCGCTCCACCACCGACGCGGGCAGCGCCAGCGCCCGGTCCACGTAACGCTCACGCACCCGGGCGAGCGTCCGCTCCCCGAACCGGTGCCCCACGTACCGCGCCCAGCGGGCCAGCAGCAGCTGCGCCAGCGAGCACAGCAGGATGGCGAGCGCCATCCGGTCGACGGCGCCGACCCCGCCCCCGCCGCGCACCTCGTCGACGATCCGCCCCAGCAGCCAGGGGCCCGCGAGACCGGCGAGCGCCGCCAGCGCGTTGAGGCCCAGGACGACGGCGAAGGACCTCAGATCGGCGCGCACGAGACCGGTCGCCGCGCGGCGGACGTCGGCGCGCTCGGCGACGGGCAGGTGGGTCATCGGGCCGGCTCCCCTTCTTCGGCGTTCGCGGCGCTCTCGGTGACTCCGGCGTCTGCGGTGTCTGCGGCGTCTGCGGCGTCTGCGGTGTCCTCCGCGTCGTCCCGCGCGACCAGGGCGCGGTACTCCGGTTCCGTGTCCAGGAGTTCGCGGTGCGTGCCGGTCGCCGCGACCTTGCCGTCGACCAGGTGGTGCACGACGTCCGCGCGGTCGAGGAGGAGCGGTGAGGTGGCGGCCAGCACCGTGGTCCGGCCCCGGCGGGCGTGCTTGAGGCGGTCGGCCACCGCGGCCTCGGTGTGGGCGTCCAGGGCGGAGGTGGGCTCGGCGGCGAGGAGGACTTCCGGGTCGGTCAGGAGGGCCCTCGCCAGGCGGATGCGTTGGCGTTGTCCGCCGGACAGGTCGCGGCCCTGCGCCGCGACCCGGGTCCTCAGGCCGTCCGGGAGGGTGCGGACGATGTCTTCGGCCGCGGCCGCGTGGATGGCCGCGGTGAGGCGCGGCGTCCCGTCTGCCCCGGTGGGTTGCTCGCCGAGTGCGGGTGCCTCGTCGCTTGTCGCGCCCACGCGGCGGAGCCCCACGTCGGCGCGGCCCGCGCCCCTGAGGCCGGTGTCCGGACCGCCCATCACTTCGCTCAGGGTGCCTGCGAAGAGGTCGGCCTCCGGGTCGGCGACCAGGATGCGGGAGCGGATCTGGGTGAGGGGGATGTCGGCCAGCGGGACGTCGCCCCAGACCGCGTCGGACGGGGCGTAGCGGCCCAGGCGGTCCAGGATGCCGGTGGCGTCGGACGGGCGGGAGGCGACGATCGCGGTCATGCGGCCGGGGGAGACCCGGACGCCCGACGCCGGGTCGTACAGCACCGAGGGTTCCGCCGGGGCGTCCCGGGTGCCCGTGTCCGGTTCCGGTTCCAGGCGCAGGAAGGCCACGACCCGGCGGGCGGCCACCACACCGCGGCTCAGCTGGTGGCCCATCTCGATGAGGAACGCCACCGGCCAGCCCAGCGCGACGACATAGCCGTACACCGACACCAGTTCGCCCACGCTGATCTGCCCCTGGGCCGCCAGCCGGGCGCCCAGCCAGGTCACCAGGGCCAGGAACAGCACCGGCAGCCCCACCCCGAGGGCCTGGATCCAGCTGGTCACCGCGCCGACCCGGTAGCCCTGCTCGCGCAGCCGGCCCGAGTCACGGCGGAAGGCGTCCGCGACCAGGCCCTTGCCGCCCAGCCCGTTCAGCACCCGCAGCCCGCCCGCGAGGTCGCCGATCCGCGCGGTCAGCACCGACTGCCGCTCCCGGTACTCGGTCTCCCGGCCCTGCAGCCGGCCCATCAGCGGACCGAGCACCACCCCGAGCAGCGGCACCCCCAGCAGCACCACCAGGGCGAGCCGGACCGACACCGACAGCATCAGTCCGCCGACCGCCGCGTAGGCCACGACCGCCCCGACGCCCGGCCCCACGGCCGTGAGGGAGGTGCTGACGGTCTGCACGTCGCCCACCCCGATGGTGACGACCTCACCGGTCCCCACCTGGGCGCGCAGCGCCGCACCCAGGCGCGTCGCCTGGCCGACGACCACCTTGACGGTGCGGAAGTTGGCGTCCATCCGCACCTTCGTCATCGTGCGGTGCCGCATCATGCCCAGCCAGGCGTTGACCGCGCCGACGGCGACCATCGCACCCGTCCAGCCGGCCAGCGCGCCCATGTCACCGGGCTCCAGACCGTGGTCGACGGCCCGCGCCATCAGATACGGCGTCGCCGCCAGCAGCACCATCCAGACACTGGCCAGCACCGCCCCCGCCAGACACCGCGGCCACTGCCGCCGGACCAGCCACGCCAGGTACCGCCAGCCGCCCCGCCGGTCCGGTGCGCCCGGATCCGCGTACGCGTCGATCCTCATGCCAGGCTGTCCCGCCAGGCCCGGTGCAGGTCCGCGAACCGGCCCGTGCCGGCGATCAACTCGTCCGGGGCGCCGTCCTCGACGATCCGCCCGTGCTCCATCACCAGCACCCGGTCGGCGATCTCCACGGTGGACAGCCGGTGCGCGATCACGACCGCCGTACGGCCCTTCAGCACCGTCGTCATCGCCCGCTGCACCGCCCGCTCCCCGGGGATGTCCAGCGAACTGGTCGCCTCGTCCAGGATCAGCACCGCCGGGTCCGCGAGCAGCGCCCTCGCGAACGCCACCAACTGCCGCTGGCCGGCGGAGATACGACCGCCCCGCTTGCGCACGTCGGTGTCGTAGCCGTCGGGCAGCGCGGCGATGAAGTCGTGCGCGCCGATCGCCTTCGCGGCCCGCTCGATCTCCTCCCGCGTCGCCTCCGGACGGCCGATGGCGATGTTGTCGGCGACCGTGCCGGAGAACAGGAACGCCTCCTGCGTCACCATGACCACCCCGCGCCGCAGTTCGGGCACGGCCAGGTCGCGCAGGTCGGTGCCGTCCAGCAGCACCCGCCCCGCCGAGGGGTCGTAGAACCGGGCGAGCAGCTTGGCCAGCGTCGACTTGCCCGCGCCGGTCGAGCCCACCACGGCGACGGTCTGCCCGGCCGGGAGCGTCAGCTCGAAGCGCGGCAGCACCTCGCCGCCGGTGCGGTAGCCGAAGCTCACCGACTCGAAGACGACCTCGCGGCCGGGCAGCTCCGACGCCGGCGGCGGCAGCTCCTTCGGCGCGGCCGGCTCGGGCACCGTCGGCGTCTGGGCCAGCAGCCCGGCGATCTTCTCCAGGGAGGCCGCCGCGGACTGGTACGAGTTCAGGAACATGCCGAGCCGGTCGATCGGGTCGTACAGGCGGCGCAGGTACAGGACCGCCGCCGCCAGCACGCCGAGCGCCAGGGTGCCGTCGGCCACCCGGTAGGCGCCCCACAGCACGATTCCCGCGACGGCCGTGTTGGCGACCAGCCGCGAACCGACGACGTACCGGGCCATCTCCAGCAGCGCGTCGCCGTTGGTCCGTTCGTGGTGGTGGTTCAGGACCGCGAAGTCGGCGTCGTTGGCGGCCTCCCGGCGGAAGGCGCGCACCGGCCGGATGCCGTTCATCGTCTCCACGAACTTCACGATCACCGCCGCGATCGCCGTCGACCGCTGCCGGTACACCCGCCCCGCGCGCCGCCGGTAGAGCCGCACCAGCGCGTACAGCGGCACGAACGACGCCACCGCCACGGCACCGAGGCCGAGGTCCAGCCAGAGCAGCAGCGCGGCGATGTAGACGAACGACAGGATGACCGTCACCAGCTCCTGGAGTCCCTCGTCGAGCAGCTCGCGCAGCGACTCCACGTCGGTGGTGGACCGCGAGATGAGACGGCCCGAGGTGTAGCGCTCGTGGAAGTCGACGCTGAGCGCCTGCGCGTGCCGGAAGATGCGGCCGCGCAGGTCGAGCAGCACGTCCTGGCTGACCCGGGCCGCCGCCGCGATGAAGGCGTACTGCAGCCCGCCCGCCGCCAGCGAGCACAGCAGGTATCCGGCCCCCACCGCGATCAACGGTCCGTGGTCGTCGTCGCGCAGGGCCGGCACGGCGTGGTCGATGGCGTACGCCACCAGCAGTGGGCCCGCCTGCACGGCCGCCTGCTGCAGCAGCAGGAGGAGGACGGTGAGGGCCACCCGCGCCTTGGAGGGAGCCAGCAGGGAGCGCAGCAGGGCGGCCGTCGCGCCGGCCGGGCTGGGCAGGACGTCCTGGTCGAAGACGTCGCCGGCGGATCCCGCCCCCGCCTCGGCCGGGTCCGCCTGCCGCGGGTCCTCCGGCTGTCCCCGGTCCGGCACGGTGGCCGTGGGCGCGGTCATCGGCCGTCCCCTTCCTGGAGGTCCTCGTCGTTCCCGGCCCCGTCGAGGCCCGACATCAGACGGGCGTACTCGGGGCTGGTGCGCAGCAGTTCGTGATGGGTTCCGACGGCGGCGATACGGCCCTCGGAGAGCAGGGCGACACGGTCGGCGAGCAGCACGGTGGACGGGCGGTGGGCCACGATCAGCGCGGTGGTGTCCGCGAGGACCTGCCGCAGGGCGGCCTCCACCGCGGCCTCCGTGTGCACGTCGAGGGCGGACAGCGGGTCGTCCAGGACGAGGAACCTCGGTCTGCCGACCACCGCCCGCGCGAGCGCCAGGCGCTGACGCTGGCCGCCGGAGAGGCTGAGGCCCTGCTCGCCGACCTGGGTGCCGGTGCCCTCGGGCAGGGCGTGCGCGAAGTCGGCCTGCGCGACGGCGAGCGCGCGGTCCAGCTCCGCGTCGCCGGCGTCCTCGGCGGCCCCCATCAGCACGTTCTCGCCGACGGTGGCCGAGAAGAGGGTGGGCTCCTCGAAGGCGACGGCGACCATGGCCCGCAGCTCCTCGCGGGACAGGGCGGTGATGTCCTCGCCGTCCAGCGTGATCCGGCCGCCGGTCACCTCGTGCAGGCGGGGGACGAGCGCGGTCAGCGTCGTCTTGCCGCTGCCGGTGGCACCGACCAGGGCCATGGACTCGCCGGAGCGGATGTGCAGGTCGACGTCGGTGAGGAGGGGCGGGGAGTCGGGGGCCGCGTCGGGATAGCGGAACCGCACGTTCTCGAACCGCAGGCCGTCCGTCACCGCGGGCGATCGTGCCTCCCCCCGTGCCGGAACGGCCGGCAACGCACCCCGCGACGCCGGGCCGTGCTCCCCGCCTTCCGGCTCCGGCGTACGGTCGCCGGCACCCCCCGCCGACTCGACCTCCGCGTCCATCACCTCGAAGTACCGGTCCGTGGCCGTCGCCGCCTCCTGGCTCATCGCCAGCAGGAAGCCGATGGACTCCACCGGCCACCGCAGTGCCAGCGCCGTGGACAGGAACGCCACCAGCGTCCCCGCCGACAGCGTCCCGTCCGCCACCTGCACCGAGCCGACCACCAGCGCCGCACCGATCGCCACCTCGGGCAGCGTCACGATGACCGCCCAGATCGCCGCGAGCAGCCGCGCCTTGCGCAGCTCCGTGCCGCGCAGCGTGTGCGACAGCTCGTGGAAGGCGCGGGCCTGGCTGCGGTGCCGGCCGAAGCCCTTGATGATCCGGATGCCGAGCACGCTCTCCTCGACCACGGTGGTCAGATCGCCGACCTGGTCCTGCGCGCGCCGCGCGACCGCGGAGTACTTCTTCTCGAAGATCCCGCAGGTGATCATCACCGGAATGGCGGGCCCCAGCACGACCAGCCCCAGCGTCCAGTCCTGGACCAGCATGATGCCGACGCCGACCAGGATCGTCACGCCGTTGACCAGCAGGAACGTCAACGGGAAGGCGAGGAACATGCGGAGCAGCATCAGGTCGGTCGTCCCGCGCGACAGCAACTGCCCCGAGGCCCAGCGGTCGTGGAAGGCCACCGGCAGCCGCTGCAGATGCCGGTAGAGGTCCGCGCGCATGCCCGCCTCGACCCCGGCCAGCGGCCTGGCCACCAGCCACCGCCGCAGCCCGAACAGCAGTGCCTCCGCCACTCCGAGGAGCAGCAGGTACCCCGCCCCGAGCCACACCCCGGCCGGGTCGCCGTCGGCCACCGGCCCGTCCACCATCCACTTCAGGACGAGCGGGATCACCAGCCCGACGCAGGAGGCGAGGATCGCTATGACCGCCGCCGTCCCCAACCGGGCGCGCACCGGCCGCACATAGGGCCACAGCCGCAGCAGGGCACGCACGGTGGAGCGCTTCTCGGCGAGGTCCGCGGCGGCCGGCGGAACGGGGTCCGGACCGAGATCCGTGGCGGGTGCAGGTGTCGTGGACATCAGCAGCGAGCCTACGGTTCACCACTGACACTGCCCACCGGGTTTTCCGGCCCGCCGGGGTCGGCGGAGGGCTCACCGGAGTCGTACGCAGGGCTCACCGGGTCGCGGCGGTGCCCCGCCGGGTCGTACGGGCGCATCAACCGATCGGCTGATGCGCCTTCGAGCGCGTCGGCCGATGTGCGGGGCCCCGGGCCGCGGGGACGCTTGCACCATGCCCGTCATCGAAGTCACCGACCTGCGCAAGTCCTACGGCGGCCGCCCCGTCGTCGACGGTGTGTCCTTCGCCGTCGAGGAGGGCGAGATCTTCGGCGTCCTCGGACCCAACGGCGCCGGCAAGACCACCACCGTCGAGTGCGTCGAGGGACTGCGCGTCCCCGACGCCGGCCGGGTCCGGGTCACCGGCCTCGACCCCGTCGCCGACCACGAGCGGGTCGCCCGGGTCCTGGGCGCCCAGCTCCAGCAGAGCGAACTCCAGCCCAAGCTCACCGTCCGCGAGGCCCTGGAGCTGTACGCCGCCTTCTACCCGGCCCCGGCCGACTGGCGCCCGCTCGCCGAGCGGCTCGAGCTCACCCCCCTGCTGGACACCCGGTTCGCCAAGCTGTCCGGCGGCCAGAAGCAGCGCCTGTTCATCGCGCTCGCCCTGGTCGGCGATCCCCGTGTCGTCGTCCTGGACGAGCTGACCACCGGCCTCGACCCGCGCGCCCGCCGGGAGACCTGGCAGCTCATCGAGGACATCCGCGCGGGAGGCGTCACCGTCCTGCTGGTCACCCACTTCATGGAGGAGGCCCAGCGCCTGTGCGACCGGATCGCGGTGATCGACCGGGGCCGGGTCGCCGCGCTGGACACCCCGGCCGGGCTGATCCGGCGCACGGCGGGCGCCACCGTCATCAGCTTCACCCCGTCCGCCCCGCTGCCCGAGGCGGACCTGCGCGCGCTGCCCGAACTCGTCTCCGTCGACCACAAGGACGGCCGCGTCACCCTGTCCGGCACGGACGAGACGGTCAACGCCGTCATCACCCTGCTCGCCCGCACCCGCGTCACCGCCCACCAGCTCCGGGTCACCGACACCACGCTGGACGACGCCTTCCTGGACCTCACGGAGGCCACCGCATGAGCACCGACGTCTTCGACACCGCCGTCCTGCGGACCGAGCTGCGGTTGTTCCGCCGCGAACCCGGCGCCCTGTTCTGGATGCTGGTGTTCCCGACCCTGCTGCTGGTGATCCTGGGCTCCGTCCCGTCCTTCCGGGAGGCCGACCCCTCCCTCGGCGGGCTGCGGCCGGTCGACGCCTACGTACCGGTGGCCGTGCTGCTCGGCCTGACCGTCGGCGGCCTCCAGGGCATGCCGCAGGTCCTTACCGGCTACCGCGAGCGCGGCATCCTGCGCCGGATGTCCGCCACGCCGGTGCGTCCGGCGGCACTGCTGTCCGCGCAGATGACGGTGTGCGGCGCGGCCGCGCTGGTCTCGGCGCTGCTCGCGCTCGCGGTCGGCCGGCTTGCCTTCGACGTGGCGCTGCCCGGGCAGCCCCTCGGCTACCTCCTCGCGCTGCTGCTCGCGGTACTCGCCGCGCTCTCCCTTGGGGCCGTGCTCTCCGCGCTGTCCCGCACCACGAAGATCGCCGGTGCGATCGGGTCGGCCGCGCTGTTCCCGGCGATGTTCTGCGCGGGCGTGTGGCTGCCGGTGCAGGCCATGCCGGACCTGCTCGCCCGCGTCGTGGGCTGGACCCCGTTCGGCGCGGCCGCGCAGGCCCTGAACGAGGCCGCCGCGGGCGACTGGCCGGGCTGGACCCACCTGGCGGTGCTGGTGGCCTGGACGGTGCTGCTCACGGCGGCCGCCTCGCGCTGGTTCCGCTGGGAGTGAGCGCCGGGGAGCGGATCGCCGGTGAGCCGGGAGCGAGGGCCCGGAGCGAGCGCCGCGAGCGAGGGCCGGGAGCGAGCGCCGGGAGCGAGCGCCGGGAACGAGAGAGGGAGGGACGCCGCGGCATGTCCGACAATGACCCCATGACGCGGACGGCGACGGTCGACGAACGGTGGGCGGCCTTCCACCGCTGGGGCCCGTACGCCCTGCTGGCCGTCGGGACCCTGATCGCCTGGTCGGCCGCCGACGCCATCGGCATGACCACCGGCGAACGCCGGGCGAGCGGCGCCCTGATCGGCGCGGCCGTCGCGCTGCAAGTGTGGTGGAACCGAGCCGTGCGGAGCCGCCCGGGACCGTCCCCGGCCGGCACCTGCTACTACGCCGTCCGCTGGGCCATCGGATTCGCGCTCACCTGGCTCAACCCGCTCTTCGCCTTCTACGCGGTCGTCGGCTACTTCGGCGCCCAGCACCTGCTGCCGCGCCGGCTGCGCATGGCAGGGCTGTTCGCCACCGCCGTCACGCTCGCGGGGTCGCAGTCCGGCGGGCTGCCGCCCCGGGGGCTCATGGGCTGGGTCCTCTTCGGCGCGATCCTCACCGTCAACAGCATGCTGCTGGCCGTCTTCGGGCACTTCGCCGCCCTGGAGGAGGCCCGCAGCCGCACCCGGGTCGAGACCATCGCCGAGCTGGAGCGCACCAACACCGCCCTCCAGCAGGCCCTCGACGAGAACGCCGCCCTTCACGCCCAGCTCCTCGTCCAGGCCCGGGAGGCGGGGGTCGCCGACGAGCGCAGGCGGCTGGCCGCCGAGATCCACGACACCATCGCCCAGGGCCTGACCGGCATCATCGCGCAGCTCCAGGTCGTGGCGGCCACCCCGGACCGGGCGCTCGGCCGCGCGCACCTGGACCGGGCCCTCGCCCTGGCCCGGCACAGCCTCGGCGAGGCCCGCCGCTCCGTGCACAACCTCTCGCCGGTCGCGCTGGCCGACGACGGACTGCCGGACGCGCTGAAGAAGACGGTGACGGAATGGGGCGAGCGCACCGGCGTCCAGGCCCGGTTCACCGTCACCGGCACCGCCGAGCAACTCCACGACGAGGTCGCCGCCACACTCCTGCGCATCGCCCAGGAGGCCCTGTCCAACACGGCCCGGCACGCCGCCGCCGGCCGGGTGGGCGTGACCCTCTCCTACATGGGCGACGAGGTCACCCTCGACGTCCGCGACGACGGCCGGGGCTTCGATCCGCCGACCGCGCGCGCGTGCACCCCCGCCGGCGGCTTCGGCCTCGACGGCATGCGGTCCCGCGCCGAGCGCATCGCCGGTTCGCTCACCGTGGAGGCGGAACCGGGGCACGGCACGGCCGTCTCCGCTCGCGTACCGTTGGTCCGCCATGACCGATGACGCCCCCACCGACGACGCCCCCACCGACGACGCCCCGACCCACGACGTCCCGACCGGCGACGCGACGACCGGCGATGCGACGACCGGCGACGCCCCGACCGGCTACGTCCCCACCGGTGACGCGACGACCCCGGACGGCGTGATCACCCTCCTCGTCGTCGACGACCACCCCGTGGTCCGCGACGGTCTGCGCGGCATGTTCGAGTCCGCGCCCGGCTTCCGCGTCCTCGGCGAGGCCGCGGGCGGCGCCGAGGCACTGGAGCGGGCCGCCGCGCTCGACCCCGACGTGATCCTCATGGACCTGCGGATGCCGGGCGGTTCGGGCGTCGACGCCATCCGGGAGCTGACCCGGCGCGGTGCCCGCGCGCGCGTGCTCGTGCTCACCACGTACGACACGGACTCCGACACCCTGCCCGCCATCGAGGCCGGTGCCACCGGCTACCTCCTCAAGGACGCGCCCCGCGACGACCTGTTCACCGCGGTCCGCGCGGCGGCCGAGGGACGCACGGTCCTCTCCCCGGCGGTCGCCTCCCGCCTGGTCTCCGCCGTCCGCGGCCCGAAGGCACCCGGTGGCGAGCCCCTCTCCGCCCGCGAACGCGAGGTGCTCGCCCTGGTCGCCCGGGGCACCTCCAACAAGGAGATCGCCCGGGAGCTGTTCATCAGCGAGGCGACCGTGAAGACCCACCTCACCCACCTGTACGCCAAGCTCGGCGTGAGCGACCGCGCGGCGGCCGTCGCGACCGCGTACGACCGTCGCATCCTCGGCTGACGCCCCCGGCCGGAGCCTCAGGCCGCCGGGTAGGGCAGCAGCTCGTGGTCGGTCCGCTCCCAGGCCGCCCGCAACTCGGCCAGCAGCTCGGGCCGGTCCTGCGCACGGTCAGCCTGCTCGCGGGCGTCGGCGGCGAGGTCGTACAGGTGGTCGCGGCCCTGGGCGTCCCGGTAGTACTTCCAGTCGCCCCGCCGCAGCGCGCGGTTGCCCCGCACCCGCCAGAACAGGTCGCGTTCGGGCAGCTCGCGGCCGTGCAGCAGGTAGTCGGCGAGGCTGTGGCCGTCGAGGGGGTACGCCGGGTCCGGCCGGGCGCCGCCCAGCTCCAGCAGCGTCGCCGTCCAGTCGGGCGAGTAGACCGGCTCGTGGCTGACCTGCCGTCCGTCGACACGGGCCGGCCAGCGCAGCACGGTTGGCACCCTGATGCCGCCCTCCAGCAGCTGCGACTTGCCGCCGCTGAGCGGCCACTGGTAGGAGAAGCGCTCGCCGCCGTTGTCGCTGGCGAAGACGACGACCGTGTTCTCCTCCTGGCCGGACCGGCGCAGCGCCGCGAGCACCCTGCCGACCGAGGCGTCCAGGTTCTCCACCATCTCCCGGTACTTCTCCACCGAGCCGCCGTCGTTGTGCAGCAGCGCGCCCAGGACGTTCCCGTCGCGCACCTCCGCGGCGATCGCGGCGCCGGTCTCCTCGTCGTCCTCGGTCAGCCACGGCCAGTGCGGGGTGGTGAAGTTCAGGTTCAGCAGCCACGGCCGGCGGTGCTCGCGGCCGACGTACTCGACGGCCCGCTCGGTCAGGACGGTGGTGTAGTACCGCAGGTCCTGGTACGTGGCGTCGCCCTCGTACAGGTCGTAGTCGCCGAGCTGGCCCAGCTTGGAGAAGTACTCCAGCGCACCGCCGAAGTTGCCGAAGAACTCGTCCCACCCGGACTTGGTCGGGCTGTGGTCGGGGAGCCAGCCGCAGTGCCACTTGCCGATCAGGGCTGTGGCGTAACCGGCCTGCCTCAGCAGTGACGCGAGGGTCGGGTGGTTCGGGTCGAGGCCCTGGCTGCGGTCGCCGATCGGCTCCGCGAGCCCGCCCTCGGTGCGGCCCGGATACCGCCCGGTGTACAGGCTGAACCGGGTGGGGGAGCAGGTCGCCGACCCCGAGTACGCCTGGGTGAACCGCACGCCCTGCGCGGCGAGCCGGTCCAGGTGCGGGGTCCTGATGTGCGGGGCGCCGTACGAGGACAGGTCGGCCCAGCCGAGGTCGTCGCCGAGGATGAACAGGATGTTGGGACGCCTGCCGGGCCGGGACGCGGGGCGGGTGCGGGCGGCGAAGGGACGTTCGGCCGGCGCGGAGGCGGCGGTGGAGGACGTGGCGGCCTCGGCGGCGGACGTACCGGCGACGGCGCTCACCGCACCGCCGCCGACCAGGCCGCCGAAGACGCGGCGGGACATCTCGGGCATGGGTGATCCTCTGGAGGACTAGGTCGGAGGTGCGCCCGAAGAGGCGCCGACCGGGGACGTTTCCAGGCACGCGAAGTGCCGGTCAAGAAGATCGCCGCCGCGTTCACGGAGCCGAAACGAGGCCTCAACGAACGGCCCGGTGCGGCGTGCGTCGACCGCCCTAAACCGACCGCCCTCAGCCGACCGCCCTCAGCAGCAGCACCGTCCGGCCCGGCACCGTGATCCGGGTACCCGCCGGATGCACGGCGCCCGGCGCCTCGTCCTGCTCCTCCCGGCCGGTGTCGACGACCACCTCGTAGCGCTCGGCCCACGGAGGACCGGGCAGGTCGAACCCGGCCGGTCCCTCACCCGCGTGCAGGACGGCCAGGAAGCTGTCGTCGGCGATCGGGTCGCCGCGCTCGTCGCGGCCCGGGATGTCCCGCCCGGACAGGTACATGCCGAGGGTGGCGGCCGGGGCGTACCAGTCCCGCTCCGTCATCTCCGTGCCGCCCGCCGTGAACCAGGCCAGGTCGCGCAGGCCGTGGGGGGAGTGCGCGCGGCCGGAGAAGAAGGCCCTGCGGCGCAGCACCGGGTGCCGGTGGCGCAGCGCGATCAACCGGGAGGCCAGCTCGAACAGCGGACGCCACTCCGGGTCGTCCAGCAGGCTCCAGTCCACCCAGCCGATCTCGTTGTCCTGGCAGTACGCGTTGTTGCTGCCGCCCTGGGTGCGGCCCATCTCGTCGCCCGCGACCAGCATCGGCACCCCGGTCGACAGCAGGAGCGTGGTCAGCAGGTTGCGGAGCTGGCGCCTGCGCAGCGCCCGGATCTCCGCGTCGTCCGTCTCCCCCTCCGCGCCGCAGTTCCAGGACCGGTTGTCGTCCGTGCCGTCCCGGTTGCCCTCACCGTTGGCCTCGTTGTGCTTGCGCTCGTACGACACCAGGTCGCGCAGGGTGAAGCCGTCGTGGGCGGTGACGAAGTTGACCGAGGCGTACGGTCTGCGCCCGCCCCACGCGTACAGGTCGCTGGAGCCCGACAGGCGGTACCCCATCTCCCGCACGTCCGGCAGGGCGTGCCGCCAGAAGTCCCGCACCGCGTTGCGGAAGCGGTCGTTCCACTCGGTCCACAGCGGCGGGAACGCGCCCACCTGGTAGCCGCCGGAGCCGACGTCCCAGGGCTCGGCGATCAGCTTCACCCGGCGCAGCACCGGGTCCTGGGCGATCACCGCGAGGAACGGCGAGAGCATGTCGACGTCGTGCATCGAGCGGGCCAGCGCCGCCGCCAGGTCGAAGCGGAAGCCGTCCACGCCCATCTCGGTGACCCAGTACCGCAGCGAGTCGGTGATCAGGCGCAGCACGTGCGGCTGGACGACGTGCAGGGTGTTGCCGCAGCCGGTGTAGTCGGCGTACCGGCGGGCGTCCGGCTGGAGGCGGTAGTAGCCGCGGTTGTCGATGCCCTTGAGGGAGAGCGTCGGGCCCAGCTCGCCCGCCTCCGCGGTGTGGTTGTAGACCACGTCGAGGATGACCTCGATGCCGGCCTCGTGCAGCGCCCGCACCATCCGCTTGAACTCGCCGACCTGTCCACCGGCGGTGCCGGAGGCGGCGTAGGCGGCGTGCGGGGCGAAGTAGCCGACCGAGTTGTAACCCCAGTAGTTCTTCAGACCCCGGTCCAGCAGATGGCTCTCGTGCGCGAACTGGTGCACCGGCAGCAGCTCCACCGCCGTCACGCCGAGCCGCGTCAGGTGCCCGATCGCCGCCGGGTGCGCGAGGCCCGCGTACGTGCCGCGCAGCTCGGGCGGGATGTCCGGGTGGAGCTTGGTGAAGCCGCGCACGTGCAGCTCGTAGATGACCGAGTCCGCCCACGGCGTCTTGGGCCGCCGGTCGTACGCCCATTCGTCGTCGGTGGCGTCGTCGTGGACCACGACACCCTTGGGGACGTACGGCGCCGAGTCCCGGTCGTCGCGCACGGTGTCCGCCACCCGCTGCTCGGGCCAGTCGCGGACGTGTCCGTAGACCTCGGGCGGCAGGGCGAAGTCACCGTCCACGGCGCGGGCGTACGGGTCGAGCAGCAGCTTCGCCGGGTTCCAGCGGGCGCCGGTCCACGGGTCCCAGCGTCCGTGCACCCGGTAGCCGTAGCGCTGGCCGGGCACGACGCCCGGCACGAAGCCGTGCCAGATCTCGTGCGTCAGCTCCGTCAGCGGCACCCGCCGCTCCCCGGCACCGGGGCCCGGCCCGTCGAACAGACACAGCTCCACCGCCTCCGCCCCGCCCGCCCACAGCGCGAAGTTGGTCCCCGCCACCTGGTCCGGGCCGGTCCGGAACCGGGCACCCAGCGGCACCGCGGTACCCGGCCAGGCCGGCGCGGCGGGCGGCGGCGCGGCCCGCCGTCCGCCGTTCACCACGACGGCCGGGCGCCCGTCCGCGACGGTCCGGCCGTCCGCGGTGCTCCGCCCCTCCGCGGCGGCCCGCTTCCCGGCCACCGCCTCCTGCTCGGCTGCGCTGGACACCTGTCAGCCTCCCACGGCTCGTGGAACGACGTCCGGCAGGAGGGCGTACGGCGTCCCGGCCGCTGCTCCCCGTCGCGTCGTCCTCCCCACAGTTCTGCCCACCGGGTGGCTCGCACTCACGTTTCCCCAGGGCCGACCGGTCGTTACGGGTGGATGTGAGGCACGTACACGGGCGCGCACGGCGCGCGGGGGCCGCTCTGGGCGCCCTACTGACATGGGCAGGACTGCTGGCCGGGGCCGCCGGATGCACCTCGGACGGCGGTGGCGTCGGCTCGGGCATCGGTGAGATGTTCGGCAAGCGACCCGCCCCCGAGGACGTCATCCGGGTCACCCCCGACGACGGCAGCAAGGCCGTCGGGCCGGACCGGGAACTGTCGGTGCGGGTGCCCGACGGACGCCTGGAATCGGTGAAGGTCGTCAGGTCGCAGGACGCCCGGGAGACCCCGGTGCCCGGCCGGATCTCCGAGGACGGCCTGGGCTGGCGGCCCGACGACGGCAGGCTCGCCCTCGCCGCCAAGTACACCGTCGACGCCGTCGCCCTGGACGGCGAGGGACGCCGCTCGGCCCGGCACACCACGTTCACCACCGAGGTGCCCGAGGAACGCTTCATCGCCTACGTCGCCCCCGAGAACCGCTCGGTCGTCGGCACCGGCATGATCGTCTCGCTGGAGTTCAACCGGGAGATCGCCCACCGCGCCGCCGTCGAACGCGCCGTCAGGGTCACCGCGAAGCCCGCCACCGAGGTCCGCCCCCACTGGTTCGGCAAGGACCGCCTCGACTTCCGGCCCAAGGAGTACTGGAAGCCGGGCACCGAGGTCACCGTCGCCCTGGACCTGCGGGACGTCGAGGGCGCGAAGGGGGTCTACGGGCTCCAGCACAAGACGATCTCCTTCACCGTCGGCCGCAGCCAGGTCTCCCGCGTCGACGCCCTCGAACGGACCATGGAGGTGCGCCGGGACGGCACCCTGCTGGCCACCGTGCCGATCACCGCGGGGGCCCCGACTACGCCCACCTACAACGGCCGGATGGTGATCACCGAGATGCTGGAGGTCACCCGCATGAACAGCCGCACGGTCGGCTTCGGCGGCGAGTACGACATCCCCGACGTCCCGCACGCCATCCGCCTGACCAGCTCGGGCACCTTCCTGCACGGCAACTACTGGGCCCCGGCCGACACCTTCGGTCGCGCCAACGTCAGCCACGGCTGCGTCGGACTGCGCGACGACAAGGGCGGCGGCTCCGACACCCCGGCGGGCTGGTTCTTCGACCGCAGCCTCATCGGTGACGTCGTCGAAGTGGTGCACAGCAAGGACAGGACGGTCGACCCCGACAACGGGCTGGGCGGCTGGAACATGAAATGGAAGCAGTGGAAGGCGGGCGGCGCGGTGAAGTGACGCCTGCGCGCCCGGCACCACCGGTCCGCCAACTCGGTACGGAACGGTGACAATTCACCAGTCCCTCATCCCCCTGGCCTGCGGTTACGATGCGCCGGTGCGCGAGCGGGCGCACCGGGGTGCGGGCCCGACCAGGCCCGGCGAGGGGAGACAAGGTGAACGTGCGTCCGATGGCGGGGGCGGTGATCGGGCTGCTGATGCTGACCGTCACCGCGTGCGGTGGCGGCGGCTCGGGTTCGGGGACCGGGGACGGCAAGGGGGACAAGGGCAAGGACGCCACCGCGGCGCAGAGCGAGCAGTCCCGGGCCGTCGTCACCATCGCCCCGGAGAACGGGGCGAAGGCGGTCGACACCAAGGGCGCGCTCAAGATCGGCGCCACGGACGGCAAGCTCACCGAGGTGGTCGTCGAGGACACCAAGGGCGCGAAGGTCGACGGGAAGATATCCGGGGACGGCGCCTCCTGGACGCCGTCCACCCACCTCGCCGCCTCCACCACGTACAGCGTGCAC
The DNA here is from genome assembly GCF_044455745.1 of Streptomyces sp. NPDC051136. NCBI lineage: Bacteria > Bacillati > Actinomycetota > Actinomycetes > Kitasatosporales > Streptomycetaceae > Streptomyces > Streptomyces sp. NPDC051136. The sequence goes on along the minus strand of NZ_JBITFE010000011.1, from coordinate 290,155 downwards.
GCCGTGGCCAAGGACTCCGAGGGGCGCACGGCCGCCGAGGACTCCCGTTTCACCACCCTGACGCCGAAGAACACCTTCGTCGGCACCTTCACGCCCGAGGACGGCTCGAAGGTCGGCGTCGGCATGCCGTTCTCGATCCGCTTCACCCGGGGCATCACCAACCCGGAGGACGTCGAGAAGGCCATCACCGTCAAGACCGAGCCCGCCGTCGAGGTCGAGGGCCACTGGTTCGGCAACGACCGCCTCGACTTCCGCCCCGAGAAGTACTGGAAGCCCGGCACCAAGGTCACCGTCGACCTCGCCCTCGACGGAGTCGAGGGCCGGGACGACGTCTACGGCAAGCAGGCCAAGACCGTCTCCTTCACCGTGGGCCGCAGTCAGGTCTCCGTCGTGGACGCCAAGAAGCACACGATGAAGGTCATGCGCGACGGCAAGCTCTTCAAGACCATCCCCGTCACCACCGGCGCCCCCGGCTACGAGACCTGGAACGGCCAGATGGTCATCACCGAGCGGCTCGCGGTGACCCGGATGAACGGCGAGACGGTCGGCTACGGCGGCGAGTACGACATCAAGGACGTCCCGCACGCCATGCGGCTGTCCACCTCGGGCACCTTCATCCACGGCAACTACTGGGGCGGCGGCGTCTTCGGCAACAGCAACGCCAGCCACGGCTGCATCGGCCTGCGCGACGTGCGCGGCGGCTGGGACAAGGGGACCCCGGCCAGCTGGTTCTTCGAGCACTCGATCATCGGCGACGTGGTGGTGGTGAAGAACTCCGAGGACGCCACCATCGCTCCCGACAACGGCCTCAACGGCTGGAACATGTCCTGGGAGAAGTGGAAGGCGTAAAGCGCCGGGGCGACCCGCGACCCGCGCCCCGCAGGGGCGCGGGGAACCGCGCGAGCAACCCACCACCGGCCTGAAGCCGGCAGACGCACCCGCGGCCCCACGGCGAGTGAACGCCCGCTAACCTGCGGAGCATGACCGTACACCTCGAAGTCGCGGACGGCGTCGGCACGCTGCGCCTGGACCGCCCGCCCATGAACGCGCTGGACGTCGCCACCCAGGACCGGCTGAAGGAGCTGGCCGAGGAGGTCACCCGGCGCGACGACGTCCGCGCCGTCGTGATCCACGGCGGCGAGAAGGTGTTCGCGGCGGGCGCGGACATCAAGGAGATGCAGGTGATGGACCACGCGGCGATGATCGCCCGGTCCCGCGCCCTCCAGGACTCCTTCACCGCCGTGGCCCGCATCCCCAAGCCGGTGGTCGCGGCCGTGACCGGCTACGCGCTGGGCGGGGGCTGCGAACTCGCGCTCTGCGCCGACTTCCGCATCGCCGGGGAGAACGCCAAGCTCGGCCAGCCCGAGATCCTGCTCGGCCTGATCCCCGGCGCGGGAGGCACCCAGCGGCTGTCCCGGCTGGTCGGCCCCTCCAAGGCCAAGGACCTGATCTTCACCGGCCGCCAGGTGAGGGCCGACGAGGCGCTGGCCATCGGCCTGGTGGACCGCGTCGTGCCGGCCGCCGAGGTCTACGAGCAGGCGCACGCGTGGGCGGCGCGGCTCGCCAAGGGGCCCGCCATCGCGCTGCGCGCGGCGAAGGAGGCGATCGACACGGGTCTGGAGACGGACATCGAGACCGGCCTCGCCGTCGAGCGGAACTGGTTCGCCGGCCTGTTCGCCACGGAGGACCGCGAGCGCGGCATGCGCAGCTTCGTGGAAGAGGGCCCCGGCAAGGCGAAGTTCCTCTGACCCGCGCCGGATGCGGACCGGCATCCCGGAGGAAGTCCCCGCGTCGTTCCCGCTGTTGACGTGATGTCTGATCCGGGCCCCTCGGCGGGGCGGTTTATGGGAGCCTTAACGCACCATTAAGCGCGCCTTGTCGAGGGAGTCCGACGCTTGTCTCCGGCCGAGCCGTTCCCCCAGGTCAGTGAGCCTGTTTCCGGTTCCGAACTGCCTTTGGCATATGCCGGTCGACCGTCTGTCCACCCCGCGCCCGCAGGGGCGTATTCCCCGGGAACCACCCCGGAGCCCTTGGAAGGCGGCCATGATGGGGGCATGGCGGGGCTGGATGGTACGGAACAGCCGCGGGGAGCCGGACGTGCGACCGCGGCGCGCTGGTCGCCGGCGGTCGAGGACGAGCGCGCACTCGAGGCGCTGGACCTGTTCGGCAACCCGACGGAGCGCGAGGTTCCGTTACCCTCCCGCCCCGAGTCCGCCGCCACCGCACGCCGGCTGGCCCAGGTCGTCGCCCTGCGCCAGTGGAAGCTCGGCCCCAAGGTCACGGAAGACGTCGTCCTGCTCGTCTCCGAGCTGGTCGGCAACGCCGTACGGCACACCGGCGCCCGCGTCTTCGGCCTCCACATGCGCCGTCGCCCCGGCTGGATCCGCGTCGAGGTCCGCGACCCCTCCCGGGGGCTGCCCTGCCTGATGCCGGTGCAGGAGACGGACATCAGCGGGCGGGGCCTCTTCCTCGTCGACAAGCTCTCCGACCGGTGGGGCGTCGACCTGCTGCCGCGCGGCAAGACCACCTGGTTCGAGATCCGGGTCACGGACCGCTGACCGCTCATCTGCCCCCGCCGGCAACCCCGTTCGCCTGACACGCCGCCTACGGGTGAGAATCCGGAACGCACCCCTCCGCGGCCGCGATCGTATCCGCATGATCACCACTCGTCTGCGCCGCCGGACCGCCGCCGCCGTCCTGTCGCTCTCCGCCGTCCTCGCCACCACCGCCGCCACCGCCCCCGGCGCGGCCGCGCCCCCGGCGACGCCCCCCGCCAAGGCCGCCCCGGCCTGCCCCCAGTTCGACGACAGGACCAAGGCCGCGGCGGACCGCGGCGTCGACGTCGGCCGCATCACCCCCGAGCCGGTCTGGCGCACCACCTGCGGCACGCTCTACCGCAGCGACACCCGCGGACCGCAGGTCGTCTTCGAGGAGGGCTTCCACGCCAAGGACGTCGTGAACGGCCAGTACGACGTCGAGAAGTACGTCCTGGTCAACCAGCCCTCGCCATTCGTCTCGACGAGCTACGACCACGACCTGTACAAGACCTGGTACAAGTCCGGCTACAACTACTACATCGACGCCCCGGGCGGCATCGACGTCAACAAGACCATCGGCGACACCCACCGGTGGGCCGACCAGGTCGAGGTCGCCTTCCCCGGCGGCATCCACCGCACGTACGTCATCGGCGTCTGCCCGGTCGACCGGCAGACCAGGACCGAGATCATGAGCGAGTGCGAGAGCAACCCGCACTACCGCCCCTGGCACTGACCCTCGCACCCCTCGCGCGGCGGCCCGGGCTCAGAGCCGCGGGAACGGCGCCTCCGAGCCCATCGGCCGGTGACCCGCCGCCGCCCCGGCCTCCGGTACCGGGCCCCCGCCGCCACCTCACGGCCACCTCCGGCCGTCCGAGGCCCGCGAGGAGCGGTTCGGGTGGGTGGTCGCCGCCCTGGAGGCTGGGACCGGCAGCTAGTCTGACCTGCGTCAGATGGACCCAATGCACGGAACGAGGGGCGGACCGGTGGCCGACATCGAGGAAGCACGCAAGCAGTTCGACCGCATCGACACGGACGGTGACGGCCAGATCACCGCGGCCGAGTTCAAGACCGCGCTCGCCCAGGGCGGCGACTGGAACGTCACCGAGTCGGTGGCCGAGGTGATCATCGCCGACCGCGACCTCGACGGCGACAAGAAGCTGTCGTTCGACGAGTTCTGGGCCCACCTGAACAAGTAACGACGACGTGCCGCGAGAGGCGCCCGCCGGTCACCCGGACGGGCGCCTCCGTGCGGAATAGCGCACCTCTGCCGGAGGTTGACGCGGGTCACGGGCGCGAGCCACGGGGCTCCGCACGACACGACCTCCGGAAGCAGGCGAGTCGGCATCATGAAGATCGGCATCATCGGCGCGGGCAACATCGGCGGCAACCTCACCCGGCGGCTCACCGCCCTCGGACACGACGTCTTCGTCGCCAACTCGCGCGGACCCCACACCCTGACGGCGCTGGCGGACGAGACCGGCGCCACCCCGGTACCGGTGGAGGAGGCGGCGCGCGGTGCCGAGATCGTGGTCGTCACCATCCCGCTCAAGCGGGTCCCGGATCTCCCCTCCGGCGTCCTGGACGGGGCGGCCGACGGCGTCGCGGTCATCGACACCGGCAACTACTACCCGCAGCAGCGGGACGGCCGGATCGCCGCCATCGAGGACGAGGGCCTCACCGAGAGCCGCTGGACCGAAGGCCACCTCGGTCACCCGGTGGTCAAGGCCTTCAACGGCACCTACGCCCAGGACATCCTCGACCGCCCACGGCCGGCCGGTGCGCCCGACCGGATCGCGCTCCCGGTGGCCGGCGACGACGAGGCGGCCAAGACGAAGGTCCGCGCCCTGATCGACGAGCTGGGCTTCGACACCGTCGACGCCGGCGGCATCGACGACTCCTGGCGCCAGCAGCCCGACACCCCGGTGTACGGCCTGCGTGAGGGCGTCGACGGCATCACCAAGGCGCTGGCCGAGGCCTCCCCGGAGCGGCCCGCTGCCTTCCGGGGCTGACCCCGCCCCTCAGGCGCTCTGCGCCCACTCCTTGAGCGCGGCCTTGCTCGCGAAGTCGCCCACGTTGGTGTCGACCGGGTCGTCCGTGTACTGGTGGAAGCGCCACTTCGCCTGGATGCGCGGCTTGCCCGCCGAGACGTAGTCGGCGATCCAGAGACCGTCACCGGCGTACGAGGTGGTGTCGACGTTCAGCCAGAAGTTGCGGTTGCAGTAGAGCAGGACCCGGTTGTCCGGCCGCAGGGCCTTCAGCTTCCTGATGAAGCTGTCCTTCTCGGCGTTGCTCGGGTGCGTGCCCTCGCCGTTGGTCTCCCAGTCGACGGCGAGGATGTCGCCCTTGCGGTCCGGGGCCTTGGAGAGGAAGTACTCGGCCTGGGCGGTGAGGTTGCCCGGCCACAGGAAGTGGTAGAAGCCGACGACGAGTCCGGCGTCGCGGGCCCGCGCCGTCTGGGCCGCGAGCTTGGGGTTGACGTACGACCGGCCTTCCGTCGCCTTCACGAAGACGAAGGAGAGGCCGCTGGTGCCGTAGCTGGAGGATTGGTACGCGCTGACGTCGATGCCGCGCAGCATGGGGCCTCCCTGAAGAACGGTGGGGCGGACGGGAGTTGCTTATTCCCCACGATGGCACGGGTGATCCCCGCAGGAAGTGGAAAAGTCGACTTCGGTTCGTCCGGGCGCCATTGACGCGCGTAGCGCGGTGCCGCACGCTGGGCTCCGGATCAGCGACGACTCGACGGTCGGGAGGCCGGGATGTTCAGACGCGTGTCACGTCTCCTTCTCTCTTTTGTCATGCTCATGGCTGGAGCGGCCGTGGGTGTGGGCGCCACCGCCGGCGCCGCGCACGCCGACTCCTGCTACACCTGGAACCGCACCCTCTCCCAGGGCTCCTCGGGCAGCGACGTGACGCAGCTCCAGATCCGCGTCGCCGGCTGGGTCACCTCCGGCGAGCGGCTCTCCTACGACGGCCAGTACGGCGCCCGGACCACCGCCGCGGTGAAGAAGTTCCAGGCCGCCTACGGCCTCGGCGCGGACGGCGTCGCGGGCCCCGCGACCTTCAGCAAGATCTACGCGCTCCAGGACGCGGACTGCACGCCCGTCCACTTCACCTACGCGGAGCTCAACAAGTGCAACTCGGACTGGTCCGGCGGCGCGGTCTCCGCCGCCACCGCCAAGTCGAACGCGCTGAAGACCATGTGGAAGCTGGAGGCGATGCGGCACGCCCTGGGCGACGTGCCGCTCACCGTCTCCAGCGGCTTCCGCTCCCGCGCCTGCAACAGCGCGGTGGGCGGCTCGTCCACCAGCCGCCACCTCTACGGCGACGCCGCCGACCTCACCGGCTCGCCCAGCTTCTGCCGGCTCGCCCAGCAGGCCAGGACGCACGGCTTCTCGGAGATCCTCGGCCCGGGCTACCCCGACCACAACGACCACACCCACGTGGCCCTCGACCCGTCCCCGTACTGGTCGGCACCCAACTGCGGCATCTGAGCCACCGGGAGGTCGGCCCGGCGCGCCGTGGGGCGGTGCGGGTGGCCGCCGGGCGGATCAGGGGGCGGGGGAGGCGACCTCGGCCGCGGTCCGGGGGCTCTCCCCGGCCGCCCGGGGGCCCGGCTCCGCGGAGCCGGGCTCGCCCTCGTCCAGGGAGACGTCCTTGGTCTCCTTGCCGAGCAGCAGGGCGGTCAGCGTCAGCACGGCCATCGCGGAGAGGTAGACGCCGACCAGCCACGGTGAACCGTCCGCGGCCTCCCACAGCGCCACCGCTATGAACGGGGCGACGGCCGCGCCGAGGATCGAGCTGACGTTGTAGGAGATGCCGGAGCCGGTGTAGCGCACACTCGTCGGGAACAGTTCCGGCAGCAGCGCGCCCATCGGCCCGAACGTCATGCCCATCAGCGTGAAGCCGAGCACCAGCCACAGCACCACGCCGAGCGTGCCCAGGCCGATCAGCGGCACCCAGACCAGGCCGAAGACCGCGATCGCGGCGGTGATCCAGATCAGGGTGGTGCGGCGCCCGTACTTGTCGGCGAGGGGGCCGGAGGCCAGGGTGAACACGGCGAAGAACAGTACGCCGAAGATCATCATCAGGACGAACGTGGTGTAGCTGTACCCGAGCCCCGGCACGTCGGCGTCCTTCGCGGCGCGGCCGTAGCTCAGCGAGAACGTGGTCATCAGGTAGAAGAGCACGTACGTCGCCAGCATGATGAAGGTGCCGAGGAGCAGTTGCCTCCAGTGGCCCTGGACGACGGTGGCCAGCGGGAGTTTGCGCACCTTGCCGGCGTCGCGGGTCCTGGCGAACACCGTCGACTCCACGAGCCGCGAGCGCACCCACAGGCCGATCGCGACCATCACGGCGGAGAACAGGAACGGGATGCGCCAGCCCCAGCTCGTGAAGGCCTCGGACGGCTGGGTGGGGTCGGCGCCGGCGGTGGACGGCAGCAGCGCCCCGATGATCAGGAACAGGCCGTTGCCGATGATGAAGCCGAGCGGGGCGCCGAGCTGCGGGAAGGTCCCGTACAGGGCGCGCTTGCCGCGGGGCGCGTTCTCGGTCGCGACCAGCGCGGCCCCGCTCCACTCGCCGCCGAGCGCGAAGCCCTGCGCGATCCGCAGCAGTACGAGCAGTGCGGTGGCGACCCAGCCGGCCTGGCTGTAGGTCGGCAGGGCGCCGATGAGGAAGGTGGCGACGCCCATGGTGAGCAGCGAGACGACCAGTGTCTTCTTGCGGCCGAGCCGGTCACCGAGGTGCCCGAAGAAGACGGCGCCGATCGGCCGGGCGACCATCGCGGCGCCGAAGACCGCGAAGGACGACAGCAGTGCCGTGGTGGGGTCGCTGCTCGGGAAGAAGAGCTTCGGGAAGACGAGGACGGCGGCGGTCGCGTAGATGTAGAAGTCGTAGAACTCGATCGTCGTGCCCATGAGGCTGGCGACGATGACCCGCGACCGGGGATTGACGGGTGTCTGTGCTGCTGGGCCGGAGGAAGGTGCGGGCATGGCTCGGTCTTTCACGCGCGAAACATGGGCCCTGCAACGATCTCAGTCGTCTTGTTTTTCGGAAAGCCGATGTCACGATGTGAGACGTCGAGACTCCCGGACGCCGAGAGGTCCGGGACGCGCGGGGCACCTGCCTCCCGGCCGGCCGGACCGCCCGGTCAGCACTCGATGATGTTCACCGCGAGCCCGCCCCGCGCCGTCTCCTTGTACTTGACCGACATGTCGGCGCCGGTCTCCTTCATGGTCTTGATGACCTTGTCCAGGGAGACCTTGTGGGACCCGTCGCCGCGCATCGCCATCCGGGCCGCCGTGACCGCCTTGACCGCGGCCATGCCGTTGCGCTCGATGCACGGGATCTGGACCAGGCCGCCGACCGGGTCGCAGGTCAGGCCGAGGTTGTGCTCCATGCCGATCTCGGCGGCGTTCTCCACCTGCTCCGGAGAGCCGCCGAGGACCTCGGCGAGGGCGCCGGCCGCCATCGAGCAGGCGGAGCCGACCTCGCCCTGGCAGCCGACCTCGGCGCCGGAGATGGAGGCGTTCTCCTTGAAGAGCATGCCGATGGCGCCGGCCGCCAGGAGGAAGCGGACCACGCCGTCCTCGTCGGCGCCGGGGACGAAGTTCACGTAGTAGTGCAGGACCGCGGGGATGATGCCGGCCGCGCCGTTGGTGGGGGCGGTGACGACCCGGCCGCCCGCCGCGTTCTCCTCGTTCACGGCCATCGCGTAGAGGGTGATCCACTCCATCGCCAGGGCCTGCGGGTCGCCCTCGGAGCGCAGCTTGCGGGCGGTGTTCGCGGCGCGGCGGCGGACCTTCAGGCCGCCCGGCAGGATGCCCTCGCGGGTCATGCCGCGCTCCACGCACGCCTGCATCACGCGCCAGATCTCCAGCAGCCCGGCGCGGATCTCGTCCTCGTCGCGCCAGGCCCGCTCGTTCTCCAGCATCAGGGCGGAGATGGACAGGCCCGTCTCGCGGGTCAGGCGGAGCAGCTCGTCGCCGGTGCGGAAGGGGTACTTCAGGACGGTGTCGTCCAGGACTATGCGGTCCGCGCCCACCGCGTCCTCGTCGACGACGAAGCCGCCGCCGACCGAGTAGTAGGTCTTGGTCAGCACCTCGGCGCCCTCGGCGTCGTACGCCCACAGCGTCATGCCGTTGGCGTGGTAGGGGAGGGTCTCGCGGCGGTGCAGGACCATGTCGTCGTCGTAGGAGAAGGCGATCTCGTGGTCACCGAGGAGGCTGATCCGGCCGGACGACCTGATCATCTCCACCCGGTCGTCCGCCGTCTCCACGTCCACCGTGCGCGGCGAGTCGCCCTCCAGGCCGAGCAGCACCGCCTTGGGAGTGCCGTGGCCGTGGCCGGTGGCGCCGAGCGAGCCGTACAGCTCGGCGCGGACCGAGGCGACGGAGTCCAGCAGCTCCTCGTTGCGCAGGCGGCGGGCGAACATGCGGGCCGCGCGCATCGGGCCGACCGTGTGCGAGCTCGACGGGCCGATGCCGATCGAGAACAGGTCGAAGACCGAGATGGCCACGGGGACTCCTCAGAACGGGGGTGGTGCGGAGGGGGTGCTTCGGGTGGGGCGCCGACCCCGCTTGTGGCGGACGGGCGCCCCACCCTCGGACGCGGTGTCTACTTGTTCAGACCCGGGTACAGCGGGTGCTTGTCGGCCAGGGTCTTCACCCGGGCCTTGAGGGCTTCCGCGTCGTAGGACGGCTTCAGCGCCTCGGCGATCACGTCCGCGACCTCGGCGAAGTCCTCGGCGGTGAAGCCTCGGGTCGCCAGGGCCGGCGTACCGATGCGCAGACCGGAGGTCACCATCGGCGGACGCGGGTCGTTCGGGACGGCGTTGCGGTTGACCGTGATGCCGACCTCGTGGAGGCGGTCCTCGGCCTGCTGACCGTCCAGCTCGGAGTCGCGCAGGTCCACCAGGACCAGGTGGACGTCCGTGCCGCCGGTCAGGACGGAGACGCCCGCGGCCTTCGCGTCGTCCCGCACCAGGCGCTCGGCCAGGATGCGGGCACCCTCCAGCGTACGGGTCTGGCGCTCCTTGAAGTCCTCGCTGGCGGCGACCTTGAAGGCGACGGCCTTGGCGGCCACCACGTGCTCCAGCGGGCCACCCTGCTGACCGGGGAAGACGGCGGAGTTGATCTTCTTGGCCAGTTCGGCCGTGGAGAGGATCACACCGCCGCGCGGGCCGCCGAGCGTCTTGTGCGTGGTGGTGGTGACCACGTGGGCGTACGGCACCGGGTTCGGGTGCAGGCCCGCCGCGACCAGGCCGGCGAAGTGCGCCATGTCGACCATCAGGTACGCGCCGACCTCGTCCGCGACCTTGCGGAAGGCGGCGAAGTCCAGCTGACGCGGGTACGCCGACCAGCCGGCCACGATCAGCTTCGGCTTGGTCTCCTTGGCCAGACGCTCCACCTCGGCCATGTCGACCTGGCCGTCGTCGCCCACGTGGTAGGGCACGACGTTGTAGAGCTTGCCGGAGAAGTTGATCTTCATGCCGTGGGTCAGGTGCCCGCCGTGGGCGAGGTTCAGACCCATGATCGTGTCGCCGGGCTTGAGCAGCGCGAACATCGCGGCCGCGTTGGCCTGGGCACCCGAGTGCGGCTGCACGTTGGCGTGCTCGGCACCGAAGAGCGCCTTGACCCGGTCGATGGCGATCTGCTCGACCACGTCGACGTGCTCGCAGCCGCCGTAGTAGCGGCGGCCGGGGTAGCCCTCGGCGTACTTGTTGGTGAGGACCGAGCCCTGGGCCTCCATGACCGCGACCGGGGCGAAGTTCTCCGAGGCGATCATCTCGAGGGTGGACTGCTGACGGTCCAGCTCGGCGTCGACGGCGGCCGCGACGTCCGGGTCCAGTTCGTGCAGGGGTGTGTTCAGAAGCGACATGCGGTCGGGACTCCTCAGCCGGCGGTGAAGGCGGTGTACTCGTCGGCGGAGAGCAGCTCGGCCGGCTCGTCCGTGATCCGCACCTTGAACAGCCAGCCGCCCTCGAAGGGGGCGCTGTTCACGAGGGACGGGTCGTTGACGACGTCCTCGTTGACCTCGGTGACCTCACCGGAGACGGGGGAGTAGAGGTCGGAGACGGACTTGGTCGACTCCAGTTCGCCGCAGGTCTCGCCCGCGGTCACCTGGTCGCCGACCTCGGGGAGCTGGACGAAGACGACGTCACCGAGCGCGTTGGCCGCGTGCTCCGTGATGCCGACCGTCGAGGCGCCGTCCTCGGCGCCCGACAGCCACTCGTGCTCCTTGCTGTAGCGCAGCTGCTGGGGGTTGCTCATGACCTGAATTCTCCTGTACGCGAGGAAGGGGCTGGTGAAGGGGGTGAGGGGGAGGAGACGAACGCCGCCGGGCGGCGCCGCCGGGGCTACTTCTGGCGCTTGTAGAACGGCAGCGCCACGACCTCGTACGGCTCGTGACTGCCCCGGATGTCCACACCGACGCCCGACGTGCCCGGGGCCGCGTGCGCGGGGTCGACGTAGGCCATGGCGATCGGCCTGCCCAGCGTCGGGGACGGGGCGCCGGAGGTGACCTCGCCGATCACCTCGCCGTCCGCGACCACCCGGTACCCGGCGCGCGGCACCCGGCGGCCCTCGGCGACCAGGCCGACCAGCACGCGGGGCGGCTGCGTGGCGGCGCGCTCGGCGGCCTCCGTCAGCGCGGCGCGCCCGACGAAGTCGCCCTCCTTCTCGAACTTCACCACCCGGCCCAGACCGGCGTCGAACGGCGTCAGCGCGGTCGTCAGCTCGTGCCCGTACAGCGGCATGCCCGCCTCCAGGCGGAGCGTGTCCCGGCAGGACAGGCCGCACGGGACCAGGCCGGCCCCCTCGCCCGCCTTGGTCAGCGCCTGCCACAGCTCGACGGCGTGCTCGGGCTTCACGAACAGCTCGAAACCGTCCTCGCCGGTGTAACCGGTGCGCGCGATCAGCGCCGGGACGCCCGCCACCGTGCCGGGCAGACCGGCGTAGTACTTCAGGCCGTCCAGGTCCGCGTCGGTGAGGCTCGCCAGGATGCCGGGGGACTCGGGACCCTGCACGGCGAGCAGCGCGTAGGCGTCGCGGTCGTCGCGCACCTCGGCGTCGAAGCCGGCCGCCCGCTCGGTCAGCGCGTCGAGCACGACCTGGGCGTTGGAGGCGTTGGCGACGACCATGTAGTGAGCGGCGTCGGCCCCGGTGTCGTCCAGGCGGTAGACGATCAGGTCGTCCAGGATGCCGCCGTCCTCGCGGCAGATCATGGTGTAGCGGGCGCGGCCCGGCTTCACGGTGCCGATGTTGCCGACCAGCGCGTGGTTCAGCAGCTCGGTCGCCTGCGGCCCGGTGACGGTGATCTCGCCCATGTGCGAGAGGTCGAAGAGACCGGCGCGGGTGCGCACCGCGAGGTGCTCGTCACGCTCGGAGCCGTAGCGCAGGGGCATGTCCCAGCCGGCGAAGTCGGTCATCGTCGCGCCCAGTGCGCGATGCGTCGCGTCGAGTGCGGTACGGCGGGGTTCGGTGCTGCTCATCGGTCGGTCGTCTCCCATGACAGGACGTGGCGAGGTCGATCCTCCCCATCTGTCATCGGAACCTGAGAGGTTCGCCCCGTCCACCGGAGTACGGCGATCAGGGCTTGCACCTTGGGTGGGACCGCCGTCGGGGGCGGTCCGCTTTTCAGATGTGCCTCGCCCACGCGGTAACGGTGCCTGAGAGATTCAAGGGAGGGACTTGCTCCTTCGGCGCCCCGGCGCGGCCGGGGACTCTCCCGCGCGGATTCAAACGGCCGGTATGCAGTTGGCGCCGCCATCATTGCACGACCGGCTCTTTCGTGGGAGACCGTGATCTGTAACCGGCTTGTGGCAGTAAGCGAACCAAAACGCGAGACCTGCGCATTACCTTCTCTTTACACTCGACGGGGAGAGGGACTCGTGAACCGCCCCAGGGGAGGACGATCACGGTGAACAGGACCACGGCCTGCGCCACGACCTCGGGACTCGCGCTGCCCGAGCAGCCCGCCGCCCCGGCCTCCCGGGCGGGCACCGCGCTGCCCGCTCCCGTCGTCCGCGACCTGCGGGACCGCGACGGCCGCAGTCCGCACGCCCTGCTCTTCGGGCCCCGGGACCTGGTGGTGATCACCGGACTGCCCGGCAGCGGCAAGTCCACGCTGATGCGGCGCACGGTGCGCGGCGGGCGCGTCGACTCCCAGGACACGCGCGACCGCTGGGACCACCGCATGCCGCGCCTGCTGCCCTACGCGCTCTACCGCCCCCTCGTCCGCCTCGCCCACTACGCCGGGCTGCGCCGCGCGCTGCGCTCCGGCGAGGGCGTCGTCGTGCACGACTGCGGCACCCAGACCTGGGTGCGGGGCTGGCTGGCCCGCGCCGCCCGCCGCCGGGGCGGGGCCCTGCACCTGCTGCTCCTCGACGTCGCTCCCGGCGAGGCCCTGGCCGGCCAGCGCGAGCGCGGCCGGGGCGTGTCGCGGTACGCGTTCCTGAGGCACCGCACGGCCAACTCCCGCCTGCTGCGCGCGGTGACGGAGGGTGCCCTGCCGGCCGGCTGCGCCTCCGCGGTGGTCCTGGACCGCGACGCCGCCGACGCCCTGCGGCGGATCTCCTTCACGGGGTGACACACGGGAGGACCCCGGATCGAACGGGTTAGCCTTTCAGCCACGGACAGCGGTACCAGGCAGGCGGTAGGTAGGCAGATGGACTTCCCGGCACAGGCACACCCCCATCCGCACGGCGGGTGGCCCGGCAACGAGCTGGAAGAGGTGCTGTCCGTCTCCCTCGGCGTGCCGACGGCAGGCGGCCGGATCGTGGAGGTCCTCGGCCGCAGTTACCTGTGGATACCCCTGCCCAACGGCGGTGGCCCGCACAGCGGCCCCCTCGACCTGCCCTCGCTGGAGATCGACGGTCAGGCCTACGTGCCGGTGTTCAGCTCCGAGGAGCAGTTCCGGCAGGTCGCCGGGGCGCAGATGGCGTACACCGTCGCCCCCGCCGTGGAGTTCGCGCGCGGGCTGCCCCCGCAGGTCGGCATCGTGGTGAACCCGGAGGGCGTCGTCGGCATCCCGCTGCCGCCGCCGGCCGTGGCCGAGCTGTGCCGGGCCGGGCGCACCTCGCTGGACGGGCCCGCGTCCGGCGGCCGGGTCCGTCTCTTCGAGCCGGACTGGCAGGACGACCCGGTGGACTTCCTGGCCGCGGCCTCCGCCGAGTTCGCCGCCACCGGCGTCGTCCGCAGCGCGCGCCGCTGCCTGGCCGCCGTCGAGACCGCCGACCCGGTCCTCTACATAGGCGTCGAGCTCTCCCACTGGGAGGGCGACGCCCGAGCCCTCCCCCTGGACGCCCTGGGCCGGGCCCTGGCCAGGTCCCCGCTGAAGTGGCAGGTCAACCTGGTCCTCCTGGAGGCGGCCCAGGACCCGGTCTGCGACTGGATGCGGGACACGGTCAGGCCCTTCTACGACCAGGGCTTCTGACCGCCGGTCAGGACGGGGCGGCGGAGGGGCGCGGGCGCCGCGACGTGTGCGGCTGCGCCGCACGGGCGCGACGGGCCACGACGGGACCACCGCACCGGGGACGGCAGCACGCCCCGAGCGCATAGCCCCCCGCACCCGGCGGAGCCGTAAGCTGGTTCCGACAACGGGGGACTTCTCGAAGGGGCGATACGCGTGAGCGCCAGCGGCACCACGACCGGGCAGGTCGAGCACATGCTGCGCCAGGTGACGCCCGGGCGCTACGACGCCTACGAGGCCCTGCTGCGCGCCCTCGCCACCCCCGCCTCCGGCCAGGTCTGGATGCTGCTGTGGCACGGCCAGGCCGGCTCGCCGGACGCCCAGTACGGGAAGATGGAGGTCCAGGGCTACGGCTACGCGCCCTGCGTGACCTCCGCCCAGGAGCTGTCCGCCAGCGGCTGGAACCGGTCGTACGAGGTGGTCGACGGCCTGGAGGTGGCCCGCGCCCTCTACCCGGACCACTACGGCCTGTGGCTCAACCCGCACGCCCCCGGCGGCGGCGTCGGCATTCCCTGGCTCGACCTGCGGCGGATCGCCTCGGGCCTGGACCGCCAGCCGGCCGGCCCCCTGCGCCTGTCCGAACCGGCCATCGAACTCCCGCAGTTCTACGCCCTGCTCGCGCAGAACGCCCACCGCACCCCGGCGGTCCGCGCGCTGCGCCGCGCCTGGGTGCAGCCGGCGCTGGGCGCGCCGTACCTCGCCATCGGCCTCGACGTGTACGACACCTCCCCGCCGGCCGTCGACGCGGTGCGCGCGATGATGCAGCAGTCCGTCGGCGCGGTGCCGGACGGGCTGCCGGTGTCGACGGTGGCGATGACCGACGCCCACGACCCGGTGGCCCTGTGGCTGCGCGCCAACGCCCGTCCGTTCTACGACCGCGAGGCCCACGCCCCCGCCCAGGCGCCGGCGGGCGGGTACGGATACCCTCCGGCCGGCGGCCGTCACTGACGGTCGAAACCGTCGGCCCGACCGCCGGGCAGGGGCCCGGGACCGGGGCGGCAGAGGACATCTTCGCGCGTAGATGGCGACGCAAAGCGCCTTCTTGTCCCCGATGTCCCAACTCGCCCGCGTCCGGCCCCCGTTACCCACTGTCCGGATAACGGAACACCTCGAACAGCATCACGTTTGCGCATCCATTCCCCGTCAGCACTGGCTACAGATCGCCAAAGCGTTGAAGACTCCCGCAACAAGGGGTGGATGCTCGCCTCTTTGTACGACGGACTGATCACGCCGCTACAGCGGCAAGTGCGGGCCGGCTACCGCCGGTTGAGAGGGGTCCCTGCCAGATGACGGCACCATTGCACGAGCCGACCGCGGAAGCGGCCCCGAGTGCGGCAGAGGAAGCGGCGGTCGCCGGCGCCGAGGCCAAGTCGGTACAAGGGCGCTCACTTGGCCGGATCGCCTGGGAGCGCCTGAAGAGGGACAAGCTGGCGCTCGCGGGCGGCATCGTGGTGCTGGTGCTCATCGTGATCGCCGTGCTGGCGCCCGTGATCACCTCCCTGTACGGGCAGGAGCCCAACGCGTACAACGAGGACATGATCGACCCGCTGTTCGGCACCCCCACGGGCTCCATGGGCGGCATCAGCGGCGACCACTGGCTGGGCGTGGAGCCGGTCAACGGCCGCGACATCTTCGCCCGCATCGTCCACGGTGCCCGGATCTCGCTGCTCGTCGGCTTCCTGTCCGCGATGGTCGCCGTGATCATCGGCACCGTCCTCGGTGTCCTGGCCGGCTTCTTCGGCGGCTGGGTCGACTCCCTCATCAGCCGCATCATGGACGGTCTGCTGGCCTTCCCCCAGCTCCTGTTCATCATCGCGCTGGTCTCCGTGCTGCCGGACTCCATGCTGGGACTGAGCGGCACGGGCGTGCGCCTGCTCATGATGATCGTGGTGATCGGATTCTTCGGCTGGCCCTACATCGGCCGTGTGGTCCGCGGTCAGACCCTCTCCATGCGTGAACGGGAGTACGTCGAGGCGGCCCGGTCGCTGGGGGCCGGACGGTTCTACATCCTGTTCAAGGAACTGCTGCCCAACCTGGTGGCGCCGATCATCGTCTACACGACGATGATGATCCCCACCAACATCCTCACCGAGGCGGCGCTCAGCTTCCTCGGCGTGGGCGTCAAGCCGCCCACGTCGTCCTGGGGGCAGATGCTCTCGAGCGCGATCGACTACTACAAGTCGGACCCCATGTACATGGTGGTTCCCGGTGTGGCGATCTTCATCACCGTTCTTGCCTTCAACCTCTTCGGTGACGGCGTGCGCGACGCGTTGGACCCGAAGGGCTCCCGCTGACCCGCCGTACCGCAAGGCGACCCGTGGCACCTGCACGGGGTCTCTCATCTAATCCGGAGGATCCGAGATCGTGACTACCCAACGCACCTCAGGGCGGCGCAAGCAGGCTGTGGCCGCTGCCGCAGTGGTCGCCGCGCTGCTGACCACGGCGGCGTGCGGCGGCGGCGGCGACGACGACGGCGGCAGCGGTTCGAAGAACGGCGCGGCCGGCTTCGACGCGGCCAACAACAAGGTCGCCCAGGCCTCCGAGGCCAAGAAGGGCGGCACGCTGAAGTTCGCCAGCTCGCAGGACGCCGACTCGTGGGACACCACGCGCGGCTACTACGGCTTCATGTGGAACTTCTCCCGCTACTACAGCCGCCAGCTCGTCACGAACAAGACGGAGCCGGGCAAGACCGGTGCGGAGGTCACCCCCGACCTCGCCTCCGACGTCGCCAAGGTCTCGGACGACGGCAAGACCTACACGTACACCCTGCGTGACGGCGTCACCTGGGAGGACGGCAAGCCGATCACCTCCAAGGACGTCAAGTACGGCATCGAGCGCGTCTGGGCGCAGGACGTGCTGTCCGGCGGTCCGACGTACCTCAAGGAGGTGCTCGACCCCAAGGACGAGTACCAGGGCCCGTACAAGGACAAGGCCAAGGACAAGCTCGGTCTGAAGGCGATCGAGACGCCGGACGACAAGACGATCGTCTTCCACCTGCCCGCGGCCAACTCGGACTTCGAGGAGATGCTCGCGCTGACCTCGGCGTCCCCGGTCCGCCAGGACAAGGACACCAAGTCCAAGTACGGCCTGCACCCGTTCTCCTCGGGCCCGTACAAGTTCGAGTCCTACAACCCCGGCAAGGACCTGACCCTGGTCCGCAACGCCGAGTGGAAGCAGAGCTCGGACCCGGTCCGCAAGGCGTACCCGGACAAGGTCACGATCAAGTTCTTCACCAACGCCAACGACCTGGACGCCCGCCTGATCGCCGGCGACTACGACATCGACCTGGCCCAGACCGGTCTGTCCCCGCAGGGTCGCACCACGGCGCTGAAGGAGCACAAGGCGAACCTGGACAACCCGGTCTCGGGTTACATCCGGTACGCCACGTTCCCGCAGAACGTGAAGCCCTTCGACAACATCCACTGCCGCAAGGCCGTGCTCTACGGGGCCGACCACGTCTCCCTGCAGACCGCGCGCGGCGGCCCGGTGGCCGGCGGTGACATCGGCACCAACATGCTGCCGCCCGCCGTCCCGGGCTCCGAGGGCCAGAAGTACGACCCGTACGAGATGGCCGGCGCCAACAAGAAGGGCAACGTCGAGAAGGCCAAGGAAGAGCTGAAGGCCTGCGGCAAGCCGAACGGCTTCAAGACCACCGTCGCGGTCCGCAACAACAAGCCGGTCGAGGTCGCCACCGCCGAGTCCCTCCAGGCCTCGCTGAAGAAGATCGGCGTCGACGTCGAGATCGACCAGTACGACGGCTCGCAGTACGCCAGCGTCATCGGCAGCCCCTCGAACGTGCAGAAGAAGGGCTACGGCATCATCATCATGGGCTGGGGCCCGGACTTCCCGTCCGTGCAGGGCTACGGTCTGCCGCTGTGGCACAGCGACTACATCCTCGACAGCGGTAACAACAACTTCGCGATGATCGACGACAAGAAGATCGACGGTCTCTTCGCGGACTACCTCACCGAGCTGGACGACGCCGGCAAGACGAAGATCGCCTCGGAGATCAACCACAAGGTGATGGAGGGCGCGTACTACCTGCCCTTCGTCTTCGAGAAGTTCATCAACTGGCGTTCCAGCAACGTGGCGAACGTCTACACCACCGACGCGTACAGCGGTATGTACGACTTCGTCAACCTCGGCCTGAAGAACCCCAAGAAGTAACCGGTACACCCGCCGTACGGCACGAAAGGCAGGTGAAGGCCGGCGCGGCGTGACCGTGGGCCGTCGGACAATCTCCGGCGGCCCGCGGGGCGCAGCGGGCCGCAACCCGTGCTCGCTTACCTCATCAGGCGGCTGTTCGCCGCCGCAGTGATGCTCGTGGTCATCGTCCTGGTGGTCTTCTGCATCTTCTTCCTCGTCCCCAAGTGGGCAGGGGTCGACATCGCCCTGAACTTCGTCGGCAAGCAGGCGGACCCCGCCGCCGTCGAGGGTGTGCGGGAGAAGCTGGGTCTGGGCGACCCGGTCCTCGTGCAGGCCTGGGAGTTCTTCAAGGGCATCTTCGCGGGCCGCACCTACGCGGCCGGCGGCGACGTGACCCACTGCGCCGCGCCCTGCTTCGGCTACTCCTTCAAGACCGAGCAGTCGGTCTGGCCGGTCCTGACCGAGCGTTTCCCGGTGACCCTGGCTCTCGCGCTCGGCGCCGCCGTGCTGTGGCTGCTCTTCGGCGTGGCCGCCGGCGTGCTCTCCGCCCTCAAGCGCGGCACGCTGTGGGACCGCGGCGCGATGGTCGTCGCCCTGGCGGGTGTCTCGCTCCCCATCTACTTCACCGGCCTGCTCAGCCTGGCGATCTTCTCCTACGGACTGGGCTGGATCGACGGTGAGTTCGTCCCGCTCGAGGACAGCTTCAGCGGCTGGTTCGGCGGCATGATCCTGCCCTGGATCACGCTGGCCTTCCTGTACGCCGCGATGTACGCCCGGATCACCCGCGCCACCATGCTGGAGATCCTCGGCGAGGACTACATCCGCACCGCACGGGCCAAGGGCCTCAAGGAACAGGTCGTCATCAGCAAGCACGCGATGCGCTCGACCCTGACCCCCCTGCTCACCATGCTCGGCATGGACCTGGGCGCCCTGATGGGCGGCGCGGTCCTGACCGAGACCACGTTCAGCCTCCCCGGCCTCGGCCAGAAGGTGCTGGACGCGATCAAGAACCACGACCTGCCCTTCATCCTGGGCGTCGTCCTGATCACTTCTCTCGCGGTGCTGATCGCCAACCTCGTGGTGGACGTCCTGTACGCCGTGATCGACCCCCGAGTGAGGCTCTCATGACCGAACTGAGCAAGAGCGGGGCAGCGGTGGGCGAGCCCACCGGCGCCTCGCCCGCGCCGACCGCCTTCCTGGAAGTACGCGACCTCAAGGTCCACTTCCCGACCGACGACGGCCTGGTCAAGTCCGTCGACGGGCTCTCCTTCCAGCTGGAGAAGGGCAAGACCCTCGGCATCGTGGGCGAGTCCGGCTCCGGCAAGTCGGTGACCTCGCTCGGCATCATGGGCCTGCACACCGCCGGCCAGTACGGCAAGCGCAAGGCGCAGATATCCGGCGAGATCTGGCTGGACGGCACCGAGCTGCTGTCGGCCGACCCCGACCACGTGCGCAAGCTGCGCGGCCGCGAGATGGCGATGATCTTCCAGGATCCGCTGTCGGCGCTGCACCCGTACTACACGATCGGCCAGCAGATCGTGGAGGCGTACCGCATCCACCACAAGGTGGACAAGAAGACCGCCAAGCGCCGCGCGGTGGAGATGCTCGACCGGGTCGGCATCCCGCAGCCCGACAAGCGGGTGGACAGCTACCCGCACGAGTTCTCCGGCGGTATGCGCCAGCGCGCGATGATCGCGATGTCGCTGGTCAACAACCCCGAGCTGCTCATCGCGGACGAGCCGACCACCGCCCTGGACGTGACCGTCCAGGCGCAGATCCTCGACCTCATCCGGGACCTGCAGAAGGAGTTCGGCTCCGCGGTCATCATCATCACCCACGACCTGGGAGTCGTCGCCGAGCTGGCCGACGACCTCCTCGTCATGTACGGCGGCCGGTGCGTCGAGCGCGGGCCGGCGGAGAAGGTGTTCTACGAGCCCCGGCACCCCTACACCTGGGGCCTGCTCGGCTCGATGCCGCGGCTCGACCGCGACCAGCAGGAACGCCTCATCCCGGTCAAGGGATCGCCGCCCTCCCTCATCAACCTCCCGTCCGGCTGCGCCTTCAACCCGCGCTGCCCGTACGCCGACGTGCCCAAGGACGACGTCACCCGCACGGTCCGCCCCGAGCTGTCCGAGGTCGGCAGCAAGCACTGGGCCGCCTGCCACATGTCGCAGGAGCAGCGGGAGCGTATCTGGACCGAAGAGATTGCGCCGAAGCTGTGAGCGACCAGGCAGAGGACAAAGCGGTGACCATCCCCGCACAGACCAGCGGTGCCACCCTGACCAAGGACGCCGCCCCCGGCGAGACCCTGCTCAAGGTGACCGGGCTGCAGAAGCACTTCCCGATCAGGAAGGGCCTGCTGCAGCGCCAGGTCGGCGCGGTCCGCGCCGTCGACGGCATCGACTTCGAGGTCCGCTCCGGCGAGACGCTGGGCGTCGTGGGCGAGTCCGGCTGCGGCAAGTCGACCATGGGCCGGCTGATCACCCGGCTCCTGGAGCCGACCGCGGGCAAGGTCGAGTTCCAGGGCAAGGACATCACCCACCTCGGGGTCGGCGGCATGCGTCCGCTGCGCCGCGACGTGCAGATGATCTTCCAGGACCCGTACTCCTCGCTGAACCCGCGCCACACCATCGGCACGATCGTCAGCGCCCCCTTCAAGCTCCAGGGCGTCGTGCCCGAGGGCGGGGTCAAGAAGGAGGTGCAGCGGCTGCTGTCGGTGGTCGGTCTCAACCCCGAGCACTACAACCGCTACCCGCACGAATTCTCCGGCGGCCAGCGCCAGCGCATCGGCATCGCCCGCGCGCTCGCGCTCAACCCGAAGCTGGTCGTGGCCGACGAGCCGGTCTCCGCGCTCGACGTCTCCATCCAGGCCCAGGTCGTCAACCTGCTCGACGACCTCCAGGCCGAGCTGGGTCTGACGTACGTGATCATCGCGCACGACCTGTCCGTCGTGCGGCACGTCTCGGACCGCATCGCGGTGATGTACCTCGGCAAGATCATGGAGCTGGCCGACCGCGACCTGCTCTACAAGTCGCCGATGCACCCGTACACCAAGGCGTTGATGTCGGCCGTCCCGATCCCGGACCCGGCCCGCAAGTCGGCCAAGAGCGAGCGCATCCTGCTCAAGGGCGACGTGCCCTCGCCGATCGCGCCGCCGAGCGGCTGCCGCTTCCACACCCGGTGCTGGAAGGCGACGCAGATCTGCACGACCACCGAGCCGCCGCTCAAGGAGCTGCGGCCGGGCCAGCAGGTGGCCTGCCACCACCCGGAGAACTTCGCGGACCAGGCCCCGCAGGACGTCGTCCTGCTCACCGCCGCGAAGGAGGCGGCGGAGCTGGTGTCGGAGGAGGCGCTGGCCGAGTCCGCGGCGACCTCGGCGGCGGTGGCCGCGGAGGTCGGGGCCTCGGCGCCCACCGCGTCGGACGACACCGACGAGCCGGCCGCCGAGAAGGCGGCGCCCGCCGCCCCGGTGGCTGAGCCCGCCGGCGAGAAGGCGGAGCCCGCTGCCGAGGTGACTGAGCCCGCCGCCGAGAAGGCGGAGCCCGCCGCTGAGAAGGCCGAGCCTGGCGCCGAGGGCACCGAGCCCGCTGTCGCGGTGGCCGAGCCCGCGGGCGAGAAGGCGGAGCCCGCTGCCGAGGTGGCCGAGCCGGTTGTCGAGAGGGCTGAGCCCATCGCCGGGAAGGCCGAGCCGGCCGGCGGGGAGACCGAGCCTGCCGCCGAGGGTGCCGAACCCGCTGCCGAGGGCGCCGAGCCCGCCGCCGACAGTGCCGGAAACGGTGACGAGGAGCCTCCCGCCAAGGAGAAGTGACCGCACTCACCCGACTGCCCGTGAGCCCCCGCCTTCGTTTGCAAGGCGGGGGCTCACTGGCAAGTGAGAATGGAAGGGTGTACGAGCAACTCTTCAGTCCCACCGTCCAGCACACGCTCGACCTGGTCGGCATCTTCGTCTTCGCCATCTCCGGCGCGCTGCTGGCCGTACGCAAGAACTTCGACGTCTTCGGCATCGCCGTCCTCGCCGAGGTCACCGCGCTGGGCGGCGGACTGTTCCGGGACCTGGTGATCGGCGCGGTGCCGCCCGCCGCCTTCACGGACCTCGGGTACTTCCTCACCCCGCTGCTCGCGACGCTGCTGGTCTTCTTCCTCCACCCCCACGTGGAGCGCCTCCAGACCGGCGTGAACATCTTCGACGCGGCCGGGCTCGGCCTGTTCTGCGTCGCCGGCACCACCAAGGCGTACGACTACGGTCTCGGTCTGACCGCCTCCGCCTGCCTGGGACTGACCACCGCGGTGGGCGGCGGCGTGCTGCGCGACGTGCTCGCCAACGAGGTGCCCTCACTGCTGCGCTGGGACCGCGACCTGTACGCCGTCCCGGCGATCGTCGGCTCCGCGATGGTGGCCCTGTGCATCCGCTACGAGGCGCTCACCCCGCTCACCAGCGGCCTGGCGGTCGTCACCGCCTTCGTCCTGCGGCTGCTCGCCATGCGCTACCACTGGCGGGCGCCCCGCGCCTGGAACCGCCGGTCGACGGTGGTCGAGGGGGACTGACCCCGGCATCCGTCAGGGGTGCGGCATGTCCCTGACGAAGACGACGCCGTCGACCGCGTCCAGGTGGCCGGGGTCGAGCGGGGCGTAGCCGAACCAGGAGGAGACCCGGGGCGCTGGCCGCGGATCGCCGAGGGCGCCGGCCAGTCGCGCGGGCTCGACGACGCAGGGGTCGTCGGGGAGCGCGTACAGGATCCCCTCGACGGTGTCCGGCGGCGGGGTGTCCACGCCCTGGTGCCGGATCGTGCCCAGGGCCGTGGCCACGAAGCCGTACTCCCCGCCGAGCCGGGCGCCGACCAGAGCCCCCGCGCTCCACCATTCCAGCGCTCCCTGCCACATCCGCATGGAGCTCTTCTCGCGCTGGAGGTGCGAGTTGTGGGCGTGGACGAAGGTCGGCCCCCGTTCGGCGAGCGCGAGGAGGTTGCCGGCCATCATCCGGTCCCGCGCGCCCAGCATCCTGGTCATGCGGGCCGGGGAGCCGTCGGCCATCGCGTGGTGGTACGTCAGCAGGCCGGTGGCGGTACGGGCGTGCAGGCGGGCCCGCTCCCACTCGTCCCGGGAGGAGGACGCGAGCAGGTGCGGCGTCTGCTCGTCCAGCAGCGACACGAGGTCTTCGGCGAGCGTCCGCAACTCCCTGGCCTCGGCCGACCGTCCCACCGAACGCCCCGGGTCCGTCATCGCCTCGGGCTCGGTCCACCGGTCGTCGGCGCCGAGCAGGCGGTCCAGAGTCCCCGCGGTGCACGGGAGCAGGCCGGGGTCCAGCCAGGCGGAGAGGCAGCCGTGCAGGGCGGTGAGGGCCTGCCGGGGGCTCTCGGCGCCGGTGATCTCCAGCGGGCCGTCGAAACCGGCGAAGCGGATCCGCTGCTCCACGGGCCGGTCCTCGTTGTACGCGCGCATCCAGCGCACCAGCTCCCGGTTGGGGGCGCTCGGTCCCCACGGGTGACTGAATCCCCGTTCCACGACCTCGTCGAGGGTCCCGGTGCCCCAGGTGACGTAGTCGTCCACGACCAGCCCTCTCAGACAGTCGCTCTCGATCGTGATCGTCCGGTAGCCGTGCCGCTCGACGAGTTGCCGGAAGAGGGCGTTGCGGACGTCGAGCAGGGCGTCCTCGCCGTGCGTGGGCTCGCCCAGGGCGAGCAGCCGGGGCGGGGCGGGGAACAGCCGCATGACGGCGGCCGCGTCCAGGGGACGGGCGATGTCGGCGATGTCGGCTGTGGTCTCGGTGCGTTCGGCCATGGCTTCAACGGTATCGTTGAACTTCCGGTTGAGACTTTTGCGCGGAGACGGGGGAGTTGTGGTCGCCGACCTTCAAAGCACGAGGAAGCTCCGGCCGGTCGACCTGGCTCGCGCGCACGGTCTGTCGGCGCAGGCCGTCAGGAACTACGAGGCGGCCGGCATCCTCCCGGCCGCCGAGCGCACGGCCCACGGCTACCGCGTCTACACCGCGCTGCACGCCCGGGCCCTGGACGCGTTCCTCGCCCTGCTGGCGGGCCACGGCCACCGGACGGCGGGCTCGGTGATGCGGGCCGTGAACGAGGACGCGGTGGACGACGGGCTCCGGTTGATCGACGAGAGCCACGCCCGGCTGCTCGACGACCGGCGGACGCTGGAGGCCGTGGAGGGCGCGCTGCGGGACTTGGTGCCCGAGGCCGCCGGGGACGTGCCGGGTGCGGCGGGCGGCTTCATCGGGCCCCTCGCGGCGGAGCTGGGTGTCCGGCCCGCGACCCTGCGCGCGTGGGAGCGGGCCGGTGTGGTGCGCCCGCGCCGCGACCCGGTCACCGGATACCGCCGCTACGACGCCGCCGACGTACGGGACGCCCGCCTCGCGCACCAGTTGCGGCGGGGCGGCTACCCGCTGGAGCGGATCGCGTCCGTCATCGCCCGGGTGCGGTCGGCCGGGGGAGTGGAGCCGCTGGAGACCGCCCTGCGCGAGTGGCAGGAGCGGGTGACCGCCCGGGGCCGGGCGATGGTGGCCGGGGCGGCGGAGCTGGAGGCGTATCTCGGCGCGCGGGAACGACAGAAAAAAGCTACCGCTTAGTAGTTTCCTGTTGTACCGTGCTGTCATGCCAGAAGCAGCCTCCGCAGCGGCCACACGGGCCACCATCGGCGACAGCGAGTTCGACCGGGACACCGCCGTCACCCGGCGCGCCCCCGGGGTCTACGACATCGACCTGTCGGCCGGCTGGACCATCATCAACGCCGTCAACGGCGGCTATCTGCTGGCCGTCCTGGGCCGGGCCCTCGGCGACGCGCTCCCGCACCCCGACCCCTTCACCGTTTCGGCGCACTACCTCACCGCCTCCCAGCCGGGCCCGGCGGTCGTGCGCACCGAGACCGTCCGCACCGGACGCACCCTCTCCACCGGCCAGGCCTCCCTCTTCCAGTACGACGACGAGGGTCGCGAGGTCGAGCGCATCCGCGTCCTCGCCTCCTACGGGGACCTCGACGCGCTGCCGGACGACGTCCGCACCTCGGCGAAGCCGCCCGCGATCCCGCCGCCGGACCAGTGCTTCGGCCCGGAGGACGGTCCCGCCCCCGTCGAGGGCAGCTCGGCCATCACCGACCGCCTGAAGCTCAAGCTGGACCCCGCCACCCTGGGCTGGGCGCTGGGGCAGCCCTCGGGCCGGGGTGAGATGCGGGCCTGGTTCGGGCTCGCCGACGGCCGCGACGCCGACCCGCTCTCGCTGCTCCTCGCGGTGGACGCGCTGCCGCCGACCGCCTTCGAGCTGGGGCTCAAGGGCTGGGTGCCGACGGTCGAGCTGACCGTGCACGTGCGCTGCCGCCCGGCGCCGGGCCCGCTCCGGGTCTCCGTCGCCACCCGCAACCTGGCCGGCGGCTTCCTGGAGGAGGACGCCGAGGTCTGGGACAGCGCCGACCGCCTGGTCGCCCAGTCCCGTCAGCTGGCCCGGGTGCGGCTCGGCTGAACCGGCGACGTCTCAATCCAGCCAGTGCGTGCGGCCGACGCTGATCAGCCGCAGTTGCCGCCGTGCCGTCTCGACGGCCCGGCGGCGTTCGTCTTCGGGGGCGTCCAGGGTCTCCAGGAAGAGGGACGCCGTGATCAGCATCTGGTCGACGTAGAGGCTCGCCAGCATGCGCAGGTCGGTCTCGCTCCAGCCCGCCGCCGACGCGTCCGTGGCCAGCTCGGCCTGCACCTCCTCGGCGAACCGCGCCAGCTGCTCCCGTATGGCTTGGCGCACCGGCTGCACTCCGCCGTGCCGCTCCCGCGCCACGAAACGGACGTGGGCCGGGTGCGCGGCCACATGACCGGCGATCAGCTCGACCGCGCGGGCGATGCGTTCCTCGTCGTCCTCCGCCGGTGACATCGTGGTCCGGATCATCGGGTGCAGGCTGCCCAGCGCCTCCTCGACCAGGGCCACGCCGAGATCGGCCGTGGAGTGGAAGTGCCGGTAGAAGGCGGTCGGCGCGACCCCCACGGCGCGGGTGACCTCGCGCAGCCCCAGACTGCTCAGGCTCTGCTCCTCCAGCAGGCCGAGCGCCGCGTCCAGGAGTGCCTGCCGGGTCTTCTGCTTCTGCGCCTGCCGAACGCCGGAGGTGTGACTCATGCCATGCAGTTAACAACTGTTCTCCGGAATTGCAAAGCCATGGAGCGCGCTAGACTGGGAAGTCAGTGAACAACTGTAACCACAAATGTTCACCGAAGAGTCCACGCAAGATTGGGGGATCCGTTCCATGCTGTTTCTCGTCGTCGCGCTCCTGCTCCTCGGCGTGGTCCTGGGCGCCGTGGCCCACGCACCGCTCACCTTCTCGGTCGCGGCCGGCCTGGTCATCGCCGTCTGGCTCGGCATCTTCGCGCTCCGCGAGCGGCACGGCCGCCGACGGAGCACCTCCGCGCACTGACGCCCCTCGCGTCCTGACGCACCTCGCCCCTCGCGCCCCGACGCAGCTCCACCGACGCAACGGCCCACCGACGCACGGCAGGGAGACCACCATGCAGCTCACCGCACCGGCCAACCGCACCGCCGACTCCACCGACTCCTCCCGCACCACCCGCGCCGCCCGCCGCACCGGCATCCACGACACCGACGGCATGGCCGTCGCCGCCTTCGTCCTCGGTCTGCTCGGTCTGCTCGTCCTCAACGTCTTCCTGGGCCCGATCGCCATCGCCCTCGCGAGCGTCGCGCTGTGGCGCGGCACCGCCCGCCGCGGCCGGGCCCTCCTCGGCCTCGGCCTGGGCGTCGCCGACCTGCTGGTCCTGGTGGCGTTCATGTCCGCGGACAGCACCCTGTCGTGGAGCCTGTGAGCCGCCGCACCCCCGTGCGACGAGGCGGGCCTCGGTCCGGGACCGGGCGGGGCCGCCCGTAGAATCGGCCGCACCATGGCTTACCTCGACCACGCCGCGACCACCCCGATGCTTCCCGAGGCAGTCGAGGCACTCGCCGCGCACCTGAGCGTCACCGGCAACGCCTCCTCCCTGCACGCGTCCGGCCGCCGGGCGAGGCGCACCGTCGAGGAGGCCCGCGAGAGCCTCGCCGAGGCGCTCGGCGCCCGCCCCAGCGAAGTGGTCCTCACCTCCGGCGGCACCGAGGCCGACAATCTCGCCGTCAAGGGCCTGTACTGGGCCCGCCGCGACGCCGACCCGGCCCGCACCCGGGTCCTGGCCAGCCCCGTCGAGCACCACGCGGTCCTCGACGCCGTGCACTGGCTCGGCGAGCACGAGGGCGCCACCGTCGAATACCTCCCGGTCGACGCGTACGGCCGTGTCCACCCGGACGCGCTGCGCGAGGCCATTGCCCGCGACCCCGGCGACGTCGCCCTCGCCACCGTGATGTGGGCCAACAACGAGATCGGCACGATCATGCCGGTGCGGGAACTCGCCGACGTGGCCGCCGAGTTCGACGTGCCGCTGCATGCCGACGCGGTCCAGGCCTTCGGCCAGCTGCCGGTCGACTTCGCCGCCTCCGGGCTCGCGGCGATGACGGTGTCCGGCCACAAGATCGGCGGCCCCTACGGCATCGGCGCGCTGCTGCTGGGCCGCGAGTACACCCCGGTCCCCGTCCTGCACGGGGGCGGACAGGAACGCCATGTGCGCTCCGGCACCCTCGACGTCCCGGCGGTGGCCTCCTTCGCCGTCGCCGGACGCCTCGCCGCCGAGCAGCGCGCGTGGTTCGCCCGCGAGATCGGCGCCCTGCGCGACGACCTGGTCGACGCCGTCCGCACGGCGGTCCCGGACGCGATCCTCGGCGGCGACCCGGTCCGGGAGGGGCGCCTGCCCGCCAACGCCCACTTCACCTTCCCCGGCTGCGAGGGCGACTCCCTCCTCCTGCTGCTCGACGCCCAGGGCATCGAGTGCTCCACCGGCTCCGCCTGCACCGCGGGCGTCGCCCAGCCCAGCCACGTCCTGCTGGCCACCGGCACCGATCCCGCCCTGGCCCGCGGCACGCTGCGCTTCTCGCTGGGGCACACCTCGACCGCGGCCGACGTGGCGGCGCTCGCCCAGGCGATCGGCCCCGCGGTGGAAAGGGCCCGCGCGGCGGGACTGTCGTAGAGGCCGTCGGTCGCGGAGGCCGCCGGAGGGCTCAGGCCTTCGCCGGCGGCGTCGACGGGCCGCCGGTGGCCGCCCGCCGCACCAGCTTCAGGTACCGGTCCCAGTCCCAGTGCGGCCCCGGGTCGGTGTGGTCGGTCCCGGGCACCTCCACGTGGCCGAGGACGTGCTCCCGGTCCACGGGTATGTCGTAGCGCGCGCAGATGCCCGCCGTCAGCCGCGCGGAGGCGGCGTACATCGCGTCGGTGAAGTCCCGCGGGCGGTTGACGAAGCCCTCGTGCTCGATGCCGACACTGCGTTCGTTGTAGTCGCGGTTGCCCGCGTGGTACGCCACGTCCAGCTCGCGGATCATCTGGGTGACGCGCCCGTCCTGCCCCACGATGTAGTGCGCGGCCGCCTGGTGCCCCGGGTCCTGGAAGGCGCGCACCGCACTGGCGAAACTGCCCTGGGTGACGTGGACGATCACCATGTCGATGCCGTAGTCGTCCGGCCGGTCCGCCCGCCGCCAGTTGGCGTCCGAGGCGGCCACCCAGCGCGCGCCCGCGTAGTCGACGGCGCCCTCCTCGCGGGGCCGGTCCACCCCCGGCGTCCGCCACCACAGGCGGGACAGCTCGTCGCGGGCCAGCACGGCGGTGCCCGCGGCCGCCGCCGCACCGCCGACGATCAGCGCCCGCCGGCCGATGCGCCGGTCACCGTCCGCCGGGCCGCCGCCCGCGGATCCGCCCGAGGATCCCTGCTTCGCCCCCATACGATCTTCAACGCATACTCGCGCGCTCCGGTTCCCGCCTCCCCGTACCCTGGAGGGGTTATGACTGAGACCCCGCAGCGCACCCGTCCCCTCCGCGTCCTCGCCGCCATGTCGGGCGGAGTCGACTCCGCCGTCGCCGCCGCCCGCGCGGCCGAGGCGGGGCACGACGTGACCGGCGTCCACCTGGCGCTCTCCGCGAACCCGCAGTCCTTCCGCACGGGCGCCCGGGGCTGTTGCACCATCGAGGACTCGCGCGACGCCCGCCGCGCCGCCGACGTCATCGGCATCCCGTTCTACGTGTGGGACCTCGCCGACCGCTTCCGGGAGGACGTGGTCGAGGACTTCGTCGCCGAGTACGAGGCGGGCCGGACCCCCAACCCGTGCCTGCGCTGCAACGAGAAGATCAAGTTCGCCGCGCTGCTCGACAAGGCGCTGGCCCTCGGGTTCGACGCCGTCTGCACCGGCCACTACGCCCAGGTGGTCCTGCGCGAGGACGGCGTCCGCGAGCTGCACCGCGCCTCCGACATGGCCAAGGACCAGAGCTACGTCCTCGGCGTGCTCGACGACCGGCAGCTCGCCCACGCGATGTTCCCGCTCGGCGACACGGTCACCACCAAGGACGAGATCCGCGCGGAGGCCGAGCGCCGGGGCCTCGCGGTGGCCAAGAAGCCCGACTCGCACGACATCTGCTTCATCGCCGACGGCGACACCCAGGGCTTCCTCGCCGGCCGGCTGGGCAAGGCCGAGGGCGACATCGTCGACGAGGCGGGCAACCGGCTCGGCACGCACGAGGGCGCCTACGGCTACACCATCGGCCAGCGCAAGGGCCTCAGGATCGGCACCCCGGCCCCCGACGGCAAGCCGCGCTACGTCCTGGACATCTCCCCGGTGGACAACACCGTGACGGTCGGCCCGGCCGAGGCCCTCGACGTCGACGCCCTGCGCGCGATCAAGCCCCGCTGGTGCGGCGCCGCCCCCACCGGGCCCGGCACGTACACCGCCCAGCTCCGCGCCCACGGCGGCGAGACCGAGGTCCGCGCCGAACTGGTCGACGGCACCCTGGAGGTGACGTTCACCGAGCCGGTGCGCGGGGTCGCCCCCGGCCAGGCGATCGTGCTGTACGACGGCACGCGCGTGGTGGGCTCGGCGACCATCGCGTCCACGACGCGCGCGACGGCCGGCGCGGCCTGAGCCGCCCGGCGGGCGCCGCGGCGGCATCCTCGTGCGTGTCGGCGGGCCCGGTGGGGTTTCCGCAGTACGGCCGTCCTCGACGTGCGCAACGGCCGGGGCGTGTGCCGTCCGGCGGGCGCTGCGGCGGCACCTCGTGCCGGTCGGCTCGGCCGGTCCGGTAGGGAACTTGCCCCGGCACCGGGGCGCGCGACGGCGGGCGCGGTCCCGGCCGTCCGGCGGGAGCGGGGCGGCACCCCGTCCCCACCGGCTCAGCCCGCGAGGAACTCCGCCAGCACCGGTGCCAGGACGCCCGGTTCCACCATGTGGGTCTGCCCCTCCACGGCGGCGTACCTCCCGTCCGGGGCCGCCCCGGCGATCGCGCGGGCGGCCTCGTGCCACCACGCGTCGCTCGCGCCGCCCGCGAGGGCCAGCAGGGGAGCGGTGACCGAGGCGATCGCGGACGTGGGCACCCGGCCGTCGCCCATCACGGCGTCGTCGTACGCCAGGCTGGGCGCCACCGACTCCATCCCCGCCCACATCGGGGACTGCCTGGCCCCCCGGATCATCTCCTCGCCCAGCCCGGTACGGCGCAGGAACAGCTCCACGGCGTCCCCGCGCCGGCCCGCCCCGAGGGCCTCGGCCAGCCGCTCGGTGTACTCCGCCCCGGCCCGCACGGCCTCGTCGTCCCCGGCGTACGGCACCTCGTACACGGCGACCCGGCGCACCGGCAGCCCGCTCGCCGCCGCCCGGAGCACCAGCGCGCCGCCCGACGACATGCCGAACAGCGACGCCTCGCCGCCCAGCGCGTCGATCAGCGCCGCCAGGTCCTCGACCTCGCGTTCCACCGCGTAGGGCGCCGTGTCACCGCTCTCGCCGCGCCCCCGGCGGTCGTACACGACGACGTCGAAACGGTCCGACAGCTCGGCGGCCAGCGGCGCCATCGTGGCACCCGTCGACATCGCGCCGCTGACGAGCACGACCGCCGGCCCGCTCCCGGAGCGCCGGTAGGCGATGCCGGTGCCGTCGCGCGAAACAGTCTTCTTCTCCATGCCTGTGCAGACTGCCCTACGGCACGCGAATCATCGGTCAGGACACGGACGGCCCGGCCGTCGCCTCAGGACACCTCGACCTCGTAGAAGCAGAGATGGTCCTTGATCTCCGCCACCTCGGGCTTCGGATCGGGGTACGCCCAGACGAGGTCCGCCGCGTCCGGCAGCGACCAGTAGGAGGCGTCCCCCTTGAAGGGGCAGTGGGTGGTCGTGCCGGACGGCGTCAGCAGGTCGAGGCGCACGTCCTGGGGCGGGATGTAGTACCGGTCGGGACAGCCCGTCTCGTGCAGGACGAACGCCCCGTCGCTCTCCGCCAGCACCTGCCCGCCGTGCACCACGCGCACGTGCCGGTCGCTCGGTTCGACGGTGATGCGGTGTCCCTTGAGTCCCCTGAGTCCCTTGGTCACGATCGTCCTCCCGGAGGCAGTGCTGTCCGTAGTGGTCTCCTTCACTGGAGCGCGCACGGACGCCGGGTTCTTCCCGTTCCGGCCGGGCCGTACCGTTGAGCCATGAACATCTGTGTCTTCCTCTCCGCCGCCGACCTCGACGAGCGCTACACGCGTCCCGCCAAGGAGTTCGGCGGACTGCTCGGCAAGGGCGGCCACACCCTCGTCTGGGGCGGCTCCGACACCGGTCTGATGAAGGTCGTCGCCGACGGCGTGCAGGAGTCGGGCGGACGGCTGCTCGGGGTCTCGGTGGACTTCCTGGCGGCGAAGGCGCGCGAGGGCGCCGACGAGATGGTGATCGCGAAGGACCTGGCCGAGCGCAAGCGGCTGCTGCTGGAGAAGGCCGACGCCGTCGTCATCATGGTGGGCGGCACCGGCACGCTCGACGAGGCGACCGAGATCCTGGAGCTGAAGAAGCACGGGCACACCGACAAGCCGGTCGTCCTGCTGAACACCGCGGGCTTCTACGACGGTCTGCGGGAGCAGTTCCGCCGCATGGAGGACGAGGGCTTCCTGCCCCGCCCCCTCACCGAGCTGGTGTTCTTCGCCGAGGAGCCGGTCGGCGCGCTCGCCTACCTGGAGGAGAGCCAGGGCATCGAGTGAGGCGCCGGTGATGCGAGCATGGCGGGCATGGCTACACATGTGATCACCGGAGCTGGCTCCGGCATCGGCGCGGCCGTCGCCCGCCGCCTGCACGAGCGCGGCGACGACATCGTGCTGCACGCGCGCGACGCGGGCCGCGCGAAGGAACTGGCCGCCGCGTTCCCCGGCGCGAAGACGCTGGTCGGCGACCTCTCCGACCCGGGCAAGCTGTCCTGGGCCCTCTCCCACCAGAGCCTGCCCGACCGGGTGGACTCGCTGCTGCACATCGCCGGCGTCGTCGACCTCGGACCGGTCGGCGACCTCACCCCGAAGACCTGGATCAACCAGCTCAACGTCAACCTGGTCGCCCCCGCCGAACTGACCCGCCTCCTGCTGCCCCAGCTCCGCGTCGCCCAGGGCCAGGTGCTCTTCGTCAACTCCGGCTCCGGCCTCAACGCCCACGCCGGCTGGGCCGCGTACGGCGCCTCCAAGCACGGCCTGAAGGCCCTGGCCGACGCCCTGCGCCAGGAGGAGCACGGCAACGGCGTGCGCGTCACCTCGGTCTACCCGGGCCGCACCGCCAGCCCCATGCAGGCGAAGGTCCACCAGCAGGAGGGCAAGGAGTACGACCCGGCGAAGTGGATCGACCCCGAGTCCGTCGCCACCACGATCCTGATGGCCCTGGACCTGCCGAGGGACGCGGAGGTCAACGACCTGACGGTGCGCCCGGGGCGGTGACGGCCGCTTAGGCTGGCCGGGTGAGCGACAACAGCCAGACCAGCCCCCGCTTCGGTCCCGCCACCGGCGTCGGCAGCCTCCCGGGCCAGGACGCCCGAGAGGCCGCCAAGACCGCCACCGGCAGCTTCGAGGACTTCCCCTTCCTTCCCGAACTGCCCGCCCGCGGCCCCGGCGCCGACATGATCGGCCGCACCGCGGGGATGCTCGTCGAGCTGTACGCGCGCGTGGAGCCCAGCGGCTGGCGGCTCGGCGACCGGCCCGGGCGGGACACCAAGCGGGCCCGGGCCTGGCTCGGGGAGGACCTCGACGCCCTGGAGGAGTTCACCCAGGGCTACGAGGGGCCGCTCAAGGTCCAG
Source organism: Streptomyces sp. NPDC051136 (assembly GCF_044455745.1). NCBI lineage: Bacteria > Bacillati > Actinomycetota > Actinomycetes > Kitasatosporales > Streptomycetaceae > Streptomyces > Streptomyces sp. NPDC051136. Next base: position 256,869 of record NZ_JBITFE010000011.1, on the reverse strand, counting down.
GCCGTCGGCCCGTGGACCCTCGCTGCCGCCCTGGAACTGCGAGGCGGCGAGGCGGTCCTCTCCGACCCCGGCGCCTGCCGCGACCTCGCCGCCTCGCTCGCCGAGGGCCTGCGCCTGCACCTGGCCGAGCTGCGCCGCCGGGTGCCCGGCGCCCGGCCCGTGCTCCAGCTCGACGAACCCTCCCTGACCGCCGTGCTGCGCGGCCAGGTGCGCACCGCGAGCGGCTACCGCACCCACCGGGCCGTCGACCGCCAGGTGGTGGAGGCGACACTGCGCGAGGTCGCCGGGGTGCAGGACGGCGGCCCCGTCGTGGTCCACTCCTGCGCACCGGACGTGCCGTTCGCCCTGCTGCGCCGGGCCGGCGTCGCGGGCGTCTCCTTCGACTTCTCGCTGCTCACCGAGCGTGACGACCACGCGATCGGTGAGGCCGTCGAGGGCGGCACCCGGCTGTTCGCCGGTGTCGTGCCGGGCACGGACTCCGCATTGTCAGACCCTGCCGGTAGCGTCATGGGTGTCAGAACGCTGTGGCGCAGGCTGGGGCTGCGACCGGAGCTGCTCGCGGAGGCGGTCACCGTCACTCCGGCATGCGGACTCGCGGGCGCCTCTCCGGAGTACGCCCGGCGCGCGCTCGCCCACTGCGTCCGGGCGGCGAGATCCCTCGCGGACAACCCAGAGTAACGGGAGGACCATACGGTGGCCGGCGACAAGCAGGGCGACAAGCAGGCGGAGACGACCAGCGTGCCCGCCGAGGCGCGGGAGCGGCACGTGCAGCTCGCCGAGCAGATCGAGGAGCACCGCTTCCGGTACTACGTGAACGACGCTCCCGTGGTCAGCGACGCGGAGTTCGACCGGTTGCTGCGCAGCCTGGAGGAGCTGGAGGAGCGGTACCCGGAGCTGCGCACCCCCGAGTCCCCGACCCAGAAGGTCTCCGGCTCCTACGCGACCGAGTTCACGGCCGTGCAGCACCCCACCCGGATGCTCTCCCTGGACAACACCTTCAACGACGACGAGCTGGCCGCCTGGTTCGACCGCATCGCCCGGGAGCTGGGCGAGCAGGAGTACCACTTCCTGTGCGAGCTGAAGGTCGACGGACTCGCCGTCAACCTCACCTACGAGCGCGGCCGCCTCGTCCGCGCCGCCACCCGCGGCGACGGCCGCACGGGCGAGGACATCACGCCCAACGTCCGCACCATCGCGGAGATCCCCGAGCGCCTGGCGGGCGAGAAGGTCCCCGACCTCGTGGAGATCCGGGGCGAGGTCTACTTCCCGATGGAGAAGTTCCAGGAGCTCAACGCCCGGTTGAACGAGGCGGGGGACAAGCCCTTCGCCAACGCGCGCAACGCGGCGGCCGGTTCGCTGCGCCAGAAGGACCCGCGCGTCACCGCCTCCCGCCCGCTGCACATGGTGGTCCACGGCATCGGCATCCTGGAGGGCTACTCGGGCCTGACCCGCCTCTCCCAGGCGTACGACCTGCTGAAGACCTGGGGCCTGCCCACCTCCCCGCACAACAGGGTGGTCGACGGCCTGGACGGCGTACGCGAGTTCATCGCCTACTACGGCGAGAACCGGCACTCCGTCGCGCACGAGATCGACGGCGTCGTCGTCAAGCTCGACGAGATCCGCCTCCAGGGCCGGCTCGGCTCCACGGCCCGCGCGCCCCGCTGGGCCATCGCCTACAAGTACGCGCCGGAGGAGGTCAACACCAAGCTCCTCGACATCAAGGTGGGCGTCGGCCGCACCGGCCGCGTCACCCCGTACGCGCAGGTCGAGCCGGTCACGGTGGCCGGCAGCGAGGTGGAGTTCGCCACCCTGCACAACCAGGAGGTCGTCAAGGCCAAGGGCGTGCTCATCGGCGACACCGTGGTGCTGCGCAAGGCCGGTGACGTGATCCCGGAGATCCTCGGGCCGGTCGCCGACCTCAGGGACGGCAGCGAGCGGGAGTTCGTGATGCCGGCCGAGTGCCCCGAGTGCGGGACGCCGCTGCGGGCCATGAAGGAGGGCGACATCGACCTCCGCTGCCCCAACGCCCGCAAGTGCCCGGCGCAGTTGCGCGGGCGGCTGTCCTACCTCGCCGGGCGGGAGTGCCTGGACATCGAGCACTTCGGTGACGTCGTGGCCGCCGCGCTGACCGCGCCGCTGGAGCCGGCCGAGCCCCCGCTGGTGGACGAGGGCGACCTCTTCGACCTCACCGTCGAGAAGCTGCTGCCCATCAAGGCGTACGTCCTCGACCCGGACAGCGGGCTGCCCAAGCGGGACCCGAAGACCGGCGAGGAGAAGATCGCCACGGTCTTCGCCAACAAGGAGGGCGAGCCGAAGAAGAACACCCTCGCCCTGCTGAAGTACATCGAGGAGGCCAAGGCCCGCCCGCTCGCCCGCTTCATCAACGGCCTCTCCATCCGGTACGTCGGACCGGTCGCCGCCCAGGCCCTGGCCCGGGAGTTCCGCTCGATCGACCGCATCGAGCAGGCCACCGAGGAGGAGCTGGCGAGCACGGACGGGGTGGGCGGCACCATCGCCACCGCCGTCAAGGAGTGGTTCGCCGTGGACTGGCACCGCGAGATCGTCCGGAAGTGGAAGGCGGCCGGAGTCCCGCTGGAGGACCGTTCGACGGGGGAGGACGAGGGTCCGCGGCCGCTCGAAGGGCTCACCGTCGTCGTCACCGGCACCCTGGAGAACTTCACCCGGGACGGTGCCAAGGAGGCCCTGCAGAACGGCGGCGCCAAGGTGACCGGATCGGTGTCCAAGAAGACGTCGTTCGTCGTGGTCGGTGACAACCCCGGGTCGAAGTACGACAAGGCGATGCAATTGAAGGTTCCGGTTCTGAACGAGGACGGCTTCGTCGTTCTGCTCGAACAAGGGGCCGAGGCGGCGGCGGGTGTCGCGCTTTCGGCTGAGGAATAGCGGTTGAAGGCCGCCCGATCGGCGCATATCAGATGCATACGGGTGGCCGGGTGGCATTCGGGCAACCGTCGACGACCAGTGCCCCTGGAAGCCTTCCGCGGCCTACTGTTGAGGTGTGCGCCCGCCGTGCCCAGCTGCGGTCGGGGCGCCCCCCTGCCCCGAGCGACAGGGGGAGGGGACTTCGACGCGGAGCCGTTGAAGGTGGTCGAGGCGGGGGCCGTGTGGTGTGGGCACCGCCGGCTGTGAGAGGGACGGGAATGGAACCGACCGAGAGCGCCGCCGCGGGCTCACGGCTGAGCCTGCGTCGCAGAGTGGGCGCGTGGCACGTGAGCCTGAGGCCCGGGCAACGCGCCGGTGGCGCCCCGCATCCCACGGCGGGCACCCGCATGCCGCCGCCCGCCGGACCCACCGCCGGCCCGGCCGACCCGGACGGTGAACGGCACCTGTCCTGGCCCGCGTTGCCCGCGGCGATCGTCGCGACCGCCGCCTTCGTCCTGGGCGCCGGTTTCTACCGGGCGTTCAGCGACGGCCACGCCCTCTTCCCGTCCGGCACCGTCGGCTGGTCCCTGGCCGTGCTGGCCGGCATCGTCGTCGGCCACCTGGTCATGCTCGGCCGCTCCCGCTGGTGGGGCGGCACCGGCTCGGGCGCCGCCCTCACCCTCGCCGTCCTGCTGCTGTACGGCTGGCTGCCGGCCGGCATGGTCAGCCTCACCGTCGTCGTGCTGGTCGGCATAGCCCGGCGGGGCCCCTGGCGGCACGGCGTCGTGCACGGCGCGGTGGACATCCTGGGCATCGCCGCGGGTGCCCTGCTGCTCGGCGTCTGCGGCTCCGTACCGTCCGTCGAGCAGCCCTGGGACCCCGACACCTGGGGTGTGTACGCGGTGCCCAAGGTGGTGCTCGTCGCCGTCGCCTACCTCGCCGTCACCCGCGCCCTGCTGTGGTACGTGCAGACCCCGCGCCCCGGGCTGCCCACAGTCGCCCGCACCGCCCTGGTCCGGCAGGGCCTGCTCGCCGTCGCTCTGCTCGGCATCGCCCCGCTGGTCTGCGTCGTCGCCGTCGCCAAGCCGCTGCTGCTGCCGCTGTTCGCCATCCCGCTCATCGCCCTCGACTCCACGCTGTGGATCGCCCGCGCCCGTGCCGAGGAGCAGTTGCGCGACCCGCTCACCGGCCTGCCCAACCGGCAGTGGCTCCTGGAGCGCACCTGGAGCGCGCTGGACGACGCCGAGCGCATCGGCGCCCGTGCCGCCCTCATGCTGATCGACCTCGACCGTTTCCGGTCGGTCAACGACACGCTCGGGCACCTCGCCGGTGACCGGTTGCTGCTGCAGACCGCCGACCGGCTGCGGCAGGCCCTGCCGCGCGGAGCGGAGGCCGCGCGGCTCGGCGGGGACGAGTTCGCCGTCTTACTCCCCGTCGCCGACTCCACCACGTCGGCGACCCGGATCGCCCGGGGGCTGGTGTCCGCGCTCAGTTCCCCGATGGACCTGGACGGTCTCACCCTGGTCCTGGAGGCCAGCGCGGGCGTCGCGGTCTTCCCCGACCACGCGCTGGACGCCGAGGGCCTGCTGCGCCGCGCGGACGTGGCGATGTACCAGGCGAAGCGGGACCGCACCGGCGTGGAGGTCTACGAGTCCAAGCGGGACTCCAACACCCCCGACCGGCTCGGCCTCCTGGGCGACCTGCGCCGCGCCCTGGACGCCCACGAGGTGCAGCTGCACTACCAGCCCAAGGTCCGCTTCGACGGACAGGTCGCCGGCCTGGAGGCCCTGGTGCGCTGGGTGCACCCCGAGCGCGGCAAGGTCCCCCCGGACGAGTTCATAGCCATCGCCGAGTCGTCCGGGCTGATGCCCCACCTCACCGAGTACGTCCTGGAGACCGCGCTCGGCCAGGTCGCCCGGTGGCGCTCCCAGGGCCTGTTCGTGCCGGTCGCGGTCAACGTCTCCCCGCGCGACGTGCACACCCCCGGCTTCGCGGGCTCCGTGGCCGCGCGGCTCGCCCGGCACGGCGTTCCCGCGGGAGCGCTCCAACTCGAGATCACCGAGCACGTCCTGCTGGAGGACCCGCAACGTGCGGCCGACACCCTCAACGCGCTGACCGGGCACGGCGTGAAGATGTCCCTGGACGACTTCGGCACCGGCTACTCGTCCCTGGTCCACCTGCGCAGGCTCCCCGTCAGCGAGCTGAAGATCGACCGCTCGTTCGTGGCCCGGCTGGCCATCGACAACGAGGACGCCGAGATCGTGCGCTGCACCGTCGACCTCGCCCATTCGCTGGGCCTGCTCGTCGTCGCCGAGGGCGTGGAGGACGACGAGACCTGGGAGCGCCTGCGCGACCTGGGCTGCGACGCCGTACAGGGCTGGCTGGTCGCGGCCGCGATGCCGCCCGAGGAGACCACCGCCTGGCTGCTCGCCCGGGGTTCGCGGGGCTGGGTCCGGACCGCCGCCGCACTCCCGGCAGCGGCGAGCGACGAGTGACCTGACCCGGACCCGCACCACACCCGTGCCGGCCGGCAGACTCCTCCGCCCCGCCTCCCGCGTCGGCCGACCGGGCCGTCCCCCGGCCGGACCGGGGTGGACCCGGGAGGGTGGCCCGGGGCCTGTGGCCAGCGGCCGGGACGTACCGCTGGCCGGCGGCCCGCTCCACCACGCCCGCCGGCCGGCCGACTCGCCCGTCCCCGACTCCCGCGTCCACCGACCGGGCCGTCCCCCGGCCGGGGACCAGGGCCGAAACCCGTGACCCTGGCGCGGGCGGCCCGGCAGGGACGGTGCCGTCGTGCCGCGTGGCTCCGGGCCGCCGCCGTGGTGCGACCGCGGACCGCGGTGCCGTGCCGCGCGACCCGTGGCGTTGCCGTGCCGCGAGGCTCCGGACTGACGCCGGACGCGCCGCTCGACGCCGTTCAGCTCGCGCTGCTCCCCGGTGCGAAGCGTCCGATCAGCAGGGCGAGTCGCCGGTCGTGGGCCTCCTGCGGGAGCCGGCCGCTGCGCATCAGCGTCACCAGCCCGTGCAGCCCCGCCCAGAACGTCTCCGTGAGCAGCCCCAGGTCCTCCCCCTCGCCCGCGACGGCCTCCACGGCCCGCAGCATCTCGCCGAACGCCTCCTGGAGCGGCGCCGGCGCCTCGGGAGTGGCGAACGGCAGGTCCACCAGGTGCGTGAACATCGCGTCGTAGAGCGCGGGCCGCCGGCGTCCGAAGTCCGTGTACGCCCGGCCGATCGCCGCCAGCGTCGCCCGCGCCCCCTCGGCCGCCGCCGTCGACTCCCGCAGCTCGACCGTCAGCTCCTCGCAGCCCCGTACCGCGACCGCCGCCATGATCGCGCCCTTGCCCTTGAAGTGGCTGTACAGGACCGGCTGGCTGTACTCGATCTCGGCGGCCAGCCGACGCGTGGTGACCGCGTCCCAGCCCTCCGCCTCGGCCAGGTCCCGCGCGGCCGTCACGATGAGCCGCTCACGTTCCGCTCGTTCGCGCTCCCGGCGCGTCTGGATCGTCATGACTTGGATTCTAGCAGCGCTAGTCATTTTGTCGATGCTCTGCTAGCGTCACTCTTGTCACTAGCGCTGCTAGCAAGGAGTGGTCATGACCATCACCGCGTACACCCTGGCCGTCGTGCTCAACCTGTTCTGCCTGTTCCTCGGCTACCGCTTCCTGTTCCAGCCCGGCCCGGCCGCCGCCGGCTACGGCGTCCCGGCCGACCCCGGCGGCGACGCCGGCGCCTACCTGACGATCAAGGGCATCCGGGACGGCACGCTCGGCGTGGTGGGACTGGCGCTGCTGGCCTTCGCCGGCGCCCGCCCCGAGGCGTGGTTCATGCTCTGCGTCGCCCTGATACCGCTGGCGGACACGATCGTCGTGCTGCGCCACGGGGGTGAGAAGGCGGTGGCCTTCGGGATCCACTTCGCCACCGCGGTCGTTGTCCTGATCAGTGCCGGGCTGCTCTTCGCGGTCTGAGCCCGCGCCGCCCCGCACGGCCGTCCGTCACCCCGCCCCAGGAGGTCTTGGCATGTCGCTGTTCGTTCCGAAGTTCGACGAGTCCGTGATCGTCCGCGAGGCCGAGGCCGAAGTCGTAGGGCGCGCGCCCACCACCGTGCGCCTGCTGGCCGACAGCAGTTCCACCGGCGGCGCCCTGTCCACCCAGCGCGTCACCCTCACCGCCGGCGCCGCCGGCGCCGCACCGCACTGGCACGACCGCTCCGCCGAGATGTTCTTCCTGCTCGACGGAGCCGCCGACATCCTCTCCGGCGACGAGGTCCTCACCGCGGGCCCCGGCGACCTCGTCGTCGTCCCGCCGGGCAGACCGCACGCCTTCGCCGCCGTACCCGGAGCTGACGCCGACCTGCTCATCGTCCTCACACCCGGCACCGAACGCTTCGAGTACTTCCGTCACCTGCGGCGCATCGCCCTCGGCGAAGCCACCCGGGAGAGCCTGCTGGAGGTGCAGGAGCGGTACGACAACCACTTCCTGAGCAGCACGGCCTGGGACGCGCGGCGCCGTGGAGCCGCTCCCGGGGAAACCGTTTAACGGCCACGGTGCCCGGCCCCATAGGATTGGGCCAAACCGATCGGGCCGACGCGACGGGGACAAGCGACTTGTCCCGGCCGACGTGCCCCGACCACACACTCACCCAGAGGAACGCTGCATGCCTGGCATCACGCGCGAGGAGGTCGCCCACCTCGCCCGGCTGGCGCGTCTGGAGCTGAAGCCCGAAGAGCTCGAGCACTTCGCGGGACAGCTGGACGACATCATCGGCGCGGTCGCCCGCGTCAGCGAGGTCGCCGACCAAGACGTACCGCCGACCTCGCACCCGCTCCCGCTGACGAACGTCATGCGGCCGGACGAGGTCCGTCCGTCGCTCACGCCCGAGCAGGCGCTCTCCGGCGCCCCGGCCCAGGAGCAGCAGCGTTTCAAGGTGCCGCAGATCCTGGGGGAGGAGTAACCGCCATGAGCGACATCATCAAGCTCACCGCGGCCGAGATCGCCGCGAAGATCGCCTCCGGCGAGCTGACCGCGGTCGAGGTCACCGAGGCCCACCTGGCCCGCATCGAGGCCGTCGACGAGAAGGTGCACGCCTTCCTGCACGTCGACCGCGAGGGAGCCCTCGCCCAGGCCCGCGCGGTGGACGCCAAGCGCGAGCGCGGCGAGAAGCTCGGCCCGCTGGCCGGCGTCCCCCTCGCGCTCAAGGACATCTTCACCACCGAGGGCATCCCCACCACCGTCGGCTCGAAGATCCTCGAAGGCTGGATCCCGCCGTACGACGCGACCGTCACCCAGCGCCTGAAGGCCGCCGACGTCGTCATCCTCGGCAAGACCAACATGGACGAGTTCGCCATGGGGTCCTCCACCGAGAACAGCGCCTACGGCCCGACCGGCAACCCCTGGGACCTCACCAAGATCCCCGGCGGCTCCGGCGGCGGCTCCTCCGCGGCCCTCGCCGCCTTCCAGGCCCCGCTCGCCATCGGCACCGACACCGGCGGCTCCATCCGCCAGCCCGCGGCCGTCACCGGCACGGTCGGCGTCAAGCCGACGTACGGCGGCGTCTCCCGCTACGGCATGGTGGCCTTCTCGTCCTCCCTCGACCAGGGCGGCCCCTGTGCCCGCACGGTCCTGGACGCGGCCCTGCTGCACGAGGTGATCGCCGGGCACGACCCCATGGACTCCACCTCCATCGACGCCCCGGTCCCGGCCGTCGTCGAGGCCGCGCGCAACGGCAGCGTCGACGGCATGCGCGTCGGCGTCGTCAAGCAGTTCCGCGGCGAGGGCTACCAGGCCGGTGTCGTGCAGCGCTTCGACGAGTCGGTCGAACTGCTGAAGTCGCTGGGCGCCGAGATCGTCGAGCTGGACTGCCCGTCCTTCGACCTGGCGCTCTCCGCGTACTACCTGATCGCGCCCTCCGAGTGCTCCTCCAACCTCGCCCGCTTCGACGGCCTGCGCTACGGCGCGCGCGTCGGCGACGACGGCACGCACTCCGCCGAGGACGTCACCTCCCTCACCCGCGAGGCCGGTTTCGGCCCCGAGGTCAAGCGCCGCATCATGCTCGGCACGTACGCCCTGTCGAGCGGGTACTACGACGCGTACTACGGCAGCGCGCAGAAGGTCCGCACCCTCATCAAGCAGGAGTTCGAGCGGGCCTTCGAGCAGGTCGACGTGATCGTCTCCCCGACGACCCCGACCACCGCCTTCGCGATCGGCGAGCGCGCCGACGACCCGATGGCGATGTACCTGGCCGACCTGTGCACCATCCCCACCAACCTGGCGGGCAACGCGGCCATGTCGTTGCCCTGCGGCCTCGCCCCCGAGGACAACCTGCCGGTGGGTCTGCAGATCATCGCCCCCGCCATGAAGGACGACCGGCTCTACAAGGTCGGCGCCGCCGTCGAGGCCGCCTTCGTGGAAAAGTGGGGCCACCCGCTGATCGAGGAGGCTCCGTCGCTGTGAGTGCACTGACCAAGGCCAAGGGCTTCAAGAAGTCCAAGTCCGGTCTGTACGTCTCGATGGCCACGTCGGCGTTCGGCGCCGTCGGGGTCTACAAGCAGATCAAGAAGGCCCGGAGCGAGAGCGACACGCTGCGGCTGCTCGACGCCGTCGTCACCGGCGCCGCCGTCGTCACCAACCTCGCCATCCTGTACCGCGAGCTGAAGCGTCTCGGCGACGACGACGTCCTGCTGGGCTGAGAGGGAAGTTTCACCGTGACCACCACGACCGACCTGGTGTCGTACGAGGACGCACTCGCGTCGTACGACCCCGTCATGGGCCTCGAGGTCCATGTCGAACTCGGCACCCACACCAAGATGTTCTGCGGCTGTTCGACCGCACTCGGTGCCGACCCCAACACCCAGACCTGCCCCGTCTGTCTCGGCATGCCCGGCGCGCTCCCGGTCGTCAACGCGACCGGTGTCGAGTCGGCGATCAAGATCGGCCTCGCACTGAACTGCGAGATCGCCGAGTGGTGCCGCTTCGCCCGGAAGAACTACTTCTATCCGGACATGCCGAAGAACTTCCAGACCTCCCAGTACGACGAGCCGATCGCCTTCGACGGCTACCTCGACGTGCAGCTGGAGGACGGGGAGACCTTCCGCGTCCAGATCGAGCGCGCCCACATGGAGGAGGACACCGGCAAGTCGCTGCACGTCGGTGGCGCGACGGGCCGCATCCACGGCGCCTCGCACTCCCTGCTCGACTACAACCGCGCCGGCATCCCGCTCATCGAGATCGTCACCAAGCCGATCGAGGGAGCGGGCGAGCGTGCCCCCGAGGTCGCCCGGGCCTACGTCCGCGAGCTGCGCGAACTCATCCGGGCCCTCGGCGTGTCCGAGGCCCGCATGGAGATGGGCCAGATGCGCTGCGACGTGAACCTGTCGCTGCGCCCGCACGGCCGGGAGAAGTTCGGCACCCGCAGCGAGACGAAGAACGTCAACTCGCTGCGCTCCGTCGAGCGCGCCGCCCGCTTCGAGATCCAGCGGCACGCCGCGGTGCTGAACGACGGCGGCACGATCATCCAGGAGACCCGCCACTTCCACGAGGACACGGGGTCCACCACCTCGGGCCGCGTGAAGGAGGAGGCGGAGGACTACCGGTACTTCCCGGAGCCCGACCTGGTGCCCGTGGCCCCGTCCCGCGAGTGGGTCGAGGAGCTCCGGGCGCAGCTGCCCGAGCTGCCGCTGGTGCGCCGCAACCGGCTCCGCGAGGAGTGGGGCATCTCCGGCAACGACATGCAGTCCATCCTCAACGCCGGAGCGCTCGACCCGATCGTCGCCACCATCGACGCCGGTGCCGACGCGGCCTCCGCCCGCAAGTGGTGGATGGGCGAGCTGGCCCGCAGCGCCAACGAGTCGGGCAAGTCGCTCGACGAGCTGGCCATCACCCCGGTCCAGGTCGCCCGCGTCGCCGAACTGGTGACGAAGGGCGAGCTGAACGACAAGCTGGCCCGCCAGGTCATCCTCGGCGTCCTCGCCGGGGAGGGCACCCCGGACGAGGTCGTCGACAAGCGCGGCCTGAAGGTGGTCTCCGACGAGGGCGCGCTGACCGCCGCCGTCGACGAGGCCATCGCCGGCAACCCGGGCGTCGCGGACAAGATCCGCGGCGGCAAGGTGGCCGCGGCCGGCGCCCTGGTCGGCGCCGTCATGAAGGCGACCCGGGGCCAGGCGGACGCGGCCCGCGTCAAGGAACTGATCCTGGAGAAGCTGGGCGTCACCGAAGGCTGACACCCGGTACATCACGAGCCCTGGGGGGACGCGCCGAGCACGGCGCGTCCCCCCAGGGCCGTTGTTGTGAACAAGCCCACTAAGTCCGCAAAGGATCACTTCTGCCTGCAAGAGTGATGTCGCATCGCTCATGCGTTCTTTGCGGGTCGTTCACCCCACGGACGGCCTTTTCCGGCGTACCCGGCCTTCCGTGTGTTCCCGGTCGAAGATCCACAATCAGACATCCCTGGGAGCACGTTCGTGGCAGCCCTCGCACGCTGGTGTGTTCAACGTCGCCTCGTAGCCGTCCTGCTCTGGCTGCTCGCCCTCGGTGGCGTGGGCACGGCCGCCGTCGTCGCCGGGTCCGCGTACTCCAACGACTACGGGATCCCCGGCACCGGCTCCGACCGCGCCTCCCGGCTGCTCGAATCCCGCTTTCCCGGCCTCGACGGCGACAGCGACACGATCGTCTGGCACACCACGACCGGCACCGTCCGCGCCGCCGACGTCGAACAGACCATGACCCGCACGCTGGACCGCATCGCCGAGCTGCCCTCGGTGGCCGCGGTGACCAACCCGTACGACGACCCCGACTCGCCTCTGATCAGCGAGAACGCCGACACCGCGTACGCCACGGTCACCTTCGAGGACGCCTCCCAGGACGTCGACGCGGGCGAGGCGCGAGCCGTGGTCGACGCCGCCGAGGCGGCCGAGACGGACGGGCTCCGCGTCGAACTGGGCGGCGGCGCCATAGCGCTCACCGAGTCCGGCGGCAGCCACCTCGCCGAGGCCGTCGGCGTGGCCGTGGCCGCCGTCGTCCTGTTCCTCGCCTTCGGCACCGTCGCCGCGGCCCTGCTGCCCATCGCCACCGCGCTGGTCTCCGTCGGCACCGCCTACGCCGGTATCACCCTCCTCGGTCACGCCATGACCGTCGCCGACTTCGCGCCCATGCTCGGCACCCTCATCGGGCTCGGCGTCGGCATCGACTACGCCCTGTTCATCGTCACCAGGCACCGGCGCGGGCTGAAGCGCGGCCTGTCCGTGGCCGAGGCCGCCGCGGAGGCCGTCGCGACCACCGGACGGGCCGTCGTCTTCGCGGGCGCCACCGTGTGCATCGCCCTCCTCGGCATGCTGATCCTCCGGCTGAGCTTCCTCAACGGCGTCGCCGTGGCCGCCTCTCTGACCGTGCTGCTCACCGTCGCGGCCTCCGTGACGCTGCTGCCGGCCCTGCTGTCGTACATCGGTCCGCGCGCCCTCAGCCGGCGCGAGCGGCGCCGGCTCGCCGAGCACGGACCCGAGCCCGAGGTGGCGGCCGGGTTCGCCGCCCGCTGGTCGGCCTTCGTCGAGCGTCACCCCAAGCTGCTCGGCGTCCTCGCCCTCGTCGTCGTCACCGTCCTCGCCCTGCCCACCCTCGGCCTGCGCCTGGGCACCTCCGACCAGGGCAACGACCCGAGGAGCACCACCACCCGCCAGGCCTACGACCTGCTGGCCGACGGCTTCGGTCCGGGCGTCAACGGGCCGCTCACCCTGGTCACCGAGGTCCGCGGCGCCGAGGACCGCCTCGCCCTCGACAACCTCGACGCGACCCTGCGCACCACCGAGGGCGTCTCCTCGGTGACGCCGGTGACGTACAGCTCCGGCGGCGACGCCGCGTACCTCACCGTCGTACCCGAGTCGGCGCCGCAGTCGCGGCAGACCAGCGAGCTGGTGGAGCGGCTGCGCAACGAGGTGCTGCCGCGCGCCGAGTCGGGCACCGCGCTCGACGTGCACGTGGGCGGTGTGACGGCCGGCTACGACGACTTCGCCGACGTCATCGTCGGCAAGCTGCCCCTCTTCGTCGGCGTCGTCGTCGGCCTGGGCTGCCTGCTGCTCCTGCTGGCCTTCCGCTCAGTCGGCATCCCCCTCAAGGCCGCCGCCATGAACGTCGCCGCGGTGGCCGCCGCCTTCGGCGTGGTCGTGGCGATCTTCCAGTGGGGCTGGGGGAGCGAACTGCTCGGCCTCGGCAGCGCCGGACCGATCGAACCCTTCCTGCCCGTGATCATGGTCTCGGTGCTCTTCGGGCTCTCCATGGACTACCAGGTCTTCCTCGTCAGCCGGATGTACGAGGAGTGGCTGGAGACCGGCGACAACCGCCGCGCGGTCCGGGTGGGACTCGCCGAGACCGGCCGCGTGATCAACTCCGCGGCGGTCATCATGATCTCGGTCTTCCTCGCCTTCGTCCTCAGCGGCGACCGGGTGATCGCCATGTTCGGCATCGCGCTCGCCGCCGCCGTCGCCCTGGACGCCTTCGTGCTGCGCACGCTCCTGGTGCCCGCCCTCATGCACCTGCTCGGCCGCGCCAACTGGTGGCTGCCGCGCCGCCTGGACGCCGTCCTGCCGCGCATCAGCATCGAACCGCCCGAGTGCCGCTGTGCCCATGAGAGGCTGGCCGCCGTGACGGACGCCGAGGTGGCGGACGTCCTCGCGGAGGAGGAGCGACGGCGGGATGTACGCGATACCACTGGGTGACGACGGAGCCGAACTGCGCCCGCTGGAGACCTGGCACGCCGAGGAGTTCCTGGCCCATCTGGACCGCGGCAGGGACTTCATCACCGAGCACATCCCCTTCGGGGCGACGGCCACCGACGTCGGCTCCGCGCGCGAGGTGCTCCAGTCCTACGCCGACCGGCGCGCCCGGGACGGCGGCTTCCTGCACGGGCTGTGGCTGGACGGCACGCTCGTGGGGGGCCTGCTCTACCGCGTCTTCGACGCCTCCTCGGGCGTCTGCGAGATCGGCTGCTGGCTGGAGCCCGCCGGGACGGGCCGCGGCCTGGTCACCCGCGGCGCCCGGGTGCTGATCGACTGGGCCTTCGACGAGCGCGGCATGCACCGCGTGGAGTGGCGCGCCTCCTCGGCGAACACCCCGAGTGTCAACGCCGCGCGGCGACTCGGCATGATGCGTGAGGGCGTGCTGCGCGAGAGCTTCCCCTACCGGGGCACGCGCCAGGACATGGAGGTGTGGGCGGTGCTCGCACCCGAGTGGCGTGCGGCACGCGAGGTACGCGCGCGTGCCGCACACAGGGATCATTAAGGGACCTCTCAGACAGCGTCCGTACGGTGCGAGGCATGGGAACGAAGACAGTGGACGAGACCGGCGTGAAGACCGACATGCACAAGACGGACGAGGCGACCGGGACCACCGAGTCCACCGAGGCCGCCGAAGGCACCGAGGCGGCCACGACCGCCGAGACGGCCGGACGGGCCGAGACGGACACCGACGGCACCGGCACGCCGGAGGACGCCGACGTCACGGACAAGAGCGACGGCACCGACGCGGCCGAGGCCGGCCCCACCGGCGTCGGCCAGGGCGCGGGCGCCGTCGTCTCCGCCGCCCTGGGCATCGTCTCCCTGACCGGCAGCTGGGTCGGCACCGTGGCCTCCGCGCGCGAGTCGCTGATGGGTCAGTTGCAGACGTCCTCGTCGTCCGACGTCGGCACCCTGATCGAGAAGGGCTACGGAAACGCCTGGCAGGCCACCGCGATGTGGGGCGGCGTCTTCGCGCTGGTCGCGCTGGTCGTCGGCGTCTTCGTGCTGGCTCGCCCCGCGTTCGGCGCGCCCGGCCGCCCGCAGGCCCCGTGGATCAAGTCGGTCGCCTGGGCGGGCGTCGCCCTCGGCGTCATCGGCCTGCTGCTCGCCGTCCTGAAGTACACGGACGTCCTGCTGGGACTGCCCTCCACCGGCTGACCGGGCATCTCTGAGGGGTCTTAGGGCCGGAGCGCGCCTGTAGCGCGCGCCCTAAGACCCCTCACGCACGTCTAAGGCCCCGCGCGGCGCCGAAGATGCGGAACTTACCCGATGTGGTCCGCCCCCCTGGGAGACGAAGGTTGAGGCATCGCGAACGAGCGAAGCCGAAACCGACGAGAGACCGAGGGACACACCATGTACGAGTACGAGATCCAGCAGTACCACTCCGCCGAGCTGATCCGCCGCGCCGACGAGGCGCGGCTGGCCCGCGAGGTGATCCGGGCCCGCCGCGCCGCCCGCCGAGAAGCCCGGCACGGCGGCGTCGAGGCGGAGAGCCATACGCCGCGACCGCGCCGGCCCCGGTTCGCCCGGGCCGCGTGAACGGGGGAGCCGGGGAGGGAGGCCGCACGGCCTCCCTCCCCGCCGTCGTTCCCGCCCCGCTTCACACCGTCCCGCTTCACACCGCCCCGCTTCACACCGTCCCCCTCCTCCACCCCGTCCACCCGTCGAAAACCGGTGACCCGCTGTCGTACCCGCGTGCGATGCTCGGGTCCGTGGAGACCAGGTCCGTCAGTCCCGTGTTCGTCGGCCGCCTCGGCGAACTGGACGCGTTGAACGACGCGCTCGCCCGTGCCGCCGGAGCGGACGCCGCCCGCGCGTCCTCCCCCGGGGGAGAGCCGCAGGCCGTGCTGCTCGGCGGTGAGGCCGGCGTCGGCAAGACCCGCCTCGTCGAGGAGTTCGCCGACGCCGCGGGCCGGCGGGGCGCCGTCGTCGCCCTGGGCGGCTGCGTCGAGATCGGCGCCGACGGGCTGCCCTTCGCGCCCTTCTCCACCGCCCTGCGCGCCCTGCGCAGACAACTGCCCGAGGAACTGGCCGCCGCTGCCGCCGGGCAGGAGGAGGAGCTGGCCAGGCTGCTGCCCGAACTGGCCGAGGGCGCCCCGGTCACCGGCGGCGGCCGGCACGACGAGGAGAGCATGGCCCGCCTCTTCGAGCTCACCGCCCGCCTCCTGGAGCGCGTCGCCGCCCGGCACACCGTCGTCCTCGTCCTGGAGGACCTGCACTGGGCCGACGCCTCCACCCGCCACCTGATCGCCTACCTCTTCCGCACCCTGCGCACCGGCCGGCTCGTCGTCCTCGCCACCTACCGCTCCGACGACATCCACCGCCGCCACCCGCTGCGCCCCCTGCTCGCCGAACTCGACCGGCTGCGCACCGTCCGCCGTCTCGAACTCGGCCGCTTCACCCGCGACGAGGTGAGCCGCCAGATCGCCGGCATCCTCGCCCACGAGCCCGACCCGCTCCAGGTCGACGAGATCTTCGAGCGCTCCGACGGCAACGCCTTCTTCGTCGAGGAGCTGGCCGTCGCCGCGCGCGTCGGCAGCTGCACCGGCCTCACCGACTCCCTGCGCGACCTGCTCCTGGTCCGCGTCGAAGCCCTGCCCGAGGGCGCCCAGCGGGTCGCCCGGATCGTCGCGGAGGGCGGCTCCACCGTCGAGTACCGGCTGCTCGCCGCCGTCGCCCGGCTCGCCGAGGACGACCTCATCGAGGCGCTGCGCGCCGCGGTGAACGCCAACATCCTGCTGCCCGCACCCGACGGTGACGGCTACCGCTTCCGCCACTCACTGGTCCGCGAAGCCGTCGGCGACGACCTGCTCCCCGGCGAGCGCTCCCGCCTCAACCGGCGCTACGCCGAAGCCCTCGACGCCGATCCCACCCTGGTGCCCGCCGCCGAGCGCGTGATGCGCCTGGCCAGCTACTGGTACCACGCCCATGTACCCGCCAAGGCCCTGCCCGCCGTCCTGGACGCCTCCGTCGAGGCCCGCCGCCGGCACGCGTACTCCGAGCAGCTGCGGCTGCTGGAACGCGCGATGGAGCTGTGGGAGGCCGTGCCGGACGACGTCCGGGCCACCCTGCGCCCCGTGGACCACACCGAGGTCTACCCGCCCTGCGGCTGCGACCCCGCCACCAAACCCCTGCGCTACCTGGACCTGATGGCCGAGGCGGCCGTCGCCGGGCGGCTGTGCGGGGAGCGCGAGCGGGCTTTGAAGATCACCAAGCGGGCGCTGCGCCTGCTGGAGGACGAACAGGACCCGGTCGCCGGGACGGGGGCCGGCGGCCGGGACCCGCAGCGCGCCGCCTGGTTCTGGACCCAGCGTTCGCTGCTCGTCCAGGCGCAGGGCCGCGGCGACGGCTGGCGGGAACTGGGCATCGCCCAGGAACTGGTCCGCGGCCTGCCGCCCTCCCAGGTGCACGCCGAGGTGCTGGCCATGTCCGCCAACTGGTCGATGCTGCACAGCCCGGGACCCGACGCCATGACCGCGGCGGAACGGGCCGTCGAGTACGCGCGCATGGTGGGCGCCGAAGAGATCGAGCTGAACGCCCGGCTCACCCTCGGCGGCCTCATGGTGGACGCCGGGCAGATCGACGCGGGACTCGCCGAGATGTTCCAGGTCAGGGATCGGGTGGTGGCACAGAACCGGTCCACGGTGATCGCGCGCACGCACGTCAACCTGCCCTCCTCCCTGGAGAGCGTCGGCCGCTCGCGGGACGCGCTCGGCATCCTGCGCGAGGGCATCGACCTCACCCGGCGGATGGGCCTGCTGGAGTCCGAGGCCTGGGTGTGGGGCAACCTGGCGGATTCCCTCATCTCCCTGGGCCGCTGGGACGAGGCGCTCGAAGCCGCGGACATCGCCGCGGCACCGGGCCGCAGCCCCGCGCCACGCGGCGGCGCCGCGCTCAAGCGCACCGCCGTCGCCCTCGCCCGCGGCGAGCAGGCCGAGGCCGTCCGGCTGCTCGCCGAGGCGCGCGCGGCCTACGGCACCCAGGACCCCATGCCGCAGTACCAGCTGCCGCTGGCCGCCCTCACCATCGGCCTCGCCGCGGCCGAGGGCCGCCTCCCGCAGGCCCGCGCCGAGCTCGTCCGCGTCCTGGACGCGGGCTTCCCGCCCGGCACCCAGCGCTACGGCTGGCCGCTGCTGCTGGCCGCCGCCGAGGCGGAGGCCGACGCGAGCGCGCTGCCCGCCGCCGAGGAGGGCCGGGCGGAGATCCTGGAGCGCCTCGCCGACGCCGCGAAGCACCTGACGACGGGCGTCCCCCTCTGGGCGGCCCACGAGCGGTGGGTCCGCGCCGAACTCCACCGGGCCAGGGGGCACGACACCCCGCAGCTGTGGTCGGAGACCGTCACCGCCTTCGAGTGCCTGGAGCGCCCCTACGAGCTCGCCCGCGTCCGGCACCGGCTGGCCGGCGCCCTCCTGGCGACCGGCGGCGAGGACGAGCGCGCCCGCGCCACGGAGCTGCTGCGCCTGGCCCGCACCGTCGCCGACCACCTCGGCGCGCGTCCGCTGTCCGACGCCGTCGCCCTGCTCGGCCGCCGCGCCCGCCTCACCCTGGGCCACCCCGGCGGACCGGCACCCGCGTCCGAGCCTGCGGACCCGGCCGAGGCCCTGGGCCTCACCGGCCGGGAACGCGACGTCCTGCGGCTGGTCTCCAACGGCCGCACCAACCGCCAGATAGCCGAGGAGCTGTTCATCTCGCCCAAGACGGCCAGCGTCCACGTGTCCAACATCCTGGCCAAGCTGGGCGTCTCCGGCCGCGGCGAGGCGGCGGCCCTGGCCCACCGGCTGGCGCTGTTCCCCGCCGAACCGGTCACGTCCCGTCCGGCGGACTGAGGCTTACGCTGTAAGGGACGCCGAGCGACGGAGGCACCGTGTTCAACCCGTTCGAGGAACTGTTCTCCCCCGGCCGCAAACACACCAGGGACGAGCAGAACCGCCTGGAGCTGACCCGTACGGACGTCGGCGACGGCGACCCGGGTCACGGCCCGATAGACCTCACCTCCGGCAAGGTGGTCGTCCAGCGGCCCCGCACCGACGCCGCCGACGCCCCCGAAGCCCGGGACGCCGACCCGGAGCCGGGGGACGCGTAGGCCGCCGCCTACCTCACCTCCAGCTCCAGGACCCGGTCGTCGTCGCCCTTCGCGTCGCCGCGCCCGTCCGTGTTGCTGGTGACCAGCCACAGCTTGTCGCCGCCCGCCGGCGCCACCGACCGCAGCCGGCCGTACTCGCCCTCCAGGAAGGCCTGCGGGTCCGCGGACGCCTCCGTGCCCTTCAGCGGGATCCGCCACAGCCGCTCACCGCGCAGCCCCGCCATCCACACGGAGCCCTGCGCGTAGGCGATGCCGCTGGGGGAGGCGTCGTCGGTCCTCCACTGCGCGACCGGGTCGTGGAACCCGGAGCCGCCGCCCTTGCCCTCCGCCTCGGGCCAGCCGTAGTTGTCACCCGGCTTGATCGCGTTCAGCTCGTCCCAGGTGTCCTGGCCGAACTCCGACGCGAACAGCCGCTGCCTGTCGTCCCAGGCCAGCCCCTGCACGTTCCGGTGGCCGTAGGAGTACACGGGGGAGTCGGGGAAGGGATTGCCGGGCGCCGGTTCCCCGTCCGGGGTCAGGCGCAGGATCTTCCCGCCGAGGGACTCCTTGTCCTGCGACAGCCCCGTGTCACCGCTCTCACCCGTGCCCGCGTAGAGCATCTTGTCGGGGCCGAAGGCGATCCGCCCGCCGTTGTGGATCACGCCCTTGGGGATGCCCCGGAAGACCGTGTCCGGCGCGCCCAGTTGCTCGCCCGGCGGCTTCTTCTCGTCGTACAGCATGCGCACGACGCGGTTGTCCGAGGCCGAGGTGAAGTACGCGTAGATCATGTGGTCCGAGGCGTAGTCGGGGGAGAGCGCGATACCGAGCAGGCCGCCCTCACCGGACGGCGACACCCCGGGCACCCCGCCCAGCTCCGTCTTCTCGCCCGTCTTCGCGTCGACGCGCGTGATCGTGGCCTCGTCGCGGGAGGAGACCAGCAGGTCGCCGCCCGGCAGCGGGGCGAGCCCCCAGGGGCTCTTCAGTCCCGTGGCGACCGTCCGGAGCACCTTCACCGACCCCTTGGCGGGCGGGGCCTGTTCGGTGGGCGAGCCGGCGGGCGAGGACGGCGCCCCCGTACGGGCCGGAGCCGAGGCGCCGCCGTCCGCACCCGACGGATCCGCGCCGCCGGAGGAGTCGGAGGAGCAGCCGGCCGTCAGCAGGAGAGCGGCGGCCAGCACGGCCGGCACGGCTCGACGTTGCACGATCTTGGTCCCTTCGACGCGGCGGGTTCTCCCTGTCATACACCGCAAGGGCTCCCCGGGTTCCCGATCGCCGAATCCCGAACCCGGCGGCTCCCGGCCCGGGGCGCCGCACGCGTCACTCCCACGACCCCTGCGCCGGCGGCAGCGCCGCCAGCTCCGCCAGATCCCGCTCGGTCAGCCGCACCCGGGCCGCGCCCGCGTTCTGCGTCACCCAGCGCTCCTGCTTGGTGCCCGGCACCGGCACCACGTGCGGTCCCTGCGCCAGCACCCAGGCCAGCGCCACCTGCGCCGCGGTGACCCCGTCGCCGTGCCGGGCCGCGACCCGGCGCAGCGTGGCCACGATCGGCTGGTTGGCGGCCATCATCTCGGCGGTGAAGCGGGGGTGGCGGGCCCGCAGATCCTCCGGCTCGAAGCCCTGGCCCGGCGTCAGGGTGCCGGTCAGGAAGCCGTTGCCCAGCGGCATGGCGGCCAGGAAGCCGACCCCGC
This sequence comes from Streptomyces sp. NPDC051136, assembly GCF_044455745.1. Lineage (NCBI taxonomy): Bacteria > Bacillati > Actinomycetota > Actinomycetes > Kitasatosporales > Streptomycetaceae > Streptomyces > Streptomyces sp. NPDC051136. The sequence goes on along the minus strand of NZ_JBITFE010000011.1, from coordinate 236,479 downwards.
GCGAGACGCACCACGGCAGCAGCGTGCGCAGGGCCTCCGGCGACCACACCGACAGCTCGGCCTCGACCGCGCTCACCGGGAAGACCTGCTGCACCCGCTCCAGTTGGCGGACCGTCGCGTCGTACAGCCGTGCCCCCGGCCGTCGGGCCGACCGCGCCCCGACCGCGCAGAGCCCGAGCGCCCGCACCTTCCCGGCCCGGACCAGCTCGGCCATCGCCCCCCAGGTCTCCTCGACGGGTATCTCCGGGTCGGCGCGGTGCAGTTGGTACAGGTCGATGACGTCCGTCTGGAGCCGGCGCAGGGACGCGTCGCAGGCGCGCCGCACATAGCCGGGGCGGCCGTTGGCCACGATGTGCTGCTCGCCCACCAGGAGACCGACCTTGGTCGACACGAAGGCGTCCGACCGCCGCTCCTTCAACACCCGGCCCAGCAGCAGCTCGTTGGTGAACGGGCCGTACATGTCCGCCGTGTCGAGCAGACAGACCCCGAGGTCGAGGGCCCGGTGCACCGCCCTGAGCGACTCGTCGCCCCGCTGCCGCGAGGCGCTGTACGCCCAGCTCATCGGCATGCACCCCAGTCCGACGGCCCCCACCGCGAGTGCCGTCGCGCCGATCGTCCTGCGCTCCACCGGTCGTGACCCTCCCTCGTCAGGCCACCCAACCTAACCTCTGGGGTTTCGCGCCCCTGACATAGCCTCCTGACCATGACATCTGACGTGTGGCTGCCCATCCCGCCGGAGGACATCGAGGGGCTCCCCGAAGGTCCCGCCTACCGCTTCTGGAACGGCGAGGAGACCTTTCCCGCCGACCCGGCCGACTGCGCGTACTACGTCGTCCCCTACATGAAGCCCAGCGGGGTCGGCGTACGTCCGCTGCCCGGGATGCGTTCCGTGCAGGTCGTCCAGACCCTCTCCGCGGGCATCGACCACGTCGAGCCCGGTCTGCGGCACCTGCCGGCGGGCGTACGGCTGTGCAACGCGCGCGGCGTGCACGAGGCCAGCACCGCGGAGCTGACGCTGGCGCTCATCCTGGCGTCGCTGCGCGGCATCCCGGACTTCGTGCGGGCGCAGGACCGCGGCGAGTGGCTCGGCGGGTTCAGGCCCGCGCTCGCGGACCGCACGGTCCTCATCGTCGGGTACGGATCGATCGGCGCCGCGATCGAGGACCGGCTCGTGCCGTTCGAGGTCGCGCCGGTGGTGCGCGTCGCGCGCTCCGCCCGCGCCACGGAGCGCGGTCCCGTGCATCCGCTCACCGAACTCCCCGCCCTGCTGCCGGAGGCCGACGTCGTCGTCCTGTCCACACCGCTCACCGAGGCCACCCGCGGCCTGGTCGACGCCGAGTTCCTGGCCCGGATGAAGGACGGCGCCCTGCTCGTCAACGTGGCCCGCGGACCGGTCGTGGACACGAAGGCGTTGCTCGCCGAACTGGAGAGCGGACGCCTCACCGCGGCCCTCGACGTGACCGACCCCGAACCGCTGCCGCCGGGCCATCCGCTGTGGCATGCTCCCGGCATAGTCGTCAGCCCGCACGCAGGGGGCCCGACCACCGCCTTCCTGCCGCGCGCCAAGCGGCTGCTGGTGGACCAGTTGAACCGTTTCGTGAACCGGGAGCCGTTGCGCAACGTGATCCTGACGACGGGCGTGTAATCCGTTTCAGGCACCCTCCGCAACCCCTCGGATGCGGTGGGTGCGCGCATATCCGCTGGTCGTCACGGAGCGTAGAGAACCTATGTCCCTGAGTGACGATCCTGGTGTATCGTCCGACAGGGGATGCGCCGCGCACCGTCACGGCGCCGGGGATGGACATCTCAGACTGTGAGGGGGGCGACGGGCGATGCACGGCCTGTGGACCAACGATCCGACGCGGCGGAGCCGCCGCCGGCGACCCTGGCGCACGACCGCCTCGACCGCGCGGGAGCGGGGCCGGCCGAGCCGCCACGGCGACCGGCCCGTCCGGCGCTTCCCCCATCCGCCCCCGCCGGGCGGCCGCAGGAGGCAGAACCGGCCGGCCCACCGGTCCCCGTGGGGCGCGGGAGCGGTGTGGACCGGGAGGCCCCGGTGAGCCCGCCCGCCGTGCCCACGCTGGACGGAGCCGTGCGCGGCCAGGCCTCGCCCGGGCCGCTGCTGCCCAGGCCCTCGGGCGCCGCCGGCGCGACCCCTCTCGTCCGACAGCTCGTTCTGGCCGTGGTCTGCGCGGGGTACGGCGTCGGCGCCGCGCTGGGCTGGGGTTCGCCGTACGTCGCCAAGATCATGGGCGACTTCGGGCTGAGCGCCGCAGCGGGCGCCGCCGCCGTCTCCTGCTTCTTCTACGCCCGCGGGCGCCGCGTCCGCTTTCGGCCGGCCTGGCTGCTCTTCGCGCTCTCCTCGGCGATGGCGTCCCTGGGGAACCTGGTCTGGGGGTGGTACGAGGTCGTGCTCCGCGTGCCGGTGCCCACCCCCAGCTACGCGGACCTGTTCTTCCTGTGCTTCGCCCCGCCCGCCATCGTGGGGCTCCTCGTGCTGGCCAAGCGGCCGGTGACGAAGGCCGGCTGGATCTGCCTGGGCCTGGACGCCTGGCTGATCGGCGGTTCGCTGCTGACCCTGGCCTGGAGCCTCGCGCTCGCCCAGGCGGCGAAGGCCGAGGGCGGGTCGAGCGTCGCGCGCTCCGCGCTCTCGGTGGCGTACCCGCTGCTCGACATCGCCCTGGTCAGCATGGTGCTCGCGCTGCACTTCCGGCGGTCGCCCGTCTGCAGGTCCGCCGTCAACACGGCCATCGGCGCCCTCGCCCTGACGGTGATGTGCGACGCCCTGTTCACCTCGCCGCTGCTGCACAACAGCTACCGCTCCGGGCAGTTGCTCGACGCGGGCTGGTTCGCCGGCTCCCTGCTGCTCGCGTACGCCCCCTGGGCCGCGTCCCGGCGGGGGCGGACGGCCCCGGACGAGCAGGGGCCGGGCGGGCACAGCCGCGTGGTGCGCGAGCACCTGCCCGGACAGCGCGGCTCCGGCCACCGGCCCACGCACCCCGCCGCGCCGACCGCACCGCCGCCCGCCGCGCCGACCGCCCCGCTCGCCGCCCTGCCCGGGGCCGGACAGGGCGGCGAGCGGGGCCGCTACCCGGCGGCCCGGCCCATCGCCGGGTCCCTGGCCGCGCTCACCCCGTACCTCGCGGCCGCCGTGTGCACCCTGGGCATCCTCTACAACGTGCTCAACGGCCGCAGCGTCGACCGCGTGGTGCTGCTGACCGGCGGCACCGTGGTCCTGGCGCTCGTCGTCCGGCAGGGCATCATGCTGCTGGACAACATCGTCCTCACCCAGGAGCTGGCGCAGAAGGAGAACCACTTCCGCTCCCTCGTCCAGGGCTCCAGCGACGTCATCATGATCGCCGCGCCCAACGGCATCCTGCGCTACGTCTCCCCGGCCGCCGCCGGGGTCTACGGACGCCCCGCCGAAGAGCTGGTGGGCAGCGAACTGGCCGGGCTCATCCACCCCGAGGACCTGGGCTGCGTGGTGCACGAGGTGCGCCGGTTCCTGGCCGCCAGTCCGGCCGAGGAACCCACCACCCGCATCGAGTGCCGCTTCCGATCCGGCGGGGGCGGCTGGCTCAACGTCGAGTCGACCGTCAACCGCCACCACGGCGGCCTCATCTTCAACAGCCGGGACGTCACTGAGAGAGTGCGCCTGCAGGCCCAGCTCCAGCACAACGCCGAACACGACCCGCTCACCGACCTGCCCAACCGCGCCCTGTTCACCCGGCGCGTCCAGCAGGCCCTCTCCGGCCGACGCGCCTCCGACCGGGGCGCGGCCCTGCGCGGCACGGCGGTGCTCTTCATCGACCTCGACGGCTTCAAGGGCGTCAACGACACCATCGGGCACCAGGCCGGGGACGAGTTGCTCGTCCAGGCCGCCCGCAGGCTCCACGAGGCCGTCCGCAAGGGGGACACCGCCTCCCGGCTCGGCGGTGACGAGTTCGCGGCCCTGATCGTCGGGGACGGCGCCCGGGACCGGGCCGCCCGCGAGGGCCACATCCGGGAGCTGGCCGACCGGCTCAGGCTGACCCTCTCCCAGCCCTACCTCATCGACGGCAACGAAGTCCGGGTCAACGCCTCCATCGGCGTCGCCTTCGCCGAACCGGGCCTCGGCGCCGGCGAGTTGCTGCGCAACGCCGACCTCGCCATGTACCGGGCCAAGGCGGGCGGCAAGGGCCGCGTCGAGCTGTACCGGCCGCAGATGCAGCAGGACGTCGTCCGCAAGGCCGAGCTGGCCACCCGGCTGCGGGCCGCGCTGCACGACGGGGAGTTCGCCCTGCTGCACCAGCCGGTGGTCGCCCTGACGGACGGCCGGATCACGTCGGTCTGCGCCCAGGCGCGCTGGCGCTCCTCGCAGGGCGTGCTGTTCACCCCCGCGGAGTTCCTCCGGGTGTCCGAGGACGGCGACAGAACCGCCGAGCTGGACCGCTGGGTGCTCCGCGAGGCCGTCGAGCAGGCCGCCGAGCGCGCCGCGGCCGGGCTGTCGGTCTCCGTGGCCGTGCGGATCGGCGCGCGCCGCCTGCTGGACCGCTCCATGCCGCTCGGCTCCGTGGAGGCCCTGCTGACCCGGCACGGACTGCCGCCCGGCTCCCTGGTGATCGAGCTGTCGGACATCGACCCACGGGTCGGCCTCGACGAGCTGGACCGCCGGCTGAACGCCCTGCGCAGAGTCGGCGTCCGGATCGCCCTGGACGGCTTCGGCAGCGGGTACGCGGCGATCACCGCGCTGCGGCGCCTGCCCGTGGACGTCCTCAAGCTGGACCGCGGCCTGATCGAGGGCGTGGTGGAGTCCGCGCGGCTGCACAAGATCACCAGCGGTCTGCTGCGCATCGCCACCGACCTCGGACTGAAGTCCGTGGCCGACGGCGTCGACCTGCCCGAGCAGATCGTCGCACTGCGCGCGATGGGCTGCACGCACGGCCAGGGGATGGCGTTCTCCGGGGCGCTGGACGAGTACCGGCTGCGCAGAGCGCTCGGCACCGGCCACTACCCGGTGCCGCACGGACCGGCCGAACCGGCCTTCGCGGGCGGGCGCGGCACCGGGGTGTACACCGCGGGTGTCGGCAGCACCGCTCCCGGGCAGCTCACCAGTGGTGTGGCCGCCGGGCTGCCGGCCGTCCTGGGTGGCGGCACGGCCCTGCGCTCACATAATGAGACTCCCGTCCCACCCACTTGACAGTGAGTGGGCGCCGGAGGGAGGGTCAGTGCCATGCGCACCCGAATTCTCGTACTTGGAAAGCGCGTCGGCTGAAGCTGGTGACGTCCGGACCGACCCGGACTCCCCGCGACCCACACCGACGCGCTCCCCTCGCTTGCCTTACGGCACGAGGGGTTTTTTGTTGCACAGGCACCTGCCGAGCAGCAGCACAGACCGCACAACCCTCGCAAAAACCCTCAGCATCGAGAAGAGAATGCCGATGACCGAGCAGGCCACCGGGGCTCACCCGCAGCCCCGGCCCCGATCCGGAGGACAGTCCGCCCCCGAGCACGTCACGGGTGCGCAGTCCCTCATTCGCTCTCTCGAGGAGGTCGGCGCCGACACCGTATTCGGCATCCCCGGTGGCACGATCCTGCCGGCCTACGACCCGCTGATGGACTCCACCCGGGTGCGCCACGTCCTGGTCCGCCACGAGCAGGGCGCCGGCCACGCGGCCACCGGTTACGCGCAGGCCACCGGCAAGGTCGGCGTCTGCATGGCGACCTCGGGTCCCGGTGCCACCAACCTGGTCACCCCGATCGCCGACGCCAACCTGGACTCCGTGCCGCTGGTCGCGATCACCGGGCAGGTGGTCTCCTCCGCGATCGGCACGGACGCCTTCCAGGAGGCGGACATCGTCGGCATCACCATGCCCATCACCAAGCACAGCTTCCTGGTCACGAAGGCCGAGGACATCCCCCGGGTGATCGCGGAGGCCTTCCACATCGCCTCCACCGGCCGCCCCGGCCCGGTCCTGGTCGACATCCCCAAGGACATCCTCCAGAAGAAGACCACCTTCTCCTGGCCGCCGGTGATGGACCTGCCCGGCTACCGCCCGGTCACCAAGCCGCACGCCAAGCAGATCCGCGAGGCGGCCAAGCTCATCACCGCCGCCAAGCGCCCCGTGCTCTACGTCGGCGGCGGCGTCCTCAAGGCACGGGCCACCGCCGAGCTGAAGGTCCTCGCCGAACTCACCGGAGCGCCCGTCACCACCACCCTGATGGCGCTCGGCGCGTTCCCCGACAGCCACCCGCTGCACGTGGGGATGCCGGGCATGCACGGTGCGGTCACCGCCGTCACCGCGCTGCAGAAGGCCGACCTGATCGTCGCCCTCGGAGCCCGCTTCGACGACCGCGTCACCGGCAAGCTGGACAGCTTCGCCCCGTTCGCCAAGATCGTGCACGCCGACATCGACCCGGCCGAGATCGGCAAGAACCGGGCCGCGGACGTCCCGATCGTCGGCGACGCCCGCGAGGTCATCGCCGACCTCGTGCAGGCCGTCCAGAAGGAGCACGACGACGGCAACAGGGGCGAGGCCGCCGCGTCGAAGTACGCGGCCTGGTGGAAGGACCTGAGCCGCTGGCGCGACACCTACCCGCTCGGCTACGACCAGCCCCAGGACGGTTCGCTCTCCCCGCAGCAGGTCATCGAGCGCATCGGGCAGCTGGCCCCCGAGGGCACGGTGTTCGCGGCCGGTGTCGGCCAGCACCAGATGTGGGCCGCCCACTTCGTCCAGTACGACAAGCCCGCCACCTGGCTGAACTCGGGCGGCGCCGGAACCATGGGGTACGCGGTCCCGGCCGCCATGGGCGCCAAGGCCGGGGTGCCCGACCGGGCCGTCTGGGCGATCGACGGCGACGGCTGCTTCCAGATGACCAATCAGGAACTGACCACCTGCGCCCTGAACAACATCCCGATCAAGGTCGCCATCATCAACAACGGCGCCCTCGGCATGGTCCGCCAGTGGCAGACCCTGTTCTACAACCAGCGCTACTCCAACACGGTGCTGCACTCCGGTCCCGAGGACGTGAACCCGGACGCCCGCGGCACCCGGGTCCCCGACTTCGTGAAGCTGTCGGAGGCCATGGGCTGCTACGCCATCCGCTGCGAGGACCCCGCCGACCTCGACAAGGTGATCGAGGAGGCCAACTCCATCAACGACCGCCCCGTCGTCGTCGACTTCATCGTCCACGAGGACGCGATGGTCTGGCCGATGGTGGCCGCCGGCACCTCCAACGACGAGATCATGGCCGCCCGGGACGTCCGCCCCGACTTCGGCGACAACGAAGACGACTGAGCGAGAGAGACCGAAGAGACCATGTCCAAGCACACGCTCTCCGTCCTGGTGGAGAACACCCCCGGCGTCCTGGCGCGGATCACCGCCCTCTTCTCCCGCCGCGGCTTCAACATCGACTCGCTCGCCGTCGGCGTCACCGAGCACCCCGACATCTCCCGCATCACCATCGTCGTGAGCGTCGAGGACTTCCCGCTGGAGCAGGTGACCAAGCAGCTCAACAAGCTGGTCAACGTGCTCAAGATCGTCGAGCTGGAGCCCGCCCAGGCCGTCCAGCGCGAACTCGTTCTGGTGAAGGTGCGCTCCGACAACGAGACGCGCTCCCAGATCGTCGAGATCGTCCAGCTGTTCCGCGCCAAGACCGTCGACGTCTCCCCGGAGGCCGTCACCATCGAGGCCACCGGCAGCAGCGACAAGCTGACCGCCATGCTCAGGATGCTGGAACCGTACGGCATCAAGGAACTCGTCCAGTCCGGCACGATCGCCATCGGTCGTGGCGCACGTTCGATCACGGACCGCTCGCTGCGCGCACTCGACCGGTCCGCATAACGACGGAAACGGGCGGCCGACGGCACCAGCGGCCGCCCGTATGCCGAGACCCCGAAACTTCCCTTCCGCCCACCGGCATACGGTGGGACGCAACACCTGCACACAAGGAGAGAACCCAGTGGCCGAGCTGTTCTACGACGCCGACGCCGACCTGTCCATCATCCAGGGCCGCAAGGTCGCGGTCATCGGGTACGGCAGCCAGGGCCACGCCCACGCCCTGTCGCTGCGCGACTCCGGTGTCGACGTGCGCGTCGGTCTGCACGAGGGATCCAAGTCCAAGGCCAAGGCCGAGGAGCAGGGCCTGCGCGTGGTGAGCCCGTCCGAGGCCGCCGCCGAGGCCGACGTCATCATGATCCTGGTCCCGGACCCCATCCAGGCCGAGGTCTACGAGAAGGACATCAAGGACAACCTGAAGGACGGCGACGCGCTGTTCTTCGGCCACGGCCTGAACATCCGCTACGGCTTCATCAAGCCCCCGGCCGGCGTGGACGTCTGCATGGTCGCCCCCAAGGGCCCGGGCCACCTGGTGCGCCGTCAGTACGAGGAGGGCCGCGGCGTTCCGTGCATCGCCGCCGTCGAGCAGGACGCCACGGGCAACGGCTTCGCGCTGGCCCTGTCCTACGCCAAGGGCATCGGCGGCACCCGCGCCGGCGTCATCAAGACCACCTTCACCGAGGAGACCGAGACCGACCTCTTCGGCGAGCAGGCCGTGCTGTGCGGTGGCACCGCGGCGCTGGTCAAGGCGGGCTTCGAGACGCTGACCGAGGCCGGTTACCAGCCCGAGATCGCCTACTTCGAGTGCCTGCACGAGCTGAAGCTGATCGTGGACCTCATGTACGAGGGCGGCCTGGAGAAGATGCGCTGGTCGATCTCCGAGACCGCCGAGTGGGGCGACTACGTCACCGGCCCGCGGATCATCACCGACGCCACCAAGGCCGAGATGAAGAAGGTCCTCGCCGAGATCCAGGACGGCACCTTCGCCAAGAACTGGATGGACGAGTACCACGGCGGTCTGAAGAAGTACAACGAGTACAAGAAGCAGGACTCCGAGCACCTGCTTGAGACCACCGGCAAGGAGCTGCGCAAGCTCATGAGCTGGGTCGACGAGGAGGCGTAAGCCTCACCGCCGGGGGCCGGGGCGATGCCGCTCCGGCCCCTTCGGCGAACCCGGGGTAACGTCGGACTCGCGGCGTTGTCCAATCCGTCCGGCCACGGACGGGTGATCCTTCCGCAGAGGCGCAGGACGACCCGCGTCACGCCACTAGACTGCAGCACAACATACGCGTCAGGCCCACAGCGTCGTGCGTCTTCCACGCGGCTCAGCGACACCGAATGCGGCCGTCGGGACGGCCGTCCGCATTGGACTTGTGAGGACTCACGTGAGCTCGAAACCCGTCGTACTCATCGCCGAAGAGCTGTCGCCCGCGACCGTGGACGCGCTCGGCCCCGACTTCGAGATCCGCCAGTGCAACGGCGCGGACCGGGCCGAACTGCTCCCCGCCATCGCCGACGTGGACGCGATCCTGGTCCGCTCGGCCACCAAGGTCGACGCCGAGGCCGTCGCCGCCGCCAAGAAGCTCAAGGTCGTCGCCCGTGCCGGCGTCGGCCTGGACAACGTGGACGTCTCCGCCGCCACCAAGGCCGGCGTGATGGTGGTCAACGCCCCGACCTCCAACATCGTCACCGCCGCCGAGCTGGCCTGCGGCCTCCTGATCGCCACCGCCCGCAACATCCCGCAGGCCAACGCCGCGCTGAAGAACGGCGAGTGGAAGCGCAGCAAGTACACCGGCGTCGAGCTGGCCGAGAAGACCCTCGGCGTCGTCGGTCTCGGCCGCATCGGCGCCCTGGTCGCGCAGCGCATGTCGGCCTTCGGCATGAAGGTCGTCGCCTACGACCCCTACGTCCAGCCCGCGCGGGCCGCGCAGATGGGCGTCAAGGTGCTGTCGCTCGACGAGCTGCTCGAGGTCTCCGACTTCATCACGGTGCACCTGCCCAAGACCCCCGAGACCCTCGGCCTGATCGGCGACGAGGCGCTGCGCAAGGTCAAGCCGAGCGTCCGCATCGTCAACGCCGCGCGCGGCGGCATCGTCGACGAGGAGGCGCTGTACTCGGCGCTCAAGGAGGGCCGCGTGGCCGGCGCGGGCCTCGACGTGTACGCCAAGGAGCCTTGCACCGACTCGCCGCTGTTCGAGTTCGACCAGGTGGTCTGCACCCCGCACCTGGGCGCCTCCACCGACGAGGCCCAGGAGAAGGCCGGCATCGCCGTCGCCAAGTCGGTGCGCCTCGCCCTCGCCGGTGAGCTGGTCCCGGACGCGGTCAACGTCCAGGGCGGTGTCATCGCCGAGGACGTCAAGCCCGGCCTGCCGCTCGCCGAGCGCCTCGGCCGCATCTTCACCGCGCTCGCCGGCGAGGTCGCCGTCCGCCTCGACGTCGAGGTCTACGGCGAGATCACCCAGCACGACGTGAAGGTGCTGGAACTCTCCGCCCTCAAGGGCGTCTTCGAGGACGTCGTCGACGAGACCGTCTCCTACGTCAACGCCCCGCTGTTCGCCCAGGAGCGTGGCGTCGAGGTCCGGCTGACCACCAGCTCGGAGTCCCCGGAGCACCGCAACGTGGTGATCGTGCGCGGCACCCTCGCCGACGGCGAGGAGGTGTCGGTCTCCGGCACGCTGGCCGGCCCGAAGCACCTGCAGAAGATCGTCGCCGTCGGTGAGTACGACGTGGACCTCGCCCTGGCCGACCACATGGTCGTCCTGCGCTACGAGGACCGTCCCGGCGTCGTCGGCACCGTCGGCCGCATCATCGGCGAGGCCGGCATCAACATCGCCGGCATGCAGGTCGCCCGGGCGACGGTGGGCGGCGAGGCGCTCGCCGTGCTGACCGTCGACGACACGGTGCCCGCCGGGGTACTGGCGGAGGTCTCGGCGGAGATCGGGGCGACGTCGGCCCGGTCCGTCAACCTGGTGTGAGGCCCGGGGGCGCTGCCCCCGGACCCCGCCGCGGCCCCGAGCGGGCCTCGTTCTCAGACGCCGGACGGGCTGACCAGGTCAGCCTGTCCGGCGTTTTCCGTGACCGGCTCCGGGCGCACCCGGATGTGCCGCAGGCCCAGCGCCGCCAGCGCAGCCGCCCCGAGGAGCAGCAGCGCCCCCGCGACGGCCGCGCCCTGCATCCCGTCGGTGAACGCCTCCCGTGCCGCCGAGGCCAGGGCGTCTCCCGTGCGCCCGGGAAGTCCGGCGGCGACGGACAGCGCGCCGCCCAGGGTCTCCTGCGCCGGAGCGGGGGCGTCCGCGGGGACGGCGTGGCGGTAGAGGGCCGTACCGATGGAGCCGAGGGCGGCCATGCCGAGGGCACCGCCGAACTCGGTGCCGGTCTCCAGCAGTGAGGACGCCGCGCCCGCCTTCTCGACCGGGGTGGAGCCCAGCGCGAGGTCGGTCAGCTGGGACATCACGACGACGATGCCGGCGGCGAGGACGCCGCACGCGGCCAGCACCAGCCACAGGGAGTCCGTACCGGCCAGGGCGAGGAGTCCGTAGCCGCCGGCCGCGACGACGAAACCGGCGGTCACCAGGTACGCGCGCTCGACCCCGCGCTGCACCAGCCGGGCGGCGGCCGGCGCGGCGGCGCCGATGAGCACCGACGGCAGCAGGCTCCACAGCGCGGCCTCCAGCGCGCTCTTGCCCAGGACCGACTGAAGGTACTGGGTGGTGAAGTACGCCGAGCCCATCATCCCGAAGGCCGACAGGGTGTTGAGGACCAGCGCCGGGGTGAAACCGGGCCCGCGGAAGAGGGACGGCGAGATCATCGGCGAGGCCGAGGTGCGCTGGCGGTGCACGAACAGCGCCGCGAACAGCAGGCCGACGGTGATGGAGACGACGTAGCGGACGTGCCAGCCCTCGGAGGGCAGCTCCTTGAGGCCGTAGACCACGGGCAGGACCGCCGCCATCGACAGCGGGACGCTCAGCCAGTCGAAGCGGCCGGGGGAGGGGTTCCTCGACTCGGGGAGCAGCACCGGTCCGAGGACCAGGAGCAGGGCCATCGCGGGCAGGTTGACCAGGAAGACCGAGCCCCACCAGAAGTGCTCCACCAGCACCCCGCTCATCACCGAGCCGAGCGCGATCCCGGCCGTCATCACCCCGGACCACAGTCCGATCGCCTTCGCCCGCTGGGCGGGGTCGGTGAACATCGTGCGGACCAGTGCCATCGTCGACGGCATCAGGGTGGCGCCGCCGATGCCGAGGACCGCGCGGGCTGCGATCAGGGTCTCCGCGGAGTGCGCGTAGGCGGCGAGCAGGGAGGCGGCGCCGAAGGCCACCGCCCCGGCCAGGAGGAGCCTGCGGCGGCCGATGCGGTCGCCCAGCGCCCCCATCGTCATCAGCAGGCCGGCCAGGACGAAGCCGTAGATGTCGAAGATCCACAGCTGCTGGGTCCCGCTCGGGTCCAGGTCGGCGCTGATCTCGGGGATCGCGAAGTAGAGGACCGAGACGTCCATCGAGACGAGCAGCAGCGGAAGCATCAGTACGCCCAGCGCGGTCCACTCGCGGCGGCCGGCCCGGGACGGGTTCGTTGTCATGACGGAGACTGTACGCACGTCTTATACGTCTGTCTAGAACGATTGTTTAAGACGTCCGTATGGGCCGCTGGGTAAGGTGACGGCATGGGACACCGTGAGGATCTGCTCGAAGGCGCCAAGCGCTGCCTGCTGGAGAAGGGCTTCGCGCGCACGACCGCGCGGGACGTCGTCAAGGAGTCGGGGACCAACCTGGCGTCCATCGGCTACCACTACGGCTCCAAGGACGCGCTGCTCGCCCAGGCCTACGTCTCCTTGGTCGAGGGGATGGGTGACGCGTTCGAGGGGGATCGGGCCGCACTCGACGCGACCGCGCCGGGTTCGGCGGAGAGGTTCCAGGTGGTGTGGTCCAACATCATCGCGACCATGCGGGAGCCGGGGTCGATCTGGCGGCTCAGCATGGAGATCCTGGTCATGGGCGACCGGATGCCCGAGGTCCGCGACCATCTGGCGCGGGCCCAGCGGGAGGCCGGGCGCGGCCTCGTCCCGTCGCTCATGGGCGGGCGGGAGGAGGACGTCTCCGACGAGACGGCGGACACGCTCGGCATGTTCTACGTGACCCTGATGACCGGGCTCATCGCGCAGTGGACCTTCGATCCGAAGTCCGCCCCCGAGGCGGAGCAGCTCACCGAGGGCCTGCGCCGGGTGATTGAGGCCGCTACAGGCGCTGCGCCTTGAGCGCCATGTGCAGCAGCAGACGGTCCTCGCCGTCGTCGAGGTCCAGGCCGGTGAGCTGTTCGACACGGGACAGGCGGTAGTACAGCGTCTGGCGGTGGACGCCCAGCTCGGCGGCGGTCCGCCCGGCCTGGCCCGCGCAGTCCAGGTACACCTCGGCGGTGCGGGCGAGTTCGCGGTGGGCGGGGGCCAGCAGCGCACGCACCGCGGGGTCGTCACCGGAGTGCGGGGGCAGCGACGTCAGCAGGCGGAACGCCCCGATCGACGTCCACTGCGCGACCGGCCCGAACCGCGACTCCGCGCGCGCCGCCCGGGCGGCCGCCGACGCCTCCGTCCAGGCCGTGCCCAGGTCCGCGAGACCCGTGCGGGGCGCGGACACACCCGCCGCGGCCCCCGGTGCGGCACCGGCCGGCCCGCCCGAGCCCGCGCCCTGCGGGGTCCCCGCCCGCTCCAGCAGCCGCCCCGCCGCCGCCGTCGCCGGGGTCGGCACATGCGCCGAGCGCAGCCTGACCAGCAAGGCCAGTGACACGGCCGAGGCCCCCCACGGCACCGTGCACAGGGCCGTCGCTCCCGGCACCGTGCGCACCGAGGGTGCGTCGTCCGGGTCGGCCGAGGGCCAGGGAGCCACGCAGACCACCGCGTGCGGGGTGTCCGCCCGGGAGCCCAGCGCGCTGCGCAACTCCGCCACCGCCATGTCCCGCTGCCACTCCCGCTCGGCGGTCAGCACCGCCCGCAGCTCCCGGCTCAGGTCCGCGCCCTGCTGCGCCTCGTCGGCGAGCAGCGCGCCGATCCGGGCCGTGACCCCCATGGCTGCCGTCAGCTGCCGCTCGGACGGGCCCGGCTCGGTGTCCAGGAGCCACACGTAGCCGAGGACCACACCCCGATGGCGTACCGGCAGGCAGGTGCGTCCTCGGTACACCCCGGCCTCGGGGGTGGGCGGGATGCGGACCGGCCCGGTCGCGCGGGTGATGCCGAAGCTCTCGAACCACGCCCGGACCGCGGCGGTGGAGCGCCGGGTGAGGATCGAGCGGGTGCGCACCGGATCCAGGACGGAGGGGTCCAGGTCGCCCTCGCTGTCGTACGCGCCGAAGGCGATCAGCTCGAAGTCGCGGTTCTCCAGGGTCGCCGGCGCGCCCAGCAGCTCGGAGACCTCGTCGACCAGCTCCTGGTAGTCACCACGGGCACCAGCCGGACCTGTGGACCCTCGGGAATCGGACGTCACCCGGACATTCTGCCGCATGCACGCCCGCTCTTCATACATGTGTATGAGATCCGGCGCACGGATGCGTGACAGCTGTCGATGGCCGACGATCGGGAGCATCCTTAGATTTCACGGTGGTTCTCCGTGCCGTTCCCCGTTCCCGGGGTCGCGGCCCCTGTGTTGGTTGGTAAGTGGAGGTGCCCCGTGCTGGGTCCCGTGATTCTCGCCGCGTCGCGCAGCGACCGGATGCGTCGTCTCGTCTCGGCCGCGCCCGTGACGAAGCCGGTCGTCGACCGGTTCATCCCCGGCGAGACGGTCGACCAGATCGTGCCGATCATCCGGGAGCTCACCGATCAGGGCCTGGAACTGACGATGGACGTCGTCGGCGAGGACATCACCACCCCCGCGCAGGCCGAGGCCGCCCGCGACGCCTACCTGGAGCTGATCGACCGGCTCAAGCCGCTCGACCTCGGCACCCGCGCCGAGATGTCCGTGAAGCTCTCGATGTTCGGCCAGGCGCTGGAGGGCGGCCACGAGCTGGCCCTGAAGAACGTCCGCCCGGTCGTCGAGGCCGCCGCCGAGATCGGCACCACGGTCACGCTCGACGCCGAGGACCACACCACCCTCGACTCGATGTTCGCCATCCACGAGGAACTGCGGAAGGACTTCCCGCAGACCGGTTGTGTGATCCAGGCCTACCTCTTCCGCACCGAGGCCGACGCGCGCCGCCTCGCCGACAGCGGCTCTCGCGTACGGTTGGTGAAGGGCGCCTACAAGGAGCCCGCAGAGGTCGCGTACCAGCAGCGCCACGAGATCGACAAGGCGTACGTCCGCATCCTGCGCACGCTGATGGAGGGCGAGGGCTACCCGATGATCGGGTCGCACGACCCGCGTCTGATCGCCATCGGCCAGGAGCTGGCCCGCACCGCCGGGCGCAAGCTCGACGAGTACGAGTTCCAGATGCTGTACGGCATCCGCGGCGACGAGCACCTCCGGCTCGCCGCCGAGGGCCACCGCATGCGTGTGTACACCGCCTACGGCACCGACTGGTACGGCTACTTCATGCGCCGTCTGGCGGAGAAGCCGGCCAACCTCCGGTTCTTCGCCCGCTCGATGGTCACCAAGGGCTGAGCCCACCCGCTCGCAAGACCGCTCAGTTAAAGGAGTTACGGAACCCATGGACGCTGTGACCCAGGTCCCCACCCCCGTCAACGAGCCGGTGCACGGCTACGCCCCCGGTTCGCCCGAGCGCGCCCGTCTGGAGGTCAAGCTCAAGGAGCTGGCCGACAATCCGGTCGACCTGCCCTGCACCATCGGCGGTGTCAAGCGGATGGGCGGCGGTGAGCGCTTCGACGTCGTGCAGCCGCACAACCACAAGTCCCGCCTGGGCACGTACGCGAACGCCACCCAGCAGGACGCCCGGGACGCGATCGACGCCGCCCTGGCCGCCGCCCCCGCCTGGCGCGCGATGTCCTTCGACGACCGCGCCGCGATCATCCTGCGCGCGGCCGAGCTGCTGTCGGGTCCGTGGCGCGAGACCATCGCCGCCTCCACCATGCTCGGCCAGTCCAAGACCGCCCAGCAGGCCGAGATCGACAGCCCCTGCGAGCTGGTCGACTTCTGGCGCTTCAACGTCCACTACGCCCGCAACATCCTGGCCGAGCAGCCCCCGGCCAACTCGCAGGGCGTGTGGAACCGCATGGACCACCGCCCGCTGGAGGGCTTCGTCTACGCGATCACGCCCTTCAACTTCAGCGCGATCGCGGCCAACCTGCCCACCGCCCCCGCCCTGATGGGCAACGTGGTGGTCTGGAAGCCGTCCCCGACCCAGACCCACGCCGCCGTGCTGCTCATGCAGCTCCTGGAGGAGGCCGGGCTGCCCAAGGGCGTCATCAACCTGGTCACCGGCGACGGCATCGCGGTCTCCGAGGTCGCCCTGGAGCACCGGGACCTGGCCGGCATCCACTTCACCGGCTCGACCAAGACCTTCCAGCACCTGTGGAAGACGGTCGGCAACAACATCGAGAAGTACCGCACCTACCCGCGCCTGGTCGGCGAGACCGGCGGCAAGGACTTCCTGGTCGCCCACCCGTCGGCCGACCGCGCCGTGCTCAAGACCGCACTGACCCGCGGCGCCTTCGAGTACCAGGGCCAGAAGTGCAGCGCCACCTCCCGCGCGTACATCCCGGCGTCCATCTGGAACGACGGGTTCAAGGAGGAGTTCGCCGCCGAGGTCGACTACCTCACCATGGGTGACGTCACCGACCTGTCGAACTTCCTCGGCGCCGTCATCGACGAGCGGTCCTTCGCCAAGAACAAGGCCGCCATCGACCGTGCCAAGGCGGACGACACCTGCACGATCGTCGCGGGCGGCTCCTACGACGACTCGGTCGGCTACTTCGTGCGCCCGACCGTCGTGGAGTGCACCGACCCGGAGAACGAGGTCTTCCGCACCGAGTACTTCGGCCCGTTCCTCGCGGTCCACGTGTACGACGACAGCAAGGCCGACGCGTACGACGAGATGCTGACCCAGATGGAGTCGGTGTCGGACTACGCGCTCACCGGGTCCGTCATCTCCAACGACCGCGCGGCGGCGGCGTACACCATGGAGAAGCTGCGCTACGCGGCCGGCAACTTCTACATCAACGACAAGTCGACCGGTGCCGTCGTCGGCCAGCAGCCCTTCGGCGGCGGCCGCGCCTCCGGCACCAACGACAAGGCGGGCGCCCCGCAGAACCTGATGCGCTGGACGCTGACCCGCGCCATCAAGGAGACGCTGGTCGCGCCGACCGACTACACCTACCCGCACATGGGCTGACACCCGCGCGCGAAACGCCCGGCGGGCCAGGTCGACCGACCTGGCCCGCCGGGCGTTTTCGCAGGCCGGGGCGGTGTGAGCGAAGGCACCGTCTCAGATAGTAGGAAGTCCGAGTAATTGTGGAGACAGACGCGGCGCGCTCCCTTAGCTTTGTAGGAGCCGAACGTACCGCTCGATCGAGCGAATGGCGGTCGTGAGCCCGTGCCCCGTGCAGGCAACCCCTGCGGCGCCACGCTCCCCGCCCCTTCCGGCGTCTCTCACCACCCTCGTTTCCGTGCTCCCGTTGTGCCGAAGGAGTCGATTCCCATGGCCGAGACGACCGTCCGCCGCCGAGTCCGTCACCTCTCCCGTACGAGCGACTCCGACCGCAAGAACGCCGCGGCCGCCCTCCAGCGCGCCCTCGACCGCCGGGACAACGGCGGCTCCACCGGGCACTGAGGCCGACGGGCGGCGTCCGCATGCCGGACGCCGCGTGTCATCCCGTGGGACGAGAGGTAGGGTGCCGCTCATGTCGGCAAGTTCTCGCAGCCTCAATCTCGCAGTGATCCCCGGTGACGGCATCGGCCAGGAGGTCGTGGCCGAAGGTCTCAAGGTCCTCTCCGCCGTCCTTCCGCAGGATGTGAAGCTGGAGACCAAGGAGTTCGACTTCGGCGCCCGGCGCTACCACGCCACCGGTGAGACCCTCACCGAAGCCGACCTCGACGCCCTCAAGGCGCACGACGCCATCCTGCTCGGCGCGATCGGCGACCCGTCGGTGCCGTCCGGGGTGCTGGAGCGCGGCTTCCTGCTCAAGCTCCGCTTCGCCTTCGACCACCACGTCAACCTGCGGCCGAGCAAGCTCCTGCCCGGCGTCGCCACCCCGCTCGCCGGACAGCCCGAGATCGACTTCGTCGTCGTCCGGGAGGGCACCGAGGGCCCGTACACGGGCAACGGCGGCACCATCCGCAAGGGCACCGAGCACGAGGTCGCCACCGAGGTCTCCGTCAACACGGCCTACGGCGTCGAGCGCGTCGTCCGCGACGCCTTCGCCCGGGCCCAGGCCCGCCCCCGCAAGAAGCTCACGCTGGTCCACAAGAACAACGTGCTGACCTTCGCGGGCCACCTGTGGACCGACGTCTTCAACAAGGTCGCCGCGGAGTTCCCCGAGGTCACCACCGACTACATCCACGTCGACGCCGCGACCATCTACCTGGTCACCGACCCGGCCCGCTTCGACGTGATCGTCACCGACAACCTGTTCGGCGACATCATCACCGACCTCGCCGCGGCCGTCTCCGGCGGCATCGGCGTCGCCGCCAGCGGGAACATCAACCCGTCCGGCGACTTCCCGTCGATGTTCGAGCCGGTGCACGGCTCCGCGCCCGACATCGCCGGCCAGGGCAAGGCCGACCCCACCGCCACGGTCCTGTCCGTCGCCCTGCTGCTGCGCCACCTCGGCTACGAGGACGAGGCCGTCCGGATCGAGGAAGCCGTCTCCGCCGACCTCGGCGAGCGCGGCGGCCTGCCCGTTCGGAGCACCTCCGAGATCGGCGACGCGCTCGCCGGACGAGTAGCCGGCTGACCCCGGCACGCTCGAAATCCAACCCTTTCGAAGCCGCCGGGTCCGAGAAACAAGGCACCCGGCGGCTTTCTCCTGCGTCCGCCAGGTGCGACCATCGACTCCTGGGCCGCATTCACCCCGTTTCACCCGTCGCGGGCCGCGCGCGATAATCGAACGCGAAGCCGCGATATGAGGGAATGCTCGGACGTCCTAGCACCGGCCACCGGCCGTACGGGCGTGACCGCGGACCGTCACAACCAATACCGGTGAAGGACAGCCACCCATGACGACGCCCACGATCGAGCTCAAGCCCTCCGCCACCCCGCTCTCGGACTCCGAGCGCGCGGCGATCCTGGCCAACCCCGGGTTCGGCCGCCACTTCACCGACCACATGGTGACGATCAAGTGGACCGAGGGCCGCGGCTGGCACGACGGCCAGCTCGTTCCGTACGCCCCGCTCTCCCTCGACCCGGCCACCATGGTGCTGCACTACGCGCAGGAGATCTTCGAGGGTCTCAAGGCCTACCGGCGGCCCGACGGCTCGGTGGCCACCTTCCGTCCGGAGAAGAACGGCGCCCGTTTCCAGGCCTCGTCCCGCCGTCTCGGCATGCCCGAGCTTCCGGTCGACACCTTCATCGAGGCCTGCGACGCGCTGGTCCGCCAGGACGAGAAGTGGGTCCCGGCGCACGGCGGCGAGGAGTCGCTCTACCTGCGCCCCTTCATGATCGCCACCGAGGTCGGCCTGGGCGTCAAGCCGGCCAACGAGTACCTCTTCCTCGTCATCGCCTCCCCGGCCGGCGCCTACTTCCCGGGCGGCGTCAAGCCGGTCTCCATCTGGGTCTCCGAGGACCGGGTCCGCGCCGTCCCCGGCGGCATGGGCGACGCCAAGACCGGCGGCAACTACGCGGCCTCCCTGCTCGCCCAGGCCGAGGCCGCCGCCAAGGGCTGCGACCAGGTCTGCTACCTCGACGCGATCGAGCGCAAGTGGGTCGAGGAGCTGGGCGGCATGAACCTGTACTTCGTCTACGGGAACAAGATCGTCACCCCCACCCTCACCGGTTCCATCCTGGAGGGCGTCACCCGTGACTCCCTGCTCACCGTCGCCCGTGACCTCGGCTACGAGGCCGAGGAGGGCCGCGTCTCGGTCGACCAGTGGCAGCGCGACTCGGAGAACGGCACCCTGACCGAGGTGTTCGCCTGCGGGACCGCGGCCGTGATCACGCCGGTCGGCACGGTCAAGCGCTCCGGCGCCCAGTGGCAGCAGAGCGGCGGCGAGACGGGCGAGGTGACGCAGCGGCTGCGGGACGCGCTGCTGGACATCCAGCGCGGCACCGTCGAGGACACGCACGGGTGGATGCACACCCTGGCCTGACGCACCCCGGGCGGGGGCGGGCCGCGCCGGGGGCCACACCCCCGGCCGCCTGCCCCAGGCCCGCTCCCGGGCGCCCCGG
Organism: Streptomyces sp. NPDC051136; assembly: GCF_044455745.1. NCBI lineage: Bacteria > Bacillati > Actinomycetota > Actinomycetes > Kitasatosporales > Streptomycetaceae > Streptomyces > Streptomyces sp. NPDC051136. Next base: position 216,404 of record NZ_JBITFE010000011.1, on the reverse strand, counting down.
GCCTTCACGGCCTGTGCCCGTGCCCGGCGGCCTCCGGCTCCCCGGGCCAGGCTCGCCTCCGGCTCTCCGGGCCAGGCTCGCCTCCGACGCCCCCGGCCAGGCTCGCCCCGCGCCCTCGGCCCGGGCTCGCCCCGCGTCCTCGGCCTAGGCTCGCCCCGCGCCCTCGGCCCGGGCCCGCCCCGCCCGGCCTAGGCTCGCCCGCCGCCCGACTCGGCCGGACCGGCGGCGGGCGCGGCCACCGGAGTCCCGGGCGCCGTGGGCACGGTGGCGCCCGGCACGGCGATCACGTACACCACCCCGCCCACCAGCCCCGACAGCAGGAAGCTGCAGTCCACCCCGCCGGTGAGGGACAGCAGCGGCCCCTCGTACGACGGCAGGGAGACCGCCAGCACGCCGACCGCCGCGCCCACCGCCCAGGCCGCCGTCGCCGGGACGTTCCAGCCGGACCGGTACCAGTAGATCCCACCTCGCGCCCGGCGGTTGAAGACCTGGAGGGCGTCCGCGTCGTAGATCCCGCGGCAGCGCACCGAGCCGATCATCGTGATGACCGCCCACGGGGTGCCGATCGCCGTCAGCAGCAGCACGAAGGACGTCATCGCCGACTGCGCCTCCCAGGCGTAGTGCCCCGCGAAGACGCAGGCCGTGGCGACGACGGCGACCGCACAGGTGGCGCGGGCGCGGGAGGCGCGCGGCAGGATGGCGTCCAGGTCCAGGCCCATCGAGTACAGCATCAGACCGGCGTTGCCGACCGAGCCGGCCGTGGCGGCCAGCAGCAGCGGGACCAGGTACCAGGTGGGGGAGGCGCCGACCAGCGGACCCGCGTAGTCCAGCGCGGCGCGGGCGGCGTACGCCGTGAAGGTGCCGAAGAGCTGCGGGACCAGCAGGCCGAGGACCAGCCCGAGCCAGGTCGCGTGCAGCACCCGGCGGGAGGAGAAGCGGGCCGGCGAGATGTAGCGGGTGTAGTCGCCGAGCAGGGTGATGAAGGCGATCGGCCCGGACAGTCCGGCGGCCACGACGGCCAGCAGCCACGTCGGCCAGAACCCGTCCAGCAGATATCCGCCCGCCTCCGGCAGCGCGGCGGTGGTGAAGTCGGGGGCGTAGGCGATCACGCCGAGGACCAGCAGTGCGGTCATGCCGTAGGCCAGCACCCGGGACATGGCGAGCAGCACCCGGTAGCCGTAGACCGCGCCCGCGACGGTCGCGGCGGCCAGCAGGCCGTAGACGACGGCGTAGGTCGTGCCGCCCTGCGGGAGGCCGACCAGGCGCCCGAGTACGCCCGCCATCACGTCCCCGCCGATCCACACGGTCAGCGCGGTGTAGCCGAGGGCCAGCAGCAGGCCGACCACCGAGCCGACCAGCCGTCCGCGCACGCCGAACTGGGCGCCCGAGGACGTCGACAGGTTGGTGCCGGTGCGCAGGGAGATCAGGGCCAGCGGGGCCGTGAACAGCGTGCCGACGACCGTTCCCGCGACCACCGCGCTCACCGACGCCCACCAGCCGAGGCCGAAGGACGGCGGCAGCCAGCCGAAGACGATCACGCCCAGGCAGAGGTTGGACCCCAGCAGGATCGACACCAGGTCCCGGGGCACGCTGGTGCGTTCCTCCTCGGGGATGGTGTCGACTCCGCGCTGTTCTATCGGCATGGCTGGTCTCCTTCGACGGCCGCCTGAGAGTTAGAGCGACGTTCAATGTGACGGTTGTCCCGGCTGCTCGTCAACGGTTCTCTTGCACGTACTCCGTGATTAGTGTGAGGTTCACGCTTAGAGTGGTGCTCTAATTCTGGGAAGGCAAGGAGGTGCCGCGTCGTGAGACTGACCCCCACGGAACGTGACCGGCTGCTGCTCTTCGGGGCGGCCGAGCTGGCCCGGGCCCGCCGGGCCCGCGGGCTGCGGCTGAACGTGCCGGAGGCGACCGCGCTGATCGCGGACACCGTGTGCGAGGCGGCCCGCGACGGAGCGCGGCTCGCCGAAGCCATCGAGCGCGCCCGGTCCGTGCTCGGCCCGGACGACGTCCTGCCCGGCGTCGCGGACGTGGTCACCGAGGTGCACGTGGAGGCCGTCTTCGACGACGGCTCGCGGCTGGCCGTCGTCTCCGACCCCGTCGGGGGCGGCGGCCTCGGCGCCGACGCCCCCGGTGTCCTGCTGCCGGGGGAGGACCACGCCGAGCCCGAGGCGGCGCTGCGGCTCCCGGTCGTCAACACCGCGACCGTGCCCGTCTCCGTGACCTCGCACTTCCACTTCTTCGAGACCAACCCGCGGCTGGACTTCGACCGCGAGCGGGCCTACGGCATGCGCCTCGCCGTCCCGGCCGGGTCCTCGGTCCGCTTCGGCCCCGGCGAACACGCCGAGGTGGGTCTCGTGCCGATCGGCGGTGCGCGCGTCGCCATCGGGTTCGCGGGGCTGGTGGACGGACCACTGGACGCGCCGGGCGCGAAACAGGAGGCACTGCGCCGGGCCTTCGCCTGCGGATACCTCGGAGTCACCGGAGAGGAGACAGAGCGATGAGCCGCCCCGGAGGGCACCCCGCCGAGGCCCGCCGCCTCAGCCCGTACGAGTACGCCGCCACCCACGGCCCCCGCGCCGGGGACCGGCTCCGCCTCGGCGACTCCGGGCTGGTGATCCGCGTCGAGTCCGACGCGCAGCGCCACGGCGACGAGTTCCTCGCCGGGTTCGGCAAGACCGCCCGCGACGGACTGCACCTCAAGGCCGCCGCCGTCCGCGAGACCTGCGACGTCGTCATCAGCAACGTCGTCGTCATCGACGCGGTGCAGGGCATCCGCAAGGTGTCGATCGGCATCCGCGAGGGGCGCATCCACGCCATCGGCCGGGCCGGGAACCCCGACACCCTCGACGGTGTCGACGTCGTGGTCGGCACCGGCACCTCGATCGTGTCCGGCGAGGGGCTCATCGCCACCGCCGGAGCCGTGGACACCCACGTCCACCTGCTCTCCCCGCGCATCATGGAGGCGTCGCTGGCCTCCGGCGTGACGACGGTCATCGGGCAGGAGTTCGGCCCGGTCTGGGGCGTCGGCGTCAACTCCCCCTGGGCGCTGAAGCACGCCTTCGGTGCCTTCGACGCCTGGCCGGTCAACATCGGCTTCCTGGGCCGGGGCTCCTCGTCCCACGAGGCCCCGCTGATCGAGGCGCTGGCCGAGGGCGGGGCGTCCGGGTTCAAGGTGCACGAGGACATGGGCGCCCACACCCGCGCCCTGGACACCGCGCTGCGCGTCGCCGAGGAGCACGACGTCCAGGTCGCCCTGCACAGCGACGGCCTGAACGAGTGCCTCTCGGTGGAGGACACCCTCCGCGTCCTGGAGGGCCGCACCATCCACGCCTTCCACATCGAGGGCTGCGGCGGCGGACACGTCCCCAACGTGCTGAAGATGGCCGGCGTCCCCAACGTCATCGGCTCCTCCACCAACCCCACGCTGCCCTTCGGCCGGGACGCGGTCGCCGAGCACTACGGCATGATCGTCTCCGTCCACGACCTCAAGACCGACCTGCCGGGCGACGCCGCCATGGCCCGCGACCGCATCCGCTCCGGGACCATGGGCGCCGAGGACGTGCTGCACGACCTGGGCGCCATCGGCATCACCTCCTCCGACGCGCAGGGCATGGGCCGCGCCGGGGAGACCGTCCGCCGCACCTTCGCCATGGCCGGCAAGATGAAGGCGCAGTTCGGCGCGGACGGGGACGACGACAACGACCGCGTCCTGCGCTACATGGCGAAGCTGACCATCAACCCCGCCATCGCCCACGGTCTCGCCCACGAGGTCGGCTCCATCGAGGTCGGCAAGCTCGCCGACATCGTGCTGTGGCGCCCGGACCACTTCGGCGCCAAGCCGCAGCTCGTCCTCAAGTCGGGCTTCCCGGCGTACGGCGTGGTCGGCGACCCGAACGCGGCCACCGACACCTGCGAACCCCTCGTCCTCGGCCCCCAGTTCGGCGCGCACGGCGCCACGCCCGCCGAGATATCGGTGGCCTTCGTCGCGCAGGCCGCCCTCGACCAGGGCGGCGACACCATGCCCACCCGCCGCCGCCGGGTCGCCGTGCGCGGCACCCGCGGCATCGGCCCGGCCGACCTGCGGCTGAACTCCCGCACCGGCGCGGTCGACGTCGACCAGCGCACCGGTCTGGTCACTCTCGACGGCGACCCGCTGCGCTCCGACCCCGCCGAGTCGGTCTCCCTCAACCGCCTCTACTTCCTCTGACCCCCTGGGACGCCTCCATGACCTTCCGCATGCCCCCCGAGTGGGCCCCGCACGAACGCACCTGGATGGCCTGGCCCGGCCCCAACGCGACGTTCACCGACGACGAGGAGCTGGCCGGGGCCCGTGCGGCCTGGGCGTCCGTCGCCCGCGCGGTGCGCCGCTTCGAACCGGTGACGATGGTGCACGGGCCCGGCCAGGGCGACAGCGCGCGCGAACTGCTCGGCCCGGACGTCGAGCTGGTGGAGCGCGAGCTGGACGACGCCTGGATGCGGGACATCGGTCCGACCTTCGTGACGGACGGGCGGGGCGGGCTCGCCGCCGTGGACTGGGTGTTCAACGGCTGGGGCGCCCAGGACTGGGCCCGCTGGGAGCACGACTCCAAGATCGCCCGCCACGTCGCCGACCTCGCCACCGCCTCCGTACTGAGCAGCACGCTCGTCAACGAGGGCGGCGCGATCCACGTCGACGGCGAGGGCACGGTCCTGCTGACCGACACCGTCCAGCTCGGCTCCGGCCGCAACCCCGGCTGGACCCGCGAGCAGGTCGAGGCGGAGATCCACGCCAAGCTCGGCACCACCAAGGCGATCTGGCTCCCGCACGGCCTGAGCGGCGACTACGGCAGGTACGGCACCCAGGGCCACGTCGACATCGTCGCGGCGTTCGCCCGGCCGGGCACCGTCGTCGTGCACAGCCAGCGCGACCCGCGCCACCCCGACCACGCCCGCTCCCGCACGTACCTGGAGATCCTGCGCGGCGAGACCGACGCCAGGGGCCGCCGCCTGGAGGTCGTCGAGGTGCCCGCCCCGACGGTCCTCAAGGACGAGGAGGGCGACTGGGTCGACTACTCGTACATCAACCACTACCTGTGCAACAACGGCGTCGTCCTGTGCGCCTTCGGCGACCCGAACGACGAACTCGCGGCGGGCATCTTCCGCCGCCTCCACCCGGGCCGCACGGTGACCCTGGTGGACGCGCGTACGATCTTCGCGGGTGGCGGGGGCATCCACTGCATCACGCAGCAGCAGCCGAGGACGTAGGAGCAGCAGATGGCCGGTGGTGGGCGCAGGCAGGCCCCGCCGCGGGAGGACGTGCTGGCCGCCGCCATGGAGATGATCGCCGAGCGCGGCCTGGAGAAGCTCACCATGGCGGCGCTCGGCCGCGAGGTCGGCATGAGCAGCGGCCACCTCCTGTACTACTTCGGCTCCAAGGACGAGCTGCTGCTGCGCACCCTGGAGTGGAGCGAGGGCCGCCTCGGCGCCGAGCGCGGCCGGCTGCTCACCCGGCCCGGCACCGCCGCGGCCCGCCTCGGCGCCTACGTCGAGCTGTACGTCCCCGACGGCCACCGCGACCCGCACTGGACGCTGTGGCTGGAGGTCTGGAACCGGTCGCAGAACGCCCCGGAGGCGGCCCGCGACCGGCAGGCGGCCATCGAGGGGGCCTGGCACCGCGACCTGGTCGCCCTGCTGGCCGAGGGCATCTCCCGCGGCGAGTTCCGTCCCGTGGACCCCGACCGCTTCGCGTCCCGGCTGCGGGCCCTCCTCGACGGCTTCGCCATCCACGTGGCGATCGGCCTGCGCGGCACGGACCGCGAGCAGGTGCTCGGCCACGTACGGGAGTTCCTCGCCGACGGACTCCTCGCGCCGTCCTGATCCGGACGCCCGTCGCCCGCATCCTGAGACGGGCTGTGGACGGCGGGAGGGATGTGCCAGACTTCCCCCGTGCTCTCGTTCGCCATGATTATTGGCAGCAGGCGCGCCGGTCCGCAGTGACCACCACGTACGACCAGGTACGGGTGGACACCGTCGTCCTCGACCCGCGCGCAGACCTCTCGCACCCGCGAGGGGTTTTTCGTTTTCCTGGACCCACCCCGAGCCGGGAAGAGAGCGCGAGGGATCATAGACGGACGGTGGAACCGGTCATTCCGGTAGACCGAGATCCCCAACAGGAGCCTTCAGATCATGACCGCAACCAGCGAACTCGACGATTCGTTCCACGTCTTCGACACCACCCTGCGCGACGGCGCGCAGCGCGAGGGCATCAACCTCACGGTCGCGGACAAGCTGGCCATCGCACGGCACCTGGACGACTTCGGTGTGGGCTTCATCGAGGGCGGCTGGCCCGGCGCCAACCCGCGGGACACCGAGTTCTTCGCCCGCGCCCGGCAGGAGATCGACTTCCGCCACGCCCAGCTGGTCGCCTTCGGCTCCACCCGCCGCGCCGGCGCGACCGCCGCCGAGGACCACCAGGTCAAGGCGCTGCTCGAGTCCGGCGCCGAGGTGATCACCCTGGTCGCCAAGTCGCACGACCGGCACGTCGAGCTGGCGCTGCGCACCACGCTGGACGAGAACCTCGCGATGGTCGCCGACACGGTCTCCCACCTCAAGGCGCAGGGCCGCCGGGTCTTCGTCGACTGCGAGCACTTCTTCGACGGCTACCGCGCCAATCCCGAGTACGCGAAGTCCGTCGTGCGCACCGCCTCCGAGGCCGGCGCCGACGTCGTCATCCTGTGCGACACCAACGGCGGCATGCTCCCGGCGCAGGTGCAGGCCGTGGTCGCCACGGTGCTCGCCGACACCGGCGCCCGGCTCGGCATCCACGCCCAGGACGACACCGGCTGCGCGGTCGCCAACACCCTCGCCGCCGTGGACGCGGGCGCGACCCACGTCCAGTGCACGGCCAACGGCTACGGCGAGCGGGTGGGCAACGCCAACCTGTTCCCGGTCGTGGCCGCGCTGGAGCTGAAGTACGGCAAGCGGGTCCTGCCCGAGGGCCGGCTGCGGGAGATGACCCGCATCTCGCACGCCGTCGCCGAGGTCGTCAACCTCACCCCCTCCACCCACCAGCCCTACGTCGGCGTCTCCGCCTTCGCCCACAAGGCCGGCCTGCACGCCTCCGCGATCAAGGTCGACCCGGACCTCTACCAGCACATCGACCCCGAACTGGTCGGCAACACCATGCGGATGCTGGTCTCCGACATGGCCGGGCGGGCCTCCATCGAGCTGAAGGGCAAGGAACTCGGCATCGACCTCGGCGGTGACCGGGAGCTGGTCGGCCGGGTCGTGGAGCGGGTCAAGGAGCGCGAGCTGGCGGGCTACACCTACGAGGCCGCCGACGCCAGCTTCGAGCTGCTGCTGCGCGCCGAGGCCGAGGGCAGGCCGCTGAAGTACTTCGAGGTCGAGTCCTGGCGCGCGATCACCGAGGACCGCCCCGACGGCAGCCACGCCAACGAGGCCACGGTCAAGCTCTGGGCCAAGGGCGAGCGCATCGTCGCCACCGCCGAGGGCAACGGCCCGGTCAACGCCCTGGACCGGTCCCTGCGCGTCGCCCTGGAGAAGATCTACCCGGAGCTGGCCAAGCTCGACCTGGTCGACTACAAGGTCCGCATCCTGGAGGGCGTGCACGGCACCCAGTCCACGACCAGGGTCCTCATCTCCACGTCGGACGGCACGGGGGAGTGGGCCACGGTGGGCGTCGCGGAGAACGTCATCGCCGCCTCGTGGCAGGCCCTGGAGGACGCCTACACGTACGGGCTGCTGCGGGCGGGGGTCACCCCGGCCGAGTGAGCGGCCGCGGCCCTTTCGATATCTCTGCGCTTTATGTCTGATCGATGCCCATTCGGGTACGCCACACGTATGAAGGACGTTCGACCGCAAGTCCTCATACGCCTCCTGATCGCGCCGGTCGTCGCCGCGCTCGCGCTGCTGATGACCGGTGCGCCGGGCGCACAGGCGCAGACCGACGTCTCCGAGATCGGCGCGGCCCTGCGCGAGAGTCCCGTGTACGTGGACCCGGCCGCCACCGACCTGCTGTCGCGGTCGGACGCGGACGCGCTCGCCGACAAGATCGAGGACGCGGGCGAACCCGTCTTCGTCGCGGTCCTCCCGGAGGGCTACCCGACCGGGAACCTCTTCCAGAACCTCCGCACCGAGACCGGCATCACCGGTCTGTACGGCGTCCGCCTGGGCGACCGCTTCGACGCCCGCGCCGACAGCAGCGTGCTGAGCCGCCAGGGCGTGCAGAACCTGGTCACCGCGGTCCAGGGCGCGGGCGATCCCAAGGCCCAGCTCAACGACTTCGTCGACGACGCGCTGCGCAGCGTGCGCGGCTCCGCCCCCTCGTCCTGGGACTCCGGCGGTGCCTCCGCGCCCACCGGCGCCCTGATCACCGCCGGTGCGGTGGTGGTCGTCGGCGGCGCGGGCGTCTACGCGCTCTCCCGGCGCAACCGGCACCGCCGCGAGGCGGAACAGCGGGAGGCACTGGAGCGGCTGAGGGTGGTGGTCGACGAGGACATCACGGCGTTCGGCGAAGAGCTGGACCGCCTGGACTTCCACCCGGCGGAACCCGGTGCCGACGACGCGATGCGGGCCGACTACGAACGTGCCCTCGACGCCTACGAGCAGGCCAAGACGTACATGGCGAACGCCCGCAGACCGGAGGACGTGCGGGCCGTCACCCAGGCGGTGGAGGACGGCCGCTTCTCGCTCACCCGGCTCGCCGCCCGCCGCGAGGGCAGGGCGCTGCCCGAACGCCGGCCACCCTGCTTCTTCGACCCGCGCCACGGCCCGTCGGTCGCCGACGCCACCTGGACCCCGCCGGGCGGCGTCACCCGTGAGGTCCCGGTCTGCGCGGCCGACCGGGCCCGGCTGGCCGACGGACGGGACCCGATGATCCGCGAGGTGGACACCGAGTACGGCCGCCGCCCCTACTGGGACGCGGGCCCCGCCTACGGCCCCTGGGCGGGCGGCTACTTCGGCGGCGGCATCCTGCCCGGCCTGCTGGTCGGCACCATGCTGGGCGGCTTGATGGCGGGCCCCGCCTACGGAGCGGGCTACGGCACCGGGTACGGCGACTTCGGCGGCTACGAGGGCGGTGACGTCTCGGGCGGCGACTTCGACCCCGGCGACTTCGGCGGCGGCTTCGGCGGCGGTGACTTCGGCGGTGGAGGCGGGTTCGGCGGGGGCGGCGGTGACTTCGGCGGCGGCTTCTGACGCCCTGGCCCCCGGGCTCGCGGCGGGCGTGCTCGCGGCGGCTTGCCCGCGGCGTGCCGGCGTCGGGCGTCAGCGCCTGACCTCCGTCGGCCTCGCGGCAGCCTGAGGTCGATGCCGGAGGCCGGAGCGCGCGTGCCACCGCCGTGTCCGATCCGCTCCGTCCCGGCGCCGGACGACGACCACGGCGACGAGGCACACGGCGAGGCCGACGGCGGTCTGGGGACCGAAGGGCTCGCCGAACATCAGGGCGCCCCACACGGCCGTGACCGGCGCCATGAGGAACATGAGGGTGTTGACCTCGGTGATGCCGGAGCGGCGCAGGATCAGCCAGTAGAGCCCGTAGCCGCCGAAGGTGGGCAGCACCACCAGCCAGGCGGTCGCCAGCCAGAACGAGGAGTCGGCGGGCGGCGCCGCGGTCCCGGTACCGGCGGCCAGGGCCGAGAAGAGGACCGCGCTGGTCGCACAGTGGATCGTCAGCGACACCCGGGGCGGCACCGGCGCGCGTGAGCGGCCCTCCAGGAAGGTGGCCGCCACCAGCGACAGCATGCCGAAGAAGGGCACGAAGTACGCCCACCAGGGCACGTCCGCCCCCGCCGCCCCGGCGTCGGCCAAGGTGACCGTGGCGACGCCGGCCAGTCCCAGCCAGAGCCCCAGCCACTGCCGGCGCGAGACGTACTGCCGCAGCAGCGGCCCGGCGAGCGCGCCGGCCACGAGGGGCTGGACGCCGTCGATCAGGGCGGTGGTGCCACTGGAGACGCCGAGCTGGATGGCGTAGTAGACGCTGAGCAGGTAGCCGCTCTGCGACAGCGCTCCGACGGCGACCTGCCGGCCGGCGGCCCGGGGCGTCAGGCCGCGCCACGCCGACCGGGAGAAGGCGGCGGCGGCCGCCAGGAGCACGGCGAGCGGCAGGAAGCGCCACATCAGCAGCGTGCTCGCGTCGGCGGTCCCCGCGCCCAGCTTGGCGCCGATGAAGCCGGAGCTCCAGCACAGAACGAAGGCGACCGAGAGCAAGGCGTTCATGTCGACCACATCCAGGAAGTCCGTAGTCCGCAATCCGCAGTAGACAGATCGGTTTACTTGTGCGGAGTGCCCACTATACAGACCGGTATACTTGCTGGCATGGGTCCAGAAGAGACACCGCACCGCGTCCGGATGACGCCCGGCGCCCGGCGGGTGCTGGAGGCCGCCGAGCGGCTGTTCTACGCGCACGGCATCCACGCCGTGGGCGTCGACCTCGTCGCCGCCGAGGCGGGGGTGACCAAGAAGACGCTGTACGACCGGTTCGGCTCCAAGGAGCAGATCGTCGTGGAGTACCTGGCCGGACGCGACGAGCGCTGGCGCGCGTTGCTCGCGGACCGGCTCGGCGCGGTCGCGGAGCAGGGGCCGGCCGCCCGGATCCTGGAGGTGTTCGAGGCCTCGCGCGTATGGGCGGAGGTCCACGGGCGCAGGGGGTGCGGCATGATCAACGCGCACGCGGAGATCAGCGACCCGGCCCACCCGGCGTACCCGGTCATCACGGGGCAGAAGCGGTGGATGCTCGCCCTGTTCACCCGCCTCGCCGGAGAGTTCGACCCGGCCGGCGCGCAGCGCCTCGGGGGCGCGCTGATGCTGCTGCACGAGGGCGCCCTGGTGTCGTACGGGCTGGGTGTCCTGCCCGACCCCTTCGGCCAGGCACTGGGCCGGGCGCGGGAGCTGCTGGGCGGGTGAGGCGGGCGGCGACCGCCAGGGGTGCGCGCCGCATCGCCGACGGGCACACAACGGCGGTGCGGGCCGAGGCGGACGCGATCTCGTCCCGGCGGACCGTTCGATCGCCCGGCGCAGCGCCGTCTGCCGCATGACGAGCCGGCCCGGACGCCGCATCCGGGTCCGGGCCGCCGCCGAGGTGGGGTTCGCCGCCGAGGGGGTGTGGTGCGTCAGGCCTGCCTGATCGCCGAGATGTCGAAGTTCAGCTTGATCTTGTCGGAGACCAGCACGCCGCCCGTCTCCAGGGCCGCGTTCCAGGTGAGGCCCCACTCCGAGCGCTTGATCTCCGCCTTGCCCTCGAAGCCGACGCGCTCGTTGCCGAACGGGTCCTTGGCCGCGCCGTTGAACTCCAGGTCGATGGTGAGCGGCCTGGTCGTGCCGAGGATCGACAGGTCACCGGTGATGCGGTAGTCGTCGCCGCCCAGGGATTCCGCCTTGGTGGAGCGGAAGGTCATCGTCGGGTGTTCGCCCGTGTTGAAGAAGTCCGCGCTCCTGAGGTGCCCGTCGCGGTCGGGGGAGCCCGTGTCGATGCTGTCCATGGTGATGTCCAGGGACGCGGTGGAGCGGGACGGGTCGGCGCCGTCCAGGTGCAGCGTGCCGGTGAAGTCCAGGAACTTGCCCTTGACGTTGGTGACCATGGCGTGGCGGGCCGTGAAACCGATCGTCGTGTGGGCGGGGTCGACGGTGTAGTCGCCGGTCAGCGTGGAGAGGTCGGCGGTCGCGGTCATGGTGTCCTCCGGAGAAGGTCTTGATGTTGAATGTTCAACCAGTTCAACGAGCACGACTCTAGGGCTATTCCGTCAAACCATCAACCACTTCGCCCGAACGTGTCGCGGTGCCGTTCCCCCGCCGTCCCGGGCGTGATAGACGGCATGAGCATGACCCCACAGCGCCCCACCGCTCCCAGCCGCCGCGCGGTCCTGCTCGCCACCGCGGCCGCCGCCGCCCTCTCGGCCGTGCCCCGGGCCGCGGCCGCCGCGGCCGACCCCTACGACGCCCTCCGCCTGCGCTGGCTCGGCATCGCTCTCGGCACCGGCTACGACCCGGCCGCCGAGCCCTACGCCTCCCGCCTCGCCGAGACCGGCGAACGAGCCCGCGCCCACCGCGCCACCATGGCGCCCACCCCCACCTCCCTGTGGCCCGGCCACCCCTTCGACCCGCCCGCCGGCATCACCTTCGCCTACAGCCGCCTGTGGACGATGACCGAGGCGTACGTCCAGGAGGGCACCGGTAGCACCGGCGACCAGGCCCTCCTCGCCGACATCCTGCGCGGCCTCGACCACCTCTCGGCAACCGTCTACCACCCCGGCACCACCCCCTACGGCAACTGGTGGGAGTGGCAGATCGGCAGTCCCCGCCTCCTGATGGACATCACGGCCGCCCTCCACGACCACCTCGGAGCCGAACGCGTCGCCGCCGCCTGCGCCGCCGTCGACCACTTCGTCCCCGACGCGATGCTCGGCGACTACTCCGGCACCTCCACCGGCGCCAACCGCGTCGACCTGTGCCGCTCCGTCGCCCTGCGCGGTGTCCTGGGCCGGACCCCCGCCAAGCTCGCCCTGGCCCGCGACGCCCTCTCGCCGGTCTTCCCGTACGTCACCGGGGGTGACGGGCTCTACGCCGACGGCTCGTTCGTCCAGCACACCTGGGTCGCCTACTCGGGGACGTACGGCCAGGTCATGCTCGACGGGCTGGGCAGGCTCTTCACCCTGCTGGCCGGCTCACCGTGGGAGGTGACGGACCCGGGCCGGCAGACCGTCCTGGACAGCGTCGAGCACGCCTACGCGCCCCTGATCCACGACGGCCTGGTCATGGACGTGGTCAACGGCCGCGCGATCAGCCGGGGTTACCTGGCAAGCGACGACCTGCACGTCATGCGCAGCGACCACTTCCACGGGCAGCAGCTCATCGCCGCCATGGCGGTCCTCGCGGGCGGCGCGAGCGACGCCGAGCGCGCACGCTGGTACGCCCGGATCAAGGGCTGGATCGCGCGCGACACCGTCACGCCGCTCCTCACCGCACCCCAGTTCCCGGTCGCCGACCTGGCCCGGCTGCACGCGATCGCCGACGACCCCGGCGAGGCCGCGCCCGAACCCACGGGGCACCACCTCTTCGCCGCCATGGACCGCGCGGTCCACCGCCGCCCCGCCTTCACGGCGGCCCTCGCCATGGCCAGCGACCGCATCGCCCACTACGAGTGCGGCAACGGCGAGAACCCGCGCGGCTGGCACACCGGCGCGGGGATGCTCACCTGGTGGGCGAACGGGACCGTGTCCGATCAGTACACGGACTGGTTCTGGCCGACCGCCGACTGGTACCGGCTGCCCGGGACCACCGTCTCCACCAAGCGCCTCGCCGACCGGGCGGGCGGCGAATGGGGTGCGCCCAAGCCCGACGTGCGCTGGGTGGGCGGCACGACCGACGGCGAGTACGCCGCCGTGGGACAGCACCTGAAGGGTCTCGGCTCGACCCTGGAGGCCCGTAAGTCCTGGTTCTTCCTGCACGACGCGGTGGTCTGCCTGGGCGCCGGCATCACCTGCGCGGACGGCGTCCCGGTGGAGACCGTCGTGGACGACCGCAACCTGGGGGAGGGCGGCACCCAGGCTCTCGTACGCGGCCGGGACTGGGCCCACCTGGAGGGCCACGGCGGCTGGATCGTGCCCGGGCGCGGCCTGCGGACGCTGCGCGAGGACCGCACCGGTGCCTGGTCCGACATCAACACCACCAGCACCACCGAGCGCCGCACCCGGCGCCGGCAGACCCTCTGGCTCGACCACGGCACGGACCCGGACGGCGCCGACTACGTCTACACCGTCATGCCGGGCGCCTCCCGGGGGACGGTCGCGCGCCGGGCCGCCGACCGCCGCTGGCTGGAGATCCTCGCCAACGACGACCGGTGCCAGGCGGTGGCCGTGCCCTCCCTCGGGTTCACGGCAGCCAACTTCTGGCAGGCCGGCACCGCGGGCCCGCTCACCGCGACGGCCGGGGCGAGCGTGCTGGTCCGCCGGCGGGGCCGTACCGCTACGCTCTGCGTGAGCGAACCGCCGCGCACGGGGGAGCCCCTGGAGATCATCTGGGAGCACCCGGCGGGAGCGGTGCTACGGGCCGACGAGACGGTCGAGATCCTCCGGACGGGCCGCCGGCTGCACCTCCGCGTCACTCCAGGGGTGGTATGTACCACGTATGAATGTGAGGTGACTCTCAGCTGACGGCTTTGTACGACCCCTACAAGGCAGAGGCCCCCTGAGCAGTCGAAAAGGCTGCATGCGGTGGGGATTCTGTTCGGTGCTACCAGGAAAACGGGCCGGAGACTGTACGGAGTCGACGGCTCGCATTCCCGGGTCCGCTTCGTAGAGTCGCTACATGACCGTTTTGGATGAGGCGCCGGGTGAGCCGACGGACGCGCGCGGGCGAGTGGCCGAGCTGCACGAGATCCGTGCGCAGGCGCTGGCCGGACCGAGCGAGAAGGCGACGGCGGCGCAGCACGCCAAGGGCAAGCTGACGGCGCGTGAGCGCATCGAGCTGCTGCTGGACGCGGGCTCCTTCCGCGAGGTCGAGCAGTTGCGGCGGCACCGTGCCACCGGTTTCGGCCTGGAGGCCAAGAAGCCGTACACCGACGGCGTCATCACCGGCTGGGGCACGGTCGAGGGCCGCACGGTCTTCGTCTACGCCCACGACTTCCGGATCTTCGGCGGTGCGCTCGGCGAGGCGCACGCCACGAAGATCCACAAGATCATGGACATGGCCATCGCGGCCGGTGCCCCGCTGGTGTCGCTGAACGACGGCGCCGGCGCCCGTATCCAGGAGGGCGTGTCCGCGCTGGCCGGGTACGGCGGCATCTTCCAGCGCAACACCAAGGCGTCCGGGGTCATCCCGCAGATCAGCGTGATGCTCGGCCCGTGCGCCGGCGGCGCGGCCTACAGCCCCGCCCTCACCGACTTCGTCTTCATGGTCCGTGAGACCTCGCAGATGTTCATCACGGGTCCGGACGTGGTCAAGGCGGTCACCGGCGAGGAGATCACCCAGAACGGCCTCGGCGGCGCGGACGTGCACGCCGAGACCTCCGGCGTGTGCCACTTCGCCTACGACGACGAGGAGACCTGCCTCGCCGAGGTCCGCTACCTCCTCTCCCTCCTCCCGCAGAACAACCGGGAGAACCCGCCCCGCCACGAGTCCTCGGACCCCGCCGACCGCCGCAGCGACGTGCTCCTCGACCTGGTCCCGGCGGACGGCAACCGCCCGTACGACATGGCCAAGGTCATCGAGGAACTGGTCGACGAGGGCGAGTACCTGGAGGTCCACGAGCGCTGGGCCCGCAACATCATCTGCGCCCTGGCCCGCCTGGACGGACAGGTCGTCGGCATCGTCGCCAACCAGCCGCAGGCCCTGGCCGGCGTCCTGGACATCGAGGCGTCCGAGAAGGCCGCGCGCTTCGTGCAGATGTGCGACGCCTTCAACATCCCGATCGTCACCCTTCTGGACGTACCCGGCTTCCTGCCCGGCGTCGACCAGGAACACGGCGGCATCATCCGCCACGGCGCCAAACTGCTGTACGCGTACTGCAACGCGACCGTGCCGCGGATCTCGCTCATCCTGCGCAAGGCGTACGGCGGTGCTTACATCGTGATGGACAGCCAGTCCATCGGCGCCGACCTCACCTACGCCTGGCCGACCAACGAGATCGCCGTCATGGGTGCCGAGGGCGCCGCCAACGTCATCTTCCGCCGGCAGATCGCCGACGCCGAGGACCCCGAGGCCATGCGGGCGCGCATGGTCAAGGAGTACAAGTCCGAGCTGATGCACCCCTACTACGCGGCCGAGCGCGGCCTGGTCGACGACGTCATCGACCCCGCCGAGACCCGCGAGGTGCTGATCAAGTCCCTGGCGATGCTCCACACCAAGCACGCCGACCTGCCCTCCCGCAAGCACGGCAACCCGCCGCAGTGACCCGAGGAGCCACCTCCATGTCCACTCCCGACATCCGCGTCGAGAAGGGCCACGCCGAGCCCGAGGAAGTCGCCGCCATCACGGCCCTCCTCCTGGCCCGCGCCGCCGCCCGCCCCGTCGAGATCGCCCCGGCCCACGGCGGCGGCCGGGCCCGCGCGGGCTGGCGCCGCCTGGAGCGCGAGCCCGGCTTCCGCGCCCCGCACAGCTGGCGCTGACCTCTCAGCCACGCAGAAGGCCCCCCTCCGGTTCAGGAGGGGGGCCTTCCGCGCATGACACGGGGTCGGGCAACTCACAACGAAACCGCCCCCGGCAGCCCAGTGGCCGCAGGGGGCGTCGTACAAGCCGGCGTTGACGGGGTGCCTCCCCGGGGGAGGCACGACTGCTCGCAGGCTGCGGCGCAGCCCTCAGCGCAGGCGGGCCATCAGCGCGTGCTCCACCAGAGTGATCAGCGCCGACTTCGCGTCGGCCCGATGCCGCGCGTCCGTCGTGATGATCGGGGTGTCCGGGCCGATCTGCAGCGCCTCCCGGACCTCGTCCGGGTTGTACGGCTGCTGACCGTCGAAGCCGTTCAGCGCGATGACGAACGGCAGGCCGCTGTTCTCGAAGTAGTCGACGGCGGGGAAGCAGTCGGCGAGCCGCCTCGTGTCGACCAGCACGATCGCACCGATGGCGCCGCGCACCAGGTCGTCCCACATGAACCAGAACCGGTCCTGGCCCGGCGTACCGAACAGGTACAGGATCAGGTCCTGGTCGAGCGTGATGCGGCCGAAGTCCATGGCGACCGTCGTGGTCGTCTTGTCCCCCGTGTGGGTGAGGTCGTCGATACCCGCGGAAGCGGATGTCATCACGGCCTCTGTGCGCAGCGGGTTGATCTCCGAGACAGCGCCGACGAACGTGGTCTTGCCCACGCCGAAGCCGCCCGCCACCACGATCTTCGCGGAAGTGGTGGAGCGGGAAGGACCGCCGCTAGAGCTTGCGAAGTCCACTGAGCACCCTTTCGAGCAGTGTCACGTCTGGCTGGCCGCCGGCGCTCTCGTCGCCGCCGGGCTGATGGATGGCGACCAGTCCCGCCTCCGCCAAGTCGGCGACGAGGATCCTGGCCACGCCGAGAGGGATCGTCAGGAGGGCCGAGACCTCGGCCACCGACTTGATCTCCCGGCAGAGGTTGCAGATCCGCTGATGCTCGGGCAGCTGGCCCTGCATCTGGTGCGGCTGCGCGGTGGTGTGCACCAGTGCCTCGATGGCGAGCTGGTACCGGGGCCTGGTGCGGCCACCCGTCATGGCGTACGGGCGCACCAGGGGGTTGTTCGACGCCCCGGCGGGCGCCGGCTCAGGGGTGCGGCGCTGCGGCTGCACCGGCTGGATGCGCGGAGCCTGCGGCTGGTCGTACGGCGAAGGGCCGGGGCCCTGCGGCGCGTACGGCTGCCGGTGACCCGGTACGGAGGGGTAGCCGTACCCGTTCGCCGAGCCGTCGCCTTGGCCCTGTCCAGGGCCGTACGACCAGTTGCCCGATGACGGACCGCCTGGGGGTGTTGCCACGTGTTCCTCCTCCGACTGTGCCTGGCACCCATCGCTGTGGAGCCGCGTCCCGAAACTTTACGGCCACGGGACGCCAAAACGCACCGTCTGTCCTTTAGTTGAGAAGGCTCCCTTGGAGCTCCGCCCGCAGATCGGGCGTCAGGACCGTGCCGGCACGGTCCACCAGAAGGGCCATCTCGTACCCAATGAGACCGATGTCCGCCTCGGGGTGTGCGAGAACCGCGAGGGACGAGCCGTCGGAAATGGACATGATGAAGAGGAATCCGCGCTCCATCTCCACAACCGTCTGGTTCACGCTGCCGCCCTCGAAGATGCGCGAGGCACCGGCGGTCAGCGAGGTCAGGCCGGAGGCGACGGCCGCGAGCTGATCGGCTCGGTCGCGAGGGAACCCTTCGGACATCGCCAGAAGGAGTCCGTCGGCGGAGACCACCACCGTGTGGGACACCCCCGGGGTGTTGTCCACGAAGTTGGTGATCAACCAGTTCAGGTTCTGCGCCGCCTGGCTCATCGGGCTCACACTAACGCTCCTGGTTGTAGGTGCTGTCAGGACCACGGTGTTCATTCCTTGTGTCCTGGCCGTTCGTTTCACTGCCTGCGTTGCGGCCTCGCTCGACGCCGCGCCGCAGGTTGCTCAGCCTGCCCCGGACGTCCTCCGGAGCGCGGGAGACCTGAGGGCCTCCCTGGGGAGTGGTCTCGGCCGCGCCTTCGACCAGGTTGGCCTTCGGCACCCGCCGCGGCAGACCCGAGGAGGTCACCCCGCCCGCCTTGGGCCTGCGCAGCGCCGAGGCCTGCTGCCAGCGGTCGTCGTTGGCCGACCGCCAGGAGTCCTCGCCGCCCGCCCCCGGTGCGGCGGCCGGCGTCTCCTGGCCCACGGGCCCCGCCTCGCCCGCGCCGCTCGCGGTGGATCCGCGGCGGGGAAGACCGGCGTCGGTCAGCTCGTGGGGGGCGGAGGGGGCCGGCCCCGGACGGTCGAAGCCTACGCGGTCCGCCTCGTTCACGTCAGCGGCCTGCGCGGATTGCGCCTGCGGGGCACCCGAGGGGTACTGGTCCGGATAACCGTTCTGGTATCCGTCCTGCTGGGGCCAGTCGTCCTGGTGGCGCCGCTGTTCGAAGGGCGAGTAGTTCCCGGACTCCGGCGCGGTGCCGTTCGGCGCGTAGTACTGCTCGTCGTACGACGCCTGCTGCGGTTCCCGGTAGGCCTGCTGCTGGTCGACGTACGCCGACTGCTGGTCGTAGGCGCCGTTCACGGACTGCTGGTCGTAGCCGCCGTTCGCCGACCGCTGGTCGTAGGCGCCGTCGGGCTGCTCCTGGTACCCGCCGGTCGACTGCTCCTGGTACCCGCCGTCGGACGGCTGCTGGTACCCGCCGTTCGGCTGCTGCCGGTAGCCGTCGTGGGCCTGGTCGTACCCGGGCTGCTGACCGGTGAACCGGTCCTGGAAGCCGGTGGCCTCGGTGTTCCCTTCGCCCCCGCGGTCCGCCGGACCCGGCAGCTCGGGGTGCGACTGGGCCTCCAGGGCCGCACGGCGCTCCTCGCGCATCAGCGAACGGCCGACCGGGTCCAGCTCGCGTATGTCGTCGGGGATCTCGGCGTACCGGCTGTCGTCGAAGCCCAGTTCGGCGGCGGTCCGCATCGGCTGACCGACCTGCGCGAAGCTCTCCCCGCCGAAGTTCTGCTCCGGGATGATCTGCGACACGGTGAACTCGTCCCGCGGCTGCTGCTCGCCACCGCCACCGTGGGTGATGGCGTCCGGGAGCATGACCAGCGAGGTGGTGCCCGCCTGCTCGCCCGAGGGACGCAGCTGGACGCGGATGCCGTGCCGGTCGGACAGCCGGCCGACCACGAACAGGCCCATGCGCTGGGAGATCGCGGCGTCCACGGTCGGCGGGTTGGCCAGCTTGTGGTTGATGTCCGCGAAGTCCTCGGCGGTGAGGCCGATGCCCTTGTCGTGGATCTCGACCATCACGCGGCCGTCGGGCAGCCGGGTCGCGGTGACCCGGACCTTGGTCTGCGGGGAGGAGAACGTGGTGGCGTTCTCGAGGAGCTCGGCGAGCAGGTGCACGAGGTCGGTCACGGCGCGGCCGTGGATCTCGGCCTCCGGCACACCGGACAGCTCGATGCGCTCGTACTGCTCCACCTCGGAGGAGGCGGCGCGCAGCACGTCGACCAGCGGAACCGGCTGGTCCCAGCGGCGGCCGGGCTCCTCGCCGGCGAGGACCAGGAGGTTCTCGCCGTTGCGGCGCATACGGGTGGCCAGGTGGTCCAGGCGGAAGAGGTTCTCCAGCTGGTCGGGGTCGGCCTCGTTGTTCTCCAGGTCGGTGATCAGGCTCAGCTGGCCCTCGATCAGCGACTGGTTGCGGCGCGACAGGTTGGTGAAGATCGCGTTGATGTTGCCCCGCAGCAGCGCCTGCTCGGAGGCGAGCCGCACCGCCTCGCGGTGCACCTGGTCGAAGGCGCGGGCGACCTCGCCGATCTCGTCGGTCGAGGAGATCGGGATCGGCTGCACCCGGGTGTCGACCCGGCCCGGGTCGGTGCGGGAGAGCTGGTCGACCAGCATCGGCAGGCGTTGCTCGGCGATGCCGAAGGCGGCGTTGCGCAGCTGGCGCATCGAACGGCTCATCTGGCGGGCCACCATGCCGGCCAGGATGAACGCGGCGAGCAGCGCGATCACGACCGCGGCACCCGTGATGTAGGCGTCGCGCTCGGCGTCGTCGGCGATCGCCGAGGCCTCGGACACCGCCTTGTCGGCCAGGTCCGACTCGATCTTCTGGTACGCGTCGAACTTGAGGGTGTTGACCGCCCACCAGTTCTCCGGCGTGATGCCCTGCTGGGCCAGCTCCGCACGCGCGCTGGTGTCCGTGGACTGCAAGCCGGCCAGCTCGGAGATCATCGTCGTCGGGTTGGACGGCGGCGCCACGTAGTCCGGGTCCTTGGCCTTGGCCTCCTTGGCCATGGCCGCGCCGTCCTCCTTGAGCTTCGCCTCGGAGTCCTCGAGCTTCTGCGCGTCCGCCTCGGTACCGCCGCCGATGTACTCCTCGATCGCGATGCGCTCCAGGTAGGCGTACGAGGAGAGCGCCACGCGCTGGCTGGCCAGGTGGCTGGGCTCGGGACCCGGCTTGACCAGCATGTGCATGCCGATCGAGCGCTCCAGGGAGAGCGCGGCCTTCGTCAGCGAGATCGCGTAGACGGTACGGCCGTAGGAGGTGATGTTGCCGGTGCCCAGACCGAGTTCGTTGGCGAACTCCATCAGGGGGTGGGCGACGCCGGTGTAGGCCTCCTCGGTCTCCACGCCCTTGAGCTTGGAGGTGTACGCGGCCGCCCGCAGCGTCTGGAGCTTGGGCTCCTGCTCGCGGAACACCTTCAGCCGGCGTTCGAGGCCCGACTTGGCGGGCATGTTCTGGGCTGCCTGGTCGAAGGCGTCGGCCGCCTCGTCGGTGGCCCGGCGGGCCCCGGCGACGGTGGCGTCCTTGTCGCCCTTGCCCTGGAGCAGCGGGGCCGCGGTGAGGTCGCGCTCGTTGTAGAGGGCGTTGGCGTAGCCGAGGGAGGCGCGCACCAGGCGCGCGGTGTTCTCGGCGTCCTGGGCGTCCTGCCAGGTGTCGATCGAGCTCTTCACCTGGAAGCCGCCCATGACGAGGCCGACCAGCACCGGGATCAGCAGGATCGCGTTCAGCCGGGTGGGCACCCGCCAGTTGCGCGGCGTGAACCGGCCACCGCTCGGCGCGGGCTCGGCCTTGGGTTCCGCGGCGGGCGTGGGGGCGGGCGCCGCTGCACGCGGCGGCGGGGTGAAGTTGCCCCGGGCCGATGGCTCGGGACTGCTCTTGCTTCGCCTCACTCGACCAACAACCTCTCGGCGGTCGGCACCTGTGTCGTGCCGCTGTGTCTCAGAACCCCGTCGTCATCAAGTACGCGCTACTGCTGAGTACGTCTTTGACCATTGGGCAGTTCCGGCATTCCAGCACGGCGACCAGCGCTCTTCCAAACAGTGGAACGCGGGGGTTACACGTGATGTAAGCCCTACGTAAAACGGTCATAAAGAGCGAGGCCCGTCAAAAGACGAGGCCTTCGTGCGCGCAGTGAGACCAGCTGACCGCGTCGCGTGTCGGCACCACCCGATTCCTCTGCCGAAACGTTATGAACAGCGGAGCCGACCGTGTCAAACGACACAGCCGGCTCCGATCCGTCTACTACAAGTGACGTAGAAACCCGCCGACTTGGCTGCGACGGCTGACGGGCCTACCGCAGGCGGGCCATCAGCGCGTGCTCGACCAGCGTGATCAGTGCGGACTTGGCGTCGGCGCGATGCCGGGCGTCGGTCGTGATGATCGGAGTGTCCGGACCGATCTGCAGCGCCTCGCGTACCTCGTCCGGAGAGTACGGCTGCTGACCGTCGAAGCCGTTGAGGGCGACGACGAACGGCAGGCCGCTGTTCTCGAAGTAGTCGACCGCGGGGAAGCAGTCGGCCAGCCGGCGGGTGTCGCACAGCACGACCGCGCCGATGGCGCCGCGCACCAGGTCGTCCCACATGAACCAGAACCGGTCCTGGCCCGGCGTACCGAACAGGTACAGGATCAGGTCCTGGTCGAGCGTGATGCGGCCGAAGTCCATGGCGACCGTCGTGGTCGTCTTGTCCCCGGCGTGCGTGAGGTCGTCGATCCCGGCGCTCGCCGAGGTCATCACGGCCTCGGTGCGCAGCGGGTTGATCTCGGAGACGGCGCCCACGAACGTGGTCTTGCCGACGCCGAAGCCGCCGGCCACCACGATCTTCGCGGAGGTGGTCGCCCGCCCTCCGTCAGAGCTTTCGAAGTCCACTGAGCACCCTTTCGAGCAGTGTCACGTCAGGCGCACCGCCGTTGTTCTCGTCGCCGCCCGGCTGGTGGATGGCGACGAGTCCGGCCTCCGCGAGGTCCGCGACCAGGATCCGGGCCACACCGAGCGGCATCGCCAGCAGGGCCGACACCTCGGCCACCGATTTCACCTCGCGGCACAGATGGCAGATCCGCTGGTGCTCGGGGAGCAGTCCCATGAGCGCTGCCGGGTCGGCCGTCGTGCTGATCAGCGCCTCGATGGCGAGCTGGTAGCGCGGCCTGGTCCGGCCGCCGGTCATCGCATAAGGACGTACCAGCGGCTGGTCGCCCTCGTCCTCGTACGGCTCCGCGTACGGATCATGAGAGGCGGTGGGCGGGGTCATGAATCCTCCGGGCGGGACAGCAAGTCGGTCAGTCAAGCCGTCTGACGAGGCCGGTGGGGGGATTGTGGCGGCCGGACGGTGATTTGGTAACACGGGTGGTGCCGGGGCCGATCAGTGGAGCAGACTGCCTTGTAGTTCGGCGCGCAGGTCGGGTGTGAGCACCGCGCCCGCGCGGTCGACCAGGAGCGCCATCTCGTAGCCGACGAGGCCGATGTCGCACTCCGGGTGCGCGAGGACGGCCAGGGACGAGCCGTCCGAGACGGACATGAGGAAGAGGAATCCCCGCTCCATCTCCACGACCGTCTGCGCCACATTGCCGCCCTCGAAGATCCGGGACGCCCCGGCGGTCAGCGAGGTCAGCCCCGAGGCCACGGCCGCGAGCTGGTCGGCGCGGTCGCGAGGGAAGCCCTCCGACATCGCCAGGAGGAGTCCGTCGGCGGACACGACGACGGTGTGGGACACCCCCGGGGTGTTGTCCACGAAATTCGTGATCAACCAGTTGAGGTTCTGTGCCGCCTGGCTCATCGGGCTCAACTAACGCTCCTGCTGGTGAGTGGGCCGCGGGTAGCTGCCGGTCTGGTTGGTACCGGCCTGACGGCCCTGTGCGATTCCCCGACGGAGATTGGTCAGCCGGCCGCGCACGTCGTCGGGCGCACGCGAAACCGCCGGACCGCTCTGGTGCGACTGCTGCTGAGCCGTCCCCGGGACGAGGTTGGCCCGGGGGACCCGGCGCGGGAGGCCGGAGGTGGTGACCCCGCCCGCGGCCGGCTGCCTGACGCGCTCCGCCTGCCGGACGAGGTCGTCGTTCGGCGAGCTGCGCCAGGCCGAGGTGGCCGGCCGCTGGGGGGCCGCCGGGGTCTGGGGCTGGGCGGCCTGCGGCTCCTGGGCCGCGGCCGGGGCGGCCTGCGGCGCCCTCGTCTCGCGGTCCCCGTGGAACCAGTTGGTCTCCAGCGTGTCGTACAGCGGCGTACGTCCGTCACCGGGACCGGAGGCCGGGGGCAGGGCCCAACCGTCTCCGGGTCGCTGCGGGGGAGTACCGCCCGGGTTCCGGCCCGACGGCTCCTGCGCGGCCGGCCGCTGCGGGGCCGGCGGACGCGGAGCGCCGAAGTCGTTGCCGCCCTGCGCGCCGCCCGCCTGGGGACGCTCGAACTGACCCGTGACCGCCGGGTTCTGACGGACCGGCAGGTCCTGCTGGCCGGCCGAGCCGTTGTCGTAGCCCTGGGCACCGGCGAACCGGTCGGCCGGGGACGGGCCGTTCGGCGCCGTCGGGGCGGGCTGCCCGCCGAAGACGTCCGAGCGGACGAAGGGGCCGCCGCCCTGCTGCGGGGCGGCCGGCTCGGGCCGGGCGAACCGGTCGTCCTGCGGGGCCTCCGCACCGAACCGGCCCTGGTCGTACTGCCCCTGGTCGTACTGGCCCGGACCGTACTGGCCCTGACCGTACTGACCCTGCCCGTACTGGTTCTCGTACGGGGCCTGGCCCTCGAAGCGGTTCTGGCCGGGCTGGGCGAACCGGCCCGTGTCCTGCGGCTCGCCGCGCCCGGGCGCCGGGGCGTCGAAGTCGGGGCGGGCGAACTCGGCCGTGGCGGCGGGGGACTGGGGCTCGCCGAACCGGGGCACCGCCGGCATCTCCGCGGTCGAGCCCGGGCCCTGCCGCTCGTCGGGGCGCGGGGACCGGTCGGTGCGGGAGCTGTCCGGCTCGTCGTGACCGCGCGGGGCGTCCAGCGACGCCCGCGGCACGGGCGGCTGCGCGTTCTCGTCGCTCCAGCTGGGCACCCGCGGCTGCGGGTTGCCGCCGGGCAGCTCGGCCCGCGGACCGCCGCGCGGCGGCAGCTGCGGACGACGGCCCTGCTCGGCGTCGCCGTTGGTCCCGCGCTTGCCGCGCTGCGGGGGCGCCGCGGGGGTGCGCGGGCCGCCGAACATGTCCTGGCCCTGCGGGGCGCTGTTCGCCGGTGCGTTGCCCTGCGGCGCGTTCATGCCCGCGGCCTGCAGGCCCTGCGGGGCACCGGGCGCCTGACCGGCGCCGGCACCCGCTCCGGCCGGGGCCGGGCGGTTCTGCTGACCCGGGGCCGCCGGGGCCTGGGGCCCGCGCGGGCCACCCGGCGCGCCCGGCGCACCCGGACGGCCACCCGCGTCGCGTCCGGGCAGTGCGGCCCGCGGCCCCTGACCGGTACCGAGCCGGCCCCCGGGGGAGCCGGCGCCGAGGGCACCGCCACCGCCACCGCCGCCGAAGGCGCCACCGCCACCGAGGGCACCGCCGCCCTGACCGCCACGGCGGGCCGCGGCGACACCGGCGGCGGCCTGGGCGGCGGCCGGACCGCCGTTGCCCGAGGCGGGCTGACCCGGCTTGGGCTGCGGCTTGCGGCCGCCCTGCGCGACGTCGACGGGCAGCATGACCAGCGCGGTCGTACCGCCGGAGTCGGACGGACGCAGCTGGATGCGGATGCCGTGACGCTGCGAGAGGCGGCCGACCACGAACAGACCCATGCGGCGGGAGACGGAGACGTCCACGGTGGGCGGCGAGGCGAGCCGCTCGTTGATCGCGGCCAGGTCCTCCGGCGACAGGCCGATGCCGGTGTCGTGGATCTCGATCAGCACGCGGCCGTCGGGCAGCGCGTGACCGGTGACCTTGACCTTGGTCTGCGGCGAGGAGAACGAGGTCGCGTTCTCCAGCAGCTCGGCGAGCAGGTGCACGAGGTCGTTGACCACACGGCCGGCGACCTCGGTGCTCGGCACCGAGGCCAGCTCGATGCGCTCGTACTGCTCCACCTCGGAGGCGGCGGCACGGAGCACGTCGACCAGCGGCACCGGACGCGTCCAGCGGCGACCGGGTTCCTCACCGGCGAGGACGAGGAGGTTCTCACCGTTACGGCGCATGCGCGTCGCGAGGTGGTCGAGCTTGAACAGCGAGGACAGCTGGTCCGGGTCGGCCTCGCGGGACTCCAGTTCGGAGATGAGCGAGAGCTGACGCTGGATGAGGCCCTGGGAACGGCGCGAGAGGTTGGTGAACATCGCGTTGACGTTGCCCCGCAGCAGGGCCTGCTCGGCGGCGAGTCGGACCGCCTCGCGGTGCACGTCGTCGAAGGCCGCGGCCACTCGGCCGATCTCGTCCCGGGAGTGCACACCGACGGACTCCACCGACGTGTCGACGTCCTGCGGGTCGGTTTCGGAGAGCTGCTTGACCAGCTCGGGCAGGCGGTCCTGGGCGACCTTGGTCGCGGTGTCCTCCAGGCGGCGCAGCGAGCGGATCATGGACCGGGCCACGACGAACGCGCCGACCAGGGAGACGCCGAGCACGAGCAGGATGAGGACACCGGAGATGATGGCCTCTTGCTCGGACTCGTTGCGCAGCTCTCGGGCCTGCTGCTCCATGTCCTCCAGCAGCTTCAGCTCGATGTTCTTCATCTGCTGGATCTTGGTGGAGCTGTCGTCCAGCCAGTCCTGGTAGGACCGGACCTTCAGGCTCCCCAGACCGTTGGTCTTGCTGAGGGCGCGGCCCGCGTACTGGTCGGACGCCTCGATCACCGGGTTGCCCTCGGTGATCGGCTTGAGCAGGTCCTCCGCGCCGTCGCCGTAGATGCTGCTGAAGCTGCGGATCTCGGACGTCTGGCTCTGCAGCGCGGACTGGGCGTACAGCCGGTCGTTCTCGGCGAGGTCGCCCTTGTCCTTGGTACTCGCGGGGAGCGCCGCGGCGAGGACCGCGCGCTGGATGGACGCGTACTCCTTGGCCGAGGAGAAGGCCGACAGGGCGCGCGTGCGCTGGATCATGTCGGAGTTGCTGGTCGCCTCCGCCATGTCCTGCGAGAGGTCGAGCAGGTGGGTGATCAGGCGGTGGTAGGACTCGACCGTCTGGGTCGAGTTGTCCTTCGCCGTGTACGCCGTGCTGCGGATCTTGGTCAGGTCGTTCAGGTCGCTCGCGATGCCGACGAGGCTGTCCCGGACGCCGACGAGCTTGCCGTCCTTGCTCGCCGCGTCGATCTGCTCGGACTTGTCGAGGAAGTTCTTCAGGGCCCGGTCGGTCTGCTCACGGTCGCCCTTGACGGCGATCGCGCTGGACTTCGAGCCGTGGGCCAAGGGGCCGGCGGACTGGTCGCGCTCCTCCTGGAGGGCGTGCGCCAGCTCGGTGGCCTGCTTGGTCATCTCGGTCAGCAGCTTCATGTTCTCGAGCTGCTGGATGTCGTCGACCGACTGGTTGATGCGCAGGGCGCCCAGCGAGGTGGCCGCGACCACCGGAAGGGCCAGCAGCGAGACCAGACGCGTGGAGATCCGCCAGTTGCGCAGGGCTATTCGCGGGCCGGGGCCGGTCGAACCGGCGGCCGGCCGGGCGGGCGGCTGCTGGCCGGGAGCGGACGAGCCCGCCGCCTGACCGGCGCGCTCCCCGCCGTCGCCGGGCTGGGTCTGGCCCGGGTTCTGGGCGTGCTGGGGCGAGGAGCTGACGGCCTTGGGGCCAGTCCCGCCCTGCGGCTCCGGCTCCGCCGAAGCGCTGCCATCCCTCTTGAAACGTCCCTGCACTAGCGTCGCAACCTCTGGACCAGGCGCCCTTCCGCGTGAACGGACGGACACGGTGTCGGCGTCATCGGGGCGCCCTGAATACGCCCCTGTGTTGGTCGTGAGTGACCGGCGCTGGTTCCCCCTTCTCGCCGCCGCTCGGCGCTGGTGTGCGCCCCCTGCGCGCCGGCTCGATCCTGCGGCGGTCCGTGGAATTCCAGCACAGTGCAGGATCTCCAACAAGGCCCGTGGGGCAGGCCGTGAGATACGTGACACCACGTGAGGGTCGAGTCACCAGACGTAGAAGATGATCACCCGCAAACCGGACGAAAGCGTGCGAGTCGCCGAGGTGGGGGAGGTGTCCCAGTCGACATGATCAGCAGCGGAATGATGGCTTCAGACGTGCAATGTCGGATTGGTCGGAGTCGCCAGGCTGTCGCAATTGACCTGTTTGCCCCTTGATAAGTGAGCAAACTCACACCCTGGTGACCGGCTCCCCCGCGGTCGGCGGGGAATCACATGTTTAGCCTGACGCTTTACAGAGAAGGCAAAACCGACAACCCGCGCCCACGCAGGGGCTTTCCACGCCCTCGGGCGCCCGGACACGACAGGGCCTCGTTCAACCGTGAAGACGACGATGATGTTCCACAAGATCGCCAACCCGCGCCGCACCACGCTGGCTCACCTCGAGGGCACCGGCGACCTGCAGACGCCGGAGCAGCCGGAGCACGCCGTCGAGCTCCCCACCCAGACCGCCAACCCCCGCCGCACGATCCTCATGGAAGCCCCGGTCGCGGCGTCGGTCGCAAAGTAGTACGACACAGGGCCGCCCTTCTCCCGGCGGCCCCCCGGCCTCTTCCCCCGCGTTAGCCTGGAGCGTCAGACTCCAGCCAGCTCAGTCAAGGGGCCAAGCAACCCGTGCGCATCGCCAGGTTCTCCATCGACGGCAACGTCGCCTTCGGCGCGGTCGAGGGCGACCAGCCGGACCAGCTCGTCCTCGACATCATCAAGGGCATCCCGTTCGCGGACTTCGAGCTCTCCGGCACCAAGGTGCCCCTGAGCAAGGTGCGGCTCCTGCCGCCGGTACTCCCCAACAAGGTCGTCGCCTTCGGGCGCAACTACGCCGAGCACGCCCGTGAACTCGGCAACGAGGTGCCCGACGCCCCGTTCGCCTTCTTCAAGCCGTCCACCTCGGTGATCGGCCCCGGCGACGCCATCCAGTACCCCTCCTTCTCCGAGGAACTGCACCACGAGGCCGAACTCGCCGTCGTCATCGGCCGCATGTGCCGCGAGGTCCCGCGCGACCGCGTCCAGGACGTGATCTTCGGCTACACCTGCGCCAACGACGTCACCGCCCGCGACGTGCAGCGCCGCGAGAAGCAGTGGGCCAGGGCCAAGGGCTTCGACTCCTCGTGCCCGCTGGGTCCCTGGGTGGAGACGGACCTCGACATCGCGGCCGCGTCCGACCTGACGATCCAGCTCACGGTCAACGGCGGCCAGCGCCAGCTCGGCCGCACCAGCGAGATGATCCACTCCATCGAGGATCTGATCGTCAACATCTCCGAGGCGATGACGCTGCTCCCCGGCGACGTGATCCTCACGGGCACCCCGGCCGGCGTCGGCCCCCTCAACGTCGGCGACGAGGTCGCCGTCACCATCGAAGGCATCGGCACTCTCACCAACAAGGTTGTCAAGCGTGGCTAGCGCATCCGGCTCCCCCGTACGCGTCCGATTCTGTCCGTCCCCCACCGGCAACCCCCACGTGGGTCTGGTCCGCACCGCCCTGTTCAACTGGGCCTTCGCGCGCCACCACCAGGGCACGCTGGTCTTCCGCATCGAGGACACCGACGCGGCCCGCGACTCCGAGGAGTCGTACAACCAGCTCCTCGACTCGATGCGCTGGCTGGGCTTCGACTGGGACGAGGGCCCCGAGGTCGGCGGCCCGCACGCGCCGTACCGCCAGTCGCAGCGCATGGACCTCTACAAGGACGTCGCCCGCAAGCTGCTCGACGCCGGACACGCCTACCACTGCTACTGCTCCCAGGAGGAGCTGGACAGCCGCCGTGAGGCCGCCCGTGCCGCCGGCAAGCCCTCCGGCTACGACGGCCACTGCCGCGACCTGAGCGCCGCGCGGGTCGAGGAGTACCGGGCCCAGGGCCGTGAGCCGATCGTCCGCTTCCGGATGCCCGACGAGGCGATCACCTTCACGGACCTGGTCCGCGGCGAGATCACCTACCTCCCGGAGAACGTCCCGGACTACGGCATCGTCCGTGCCAACGGCGCCCCGCTCTACACGCTGGTCAACCCGGTCGACGACGCCCTGATGGAGATCACCCACGTCCTGCGCGGCGAGGACCTGCTCTCCTCCACCCCGCGCCAGATCGCCCTGTACAAGGCGCTGATCGAGCTGGGCGTCGCCAAGGAGATCCCCGCCTTCGGCCACCTGCCGTACGTCATGGGCGAGGGCAACAAGAAGCTCTCCAAGCGCGACCCGCAGTCGAGCCTCAACCTCTACCGCGAGCGCGGCTTCCTCCCCGAGGGCCTGCTGAACTACCTCTCCCTCCTCGGCTGGTCGCTCTCCGCGGACCAGGACATCTTCACGGTCGAGGAGATGGTCGCCGCCTTCGACGTCTCCGACGTGCAGCCCAACCCGGCGCGCTTCGACCTGAAGAAGTGCGAGGCGATCAACGGCGACCACATCCGGCTGCTGGAGACCAAGGACTTCACCGAGCGCTGCCGGCCCTGGCTGAAGGCCCCCGCCGCCCCCTGGGCGCCCGAGGACTTCGACGAGGCCAAGTGGCAGGCGATCGCGCCGCACGCGCAGACCCGCCTGAAGGTCCTCTCCGAGATCACCGACAACGTCGACTTCCTGTTCCTGCCGGAGCCGGTCCTCGACGAGGCGAGCTGGACCAAGGCGATGAAGGAGGGCTCGGACGCCCTCCTGACCACGGCCCGCGAGAAGCTCGACGCGGCCGACTGGTCGTCTCCCGAGTCGCTCAAGGAGGCCGTCCTGGCCGCGGGCGAGGCCCACGGCCTCAAGCTCGGCAAGGCCCAGGCCCCCGTCCGCGTCGCCGTCACCGGCCGCACGGTCGGCCTGCCCCTCTTCGAGTCCCTCGAGGTCCTGGGCAAGGAGAAGGCGCTGGCCCGGATCGACGCGGCGCTGGCCCGGCTGGCGGCGTAACGGCACGCAGGCGCGCCCGAGGGGCGGCTCCCGGACTTCCCGGGGCCGCCCCTCGGGCGTACGGCGGACACGGCCGGTGTCCCGGCGTTACCGTCGGATCATGAGCATCCGCGCCGTGGTCTGGGACGTCGACGACACCCTCTTCGACTACACCACCGCCGACCGCGAGGGCATGCACGCCCACCTGGCCGCCGAGGGGCTGCTCGCCGGGTACGGGTCGGCCGAGGAGGCCCTCGGGCGCTGGCGGGAGATCACCGACCGGCAATGGGCGCGCTTCGCGGCGGGCGAGGTGGACTTCCTCACACAGCGGCGCGACCGCACCCGGGTCTTCCTGGGCCGCCCGGAGCTGACGGACGCCGAGGCCGACGCGTGGTTCCAGCGCTACGTCACGCACTACGAGGCCGCCTGGTCCCTCTTCCCGGACGTGATGCCCGTGCTGGACGCCCTGGCCGACAGCCACCGGCACGCCGTGCTCTCCAACTCCAGCCTCACCGTCCAGGACCGCAAGCTGCGCGTCCTCGGCGTGCACGACCGCTTCGAGGCCATCCTGTGCGCCGCCGAGCTGGGCGTCTCCAAGCCGGAGGCCGGGGCCTTCCTCGCGGCCTGTGACGCCCTCGGGCTCCCCCCGGCAGAGGTCGCGTACGTCGGCGACCACCCGGAGATCGACGGGCGCGGCGCCGCCGACGCGGGGCTGCTCTCCGTCTGGATCGACCGCGGCGGCGCCTACGCGGCCGTCGACCCGCCGGCCGGACCGCGCCGTATCGCCTCACTCTCCGAACTTCCCGCGCTCCTCGGCGCCGATACCCGTTTTGGAGCCCCGTCCACCTTCGGGTAATGTTCTTCCTGCGCCGCCGGAGAGCGGGCCCAAGGGCCGGGAACCGGAAGCGCAACGCTAGAACAAGAACCCTCCGGGGCTTGCGTTCCAGTGGCCTATGGTGTAATTGGCAGCACGACTGATTCTGGTTCAGTTAGTCTAGGTTCGAGTCCTGGTAGGCCAGCTCGCAGAGCTCATCTGCAAAGCCCCCGTTGTGTAGCGGCCTAGCACGCCGCCCTCTCAAGGCGGTAGCGCCGGTTCGAATCCGGTCGGGGGTACAGATCCTTCCCGCGAGGACAGCCCGGGTAGCTCCCACTGTTCTCGATGCAGGATCGCTAGGGCCCCCGTTGTGTAGCGGCCTAGCACGCCGCCCTCTCAAGGCGGTAGCGCCGGTTCGAATCCGGTCGGGGGTACGAACTGGTCTAAACCACATTGGTCTATGGTGTAATTGGCAGCACGACTGATTCTGGTTCAGTTAGTCTAGGTTCGAGTCCTGGTAGACCAGCTCGGATCTGCGGCGATGCAGTACGGAACGCCTGCAAGATCCACGCCCCCGTTGTGTAGCGGCCTAGCACGCCGCCCTCTCAAGGCGGTAGCGCCGGTTCGAATCCGGTCGGGGGTACACGAGTCCCGAAGGGGGCTCCCGCTGAGGCGGGAGCCCCCTTCGGCGTTCACCGACGAGGTCCGGGTGCCACCGGCCCACCTCCGCCGTCGACTCCGCGAGAGTCATCAACTCCGCGCAGGGAGAGGGGCGGAGAAGGCCGCAGTCGCTCCGAGGCCCCGGGCGGCCCCCGAAAGGTCCGAGAGCGGCGCCGGGCCCGCCGCGGCGTTGAGGCGGGCCCGTGACCGGTCGGAAGGGTCCGGGGACGGTCAGCCGTTGCGGCGCAGCGCCTCGGAGAGGCGTCCGGCGGCGTCGATGATCGCCTGCGCGTGCATACGGCCGGGATGCCGGGTGAGGCGCTCGATGGGTCCGGAGACGGACACGGCGGCCACCACGCGGTTGGACGGGCCACGGACCGGCGCGGAGACGGACGCGACGCCCGGCTCGCGCTCGCCGATGGACTGGGCCCAGCCGCGGCGCCGCACACCGGAGAGGGCCGTGGCGGTGAAGCGCGCCCCCTGGAGGCCGCGGTGGAGACGCTCGGGCTCCTCCCAGGCCATCAGGATCTGCGCCGAGGAACCGGCCTTCATCGTGAGCGTGGAGCCGACCGGGACCGTGTCCCGCAGGCCCGACAGGCGCTCGGCCGCGGCCACGCAGATGCGCATGTCGCCCTGGCGGCGGTAGAGCTGCGCGCTCTCGCCGGTGACGTCGCGCAGGTGCGTGAGGACCGGGCCCGCCGTGGCGAGCAGGCGGTCCTCGCCGGCCGCCGCGGCCAGCTCGGCCAGGCGCGGGCCGAGAATGAAACGTCCCTGCATGTCGCGCGCCACCATGCGGTGGTGTTCCAGTGCCACGGCCAGGCGGTGGGCCGTGGGTCGTGCCAGTCCGGTCGCACCGACCAACCCCGCGAGGGTGGCCGGGCCGGACTCCAGAGCGCTCAGGACGAGGGCCGCCTTGTCCAGAACGCCGACGCCGCTACTGTTGTCCATGACACGATACTCCCGTCTCACTCTGTGAAACGCAAGTTCAATTTTCCATGGAACGCGCCACCCTGGACGGCAGGAAGTCACAACGGCCCGTGACGAGAGGGCCTGGTGGCGGCTGCCCGGAAGCACAGGGGTGCGGGCACCGCTTCCCCAAGATCTCTAGTTGGGTCGGCGCCTCGTCGCCGACCGAAGGGAAAGCGATGGGTAGGACACTCGCGGAGAAGGTCTGGGACGACCACGTCGTCCGGCGCGCCGAGGGCGAGCCCGACCTCCTCTTCATCGATCTGCACCTGCTGCACGAGGTGACCAGCCCGCAGGCCTTCGACGGCCTCCGCAAGAGCGGCCGCCCGGTGCGGCGGCTCGACCTGACCATCGCCACCGAGGACCACAACACCCCGACGCTCGACATCGACAAGCCCATCGCGGACCCGGTCTCCCGGGCCCAGCTGGAGACGCTGCGCAAGAACTGCGCGGAGTTCGGTGTCCGGCTGCACCCGCTGGGTGACGTCGAGCAGGGCGTCGTGCACGTCGTCGGCCCCCAGCTGGGCCTGACCCAGCCCGGCACCACCGTGGTCTGCGGCGACTCGCACACCTCGACGCATGGCGCCTTCGGCGCGCTGGCGTTCGGCATCGGCACCTCCCAGGTCGAGCACGTGCTGGCCACCCAGACGCTGCCCATGGCCCGCCCGAAGACCATGGCGATCACCGTCAACGGCGAACTGCCCGACGGCGTCACGGCCAAGGACCTGATCCTGGCGATCATCGCGCGGATCGGCACCGGCGGCGGCCAGGGCTACATCCTGGAGTACCGCGGCGAGGCCATCGAGAAGCTCTCGATGGAGGCCCGCATGACCATCTGCAACATGTCGATCGAGGCCGGCGCCCGCGCGGGCATGATCGCCCCCGACGAGACCACCTTCGCCTACCTCCAGGGCCGCCCGCACGCCCCCGAGGGCGCCGACTGGGACGCCGCGGTCGCGTACTGGAAGACGCTGCGCACGGACGACGACGCGGAGTTCGACGCCGAGGTGGTCATCGAGGCCGCCGAGCTGGCTCCCTTCGTCACCTGGGGCACCAACCCGGGCCAGGGCGCGCCGCTCTCCGCCGCCGTCCCCGACCCGGCTTCGTACGAAGACGCCTCGGAGCGCTTCGCCGCCGAAAAGGCGCTGGAGTACATGGGGTTGGAGGCCGGTCAGCCGCTGCGCTCCATCCAGGTGGACACGGTCTTCGTAGGCTCCTGCACCAACGGCCGCATCGAGGACCTGCGCGCCGCCGCCGAGATCGTCCGGGACCGCAAAGTCGCCGACGGCGTACGCATGCTGGTCGTCCCGGGTTCGGCGCGGGTCGGTCTGCAGGCCGTCTCCGAGGGTCTGGACGTGGTCTTCAAGGAGGCCGGCGCCGAATGGCGGCACGCGGGCTGCTCGATGTGCCTGGGCATGAACCCGGACCAGCTGGCCCCGGGTGAGCGCTCCGCGTCCACCTCCAACCGCAACTTCGAGGGACGCCAGGGCAAGGGCGGCCGAACCCACCTGGTGTCGCCGCAGGTCGCGGCCGCGACGGCGGTCCTGGGCCACCTCGCCTCCCCGGCCGACCTGTCCGACGCCGACGTCCCCACGCCCGCTGGAGTCTGAGAGTCATGGAAGCGTTCACCAAGCACACCGGCCGGGCCGTCCCGCTGCGCCGCAGCAACGTCGACACCGACCAGATCATCCCCGCCCACTGGCTCAAGAAGGTGACCCGGGACGGGTTCGAGGACGGGCTGTTCGAGGCCTGGCGCAAGGACCCCGAGTTCGTGCTCAACCGGCCCGAGCGCGAGGGCGCCACCGTCCTGGTCGCGGGCCCAGACTTCGGCACCGGCTCCTCCCGCGAGCACGCCGTCTGGGCGCTGCAGAACTACGGCTTCAAGACCGTGATCTCCTCCCGCTTCGCCGACATCTTCCGGGGCAACTCGCTGAAGAACGGCCTGCTCACGGTGGTCCTCGACCAGAAGACCGTGGACACGCTGTGGGAGCTGGTGGAGAAGGACCCGCAGGCCGAGATCACCGTCGACCTGGAGGCCCGCGAGGTCCGCGCCGAGGGCGTCACCGCGCCCTTCGAGCTGGACGAGAACTCCCGCTGGCGCCTGCTCAACGGGCTGGACGACATCTCGATCACCCTCCGGAACGAGGCGGACATCGCCGCGTACGAGGCGAAGCGCCCGTCCTACAAGCCGCAGACCCTCCAGGTCTGACCCCCGGAGCCCCGGCGCGTCTCCCCAGGGCTCCCGCAAGGTCGAGTTTCGGCCACCCAACATTCCCGCCGTACCCCCGATCAGCCCGATCGGGGGTACGGCCGTTTCCGGATCCGCCCGAGGCCGTCCGCGGCGGGTGCGACGGACAACTTCCCACGTTAGAGGCGTGGTTGCCGGGGTACTTCCAGTCCTGAGGACCGACTTCCGAGTGCGCCGGGAAGGCCGTTCGAGGCGGCAGTTGCCCCCTGCGCAGGCGACAACTCGCCCCAGATGGCACAATCTGTGCATGGAACACGACGGCCAACTCGAGCTCTATACGGCGGTCGCGGTCCGGCTCAAGGAAGCGCACACAAGAGTGCGCGCACTGCAAGTCCCGGAGGGCGTACGGATGGCGCTGACCCGGAAGCTGCTGGTCATTACGGCCGCGGCCAAACACGATCTCGCCGGTGCGGCACGGCGCCTGGATCGGTTCACCGACGACCTCGACGCGGGTCGATTCCCCGAAGAGGAAGGCTGAACCGGCCGGGAGAGCCCGAATCCGTTGCGGCACAAGGGTGATAAGCCCGTTTCGTGTTTGATTTGCGGTATATATCTGCCTAACGTGCGAAAAAGCTTGAACACATTCGTTCTGGCGATGTCTCCGAAGGGGAAGACGTGAACAAGGCGCAGCTCGTAGAAGCGATTGCCGACAAGCTGGGCGGCCGGCAGCAGGCCGCCGACGCTGTCGACGCGGTCCTGGACGCCCTCGTCCGTGCCGTCGTCGCGGGCGACCGGGTCTCGGTCACCGGCTTCGGTTCTTTCGAGAAGGTCGACCGTCCCGCCCGCTACGCCCGCAACCCCCAGACGGGCGAGCGGGTTCGGGTCAAGAAGACCTCGGTGCCGCGCTTCCGCGCGGGCCAGGGCTTCAAGGACCTGGTGAGCGGCTCGAAGAAGCTCCCGAAGAACGACATCGCGGTCAAGAAGGCCCCCAAGGGCAGCCTGTCCGGCCCGCCGCCCACCATCTCCAAGGCCGCGGGCAAGAAGGCCGCCGCCAAGAAGGCCACGGGCGCCGCGAAGAAGGCCACGGGCGCGGCCAAGAAGACGGCCTCCGCGGCGAAGAAGGTCACCGCGAAGAAGACCACCGGAGCGGCGAAGACGACGGCGAAGACGACCACCGCCAAGAAGTCCGCAGCCAAGAGCACCACGGCGGCGGCGAAGAAGACCGCCGCCAAGAAGGCCCCCGCGAAGAAGGCGACCGCCAAGAAGGCCCCGGCCAAGAAGTCGACGGCCCGCAAGACCACCGCCAAGAAGGCCACCGCCCGCAAGAAGTAGCAGGCAGCGACGAGCAGCAGCAGGCGAACGGGCACAGGGCACTCACGCGCCGGGCCGGACTCCCTCTCGGAGTCCGGCCCGCGGCGTGTGCGGGGCGGCGTGCCCCGCGGATCAGAACGTCTGCAGCGTCACCAGCGTGATCCGGCGGCCCGCGCCGGCGCCCGCGTCCTCGGCCGCGTCCTCGGTCTCGATGCGCACCCGCTGCCCGGGCCGCAGCAGCCTCAGGCCGCCCGCGTCGAACGCCGCCGCGTCGAAGGGCACGGGCGTGCCGTCGTCGAGCAGCACCTGCCCGCTGCGGCTTTCGGGGTCGTACGTGTACGCGGTCGCCTGCATGCCGGCAGCCTACTGCCCGGCGATCAGCAGCCGCGCCGCCACCGCGGCCGTACGGGGGCCCACCCCGAGCGACAGCGCGGAGCGCAGATCACCGCCGGTGTCCACGTCCTGGCGTACGGAATCCACCGCTTCGGGACACAGTTCCACCGCGCCGGACGCCCGGTGCCTGGAACGTGAATCCGCACCGAATGCCGGGGCCAATTCGCGGCCCGGTGCCACGGCCAGCAAGGTGGTGCCGATTCCGGCGGCGTCCGGCAGGAAAGAACGCGGGAATTGCCCGGCCGCGGCGAGCACCCGGGCCAATTCGGCCGGCCGCAGTGCGGGAAGATCCGCGTTGAGCGCGGCCACCGCACTGTCGGGCCGGCGCGCCCGTACCACGGACGCTCCGTGCGCCAACGCGGCGTTCAGGCCGCCGTCGGGTTCGTCCGCGACGATGCCCGCGCCGAGCGCCGCCAGCTCCCGCGCGGCCCGCGCGTCGTCCGTGACGACTGCCACATCCGCGACCGCCGGGCAGGCCAGCGCCGCTGCCACGGTGTCCTGTGCGAACGCGAGCGCGAGTCCCGGCCGCACCCCGTCGTGCGCGGTGTCCGCCAGCCTGCTCTTGGCCCGGGCGAGGGTCTTCACGGGTACGACCAAGGTCCACTGCACGAGCGTTCCGTCCTTCTCTCGTCGCCGTCATTGTCACCCGTGACACCTGGCGGTTCACTCTTCGGGGCGTACGGTGTTCTCGACAGACGGGCGGCCCGGGGCGACACTTGTCCGGCCCCAGGCCCTGGAGGAAAGGTGTCAGTGTGCCCCGCCGCAGAATCGGCTTCTGGTACCGCTTGGCCGCGGTGATCTGCAAACCGCCGCTGGTGGTTCTGATCAAGCGGGACTGGCGGGGAATGGAGAACATTCCGGCCGAGGGTGGATTTATCACCGCCGTGAACCACAATTCGCACGTCGACCCCTTCGCGTACGCGCACTACCAGTACAACACCGGACGCGTCCCGCGATTCCTGGCCAAGAGCGGCCTTTTCAAGAAGGGCTTCGTCGGCGCCGCGATGCGGGGGACCGGCCAGATCCCCGTCTACCGCGAGAGCACGGACGCGCTGAGCGCCTTCCGGGCCGCGATCGACGCCGTGGAGCGCGGCGAGTGCGTCGCCTTCTACCCCGAGGGCACCCTCACCCGCGACCCGGACGGCTGGCCGATGACCGCCAAGACCGGTGCCGCGCGCGTCGCCCTGCAGACCAGGTGCCCGGTGATCCCGGTCGCCCAGTGGGGCTGCAACGAACTGCTGCCGCCGTACGCCAAGAAGCCGAACCTCCTGCCGCGCAAGACCCACCAGGTGCTCGCCGGTCCGCCGGTCGACCTGTCGCGCTTCTACGGCAAGGAGATGACCGCGGACGTGCTGAGGGAGGCGACGGAGGTCATCATGGCCGCCGTCACCCACCAGCTGGAGGCGATCCGCGGCGAGAAGGCACCCGACACCCCCTACGACCCGCGCCGCGAGCGGATCGAACAGCGGCGCCGGACGCAGCAGGCGCAGTCGGCGCCGCCGCGGACGCACGGACCGCGGGCAGAAGGGCGGAGCACGTGAGCAAGCCCCTCAAGGCGGCCGTCTTCGGCACCGGGTCCTGGGGCACCGCCTTCGGCACGGTCCTCGCCGACGCGGGCTGCGACGTCACCCTGTGGGGACGCCGCGCCGAACTCGCCGACGCCGTCAACTCCACCCGCACCAACCCGGACTACCTGCCCGGCGTGGAGCTCCCCGGGAACCTGCGGGCCACCACCGACGCCGCCGAGGCCGCCCGGGACGCCGACTTCACCGTCCTCGCCGTGCCCTCCCAGACCCTGCGCGCGGGCCTCGCCGACTGGACGCCGCTGCTCGCGCCCGACACCGTCCTGGTGTCACTGATGAAGGGCGTCGAACTCGGCTCCGCGATGCGGATGAGCGAGGTCATCGGGGACGTCGCCAAGGTCGGCGCCGAACGCATCGCCGTGGTCACCGGACCCAACCTGGCCCGCGAGATCGCCGCGCGCATGCCGGCCGCCGCCGTGGTCGCCTGCCCCGACGAGTCCGTCGCCCGGCGGCTCCAGGCCGCCTGCCACACGCCGTACTTCCGCCCCTACACCAACACCGACGTCGTCGGCTGCGAACTGGGCGGCGCCGTGAAGAACGTGATCGGCCTCGCCGTCGGCATCGCGGACGGCATGGGCCTCGGCGACAACGCCAAGGGCTCCCTCATCACCCGCGGCCTCGCGGAGACCACCCGGCTCGGAGTCGCCCTCGGCGCCGACCCGCTGACCTTCTCCGGACTCGCCGGACTGGGCGACCTGGTGGCGACCTGCTCCTCGCCGCTGTCGCGCAACCACACCTTCGGCACCAACCTCGGCAAGGGCATGACGCTGGAGGAGACCATCGCGGTCACCAGGCAGACCGCCGAGGGCGTCAAGTCCTGCGAGTCGGTGCTGGACCTGGCCCGCAGGCACGGCGTCGACATGCCCATCACCGAGACGGTCGTCGCCATCGTGCACGAGGGCAAGTCCCCGGTGGTGGCCGTGAAGGAACTGATGTCGCGCAGCGCGAAGCCCGAACGACGCTGAGCGACGCCCGGCCGGGGCCGCACCGCAACCGGACCCGGAACCCGTCCGCCACCCGCGCCACGCGGCCCCGTCGACGCTGTCTCGCGGCACCGAGGGCGGGTACTCTCAACGCGATATGAGCACCGAGAACCTCCCCCAGAACCCCGAGCAGAGCCCTCAGCGGCCGCCCCGCAAGCCGCGGGTGGCCGTCGTGTTCGGCGGGCGCAGCTCCGAACACGGGATCTCCGTGGTCACCGCCGGCGCCGTCCTCGCGGCCATCGACCGGACGCGCTACGACGTCCTGCCGATCGGCATCACCAGGGACGGACGCTGGGCCCTCACCGCCGACGAACCGGAACGCATGGCGATCACCGAACGCCGTACGCCCGACGTCGAGGAACTGGCCGAGTCGACCGAGGGCGGCGTGCTGCTTCCCGTCGACCCCGCGAGCCGCGAGGTCGTCTACAGCGAACCCGGCTCGGTGCCCAAGGCGCTGGGCGAGGTCGACGTCGTCTTCCCCGTGCTGCACGGCCCCTACGGCGAGGACGGCACCCTCCAGGGCCTGCTGGAGCTGTCCGGTGTGCCCTACGTCGGCGCGGGCGTGCTCGCCTCCGCCGTCGGCCAGGACAAGGAGTACATGAAGGCGGTGTTCTCCTCCTACGGGCTGAAGGTCGGCCCGTACGTGGTGATCCGGCCCCGCGAGTGGGAGCAGGACCGTTCCGCCGCCCGCCGGAAGATCACCGACTTCGCCGGGGAACACGGCTGGCCGCTCTTCGTGAAGCCCGCGCGCGCGGGTTCCTCGATCGGCATCACCAAGGTCGACGACCTCTCCGGGCTCGACGAGGCGATCGAGGAGGCCCGCCGCCACGACCCGAAGATCCTGGTCGAGGCGGCGCTGCGCGGCCGGGAGATCGAGTGCGGGGTGCTGGAGTTCGAGGACGGCCCCCGGGCCTCGGTCCCCGCCGAGATCCCGCCGCCCTCGGAGCACGCGTACTACGACTTCGAGGCCAAGTACATCGACTCCACGCCCGGCATCGTCCCGGCCCCGCTCACCGAGGAGGAGACGGCCGAGGTCCGGCGGCTGGCCGTGGCGGCGTTCGACGCGGCCTCCTGCGAAGGGCTGGTGCGCGCGGACTTCTTCCTCACCGAGGACGACGAGTTCGTGATCAACGAGATCAACACCATGCCCGGTTTCACGCCCATCTCCATGTATCCGCAGATGTGGCAGGCGACCGGTGTGAGCTACCCGGAGCTGGTGGACCGGCTGGTCCAGGCGGCGCTGCGGCGGTCCACGGGGCTGCGCTGACACCCCGCTCCCCGGACGGCAGAGAAGGCGATCCCCTCGGGGGTCGCCTTCTCGCAGTATGATCAGCGGGTTTTCCCGTCCGGTCCGGGAACCGCCGCCGACTCGCTGTCGTCTGCCGAGGAGCAGCCCGCGACGGCGATCAACAGGGCGAGCAAGCGGGCAGCAGGCAGGCGGCGAACGGGCGGCGAGGGGCTAGAGATGGACGACCGGGCAGGTCAGGGTACGGGTGATGCCGTCCACTTGCTGGACCTTGGCGACCACCATGCGGCCCAGTTCGTCGACGGTGTCGGACTGCGCGCGGACGATGACGTCGTAGGGTCCTGTCACGTCCTCGGCCTGGATCACCCCAGGGAGCTTGCCGATCGTCTCGGCTACGGTCGACGCCTTGCCGACCTCGGTCTGGATCAGGATGTACGCCTGTACCACGGAACCTCCAGAGCGGCCACGAGGATCATGTGGGGAAAAGGAACGCCACGGTATCGCGTAGCCGCTCCCCTCGGGGAGACCCGCGGGCCGCGGACCTC
Organism: Streptomyces sp. NPDC051136; assembly: GCF_044455745.1. NCBI lineage: Bacteria > Bacillati > Actinomycetota > Actinomycetes > Kitasatosporales > Streptomycetaceae > Streptomyces > Streptomyces sp. NPDC051136. The sequence goes on along the minus strand of NZ_JBITFE010000011.1, from coordinate 175,457 downwards.
CCGCGTCGGGGCGTCGGAGGGGCACGAGTCGACGATCACGCCGACCGTGGCGACGGTCATGTCGACCGTAACGAGCACAGAGATGACGCGCGACCGGGCACGGACACGGGCACGGACAGGGACTGGGACAGAAGGGGAGCCAAGGCGATGAAGGGCACTGTTGGTGAGCTGGGGGAGTTCGGGCTCATCAGGGAGCTCACCTCCCGTCTCACCACCACTCCCGCGGTCCGGGTCGGTCCCGGCGACGACGCCGCGGTGGTGGCCGCGCCCGACCGCAGGGTGGTGGCCAGCACCGACATCCTGGTGGAGGGGCGGCACTTCCGGCGGGACTGGTCCACCGCGTACGACGTGGGCCGCAAGGCGGCGGCCCAGAACCTGGCCGACATCGCCGCCATGGGGGCCGTGCCCACCGCGCTGCTGCTCGGCCTGGTCGTGCCCGCCGAACTGCCGGTGACCTGGGCGACCGAGCTGATGGACGGGCTGCGCGACGAGTGCCAGGTCGCGGGCGCCTCCGTGGTCGGCGGCGACGTGGTGGGCGGCGACACCATCACCGTCTCCATCACCGCCCTCGGTGACCTGCGCAACCAGGAACCGGTCACCCGGGCCGGCGCCCAGCCCGGCGACCTCGTGGCGGTGACCGGCTGGCTGGGCTGGTCCGCCGCCGGGTTCGCCGTCCTGTCCCGCGGCTTCCGCTCGCCGCGCGCCTTCGTCGAGGCCCACCGCCGTCCCGAGCCGCCGTACCACGCGGGCCCGGCCGCCGCGGGCCTCGGCGCCACCGCCATGTGCGACGTGAGCGACGGCCTGATCGCCGACCTGGGGCACATCGCCGAGGCCAGCAAGGTCAGGATCGACGTGCGCTCCGGGCAGATCGACATCCCGTCCCAGATGAACGACATCGGGCAGGCCGTCGGCGTGGACCCCATGCAGTGGGTGCTCACCGGGGGTGAGGACCACGCGATCGTGGCGACCTTCCCGCCGGACGTGAAGCTGCCCGCCCGCTGGAAGGTCATCGGCGAGGTCCTCAACCCCTCCGCGCTGCCCCAGGTGACGGTCGACGGCGCCCCCTGGACCAGCAAGGGCGGCTGGGACCACTTCGGCGGGGACGCGGAGTCGTGAGGCCGCCCCTGGTCCTCACGGTGGCGGGCTCCGACTCGGGCGGCGGCGCCGGCATCCAGGCCGACCTCAAGACGATGCTCGCCCTCGGCACCCACGGCATGAGCGTCCTCACCGCGGTCACCGCACAGAACTCCCTCGGCGTGCAGGGCGCCTGGGAACTGCCCGTGGACGCGGTGCGGGCCCAGTACCGCAGCGTCGTGGACGACATCGGCGTGCAGGCGGTCAAGACCGGGATGCTGTCCTCCGCCGAACTCGTCGAGACGGTCGCCGAGTTGCTGGCCGGCACCGACGCGCCCGCCGTCGTCGACCCGGTCGGCGTCTCCAAGCACGGGGACGCGCTGCTCGCCGCCTCCGCCCTGGAGTCGGTCCGCACCAGACTGCTCCCGGTCGCCACCGTCGCCACGCCGAACCTGGACGAGGTCACCCAACTCACCGGCGTACGCGTCGAGTCCGACACCGATCTGCGCCGTGCCGCGGCGGCCGTCCTGGAGTACGGGCCGCGCTGGGTGCTGATCAAGGGCGGTCACCTGGCCGGGGACGCGGTCGACCTGCTCACCGACGGATCGGAGGAGCACTGGCTGCGCGCCCCGCGCCTCGACAACCGGCACACCCACGGCACGGGCTGCACCCTCGCCTCGGCCGTGGCCTGCGGCCTGGCGAAGGGCCAGCCGGTGCCGGAGGCGGTGACGGCGGCCAAGCAGTACGTCACCGGGGCGATCGCGGCCGGCTTCGCGCTCGGCGGCGGCATCGGACCGGTGGACCACGGCTGGGAGCTCACGCGGGATACTCCCTGAGCGGTGGACCGGGCGCGGCACCCGGTCCCGTCGGGGAGGTCTTCCCCGTCCCTCGGCTGGAGCGCGTTCGCGGCACCGGCGGGCGTCTCGCCGCCGTACAGGCCGCCGCTCGGCCGGGCCGGGAGACCGTACGGTCGGCGGCGTCGGGGAGAGGGAGCGTCAGGAGCGCTCGGGACCTGGGGCCGCCGGGGCTGACGGGAACGCCGCCGCCGGTACGGACGGGCAGGGGGCCGACGAGAACCCCGGAGTGCGCTCCCGGGACCTTGGCACGCCGGCCCACCGGCGTTCCGGCCCGGCGAGGAAAGAGGGCACGGCAGAAAGCCGGCCCACACGAGGTGGACCGGCTCCATGCAGCGGACCAGGCAGTGGCCGCGCGCTCAGCTGATGCGTCAGCGCGAGACCTTGCCGGCCTTGATGCACGAGGTGCAAGCGTTCACGCGCTTCGGCGTCCCGCCGACCACGGTACGCACACGCTGGATGTTCGGGTTCCAGCGACGGGACGTACGGCGGTGCGAGTGCGAGATGTTGTTGCCGAAGCCCGGCCCCTTGCCGCAGACGTCGCAGTTGGCAGCCACGGGTCACTCCAAAGACTTCAGATGCACTTACGGTTGATCCCGGCATGCCGGGATCAAGCTCTCGGAGTCGCGAACGGTCCGGGATCTGAGTGGCGGTGCCAGGGGGAGAGCCCGATCGGGATCGGGCAACCGGAGCAGCATACAACGGCTGCTCCCGTACAACGAAACTACCACGGCAGCTCAGGGGCCCGTCCCGGCCCTCTTCCGGTGGGCCGGCCCGCCAAGGTCTACGCTGCCAGCCACGTCCGCAGTCCAGGGAGGCGCAGGTGGCGCAGGTGCCGCAGAGGTTCTTCGACGCTCTGGCGGTGCGTACCTGGTGCGGTCTGTCGCTGCGCGCGCTGGGGCGGGCACGCGAGGAGATCGACGCCATCAACGTCTACCCCGTCGCCGACGGGGACACCGGCACCAACCTCTACCTGACCGTCGAGTCGGCCGTCGCCGCGGTGGAGGCCGTCTTCGCGGCGCACGAGACGGACGACCGGCCCGCGGGCGCGGGCGAGGGGGTCGAGGGCGCGGGCGGCGGGCCCTCGCTGGCCGACGCCGTGGGCGCCATGGCGCACGGTGCGCTCATCGGCGCCCGGGGCAACTCCGGCACGATCCTCGCGCAGCTGCTGCGCGGCATGGCCCAGGTGCTCACCACGGGAGGTGACTCCGGCCACACCGGAGGTCCCGGTCTGCGGCTGGCCCTGCGGCACGCCGCCGTCTCCGCCCGGCAGGCCGTGGCCCACCCGGTGGAGGGCACCGTCCTGACCGTCGCCTCGGCCGCCGCCGACGCGGCCGAGGACGTCGAGGGCGACTGCGCCGAGGTGGCCCGCGCCGCCTACGAGGGCGCCCGCCTGGCGCTCGCCGCCACCCCCGGCCGGCTGCCCGTCCTGGAGCGCGCCGGAGTGGTCGACGCGGGCGGACGCGGCCTGGTGACGGTCCTGGCGGCCCTGGTGGAGACGTTCACCGGCCGGGCGCCGGAACCGTTCGCCGTGCCCCACGCGCGCGTGGAGCACGGTGCCGAGCACCCCGCCGGGGAGCACGCCCCGGGGAAGGAGTGCCCGGAGCCGGATGCCGGGAACGGCCCCGCCTTCGAGGTGATCTACCTGCTGGAGGCCGGGGACGCGGCCGTGACCCGGCTGCGGCAGCGACTCGACGCCCTGGGGGACTCCCTCGTCGTGGTCGGCGGCGACGGACTGTGGAACGTCCACGTGCACGTCGACGACGCGGGCGCCGCCGTGGAGGCGGGTGTCGAGGCCGGGCGGCCGTACCGCATCCGCATCACGCACTTCGGACAGGGTGACGCGCACACCACCGCGAGCGTGCGCACCCCTCGGGAGCGGGCCCAGCGCGCCGTGGTGGCCGTCGTGCCGGGGGAGGGGCTGGCGGCGCTGTACACCGAGGGCGGCGCGACCACCCTCCTCGCGCGCCCCGGGGAGCCACCCGCCAGCGGCGAGCTGGTCCAGGCCCTCCGGCGGGCCCACGCGCGCGAGGTGGTGCTGCTGCCCAACGACGCCGAACTGCGCCACACCGCCGCCGCGGCGGCCGAGCAGGCCCGCACCGAGGGCATCCGCGTCGCCCTCATCCCGACCCGCTCCGCGGTCCAGGGCATCGCCGCGCTCGCCGTGCACGAGCCCGAGCGGCGCTTCGACGAGGACGTGGTGGCGATGACCTCGGCGGCCGGCGCCACCCGCCACGCCGAGGTCACCGTCGCCGAACGCCAGTCCTGGACCACGGCGGGCATCTGCCAGGCCGGCGACGTACTCGGCCTCATCGACGGCGACGTGGCCGTGATCGGCGCGGACGTCGCCCAGGTCGCCGCGACCGTCCTGGACCGGATGCTGTCGGCGGGCGGTGAGCTGGTCACCCTCGTCATCGGCGACGAGGCGCCCCGCACCGTCGCCGACCACCTGGAGACCCGCGTCCGGGAGACCCACCTCGCGGTGGACACGGTGGTCTACCGGGGCGGCCGGCAGGGCGCCCTGCTGCTGGTCGGCGTGGAGTAGGCGCACGGGCAGGACCCGCCACGGCGCCCTTGTGGGCCGTTGTCAGTGGCGTGGTGTGCAATGGATCTCGTGCCCGCACTGCAAGAACCCCTCAAGAAGGTGCTCGGCCCCGCCACCGCGAAGGTGATGGCCGAGCACCTCGGCCTGCACACCGTCGGCGACCTCCTCCACCATTACCCCCGGAGATACGAGGAGCGCGGCCAGCTCACCCACCTCGCCGACCTGCCCATGGACGAGCACGTCACCGTGGTCGCCCAGGTCGCCGACGCCCGCCTGCACACCTTCGCCTCCTCGAAGGCGCCGCGCGGCAAGGGGCAGCGCCTGGAGGTGACCATCACCGACGGCAGCGGCCGCCTCCAACTGGTCTTCTTCGGCAACGGCGTGCACAAGCCCCACAAGGAACTCCTGCCGGGCACCCGCGCGATGTTCGCGGGCAAGGTCTCCGTCTTCAACCGCCGGCTGCAACTGGCGCACCCGGCGTACGAGTTGCTGCGGGCCGAGGACGGCGACGACGGCGCCGCCGAGAGCGTCGAGTCGTGGGCGGGCGCCCTCATCCCCCTCTACCCGGCCACCGCCAAGCTGGAGTCCTGGAAGCTCGCCAAGGCGATCCAGACCGTGCTGCCCAGCGCCCAGGAGGCCGTCGACCCGCTCCCCGGCTCGCTGCGCGAGGGCCGGGGCCTGGTCCCCCTGCCCGAGGCCCTCGTCAAGATCCACCGCCCGCACACCAAGGCCGACATCGAGGACGCCCGCGCCCGCCTGAAGTGGGACGAGGCCTTCGTCCTCCAGGTGGCCCTCGCCCGCCGCCGCCACGCCGAGACCCAACTCCCCGCCGTCCCCAGGCGGCCCAGCCCCGACGGCCTGCTCACCGCCTTCGACGACCGGCTCCCCTTCACCCTCACCGACGGCCAGCAGAAGGTCTCCCGCGAGATCTTCGACGACCTCGCCACCGACCACCCGATGCACCGGCTGCTCCAGGGCGAGGTGGGCAGCGGCAAGACCCTGGTCGCCCTGCGGGCCATGCTCGCCGTCGTCGACTCGGGCGGACAGGCCGTGATGCTGGCCCCCACCGAGGTGCTCGCCCAGCAGCACCACCGGTCCGTCGTCGAGATGATGGGCGAGCTGGCCGAGGGGGGGATGCTGGGCGGCGCGGAGCACGCGACCAAGGTGGTGCTGCTCACCGGTTCCATGGGCGCCGCCGCCCGCCGGCACGCCCTGCTGGACCTCGCCACCGGGGAGGCGGGCATCGTCATCGGCACCCACGCCCTGATCGAGGACAAGGTGCAGTTCCACGACCTCGGCCTGGTCGTCGTCGACGAACAGCACCGTTTCGGCGTCGAGCAGCGCGACGCCCTGCGCGGCAAGGGCAAGCAGCCCCCGCACCTGCTCGTCATGACCGCCACGCCCATCCCGCGCACCGTGGCCATGACCGTCTTCGGCGACCTGGAGACCTCCGTCCTGGACCAGCTCCCGGCCGGCCGCTCCCCGATCGCCAGCCACGTCGTCCCGGCCTCCGACAAGCCGCACTTCCTCGCCCGGGCCTGGGAGCGGGTCCGCGAGGAGGTCGCGGGCGGCCACCAGGCGTACGTCGTGTGCCCGCGCATCGGCGACGAGGACGACGCCCCGAAGAAGGACGCCGGGAAGAAGGCCGCACCGGACACGCCGCCCGAGGGCGACGCCGAGAAGCGGCCCCCGCTCGCCGTCCTGGACGTGGCCGGGCAGCTGGCCGAGGGCCCGCTCCAGGGGCTCAGGGTGGAGGTCCTGCACGGCCGGATGCAGCCCGACGACAAGGACGCGGTCATGCGCCGCTTCGCCGCCGGGGAGACCGACGTCCTGGTCGCCACCACCGTCATCGAGGTCGGGGTGAACGTCCCCAACGCCACCGCGATGGTGATCATGGACGCCGACCGCTTCGGCGTCTCCCAGCTGCACCAGCTGCGCGGCCGGGTCGGGCGCGGCTCCGCACCCGGCCTGTGCCTGCTGGTCAGCGAGATGCCCGAGGCCAGCGCGGCGCGGCAGCGGCTGAACGCGGTCGCCGCCACCCTCGACGGCTTCGAGCTCTCCCGCATCGACCTCGAACAGCGGCGGGAGGGCGACGTCCTCGGCCAGGCCCAGTCCGGCGCCCGCACCTCCCTGCGGGTGCTCGCCGTCATCGAGGACGAGGAGATCATCGCGCAGGCGCGGCAGGAGGCGGCCGCCGTCGTCGCCGCCGACCCGGAGCTGAGCGGGCTGCCGGGACTGCGCACGGCCCTTCAGGCCCTGCTGGACGACGAGCGGGAGCAGTACCTGGAGAAGGGCTGACAGACTGGGGGCGGACACCCTCCGCACACCCGAGCACACCGACAAGGACGCTGAAATGACCCGCGTGATCGCCGGCAAGGCCGGCGGACGCCGCCTGGCCGTCCCGCCGGGGACCGGCACCCGCCCCACCTCCGACCGCGCGCGCGAGGGCCTGTTCTCGACCTGGCAGTCGCTGCTCGGCGGCCCGCTGGACGGCGAGCGGGTCCTCGACCTGTACGCGGGCTCCGGCGCCGTCGGCCTGGAGGCGCTGTCCCGCGGCGCGGGACACGTGCTGCTCGTCGAGGCCGACGCCCGCGCCGCCCGCACGGTCCGGGAGAACGTCAAGGCCGTCGGTCTGCCCGGCGCCGAGGTCAGGACGGGCAAAGCGGAACAGATCATCCACGCCCAGGCTCCGGCCGAGCCGTACGACGTCGTCTTCCTGGACCCGCCGTACGCCGTCTCCGACGACGATCTCCGGGAGATCCTGCTCACACTCCGCACCCAGGGGTGGCTCGGGGCGCAAGCGCTGGTCACCGTGGAGCGCAGCACCAGGGGCGGCGAATTCCGCTGGCCGGACGGCTTCGAAGCGATCCGGGCCCGCCGCTACGGCGAGGGAACGTTTTGGTACGGTCGCGCCGCCGCTACGTGCGAAGACGCACGATGACCGGACCGGAGAGCGAGGGAACTCAAGTGCGCCGTGCCGTCTGTCCCGGGTCGTTCGACCCGATCCACAACGGACACCTCGACATCATCGCCCGTGCCTCCAGCCTCTACGACGAGGTCTACGTCGCGGTGATGATCAACCGGTCCAAGAAGGGCCTGTTCGAGATCGAGGAGCGGATCGACCTCATCCGCCAGGTGACCGCCGAGTACGGGAACGTCCGTGTGGAGTCCTTCCACGGCCTGCTCGTCGACTTCTGCAAGCAGCGCGAGATCCCGGCGATCGTCAAGGGCCTGCGCGCGGTCAGCGACTTCGACTACGAGCTGCAGATGGCCCAGATGAACAACGGCCTCTCGGGCGTGGAGACCCTCTTCATCCCCACCAACCCCACCTACAGCTTCATGTCCTCCTCCCTGGTCAAGGAGGTCGCGACCTGGGGCGGGGACATCTCCCACCTGGTGCCGCCGCTGGTCCTCGAAGCCCTCACGGAGCGCCTGAAGGACCGCTGACCGCCACCTCGCACGGCCCACGGAGACTGACAACCCGTCACCCGGTGTCCCCGGAACGTTCCGGGGTCGTACAGTCGTCCCGTCCGTCTCCAACACAGCTGTAGAGAGTGGCGAGCACACGGTGGACGTGCAGAAGAAGCTCGACGAGATCACCGCGATGGTCTCCGGCGCCCGCGCCATGCCCATGTCGGCCTCGTGCGTGATCAACCGCGCCGAACTGCTCTCGCTGCTGGAAGAGCTGCGCGCCGAACTGCCCGGTTCCCTCGCCCAGGCCCAGGAACTGATCGGCGACCGCGAGCAGATGGTCGCCCAGGCCCGCCAGGAGGCCGACCGGATCATCGAGGGCGCGCACGCCGAGCGCGGCTCCCTGATCGCCGGCACCGAGGTCGCCCGCCGCTCCCAGGCCGAGGCCGACCGGATCCTCGCCGAGGCCCGCCAGGAGGCCGAGGAGGTCCGCGCCGAGGCCGACGACTACGTCGACTCCAAGCTCGCCAACTTCGAGGTCGTCCTCACCAAGACCCTCGGCTCCGTGGGCCGGGGCCGCGAGAAGCTCCTCGGCACCGGACCCGGCCTCGACGAGAACGGCTACGAGGACGAGGACGCCCCCGAGCGCAGCCACGACCCCGAGACCCTGCGCCGCGACGCCGACGCCTACGTCGACACCAAGCTCGGCGCCTTCGAGGCCGTGCTGGCCAAGACCCTGGACGCGGTCGGCCGGGGCCGCCAGAAGCTGCACGGCCGGATCGCCACCGACGACCTCGGCGCCCTCGCGGACGACCCGACGACCGTCCAGCACTCCAGCGACGCCGACTACCTCGCCGGCCTCGCGGGCCTCGCCGACGCCCCCGCCCCGGCCGAGCACCCCGTGCAGCCCGCGTACGGCGAGCAGCAGCCCGCCGCGGCCCAGGTGCCGGCGCAGGCCGTGCCGGAGATGCCGGCCCAGGACCCGGCGTACGGCTACGTCCCGCAGCAGCCCGACCCGTACGCGGCCTACCCGCAGGCCTACGACGGCGGCCAGGACCCCTACGGCTACCAGCAGCAGGGCGCCGACCCGTACGGCTACCCGTACGACGGCGGGCAGCACGGCTACGAAGGACAGCAGGGCTACGCCCACCCCCCGCAGCCGCAGCAGCCCCCGCAGACCCAGCCGCAGGCGCTCGACGAGACCAGCCTCTTCGACACCAGCATGATCAGCGCCGAACAGCTGCGGGCGTACGAACAGGGCCGCGGACTCTAGGAGCGGGACCGCCGCCGCCTGGGCCACGGGGGCGGCCCAGGACCGGATTGGGCCGAGAGCGAATGGTCCAGTATCCTGGCTCTTCGGTCGCGCGTACGTCCGCGATCGCCGCTGCCCGGGAACACCGAAGGGCGGCGTCCCCCACCACGAAGACCGAAAGCAGGAATGGTTCTGAACGCGCGTCTCGACCACCGCGATCCCCTCGTGTTCGACACACACGAGCTGGGACGGCGGCCCGGTGCGCTCCAGCGCCTGACCCGCACGGTCGACGCTCCCAAGGACTTCGGTCTCCAGGGAGTCATCGGAGTGCCGGAAGGCGCCCCGGTGGAGCTCGATCTGCGGCTCGAGTCGGTCATGGAAGGGGTGCTCGTCACGGGTACCGCCCGTGCCAGGGCCGAGGGGGAGTGCGTAAGGTGTCTGGAGCCGCTCGAGCAGCAGCTCGAAGCGGACTTCCAGGAGCTGTTCTCGTACCCTGACGCCGACGACCGTGGCCGCCCCGTGGCGGAACCGGGCGACGACGCCGAGGACGACGAGGACAGGTTCTTCGTCGAGGACGGCCTGATCGGCCTCGAACCCGTGCTGCGCGACGCGGTGGTGCTCGCACTGCCGATGCAGCCGGTGTGCCAGGAAGACTGCCAGGGTCTGTGCTCCGAGTGCGGAGTGCGCCTGTCGGACGACCCGGACCACCACCACGACGCCGTCGACATTCGTTGGGCGGCATTGCAGGGACTCGCCGGTTCACTCGGAGACGGCGAGAAGGACGAGATGAGCGGCGACGGGCCAGAATCCGCGGACGCCGCCGAGAAGCAGGAGAAGTAGCCGTGGCTGTTCCGAAGCGGAAGATGTCGCGCAGCAACACGCGCCACCGCCGGTCGCAGTGGAAGGCTGCGGTCCCCACCCTGGTTGCGTGCGAGCGCTGCCACGAGCCCAAGCAGCAGCACATCGCGTGCCCGTCTTGCGGCACGTACAACAAGCGCCAGGTCCTCGAGGTCTGAGCGGCTGGTGAGAGGCACTGTGTCAGTCCCCAAGAAGGCGGAAGACGCCAAGGCGGACCCACCCGCCAAGAAGAAGGCGGACACCCAGGCCTCGTCCCACACGCTTCTGGAAGGGCGGCTCGGCTATCAGCTCGAGTCCGCCCTTCTGGTGCGTGCGCTGACCCACCGTTCCTACGCGTACGAGAACGGCGGTCTGCCGACGAACGAGCGGCTGGAGTTCCTCGGTGACTCCGTCCTCGGCCTCGTCGTCACGGACACGCTGTACCGCACCCACCCCGACCTGCCCGAAGGCCAGCTGGCCAAGTTGCGGGCCGCGGTGGTCAACTCGCGTGCGCTGGCGGAGGTGGGCCGTGGGCTCGACCTCGGTTCCTTCATCCGGCTCGGCCGCGGTGAAGAGGGCACGGGCGGCCGGGACAAGGCGTCCATCCTCGCCGACACCCTCGAAGCGGTGATCGGCGCGGTCTATCTCGACCAGGGCCTCGACGCGGCCTCCGAACTGGTGCACCGCCTGTTCGACCCGCTGATCGAGAAGTCCTCGAACCTCGGCGCCGGCCTGGACTGGAAGACCAGCCTCCAGGAGCTGACCGCGACCGAAGGGCTCGGCGTCCCCGAGTACCTGGTCACGGAGACCGGCCCGGACCACGAGAAGACCTTCACTGCTGCCGCCCGCGTCGGAGGCGTCTCGTACGGCACCGGCACCGGCCGCAGCAAGAAGGAAGCGGAGCAGCAGGCCGCGGAATCCGCGTGGCGGTCCATCCGGGCCGCGGCGGACGAGCGCGCCAAGGCGGCGGCGAACGCCGTCGACGTGGACCCCGACGAGACGTCCGCCTCCGCCTGACCCCACCCACCGCACGATCCGAACGCCCGTCCCGCACCCGGGGCGGGCGTTCGGACTCGTCGTCCGTCCACCAGGCCCGTCCACCCGCCCGGCTCACCGGACCGGTCCAGGGCGCACCCGAGGGGAAGCCATGCCCGAGTTGCCCGAGGTAGAGGTCGTACGGCGCGGCCTCGCGCGCTGGGTCGCCCACCGGACCGTCGCCGACGCCGAGGTGCTGCACCCGCGCGCGGTACGCCGGCACGTCGCGGGACCCGACGACTTCGCGCACCGCCTGGAGGGCCACCGGATCGGCACCCCCAGCCGGCGCGGCAAGTACCTGTGGCTGCCCCTGGAGGACACCGACCAGGCGGTCCTCGCCCACCTCGGCATGAGCGGCCAGCTCCTGGTCCAGCCGCACGAGGCGCCGGCCGAGAAGCACCTGCGCATCCGCGTCCGCTTCGCCGACGCCCTCGGCACCGAGCTCCGCTTCGTCGACCAGCGCACCTTCGGCGGCCTGTCCCTGCACGAAACGAGCCCCGACGGACTGCCCGACGTCATCGCGCACATCGCCCGCGACCCGCTGGACCCCCTCTTCGACGACGAGGCCTTCCACCTCGCCCTGCGCCGCAAGCGCACCACGATCAAGCGGGCCCTGCTCGACCAGTCCCTGATCAGCGGCGTCGGCAACATCTACGCCGACGAGGCGCTGTGGCGCGCCCGCCTGCACTACGAGCGCCCCACGGCGACCCTCACCCGCCCCCGCACCACCGAACTCCTCGGCCACGCCCGGGACGTGATGAACGCGGCCCTCGCCGTCGGCGGCACCAGCTTCGACAGCCTCTACGTCAACGTCAACGGCGAGTCCGGCTACTTCGACCGCACGCTCGACGCGTACGGCCGTGAAGGCATGCCCTGCCGCCGCTGCGCCACACCGATCCGCCGCCGGCCGTGGATGAACCGCTCCAGCTACTTCTGCCCGAAGTGCCAGCGGCCGCCGAGGATCACGCCGTAGGCGTGCGCTGCGCGTCGTACCGCTCGCGCGACGCCAGCACCTCGTCCATCCGCCCCTCCAGGCACTGGATGAGCGCCGTCAGCCGCTCGGCCACCTCACGCCCCAGCGGCGTGAGGTCGTAGTCCACGCGGGGCGGATTGGTGGGCTGGGCCTCGCGGTGCACCAGCCCGTCGCGCTCCAGCGCGTGCAGGGTCTGGGCCAGCATCTTCTCGCTGACGCCGTCCACCCGGCGCCGCAACTCGTTGAACCGGAAGGACGCCTCGTACAGCGCGCCGAGCGTCAGCGCGCCCCAGCGCCCCGTGACGTGTTCCAGGGTGCCGCGCGAGGGACAGGCCCGGGAGAACACGTCGAACGGCAGGTCCTGCTCCTGAGTGGACTCCTGCGTGGTCGACATGTCACCAGCGTACGTGAGCACAGCGCTGCGCCGCAGGTTGCGCGGAGCGGCGGACAGCGCGGGGAAGCGCCGCCCCCCGGGGGCGGTCAGTAGCCGAAGTCCTGTGTCCACCAAGGGCCGCCGGTGCCGAAGTGGACTCCGACGCCCAGGGTCTGGAAGTCGCAGTTCAGGATGTTGGCGCGGTGGCCGGGGCTGGCCATCCAGGCGTCCATGACGGCCTGGGCGTCCGCCTGGCCGCGGGCTATGTTCTCGCCCCCGAGGCCGCTTATGCCCGCTGCCGCCGCCCGGTCCCAGGGAGTGGCGCCGCTCGGGTCGGTGTGGTCGAAGAAGCCCTGGGTGGCCATGTCCTGGCTGAAGTCCTCGGCCAGTTCGCGCAGGGCGCTGTTGGCGGCCACCGGGGTGCAGCCCACCTTGGCCCGCTCGTCGTTGACCAGCTTGAGCACCTGCGCCTGGGCGACGGCCGCCTCCGAGACGGCGGCGGGCGCGCTGGGTTCGGCGGGCTTCCCGGTGGCCGTGCGGGAGGGCGTGGGCTTCGAGCCGGTGCTCGGCGTCGTCTTCGGCTTCTTCGTCTTCGACGGCGTCTGCGCCGGGGCCGCGGGCTCGGAGGCGGGCGCCGAGGTGGAGGGAGCGGCGGAGGACGCGGAAGGGGTGCGGGCGTCCTTGGAGGACTCCTCCTCGGACGGTGCCTCGGAGGACCGGGACGGCGAGGCGGAGCGGTCGGTGCCGCGGCTCGTGGCGGTGTCGTCGCCGCGGCCCGCCTCGGCGCTGCCCGAGGTGCCGCCCTGCTGGGAGGGGCTGTTCGTCGGGACGTCCTGGGCCTGCACCCGGTCGCCCCCGCCGGTGCTGCCGCCGATCCGGTAGTTGTCCAGACCGGGCACCACACCCGTGGCCACCGCCACCGTGCCGATGGCGACCGCGGCGGACACACCGAGCAGGCCGGTGCGGACCGGAGTGGCGACCTTCCTGCGGCGTCGGCGACGCCCGCCGCCGGGCTGCGAACCCCCGTCGGGCGTGTAGCCGTGGCTGGGGAAGGCGACGGTGCGGCCGGACCCCGGGCCCTCGCCGCCGTCCGGGCCGTCCGGGCCGTCCGCGAAGAGGTAGGCGTCGCTCCTGGCCCGGGCCTCGGCGTAGGCCTCGGGGTTCAGGTAGGGCGCGATCCCCATCGTGGTGGGGGTCTCGTCCGGGCCCGCCGCCCGGCCGCGGTCCCGCCCCGTCGTGCCGTCCGGCTGCCGGTCCTGCGCGGCGCGGCCCGTGGCGGCGCGGTCGGCGGCGGAGCGTCGGTGGCGTCCCATGTCCTGGCCTTCCTCGTCCTCGCGCTGGGCGTGCCCTGCGGTCGACTGTGCTCACGATCCACACGGAACTCACACCATCGAGTGAGTTTCAGGTGGGATTCATTGGGTCGGGACGGTACCGCATGACGCAAGGGGGTGAAGTGTCCCGCGAGACATTGACTGGTTAGGTTGCCGTCATGAGTGAGGATGTACGGCTGGTCGCATGGGTGCGGGGACAGGTCCAGGGCGTGGGTTTCCGCTGGTTCACGAGGGCCAGGGCACTGGAGCTCGGCGGGATGAGTGGTTTTGCTCTCAATCTGGGCGACGGCCGTGTCCAGGTCGTCGCGGAGGGCCCGCGCGAGCGCTGCGAGGGGCTGCTCGACTGGCTGCGCGGCGACGACACGCCCGGACGTGTGGACGGAGTCACCGAGATCTGGGACACACCCCGCGGGGGCTACGACGGCTTCGCCATCCGCTGACGTCCGGCCGCGGGAGGGCCGGCGGACGACGGGTCCGGCCCGCCCCGCAGGGGTGGTCGGGGCGAAAACGGGCAGGTAGTTGCCAAGGGCGGCCGCTCGTGGCAGGCTCCGCACGCAGAATGATCGCCACGCCCCGAGGGGCCCGCAGGAGTCGCAGCGTCGCCGTTTCCCGGCCGCATGCCCCCGGGCGCCCGCCAGTACGGGGCGTGATCGTGTTGACCGTCAAACTTTTTGGTGAGACGCTGAAAGCCCCGCGCACCTTAGCTGTTTGGCATGGTTGAACGGCAGTAAAAACTCAAGAGTGCCAAGCACCGCGGGTGCGATTCCCTCACGACCCACACCGCTTCGGTCGTCACTCATTGTGGAGGACCATCCATCATGGCAAAGGCGCTTCTCGGTTACGTCGGCGGCTCCGACCCGCGACTCCTCGCCGAGATGCGACGGCTCCAGCAGCGCGTCCAGGACCTGGAATCCGAGCTCGGACGAATCCAGGCGGAGAACGACGCGCTGGCGGCTGCCGCTTCTCACGACAGGATCATGGAGAGCATGGAGAGCGTTGACGCACACCAGGCGGAGCCTGCGCTCACCTGATCACTGCATCGCTCCATCACGGCACGGCAGTGTTCGGGCCCGCCCGTACAACCGCTCAGGTGTCAGAGTCTGCAAGGGACGCTTCGGCGTCCCTTCTTTCTTGTCCGCGGCCCCCGTCCCTGTCGGCCTCGTCGTCGGCCTCGTCGCACCCGCCGGCCTCGCTCCGCGCCCCCGCCTCCGGCCCCCGGCACTGCCCCGCGCAACCTTTCACCCTCTTCAACGTCTGATGTGCCCTGCGCGTTCACCCGCGAAACCGCGGCGGTTCACCGGTTCATGGAGTGAGACACACCCGAGAGGTAGAGTCCGACGGCGTGCACCTGAAGGCCCTGACCCTCCGCGGATTCAAGTCGTTCGCCTCGGCGACCACGCTCCGGTTCGAACCGGGCATCACCTGTGTCGTCGGCCCGAACGGCTCGGGCAAGTCCAACGTCGTCGACGCGCTCAGCTGGGTCATGGGCGAACAGGGCGCCAAGTCGCTGCGCGGCGGCAAGATGGAGGACGTCATCTTCGCCGGCACCACCGGCCGCCCGCCGCTCGGCCGGGCCGAGGTGTCGCTGACCATCGACAACTCCGACGGCGCCCTGCCCATCGAGTACGCCGAGGTCACCATCACGCGGATCATGTTCCGCAACGGCGGCAGCGAGTACCAGATCAACGGCGACACCTGCCGCCTCCTCGACATCCAGGAACTCCTCTCCGACTCCGGCATCGGCCGCGAGATGCACGTCATCGTCGGCCAGGGCCAGCTCGACTCCGTCCTGCACGCCGACCCGATGGGCCGCCGGGCCTTCATCGAGGAGGCCGCCGGCGTCCTCAAGCACCGCAAGCGCAAGGAGAAGGCGCTCAGGAAACTGGACGCGATGCAGGCCAACCTCGCGCGCGTGCAGGACCTCACCGACGAGTTGCGGCGCCAGCTCAAGCCGCTCGGCCGTCAGGCCGCCGTCGCCCGCCGGGCCGCCGTCATCCAGGCCGACCTCCGGGACGCCCGGCTCCGGCTCCTCGCCGACGACCTCGTGCGCATGCGGGAGGCGCTCCAGGCCGAGATCGCCGACGAGGCCGCGCTCAAGGAACGCAAGGAGAGCGCCGAACAGGAGCTGGGCAAGGCGCTGCGCCGCGAGGCCGACCTGGAGGACGAGGTGCGCCGGCTCGCGCCGCGCCTCCAGCGCGCCCAGCAGACCTGGTACGAGCTGTCCCAGCTCGCCGAACGCGTGCGGGGCACGATCTCGCTGGCCGACGCCCGGGTGAAGAGCGCCACCTCCGCGCCGCCCGAGGAGCGCCGGGGCCGCGACCCGGAGGAGCTGGAGCGCGAGGCCGCCCGCGTCCGTGAGCAGGAGGCCGAGCTCGAAGCGGCCCTGGAGGCGGCCGAACACGCCCTGGAGGACACGGTCGCCCACCGCGCCGACCTCGAACGCGAACTGGCCCTGGAGGAGCGCCGCCTCAAGGACGCCGCCCGCGCGATCGCCGACCGGCGCGAGGGGCTGGCCCGGCTCAGCGGTCAGGTCGGCGCCGCCCGCTCCCGCGCGGCCTCCGCCCAGGCGGAGATCGAGCGGCTGGCCGCCGCCCGTGACGAGTCCCGGGAACGCGCCGCCGCCGCCCAGGAGGAGTACGAGAGCCTCCAGGCGGAGGTCGACGGGCTCGACGCCGGCGACCGGGAACTCGCCGAGCGGCACGACGCCGCCCGGCGCGAGCTGACCGAGGCGGAGGCCGCCCTCGGCGCCGCCCGCGAAGCCGCCACCGCGGCCGAACGCGAACGCGCCGCCACACAGGCACGGCACGACGCCCTCGCGCTGGGCCTGCGCCGCAAGGACGGCACCGGCGCGCTGCTCGCCGCCAGGGACCGGCTCACCGGCCTGCTCGGCCCCGCCGCCTCTCTCCTCACCGTGACGCCGGGCCACGAGGTGGCCCTCGCCACCGCCTTCGGCGCGGCCGCCGACGCCCTCGCGGTGACCTCCCCTGCGGCCGCCGCCGACGCCATCCGCCTGCTGCGCAAGCAGGACGCGGGCCGGGCCGCCCTGCTGCTGGCCGGCGCTCCCGACGACGTACCGCACGAGCCGCGCGACGACGGGCCGCCGTACGCCGCCGACCTGGTCCGGGGGCCCGCGGACCTGATGCCCGCCGTACGGCGGTTGCTGCGGGGGATCGTCGTCGTCGCCACCCTGGAGGACGCCGAGGACCTCGTCTACGCCCGCCCCGGCCTGACCGCCGTCACCACCGAGGGCGATCTGCTGGGGGCGCACTTCGCGCAGGGCGGCTCCGCCGGGGCGCCGAGCCTCCTGGAGGTCCAGGCGTCCGTGGACCAGGCCGCCGCCGGGCTGGCGGAGCTGGGCGTGCGGTGCGAGGAGCTGGCCGGGGCCCAGGACGCGGCCGTGGCGCGGCGCCGGGAGTGCGCCGCGCTGGTCGAGGAGCTGGGGGAGCGGCGCAGGGCGGCCGACCGGGAGAAGTCGTCCGTGGCCCAGCAGCTGGGCCGGCTCGCGGGGCAGGCGCGCGGCGCCGCCGGGGAGGCGGAACGGTCCGCCGCCGCGGCCACCCGGGCGCAGGAAGCGCTGGACAAGGCGCTCATGGAGGTCGAGGAGCTGGCCGAGCGGCTCGCGGTCGCCGAGGAGATGCCGGTCGAGGAGGAGCCCGACACCGCTGCCCGCGACCGGCTCGCCGCCGACGGGGCCAACGCCCGCCAGACCGAGATGGAGGCCCGTCTCCAGGTCCGTACCCACGAGGAGCGGGTCAAGGGGCTCGCCGGGCGGGCCGACTCCCTGGACCGGGCCGCGCGCGCCGAACGCGAGGCACGCGCGCGTGCCGAGCAGCGGCGGGCCAGGCTGCGGCACGAGGCGGCCGTGGCCGAGGCGGTCGCCGCCGGCGCCCGGCAGCTGCTCGCCCACGTCGAGGTCTCGCTGACCCGTGCCGACGAGGAGCGTGGCCTGGCCGAGGCCGCCAAGACCCGGCGCGAACAGGAACTGGCCGCCGCGCGCACCGCCGGGCGCGACCTGAAGGCGGAGCTGGACAAGTTGACGGATTCAGTTCACCGGGGCGAGGTACTCGGGGCCGAGAAGCGGCTGCGCATCGAGCAGCTGGAGACCAAGGCGCTGGAGGAACTCGGTGTGGAACCGGCGGGACTCGCGGCCGAGTACGGCCCCCATCAAGAGGTGCCGCCCTCGCCCCCCGCCGAGGGCGAGGTGCTCCCCGAGGATCCGGACCACCCGCGCAACCGGCCGCGGCCGTTCGTCCGCTCCGAGCAGGAGAAGCGCCTGAAGGCCGCCGAACGCGCCTACCAGCAGCTCGGCAAGGTCAATCCGCTGGCGCTGGAGGAGTTCGCGGCGCTGGAGGAGCGGCACCAGTTCCTCAGCGAGCAGCTGGAGGACCTGAAGAAGACCCGCGCCGACCTGCTCCAGGTCGTCAAGGAGGTCGACGAGCGCGTCGAGCAGGTCTTCACCGAGGCCTTCCGGGACACTGCCCGGGAGTTCGAGGGCGTCTTCGGCCGGCTCTTCCCGGGCGGCGAGGGACGGTTGATCCTGACCGACCCCGACAACATGCTCACCACGGGTGTGGACGTCGAGGCCCGGCCGCCGGGCAAGAAGGTCAAGCGGCTCTCGCTGCTCTCCGGCGGGGAGCGCTCGCTGACCGCGGTGGCGATGCTGGTGTCGATCTTCAAGGCACGGCCGAGTCCGTTCTACGTGATGGACGAGGTCGAGGCGGCGCTCGACGACACCAACCTGCAGCGGCTGATCCGGATCATGCAGGAGCTGCAGGAGGCGTCGCAGCTGATCGTGATCACGCACCAGAAGCGCACGATGGAGGTCGCCGACGCGCTCTACGGCGTCTCCATGCAGGGCGACGGTGTGTCGAAGGTCATCAGTCAGCGGCTGCGCTAGTCTCCGACCTCTCTATCTTCAAGTCTTGAACGAGTAGACCGGTTCTTCGCTCCGAATCTCATACCTCTCGTCCTATTGACTTCGAAACTTGAAGGCATAGTCTCTGCAACGTTGCTTTTACCTTCAGGTCCCTTCAGTGGTACCTCGAAGGGCGAACCGCCCCGGCAGCGTTGCCGGTAGCCCGAGGAGTTCACGTGGCCAGCACATCGCAGGCGCCCAGTCCAGGAGCCGGGACGGCTCACCCCGATCATCTCGGGCACGTCATCTTCATCGCGGCGGCGGCCGCGATGGGCGGTTTCCTGTTCGGTTACGACAGTTCCGTGATCAACGGCGCCGTCGAGGCCATCCGGGACCGTTACGACGTCGGTTCCGCGGTGCTGGCCCAGGTCATCGCCGTCGCGTTGATCGGCTGCGCGATCGGTGCGGCCACCGCGGGCCGTATCGCCGACCGCATCGGCCGTATCCGCTGCATGCAGATCGCGGCGGTGCTGTTCACCGTCAGTGCCGTGGGTTCCGCGCTGCCCTTCGCGCTGTGGGACCTGGCCATGTGGCGGATCATCGGCGGCTTCGCGATCGGTATGGCCTCGGTGATCGGCCCCGCCTACATCGCCGAGGTCTCCCCGCCCGCCTACCGCGGCCGGCTCGGCTCCTTCCAGCAGGCCGCGATCGTCATCGGCATCGCCGTATCCCAGCTGGTCAACTGGGGCCTGCTGAACGCCGCGGGCGGCGACCAGCGCGGTGAGCTGATGGGCCTGGAGGCCTGGCAGGTGATGCTCGGCGTCATGGTGATCCCGGCCGTGCTCTACGGCCTGCTGTCCTTCGCCATCCCCGAGTCGCCCCGCTTCTTGATCTCGGTGGGCAAGCGCGAGCGGGCCAAGCAGATCCTCGAAGAGGTCGAGGGCAAGGACGTCGACTTCGACGCCCGTGTCAACGAGATCGAGCACGCCATGCACCGCGAGGAGAAGTCCTCCTTCAAGGACCTGCTGGGCGGCAGCTTCTTCTTCAAGCCGATCGTCTGGATCGGTATCGGCCTCTCGGTCTTCCAGCAGTTCGTCGGCATCAACGTCGCGTTCTACTACTCCTCGACGCTGTGGCAGTCGGTGGGTGTCGACCCGGCGGACTCGTTCTTCTACTCGTTCACGACGTCGATCATCAACATCGTCGGCACCGTGATCGCGATGATCTTCGTGGACCGCGTCGGCCGCAAGCCGCTCGCCCTGGTCGGCTCCGTCGGCATGGTGATCGGTCTGGCGCTGGAGGCCTGGGCCTTCTCCTTCCACCTGGTCGACGGCAAGCTCCCGGCCACCCAGGGCTGGGTCGCCCTGATCGCCGCCCACGTCTTCGTCCTCTTCTTCGCCCTGTCCTGGGGCGTGGTCGTGTGGGTCTTCCTCGGCGAGATGTTCCCCAACCGGATCCGCGCCGCCGCCCTGGGCGTGGCCGCCTCCGCGCAGTGGATCGCCAACTGGGCCATCACCGCGAGCTTCCCGTCGCTGGCCGACTGGAACCTGTCCGGCACCTACGTGATCTACACGGTCTTCGCCGCCCTCTCCATCCCCTTCGTGCTCAAGTTCGTGAAGGAGACCAAGGGCAAGGCCCTGGAGGAAATGGGCTGACCCGCCCGCCCTCCCGAACCCGGGGAGGAGGGCCAAGTCCCCGCTGCCCCTCTCCCCGTACCGTCCGCCGCCCCGCCCGGTCCTCGACCGGGCGGGGCGGCGGTGTGACGGGACGCGAAACGGCGCCCCCGCTCCCGAACGCTCGGGAGCGGGGGCGCCGTCGGTGTACGTCAGACGGTCACGGCCTCGGACTGCTCGGCCCGCTCCCGGGGCGCCGCGGGAACCACCAGCGCCGGCTTCGGCAGCACGGCGTACAGCACCGCGGAGACCACCACCGTGGCCACCCAGCCGAGCCCGTACTCGCCGACGACGTTGTTCGCGGCGAGGGGGCCGGTGAACCAGTCGGACGTGGTGAACATCAGACCGGCGACCAGGCCCACCGCCCAGGCGGCGACGGCGGCGGGGGAGAAGCCGCCGCGGTACCAGTAGGCGCTGGTGCGGCCGGTGTCGGCCAGGGCCTCGCCGTCGTACTCCCGGCCGCGCAGCATGTCCGCGCCGAAGACGCCGACCCAGGCGGAGAAGGCGACCGCGAGCAGCGACAGGAAGGCGATGAAGGACCCCATGAAACTGGTCGCCACCAGCATCAGCACACCGCCGAAGACCAGCGAGATCACGGCGTTCACTGAGACCGCCCAGTGCCGCGGGACCTTGAAGCCCAGGGTCTGCGCGGTGAAGCCCGCCGAGTACATCGACATCGAGTTGATCAGCAGCATGCCGATCAGGGCGATCAGCAGGTACGGCACCGCGATCCAGGTCGGCAGGATCTCGCCCAGGAAGGACACCGGGTCGGCGGCCGAGGCCAGGTCCGGCGTGGAGACGGCCATGATCATGCCCATCAGGACCATGGGCAGGACGACGATGCCGGCGCCGCCGACCGTGACCCCCACGATCCCCTTCGACGAGGCCGTACGCGGCAGGTACCGGGTGAAGTCCGGGGCGGACGGGATCCAGCTGACGCCGCCGGCCGCGATCAGACCCACACCGGTGATCATCGCGGCCACCGTACCGGCGGGCCGGTCGAAGACCGCGGACCAGTCGGTGTCGACGACCAGGTAGCCCAGCACCAGCACCGAGAAGGCACCGAAGAGGTAGGTCGCGTACTTGTTGCACTTCTGCACGGCGTTGATGCCCAGACCCGAGATCGCGAACGTCGCCACGACGAAGGCGAGCAGCGTCACCATGTCCAGCACGCTGTTCGCGCGTATGCCGAAGACGATGTCCAGCACGGTGAGCACGGCATAGGCGCCGGTCACCGCGTTGATCGTCTCCCAGCCCCAGCGGGCCACCCAGATCAGCGAGCCCGGCAGCAGGTTGCCCCGCTGCCCGAACACGGCACGCGACAGCGCCATGCCGGGCGCGCCGCCCCGCTTGCCCGCGATGCCGATCAGACCCACCAGGCCGTACGACACGACGGGCGCCGCGGCCGCGACGACCAGGGCCTGCCAGAAATTGAGCCGGTACGCCACGACGAGGCTCGCGCCCATCGTGAGCAGCAGCACGCTGATGTTGGCGCCGACCCAGGTGGGGAACAGCTCGCGGATCCGGGCGGTGCGCTCGTGGTCGGGCACCTGCTCGATGCCCCGGGTCTCCAGGGCGCCTTCGTTCTCGGCGGTCTTGCTCATGTGGGGGGTCCGTGCCTCGATCGTGGGGAAGAGGGGCGGTCGGGACTCTACGCGCGTTGACGCGTCCTCTTCCATCGTACTTTGATCCGACTCGTGCCTTCCAGGGACCTTTGTCCTTCGGACGAAACCACAAGGGACCGACAGCGGGGCGCCGTGCCGGGGGTCCCGCATACTGGAGCCGTTATGGAAATCGTCATCCTTGCTGTAGTCATCGCCGTGGTCGTGATCGGCGCGCTCGGCGGGCTGGTCGTGGGCAGTCGCCGCAAGAAGCAGCTGCCTCCGCCGCCTCCCTCGACGCCCGACATCACCGCCCCTCCGGCCGAGCCGCACGTCGGCGACGAGGCCGAGACGCCGCGCGACGAAACGCGCCGGACGATAGAGGAGGTCGACCTCCCGGACGGCGGCACCGCCACCGTCGAGGAGCCGCCCGTCGTCGAAGAGCTCGAGATCCCGCAGATCGAGGTTCCCGAGCCCACCGCCGGCCGACTGGTCCGGCTCCGTGCCCGCCTCTCCCGCTCGCAGAACGCCCTCGGCAAGGGCCTGCTGACCCTGCTGTCGCGGGAGCACCTCGACGAGGACACCTGGGAGGAGATCGAGGACACGCTGCTCACCGCCGACGTCGGCGTCCAGCCCACCCAGGAGCTGGTCGAGCGGCTGCGCGAGCGGGTGAAGGTGCTCGGCACCCGCACCCCCGACGAGCTGCGCGGGCTGCTGCGCGAGGAGCTGATCAACCTCGTCGGCCCCGACATGGACCGCGAGGTCAAGACCGAGCCCGCCACCGGCAAGCCCGGCATCGTGATGGTCGTCGGTGTCAACGGCACCGGCAAGACCACCACCACCGGCAAGCTCGCCCGCGTCCTGGTCGCCGACGGCCGCAGCGTCGTCCTCGGTGCCGCCGACACCTTCCGTGCCGCCGCCGCCGACCAGCTCCAGACCTGGGGCGAGCGGGTCGGCGCCCACACGGTGCGCGGGCCGGAGGCCGGCGACCCGGCCTCCGTGGCGTTCGACGCGGTGAAGGAGGGCAAGGAGATCGGGTCGGACGTCGTGCTCATCGACACCGCCGGCCGCCTGCACACCAAGACCGGCCTCATGGACGAGCTGGGCAAGGTCAAGCGCGTCGTGGAGAAGCACGCGCCCCTGGACGAGGTCCTGCTCGTCCTCGACGCCACCACCGGCCAGAACGGTCTGATCCAGGCCCGGGTCTTCGCCGAGGTCGTCGACATCACCGGCATCGTCCTCACCAAGCTGGACGGCACGGCCAAGGGCGGCATCGTGGTCGCCGTGCAGCGCGAGCTGGGCGTGCCGGTCAAGCTGATCGGACTCGGCGAGGGTGCGGACGACCTGGCACCGTTCGAGCCCGCGGCGTTCGTGGACGCCCTCATCGGCGAGTGACACGGTCTGCGTCCCACGCAGGCCGCGCGAGCGAGAAGCGCCCGTCTCCCACTCGGGGGACGGGCGCTTTTGCGTGTGATGCCGGAGGTCACAGGGGTCGTCGGCGTCGGAGCAGGGTCATGCCCGGGACCGGTGGGCGACGTAGGCCAGGGTTCCCAGGAGGAGCCGTGCCGCCGGGGGTCTCGTGGTCGAATCGAGGGCCGGCGGGCGCAGCCAGCGCACCGGACCGCGGCCGCCGCGGTCGGAGGGCGGTGCCGTGACGTACGCTCCGGGGCCGAGACCGCACAGGTCGAGGGCGGACGGATCGTCCCAGCCCATGCGGTACAGCAGCCGGGGCAGCTCGGCCGCGGCACCGGGAGCGACGAAGAACTGGGCGCGGCCCTCGGGCGTCGCCGCGACCGGGCCGAGCGGCAGCCCCATGCGCTCCAGGCGGGCGAGCGCCCGCACGCCGGCCGGCTCGGCCACCTCGATCACGTCGAAGGTCCGCCCGACCGCCAGCATCACCGCGGCGCCCGGGAAGCGGGCCCACGCCTCGCTCGCCTCGTCCAGCCTCGCCCCGGCGGGAACCTCGGGTGCGAAGTCCAGGGGATGCGCGCCCGGCGCGGGACAGTCGGACAGGCCGCAGGAGCAGACGCCGGCCGCCGCCCTGGCGCCCGGGACCACGTCCCAGCCCCACAGCCCGGTGTACTCCGCCACCACGGTGCACTCGCCGGTGCGGCCGCGGCGACGCGCGCCGGACCGGATGTCCCGCATGCCCCGGGTGCTGCCGATGCCGATCGTGAAGCCCATGCCCCCTCCAACGGGTCCGACGCAGCGGCGGTTACGCAGCGGACGTGAAACGTGACTCTCTGCTTCCAGCTCCCCAGTCCGACGCGGTTCAGACGGCGTCCGGAGGCGTTCCGGGTGGTGCGTCCGTCCGCGCGCGCCCCGATCCGCACCGTTGCACCGGCGCCTGGTTGGCCTATGTCAAGTGAATCGCGTCCCCGCCACCGCGAGTTCATTCGAAGGGGTGGCGAATGGTGGCGATTCCGCGATCGCCATGGCTGAACGAGTGATCGCGGGACTACTTTGTGTGCATGGAGCCGTGGGGCACATGCACTCGTGGGTATGCCGGAGGCAACTCGGTTCTCCGTTCGAAGGGTGTCAACCGCCGGACGGGGGGCCGTAACCACCGGCATTCTGATAGGGCTTGGCGCACTCGGCGACAGGTGGTCTCAGGGATGGGGGCGTTCCAGTGAGCGGCAACGGCGGAAGCAGTACGAGCGCGGGGAGCGCGTCGCACGCCGACAAGCGCCCGAACGAGCTGCTCACCTCCTGGTTCGCCCGCAGCGGCTGGTCCAAGGGCGAGCTGGCCCGCCAGGTCAACCGCCGGGCCCGCCAGTTGGGCGCCAACCACATCTCCACGGACACCTCGCGGGTGCGCCGCTGGCTCGACGGGGAGAACCCGCGCGAGCCGATCCCGCGGATCCTGTCCGAGCTGTTCTCCGAGCGCTTCGGCGTCGTCGTCTCCGTCGAGGACCTGGGCCTGCGCTCCACCCGCCCCACGCCCTCCGCGACCGGCGTCGACCTCCCCTGGACGGGCCCGCAGACCGTGGCCCTGCTCAGCGAGTTCTCGCGCAGCGACCTCATGCTGGCGCGGCGCGGCTTCCTCGGGAGCTCGCTGGCCCTCTCCGCGGGGCCGTCCCTCATCGAACCCATGCAGCGCTGGCTCGTCCCCACGCCCGCGGCCGCCCCGTCCGCCGGCCAGGAGACCGCGCCCGCCTCCCGTGCGCGCGGCCGCCTGTCCAGGCCGGAGCTGGAGCTGCTGGAGTCCACGGCCGTGATGTTCCGCCGCTGGGACGCCCAGTGCGGCGGCGGTCTGCGCCGCAAGGCCGTGGTCGGCCAGCTGCACGAGGTCACCGACCTGCTCCAGGAACCCCAGGCCGAGACCACCCGCGCCAAGCTCTTCAAGGTCGCCGCCGAGCTGGCCGAGCTGGCCGGCTGGATGTCGTACGACGTGGGGCTCCAGCCCACCGCGCAGAAGTACTTCGTGCTGGCCCTGCACGCCGCCAAGGAGGCGGGGGACCGGCCGCTCGGCTCGTACATCCTCTCCAGCATGAGCCGCCAGATGATCCACCTCGGCCGGCCCGACGACGCCCTGGAGCTGATCCACCTCGCGCAGTACGGCAGCCGGGACTGCGCGAGCCCCCGCACCCAGTCGATGCTGTACGCGATGGAGGCCCGCGCCTACGCCAACATGGGGCAGCCCGGCCGCACCAAACGCGCGGTGCGCATGGCGGAGGACATCTTCACCGAGGCCGACGAGTGGGACGAGCCGGACCCCGACTGGATCCGCTTCTTCTCCGAGGCCGAGCTGTACGGCGAGAACAGCCACTCCTTCCGCGACCTCGCCTACGTGGCCGGCCGCAGTCCCGCCTACGCCTCGCTGGCCGACCCCCTCATGCGCCGGGCCGTGGAGCTGTTCGCCAAGGACGAGGAACACCAGCGCTCCTACGCGCTCAACCTGATCGGCATGGCCACCGTGCACCTGCTGCGCCGCGAACCCGAGGAGAGCACGGTCCTGGCCATGGAGGCCATGAGCATCGCCAAGAAGGTCCGCTCCGAACGCGTCAACACCCGCATCCGCAAGACCGTCGACACGGCCGTACGCGATTTCGGCGACCTCGGTGAGGTCGTCGACCTCACCGAGCGGCTCGCCGTCGAGTTGCCGGAGACCGCCGAAGCGGTCTGAAACCCCACCAGCCCCGGCCGCGGCCGGCCCTCCCGAACTGCCCGACTCGGCTCCCCCATGCCAGGTCATTCGGAGGCCGCCGCGGCCGGCTTGCGTCCCGGCCGGGACGGCTCGGTCACGACGGCGACCGCCCCCCGGCCGTTCACCCACGCGTAACACGCACCGCGCCTTCGTCACGGCGGCGAAACAACGAGGGGCTTCCACCGAAACCGCGCTGCGTCAATCTCGTGGCGCATAACCGGCCCACCCCTCACCGCCCGCCCGCCAGGCTTCGCCCGCACGGGGCCGTACCAACGACGAGGAGACGCCGATGGCTCCAGCCATCACGCTCGCCGCAGAGACGGAGCTCTCTGCCGCCAACACGGGCTTCATGCTCATCTGCTCCGCCCTGGTGATGCTGATGACGCCGGCCCTGGCCTTCTTCTACGGAGGCATGGTCCGCGTCAAGAGCACCCTGAACATGCTGATGATGAGCTTCATCAGCCTCGGCATCGTCACCGTCCTGTGGGTGCTCTACGGCTTCTCCATGGCGTTCGGCACCGACTCGGGCAGTGTCGTCGGCTGGAACTCCGACTGGGTCGGACTCAGCGACATCGGCCTGACCGAGCTGTGGGACGGCTACACCATCCCGGTCTTCGTCTTCCTGGTCTTCCAGCTGATGTTCGCCGTCATCACCCCGGCCCTGATCAGCGGCGCCCTCGCGGACCGCGTGAAGTTCACGGCCTGGGCCCTGTTCATCGCCCTGTGGGTCACCGTCGTGTACTTCCCGGTCGCCCACTGGGTCTGGGGCACCGGCGGCTGGGCCTTCGAACTGGGCGTGATCGACTTCGCGGGCGGCACGGCCGTGCACATCAACGCCGGCGCCGCCGCGCTCGGCGTGATCCTGGTCATCGGCAAGCGCGTCGGCTTCAAGAAGGACCCGATGCGCCCGCACAGCCTGCCGCTGGTCATGCTCGGCGCCGGTCTGCTCTGGTTCGGCTGGTTCGGCTTCAACGCCGGTTCCTGGCTCGGCAACGACGACGGCGTCGGCGCGCTGATGTTCGTCAACACCCAGGTCGCCACCGGCGCCGCCGTCCTCGGCTGGCTCGCCTACGAGAAGATCCGGCACGGCGCCTTCACCACCCTCGGCGCGGCCTCCGGCGCCGTCTCCGGCCTGGTCGCCATCACCCCGGCGGGCGGCGCCGTCTCCCCGCTCGGAGCGATCGCCGTCGGGCTCATCGCCGGCGTGGTGTGCGCCATGGCCGTCGGCCTGAAGTACAAGTTCGGCTACGACGACTCCCTCGACGTGGTCGGTGTCCACCTGGTCGGCGGCATCCTCGGCTCGCTGCTCATCGGCTTCTTCGCCAGCGGCAAGGGCCAGTCCGACGTCGAGGGCCTCTTCTACGGCGGCGGCCTCGACCAGTTCTGGAAGCAGTGCGCGGGTGTCTTCGGCGTCCTCGCCTACTCCCTGGTGGTCTCCGCCGTCCTCGCCTTCCTGCTGGACAAGACGATCGGCATGCGGGTATCCGAGGACGTCGAGGTGGCCGGCATCGACCAGGCCGAGCACGCCGAGACCGCATACGACTTCAGCGGCGCCGGTGGCGGTGCCGCCCGGACGACCGCCACGCCGGCCGCCTCGGCGGCGGCGTCGGCCACGAGCAAGAAGGTGGACGCATGAAGCTCATCACCGCCGTCGTCAAGCCGCACCGGCTCGACGAGATCAAGGAGGCCCTCCAGGCCTTCGGGGTCCACGGCCTGACCGTCACCGAGGCCAGCGGCTACGGCCGCCAGCGCGGACACACCGAGGTCTACCGGGGTGCCGAGTACACCGTCGACCTGGTGCCCAAAATTCGCATCGAGGTCCTGGCCGAGGACGGCGACGCCGAGCAGCTGATCGACGTCGTGGTCAAGGCGGCCCGCACCGGCAAGATCGGCGACGGCAAGGTCTGGGCGGTCCCGGTCGACACGGCCGTACGGGTCAGGACCGGCGAGCGCGGCCCCGACGCGCTCTGACACGACCAACGAACAGGAGTCGCCGGGTGACGAGTACGGACGTGACGCACGAAGCAGAGGACTCGGAACCCGGCGGCTACGCGGCGGCCCGGCTGCGCCTCCTCACCGAGGGGGCGCGGTCCGGGCCGCCGCGCCGCAGGGCGCTGGCCGACCTCACGGACGACTGGCTGGCGGGTCTCTTCGGCGCGGGCACCGGGGGAGCCGCGGGGGTCTCCCTCGTCGCGGTCGGCGGATACGGGCGCGGTGAGCTGTCCCCGCGCAGCGACCTGGACCTGCTCCTGCTGCACGACGGCCGCGACGACAAGGCGGTCGCCGCCCTCGCCGACCGCCTCTGGTACCCGGTCTGGGACCTCGGCCTCGACCTCGACCACTCCGTCCGCACCCCGCAGCAGGCCCGGAAGACGGCGGGCGAGGACCTGAAAGTCCACCTCGGCCTTCTGGACGCCCGCCACCTCGCCGGGGACCTCGGGCTGACCGCCTCCCTGCGCACCGCCGTCCTCGCCGACTGGCGCAACCAGGCACCCAAGCGGCTGCCCGAGCTCCGCGACCTGTGCGCCGAGCGCGCCGAACGCCAGGGCGAGCTGCAGTTCCTGCTGGAACCGGACCTCAAGGAGGCCCGCGGCGGCCTGCGCGACGCGACCGCGCTGCGTGCCGTCGCCGCCTCCTGGCTCGCCGACGCCCCGCGCGAGGGCCTCGCCGACGCCCGGCGCCGGCTGCTCGACGTACGCGACGCCCTCCACCTGGCGACGGGCCGGGCCACCGACCGGCTGGCGCTGCAGGAACAGGACCAGGTGGCGGCCGAGCTGGGCCTGCTGGACGCCGACGCGCTGCTGCGGCAGGTGTACGAGGCGGCCCGTGTCGTCTCCTACGCGGGCGACGTCACCTGGCGGGAGGTGGGGCGTGTGCTGCGCTCGCGGTCCGTGCGGCCCAGGCTGCGCGCCATGATCGGCGGAGGGAAACCGGTCGCCGAGCGCTCCCCGCTGGCCGAGGGGGTCGTGGAGCAGGACGGCGAGGTCGTCCTCGCCCGCACCGCACGCCCCGAACGCGATCCCGTGCTCCCGCTGCGTGCCGCGGCCGCCGCCGCACAGGCCGGACTCCCGCTCTCGCTGCACGCCGTACGGCGCCTGGCGGCCACCGCGCGCCCCCTGCCGGCGCCCTGGCCCGCCGAGGCCCGTGAGCAGTTGGTGACCCTGCTCGGTTCGGGCCGGCCCACGGTGCAGGTATGGGAGGCGCTGGAGGCCGAGGGCCTGGTCACGCGGCTGCTGCCGGACTGGGAGCGGGTCCGCTGCCGCCCGCAGCGCAATGCCGTGCACCTGTGGACCGTCGACCGGCACCTGATCGAGACCGCCGTCCGCGCCGCCGGATTCACCCGCCGCGTGCACCGCCCCGACCTGCTCCTGGTCGCCGCGCTGCTGCACGACATCGGCAAGGGCTGGCCCGGCGACCACTCCGTGGCGGGGGAGACCATCGCCCGGGACGTCGCCGCCCGCATCGGCTTCGACCGCGCGGACGCCGCCGTCCTCGCCACCCTCGTCCGCCACCACCTGCTGCTCGTGGAGACCGCCACCCGGCGCGACCTGGACGACCCGGCCACCGTGCGCGCGGTGGCGGAGGCGGTCGGCACGGAGCACACGCTGGAGCTGCTGCACGCCCTGACCGAGGCCGACGCGCTGGCGACCGGACCGGCCGCCTGGTCGTCCTGGCGCGCCTCCCTCGTCGCCGACCTGGTGAAGCGGGTCACCGGGGTGCTGGCCGGGGAGCCGCAGCCCGAGCCCGCGGCCGCCGCGCCCACCGCGGAACAGGAGCGGCTCGCGGTCGAGGCCTCCCGCACCGGCGGCCCGGTCCTGGCCCTGCGGGCGCAGACCGAACCGCCGGCCGGTTCGGCACCGGCGGACGGCCCGGAGCCGCTCGGCGTGGAGCTGCTGATCGCCGTGCCCGACCAGCCGGGTGTACTCCCCGCGGTCGCCGGGGTCCTGGCCGTGCACCGCCTCACCGTCCGCACCGCCGAACTGCGCACGCTCCCGCTGCCGGACGGCGTCGACGGCTCCGTCCTGCTCCTCGACTGGCGGGTCGCGGCCCAGTACGGCTCCCTGCCCCAGGCAGCCCGGCTCCGTGCCGACCTGGTCAGGGCCCTGGACGGCACGCTGGACATCGCCGCGCGGCTCGCCGAACGGGACGCGGCCCACCCACGGCGCCGGGGCGTCGAGCCGCCCCCGCCCCGGGTCACCGTCGCCCCGGCCGCGTCCCGCCTCGCCACGGTGATCGAGGTGCGCGCCCAGGACGCCCCGGGGTTGCTGTTCCGGCTCGGGCGGGCACTGGAGGCGGCGGGGGTGCGGGTGCGCAGCGCGCACGTGTCGACGCTGGGTGCGAACGCGGTGGACGCCTTCTACGTGACGCGGGACCGGGGTGCGCCGCTGCCGGGCGAGGAGGCGGCGTCGGTGGCCCGGGAGCTGGAGGAGTCGCTGCGGGCGTGACCGCGCCGCCGGTGGGCCCTCCGGGTCCCCGCCCGCTCTCTGCGACGGGCAGGGACGATTTGCTCGCCGGGCCGGATACCCTGGAGGGCGACCCACACCAACGCCGACGCGAGGACCTACGCCGCCGTGTTCGATACTCTCTCCGACCGCCTCTCAGCGACTTTCAAGAGCCTGCGCGGCAAGGGGCGGCTGTCCGAGGCGGACATCGACGCCACGGCCCGCGAGATCCGCATCGCGCTCCTCGAGGCGGACGTGG
This sequence comes from Streptomyces sp. NPDC051136, assembly GCF_044455745.1. Classification (NCBI taxonomy): domain Bacteria; kingdom Bacillati; phylum Actinomycetota; class Actinomycetes; order Kitasatosporales; family Streptomycetaceae; genus Streptomyces; species Streptomyces sp. NPDC051136. Next base: position 144,795 of record NZ_JBITFE010000011.1, on the reverse strand, counting down.
CCCTGCCCGTCGTGCGCGCGTTCATCAAGAAGGTCAAGGAACGCTGCCTGGGCGCCGAGGTCTCCAAGGCGCTCAACCCGGCCCAGCAGGTCCTCAAGATCGTCAACGAGGAACTGGTCGGCATCCTCGGCGGCGAGACCCGGCGCCTGCGCTTCGCCAAGCAGCCGCCCACCGTGATCATGCTGGCCGGTCTCCAGGGTGCCGGTAAGACCACCCTCGCGGGCAAGCTGGGCCGCTGGCTCAAGGAGCAGGGCCACTCGCCGCTCCTCGTGGCCTGTGACCTCCAGCGCCCCAACGCCGTCAACCAGCTGAGCGTCGTCGCCGAGCGGGCCGGCGTCGCGGTCTACGCCCCCGAGCCGGGCAACGGCGTGGGCGACCCGGTCAAGGTCGCGAAGGACTCCATCGAGTTCGCCAGGACCAAGGTCCACGACCTGGTCATCGTCGACACCGCCGGCCGCCTCGGCATCGACCAGGAGCTGATGCAGCAGGCCGCGGACATCCGTGACGCCGTCAGCCCCGACGAGATCCTCTTCGTCGTCGACGCGATGATCGGTCAGGACGCGGTCAACACCGCGGAGGCCTTCCGCGACGGCGTCGGATTCGACGGCGTGGTGCTGTCCAAGCTCGACGGTGACGCCCGCGGTGGCGCGGCCCTGTCGATCGCCTCGGTGACCGGCAAGCCGATCATGTTCGCGTCGAACGGCGAGAAGCTCGAGGACTTCGACGCCTTCCACCCTGACCGGATGGCCTCCCGCATCCTCGACATGGGTGACCTGCTCACCCTGATCGAGCAGGCGGAGAAGACGTTCAGCCAGGAAGAGGCCGAGAAGATGGCCTCCAAGCTGGCGTCCAAGAAGGGCCAGGACTTCACCCTGGACGACTTCCTGGCCCAGATGGAGCAGGTCCGCAAGATGGGCTCCATCTCCAAGCTGCTCGGCATGCTGCCGGGCATGGGCCAGATGAAGGACCAGATCAACAACCTCGACGAGCGCGACGTCGACCGCACGGCCGCCATCATCAAGTCGATGACCCCGGCCGAGCGCCAGGAGCCCACGATCATCAACGGCTCGCGCCGCGCCCGCATCGCCAAGGGCTCCGGTGTCGACGTCAGCGCGGTGAAGAACCTGGTGGAGCGGTTCTTCGAGGCCCGCAAGATGATGTCCCGCATGGCCCAGGGCGGCGGCATGCCGGGCATGCCCGGGATTCCCGGCATGGGGGGCGGGCCCGGCCGGCAGAAGAAGCAGCAGAAGAAGGCCAAGGGCAAGCAGCGCTCCGGCAACCCGATGAAGCGCAAGCAGCAGGAGCAGGAGGAGGCCGCCCGCCGTGCCGCCGCCGCGCAGAACGGGGGCGCCCTCGGTCTGCCGCAGCAGGGCGGACAGGACTTCGAGCTGCCGGACGAGTTCAAGAAGTTCATGGGCTGACCGCCGATTCGGCCGGTTCGGCACCAGCACGTCGCCGGGGCGCCTCTCCCGCAAGGGAGGGCGCCCCGACGTCGTACACCCACATGCCCGGGCGGCTTTCCTGTCGTAGCGTCCGGATATGACCAATCCGTCCCCGCCGCGCAAGGCCTCCGAGCCGCCCTGGCGCACCGAGGGCACCCCCGACGAGCCGCCCAAGCCGCCGTCCGGCGGCAGGAGGATGCGCGGCGGCTGGTGGAACCTGGTCCTGGCCGCGCTGATCGTCTACCTCATCGCCAACCTCGTGCTCTCGTTCTTCAACGAGGGCGACGAGCCGACCATCTCCTACACGGAGTTCAGCAAGCAGGTCGACGAGGGCAACGTCAGCAAGATCTACGCCAAGGGCGACGCGATCCAGGGGCAGCTGAAGAAGGCCCGGGACAATCCCGAGGGCGACGGCACCTACACCAAGTTCACCACCGAGCGGCCGACCTTCGCGGACGACCGGCTCTGGAGCGAGCTGACGAAGAACGAAGTCACCGTCACCGCCGAGCCCGTCGTGCAGCACCGCAGCTTCCTGTCCAACCTGCTGATCGCACTGGCCCCGATGCTGATCCTCGTGGTGCTGTGGATCTTCATCGCGCGGCGCATGCGGGGCGCCCTGGGCGGCGGGGCGGGCGGGATGCTCGGCCGCAAGGCGCCGCCCAAGCCCGTCGAGCTGGAGGCCGGGGAGCCGCGCACCACCTTCGCCGACGTCGCCGGGATCGACGAGGTGGAGGGCGAGCTGAGTGACGTCGTCGACTTCCTGAAGAACCCGGACGCCTACCGCCGCATGGGCGCCAAGATGCCTCGCGGGGTGCTGCTGACCGGTCCGCCCGGTACCGGGAAGACGCTCCTCGCGCGCGCGGTCGCGGGCGAGGCGGGCGTGCCGTTCTTCTCCGCCTCGGCGTCCGAGTTCATCGAGATGATCGTGGGGGTGGGCGCCTCCCGGGTGCGGGAGCTGTTCGCCGAGGCGCGCAAGGTGGCGCCGTCGATCATCTTCATCGACGAGATCGACACCATCGGCCGGGCCCGCGGCGGCGGCTCCGGCATGGGCGGCCACGACGAGCGCGAGCAGACCCTCAACCAGATCCTCACCGAGATGGACGGCTTCTCCGGCTCGGAGGGGGTGATCGTCATCGCCGCCACCAACCGCGCGGACATCCTGGACGCCGCCCTGACCCGCCCGGGCCGGTTCGACCGGGTGGTCAGCGTCTCGCCGCCGGACAGGAGCGGCCGGAAGGCGATCCTGGAGATCCACACCCGCGAGATCCCGCTCGCCCCGGACGTCGACCTCGCCCAGGTCGCCCGTACGACACCGGGCATGACCGGCGCGGAACTGGCCAACCTCGCCAACGAGGCGGCGCTGCTCGCGGTGAAGCGCAAGCAGGACCGGGTGACGCAGGCGAACCTCTCCGAGGCGCTGGAGAAGGTCCAGCTGGGGGCCGAGCGCCCGCTGGTCATGCCCGAGGAGGAGCGCCGGCGCACCGCCTACCACGAGAGCGGGCACGCCCTGCTGGGCATGCTGCAGCCGGGCGCCGACCCCGTACGCAAGATCACCATCGTGCCGCGCGGCCGGGCACTCGGGGTGACGCTCTCGACGCCGGACGCGGACAAGTACGCGTACACGGAGGAGTACCTGCGCGGGCGGATCATCGGCGCGCTCGGCGGCATGGCGGCCGAGCACGTGGTGTACGGGGTGATCACGACCGGTTCGGAGAGCGACCTCGAACAGGTCACCAACATCGCGCGCGGCATGGTCGCGCGCTGGGGCATGAGCGAGCGGGTCGGACGGCTCTCCGCCCTCCCCGGCGACGCCCAGCAGGCGTACGGCCTCGCCGCCGCACCCCAGACGCTCGACGCCATCGACGGGGAGATGCGCAGGGTCGTCGACTCCTGCTACGAGGAGGCCGTGCGCAAGCTGCGCGACCACCGGGGTCAGCTCGACGCGCTCGCCGGGTCGCTGCTGGCGAACGAGACGCTGGACGAGGCGGAGGCGTACCGCATCGCCGGGATCACCCGGCTGACGAAGGACGACCCCGAGGCGTGAGCTCCTCCCGCACTACTTCTGCGGGAACGTCCACACGTACGGCTCGCCGTCCTCCTCCGACCAGTGGACCTCGACGCTCGTGGCGTTCGCGGGGATCACGTAGGTCTCGCAGAAGACGTGGCTCTCGCCCTGCTTCCAGCTGTCCACGTCGTACGGGTCCTCGCAGCCCGGCGCGTCCTCGGAGGCGCCGATCAGGACGCCGCCGCGCTGCCCGTCGGCGAACACGGTGGTGGCGTCGTGCACGTCGGAGCCCTCGGTCAGGGCCGGACCGCTCTTGTGGGTGTACTCGACGTACGCGGTGGCCAGCACCTTGCCCTTGGCGTCCGCGGCGTCCGCCACCGCCTTCGCGGCCTCCGCCTCCGTGCCCACCTCGACCTTCTGCGCCACCACGTCGTAGGTCACCTGGCCGGGGTCCTCCGCGACCTTGCCCGTCGCGCTCTCGCCCTGCGCCATGTCGCCGCCCGAGGTGGGCGCGGAGGGCGAGGGCGAGGCCGTGGCGGCCGTCCCGCCCTTCGCGTCGGCGCCGGAGTCGTCGTCCCCGCCGCCGCAGGCGGTGAGGGCCAGGGCGAGGACGGCGACGGGCGCGGCGAGGCGCAGTGCGGTCTTGCGGTGCGGCACGAAAGGCTCCTGTATGCAGATGTGTTGGTTCCTCCGAACGGTGGATCAGAGTAGAGGACCATGATCCACCAGGAGGAACCTCAGGAGCCCCGGACGGGCTCCTTCACATCATTCACACCTGCATCGGCCCCGGCGCACCACGAGTCGGTCACGCTTCGCACCGACCCGGCCGGAACCGGTCGTCACGGAACCCGGGCGATCGGTCGTCACGGGACCCGGGCGATCAGGTAGCGGAACACGTTCGGCATCCACACGGTGCCGTCCGGCCGCCGGTGCGGGTGCAGCGCCTCGGTCAGCTCCTTGTCGACCTGTACCCGGTCGGTCGCCGCGACCGCCGCGTCGAACAGCCCGGTCGACAGCAGCCCGCGCACCGCGCTGTCCGTGTCGGCGTAACCGAACGGGCACGCCACCCGTCCCGAGCCGTCCGGCCGGAGACCGGCCCGCTGCGCCACCTCCTCCAGGTCGTCGCGCAGGGCGGGGCGCCAGCTGCCGTGCAGCGGGTCGGAGAGCTTGGTGGCCACCCGCAGCACCGAGGTCGTGGCACACCGCTCGGGCGGGCCCCAGCCGGCCAGCACCACGGCCGCTCCCCGCGCGGCGAGCGGTGTCGCCCGGGTGAGCAGGTCACCGAGTCCCTCCGAGTCGCCCGCCAGGCACCCGATGGGCTCGAAGGCGGTCACCAGGGTGAACGCCGGTGCCGTCGGGTCCGCCGCGTCCTCGGGCGGGCCCTCGACGATCCGGGGCTCCTCGCCCGGCGCGCGCGTGGCGCCCGCCCCGGGGGACTGCGGCCCTTCGGACGTCCCCGGCTCCCCGGACTCCCCGGACGTCCCGGGCAGCAGGCGCCGACGGGCCAGGGCCAGGAGTTCCGGCGAGCGGGAGTCGACCCCGGTCACCGCGGCGCCGCGCGAGGCGGCCATCAGCAGCGCGAGACCGGAACCGCAGCCCAGGCCCAGCACGCGGGTGCCCTCGCCGACGTTCAGTCGTTCGTGGACGGCCTCGTAGAGCGGTACGAGCATCCGTTCCTGTATCTCGGACCAGTCACGCGCGCGTGCACGCAGGTCCACGTGAGGCGTCGCCCCCGCGTGAGATGTGTGCTGCCGCACGAGCGTAGGTGTCATAGGAAAGCGCCCCAATCGCCGAGTGTTGCCGCCGTGCCCGATTCCATGGCCCCCGTGCAGTGCGCTCGCACTCCCCCCGTATGCCAGGAAACTCCGGGCTCGCCGTGGCGTCCAGTGGTAGCGGGGCCCGGTTTGCCCGGTCCCGGTCACCGTGGCGAGAATTCACTTCCCGGCAACATGGGCCTGGCCGCGTGGTACCCCGAGTAGCCCCGTTCCGCGGCCCCGGCCGGATGGCCGGATCGTGTCGCCGGTCGATGACCGTGGGTGGCCGAGGCGCCGGGGGGACGGTTCCGGCCAAGGTCGACCGGCGCGGCGGTCGTCGCCGGGGGCCGGGGAGCGCCGTGGGGCGGGGCGGTGCCGGACGTCCGCGGCGCACCGGGTAACGTCACCTCCGCCGGCGCTCCGGCTCGGAGCGCCTTCCTCCGGCGTGACGGCGGCCGAAACGCCTCTTGCGCCCGCGCGGATCCCACCCGCCCCGGCGCGTGGACGGCGGCTACGCGCCGGCGCGTACGTCGGACTACGCACCAGCTTGGTACGAGCTGTGAGGCTTCTCCGCAGATCAGCGCACCCGCCCTCGTCGGGACGCATCAGCGGCAACTGACTGGTACGTGCAAATTATTTGGGATGCCCCGGAATAGGAACACAGCGGCCCCCCGGCTCGTTGTCATTACGTGAGCACGACACCACCTGTTCTCGCCGCAGAGCTGGCGCAGGCGTGGGCCGACATTCAGCGGCACCACACCGAGCTGCCCGATCTTGCCGCGCCCGAGTCCCTGATCGGAGAGTCGTCGTCCGCCTGCGGGCACGAACTCTCCTTCGAGCGACTGCTTCACGAGGCAGTCCACGGCATCGCCGCCGCGCGCGGAGTACGCGACACCTCCCGCGCGGGGCGCTATCACAACCGTCGATTCCTGGCGATCGCCGAGGAGCTGGGCCTGGACCACCCCGAGGAGCCGCATCCCAGCAGCGGCTTCTCGCTGGTCACGCTCACCCCCGAGGCGAAGCGCCGCTACCGTCCGACGATCGAACGCCTCCAGCGCGCGCTGAAGGCCCACACCGTCGCCACCGCGACCGACACGGCCCGCAGCTTCCGCGGTCCGGCCGCGCGTCACGGCTCCTCCGGGGGAGGGGTGCGCGTGAAGGCGGTCTGCGACTGCGGACGCAACGTGCGGGTCGTCCCGTCGGTGCTGGCCCAGGCCCCCATCATGTGCGGCGGCTGCGGCAAGCCGTTCCGGATTCCGGAGGTGGTCGGCGCGGGAGTGGGCTGAGCGTCCGGCTGCTCGTGGCAGCCGGAGCCGGCCGGGGCCCGTCGTCCGGGGCCGAGCGGCCCGCCCCCGGGCGGGCGCCGAGCCCTCGGTCCGGCGGGCCCGCCCGCGTGTGGCACAATGGCTAGCTGTACTCGACAGTCGCACAGGACCCCTCTCTCCTCCGGCTGACGCGTCCATCGGGCACTCGGGTACCGCAACCCCACGCGGCTCTCTCGCCGTGCCCAACCACGTCAAAACCAGGAGAACCCACTCCCGTGGCAGTCAAGATCAAGCTGAAGCGTCTGGGCAAGATCCGTTCGCCTCACTACCGCATCGTCGTCGCCGACTCCCGTACCCGCCGTGACGGCCGGGCCATCGAGGAGATCGGCAAGTACCACCCGACGTACAACCCGTCGGTGATGGAGGTCGACGCCGAGCGTGTCGCGTACTGGCTCGGTGTCGGCGCGCAGCCGACCGAGCCCGTGCTCGCCATCCTGAAGAAGACCGGCGACTGGCAGAAGTTCAAGGGCGAGCCCGCCCCGGCTCCGCTGCTGCAGCCGGCCGAGAAGGCGGCCCGCCCGTCCTTCGAGGCGATCGGTGGCGAGGACGAGGGCAAGGGTGAGGCGATCACCCAGAAGAAGAAGGCCGACAAGAAGGACGAGGCCGCCGCCGAGTCCTCCGCGTCCGAGGCCTGAGCATGCTCGAGGAGGCTCTCGAGCACCTCGTGAAGGGCATCGTCGACAACCCTGACGATGTGCAGGTCGCCTCGCGCGACCTGCGCCGTGGGCGGGTGCTCGAGGTCCGGGTACACCCCGACGACCTCGGCAAGGTGATCGGCCGCAACGGCCGCACCGCACGCGCCCTGCGCACCGTCGTGGGCGCCATCGGCGGCCGCGGTGTCCGTGTCGACCTCGTCGACGTGGACCACGTCCGCTGACGGCAATCGCAGCACCGGCTCGGGCCGGGGAAGGCCACTGGGCCGTCCCCGGCCCGCAGTCGTAAGAGCCCCGGAGCCGTACGGCCCCGAGCGGCTCGTCCGCAGTTCCGACAGGAGATCAAGCACAGTGCAGCTGGTAGTCGCGCGCATCGGCCGCGCCCACGGGATCAAGGGCGAGGTGACCGTCGAGGTCCGCACGGACGAGCCGGAGCTGAGGCTCGGGCCCGGTGCCGTACTGACCACCGACCCCGCCTCCGTCGGGCCGCTCACCATCGAGACCGGCCGGGTGCACAGCGGCCGCCTCCTGCTGCGCTTCGCCGGCGTCCACGACCGCACCGGGGCCGAGGCCCTGCGCAACACCCTCCTGATCGCCGACGTGGACCCGGACGAGCGGCCCGAGGACGACGACGAGTACTACGACCACCAGCTGATCGACCTCGACGTGGTGACCGCCGACGGCACCGAGGTCGGCCGGATCACCGAGATCTCCCACCTGCCCACGCAGGACCTGTTCGTCGTGGAGCGTCCCGACGGCAGCGAGGTCTACGTGCCGTTCGTCTCCGAGATCGTCACCGACATCGACCTGGACGAGCAGCGCGCGGTCATCGACCCGCCGCCCGGCCTGATCGACGACCGCGCGGAGATCGCCTCCGCCCGCGACGAAGTCGCTCACGGCCGTAGCGACGCCGCGGGTGACGAGGCGGACGGCGACGCGGGGGACGGCGACGAGAAGGACGGCGACGAGAGGGCCGGCGCGTAATGCGGCTCGACGTCGTCACGATCTTCCCCGAGTACCTGGAACCGCTGAACGTCTCCCTGGTCGGCAAGGCACGCGCGCGCGGACAGCTCGGCGTCCACGTGCACGACCTGCGCGACTGGACGTACGACCGCCACAACACGGTCGACGACACCCCCTACGGCGGCGGCCCGGGCATGGTCATGAAGACCGAGCCCTGGGGCGACGCCCTGGACTCCGTCCTGGCGGACGGCTACGAGCGCGGCTCCGGCGAGCCCGCCCTCGTCGTGCCCACGCCCAGCGGCCGGCCCTTCACCCAGGAACTCGCCGTCCACCTCTCCGAGCGGCCCTGGCTGATCTTCACCCCCGCCCGCTACGAGGGCATCGACCGCCGCGTCGTCGACGAGTACGCGACCCGGATGCCGGTGTACGAGGTGTCCATCGGCGACTACGTCCTGGCCGGCGGCGAGGCGGCCGTCCTCGTCGTCACCGAGGCCGTGGCCCGGCTGCTGCCCGGCGTGCTCGGCAACGCCGAGTCCCACCGCGACGACTCCTTCGCCCCCGGCGCCATGGCCAACCTGCTGGAGGGCCCCGTCCACACCAAGCCGCCGCAGTGGCGCGGGCGCGGCATCCCGGACGTGCTGCTCAGCGGCCACCACGGCAGGATCGCCCGCTGGCGCCGCGACGAGGCCCTGCGACGCACCACGGCCAACCGGCCCGACCTGATCGAACGGTGCGAGCCCGCCGCCTTCGACAAGAAGGACCGCGAGATGCTCTCCATCCTGGGCTGGCAGCCCGACCCGGACGGGGAACCGTACGGCCGATTTTGGCGCAGGACCCCGGGCATGGAAGAATAGGCGGCTGTTGTGCGTCCGTCCGGAGCGCGCCCCTGCCACAGGGGGAGACGACGCCCGTCCCGACCCGCACGACCCTGATTCCGAAACACCTAGTTTCCGCTGATGACCTGTGGCATCAGCGAGGAAAGCAGACGAAATGTCTCACCTGCTCGACTCCGTCGACGCCGCGTCGCTGCGCAGCGACGTCCCGGCCTTCCGCCCCGGCGACACCGTCAACGTCCACGTGCGCGTCATCGAGGGCAACCGCTCCCGTGTGCAGCAGTTCAAGGGCGTCGTCATCCGCCGTCAGGGCGCCGGCGTGCGCGAGACCTTCACGGTCCGCAAGGTCTCCTTCTCCGTCGGCGTCGAGCGCACCTTCCCGGTGCACACCCCGATCGTGGAGAAGATCGAGCTCGTCACCCGCGGTGACGTCCGCCGTGCCAAGCTGTACTACCTGCGCGAGCTGCGCGGCAAGGCCGCGAAGATCAAGGAGAAGCGCGAGAGCTGAGCGCCCTCCGAGGTCCGTGCCGGGGCCGGATAACATCTGGCCCCGATGGACACCGAAGCACAGCACACGGAGCGCGACCGCTCCTCCCGCCCCTCCGACTCCGAGCACCCCTCGGACGCGGAGGGCCCGGAGGGACGGTCGCGTTCCGCGTTCCCCGGGCGGATCTCGCACTGGGTGCCGGGCGGCCGGATCACCGTGACCCTGCTGGTCCTGATGCTCTTCCTGCTCCTGCTCAGCACCTTCGTGCTGCAGCCGTTCCAGATCCCCAGCGGATCGATGGAGCGGGGATTGAGGATCGGCGACCGCGTTCTCGTAAACAAGTTGGCGTACCGTTTCGACGGTCGGCCGCGACGCGGGGACATCGTCGTCTTCGACGGCACCGGGCTCTTCGGTGACGGCGACTACATCAAACGCGTCGTCGGTGTGGGCGGGGACCACGTCGTCTGCTGCGACGAGGAGGGGAGGGTCCGGGTGAACGGCCAGTCGGTCGACGAGTCGGCCTTCCTCCACCCCGGCGACCGCCCGTCCACGGTCCCCTTCGACGTCGTCGTCCCCGACGGCACCCTCTTCGTCCTCGGCGACCACCGCGCCGACTCCAGCGACTCCCGCGACCACCTGGGCTCCCCGGGCGGTGGGATGGTCCCGCTGGACGCCGTGATCGGCCGCGCCGACTGGATCGTCTGGCCGGTCGGACACGCCACCCGCATCGACCGGCCCGACGCCTACGCGCGCGTGCCGGAGGCGGAGGCGGAGGCCGACGCCGGCGCCGCGTCCGATGCCGGGACCGGGGCGGCGCGCGCCGGGGACGCCGATGGGTAGCCGGGGCAAGCCGAGGGGAGCGGCCGGCAGCCCCGCGGAGAACCTGCTGCCCACCGGTTCGCGGCGCACCGCCGCGCCGTCCGGCGGCCGCTCGCGCGCCGAGCGCCGCAAGCTCCAGCGCAAGGTCAAACGGCGGCGCAGACGCGGCGCCGTCAAGGAGATCCCGCTCCTCATCGGGGTCGCCGTCCTCATCGCGCTGGTGCTCAAGACGTTCCTCGTCCAGGCCTTCGTGATCCCGTCCGGTTCCATGGAGCAGACCATCCGGATCGGAGACCGGGTCCTGGTGGACAAGCTCACCCCCTGGTTCGGCTCCGAGCCGGAACGCGGGGACGTCGTCGTCTTCCGCGACCCCGGCGGCTGGCTGGCGGGCGAGCAGACCACCAAGAAGGACGACCCCGTCGGCGTCAAGCAGGTCAAGGAGGGCCTCGCCTTCATCGGACTGCTGCCGTCCGACGACGAGAAGGACCTCATCAAGCGCGTCGTCGGTGTGGGCGGGGACCACGTCAAGTGCTGCGACACACAGGGCCGCGTCACCGTCAACGGCGTTCCCCTGAACGAGGACTACCTGTACCCGGGGGACAGCCCGTCCCGGACGCCGTTCGACGTCACCGTCCCCGAGGGACGGCTGTGGGTGATGGGCGACCACCGGTCCAACTCCGCCGACTCCCGCTTCCACCAGGACACCGACTTCGGCACCGTCTCCGAGGACGAGGTGGTGGGCCGGGCCATGGTGATCGCGTGGCCGTTCGGTCACTGGACCACCCTGGACGAGCCGAAAACCTACGCGACCGTCTCCGACGCGGCTCCCGGTGCGACCGCCGCTCCCGACGTGTCGCATAGGGTTGCCCCCTACGATCCGAACGCGATGATGCAACTCCCGACCCCTGCGGAACTCCCGCTCGTTATGGGAGTGGTGGGCCTGCGCCGTTTCCGGGGCGGGCGGCGGCAGAGAGTAAGGAGTTGGCGTGGGGGATGTGGCGGTTGGCGCACGGTCCGGACACGACGGCGAGGAGAACCGCGGACGCCCCGTGGAGACGGCCGGCCCGGCCCGGGCCGACGCCCCGGACTCCGGGTACGGCTCCGGAACCGAGGACGGCAGGGTGACGAACGGACAGAGCGGCGGGAACGCGCACAACGGCGGGACCGAGGACGAGGGAGTCGGCGGGACACCGCCCGCGGCACCTCCCGCGGAGAAGAAGCAGCGTTCCTTCTGGAAGGAACTGCCGATCCTGATCGGCATCGCGCTGGTGCTCGCCCTGCTGATCAAGACGTTCCTGGTGCAGGCGTTCTCCATCCCGTCGTCCTCGATGGAGAACACCCTTCAGATCGGTGACCGGGTCCTGGTCGACAAGCTGACCCCCTGGTTCGGCTCGGAGCCCGAGCGCGGCGAGGTCGTCGTCTTCCACGACCCGGACGACTGGCTGGCGGGCGAGCCGACGCCCGATCCGAACGCCTTGCAGACGGTCCTCAGCTGGATCGGCCTGATGCCGTCCGCGGACGAGAAGGACCTGATCAAGCGCGTCATCGGTGTCGCCGGCGACACGGTCGAGTGCAACAAGACCGGCCCGCTCAAGGTCAACGGCAAGGCGCTGAACGAGCCGTACGTCTACCCGGGCAACACGCCGTGCTCGGACGACGACCAGGGCGGACGATTCAAGATCACGGTGCCCGAGGGCAAAATCTGGGTCATGGGCGACCACCGGCAGAACTCCCGGGACTCGCGCTACAACCAGGCGGACAAGAACGGCGGCATGGTCCCCGTGGACGAGGTCGTCGGCCGCGCCATCGTGGTCGCCTGGCCGATGAACCGCTGGAGCACCCTGTCGATCCCCGACACCTTCGACCAGGACGGCCTGAAGGCGTCCTCGGCCGCCGCCGCACTGTCGGTCGCCCCCCAGGGCATGGCCGTCGCCGGCGTGGTCCCTGTCGTGTGGTGGCGCCGTCGTCGCACCGCGTCCGCCGCGTCTGCCGCTTCCGGCCCCTCCACGCGGACCGAGAACCGCTGAGCATCCTGACATCCTGAGCATCCCGGTCGTGGCTCCGCGGCCGTTTCCTCGGCCGCTTCTCGACGGGGCAGCCCCTCCCGGCCGTTCTCCGGCCTCCGGGAGGGGCTGCCCCGTCGGCGTACCGCCGGGTAAGGTGCGGCTCCATGGGTGGCGAGAGCACGACACGTACGGTCCCGCGCGGCGGTGGAGCGAACAAGGGCGCGGGGGGCGGCCGGACCGGGCAGCGGCTGTCCGGCATCGCCGTGGCGCTGGGCCTGGTGCTGTTCCTCGGCGGTTTCGGCTGGGGAGCGGTGATCTACCGGCCCTACACCGTGCCGACCAGCTCGATGACGCCGACGATCGACGCCGGTGACCGGGTCCTGGCGCAGCGCATCGACGGCGCCGACGTCCGCCGGGGCGACGTCGTGGTGTTCAAGGACGCCACCTGGGCCAACGCCCCGATGGTCAAGCGGGTCGTCGCCGTCGGCGGGGACACCGTCTCCTGCTGCCAGCAGGGCAAGCTGAAGGTCAACGGCAAGGTGATCGACGAGCCGTACCTGCCCGCCGGCACCCCGGCCGAGATCAGCGACTTCCAGACCGTGACCGTCCCCGAGGGACGCCTGTTCCTGCTGGGTGACGAGCGCGACAACTCCGTGGACTCCACCGCCCACCTCACCGACGCGGCCGGCGGCACCGTGTCGCGCGGTGCGGTGAACGCCCGCGTCGACGCCGTGGCCTGGCCGATGAACGGCATGCTGGAGCGGCCGACCGGCTTCCGGACCCTGGGCGACCTCTCGTCGCCGGGTCCGCTGCGGACGGTCGTCGCGCTGGTGGTCGCCGGTGCCGTGCTGATTCTGGGCGGCGCCGCCTACGGCCCCCTCGCCAAGCGGGCCGGGGCCTCCCGCGCGCGGCGGGGAGCGGGGCCGGCCGGTGGCCGCTGAGGTGACCCCGGCGGGAGAGGACACCTACGAGGGCGGAGTGCGCCGGGTCGCCCGGGTCGTGCTGCTCGACCCCGAGGACCGCATCCTGCTGCTGCACGGGCACGAACCGGACGATCCGGCCGACGACTGGTGGTTCACCCCCGGCGGAGGCGTGGAGGGCGACGAGACCCGGGAGGAGGCCGCCCGGCGAGAGCTGCTGGAGGAGACCGGCATCACCGAGGTCGAGCTGGGCCCGGTGCTGTGGCGGCGCAGGTGCTCCTTCCCCTTCGCGGGCCGCCGCTGGGACCAGGACGAGTGGTACTACCTGGCCCGCACGAGCCAGACCGCCACCGAGGCCGCCGGCCTGACCGAACTGGAGCGGCGCAGCGTCGCCGGAGCGCGCTGGTGGACGTGTCAGGAACTGGCCCGGGCGCGTGAGACGGTGTACCCGACCAGACTCGCCGGGCTGCTGCGCACGCTGCTCGACGAAGGTCCCCCGGCCGGGCCGGTGACCTTGGACACCGAAATCGTCTAGGGGCGCACGGGACTGGCGCACAATGGGGAGACCGTACGGCTGAAGGGGAACATGCCATGAGCGCCGAGGACCTCGAGAAGTACGAGACCGAGATGGAGCTGAAGCTCTACCGGGAGTACCGCGATGTCGTCGGTCTGTTCAAATACGTGATCGAGACCGAGCGGCGCTTCTACCTCACCAACGACTACGAGATGCAGGTGCACTCGGTCCAGGGCGAGGTGTTCTTCGAGGTCTCCATGGCTGACGCCTGGGTGTGGGACATGTACCGGCCGGCCCGGTTCGTCAAGCAGGTGAGGGTGTTGACGTTCAAGGACGTGAACATCGAGGAGCTGAACAAGAGCGACCTGGAGCTTCCCGGCAGCTGAGCGACGCACCCCGCCCGCGGCTCGCCCGGTGCCTTCCCGGCCGACCGGCCTGGAAGGCACCGCTTTTCACCCGTGCGGGTGGCGGGGTTGTCCACAGTCCCGCGGCCGTCCACCAAGATCCAACAACTCGCTGAACCGCCCTCATCGTTGGCGCCGGAGGTGGTGCCGACATGAACGCACGAGGTGCGATGGGCAGGTACGGCGAGACGCTCGCCGCCCGCCGGCTGACCGGGGCCGGAATGACCGTCCTGGAGCGCAACTGGCGCTGTGGCAGGACCGGCGAGATCGACATCGTGGCCCGGGACGGGGACGTCCTGGTCGTCTGCGAGGTCAAGACACGCAGGAGCGGCTCCTTCGAGCACCCGATGGCCGCCGTGACCCCCGAGAAGGCGGAGCGGCTGCGGCGGCTCGCCGAGCGCTGGATCCAGACCCACGGGGGAGCCCCGCCCGGCGGTGTCCGCATCGACCTGGTCGGCGTGCTCCTCCCGCAGCGCGGCGCGCCCGTGGTCGAGCACGCCCGGGGGGTGGCGTGATGGGGTTCGCGCGTACGTGCTCGGTGGCCCTCGTCGGCGTCGAGGGCGTGGTGGTCGAGGTCCAGGCCGACCTGGAACCGGGCGTGGCCGCCTTCACGCTGGTGGGACTGCCGGACAAGAGCCTGACGGAGAGCCGGGACCGGGTACGGGCGGCCGTGGTGAACTCGGGCGCGGAGTGGCCCCAGAAGAAGCTGACGGTGGGACTCAGCCCGGCCTCGGTGCCCAAGAGCGGCAGCGGCTTCGACCTCGCCGTCGCCGCCGGTGTCCTGGGCGCCGCGGAGCGGATCGACCCGCGGGTGCTCGCCGACATCGTCATGATCGGTGAGCTGGGGCTGGACGGCCGGGTGCGGCCCGTGCGCGGCATCCTGCCGGCCGTGCTGGCCGCGGCCGAGGCCGGCTACGAACAGGTGGTCGTACCGGAGTGCGCCGCGGCCGAGGCGTCCCTGGTGCCGGGTGTGTCCGTGCTCGGCGTGCGCAGCCTGCGCCAGCTGATCGCCGTCCTCGCCGACGAACCCGTGCCGGAGGAGGAGCAGGACCCGCCCGGCCGCCCGGATCCGCTCCTGGCCGGCCTGCGCATGCCCGGCACCGGCGCGGCCACCGGCATGCACACCGTCGGGGCGGCGCAGCACGACCACGGCCACGACCTCGCCGACGTCGTCGGCCAGGAGTCGGCGCGCACCGCGGTGGAGGTGGCCGCCGCGGGACGGCACCACCTGTTCCTGGAGGGGCCGCCGGGTGCCGGCAAGACGATGCTCGCCGAGCGGCTGCCCGCCATCCTGCCCCGGCTCTGCCGGACGGAGTCCCTGGAGGTCACCGCCGTGCACTCGGTGGCGGGACTGCTGCCGCCGGGCAAGCCCCTGATCGACGTGGCCCCCTACTGCGCTCCCCACCACTCCGCCACGATGCAGGCCCTCGTCGGGGGCGGCCCCGGCGTCGCGCGGCCGGGAGCCGTGTCGCTGGCACACCGAGGCGTGCTGTTCCTGGACGAGACCCCGGAGTTCAGCGGCCACGCCCTGGACGCCCTGCGCCAGCCGCTGGAGGCGGGGCACGTCGTCATCGCGCGCAGTGCGGGGGTGATGCGTTTCCCGGCGCGGTTCCTGATGGTGCTGGCCGCCAATCCCTGCCCGTGCGGGCGGTTCTCCCGGACGGACGAGCTGTGCGACTGTTCGCCGGCCTCCGTCCGCCGCTACCAGGCCAGGCTCTCCGGGCCGCTGCTCGACCGGGTCGACCTGAGGGTCGAGGTGGACCGGGTCACGCGCGGCCAGCTGGCGGGCGACGGACCCCGGGGCGACGCCACCGCGACGGTGGCCGACCGGGTGCGCGCGGCCAGGGAGCGGGCCGCCGCCCGCCTCGCGGACACCCCGTGGCGGTCGAACAGCGAGGTGCCGGGCCGGGAGCTGCGCAGCCGCTGGCGCGCGGCTCCCGGCGCGATGGAGGAGGCGGAGCGCAGTCTGGAGCGCGGCGTGCTCACCGCCCGCGGGCTGGACCGGGTGCTGCGCGTTGCCTGGACCGTCGCGGACCTCGTCGGTCGGGACCGCCCCGACGCGCGGGACGTCGCCCTCGCCCTGCAGCTGCGCACCGGGGTGCCGCGGGGCGTCCCGATGGCCCTGGGAGCGCTGACGTGAGCGGGGACGGTGTGCCGGCGGGGGAGGGCGCCCTGTTCGGCGACGACGGCGTGGCCCTCGGCGATGAGGCGGCCGGAGACGGCGCGAACGGGTTCCGTGCCGGTGCCGCTGCCCGTGATGCCCGCGATGCTCGTGGGGTTCACGCTGCAGATGGTGCTGGTGATGCACGTGGTGCCGGTGATGCACGTGGTGCCGACGAGCCGGGCGTCGGGGGCTCCTGCTCGGGTGCGAGCGGAGCCCACGGCGGTGGACCGGCCGACGGTGAGACGCTCGGCCGGGTCTTCCTCGCCCGGGTGACCGAGCCCGGTGACGAGACGGTCGGCCGGTGGGTGCGGGAGCACGGCGTCCTGGACGTGGCGCGGCGGCTGCGCGAGGGCGGGCGCGCCCTGCCGGGGATCAGCGCGAAGCGGTGGGCGGGACTGTGCGCCCGGGCGAGCACGGCCGACCCGGGACGGGACCTGGCCGTCGCGCGGTCCGCGGGCGCGCGGTTCGTGACGCCGGGGACCGTCGAGTGGCCGGGACAGCTCGACGACCTCGGTGACGCCCGGCCGCTCGGCCTGTGGGTGCGGGGCGCTCCCAGTCTGCGCATGTGGGCGCTGCGGTCGGTCGCCGTCGTCGGCGCCCGCGCCTGCACCGAGTACGGCGCCCACATGGCCGCCACCCTCGCCGCCGGCCTGGCCGAACGGGGGTGGGTCGTCGTGTCCGGCGGCGCCTACGGCGTGGACGGCGCCGCCCACCGCGGCGCCCTCGGCGCGGGCGGAGCCACCGCGGCGGTCCTCGCCTGCGGGGTCGACCGCCCCTACCCTCCCGGGCACACCGCCCTGATCACCAGGATCGCCGAGCAGGGCCTGGTCGTCGGGGAGCTGCCACCGGGGGACCACCCGACGCCCAGCAGATTCATCCTGCGCAACCGGGTCATCGCCGCTTCTGTTGGGTTGGGAAGCGTGTCGTGCACTGTCGTAGAACCTGGGGCAACCCGGTCGAGTGGGACAGCATCCGAAGGGGTGTCGTGCACGTCGGTCATGTCGTTGTGATCGCGTGAGCCTACAAACGCTTCCTTCAGCCGCCTTTCGGTCCTTCCGCGTGGTCCTGCCCTCAGGCGTCGCCTACTGGACCGTCCTGGACAGTGAACTGCGCGTCATCGACACACCGGACGAGTTCCTGCGGCACTTGCGGTTCGGCCGCGAGCGTGCGGAGTCCACGACAGAGTCGTACGCCGGAGCCGTCGCCCTGTATCTGCGCTGGTGCAGGGAGAGCGGCCGGGCCTGGGCCGCCGGAGCCCGCCATCTGGGCATGTTCATGGTCTGGCTCAAGTACGCGCCGCAGCACCCGACAGGGGCACCGGTGGTTCCCAGCCAGGGCGCCAAGCAAGTTCGGGGTCCGCGTCGCGTGAACGTCGTACTCGCCGCGGTACGCGAGTACTTGAAGTACACGGTCAGTATCGGTTCGGCCCCGGCCTGGGTCATTGACCAGCTCTACGAGGTCGGCGACGGCCAGGACCTTCCGACCGAGGTGCGGGGCGAGTACGGCGTCCCACACGGCTACGCGAAGGTCCGCCACCGCCTTCACGAGCCGGACGAGCCGGTCGACCGGGCCACCGATGAGGAGATCGTCGCCCTGGTCAGGGCCTGCCGCTCGGCGAGAGACCGCCTGATCGTGTTGCTGATGGCCCGCGCCGGCATCCGCCGTGGTGAACTCGCCGGCCTGCGCAGGGCTGACCTGCACTTTGTGCTCGATGCCCGCCCTCTGGGCTGCCCCGTTCCGGGCAGTCACCTCCACGTGATCCGCCGCGACAACATCAACCGGGCCTCCGCCAAGTCCCGCAATTCCCGCGCGATCCCGGTCGATGCACTGCTCATGCAGGCCCACGACCAGTACGTCATCGAGCGGGCCCGCATCGCGGCGGCCGCGGACAGCGACTTCCTGCTGGTGAACCTCTTCCGGGGCCGCATCGGGGCTCCGATGCGGCTCGGAGCGATCAACGAACTGATCACCTCTCTCAGCCGCCGGGCCGGTCTGCAACGCCGCGTCCGCCCGCACCAGGGGCGCCACGGTTTCGCGGACAACATCGTGGCCGCCGGCGGGAAGCTCGACGAACTGGCCGAGCTGCTGGGCCACGACTCGCTGCTGTCGTCCCAGCCCTACCTGCACCCCTCGCACGAGCGCCTGCGGGAGGCCGTCGAACGAGTCCCCAGCCCGCGCCTCTTCCCGGAAGGACCGCACTCATGACCATGGCCATCCAGGTGGTCAGTCCGCCCGACGACGTCCCGTCGGAAGACGATGAGGTCGTCGGACGTCTTCGAGCCCAGCTGGACCTCGACTTCCTGACGAGGATCGGCTGGATCGAGGAGAAGCTGCTCTGGCGCCCGCCCCGCGAAGACCCGCTCGTCGGCTACGCGATCTGCCGCATCGACGGCTGCAACACCGTGATCGGCCATCGTCGGCAGTGGTGTCACGCCTGCACCAATCAATGGAGGACCAGCGGACGGGGCAAGGAGGAATTCCAGGCGACATACCGGCGCAACGTCAAGGTCTGGGACGAGACCATCTGCGCGGTCGGCCACTGCGAGCGGCCCGCCAAAACGGGCCGAGCGAAGATCTGCGCGGCCCATCTCTGGCACTTTCAGCGCAGCGACCTGAGCCTCGAACAGTTCCTCGCCCGCCCCGATCTGCCCCGCTATTCCCACCCTGGCTTCTGCCGGGTGGAACTCTGCGACTGGCGCAGTCACACGACGCAGGGCCTAGGGCTCTGCAATCCGCACACCAAGAGGGTCCAGGTCCTGCGGAGGAAGGACCCGGACTTCGACCTGGAGCACTGGCTGCGGACCGCACCGGCCCGCCACGATGCCCGTCAAGTCGACCTCCGGCGCCTGCCACCCAGGGTCGTCGCCGAGATCTTGGTCGGGCTTCAGGAACGCTACCGGGCCGGGAACATCACGGAGATGCCCCGCCTGAGCCTGCTCGCCACCCAGGCACGCACCCAGCAGGTCACAACCCTCCAGGACCTGGTCACCCCCACACGCAACATCGAGTCACTGCGGTCGACCATCGCCAGAGCCGCTTACCTTGCCGCTGCCGACCCCGACTCCGAACGGCGCAAGGACTTCTGGAACCTGGCCGTGTTCGGGCAGGGCAACCGAACCCTCGACTTCACCGGGATCACCCAGCCCTGGCTCCGCGAGATGGTCAAGTACTGGGTCGGAGAGGACATGCCACGTCGTCGCGGCGACTCGGTCGGCGGCGTCATGCAGCACTACGTGCACAGCATGACCCGGCTCTCCGAGAGCTTGCGTCTGCATCGCGCCGATGACCACGGCGACATTCCCGAAAAGCTCAGCCGCGGCGACGCCATCAGTTTCCTCAACCGTCTCGCCTACCTGGTCAGCGTCGGCAAGATCAGCCAGGACGCCCGGATCAAGGACTGCCGCAACGTCAAGCGAATCCTGGGCGACCTGCGCAACCGCGGGAAGAGACTGCCCGGCCACGACATCGCCGCACTGCCGCTGGAGTTCTCCTTCTTCCCCGAGGACATCCCTCGCCAGGACACCAGCGACGAACCGGGCCGCTGCCTTCCCGAAACCGTTCTCGCCCAGCTCTGCCGAAGTCTTCCGGAGCTGGAAGAACGCTCCGGCTCCTCGATCCGCGTCGCCACAGAGCTCCTGATCGACACGGGCCGCCGGCCCGATGAGATCTGCCGACTGCCCTGGGACTGCCTCGCCACCGACGCCAGCGGCAAGAGCATGCTGATCTATCACGACTACAAGAACAACCGCTCCGGCCGCCGGCTCCCCATCGCCGATGCCACCGCTGAAGTCGTACGCAACCAGCAACGCGCCGTCCAGGATCGCTTCCCCGACACCCCACTGGGCGAGCTCGCCCTGCTGCCCGCCCCGAAGCGCAATCCCCACGGCACCCGGCGCCTGACGGACACCTCGCTCAGCTCAGCCCACCGGAGCTGGGTGGACGCCCTGCCCGTCCTCCTTGCCGACGGCGACATCGAGTTCAACAAGCAGTCCGTCTTCCCTTACGCCTACCGGCACAGCTATGCCCAACGGCATGCGGACGCCGGAGTGCCGCCCGACGTCCTGCGCGATCTGATGGGCCATCGATCAATGGTCACAACCCAGACCTATTACCGCATTACGGGCAAGCGAATGCGTCAGGCGGTCGAGCGAGTGGCGGCCCACCAATTCGACCGCAACGGACAACGCACCTGGCAGAAGATCCAGGGAACCCTGGACGACGAACACGTCCGTCTCCGCATCGGGCAGGTTTCCGTCCCCTTCGGGATCTGCATGGAACCCAGCAACGTCAAGGCCGGCGGACACGCCTGCCCGTTCCGGTTCCGCTGCCTGGGCTGCGGCCACTTCCGCACCGACGCGTCCTACCTCCCCGAACTCAAGGACTACCTCGCCACCCTCCTGCGCGACCGCGAACGCGCCCTGGCCACCGGGGAACTCGACTCGTGGGCCCGCGCCGAAGCGGCACCCTCCGAGACCGAGATCGCCAAACTCCGCCAGCTCATCCACCGCGTCGAGGACTCCATGGACGAGCTCACCGACGATGATCGCGAGCAGATCAAGGAAGCCGCCACCGCCCTGCGTCGCACCCGCCAGGTCGTCGACCTCGGCATGCCCGTCATCGGCTCGTTCGTCGACCAGACCAGGAACGAGCACCGCCCATGAACAACACCAAGTGCCTCACCGACGGGCGCCGCCAGGACAGCGAACGCCGACGCGCCAAGGTTCTGGCCGCGCTCGATCAACTCGTCGCCCGCGGCGATGACATCAGCGTCTCCGCCGTCTCGCGGGCCGCCGGAGTGCATCGCAGCCTCATCTATCGCCACCCCGACCTGCACGCCGCTGTCATCACGCGCGCCGCCGAGCCGCAGATCAGCACGGCCACCGGTCCGAGCGCGAGCAAACAGTCGCTCCTCACGGACATCGCGAACCTCACGGACCGCGTTCGTCGCCAGGACGCCCACATCCGCCACCTCGAACAACGCCTCGCCGAATCCCTCGGCGAACAGGTCTGGCAACGAGCCGGCCTCGGCGGACCTCCCGACCACGAGGCCCTGCAAAAGCGGGTCAACTACCTGGAACAGCAGGTCACCGACCTGCAACGACAAATCGCTGACCGCGACGAGGACCTCGACGCGGCCCGCTCAGCCAACCGCCAGCTCATGGCCAAGCTCAACACCACGAAGGGAGTGACCTGATGGAAGCCGGAACCCGTGCACGACACCTGTCGCGAGAACCCGTCGAGCGTTACCCCCGCTCAACCAGGCATGCGGCAGGGCGGAGACTGTTCTACTCGTCAGTAGCCATACAGAACATCTCACTCACCCGGGGCACCGTGGTCGTCGAGGCCGCCTACCGCAGCGGTTCGCTGGTGACCGCCCGGGCCGCCCGGCGTCTGGGCCGGCACGTGATGGGCGTACCGGGGCCGGCGACCAGCGCGCTCTCCGCGGGCGTGCACGAACTGCTGCGCGGCGACGCGGTCCTCGTCGGCGACGCCGCGGAGGTGGTCGAGCTGGTCGGGGACATGGGCGAGCTGCCTCCGGAGCGGCGCGGGCCCGTCCTGCCCACCGACCTCCTGGAGCCCAGGACCCGCCACGTGCTGGCCGGGCTCCCCGGACGCGGGACGGCCACTGCGGCCCGGGTGGCGAGCCGAGCGCAGACCACCGAGGACGACGCCATCGCGAGGCTGTACGAGCTTCGCGCACTTGGTTACGTCGAACGACACGGCGACGGCTGGAAGTTGACACGCCAGGCGATGATCTCGGTTCGCGGTGGTCGCAGCCCGTGCTGACGCACCGTGTTCGGCCGTCCGGGGGATCCCCGACGCCCATGGGGATTCGGGCAGTTGAGGTATTCGAGTGATCACTCAGAGCGATCATCATTTCCCCTGCGGAGCGTTCAGCGGAACGTATCTGCGTAGGGTCACCGCCCTCTCCTTCGCACACCGCGACGGCTCAGTCACGCTACGCTCACGGAGCCCACGCGGACGGCCGACCACGGGGCGACGACCAGAGAGCAGACCGGCGGCCTCAGACAGACCACGACACGGCAGAAACGGCACTAGGCGACGAATGCCCCAGCACACCTCCGGGTCCGACCGGGCGGCGATCCCCCCAGCCGCCCGTGACGGTGGCAGCGTGCGACCGTCCGCCCCCTCGACACTCGACGAGCTGTGGCGGTCGTACAAGGCGACCGGCGACGAGCGGCTGCGGGAACAGCTGATCCTGCACTACTCGCCCCTCGTGAAGTACGTGGCGGGCCGGGTCAGCGTGGGACTGCCGTCCAATGTCGAGCAGGCCGACTTCGTCTCCTCCGGGGTGTTCGGCCTGATCGACGCCATCGAGAAGTTCGACGTCGACCGCGAGATCAAGTTCGAGACGTACGCGATCACCCGGATCCGCGGCGCCATGATCGACGAACTGCGCGCCCTCGACTGGATCCCGCGGTCGGTGCGCCAGAAGGCGCGCAACGTGGAGCGCGCCTACGCGACGCTGGAGGCACGGCTGCGCCGCACCCCGTCGGAGAGCGAGGTGGCCGCGGAGATGGGGATCGCGGTGGAGGACCTCCACGCGGTTTTCAGCCAGCTGTCACTGGCGAACGTGGTGGCCCTGGAGGAGCTGCTGCACGCGGGCAGCGAGGGCGGCGACCGGCTGAGTCTGATGGACACGCTGGAGGACACCGCCGCCGACAACCCGGTGGAGGTCGCCGAGGGCCGGGAGCTGCGCCGGCTGCTGGCCCGGGCGATCAACACGCTGCCGGAACGCGAGAAGACCGTCGTCACGCTGTACTACTACGAGGGCCTCACGCTCGCCGAGATCGGCAACGTGTTGGGTGTGACCGAGAGCAGGGTCAGCCAGATCCACACCAAGTCGGTGCTGCAACTGCGCGCCAAGCTGGCCGGTTTCGGCCGCTGATCGGGCGCCCGGAGGCGGATCGGCGCCGCCGGTGACCCGGCCGGGCGGTCGTGCGGCCGGGTGAGTGACTCCCGTACCGGGTGCCGCGTCCGTAAAGTGGTGACGTGCCAAGGATTCGAGCGGCCTCTGTGGCCGAGCACCGGTCGATGCAGCGTGCCGCCCTGCTGGACGCGGCACGATCCCTGCTGTCCGACGGCGGGACGGAGGCGCTGACCTTCCCCGCCCTCGCCGAGCGGACGGGTCTCGCCCGGTCGTCCGTCTACGAGTACTTCCGGTCGCGGGCGGCCGTGGTCGAGGAGCTGTGCGCCGTCGACTTCCCCGTCTGGGCGGCGGAGGTCGAGGCGGCGATGGAGCGCGAGACGGCTCCCGAGGCCAAGGTCGAGGCGTATGTGCGCAGTCAGCTCGACCTGGTCGGGGACCGGCGGCACCGGGCCGTCGTGGCCATCTCCGCGAGCGAGCTGGACGCCGGCGCGCGGGAGAAGATCCGGGCGGCGCACGGTGGGCTGGTCGCGATGATCGTCGAGGCGCTGGGAGAGATGGGGCACGAGCAGCCGCGGCTGGCGGCGATGCTCCTCCAGGGCGTCGTGGACGCGGCCGTGCGCCGGATCGAGCTGGGCGCGGCGGAGGAACCCGAGGCGATCACGCGGGCGGCGGTCTCCATGGCGCTGCGGGGCGTGCGGGGCTGACCTCGGTGCGGCCGGGCAGCGGCACCCCGAGGACCGGCAGCAGCCTGGACGGGCCCGTGTCCAGCAGCCACGGCGGCAGCAGGGTCAGCGGGTCCAGATAGACCTCGCCCCGCAGCAGGCCCCAGTGCAGACAGGCCGTGCAGTGCGAGCCCGCCGGCTGCACCGTGCCGAGCACGTCGCCGGCCGCGACCCGGTCGCCCTTCTCCACCGCCGCCCCGACGGGTGCGTACGTCGTGCGCAGGGGTGGCTCACCCGTCCCCGCCAGCTCCAGCGAGACCACACCCCGGCCCCCCACCGGCCCCGCGAACGACACCCGCCCCGCGGCCACCGCCCGTACCGGAGTCCCGCCCGCCGCGGCGAGGTCCACGCCGCGGTGGCCCGGTCCGTACGGGGTGGCCGGGGGTTCCCAGCCCCGGACGACCGTGGGCCGGTCGCCGACCGGCCAGAAGCGGGCCAGGTCCGGCACCGCCGGGTCCGGCATCGCCCCCGGAAGCAGCCTCCGTGCACCGGCGGGAGCCGTTCGCGCCGCCTTTGGCCCCGAGGCCGCCGGCCCGGCCGGCTCCCTCCGCCCCGCCTCCGCGGCCTCCATCACGGCCACTGCCGGCGCCGGGTGCGGCGGCCCCCCGGTCAGCAGCGTCAGACCGGCCAGCAGCACCACCGGCCACCTGCGCGCACTCGTCCATCGCGTCGTTCGCATACGAGCACCGTGCCGCGCCGGCGCCCGTCGCCGCCCCGCCCTGTGGACCGCGCTCCGGTTGTGGACAGCCGCGTCACCCGGTACCCCGCGGGTCCCGTACACTTCTGGTGGCGATCCGGGTCACCGGGTCGACTTCGCACGCCCCGGCACGAGGCCCGTACAGGTCCGTGTCAGCGCCCCTCGGTCCCTTGCGGCAGGCGCATCCGGGCGTCAGGCGCGGGAGCCGTCCGGCTCGCGCGGCACAACCGAGAAAATCAAGGAGATACGGCCATGGCCGTCGTCACGATGCGGGAGCTGCTGGAAAGCGGCGTCCACTTCGGTCACCAGACCCGCCGTTGGAACCCGAAGATGAAGCGCTTCATCTTCACGGAGCGCAACGGCATCTACATCATCGACCTGCTCCAGTCGCTGTCGTACATCGACCGCGCCTACGAGTTCGTCAAGGAGACCGTCGCCCACGGCGGCACGGTCATGTTCGTCGGCACGAAGAAGCAGGCGCAGGAGGCCATCGCCGAGCAGGCCACCCGCGTCGGCATGCCCTACGTCAACCAGCGCTGGCTGGGCGGCATGCTCACCAACTTCTCGACCGTCTACAAGCGCCTGCAGCGCCTGAAGGAGCTCGAGCAGATCGACTTCGAGGACGTGGCCGCCTCCGGCCTCACCAAGAAGGAGCTGCTGGTCCTCTCCCGCGAGAAGGCCAAGCTGGAGAAGACCCTCGGCGGTATCCGCGAGATGTCCAAGGTGCCCAGCGCCGTCTGGATCGTGGACACCAAGAAGGAGCACATCGCGGTCGGCGAGGCCCGGAAGCTCAACATCCCGGTCGTCGCCATCCTCGACACCAACTGCGACCCCGACGAGGTCGACTACAAGATCCCGGGCAACGACGACGCGATCCGCTCCGTCACCCTGCTCACCCGCGTGATCGCCGACGCCGTCGCCGAGGGCCTCATCGCCCGCTCCGGTGCCGCCGGTGGCGCCAAGGGCGAGAAGGCCGCCGGCGAGCCGCTCGCCGAGTGGGAGCGCGACCTGCTCGAGGGCGAGAAGGCCGAGAAGAAGGACGACGCCGAGACCGCCGAGAAGCCCGCCGAGGCTCCGGCTGCCGAGGCCCCTGCCGCCGAGGAGCCCGCCGCCGAGGCCCCGGCCACCGAGGCTCCGGCCGCGGACGCCGAGCAGGCCTGACCCCTCACCACCTTCGGGTGCCGGACGGCGGGGGCCCACGAAGCCCCCGCCGTCCGGCCCGTAGATCTTCAGACTTCGAGAGAGATTCCGGAATCATGGCGAACTACACCGCCGCCGACGTCAAGAAGCTCCGCGAGCTCACCGGCGCCGGCATGATGGACTGCAAGAAGGCGCTGGACGAGGCCGAGGGCAACGTCGAGAAGGCCGTCGAGGCGCTCCGTATCAAGGGCCAGAAGGGCGTCGCCAAGCGCGAGGGCCGCTCTGCCGAGAATGGTGCCGTCGTCTCGATCATCGCCGACGACAACACCTCGGGTGTGCTCGTCGAGCTGAAGTGCGAGACGGACTTCGTCGCCAAGGGCGAGAAGTTCCAGGGCGTCGCCACGGCCATCGCCGAGCACGTCGCCAAGGCCGCCCCGGCCGACCTGGAGGCGCTGCTCGCCTCCGAGATCGAGCCCGGCAAGACCGTCCAGGCGTACGTCGACGAGGCCAACGCCAACCTCGGCGAGAAGATCGTCCTGGACCGCTTCGCGCAGTTCTCCGGCGGCTTCGTGACCGCGTACATGCACCGCACGATGCCCGACCTGCCCCCGCAGATCGGTGTCCTCGTCGAGCTGGACAAGCCGAACGCCGAGATCGCCAAGGGCGTCGCCCAGCACATCGCCGCCTTCGCGCCGAAGTACCTCTCCAAGGAGGACGTGCCGGCCGACGTCGTCGAGTCCGAGCGCCGCGTCGCCGAGGAGACCACCCGCGCCGAGGGCAAGCCCGAGGCCGCCCTGCCGAAGATCGTCGAGGGTCGCCTCAACGGCTTCTTCAAGGACGCCACCCTGCTCGGCCAGCCCTACGCCCTGGACAACAAGAAGTCCGTCCAGAAGGTGCTGGAAGAGGCCGGTGTCAGCCTGAAGCGCTTCTCGCGCATCAAGGTCGGCATCTGAGTCCGTACCGCGACGGACGTGCGACCCCGGTAGGGTCGACAGCAGTCGTCGGCGCCGTTCGCGTATGCCGTTGCGTACACGCGCGTGGCGGCGGACGACAGCAGATCTGACGAGGAGGCCATTGCCGCGTATGGGATGCGAAACACGCCCCCACCGGCAGTGGCCTTCTTCGTGTGTGTGACCCACGTAAAAGAGGCGAGATCTCCATGACCACCAAGGCCGAGAAGAGCGACGACGGCAAAGTACGCGGCCGCTTCATGCTGAAGCTGTCCGGAGAGGCCTTCTCCGGCGGTGGGGGCCTGGGCGTCGACCCCGACGTGGTGCACGCCATCGCCCGTGAGATCGCGGCCGTCGTCCGGGACGGCGCCGAGATCGCGATCGTCATCGGCGGCGGCAACTTCTTCCGCGGCGCCGAGCTGCAGATGCGCGGCATGGACCGGGCCCGCTCCGACTACATGGGCATGCTCGGCACCGTGATGAACTGCCTGGCCCTCCAGGACTTCCTGGAGAAGGAGGGCGTCGACTGCCGCGTGCAGACCGCCATTACCATGGGCCAGGTCGCCGAGCCGTACATCCCGCTGCGCGCCGTGCGCCACCTGGAGAAGGGGCGCGTGGTCATCTTCGGCGCCGGGATGGGCATGCCGTACTTCTCCACCGACACCACCGCCGCGCAGCGTGCCCTCGAGATCGACGCCGAGGCCCTGCTCATGGGCAAGAACGGCGTGGACGGTGTCTACGACTCCGACCCCAAGACCAACCCGGACGCGGTGAAGTTCGACGCGCTCGGCTACGGCGAGGTCATCACCCGCGAGCTGAAGGTCGCCGACGCCACGGCCGTCACCCTCTGCCGCGACAACAGCCTTCCGATCGTGGTGTTCGAGCTGCTGAAGGAGGGCAATATCGCCCGCGCCGTCAAGGGTGAGAAGATCGGCACGCTCGTGGGGGACCAGGGCAGCCGGGACTGACCGGAGAACACCTCCCGTCCGCGGACGCCCCCTGTCCGGGGGACGGACGGGACGGGACCGGGCCGGGGGATGGACAATGTCCCACCGGTCGGGAACCGTGCAGGAAGAACGCGACGCAGCCGGCCGCCGTCCCCAGGGAACCGCAGCCGGGCCTACTCAAGACACGCAGGAGCAAGTGGTGATCGAAGAGACCCTCCTCGAGGCCGAGGAGAAGATGGAGAAGGCCGTCGTGGTCGCCAAGGAGGACTTCGCCGCGATCCGCACCGGCCGTGCGCACCCGGCGATGTTCAACAAGATCGTGGCCGACTACTACGGCGCGCTGACGCCGATCAACCAGCTGGCCTCGTTCTCCGTGCCCGAGCCGCGCATGGCCGTGGTGACGCCCTTCGACAAGAGCGCCCTGCGCAACATCGAGCAGGCGATCCGCGACTCCGACCTGGGCGTCAACCCGAGCAACGACGGCAACATCATCCGGGTGACGTTCCCCGAGCTCACCGAGGAGCGTCGCCGCGAGTACATCAAGGTCGCCAAGGCCAAGGGCGAGGACGCCAAGGTCTCGATCCGCTCCGTGCGCCGCAAGGCCAAGGACGGCATCGACAAGATGGTCAAGGACGGCGACGTCGGCGAGGACGAGGGCCGCCGTGCGGAGAAGGAGCTCGACGACACCACCGCCAAGTACGTCGCACAGGTGGACGAGCTCCTGAAGCACAAGGAAGCGGAGCTGCTCGAGGTCTGATGAACGACTCTTCCTGGGGGGCGCCGCCACAAGCCGGGTACTGGGGGCCGTCCGACCGGGGACCCGCCCAGGGCGCCGACCCGGCGGGTCCCGCGTACGATGCGCACTACGCGCAGCAGACTCGCCCCATGCCCATCGTGCCCGACGTACCCGAACACGGCGGTGACCAGGACGACGACCAGGGGACCGCTCGGCTGAGCGGTCCCTTGTTCCGGGACGAGCCGTTCCACGCCCAGCCCGCTCGCGACGAGCCGTACCGCGACCAGACCCCGCCGGCGCAGCCGTATGCGGTGGTGCCGCAGAATCCGGAGCCCATGCCCGACGCCCCGCAGCCGGCGCACTCCCAGCCGCCGCAGAAGAAGAGCGCGGGGCGCGACCTGGGGTCCGCGATAGGAGTCGGCGTCGGCCTCGGCGTGGTGATCATCGCGTCGCTGTTCGTGGTGAAGGCCGTCTTCGTCGGTGTGGTCGTCATCGCCGTCGTGGTGGGCCTGTGGGAGCTGACCAAGCGGCTGGAGGAGCGCAAGGGCATCAAGGCGCCCCTCGTGCCGCTCGCCATCGGCGGCGCGGCGATGGTGGTCGCCGGCTACGCCCGCGGCGCCGAGGGGGCGTGGGTCGCCATGGCGCTCACGGCGCTCGCGGTCCTCGTCTGGCGGATGACGGAGCCCCCCGAGGGCTACCTGAGGGACGTCACGGCCGGCCTGTTCGCCGCGTTCTACGTACCGTTCCTGGCCACGTTCGTCACCATGATGCTGATGGCGGACGACGGTGCCTGGCGCGTCCTGGTCTTCCTGATACTGACGGTCGTCAGCGACACCGGGGCGTACGCCGTCGGCTGGCGTTTCGGCAAGAAGAAGCTCGCCCCCCGCATCAGCCCCGGCAAGACCCGCGAGGGCCTGCTGGGCGCGGTGGGGTTCGCGATGGCGGCGGGCGCGCTGTGCACGCAGTTCCTGATCGACGACGGCACCTGGTGGCAGGGCCTGCTGCTCGGCCTCGCCGTCGCCGTCAGCGCCACCCTGGGCGACCTCGGCGAGTCCATGATCAAGCGCGACCTCGGCATCAAGGACATGGGCACCCTCCTGCCGGGCCACGGCGGCATCATGGACCGGCTGGACTCCCTGCTGCCGACGGCGCCGGTGGTGTGGCTGCTGCTGGTGATCTTCGTCGGATCCGGCTGACGCCGGGCCGGCCGCCGCCGACGTACCGGCGCCCCCGCCCCTCCCGCATCCGCGGCCGCACGACGCGTGGCCGCCCCCGCGGGAGGGGCGCGGTGCGTTCCGGGGCGGCTCGCCTCGTCCCTGCGGGCGTCGGCGGAACGCATGCGGCCGGGGTTCCCGTCACCCCCTCCGCGGCGGCGGTGAGTCGTCGGCAGGCGGCGGAGCCCTTCGGAGCTCCACGCCGGCCGACGTGGTGCTCCCGCGTCACCACTGGAGGGGAAGAAATCGCGAGCGCTGGGTGGCTCTGCTGCCGGCCGTGGTGGCGGGCAGCCGGGCTCACCGCGTCGGCGGGCGGTTCGGAGAAGGACTCGTCTCCGCCCAAGGGAGCGGCGCTGCGCGGCTGCCCCGACTCGCGCGCTCGCTGCTCGCCGGACCGGCGGTTCGTCCTGCTCAGGGGCAGCGCTGACGGTCGGGGCTCGGATCCGCCGGTCCTGTCGACGACGGCCCGGTGAGGTTCGCCTCGTCGACCAGGCCGCGGATGCGCTTCTCGATCTCGTCGCGGATCGTGCGGACCGCTTCGACCCCTTGCCCGGCCGGGTCGGGGAGGTCCCAGTCGAGGTACCGCTTCCCGGGGAAGACGGGGCAGGTGTCGCCGCAGCCCATCGTGATCACGACGTCGGCCGCCTGGACCGCGTCGGTCGTGAGCACCTTGGGTACCTCGGCGGCGATGTCGACACCCACCTCCGCCATGGCCTCGACGACGGCGGGGTTGACGGTGTCGGCGGGAGCGGAGCCGGCGGAGCGGACCTGGACGCGGTCGCCCGCGAGGTGGGTGAGGAAGGCGGCGGCCATCTGTGAGCGTCCGGCGTTGTGGACGCAGACGAACAGGACTGACGGGACGGCGGTGTCAGGCATGGGCGGCGTCCTCCTGGGTCGCGGGGGCGGCGGCCGGGGTGGTGAAGTAGCGGCGAGCGTGCAGGGCGACGTACACGAGGCCGATCAGTACGGGGACCTCGATGAGGGGGCCGACGACGCCGGCGAGGGCCTGCCCGGAGGAGGCGCCGAAGGTGGCGATGGCGACCGCGATGGCCAGTTCGAAGTTGTTGCCCGCAGCCGTGAAGGCCAGCGTCGTCGCACGCGGGTGGTCCAGGCCGACGGCGCGTCCCAGGAGCATTGATCCGGCCCACATGATCGCGAAGTAGACCAGCAGCGGCAGGGCGATGCGAGCGACGTCCAGAGGCTGCGAGGTGATGGCGTCGCCTTGGAGGGCGAAGAGGATGACGATCGTGAAGAGAAGCCCGTACAGGGCGAAGGGGCCGATGCGCGGGATGAGCGTGGCCTCGTACCAGGTGCGGCCCTTGGTTCGCTCGCCGATGCGGCGGGTGAGGTAGCCGGCTGCGAGCGGGATGCCGAGGAAGATGAGCACGCTGCGGGCGATCTCCCAGACCGAGACGTCCAGGGCGGTTCGTTCCAGGCCGAGCCAGCCGGGCAGGGCGGAGAGGTAGAACCAGCCGAGTGCCGAGAACGCGATGACCTGGAAGACGGAGTTCAGGGCGACGAGGACGGCGGCGGCTTCGCGGTGACCGCAGGCGAGGTCGTTCCAGATGACGACCATGGCGATGCAGCGGGCCAGGCCGACGATGATCAACCCGGTGCGGTAGGCGGGCAGGTCCGGCAGGAGCAGCCAGGCCAGGGCGAACATCAGCGCCGGGCCGATGATCCAGTTGAGCAGCAGGGACGGCAGCAGGAGACGGCGGTCGCGTGTGACGGTGTCGAGGCGGTCGTAGCGGACCTTGGCCAGCACCGGATACATCATCACGAGCAGTCCCAGGGCGATCGGCAGGGACACCCCCGTGACGGTCACCTCGGCCAGCGCGTCACCCAGGCCCGGGACCAGGCGGCCCAGGACCAGTCCGGCGGCCATGGCGGCGAGGATCCAGACGGCGAGGAAGCGGTCCAGGAAGGACAGGCGCCCCGCCACGCCCCGCTCAGGTGCGGCAGTGCTCACGAAGCGGCCCCGGCCGGCGCGCGGCGGTCGGGAAGAGGCTCCCCCACGGGACGGGACAGGATGCCCGCCAGCCGGTCGGTCGTCTCCGGGAGCAGCCAGTAGTAGACCCACGTGCCGCGCCGTTCGCAGTCGACGAGACCGGCCTGCCGCAGCAGCTTCAGGTGGTGCGAGATCGTCGGCTGGGACAGGTCGAAGGCCGGGGTCAGATCACACACGCACACCTCACCGCCCGCCCGGGAGGCGATGATCGACAGCAGGCGCAGCCGCACCGGGTCACCCAGTGCCTTGAACACCTTCGCCAGGTCCACGGCCTGGTCCTCGTCCAGAGGAGCGGTCAGCAGCCCGGGGCAGCAGGCCCCCGGCTCGTCGGTCCGGCCGAGCGCCACCTCGTCTTGATTCGACATGCCTCTATGTTGACATCCTTCGATGCACTGCGCAATCGTGTATCGAAGAACATCGAAACAAACCGATGGGAGCCCTGCCATGTCCCGCGCTCAGCTCGCCCTGCGTGTCAGCGACCTGGAAGCGTCGATCACCTTCTACGCGAAGCTGTTCGGCACCGACCCGGCCAAGCGGCGCGAGGGCTACGCCAACTTCGCCATCACGGAACCCCCGCTCAAGCTCGTCCTGATCGAGGGCGAGCCCGGCGAGGAGACCCGGCTGGACCACCTCGGCGTGGAGGTCGAGTCCACCGACCGGGTCGCCGCGGCCACGACCCGCCTCAAGGACGCCGGTCTGGCCACCTTCGAGGAGAACGACACCTCCTGCTGCTACGCCCTCCAGGACAAGGTGTGGGTGCACGGCCCCGGGAAGGAGCCCTGGGAGGTCTACGTCGTGAAGGCCGACGCCGACACCCTCGGCAAGAGCGCCGCCCCCGACACCGACGGAGACGGCTGCTGCACCGGTCGGACCACCCGAGAGGCCCCGGATGCCGCGAGCTGTGCCTGCGGCTAGGCGTACGGGGAGCGAGTGAGGGGCCCCGGTCGCGGCCACGGCCGGGGCCCACTCGCGGGCGCCACAGGTTGCCCCATCGGATCTGCCGAACCAGCCAGAATCAGGATCAAACGCTCCCTAATTCGGTTGTTGCCGGGGCGGTGGGACCGTTGAATGACTGGTCATGAACCTGGCGCAGGTGGCCGAGCGGCTCGGATTGGGGCGGTTGCTGGATGTCCCGCTGCTGCTCAAGGATGACGAGCGGAGCCCGGTGTGGAAGGCCGTTACCGACTCCGGCTCATGGGTGGTGAAGATCGCCCAGCCCGGGGGTGACTTCTGGCTGCCCATGGCTGCCCAGGCGGGGAGGTTGGAAGCCGCCGCGTGGGAGATCGGTGTCGCGATGCCCGAGCCGCAGTCGACGGCTCTGGCAGAAGCGGGTCTGTGGCGACCGGTCGGGGACGGTTTCTACGCCCGTGCGGTGCGTTTCGCCGAGGGCGCGCATCCGACGGGGCCGATGTCGGAAGCGTCGGTGGCCTGGGCGGGCGGGCTCGTCGCCGACCTCGCACGGTGCGCGATTCCGGCCGACCCGACCGTCGGTGGCGACTACTCGCCGAACTCCCATGACGAGTGGGAGGAATGGTTCGCTCATGCCGAACGCCTAGAGGTCCTCGGTGCCGAGCACGTCCGCACCTTCAGGCTGTCGGTGGAGCGGACCGAGGCCATGATCGAGGACCAACAGGAGCTGTGGCAGTCCAGGTTGGTCATGCATCGCGACATCCGGCACCAGAACATCCTGATCGGCTCCGGTGGGCCCGTCCTGTTGGACTTCGATGCCGCCGGGGCGCAGGACCCCTGGTGGGAGCTGGTCTACACCGCTTTCCAGCTGGCCGGCTTCGACCGCG
Organism: Streptomyces sp. NPDC051136; assembly: GCF_044455745.1. Classification (NCBI taxonomy): domain Bacteria; kingdom Bacillati; phylum Actinomycetota; class Actinomycetes; order Kitasatosporales; family Streptomycetaceae; genus Streptomyces; species Streptomyces sp. NPDC051136. The sequence continues at coordinate 111,404 of NZ_JBITFE010000011.1, read as the reverse complement.
GCCCGGAGGTGCCCGAACGCCGTGTCGTCGAAGCGTGCCTCTCCGGGTACGTCGCTGCGGGAGGGGCGGTCGGGGCGGTCGACGAGTCGGCGTTCACCGGCATGTTCGCCGGACACGTGGGAGTGGCGGCGTGGGAGCTGTGGGTGGCCTGCGGCCACCGGGGCGGGAGTCCGGAGTACCGGGCCGGCTTCGCTCGGAGACTCCGGGAATCGGTGAACGCGATGGCCGTGATGCGCGAGGCCATGCCGACCTGGGTCACCTGGCTCAAGGCGTAGGCGGAGAACGCCGCGCTCGTCCGGGTGACCGAGTCCTGGGCGGTCACTGGGACGTCCCTGGGCCGTCACTGGGCGGTCCTGAGGCGTCGGAGGCCGACCGGCGCCGACAGCCGGCAGCCACGGGTGACCACGGGTGACCACCCCCACCCCGCACCGGAACGGGCCCTCGGAGTCGATCTGCACCACTGGTACAGCCGTGCTTAAGCCTGGAGGACTGGCAGGCAAGAGACCAGAACAAGCCCCCTACCGGCACGTTCAGTGCGGATAGGGGGCCTGTTTCGTGGTGCCGGGCCGTCTTCGGGCCGTCGGACTCGCAGGGCCGTATCACCTCTGCCCAGTGAGGCCGCCTCAACGTCGCCGGGGGAACTTCCAACCGTTCTGGCTCAGCTTGTAGAGCACGAACACTCCGCAGAGCACCCACGCGCCCAAGAAGGCCCACTTGAACCACGGAGGGCCGTCCCAGCGCTCTGCCAGTTGAACCGATGCCGCGAGACAGGAGGTCATTCCTCGCGTGTGCCCGGCTCCATAGGCAGGAATGCCCGGTCCACGGCCTTCCTGTTGCGCTCTTGGCTCGACGGCATCAGGTGCGCGTACATGCCGCGCACCTCGCTGCGGGGCTGAAGAAGCGGAGTCCGTACGGTGTCGCCCTGGCGGCGCCGACAGGCCCAGGCCACTGGACCGGGCCGGCTGCCCGCCAATGCTTCGCCCACGCGGCAACGGCTGTTCCGGGCGCACGGGCCGCATTCTCCGGAGGGGCTGTTCGAGGTCGACGACGACCTGGTGACCGAGGAGTACCTGGGGCTGCACGAAGCGTTCGAGGAGCTGGGAGCTTCCACCAAGCTCGTCTGCGTGTTCTTCACGGCCGACGCCGAGAACGGCGTCCATGCCATTCACTGGGGCGACGCCCATCTAGAGCCCGACCGCACCTTCACATGGCCGTACAAGGAACAGCTCCCGGTCCCTCCAGCGCAGATGGAATGACGGGCCGTGGCGCCGCCACCTGGGTACCTACGACGACGGCTGACCGAGTCCTGGGCCGTCCCTGGGCGGTCCGAGGCCGACCAGCGCTGACAGTCGGCACCCACGGGTGACCACCCCCACCCCGCTCTGGCCTGGGCTCCCGGAGATGATCTGCCACACTGGGAAGGTCATGCCTAAGCCCGGAGAACTCACATTCGTCGCGCCGCGCGGAGCCAAGAAGCCGCCGCGGCACCTTGCCGATCTCACGCCTGCCGAGCGCAAGGAGGCTGTCGCCGCGATCGGTGAGAAGCCGTTCCGTGCGAAGCAGCTCTCGCAGCACTACTTCGCGCGGTACGCGCACGACCCCGAGCAGTGGACCGACATCCCCGCCGGTGCGCGGGAGGGGCTCAGGGAAGCGCTGCTGCCCGAGCTGATGACGGTCGTGCGGCACCTGTCGACCGACCAGGGGACCACCCGTAAGACGCTGTGGAAGCTGTTCGACGGGACGCTGGTCGAGTCCGTCCTCATGCGCTACCCGGACCGGGTGACCATGTGCATCAGCTCTCAGGCCGGCTGCGGCATGAACTGCCCCTTCTGCGCCACCGGCCAGGCCGGCCTGGACCGGAACCTGTCGACCGCCGAGATCGTGCACCAGATCGTGGACGGCATGCGGGCGCTCAGGGACGGCGAGGTCCCGGGAGGCCCCGCGCGGCTCAGCAACATCGTGTTCATGGGCATGGGCGAGCCCCTCGCCAACTACAACCGGGTGGTGGGCGCGATTCGCCGGCTCACCGACCCCGAGCCGGACGGGCTGGGGCTCTCCCAGCGCGGGATCACCGTCTCCACGGTCGGTCTCGTCCCCGCCATCCATCGCTTCACCGGTGAGGGCTTCAAGTGCCGCCTCGCCATCTCCCTGCACGCCCCCGACGACGAGCTGCGCGACACCCTCGTCCCCGTCAACACGCGGTGGAAGGTGCGCGAGGTGCTGGACGCCGGGTTCGAGTACGCGGCGAAGTCCGGGCGCCGGCTGTCCATCGAGTACGCCCTGATCCGCGACATCAACGACCAGGCCTGGCGCGGTGACCGTCTCGGGCGGCTGCTCAAGGGCAGGCCCGTGCACGTGAACCTGATCCCGCTCAACCCCACGCCGGGCTCCAAGTGGACCGCCTCGCGGCCCGAGGACGAGAAGGCGTTCGTGGAAGCGATCGCCGCGCACGGTGTGCCGGTGACCATCCGGGACACCCGTGGGCAGGAGATCGACGGGGCGTGTGGTCAGCTGGCCGCGAGCGAGCGGTAACCTGACCGGCGGAAGTACGTCAGCACAGTCACATCTTCATATTCCGACAGGGGAGCGCCACAGCGCTGAGAGTGCGGCACCGGCCGCAGACCCTCCGAACCTGGCCCAGGTCATTCTGGGTAGGGAGATCGGTCACCACTCGAGCTGTTGCGCCCTGCCCGGGACCCTCGCCAGAGGCCCGGGCGGGGCCGCGTCTTCTCCTGGTCACCCAGGAGGAATTCAGTGAGCATCACCAAGAAGGTCAGTGTCCTGGCCGTCGGACTCGGCATGGTCGGCACGCTGGCCGCCTGCGGATCGTCGTCCGACGACGCCGGCAGCGGCTCCGGCGACTCCAAGACCGTGACCCTGGTCAGCCACGACTCGTGGGCCGCGTCCAAGGACGTCATCGCCGCCTTCGAGAAGAGCTCCGGCTACAAGGTCAAGGTCCTGGAGGACGGCGACGCCGGGCAGGCCGTGAACAAGGCCATCCTGACCAAGGACAACCCGCAGGGCGACGTCTTCTTCGGCGTCGACAACACCCTGCTGTCCCGCGCCCTCGACAACGGCCTGTTCCAGCCGTACGAGGCCAAGGGCCTGGACCAGGTGCCCGCCGACTACCAGGCGGACCGGGAGGAGCACCGGGTCACGCCGATCGACACCGGCGACATCTGCGTCAACTACGACAAGGCCTACTTCGACCGGCACGGCCTGACCCCGCCGAAGTCCTTCGACGACCTGGTCGAGCCCGAGTACAAGAACCTGCTCGTCACCGAGAACGCCGGCACGTCCTCGCCCGGCCTGGGCTTCCTGCTCGGCACCGCCGCCAAGTACGGTGACGACGGGTGGGAGGGCTACTGGAAGAGGCTCAAGGCGAACGGGGTCAAGGTCGTCGACGGCTGGGAGCAGGCGTACAACGAGGAGTTCTCCGGCTCGGCCGGCGGCAAGAAGGCCAAGGGCGACCGGCCCCTCGTCGTCTCCTACGCGTCCTCCCCGCCCGTCGAGGTCGTCTACGCCGACCCGCAGCCGGCCACCGCTCCCACGGGCGTCGCCGACGGCACCTGCTTCCGCCAGATCGAGTACGCCGGCCTGCTCGCCAACGCCGGGAACCCCGAGGGCGGCAAGGCACTCCTCGACTTCCTGCTGAGCAAGGACTTCCAGGAGGACATGCCGCTGAACATGTTCGTCCACCCGGTGCGGGAGGGCGCGCGGCTCCCCGAGGTGTTCACGAAGTACGGGCCGCAGGCGAAGGACCCGCAGACCCTGGACCCGGCGAAGATCGCGGACAACCGTGACCAGTGGGTCAAGTCGTGGACCTCGCTCGTACTGAAGTGAGCCTGAAGCGAGCCACGAAGGGACGCGGGCGGTGAAGCAGGCGGTGAAGCAGGCGGTCAAACGGCCGGTGAGGCCGGCGCGGACCGGGCGCGGCGGCGCGGTGCGGCTCGGGCTCATGGCCGTGCCCGTCGCGTTCTTCGCGGTGTTCTTCGCCTACCCCGTCGCCGCGATCGTCGCCCGCGGCCTCAAAACCGACGGGGCCTGGCGGCTCGGGCGGATCGGGGAGGTGCTCGCGCAGTCCGACGTGCGGCACGTCCTGTGGTTCACCAGCTGGCAGGCGCTCGCGTCCACCGCGCTCACCCTGCTGGTCGCGCTGCCCGGCGCGTACGTCTTCGCCCGCTTCGACTTCCCCGGCAAGCAGCTGCTGCGGGCCGTGGTGACCGTGCCGTTCGTGCTGCCCACGGTCGTGGTCGGCACCGCGTTCCTGGCCCTGGTCGGGCGCGGCGGGCTGCTGGACGAGCTGTGGGGCGTACGCCTGGACACCACGGTGTGGGCGATCCTGCTCGCGCACGTCTTCTTCAACTACGCCGTCGTCGTCCGCACCGTCGGCGGCCTGTGGGCGCAGCTCGACCCGCGGCAGGAGGAGGCGGCGCGGATGCTCGGCGCCTCCCGGCTGCGGGCCTGGCGGCGGGTCACGCTGTCCGCGCTGGCGCCCGCCGTGGCCGCCGCCGCGCTGATGGTCTTCCTGTTCACCTTCACCTCCTTCGGTGTCGTCCAGATCCTCGGCGGGCCCACCTTCTCCACCCTCGAGGTGGAGATCTACCGGCAGACCTCGCAGCTCTTCGACCTGTCCACGGCCGCCGTGCTGACGATGGTCCAGTTCGCGGCCGTCGCCGCGATCCTCGCCGTGCACGCCTGGACCGTACGGCGGCGCGAGACGGCTCTGCGGCTGGTGGACGCGGCCACCACCGCGCGCCGGCCGCGCGGAGCCGGGCAGTGGGCGCTGCTCGCCGGGGTCCTCGGCACCGTCCTCGTGCTGCTGGTGCTGCCACTGACGGTGCTCGTGCAGCGGTCGCTGGGCGCGTCCGGCTTCGGCTACTACCGGGCGCTGGCCGACGAGGACGGCGGTGCCTTCCTCGTCCCGCCGATCGAGGCGATCGGCAACTCGCTCCAGTACGCCGTCGCCGCCACCGCCATCGCCGTGGTGATCGGCGCGCTGGCCGCGACCGCGCTCACCCGGCGCGACGCGGGCCGCTTCGTGCGCGGCTTCGACGCGCTGCTGATGCTGCCGCTCGGGGTGTCGGCCGTGACGGTCGGTTTCGGATTCCTGATCGCGTTGGACGAACCCCCGCTGGACCTCAGGTCCTCCTGGATCCTGGTGCCGCTCGCGCAGGCGCTGGTGGGCGTCCCCTTCGTCGTACGGACCGTGCTGCCGGTGCTGCGGGCGGTGGACGGGCGGCTGCGGGAGGCGGCGGCGGTGCTGGGCGCGTCGCCGTGGCGGGTGTGGCGCGAGGTGGACCTGCCCATGGTGCGGCGGGCGCTGCTGGTCGCGGCCGGGTTCGCCTTCGCGGTGTCGCTGGGGGAGTTCGGGGCGACCGTGTTCATCGCGCGGCCGGACAACCCGACCCTGCCGGTCGCCGTGGCGCGGCTGCTGGGCCGGCCCGGGGACATGAACTACGGCCAGGCGATGGCCCTTTCGACGATTCTGATGCTGGTGTGCGCCGTGGCCCTGGTGGTGCTGGAGCGACTGCGGACCGACCGGAGCGGGGAGTTCTGACATGCCGCCGAGCCTGCTGGGTCTTGAGGGTGCCACGGTCCGCTTCGGTGGGCGGGCCGTGCTCAACGCCGTCGACCTCGATGTCGCCGAGCACGAGGTGGTGTGCGTGCTCGGGCCCAGCGGCAGCGGCAAGTCGACGCTGCTGCGGGCGGTCGCCGGGCTCCAGCCGCTGGACGCCGGACGGGTGACGCTCGACGGGCGGGACCAGTCGGGAGTGCCCGCGCACCGGCGTGAGCTCGGGCTGATGTTCCAGGACCACCAGCTGTTCCCGCAGCGCGACGTGGCCGGGAACGTCGCCTTCGGACCACGGATGCGCGGCGCGTCCCGGACCGAGCAGCGGGCCCGGGTGGCGGAGTTGCTGGAACTGGTCGGACTGCCGGGCGCCGCCCGCCGGTCCGTCGCCGCGCTCTCCGGCGGGGAGCAGCAGCGGGTGGCGCTGGCCCGCGCCCTCGCGCCCCGCCCCCGGCTGCTGATGCTGGACGAGCCGCTCGGCCAGCTGGACCGTTCGCTGCGGGAGCGTCTCGTGGTGGAACTGCGGGAGCTGTTCGGGCGGTTGGGCACCACGGTGCTCGCCGTCACGCACGACCAGGGCGAGGCGTTCGCGCTCGCCGACCGGGTCGTGGTGATGCGGGACGGACGGATCGCACAGTCGGGGACGCCCCTGGAGGTGTGGCAGCGGCCCGCCGACGCCTTCGTGGCCCGTTTCCTCGGCTTCGACAACGTGACCGAGGCGTCCGTCGCCGGACAGGCCGCGGACACGCCGTGGGGCAAGGTGCCGGTCCCCGAGGGCGCCCCGCAGGGCACGCGGACGGTGCTCGTACGGCCGGCCGGGGTCCGCGTCGTCCCCGCCGACGAGGGCCTGCGCTGTACGGTCACGGCCCGCACCTTCCGCGGCACCCACGTCGCCGTGCACCTCCAGCCGCAGGACGCGCCCCGCCTGGAGGCGGCGTGCGCCCTGCGGGACGCGCCGGAGGTCGGGGACGCGGTCGGGGTGGAGTTCGACGGGGCGGAAATCGTCGTGCTCGGGTGATCGTCCCGTTCCCGGGGCACGGGGCACGGGGCACGGGGCACGGGGCACGACCCGCGCGGGCCCCGCACGGACGCCCTGCCGCCATCCGCCGCGGGCAGCCGCTGACACGACGGTGGCCCGCCCCGGAACGGGACGGGCCACCGCGGTGCGTGAGCGGGGTGCGGGCGTCAGCTGTTGCTGTTCGCTCCGCGACGGCGCAGGCCGAAGAAGACGGCGCCGCCACCGACGACGACCAGGGCCGCCGCGATACCGGCGATCATGCCGGTGTTGGAGTTGGCACCGGTCTCGGCGAGGTTGGAGTCACCGGCCGCCGGGGACGGGGCGTTCTCGCTCGGCGCGGCCGCCGGGGCGCTGCTCTCCGGCTGCGACGGAGCGGGCGCCGACGTGGACGGCTCGGGCGCCGGGGACTCGTCGGACGGGGTGGAGGAGCTCTCCGACGGGGTCGGCGTCGGAGACGGGGTCTCCTCGGTCTTGCACGGCGTCGACGGGGTCGTCACGTCCGGCTTGATGTACTCGTCGACGTACCGGTCCGCCTTGACGTGGACGCGGTACTCCGTGTTCGGCTTCCAGTCCACGGCGAAGGAGACGGTGGTGCCCTCCTTGGAGCCCTTCACCGTCTCCTGGCCGACCTGCTCGCCGGTGCTCTTCAGGGAGACGGTGACGGTGGCCGGGACGCCGGCGGGGTCCACGTCGGTGACGGTGATGACACCGTTGTCCCCGTCGCAGATGGCTTCGGCGGAGAACTCGCCGATGTTGCAGGCGAGGGCGGAACCCGAGGCGCTGAGCGCCAGGGCCGCGGAGGCGGCGACGACGCCGAGGGCGCGGACGCCACGGCGTGATGCCGTACGGCTGATTATGGACAGGGCTGCCACGTTTGTCCTTTACGGGAGCGCGGATGCGGGGGGTGGAGAGAGTGCCGACGCTCGATGGCGCGGCATCAGCACACCCATGAGCCTCACAGGTCTATAAGCGGAGCGTAAGAAGTGTCAACGCATATGCCCGCGCCGGACGTTGACTTTGCCTTCTTATTAACCGCCGACGCGTTTCAGCGCCTCGGGCGCCTCCTCGATCCGGTCGACCAACGCGATCCGGGACTCCATCGCCCGCCCCTTGGCGAGCGACCGCAGCAGCGGCCACGCCGGCAGCGTCCTGGTCCAGTGCTCCCGGTCCACGAGCACCATGGGGGTGGGTTCGCCGCGCGACTCGTAGTAGTTGGGCGTCGCGTTGTCGAAGATCTCCTGCACGGTGCCGGCCGCGCCCGGCAGGAACACCACGCCCGCGGTGGAGCGGGCCAGCAGGCCGTCCTCGCGGGTGGCGTTCGCGAAGTACTTGGCGATGTGCGCGGCGAAGGCGTTGGGCGGCTCGTGGCCGTAGAACCAGGTGGGGATGCCGACCGACTCCCCGCCGCCGGGCCAGCGTTCGCGCACCTCGAACGCGGCCCGCGCCCAGTCGGTGACCGACGGCGTGAACGAGGTGACCTTGGCGAGCAGCGTCAGGGCGTCGTCCAGCATGCCGTCCGCGAAGGGGGCGGCGTACGCCCCGAGGTTGGCCGCCTCCATCGCGCCCGGTCCGCCGCCCGTCGCCACCGTGAGCCCGGCGCGGGCCAGTTCACGGCCCAGGCGCGCGGCCCCCGCGTACTCCACGGTGCCCCGGGCCATGGCGTGACCGCCCATGACGCCCACCACCCGGGCGCCGGCGACGAGTTCGTCCAGGGCGTCCGAGACCGAGTCGTCGTGAATGGCGCGCAGCATGGAGGCGAACACGTCCCCGTCGGCCCCGGTCTGCTGGAACCACTCGTAGGCCAGGGCGTCCGGTGTCGCCGCGTAGCCCTCGTCGAGACGGGCGAACAGCTCGCCGGGGGAGTAGAGGTGCCCCCGGTAGGGGTCGAACGGGAGGCCCGGTACGGGCGGGAAGACCAGGGCGCCTGCGGCACGCACCCGGGCGGCGGCACCCGGGTCCATCGGGCAGCCGAGGAAGACGGCCCCCTCGGTGTCCGTGGCGAGCAGAACGTCCGTACGGTCCGTCAGGTCGACCGCCTGGACGCGGTGATGGGCGAGGGAGCCGTGCGCCGAGACGACGGCGTCGAATGCGTCGAGGCTCTCGATCTCGCGGTCGTGGGAGGCGTGGTGGGACTGGAACTGGGACAGCGGCCCGTGCTCTGGCCGGGCCCTGCGCTGGGCGGGTATCGGATCCACCCGCCCATGCTAGGCATGCGCCCCGGTCAGCCCTGGACCGCCGCCGGGTCCATCCACACGACCTCGAAGGTGTGGCCGTCGACGTCGTCGAAGGCCCGGCCGTACATGAAGCCGTGGTCCTGGGTCTCGCCGGAGACCGAACCGCCGGCCGCGACCGCCTTCTCCACCAGCTCGTCGACCTTCTCGCGGCTCTCGGCGCTCAGTGCGATCAGCACCTCGCTGGACTTCGTCGAGTCGGCGATGTCCTTCTTCGTGAACTGGCGGTACTTCTGCGGCGTGTGGACCATCACGACGATGGTGTCGCTCACCGGGAACGAGGCGGTGGAGTCGTCACTGAACTGGGCGTTGAGCTCCCAGCCCAGTCCGGTGAAGAACTTCTTGGCGGCGTCGAGGTCGCCGGTCGCCAGGTTCACGAAGATCATCTGCTGGTACATGGGGGTCTCTCCCGTTCGAGGTGCTGCCGATGTCGTGCCGTTCGAAGAGGTAGACGGGGGACGGCGCCGGAAGTCATCGGCGCTCGGCGGACTTTCTCGAAAGAAGTTTCCCCCCGCTCAGTGGTCCAGCGGCAGCGCCGCGAGCACCGCGACGATCAGGGTCAGCGGACCGAACAGGGCGAGCAGGGCGGCGGCGCGTACGGCGGCGGCGGCACGCAGGGTCGCCGGGGGCGCGCCCAGCCGCAGCAGGGCGTCCGTGGTGTCGGCCCGGGCGTGCTTGGCCTCCACGGCGGCGGTCAGGAGGGTGGCCACCGTGCAGCCGGCCACCAGGAGGGCGCCCAGGCCGGCGAGCGGCCCGAAGGCCGGCCCGTCCCCGTCGTACACCGTGGCGGCCACGTACGCCGCGGCGGCGACGGCGGCCACGACGCCGAGGGGGCGGCCGACGCGGTGCGACTCCTCCATGAGGACGCGGCCGGACAGCAGGCGCAGCGCACCGGGGCGGCCGGCCTGGAGCAGGCGGCCGCACCAGTGGGTGAGGCCCGGCCCGGCCAGGGCGAGGCCCAGGGCCGTGAGGGCCCAGCCGATCAGGACGCCGGCGGAGGGGGCGGTGCCGGGGGCGGGGGCGGCGGAGGCGTTGCCGGTGTAGGTCTCGACGGTGAGGCCCGCGGCGAGTACGGCGATGCCCCAGGGGAGGGCGGTGGTGCTCTGGGGGCGGGGGGCAGGGTCGGGGTGCGTGTCCGGTGTCTGCGGGGTGGCGTCCGCGAGGGCTGAGGGGTGGGGATCACTCGCCTGCGTGAGCAGGGCGCCGCCTTCGCCCACCCGTGCCGCCCCAGCGGCACGACTGCCCGCAGTTACGGCGGCCTGAGCGTCCGCGGCTACGGCGGCGTGGGTGCCGGCGGGCGCGGCGGCCGGGGCGGTGCGGGCGCCGAAGCGGCCGTAGGCGCCGAAGGTCTCGCGGGCCTTGCCCCAGCCGTACGCGCCGAAGCGGCCGTAACCGCGGGGTGCGGTGGCCTTGGCGGGCCGGGGGTCGCGGGGGCGCAGCGTGTGGGCGACCGCGGCCGAGGCGAGGGCCGGTACGAGGACCAGCAGGGTCAGGGCGGCCGGGGCCGGGAGGGACTGGCCGACGGCCAGGGCGTCGGCCGCCACGCGGCCGGAGGGCCGGCCGCCGGTCAGGTCACCGCGCAGGTGGAGGAAGGCGAGCAGGGCCGCCACCGAACCGAGCGCGGCGGACAGGGCCGTCGTCGTCGCCGAGACGGCCATCAGCCGGCCGGGGCCCAGACCGATCGCCGACAGTCCCGAGCGGGGCCGGGTGCCGGGATCGGTGCGGGCCACGGCGACCGCGAGGTACACCGCGGCGGCGAGCGGCGCCGCGCACCAGGCCAGGCGCAGGGCCGAGGCGCCGGGCGCGTCCGGGTGGCTCAGCGCGTGGCCGAGGGCGCACAGCAGCAGGAAGCCCGTTCCCGCCGAGGCCACCGCGACCAGCAGGCGGCGCAGGTGGACGGCGAGGTGGGCGGTGCGGGTCAGGCGGAGAGCGAGCACGCCGCCCGGCCTTCCGTTCCGGGAGTCCCGGCGGCGCCCGTGGCCACCGTGGTCTCGGCGAGCGGGGGGAGGTGCACGGTCCGCACCCGCCGTCCGTCGAGCAGCGCCACCGAGCGGTCGGCCAGGGCGGCGGTCTGCGCGTCGTGCGTGGCGAGCAGCACGGTGATGCCGTGCGAGCGGGCGGCCGTGGTGAGCGTCCGCAGCACGTGGGCGCGGTCGGCACGGTGCAGGGGGGCGGTCGGCTCGTCGGCGAAGAGGACCGTCGGGGCGACGGCGAGCGCGCGGGCGATGCAGACGCGCTGCCGCTCGGCCTGCTGGAGTTCGTGCGGGCGCCTGCGGGCCTTGCCGCCGACGTCGAGACGGTCCAGCCACTCCAGGGCCGCGGTCTTGGCCCGGCGCCGGCCGGTGCCGCGCAGCATGAGGGGGAGAGCGGCGTTCTCCCAGGCGTTCAGCTCCGGGACGAGCGCCGGGACGGGGTCGATCCAGCCGAAGCGGTCGCGGCGCAGCCGTTCGCGGCCGAGCGGACCCATGGTGTGCACCGGCACGCTGTTGAACCACACCTCGCCGTCCTGCGGCTTGACCAGGCCGGACAGACAGCGCAGCAGCGTGGTCTTGCCGCTGCCGCGCGGGCCGCTCACGGCGAGGATCTCGCCCTCGCGCACGCCGAGCGACACGCCTTGCAGCGCGGGGGAGCCGTCGTGGTGCTGGAAGTGCAGGGCGCGGGCCCAGAGCACGTCGTTGTCCGGCGGGGCCTCCATGGGCGTACACCTCGGTTCTGATCCGTATTTCCCCGGTCGGGTCGTCCCCCTTCCGGGGGAACGAAGACGGGGCCGATCGGTCACTGGGCACGCTAAGCAGTCCCCGCGCACGGGCCGGACAGCACGAGGCCCCGGGCCGCCGTGTCTCACTCGAACGGGCGGCACCGGGGCCGTGATGATCATCCGACAGGACGACCGGTGATCGGCCGGTGCGATCGGACCGGGGGCCGGACCGGGGGCCGGACCGGGGCGACCGGACGGAGGATCAGAGCTTCGTCCACGCCTCCGTCAGCGTGGCGCGCAGGATCTGCTCGATCTCGTCGAAGGTCTCCTGGTTGGAGATCAGCGGCGGGGCGAGCTGGATGACCGGGTCGCCGCGGTCGTCGGCACGGCAGTACAGGCCGTTCTCGAAGAGCTTCTTGGAGAGGAAGCCGTACAGGACGCGCTCGGTCTCCTCGTCGGTGAAGGACTCCTTGGTGTTCTTGTCCTTGACCAGCTCGATGCCGTAGAAGAAGCCGTTGCCGCGGACGTCGCCGACGATCGGCAGGTCGTGCAGCTTCTCCAGGGTGGCGCGGAAGGCGCCCTCGTTGTCCAGCACGTGCTGGTTGAGGCCCTCGCGCTCGAACAGGTCGAGGTTGGCGATGCCGACCGCGGCGGAGACCGGGTGGCCGCCGAAGGTGTAGCCGTGCAGGAAGGTGTTGTCGCCCTTGTAGAACGGCTCGGCGAGGCGGTCGGAGATGATGCACGCGCCGATCGGGGAGTAGCCCGAGGTCATGCCCTTGGCGCAGGTGATCATGTCCGGTACGTAGCCGAACTTGTCGCAGGCGAAGGTCGTGCCCAGGCGGCCGAAGGCGCAGATGACCTCGTCCGAGACGAGCAGCACGTCGTACTGGTCGCAGATCTCGCGCACCCGCTGGAAGTAGCCGGGCGGCGGCGGGAAGCAGCCGCCGGCGTTCTGCACGGGCTCCAGGAAGACCGCGGCGACGGTGTCCGGGCCCTCGAAGAGGATCTGCTGCTCGATCTGGTCGGCGGCCCAGCGGCCGAAGGCCTCGGGGTCGTCGCCGAAGAGCGGGGCGCGGTAGATGTTGGTGTTCGGCACCTTGTGCGCGCCGGGGACCAGCGGCTCGAAGGGGGCCTTGAGGCCCGGCAGGCCGGTGATGGACAGGGCGCCCTGCGGGGTGCCGTGGTAGGCCACCGCGCGGGAGATGACCTTGTACTTGGTCGGCTTGCCGGTCAGCTTGAAGTACTGCTTGGCGAGCTTCCAGGCGGTCTCGACCGCCTCGCCGCCGCCGGTGGTGAAGAAGACCTTGTTGAGGTCGCCGGGGGCCTCGTTCGCCAGGCGCTCGGCCAGCTCGACGGCCTTGGGGTGGGCGTAGGACCACACCGGGAAGAAGGCGAGCTCCTGCGCCTGCTTCGAGGCGGTCTCCGCGAGCTCCTGGCGGCCGTGTCCGGCCTGGACCACGAAGAGGCCGGCGAGACCGTCGAGGTAGCGCTTGCCCTTGTCGTCGTAGATGTGGGTGCCCTCACCGCGGACGATGGTGGGGACGGGGGCGTTCTCGTACGACGACATGCGGGTGAAGTGCATCCACAGGTGGTCGTAGGCGGTCCTGCTGAGGTCCTTGGGGCTGTCGGTGCTCACGATTATCGGGTTCCCCACATATAGGTCTGCTTCTTGAGCTTCATGTAGACGAAGCTCTCGGTGGAGCGCACGCCGGGCACGGCCCGGATGCGTCGGTTGATGACCTCCAGGAGGTGGTCGTCGTCCTCGCAGACGACCTCCACCATCAGGTCGAACGAGCCCGCGGTCATCACCACGTACTCGCACTCGGACATGGCCGTCAGCGCGTCGGCGACGGACTCCACGTCGCCCTCGACGTTGACACCGACCATCGCCTGGCGCCGGAAGCCCACCGTGAGCGGGTCCGTGACGGCGACGATCTGCATCACGCCCTGGTCGAGGAGCTTCTGGACGCGCTGGCGCACGGCCGCCTCCGACAGGCCCACGGCCTTGCCGATGGCGGCGTACGGCCGGCGGCCGTCCTCCTGGAGCTGCTCGATGATGGCGAGGGAGACGGCGTCCAACTGGGGACCGCCGTTCCTGGACTCGCGGGAGTCCTTCTGGTCTGCGCTTCGACTGGCCACGGCTTCACTGTGCACGACGTATCGACAGTTTCGCAAGGCCGGATCGATGAAATTCGTTGTTTGGCGAGTCTCAATCTGCGGATATCGCACCCCGGGGGCCGGTGGGGGTGTTGAAAACGTCGGGACTCCGTCTAGGGTGGGTGTCTCAGTCACTGGACAGCGAATTTGGAGGGCCGGCAGTGAGCACCGAGCTGCGTCGTCTGCGCAATTACATCGACGGTGAGTTCCGGGACGCCGCCGACGGACGGACCACCGAAGTGGTCAACCCCGCCACGGGCGAGGCTTACGCGACCGCCCCCCTGTCCGGGCAGGCGGACGTGGACGCCGCGATGGCGGCCGCGGCGGCGGCCTTCCCGGCGTGGCGCGACACCACCCCGGCCGAGCGGCAGAAGGCCCTGCTGAAGATCGCGGACGCGTTCGAGGAGCGGGCCGAGGAACTGATCGCGGCCGAGGTGGAGAACACGGGCAAGCCGATCGGGCTGACCCGCTCCGAGGAGATCCCGCCGATGGTCGACCAGATCCGCTTCTTCGCGGGCGCGGCGCGGATGCTCGAAGGACGCGGTGCCGGTGAGTACATGGAGGGGCTGACCTCCTTCGTGCGCCGCGAGCCCATCGGCGTCTGCGCGCAGGTCGCGCCGTGGAACTACCCGATGATGATGGCCGTGTGGAAGTTCGCCCCGGCGCTCGCCGCGGGCAACACGGTCGTCCTCAAGCCCTCGGACACCACCCCCGCCTCCACGGCCCTGATGGCCGCCATCATCGGCTCGATCGTGCCCAAGGGCGTCTTCAACGTCGTCTGCGGCGACCGCGACACCGGCCGCCTGATGGTCGAGCACGAGACCCCGGCGATGGCGTCCATCACCGGCTCGGTGCGGGCCGGCATGTCCGTCGCCGAGTCGGCCGCCAAGGACCTCAAGCGGGTCCACCTGGAGCTGGGCGGCAAGGCGCCGGTCGTCGTCTTCGAGGACAGCGACATCCCCAAGGCCGTCGAGGGCATCTCGGAGGCGGGTTACTTCAACGCCGGGCAGGACTGCACGGCGGCCACCCGCGTCCTGGTCCACGAGTCGGTCCACGACGAGTTCGTCAGCGCCCTCGCCAAGGCCGCGTCCGAGATCAAGACCGGTCAGCCCGACGACGAGGACGTGGCCTACGGCCCGCTCAACAACCCCAACCAGCTCAAGCAGGTCTCCGGGTTCATCGAGCGCCTGCCCGCCCACGCCAAGGTCGAGGCGGGCGGTCACCGGGTCGGCGACAAGGGCTACTTCTACGCGCCGACCGTCGTCTCCGGCCTCAAGCAGGACGACGAGATCATCCAGCAGGAGGTCTTCGGCCCGGTCATCACCGTCCAGTCCTTCCGCGACGAGGACCAGGCCGTCGAGTGGGCCAACGGCGTCGAGTACGCGCTGGCCTCCTCGGTGTGGACCAAGGACCACGGCCGCGCGATGCGGATGTCCAAGAAGCTGGACTTCGGCTGCGTGTGGATCAACACCCACATCCCGCTGGTCGCCGAGATGCCGCACGGCGGCTTCAAGAAGTCCGGCTACGGCAAGGACCTGTCGGGGTACGGCTTCGACGACTACACGCGGATCAAGCACGTGATGACGTCGCTGGACGCGTGACCGGCCCCTGAGGGTGCGCGCGGCCCCGGACGCAGGCCTGAGCCTCCGTCCGGGGCCGCGGTGCGTCTCCCTCCGGTGCGGGGCGCGCCTCCGCTCCGGTCCCCGGCCGCCGGGCGCGGCCCGTGTTGGTGAACTCCGCGCGCTCGACAGGGTGTCGGGCCTGGCCGGGCCCGCTCGACGCAGCGTCGATTGCCCGCGTGCGTGCGCGCCCGGCATCCTGCGGCCATGCCCCTGCTCCCGAGGACGCCCTCGCTCTCCCGTCGTACCCTGCTGCGCGGCCTGGGCGGCACCGCCGCGCTCGGTGCCCTGGCCGGCTGTGGTGTCCCCGCCGCGTACGTCGCGCCCGGCGACCGGTCCACGACCGACCGGTCCGCCACCGAGCGGCGGCTGACCTGGGCCAACTGGCCGCTGTACATCGACACCGACGACGAGCACCCGAGCCGGCGGCCCACGCTTGCGGCGTTCGAGAAGGAGTCCGGCATCTCCGTCGACTACATCGAGGAGATCAACGACAACGACGAGTTCTTCGGCAAGATCAGCCCGTCCCTGATGAACCACCAGCCCACCGACCGCGACCTGATCGTCATCAGCGACTGGATGTGCGGACGGTTCGTCCGGCTGGGCTGGGTCCAGGAGATGGACCGCTCCCGCCAGCCGAACGTCGCCAAGTACCTGGACCCGCTGCTGCGTTCGCCTGCCTTCGACCCCGGCCGGAAGTTCACCGTGCCGTGGCAGTCGGGCATCACCGGGATCGCGTACAACCGGCGCAGGCTCGGCCGGGAGATCCGGCACGTGTCCGACCTGTGGGCCGCCGACCTCAAGGGCCGGGTCACCCTGCTGTCCGGCATGGACGAGGCCTTCGCGCTGCTCATGCAGGGCAACGGCGTGGACATCACCCGGTGGAGGACGGACGACTTCCACCGGATCTGCGACCAGGTGGAGAAGCAGGTCGCCGAGGGCCAGATCCGCCGGTTCACCGGCAACGACTACATCAAGGACCTCTCCAGCGGCGACGTCCTCGCCTGTCAGGCCTACTCCGGCGACGTGATCCAGCTCCAGGCGGACGACCCGGACATCGAGTTCGTCGTCCCGGAGGAGGGGGCCGAGCTGTGGGCCGAGTCCCTCATGATCCCCGACCTTGCCGAGCACAAGGCCAACGCCGAGCGGCTGATCGACCACTACTACCGGCCCGAGGTCGCCGCGGAGCTGGCCGCCTGGGTCAACTACGTCTGCCCGGTTCCCGCCGCCCGGGACGTGCTCGCCTCCTCCGGCGACGAGGAGACCGCCGCCCTGGCCGAGGACCCGCTGATCTTCCCGGACGCGGCGATGCGCGAACGGCTCGCGATCGCCCGGGACATCCCGGCGGGGGACCGGACGGAGTTCGCGAAGCGGTGGAACGGAATCGTCGGCGTGTAGCAGACTGATCACGTGCAGAATTCATCGCGTGATGAACGGATCGGGGGCGCGGTCGGGGGCACGGTCACCCTGGGCCTGCTGGCCGCCTGGGCCCTCCACGACCTCGAAGAGCTGGCGACCGTGCCGGGCTGGTGGCGGCGCCGGCTCCCCGCCCTGCGCGAGCGGTTCCCGGCCGTGCCGGAGGCCGTGTGGCGGCGGGCCGGGTCGGTGGACGGGCAGGAGTTCGCGGTGGCGGTCGGCGTGGTGGCCGCCGTGGTGGCCGCCGCGTCCGCCGCGGGACGGCTGACCGACGGCCGCTCGGCCGCGTACCAGACTGCGCTGAACGCCTTCGGCCTGCACGGCCTCGTCCATCTCGCCCAGGCGGGACTGGTGCGCGGCTACACACCCGGGTCGGTCACCTCGCCCCTGGTCGTGGTCCCCTTCACCCTCTGGGCCCGCCGCCGTCTGCGCCGCGCCGGCGTCCTGCGCGCCACCCGCCCGCGCGACCTCGCCGTGGCGCTGGGCTTCGCGGGAGCGGCGACGGTCGTGGCGCACGGAGTGGCGCGGCGGCTGACGGGACACTGACGCGGGGCGGCCGGCGGGACTCTGACGCGGCGCTACTTCAGCGCGGCCGCGGTGATCGCGTCGAGCACCGGGTCGGGCGCCGCATCCTTGGCGTCGGTGGAGTTGACCGAATACACCAGGGTGCGCGAGAGGTCGCGGGTGGCGCCGACGAGCGCGCTGTAGCCGTAGCGCGAGCCCGACTTGCCCCAGAAGACCTGGTCGCCCACCTTCTTGTACTCCAGTCCCGCGCTGCGGGTCGCATCCGGGAGGTTCGGCGGGGTCGTGAACATCTCCTCCAGCTGCGGCTGGGGCACGATGCGGCCCCGGAACAGCTGGGTGAGCAGCCGTTCCAGGTCGGCCGTCGTCGAGATCATGTCGCCGGCCGCCCAGCGGTCCGCCTGGTTCCACTCGGTCACGTCGAGCAGCTCCGTCGTCCCGTCCGGCCGCTCCACCGCCTGGTACCCCCGGTTGTGCGGGCCCCGGATGCGCGGGTCGGTGCCCGGGAAGTACGTGTGCCGCATCCCGGCCGGGCGCAGGACCAGGCGCGTGGCCTCGGCGGCGTAGGAGTGGCCCGTCACCTTCTCGATCAGGAAACCGAGGATCGTGTAGTTGACGTTGAGGTAGTGCTGCTGGTCGCCCGGGTCGAACTCCGGCCCCTTCGCGATCGCCGACGCCACGTCCTGGCGCGGGGTGAGGGTGTCGAAGCGGTGCGCGTACAGCTCGGCGAAGTCGTCGCCGAGCCCGTCGCCCGCCTTGATGCCGCTGGTGTGATTGAGCAGGTTGCGGACGCTGATCGGCTTGTCGAAGGCCGGGGTGAACAGGCCGGGCAGACAGCCCTGCACCGGCGCGTCCAGGTCGATGTCGCCCTGGGCCGCGAGCCGCAGGACGGTGGCGGCCGTGACGACCTTGGTGACCGAACCGGCGCGGAAGACGGCGTCCGCGCGGGCCGGCCGGCCACTGTCCAGCTCGCGCACGCCCGCGCTGCCGTGCCAGTTGCCGTCCCGGTGCCCGACCCGGACGAGAGCGGCCGTGGCGTCCTCGCCGGGGACCATGGCGAGGGCGGCCCGCAGGGCCTTCGCGTCGGGCACGTCCGGAGCGTCCGGCCGGTGCGCGCCGGCGGTCGTGGTGGACGGCGCGGCGAACGCGGGGGCGGCCAGTGGGCCCGCGGCCGGCGCGAGTACCAGGGAAGCGGCAAGGACGAAGGAGGTACGGACACGCATCGACGGCATCGACGACTCCAGGTTCCGGGGCGGACGGTCGTCGATCATCCTCACCGCGCCCCGCGGCACACCGGATCGTCGGCGAGGAGGGCCCGCACCCCCGGCCCCGGGGTCAGGGACCGCCCCTACGAGTGGCGGAAGTTGTGCGGGGTGCCCCCTACGGGAGGTGCCGCGCCTCGGTCGCGCAGCGCGCACAGGACGTCGATGCGGTTGGTGGTGATCGAGTCGACGCCCAGGGCGCGCAGCCGGCGCATGGTGCGACGGGTGTCGGGCGTCCACACGGACAGCAGGAGGCCGTCGGCGTGGACCCGCTCGGCCAGAGCCCGGTTCACCAAACCGAACCGGTAGTTGAGCCAGCGCGGCCGCACCGCCGCCAGCAGCGCGGGCCGGGGCGGGGCCGCCGTGGTCCAGGTCAGGGCGATCTCGGCGGCGGGGTCGGCGGCGCGCACGGCGAGCATGGCGGCGGCGCCCGCGGTGTAGTACACGCGGTCCCGTGCCCCGCACGCGCGCACCACGTCCACCACGCGCCGCACCGCCCGCTCGCCCGGTCCGCCGGGCAGGTCGAGCATCAGCCGGCCGTCCCCGGTCGCGGCCAGCGCCTCGGCGAGCGTCGGCACCCGGCCCGCCGTCAGCCCGCGCACCTCCTCGGCCGACAGGGAGCGCAGCGGCCGGTCGTGCTGCCACAGCCGCTTCAGCGTCTCGTCGTGCAGCAGCACCGGCACGCCGTCCCGGGTCAGGCGCACGTCGGTCTCGACCGCGTCCGCGCCCCGGTCCAGGGCGGAACGCAGCGAGTCGACGGTGTTCTCGCGGTGCCGGTAGGGATCGCCGCGGTGGGCGACGGCGGTCAGGGCGTGCGGGGTGTCCATGGTGGCGGCAACTCTCAGGAGGCGAGCCAGGCGGCGGTGTACGTGTCGATCTCGTCGATGATCCGTGCCTTGCCCGGCGCGTCGAGGAAGGACGCCTCGACCCCGTTCTTCGCCAGGCCGGCCAGGCCCCGCTCGTCGAGGCCGAGGAGCCGCGCGGCGACGGCGTACTCGTTGTTGAGGTCGGTGCCGAACATCGGCGGGTCGTCGGAGTTGATCGTCACCAGGACCCCGGCGCGGGCGAACTCCTTGATCGGGTGCTCGTCCAGGGTGGGCACCGCGCGGGTGGCGATGTTCGAGGTCGGGCACACCTCCAGCGGGATGCGCCGCTCGGCGAGGTGGGCGAGGAGCTTGGGGTCCTGGGCGGAACTGGTGCCGTGCCCGATGCGTTCGGCGCGCAGGTGGGTGAGGGCGTCCCACACGGTCTGCGGTCCCGTGGTCTCGCCGGCGTGCGGCACCGAGTGCAGGCCCGCGGCGATGGCCCGGTCGAAGTACGGCTTGAACTGGGGGCGGCCCACGCCGATCTCCGGCCCGCCGAGACCGAAGGAGACCAGGCCCTCGGGGCGCAGCCGGTCGTCGGTGGCCAGCCGTGTCGTCTCCTCGGCGGACTCCAGACCGGCCTCGCCGGGGATGTCGAAGCACCAGCGCAGCACGGTCCCGAACTCGGCCTCGGCGGCTTTGCGGGCGTCCTCGATCGCCTCCATGAAGGCGCCCTCGTCGATGCCGCGCCGGGTGGAGGAGAACGGCGTGATGGTCAGCTCGGCGTACCGGACCTGCTGGCGGGCCATGTCCCGGGCCACCTCGAAGGTGAGCAGCCGGACGTCCTCCGGGGTGCGGATCAGGTCGACCACGGACAGGTACACGTCGATGAAGTGCGCGAAGTCCGTGAAGGTGAAGTAGTCGACCAGGGCTTCGGGGTCGGTGGGGACCTTGGAGTCGGCGTGGCGCGCGGCCAGTTCGGAGACGATGCGCGGGGAGGCGGAGCCGACGTGGTGGACGTGCAGTTCGGCCTTCGGCAGTCCGGCGATGAAGGCGTGCAGGTCGCGCGGGACGTCGGGGTCGACGAGGTGCTCGGTCAAGGTTCCTCCCCAGGGCGGCGCCCCGGCCCCGGACGAGGCGGCGGTGGGACGCGGGTGATCGGCTGATCGGTCGTTCGGGGATCATCGTAGGCCGGTCTGACGGCCGGCGGCCCGGGACCGTAGCATGGCGGGCACGAACGACCCGGGGGGACAGGACATGACGGACGAGATACGGCCGGACGGGGAGTCCCCCGGCGACCGCGACCCCTGGGCGCCCCCGGGCAGCGGGCCCTCCCTGGACAAGGGCACGGGCCCGGCACAGCCGCGGGACCCGCTCGGGCCTCCTCCCGCCTCGGACGCGCCGCCGCCCTGGCCGCCGCCGGCGGGCCTGCACGACCAGGCCACGGTCACGTCGATGCCCGGCGCCGGGTTCGACCCCTCCGACGCCGCGGTGCCACCGCCGCCCATCGCGCCCGGCGGCCCGGGCGTCCCGGACGGGTACGGCCACCCCGGTGCCTCCGGGGGCGCCGGCGTCCCCGGCGGGTACGGCTACCCCGGATACGGCCAGGGCTACGGCTGGCCGGGCATGCAGGCGCCCCCGCAGAACGGGCTGGGCACCGCGTCGATGGTGCTGGGCATCCTCGCCTGCGCCCTGTTCTGCCTGTACGGCGTGGTCTCCCTGGTGCTCGGCGTCCTCGCCGTGGTCTTCGGCGTCAAGGGCCGCCGCAAGGCGGAGAGCGGCCTGGCCGACAACCACGGGCAGGCGCAGGCCGGGTTCGTCATGGGCATCGTCGGCATCGTCCTCGGCGTGGCCGTGATCGTGCTGCTCGCCATCGGGATCACCGCCGCGATCAACGAGGATTCGGGCTACGACGACCCTTACTACGGCGCCCCGCGCCCCGCACCGGTCGCCGTGACCGCGGAAAGCTGAGTTCCTCCCCGCGAGGTTGCCTCTACGATGTCAAGCGCCAGCGAGGGGAGAGCACTTCATGTCGCACACCAATCCCGGACCCGAGGGGTACGGGCCACCGCCGCAGCCGGGACAGCCGCCGGCCGGGGGCTACGCGTACCCGCAGTCCGGGCCCGGCACGCCCGGGTACGGCTATCCGAACGCGGGGGCGGGATACCCGGCGGCCCCGCCGGTGGGCTATCCGCAGGCTCCGGGCTACGCCATGCCGCCGCAGCCGAGCAACGGCATGGGCACCACGGGGCTGGTCCTCGGCATCATCGGCGTGGTGTGCAGCCTGACCTTCTTCCTCTGGTTCTTCGGCGTCATCCTGGGCATCCTCGCGATCATCTTCGGCGCGATCGGCCGGGGACGGGCCACCCGGGGCGAGGCCACCAACAAGGGGTCCGCGACCGCCGGACTCGTGCTCGGCATCACGGCCACCGTGATCCTGCCGCTGCTCGGCTTCCTCGCCTTCGCGAGCCTGATGAGCATCGCCTGATCCAGGCCGTGCCACCCGCCTGACCCATGCTGTGCGAGGGGGCGGCCCGGGACCGCCCCCTCAGCGGTGGTCCGGGTCCGCCCCCTCAGCCGGTCTCCGGGTCCGCCCCCGCCGTCGGTGGTCCGGGGCCGCCCCCGCCGTCGGTGGTCCGGGCCGTCCCTCACGCACCGTTCGCGCGCAGCCGTTCCCGGGCCGCCATCAGCGCGAAGCCCAGCAGGTTCGGTCCCCGCCAGCGCTCCGGGTCGGTCGCCGCCCCGTCGTCCGCGGCCAGGCCGATGCCCCACACCCGGTCGAGGGGGCTCGCCTCCACCAGCACCCGCTCGCCGGTGTTCAACAGGAACGCCCGCAGCGCCGGGTCGGCGGCGAACTTGTGGACGCTGCCCTCCACCACGATCCGGAACCGCTCCCGCTCCCACACCGCCTCGTCGAAGCCGCGCACCAGCCGGCCCGCCTTCTTCGCCTCGGCGGGATGACCGGCCGCCAGCACCCGCCGCTCGGCCTCCGCGTCCCCGAACAGCCGGGCCTTGCCGGCCATCATCCAGTGCTCCGCCGTCGCGTACTCCACCCGGTCGACGGTGAACGGCGACGGCCACCACTGGCTCAGGCAGCTCGGCCCGAGCCCGCCGTCCGGGAGCGGCCGGTGTCCCCAGAAGCAGAGGTATTTGATCCGCTCGCCGGCCCGGGCCCGTGCGACCAGCGCCTCCCTGCCGTCGATGTGTTCCGTCCCCACCCTCGCCACCCCCGTGACCTGCTCTGTCCCCGTGACTCTCGCCATGCACGCGAGTCTGGCACGCGCCACGGACACTCCGTCCGGCCTTTTCCGTGGTGACTCGACACCTGGTCGACAGATTCCGTCGCGTAACCAAATGGCAACAACGGAATCACTTGTTGGAGGCCTAGTGCTCTGTCAGGATCGGCACTCACATCGAGCCTGAGCCACGCCGGCCCCCACCACGGGGAGACCGAGGAGAGCCGACATGCACAACCCGGGCAACGCCACCCCGGACCGATTCCCGGCCCAGGACCGCTTCGCGGACGGGGCCCAGTACATCGCGGGCCGTCTGACCAAGGGCACCTCCGGACGCACGCACACCGTCGTCGACCCGGCGACCGGCGACGACGTCCTGACCTACGAGCTGGCCGGTCCCGACGACGTCGACGCGGCCGTCGCCGCCGCCCGGGAGGCGTTCCCCGGCTGGGCCGGAGCCACCCCGGGCGAGCGATCCGACGCCCTGAACCGGTTCGCCGCCGTCCTCGCCGACCGTGCCGAGGACTTCGCCCGCGCCGAGTCCCTGCAGTGCGGGAAGCCGCTGAAGCTGACCCGTGAGTTCGACGTGCCGGGCACGGTGGACAACGCGGCCTTCTTCGCCGGCGCCGCCCGGCACCTCCAGGGGCAGTCGGCGGGGGAGTACTCGGGCGAGCACACCTCGTACGTACGGCGCGAGCCGATCGGTGTGGTGGGCTCCATCGCGCCCTGGAACTACCCGCTCCAGATGGCCGCCTGGAAGATCCTCCCGGCCGTCGCCGCGGGCAACACCATCGTCCTGAAGCCCGCCGAGATCACCCCGCTGACCTCCCTGATGTTCGCCCAGGCAGCGACCGAGGCGGGCATCCCCGACGGCGTGATCAACATCGTCAGCGGCACCGGACGGGAGGCCGGTGAGCACCTCGTCGGCCACCCCGACGTCGCCATGACCTCCTTCACCGGTTCCACCGCCGTCGGCAAGCGCGTCGCCGAGGTCGCCACCGCCACCGTCAAGCGCCTCCACCTGGAACTCGGCGGCAAGGCCCCCTTCCTCGTCTTCGACGACGCCGACCTCGACGCCGCCGTGCACGGCGCGGTCGCGGGCGCGCTCATCAACACCGGCCAGGACTGCACGGCCGCCACGCGCGCGTACGTGCAGCGGCCCCTGTACGAGGCGTTCGTCGAGCGGACCGCAGCCCTCATGGACACCGTCCGCGTCGGCGACCCCTTCGCCCCCGGCACCGACCTCGGCCCGCTGGTCAGCCACGTCCAGCGGGACCGCGTCGCCGCCTTCGTCGAGCGGGCCCGCGGCTACGCGCGCGTGGTGTGCGGCGGCGAGGCACCGCAGGGCGACCTGAAGGACGGCGCCTACTACCGGCCCACCCTCGTCGCGGACGCCGCGCAGGACAGCGAGGTCGTCCAGTCCGAGATCTTCGGTCCGGTCCTCGTCGTGCTGCCCTTCGACACCGACGACGAGGGCATCCGGCTGGCCAACGACACGCCGTACGGGCTCGCCGCCTCCGCCTGGAGCCGGGACGTGTACCGGGCGAACCGCGCCACCCGCGAGATCAAGGCGGGCTGCGTGTGGGTCAACGACCACATCCCGATCATCAGCGAGATGCCGCACGGCGGCTACAAGGCGTCCGGCTACGGCAAGGACATGTCCGCCTACTCCTTCGAGGAGTACACGCAGGTCAAGCACGTCATGTTCGACAACACCGCGGTGGCGGCCAAGGACTGGCACCGCACCGTCTTCGGGGACCGATAGGACCGACAGCCGTCACACAGGCCGCCGACCACGGCCGACGCACCCGAAAGGGCACCCACGCGCATGGAGCAGTACGAGCCCGACCGCCTGTCGACCGCCCAAGTGGCCGCCGTGCGGCGCAGTTTCAGGAGCGGCAGGGCCGCCCTCACCCGCCGTTCGCTGCTGCGCGCCTCCACGGGCGGCGCGCTCGCGGCCGGCGGACTCGGTCTGCTGAGCGGGTGCGGCATCCCGGCGGCCGGCAAGGCCGAGGGCGGTGTCTCCGCAGAGGACCACTCCAAGGAGGAGCAGCAGGTCCGCTTCTCCAACTGGACCGAGTACATGGACGTCGACGAGAGCGGCCGCCGGCATCCCACGCTGGACGCGTTCACCAAGCGCACCGGCGTCAAGGTCACCTACACCGAGGACATCAACGACAACAGCGAGTTCTTCGGCAAGATCCAGCCGCAGCTCGCCGCGGGCCAGGAGACCGGCCGCGACATCATCGTCCTCACGGACTGGCTGGCCGCCCGCCTGATCCGCCTCGGCTGGGTCCAGAAACTCGACCCGGCCAACCTGCCGCACGCCTTCGCCAACCTGTCGTCCCAGTTCCGCACCCCCGACTGGGACCCCGGCCGCGCCTACTCCTACCCCTGGCAGGGCATCTCGACCGTCATCGCCTACAACAAGAAGGCGCTGGACGGGATCGAGGTCGGGACGGTCTCCGACCTGCTCGACAACCCGAAGCTCAAGGGGCGGGTCGGCTTCCTCACCGAGATGCGCGACACCATGGGCATGACGCTGCTCGACATGGGCAAGGACCCGGCCCGCTTCACCGACGACGACTACGACGCGGCGATCGCCCGGCTCCAGAAGGGCGTCGACCGCGGCCAGATACGCCGCTTCACCGGCAACGACTACACGTCCGACCTCAGCAAGGGCGACTTCGCGGCCTGTCTGGCCTGGGCCGGTGACGTCGTCCAGCTCAAGGCGGACAACCCCGACATCGACTTCGTCATCCCGGACAGCGGCTACGTCACGTCGAGCGACAACATGCTGATCCCCAACAAGGCACGGCACAAGACGAACGCCGAACGCCTCATCGACTACTACTACGAGCCGGGCCCGGCCGCGGAACTCGCCGCCTACATCAACTTCGTCTGCCCCGTCGACGGCGTGAAGGACGACCTGGCGAAGATCGACGAGGACGCGGCGAACAACCCGCTGATCATTCCCGACAAGGCCATGCAGGCCAAGTCGCGCTCCTTCCGCTCCCTGAGCGCGAAGGAAGAGACGGCCTACGAAGAAAAGTTCGCGAAGCTCACTGGGGCGTGACGACGATGACGACGAACCCGACGAAGAACCAGCCGGACGCGACGGGCGGCGGCGACGTCCGCCTCACCGGCATCGGCAAGACCTACGGCTCCTTCACCGCCGTGCACCCGCTCGACCTGACCGTGCCGCAGGGCTCCTTCTTCGCCCTGCTCGGCGCCTCGGGCTGCGGCAAGACCACCACCCTGCGCATGATCGCCGGACTGGAGGAGCCCAGCAGCGGCACCGTGCACCTCGGCGACCACGACGTGACCGCGCTGCCGCCCTACAAACGGCCGGTCAACACGGTCTTCCAGTCCTACGCCCTCTTCCCGCACCTCGACATCTACGAGAACGTCGCCTTCGGCCTGCGCCGGCGCGGCATCAAGAGCGTGAAGAAGCAGGTCGGCGAGATGCTCGACCTGGTGCAGCTCGGCGAGCAGGCCCGCAAGAAGCCGCACCAGCTCTCCGGCGGCCAGCAGCAGCGCGTCGCGGTCGCCCGCGCCCTGATCAACCACCCCAAGGTGCTGCTCCTCGACGAGCCCCTCGGTGCCCTCGACCTCAAGCTGCGCCGCCAGATGCAGCTGGAGCTCAAGCGCATCCAGACCGAGGTCGGCATCACCTTCGTGCACGTCACCCACGACCAGGAGGAGGCCATGACCATGGCCGACCGGGTCGCCGTGATGAACGCGGGCCGCGTCGAGCAACTGGGCGCCCCCGCCGACCTGTACGAGAACCCGCGCACCACGTTCGTCGCCAACTTCCTGGGCACCTCCAACCTCATCGAGGCCGAGGTCGACACCCGCAGCGGCGACGACGTCGTGGTCAGGGCGGCCGGCGACAAGCTGGTGCTGCCCGGCGCCCGGTGCACCGCGCCGGCGAAGGCCGGCGGCAAGGTGCTGGTCGGGGTGCGCCCCGAGAAGATCAGCCTCACCCACGCCGACGACGCGGGCTCCATCCCCGAGGGCCGCAACCGCATCACCGGCAGGATCAGCAACACCAGTTTCATCGGCGTCTCCACCCAGTACGTCGTGGACTGCGCGGCCTGCCCCGAGTTCGAGGTCTACGCCCAGAACATCGACCGGGACCCCCGCCTCGCACCCGGCGCCGAGGTCGTCCTGCACTGGAACCCGGCGCACACCTTCGGGCTCGACGCCGACCAGGACATCGACGCGGGAGTCACCGAGGGGGAGACCGCCTGATGTCCACCCTCACCGAGGCGCCGCCGCCCCTGACCCCGGCCGCGCCCGAGAAGAAGCCCCCGCGCAAGCGGGGCCGCTGGACGCCGTACTGGCTGCTGCTGCCCGGCATCCTGTGGCTGGTCGTCTTCTTCGCGGCGCCGATGATCTACCAGGCCTCCACCTCCGTGCAGACGGGCTCGCTGGAGGAGGGCTACAAGGTCACCTGGCACTTCGCCACCTACTGGGACGCGCTGTCCGAGTACTGGCCGCAGTTCCTGCGCTCGGTGGCCTACGCCGCCTCCGCGACCGTGCTGTGCCTGCTCCTCGGCTACCCGCTCGCGTACCTGATCGCCTTCCGCGCGGGACGCTGGCGCAACCTGATCATGATCCTGGTGATCGCGCCGTTCTTCACCAGCTTCCTGATCCGCACCCTGGCCTGGAAGACGATCCTCGCCGACGGCGGCCCGGTCGTCGGCGCCCTGAACACGCTGCACGTCCTGGACGTGACCGGCTGGCTGGGCTGGACCTCCGGCGACCGCGTGCTGGCCACCCCGCTCGCGGTGGTCTGCGGTCTGACGTACAACTTCCTGCCCTTCATGATCCTGCCGCTCTACACCTCCCTGGAGCGCATCGACGGCCGGCTGCACGAGGCGGCCGGGGACCTGTACGCGAAGCCGTCCACGGTCTTCCGCAAGGTCACCTTCCCGCTGTCGATGCCGGGCGTCGTCTCCGGCACGCTGCTGACCTTCATCCCGGCCACCGGCGACTACGTCAACGCCTCCCTGCTGGGCTCGGCCGACACCGGAATGATCGGAAACGTGATCCAGTCCCAGTTCCTCAGGGTGCTGGACTATCCGACGGCGGCGGCGCTCTCGTTCATCCTCATGGCCGCGATCCTGGCCATGGTCACCTTCTACATCCGCAGGTCCGGGACGGAGGATCTCGTTTAAATGACCTTCGTCAACTGGTTCAAGCGCCATGTGGTCGTGATCGCCGGACTGCTGACACTCGCCTATCTGCTGCTGCCCAACGTCGTCGTCACGGTGTTCTCGTTCAACAAGCCGAACGGGCGCTTCAATTACGAGTGGCAGCAATTCTCCACGGACGCCTGGAAGGACCCGTGCGGGGTCGCCGGGCTGTGCGGTTCCCTCTCGCTCAGCCTCCAGATCGCCCTGTGGGCGACGCTGGGCGCCACCGCGCTCGGCACCGCGATCGCCTTCGCTCTGGTGCGCTACCGCTTCCGCGCGCGGGGCGCGATCAACTCGCTGATCTTCCTGCCGATGGCGATGCCCGAGGTCGTGATGGCCGCCTCGCTGCTCACCCTCTTCCTCAACATGGGTGCTCAGCTGGGCTTCTGGACGATCCTGATCGCCCACATCATGTTCTGCCTCAGCTTCGTCGTGACGGCCGTCAAGGCGCGCGTGATGTCGATGGACCCGCGACTGGAGCAGGCGGCGCAGGACCTGTACGCCGGTCCCTTCCAGACCTTCGTCCGGGTCACCCTGCCGATCGCCGCTCCCGGCATCGCGGCCGGCGCGCTACTCGCCTTCGCACTGTCCTTCGACGATTTCATCATCACCAATTTCAACGCGGGTTCCACCGTCACCTTCCCCATGTTCGTCTGGGGATCGGCGCAGCGCGGAACGCCCGTTCAGATCAATGTCGTCGGCACGGCCATGTTCGTCATCGCCGTACTGTTCGTCCTGACCTCCATGATCATCGGCAACCGCCGAAACCGCCGCAAGGCATAGAGCACCTCAGCCGTATCCGTAGGGAGTTGAAATCATGGCCCCGAGCGCCATGAGCCGCAGCAACGACTGGACGAAATCCCTTTCCGACGCCCAGCCGGTCCCGTACTGGCTGGACGACCCCGGCCGTCCCCGCTCCGAGGCGGCCCTCACCGGAGCCGAGACCTGCGACCTGCTGGTGGTGGGCGGCGGCTACAGCGGACTGTGGACCGCGCTGATCGCCAAGGAGCGCGACCCGGGCCGGGACGTGCTGCTGATCGAGGGCCGCGAGGTGGGCTGGGCCGCCTCCGGCCGCAACGGCGGATTCTGCGCCGCCTCCCTCACCCACGGACTGTCCAACGGCCTCACCCGCTGGCCCGGCGAGATCCGCAAGCTGGAGGAGCTGGGCGTCCGCAACCTCGACGCGATCGAGGAGGCGGTCGCCCGCCACGGACTCGACTGCGACTTCGAGCGCACCGGCGAAATCGACGTGGCCACCGAGCCCTACCAGGCCCGGGAGCTGGAGGAGTGGTACGAGGAGATCCGCGGCAAGGGCCTCGCCGAGGGCATCGAGTACCTGGACGCCGACGCCGTGCGCGACCAGGTCGACTCACCCACCTTCCGGGCGGGCCTCTGGGACCGGCGGGGCGTGGCGATGGTCAACCCCGCCAAGCTGGCCTGGGGCCTCAAGCGGGCCTGCCTCGACCTCGGTGTCCGCGTCCACGAGAACACCCCCGCGCTCACCCTTGAGTCGTACGGCGCCGGCATGGCCGTACGCACCCCCTACGGCGGGGTCCGCGCCCGCACGGTCGCGCTCGGCACCAACATCTTCCCGAACCTGGTCCGGCGGGTGCGCCCGTACACCGTCCCCGTCTACGACTACGCCCTGATGACCGAGCCGCTCACCGACGCGCAGCTCGCCTCGATCGGCTGGAAGAACCGGCAGGGCCTCGGCGACAGCGCCAACCAGTTCCACTACTTCCGGCTGTCGTCCGACAACCGGATCCTGTGGGGCGGCTACGACGCGATCTACCCGTACGGCGGCCGGGTGCGCGCCGAGTACGACGACCGCCCCGAGACCTACGCCAAGCTCGCCGGGCACTTCTTCACCTGCTTCCCGCAGCTGGAGGGCGTCCGCTTCAGCCACGCCTGGGGCGGCGCCATCGACACCTGCTCCCGCTTCTCCGCGTTCTTCGGCACCGCGCACCGGGGGAAGGTGGCGTACGCGGCCGGGTACACCGGCCTCGGGGTGGGCGCGACCCGGTTCGGCGCCGAGGTGATGCTCGACCTGCTGTCGGGGGAGCGCACCGAGCGCACCGAGCTGGAGATGGTGCGCAGGAAGCCGCTGCCGTTCCCGCCCGAGCCCTTCGCCTGGACCGGCATCGCGCTCACCAAGTGGTCGCTGGCCCGCGCGGACGCGCAGGGCGGCCGGCGCAACCTGTGGCTGCGGACGATGGACCGGCTCGGACTCGGCTTCGACAGCTGAGCGGCCCGCCGGCGTGTGATCCGGTTCACCCCAACGAGTCACGGCAACCCGCGTAATGCCACCGGCAGACCTCCCTCTCCCTCGTGACGCACCCCGCGTCCACGAGAGAAAGGGAGGTTTTCCATGCCTGGTGCCAAGACGGCGGTCGCTTGGCTGGCATCCGTCGCACCGGATCCCGAGTCCTGCCGGCGGGAGTGGGAGCGCGACCCCTCGGGTGTCGCGCTGCTGCCCGCAGGCAAGGCCTGGGACGTGCTCATCCTGCCGAGCAGGCTCGGCTATCCGACCCTGGACGTGCTCTCCCGCGTGCTCGACCAGCCCGGCCCGGTCCTCGCCGACTTCGGTGACGCGCGCACGGGCTTCTTCGTGCCGGCCGGCACGGCGGCCCGCTGGGTCGGCACCGGCATCCGGACCGCCGGTCCCGGCACCTGGATCGTGGTGCCCCACCCCTGCGGGCTGTCGTCCGGCGGCACCCGCTGGCTGATCCCGCCGGACGGGACCGGCACCCTCTCCGATCCCTCGCTCCTGGAGCTGGCGATGCACGAGGCGGCGGCGGCCCTCGCGGGGGAGGGGGGCGAGGGATAGCGGGTGTGACGTGCGCAAGGGGTTGACAACCGAATTGGTCTGGACCAAGTTGGGCGCGCTCCGTCCTCCCCATCTCCCCCATGTCCGGAGGCACTTGTGGAACGCGCCAGACCCCTCGCCCGTCGCCCGCTCGTCACGCTGCTCACCGCGGCGGCCCTCGCCGCGTCCGGCCTGACCGCGCTCACGTCGGCCGCCCGTGCGGCCGACGCGGACCTGGCCCGCAACGGCGGCTTCGAGTCCGCGCTCGACGGCTGGACCTGCACGGCGGGTACGACCGTCACCTCGCCCGTCCACAGCGGCACCGCCGCCCTGAAGGCCACCCCCGCGGGCGCCGACAACGCGCGCTGCTCCCAGACGGTGTCCGTGAAACCGGACGCGCAGTACACGCTCTCCGGCTACGTCCGGGGCACCTACGTCTACCTCGGCGCGAGCGGCACCGGCACCACCGACGTCTCCACCTGGGCCCAGTCCGCCCCCGACTGGCAGCGGCTGACGACCACCTTCCGCACCGGCCCGTCCACCACCAAGGTCACCATCTACACCCACGGCTGGTACGGCACCGGCGCCTACCACGCCGACGACATCTCCCTCACCGGACCGGGCGGCGGGACGGGCCAACCCCCGGCGGCTCCCGGCGGCCTGAAGGCCGGCTCGGTGACCTCCTCCAGCGTCGCCCTGTCCTGGTCACCGGTGCCGGGCGCGACGGGGTACGCCGTCTACCGCGACGGCACCAAGGTCGGCACGGTCACCGGCACCTCCACCACCGTGACCGGCCTGACCCCCTCGACGGCCTACTCCTTCCAGGTCGCCGCGGTCAACGAAGCGGGGGAGTCCGCGCGTTCGGCCACCGTCACCGCGACCACCGCCCAGCGCCCCGACGACGGCGGCGGCTCCTCCGACCTCCCGGCGCACGCCCTGGTCGGCTACCTGCACGCCAGCTTCGCCAACGGCTCCGGCTACACCCGCATGGCCGACGTGCCCGACAGCTGGGACGTCATCGACCTCGCCTTCGGCGAGCCCACCTCGGTCACCTCGGGGGACATCCGCTTCGAGCGCTGCCCGGTCACCGAGTGCCCGAACGTGGAGAGCGACGCCGAGTTCAAGGCCGCGATCAAGGCCAAGCAGGCAGCCGGCAAGAAGGTGCTGATCTCCATCGGCGGCCAGAACGGCCAGGTGCAGCTCACCACCGCCGCCGCCCGCGACAGGTTCGTCTCGTCCGTCTCCGCGATCATCGACGAGTACGGCCTGGACGGCCTGGACATCGACTTCGAGGGCCACTCGCTCTCCCTGAACGCCGACGACACCGACTTCAAGAACCCGAAGACCCCCGTCGTCGTCAACCTCATCTCGGCCGTGAAGACCCTGAAGGCCAGGTACGGCGCCGGCTTCGTGCTGACCATGGCGCCCGAGACCTTCTTCGTCCAGCTCGGGTACCAGTACTACGGCACCGGCAAGTGGGGCGGCCAGGACCCGCGCGCGGGGGCCTACCTGCCCGTCATCCACGCCCTGCGCGACGACCTGACCCTGCTGCACGTCCAGGACTACAACTCGGGCTCCATCATGGGCCTCGACAACCAGTACCACTCCATGGGCGGCGCCGACTTCCACATCGCCATGACCGACATGCTGCTCACCGGCTTCCCGGTCGCGGGCGACGCGAACAACGTCTTCCCGCCGCTGCGCCCGGACCAGGTGGCGATCGGCATGCCGGCCTCCACCCAGGCGGGCAACGGCCACGTCTCCCCGGCCGAGGTCACCAAGGCGCTGAACTGCCTGACCAGGAAGACCGACTGCGGGTCGTACGCGACCCACGGCACCTGGCCCGCGCTGCGCGGCCTGATGACGTGGTCGATCAACTGGGACCGCTACGCGAACTGGGAGTTCCAGAAGAACTTCGACGCGTACTTCGGCTGACGCCCGCCGGACCCCGGCCCGCCACGAGGGCGACCCCGGCCAGCAGCACCGCCCCCAGGCACCAGCCGGCCAGCACGTCCAGCGGCCAGTGGTAGCCCCGCCGCACCAGGCCGTAGGAGGTGCCGAGGACCAGTACGGCGCACAGCGCGACCAGCGCACGGCGTACGGCCGGCGCACGCAGCCGCCCGAGCAGCAGCAGCGTCGCCGCGCCGTACGCGACGACCGCCGTGGTGGTGTGACCGGAGGGGTAGTAGCCGGTCGCCGGCGGCACCGCCGGGGTGCCGGGGCGGTCGGTCCACTCCTTCAGCGGCACGACCAGAGCCGGGACCAGCACCATCGCCACGGCCCCGGCCAGCGGCGGCAGCCACCAGCGGTCCGCACCCGCGGCGCGGCCCCGCCACGCCGTGTACGCCAGCGCCACGACGAGGACGGGCACGGCCACCTGCACGTTGCCCAGGTCGGACAGCAGCTCGGAGAACCGGTCGGGGTGGACGAGCCGCGCGCTCAGCCGCTCGTCCACCCCGACCAGCGGCCCGTCGGCGACGACCTGCCAGGTGATCAGCGCGAAGAGGAGCACGGGAAGCGCGACGAGGGCGGACCGCGCGCGAAGAGCGAGCGCGGACCGTGCGCGGGGAGGGGCGGAGACCGGCATGACGCCCAGCTTCGCAGGCCGGCTGTCGCGTAGTCTCACCGCCCGTGACAACCATACGAACGGCACGGGACAGCCGGTGGGAGGAGACCTTCACCCGGCTGCGGAGCATGAGCGGAGAAGGCCGGTACGAGGAGGTCGAGTCCGAGGCGCGGGCCCTGGCCGCGCTCCCGCGACGCCCCTGGCGCCGGCGCCCGCCGCACTGGGAGGCGAGGGTCCTCGCCACCGGAACGGCCGTCATGCACGGCCGGACGGCCGAGACACTCGACGAACTGGACGCCCTGATCGCGGAACTGGAGCCGGTCGGCCTCAACTCCCTGATGCTCCGCCTGATCGCCCGCAGCAACCGCGTGGTGGCCCTGTCCGGCCTGCGGCGCTACGCGGAGGCGGAGACCGAGGCGCTCGCCGTCCTGGGCGAGCTGAACCGGATCGCCGACCGCGCCCCGGTGGCGGCGCTCGAACTGAACACCCTGGCGCACCTGGCAACCGTGCTGTGCGGGCTGGGCCGCCACGAGGAGGCGGAGGCCGTCGCCCGCGGAAACCTGCCCCGGGCGAACGGACCCGCCGTCGGAGTCCTGCGCACGACGCTGGCGCGCAGCCTGAACGGGCAGGGCCGTCACGAGGAGGCCCTCGCCGAGGTCGGCGGCAGCGGACCGCAGTC
This sequence comes from Streptomyces sp. NPDC051136, assembly GCF_044455745.1. NCBI lineage: Bacteria > Bacillati > Actinomycetota > Actinomycetes > Kitasatosporales > Streptomycetaceae > Streptomyces > Streptomyces sp. NPDC051136. The sequence continues at coordinate 77,618 of NZ_JBITFE010000011.1, read as the reverse complement.
GCCCCGGTACGCCGCCGGGTACGCGGACCTGGTCACCGCCGAGGCCCTGCTCGGCCTGGGACGACGAGCCGAGGCGGAGACCGCCGCACGGCGCGCCCTGGTCGACTGCGAGCGGCGGCTGCACCCGGCCCACCCGCGCACCGGCGAGGCCCGCGCCCTGCTCGCCCGCGTCACCGGGGAGGAACCGCACGAGGGATCACGAGAGGAAAGCGGGGAGTGAGACACCGAAGGGCCGGCACAAGGGGGGGAGTGTGTCGGCCCTTCGGTGAACCACCGTCCCGAGTGCCGAGGCGGCCGTCCTGATCGGAACGCCGCGCGCCCCGGGGGGTTTGGGGCGGGCGACCGTCCGATCGGTGAGGAAGCCGGAACCCGCGGGCTCCGGTTGTGTGCGCGAGGCACGACCAGGTCGAAGCTGGGGAAGCCCCGCCTGATGATCCGCCCACAGTCCCCTGTGGGCGGGTCCATCTCTCATCTGCGTAGAACCTACGACAGGGGGTGCGCTCAGGACAGGGGCACCGGCGTCCTGACATCCACCTCGCACACGTTCTTCACACGCTCTGCCGGTCGCTGCGCCAGGCGTGCGAAGCGCAGCTCAGATGCGCGTTCGGATCCTCGCGCACCCGCCCGCTCAGATGGCGGAGAACGCCTGCTCGATGATGTCGAGGCCCTCGTTGAGCAGGTCGTCCCCGATGACCAGCGGGGGCAGGAAGCGCAGCACGTTGCCGTACGTGCCGCAGGTCAGCACCAGCAGGCCCTCGGCGTGGCAGGCCTTGGCCAACGCGGCGGTCGCCGCCGGGTTCGGCTGCTTGGTGGCACGGTCCTCGACCAGCTCGATCGCGATCATCGCGCCGCGGCCCCGGACGTCGCCGATGATGTCGAACTTCTCGGCCATGGCGGCCAGGCGGGACTTCATGACCGCCTCGATGTTCTTCGCGCGGGCGTTGAGGTCCAGCTCCTTCATCGTCTCGATGGCGCCGAGCGCACCCGCGCAGGCCACCGGGTTGCCGCCGTAGGTGCCGCCGAGGCCGCCGGAGTGCGCGGCGTCCATGATCTCCGCGCGGCCGGTGACCGCGGACAGCGGCAGACCGCCCGCGATGCCCTTCGCCGTGGTGATCAGGTCCGGGACGATGCCCTCGTCCTCACAGGCGAACCACTGGCCGGTACGGCAGAAGCCGGACTGGATCTCGTCCGCGACGAAGACGATGCCGTTGTCCGAGGCGAACTCGCGGATCGCGGGCAGGAAGCCCTTGGCCGGCTCGATGAAGCCGCCCTCGCCGAGCACCGGCTCGATGATGATCGCGGCCACGTTCTCGGCGCCGACCTGCTTGGTGATCTGGTCGATCGCCTGGGCGGCGGCCTCCGGACCCGCGTTGTCCGCACCGGTCGGCCAGCGGTAGCCGTAGGCGACCGGCACCCGGTAGACCTCCGGCGCGAACGGTCCGAAGCCGTGCTTGTACGGCATGTTCTTCGCGGTCAGCGCCATCGTCAGGTTGGTCCGGCCGTGGTACCCGTGGTCGAAGACGACCACGGCAGGCCGCTTGGTGTACGCACGGGCGATCTTGACGGCGTTCTCGACGGCCTCGGCGCCGCTGTTGAACAGCGCCGACTTCTTCGCGTGGTCGCCCGGCGTCAGCTCGGCCAGCGCCTCGGCGACGGCCACGTAGCCCTCGTACGGCGTGACCATGAAGCAGGTGTGGGTGAAGTCGGCGAGCTGCGCGGACGCCTTGCGTACGACGGCCTCGGCGGAGGCGCCGACGGAGGTCACCGCGATGCCGGAACCGAAGTCGATCAGGCGGTTGCCGTCGACGTCCTCGATGACACCGCCGCCGGCGCGCGCGACGAAGACCGGCAGCGTGGAGCCCACACCCTGCGCGACCACGGCCGTACGGCGGGCCTGCAGTTCCTGCGACTTCGGGCCGGGAATGGCGGTGACGACGCGGCGCTCCTGCGGAAGTGCGGTCATGGGGGGCTCCTGGGGTCGTGCCGGATCCGCGGGACCTGGTGGACCTGCGGGATCCGCGGGATCTTACGGACGCTTGCCTTCTTTTCTCGCAGGCTAGGACCGGTGGCGTGGGGTGGGCATGCTCCATGTGGGCGTTGTCCGGGCAGTCGGTTGTCCGACATGGACAGGTGCCGGGAACGGTGGCATCCGGACACGTCGGCGCGGGCCCGGCCGCGTAAGCGGTGAACTCCCCAGGGGAGCGCGTTAGATTGGCTCGCTGATGGTGGACGGAGCGGCAGGTCAGGGGGCAAGGGCGATGGACGGCGACGGCGACCGGGACGCACGGGGCACGCACGCGAATCCGGTGCCGCGTCCGGCGGGACCGCCCGAGGTGCCCCCACGGGCGCCCACGGTGCCGCCGCGGCCGACGCGGGCACCGGGAACCACGGACGGTTCGGCCTTCCTGACCTGGCTGCGCACCCCGCGCCCGCAGGCCCTGCCCGGCGTGTGGCGCTTCGGGCACCGCCCGCGGCCCGAGGAGGAGCCCGAGCGGGTCCCGGGCAGGCAGCTGCTGAGCGGCGCGGTGATCGCGTTCCTGGTCGGCTGGCTGATCTGGTCGCTGCTGTGGAACGGATACCTGGGCGGCTGGTGGCTGCTGCCCCTCTTCGCGATGATCCCGGACTCCTGGGCCGAGCCCCACAGCTTCTCCTCCGTCGTGGTCGTGTACGCCTACTACGCCCTGGTCGCCGGCATCATCATGGTCGGCGTCGGCCGGCTCGGCCGCTGGAGCGAGATCTGGCGGCGCTACGGCCCGCCCGCCTGGCGCGGCGCCGCCCCCGGAACGGTCCCCCCGCCCGCCCCCGGCGAGGACCCCGCCGCCTGGCCCGCGCTCCGCGCCGCCGGTGCCCACGACGCGGCCGAGCGGCTCGCCGCCGATGCCCGCTCGGGGCTCATGCGGGACGTCGACCACGCCCGCATCACCCGCGCCTGGCAGGGCGTGCAGCGCGGACGGCACAGCTTCGCCACCTTCACGGGCGCCGTGCTGAGCCACGGCGCGGGTGCCTGCCCGCACCCCTCCGGCGCCCGCGACCTGCCCGTCCGGCAGGCCCGGCACGACCTCGTCACCGGCCAGGTGCGCATCGGCACGGCCGCCGACGACGCCCGCAACCCCTACGCCTACCGCGGGGCCGGCCTCGCCCTGGGTCCCGACCTGCTCGGCACCTCCCTGCTCGCCGTCGGCCCCGCGGGCTCCGGCAAGACCGGGAGCCTGGTGCGGCCGCTCACCGAGTCGCTGTGCCTGCACGCGCTCGCCGGGCGGGCCGCGGTCGTCGTGGTCGGCGCGGCGGGATCGGACCTCGGCCCGGCCGACGCCTACGACGTGGTCGTACGGATCGGCAACCCGGACTCCGTCTACGACCTGGACCTGTACGGCGGCACCACCGACCCGGACGAGGCCGCCGTCGTGCTCGCGGAGGCCCTGGTCGGCGACCTCACCGACCAGCACCAGGGCGGTGACACCCGCCGGTCCACGACCGTCCTCGCCCAGCTGCTCGGCCCCTTCCGCGCGGTCCACGGCCGCTTCCCCGGCGTGCCGGAGCTGCGGCAGCTGCTGGACGGCGCTGCCGGTCCGCTGGCCGAGCTGCGCGAAGGGCTGCGCGCGGCCGGGCAGGACTCCCTGCTGCGGGAGCTGGACGCGCGCGAGCGGCAGATGGGGCGGCCCGGCGACGTCGGCGGCGTCCTGGCCGACCGGGTGGCGCTCCTGGACCGCCCCGCCTTCGCCCCCTTCTTCGACACCTCCGGGCAGTCGCGGCCCTTCTCGCTCAAGGCCCTCGACCATCCGGTGCGGGTGCGCATCGACCTGCCCCAGCGCGGTCACGCCGACGCCTCCCGGATGCTGGCGCGGCTGGTGCTCGCCCAGTTCACGGCCAGCGTCTCGGTGCGGGAGGACCGGTCGCTGTTCGCCTGCCTGGTGCTGGACGACGCCAGCGGCGTGGTGACGCCGGAGGCGGTACGGGCGGTGCAGCGGCTGCGCTCGGCCGGCGCCGGCGTGGTCCTGACCCTGCGCACCCTGGACGACGTACCGCGCCCGTTGCGCGGGCCGCTGCTCGGGGCCATCGGGTGCCGGATGGCCCTGTCCGGGCTCACCCCCTGGGACGGGCAGGACTTCGCCGAGGTGTGGGGCAAGGAGTGGACCGAGGCCCGCGACGTCACCGACCGCCAGATCATCGCCGAGACCCCGGCGGGCAAGGCTGTGCACATGCTCCGCAGGGTGATCACCGGTAAGGCGCCCACCGCGCGCGCGGTGACCGTCCGGCAGGTCGAACGGGAACGCTGGTCGGCCTCCGAGCTGGCGCACGCCGTACCGGCCGGACACGCCGTGCTGTCGCTGACCAGCGTCAAAGGCGAGCACGCGCCGCCGCTGCTGGTGGACCTGCGCGGGTGAGGGCGCGGGTCCGGGTGGGGCTCCCGGACGCCGGACAGGCGGCGGGCCTGCGCGGGTGACCGCACGGCTCGGGCGGGCGACGCATCCGCCGGCTCCGAGCGGGTGCGTACCCGCTTGCTCAGGGCGGGCGCGTACTCGCTCGTTCAGGGCGGGCGACGCACCCGGGTGAGTGGCCCCTCGGTCCCCGGGTGGGCAGCCGGGGACCGTACAGTGAGGCAGAATCGACACAGGCCGTTCATACGTGGCGGCCAAAAGATCACAGCGACTCCACACCACGCCACTCCCCACACGCCACACCGCTCCACCGCCGGCACCTGCCACCGCCCGCCCTCACGCGCGGCCTCCCGCGCCCCTGACGCAGACCCGAAGGTCCAGGCCCCATGCCCCCGACGCTCGCCTCGCTCGTCCACCACTCGGCGCTCAAGCTGACCGTGCGCGCCGGCGAGGACCGCCTCGACGTGCCGGTGCGCTGGGCCCATGTCAGCGAACTCGCCGACCCCGTGCCGTACATGGAGGGCGGGGAGCTGCTGCTGATCACCGCCCTCAAGCTGGACGCCGAGGACCCCGAGGTGATGCACCGGTACGTGAAGCGGCTGGCGGGCGCCGGAGTGGTCGGCCTCGGATTCGCCGTCGGGGTCAACTACGACGAGGTCCCGGAGGCTCTGGTGAACGCGGCCCGGAAGGAAGGGCTGCCGCTCCTGGAGGTGCCGCGGCGCACCCCCTTCCTCGCCATCAGCAAGGCCGTCTCCGCCGCCATCGCCGCCGACCAGTACCGCGCCGTCACCGCGGGCTTCGCCGCCCAGCGGGAGCTGACCCGGCGGGCCCTGGCCGACGGCCCGGAGGGCCTGCTGGCCGCGCTGGCCGCGCAGGTCGACGGCTGGGCGGCGCTGTACGACGCGTCGGGCGCCGTCGTCGCCACCGCACCGGAGTGGGCGGGCCGCAGGGCGGCCCGGCTCACCGCGGACGTGCAGCGGCTGCGCGAGCGTCCCGCCCCGGCCTCCTCCGTGGTCGGCGGAGGCCACAGCCCCGAGCAGCCCGAGAACGCCGACCGGGTCGAGCTGCACTCCCTGGGCACCTCCCGCAGGCCCCGCTCCGCGCTCGCCGTCGGTACGGCCGCCGCCCCCGGCACCGCCGAGCGGTACGCCGTCCACTCCGCCATCGCCCTGCTGACCCTCACCACGGAACGCTCCCGCTCCCTGCACGAGGCCGGGCTGCGCATCGACAGGGCCGTACTGCGCATGCTGCTGGCCGGTGAGCCCGACCACGCGCGGACGGTCGCCGGCGACCTGTACGGCGGGCTGCTGGACGCCCCGTTCCGGATCATCGTCGCCGAGTCGGCGGGGGTCAGGGCCAGGAACGGCACGGCCGCCCAGGCCGCCGGAGACCAGGGCGGCGACACCGGCGGCGACCCGCTCGGCGCCCTCGACGCGCTCGCCGAGGCGGCGGAGTCCGCCGCGGCCCGGGCCGGCGAGGCGGTGCTGGTGGTCCCCGAGGGCGAACGTCTGGTGGTGCTGGCCACCGACGGAGGCGCGGCCGTCGCCGCCTGCGTCGAGCACGCCTCGGCGCTGGAGGCCGCCCGCCCGGCGCCCGAGCCCCGCACCGGCGGCGACGAGGAGAGCCTGGTCGTCGGACTGTCGGCACCGTCCGGGCCCATCGCCGCGACCACCGCCTACAAGCAGGCCGAACAGGCCCTGTCGGTGGCTCGCCGACGCGGCCGGGTTTGCGTGGAGCACGAACACCTGGCGGCAGGCTCCGTCCTGCCGCTGCTCGCCGACGACGCGGTCCGCGCCTTCGCCGACGGCCTCCTGCGGGCGCTGCGCGACCACGACGCCACCGGCCGCGGCGACCTGGTGGCCTCCCTGCGCGCCTGGCTCTCCCGCCACGGCCAGTGGGACGCGGCCGCCGCCGACCTGGGCGTCCACCGGCACACCCTGCGCTACCGGATGCGCCGGGTGGAGGAGATCCTCGGCCGCTCGCTGGACGACCCGGACGTCCGCATGGAGCTGTGGCTGGCTTTGAAGGCCACGGCATCCGAATAGTCCCGCCCCCCCGGCCGGGGGAGTCGCGGCCCCGTCCGCCGACCGGGGGAGTCGCGGCCCCGCTCACTCGGGGGTGAGGTCACGGCGCTGCTCACCGACCGGCGGAGTCGCGGCCCCGCCCACCTGCGGGTGAGGTCACGGCGCTGCTCACCGACCGCCGAAGTCGCGGCGCTGCTCACCGACTGGTGAGGTCGAGGCCCGGCCCGCCGACCGGCGGGGTCACGGCCCGCTCACCGACCGCCGAGATCGAGGCCCGGCCCGCCGGCCGGCGGAGTCACGGTCCGCTCACCGACCGCCGAGGTCGAGGCCCCGCCCGCCGACCGGCGAGGTCGCGGCCCGCGCACCTGGCCGCCGCGTCGAACACCGCTCCCGCACCACTACACGCCGGACAAACGCCCGCCGCCCCGCCCCGCCCTACCGTGGACCCCGCACCCGTGCACACCACCCCACCTCAACGCGGAAGGGCCGGGACTCGACAATGACTTCCACCCACGCCTTCTGGCTCGCCGGCCGCCAGGCCACCGGCGAGTCCGGCTTCGACGTCACCTCCCCCTGGGACGGCAGCACCGTCGGCACGGTGAGCCTCCCCACCGACGCCCAGGTCGAAGAGGCCGTGGCCGCCGCGTACGCCGTACGGGACGAATTCGCCGCCACCCCCGCCCACGTGCGGGCCGCCGCCCTCGACCACGTCAGCCGCCGCCTGGTGGAGCGCACCGAGGAGATCGCCCGGCTGATCTCCGCCGAGAACGGCAAGCCGATCAAGTGGGCCCGCGGCGAGGTCGGCCGCGCGGTGTCGGTCTTCCGCTTCGCCGCCGAGGAAGCCCGCCGCTTCAACGGCGGGGAGGCCCAGCGCCTGGACACCGACGCCGGCGGTCAGGGCCGCCTCGCCCTCACCCGCCGCTTCCCGAAGGGCGTCGTCCTCGGCATCGCGCCCTTCAACTTCCCGCTCAACCTGTGCGCCCACAAGATCGCCCCCGCGATCGCGGCCGGCGCGCCCATCGTCCTCAAGCCGGCCCCCGCCACCCCCCTGTCCGGCCTGATCCTCGGCGAGCTCCTCGCCGAGACCGAGCTGCCCGCCGGCTCCTGGAGCATCCTCCCGGTGCCCAACGACCGCATGCCCGCCCTGGTCCAGGACGAGCGCCTCCCGGTCATCTCCTTCACCGGCTCCGAGACGGTCGGTTACGCGATCATGGACTCGGTGCCCCGCAAGCACTGCACGCTGGAGCTGGGCGGCAACGGTGCTGCCGTCGTCCTCGCCGACTGGGCGAGCGACGAGGACCTGGACCGGGCCGCGGCGCGCATCGCGACCTTCTCCAACTACCAGGGCGGCCAGTCCTGCATCTCGGTGCAGCGGGTGATCGCCGACGCCGCCGTCTACGACCGGCTGCTGCCGCGTATCGTCGCCGCCGTCGAGGCCCAGGTCACCGGCGACCCGAACGACGACGCGACGGACGTCGGCCCGCTGGTCAGCGAGGCCGCCGCCGAGCGGGTGGAGTCCTGGGTGAACGAGGCCGTCGCCGCGGGCGCGCAGCTCCTCACCGGCGGCAAGCGCGACGGGGCCTCCTACGCCCCGACCGTCCTCGCCGACCTGCCCGCCGACACCACCCTCGCCCGCGAGGAGGTCTTCGGTCCCGTCCTCAGCGTGCGGAAGGTGACCGGCGAGGCCGAGGCGTTCGCCGCCGTCAACGACTCCAAGTACGGCCTCCAGGCAGGCGTGTTCACCCACGACCTCCAGACCGCCTTCCGCGCCCACCGCGCCCTGGAGGTCGGCGGCGTGGTCATCGGTGACGTCCCCTCCTACCGCGCCGACCAGATGCCCTACGGCGGCGCCAAGCAGTCCGGCGTCGGCCGCGAGGGCGTCAGGTTCGCGATGGACGACTACACCTACGAGCGCGTGCTGGTCCTGACGGACCTCGCGCTCTGATCCCTCCCCACCCGTCGCCGAGCCGTGCCTTCGGGACAGCGGCTCGGCGACTCTCCTGTCAGGGGCCGAGCGACCTCGGGCCGGCTGCCAGCAGGTCCCGCAGCGTCGCGTACGAGTGGTCCCAGGACCATGCCGTACGCACCCAGTCGCGGCCCCGGCCGCCCATGGCGCGGGCGAGACGGGGACTGCGCAGGAGCCTGATCAGCCGGTCCGCCGTCGCCGCCACCGAGCGGCCGTCGACGACGTGCCCCGTCACGCCGTCCCGCACCGCGTCCGGAGCGCCGCCCGAGTCACCCGCGACGACCGGCAGCCCGGACGCGGCGGCCTCCAGGTACACGATCCCGAGGCCCTCCACCTCGAGACCGGCCCTGCGCGTGCGGCAAGGCATCGCGAAGACGTCGGCGGCGGCGTAGAAGGACGGCAGCGCGTGGTGGGCGTGGCCGCCGGCGAAGAAGACCGCGTCCATGACGCCCTCGCGCAACGCCAGCTGCCGGAGCCCGGCCGCGTAGGGGCCGTCGCCGACCAGGAGCAGTACGGCGTCCGGGACCGCCCTGCGCACCCAGGGCAGCGCTCTGATCAGAGTGTCCTGGCCCTTGCGCGGGATCAGCCTGGCCGTGCACAGGATCACGGGGCGGTGGCCCAGGCCGTACCCGGTCCTGATCCGGGTGCCGTCGGCGCCGGGGTGGAAGGCCTCGGTGTTCACGCCGGGGACGAGGCGGGCGGTCCGGGCGCCCGGGGCGAGGGCCGCCTCGATCGGGCCCCGCGTGCTCTCACCCAGCCAGGTCAGCGTGTCCACCTGCGCGCCGACGCGGCGCAACAGGCCGCGGGTGCCCGGGGTACGGGCCCACCAGACCTCGTGGCCGTGGGTGGTGGCGACGGCGGTGCGGATCCCCGCCGTGCGCCGCAGCCGCCCCGCCATCAGGGCGAGGGGCGCCGCCGCTCCGAACCACACCCGGTCGCAGCCGTACCGGCGGGCCACCGCAGCCGCGTGCGCGGTCGCCCGGAGCGTCGGCAGGAGGGTGCGGGCCGAGTGCCGGACCACCGGGTAGGGGAAGGGCTGCTCGTCGTCGACCGCGACCGTCGGCGCGGAGGTGAGGACGACCACCTCGTCGGGCGGGAAGCGGTCGGCCAGTTCGCGGACGAAGGTCTCGATGCCCCCTTGCCGGGGCGGGAAGTCGTTGGTGACGATCAGCGTGCGGGCACCGGCACCGGCACCGGCGTCGCGCGTCATGCGGAAGTCCTCTCGGCCGGACGGCCGGTGACCTGGGGTCCCCGGTGCGTCGTACGGTGCGCCACGGCGGCCAGGACCAGCGGGTAGACCAGGTAGCCGAAGCGCGTCGCCGGCATCAGGGCCGTCGCGAGGCCCAGGCCGAGTGCGAGCCGGCCGGCCGCCGCCTCCGGGGTACGCGGAGGGCGTACCGCGAGCGAGACACCGACCAGCAGTGCGCCGACCGTCAGGAGCGAGAGCGCGATCACCGTGCCGCCGGGGACGTGAGCCGCGAGCAGGTGCCCGGGCAGCGGGCTGCCGGCGGGCGAGGCGGTGGCGGTCAGCCCGAGGGGGAAGGCGACGACGTTGCGGAGGAAGCCGGCGGGGTCGGTGAGGGCGAAGGGCAGGACCACCGCCGCCCCGGCGCTCAGGCCCACGCACGCGCACCGCAGCGCGGGCCGGCCGCCCTGCCGTACGGCGACCAGGGCCAGCGCCACCGGCAGGGCGGGCCAGGCGGTCCACTTGAGGGCTGCGGCGGCCCCGAGCGCCAGGCCGGACCTGCCCGGACGCCCCCGCCCCGCCAGCGCCAGACCGAGGCACATCAGGCCGGCCACCGGCAGGTCGACGCCGCCCACCGCGAGGGGCAACGCGACCAGGGGGCACGCGAGCAGCAGCCCGACGCGGCGCAGCCCAGCGGCGACGAGGGACGCGGTGAACACGCCGCCCAGCCACCAGCGGGGGTCTCCGGGCAGCAGTCCGAAGAGCGCCATCCCCGGCAGGTAGGGGTTGAAGTCGCCCACGGTCGCGGGCGTCGTGAGGTAGGGGCTGCCGGTGGCGGTCAGCAGCCGCGCCGACCGCTCGATCACGGACACCTCGGACTGTCCGAGCCCCGCCAGCACCATGCCGACGAGCGGCAGCAGGGCGGCCCCCGCCAAGGCCACCGCCCGGGCGGCCGGACGCGGCGCGGACCCCGTCGCCAGTAACGCCGCGAGGGCGTACCCCGCACCGGCCGACCACCCCCACACCTGATGCGCCGCCAGGTCGGACACCGACGCGAAGCCCGCCGCCGCCACCGCACACCCGGCCCACGCATACCGTTCGACGGGCCGCCGGGTGGTCGGCGCGACCCGCTCCCCAAAGCTCTTCATCATGTCAGTCGACGTTAGGAATCCGCAGGTCGAAGGGCGTCAACCGAGGCTCCGCACCCGGGAGTCAACCCGTGGTACGACGGCGGCCCGCAGACTCCACCCGGGCGGCGACGCGCGCTCCGGCCCCGGTCGGGATCATGGGGGGATGAGTACGTCGCCCCAACAGCGGCTGCGCGACTGGTTCGCGGCGCCCGCCTACCCGTGGATCACCGGCGCCGCCGTGACGGCGGGCGCGGTCGTGGAGCTGGTCGTCGTCCCGGGCGGGGTGACCACCACGGCCGGGGCGCTGCTGTCGGCAGCCTCGCTGATGTGGCGGCGCTCCTTCCCGCCCGTCGCCGTGCTCACGGTCGCGGCGGGGCTGATCGGCTTCGCCGGGGACGTCAACCTGTACGTCTCGATCATGGTGAGTGGGCTGACCGGCTGCTACGCGCTGGGCCGCAACCGGGTGCTGCACCCGGCCCTCACCGTCGCGGGCGGCGCGCTCGGAGCGCTGTGCGTGAACCTGGTGCACATCAACACGTGGTCGCGGATGGACCTGCCGGTGCCCGCGCTGTGGGAGCGGGGGTCGCTCAGCCTGTTCGCCGAGTCCTTCCTGCTGACCGTGGTCCTCTTCGGCGCGGTGATGATGGGCGACGCGGTCCGCTCCCGGGAGGAGACCCGCACCGAACGGTCACTGGCACAGGCCCAGTTGATAGCGATGGAGCGGCAGCAGGCCGCCGAGGCGGAGCGCGCCGCGATCGCCCGTGAACTGCACGACATCGTCTCGCACTCGGTGTCGATGATCGCGGTCCAGGCCGAGAGTGCCACGTACACCACGCCCGGCCTCACCGCCGAGGCCCGCGACGGCTTCCAGCAGATCGCCGCCACCGCCCGTTCCTCGATGGCGGAACTGCGCCGCCTCCTCGGTGTCCTGCGCACGCCCCGGGGCGACACCGCCCTCACCGCCCCCCAGCCGACCCTCGACCACCTGGCCGAACTGGTCGACCAGCACCGGGCCGTGGGCGGTACGGCCGAGCTGCGGATCACCGGACAGCGGGTGGCGCTGCCCGCCGCGTGGGAGCTGTCCGCCTACCGGATCGCGCAGGAGGCGCTGACCAACGCCCGCAAACACGCCCCCGGCGCCCGTACCGTGGTCGAGGTGGACTACGGCGCCGGCCGGCTGCTCACCCTCCGGGTCCGCGACGACGGACCCGGTGCCGGAGCCGTCACCGGCCCCGGCTCCCGTCCCGGTACGGGCACGGGGCACGGCCTGACCGGGATGCGGGAGCGGGCGGCCCTGGTCGGGGGCCGGCTCAGCGCCGGGACCGGTCCGGACGGCGGCTTCGTGGTGGAGGCGGTGCTTCCGTGGGGGAGCGGATGAGTGCCGTGGAGCGGGGGGAGGAGGCGCGCGTGATCCGGACACTGGTCGCGGACGACCAGGCGGTCGTCCGCACCGGCTTCGTGAACCTCCTGGGCACCCAGGAGGACATCGAGGTCGTCGCCGAGGCGGAGGACGGGGTGCAGGCGGTGCTGTCGGCCGCCACGACCCGGCCCGACCTCGCGCTCCTGGACATCCGGATGCCGCACAAGAACGGCATCGAGGCGGCCCGCGAGATCCTGACCGCCTCGGGCGGCGCCACCAAGGTCCTGATGCTGACGACCTTCGGCCTCGACGAGTACGTGTACGACGCGCTCGCGGCCGGAGCGGGCGGCTTCCTGCTCAAGGACGCCACCTTCCCCGAACTGCTGCACGCCGTGCGGGTGGTGGCGAGCGGGAACGCCCTGCTGTCGCCCGAGATCACCAAACGGCTGATAGCCGAGTTCGTGCACGCGCGCGGTTCGCGGCTTCCCGTCCCCGCCGCCGGCGACCTGACCGCCCGGGAGACGGAGGTACTGACCCTGATCGCGCGGGGGCTGTCCAACACGGAGATCGCGGAGCGTCTCACCATCACCGACCACACCGTGAAGACCCACATCAACCGGCTGTTCGCCAAGCTGGGGCTGCGCGACCGGGCCCAGGCCGTGATCGTCGCCTACGAGCTGGGCCTGGTCAGGGCGGGCGGTGAGTCGGGGGCCCGGTACCGGTAGGCACACCGGTGCCGGGCCCCGTCCTCGGGCCGGGCTTCTCCGGACCCTCAACCGGAGAAGCCGACGTGCGCGAGCCGCAGTGCGCCGCGCAGTCTGACGCGGAGGTCGTGGACGCCCTCCGCGGTGAAGGCGCCGTCCAGGTCCACGTAGTCGTACGGGCCCGCCGTGGGCGCGTGGGGCGACAGCACCGCCACCGCGGGGCCGCCGTCCAGGGAGAGCTCGACCGTGCCGCCGCCCGCCACCGACACGGTCACCCCGCCGACACCGGCGCCGAAGTCGCAGTCGCGGTAGAGCAGTTCGCCGGGGGAGTCGGAATCGGGCGTCACCGCGTCGCCCACCGCCTTGGTGCGGTCGACGATCATCGTGCCGCTCTGCTCGTCGAAGTCGACCGCCTCCAGACCGCGTTCGCGGACCGGGCGCGGCACAGCGGGCTCGCCGTCGAGGGTGACGGTCGCCGACAGGCGCACGTCCTCGCTCGAAGCGCCCACCAGCAGGGCGTACGGGCCCGGCTCCAGCCGCCACCGGTCGTGTGCGACGTCCCAGAACGCGAAGGCGGCCAGCGGGACCTCGAAGGAGACCCGCGCCGACGCGCCCGGGGCGAGCGGGAGCCGGCGGTGGGCCAGCAGTTCGCGGCGCGGGCGCGGGACCGACGGTGCCTCGGCGCGGACGTAGAGCTGGGCCACCTCGTCGGCGGGTATCCCGCCGGTGTTGGTGACCGTGAAGGACACGGACACCGTCTCGTCCCGCACCCGCGCGCTCAGGTCCGCGTACCCGAAGGACGCGTAGGACAGGCCGTGCCCGAACGGGAACAGCGGCGTCCCCTCGAAGTACAGGTAGGTCTGACGGCCGCCGATCACGTCGTAGTCGAGCAGCCCGGGCAGGTCGGCGTCGTCGGCGTACCAGGTCTGCGGGAGCCGCCCGGCGGGGGAGACGTCGCCGGCGAGGACCGCGGCCAGCGCGGTGCCGGCCGCCTGACCGCCGTGCGCGGTCCACAGCACCGCGGGGAGCGTCTCCACGTCGACCGCGTACGGGTAGGCGGACACCAGCGCCAGCACGGTCGCCGGGTTGGCCGCGCGGGCCGCTCGCAGCAGCCGCTCCTGGTGGCCGGGCAGCCGGAGCGTCGTACGGTCCTCGGTCTCCCGGCCGTTGATGTGCGGGTCGTTGCCCGCGACCACCACGACCACGTCCGCGGCGGCCGCCGCCCGCGCCACCGCGTCCTCGCCGCGCTCGGTGACGACCACCTCGAAGACCTCGGTGTCCGTGGCGGCGGTGCCGGCCTCGGTGTCCGCGGCAACCTTCACGCCGTCGGCGGCGACCTGGACGAGGCGACCCGTTCCCGTGTGCCTCAGGAGGTGACCGCCCGCATGGGGTTCCAGCCGGAAGGTCTCCTGCACGACCCAGCCGCCGGGCTGGTCGGCGGAGGCGCGCAGGTAACCGTCCTCGGCGACGGAGAGGTAGCGGCCGTCGGGTGCGCGCAGGGTGAGCACGCCCTCGCCCCAGTCGACGAGCGCCAGTTCGGTGCCGACGGCGTCGGTGGTCAGGGGCGGCAGGTCGGTCCGCCCGGCGAGCAGGGCCGGGTCGAGGGCGGCCTCCGTGCCGTGCGCCCGGGCGGGGGAGCCGTCCGACGGCAGGACGTGCAGGTACGTACCGTCGGTCCGGCGCAGCCGGATGCGGTCCACGCCCTCCGCGAAGCTCACCCGGTCGGCACCGAACCGCTCGTACAGGCCCTCCAGGGGCGTGGAGCGGTGGATGAGCGTGCCGCTGTACCAGTCGAGCTTGCACTCGTCGGCGAGCAGCCCGACGACGGCCACGTGCGTGCCGGGGGCCAGCGGCAGGACGCCGTCGTTCTTCAGCAGGACCACCGCCTGCTCCGCCGACTCCCGCGCGAGCGCCCGGTGTTCCGGCGTGTCGAAGTCCCCGGCGGTGCCGGCCGCGCCCCCGTCGTCCGCCGTGCCCCCGTCGCGCACCGCGTGCGGGTCGTGCTCCGGGTCGAACTCGCCGAGCCGGAAGCGCACCGACAACTGCCGGCGCACGGCCGCGTCCACGTCCGCCTCCGTCAGCAAGCCCTGCTCCAGCGCGCCCCGGACCCGCGCGACGATCTTGGAGGAGTCCGTGCCGTGGTCGGTGAAGCTGTCCACCCCGGCCCGCAGGGCGGCGGCGGTCGCCTCCTCGTGGGTGTCGAAGTAGTGCTCCGAGTCGACCAGGTTGGACGGCGCGCCCGCGTCCGAGCAGACCAGGAGGTCGTCCTCCGTCCAGGCGCGCAGGTGCCGCCCGAGGTACGGGGAGAGGTGGTTGGGGCGGCCGTTGACCAGGTTGTAGGCCGGCATCACCCCGGCCACCGCGCCCGCCTCGACCGTCTCGCGGAAGGCCCGCAGGTCGTACTCGTGGAGCACGCGCGGGCGGACGGAGGACGAGGAGGTGTCCCGGGCGGTCTCGTTGTTGTGCGCGAGCCAGTGCTTGAGGACGGGCGCGGTGCGCCAGTACGTCGGATGGTCGCCGCGCAGCCCCCGGGTGTACGCGGTGGCGATGGCCGAGGTGAGCCTCGGGTCCTCGGAGTAGCCCTCCTCGTTGCGGCCCCACAGGGGGTGGCGCAGCAGGTTCACGGTCGGGGACCAGACGTTGAGGCCCACCCGCTCGTCCCGTGCCCGCATCGCCCGGGCCTCCCTGGAGACCGCCTCGCCGACCCGGCGCACAAGGTCCTCGTTCCAGGTGGCGCCGAGCCCCACGGCCTGCGGGAACACGGTCGCCGGGCCCATCCAGGCCACGCCGTGCAGCGCCTCCTGACCGGTGCGGAAGGCGGCGATCCCGAGGCGCTCGACGGCGGGGGCGAACTGGTGCAGGAAAGCGGTCTTCTCGTCGAGCGTGAGCCGCGACATCAGGTCGTCGACGCGCTTCGCGAACGGCAGGTGCGGATCACGGAACGGCGGCGTGGGTGCGGTCACGTGGAAGTCCCCTTGCGATGGAGCGGGTAGGACGTCGAAGCGCTTCGATGCTCGGCGCAGCGCCGGGTGAGTGTCAAGACACCGCGGTGTATCGCGCTGTGACCCCGGAAGCATTGCAACGTGGAACGGAGGTGTTCGGCCAAGGTCGTTCGCGGCGGGGCCGCGCAGGAATCTTGTGGACGGCCCTTGTGCCCCCCGAGGGGTTAACTTAACCTCGCTGCAACATCGAAGCGCTTCGACGCTTTGACGCGAGCCGAGTTCAGCAGTTCCCAGTTCCCTCAAGACACCGCGGCCGGCGGTCCCCGTCGGCGTTCCGGTGCGCCACGAAGGCACGAAGGGTTGACGCAAAATGACGCCGAACGCCGCCTCCGGACCCAGCCGGAGAAGTTTCCTCGCCTCCACCGCGGTCGCCACCGCAGCGGTGGCGGGAGGGGTGCCGCTGCTCTCCGCCTGCGGCGGATCCGACGGAGGCTCGCGCGACGGCACCACGTCGGGCAAGGACGCCAAGAGGATTCTCCCGGCGTACGTGGCGAGCAACGTGGTCACGCCCGACATCCCGAGCAAGAACGGTTCCGCGGTCGGCTTCACCGGGAAGCTCGACCTGGCCGGTCTGAAGACCTCGGTGCCCGAGAAGCTCGGCAAGGGCGGCAAGGTCACCGTCATGTCGCCGTTCTGGGGCTCGCCGCCCAAGGAGGGCAACGCCTACTACAAGGCGATGAACGACCTCATCGGCGTCGACGTGGTCTGGCAGAACCAGGACGGCAACACCTACGACCAGAAGCTCGGGGCCGTGCTCGCCTCCAGCGAGGTGCCCGACGTCGTGGTCGTGCCCGGCTGGAACATGACCGGCAAGATCCCCAGCGCCATCATCGGCAAGTTCGCCGACCTCGGTCCCTACCTCTCCGGTGACGCGGTCAAGGAGTACCCCAACCTCGCGGCGATCCCCACCGACGCCTGGCAGCGGTCGATCTTCGGCGGCAAGCTGCGCGGCCTGCCGATGCCGTCCTCGTACGTGTCCGGCATCCTGCCGCTGTACCGCCAGGACGTCTTCGAGAAGGAGGGCTACGAAGTCCCGCGCTCCTGCGACGAGTTCATGGCGCTGGCCAAGGAGGCCACCAACGCCAAGGCCAAGCGCTGGGCCTGCCTGGACATGAAGTGGACCGCCTTCAACGCCTTCGGCGTGCTCTCCGGCAACGAGAAGTCCCTCGGCTGGAACGAGGTCGACGGCAAGCTGGTCCACCGCATCGAGACCGACGAGTACCTCGAGGCCCTGGAGTGGACGCGCAAGCTGTTCGCCGCCGGCGTCGTGCACCCCGACGCCATGCTGGGCAAGAGCAACGCCGCCGACCCCGGGCCCAAGTTCGCCGCCGGCGAGTTCATCATCTACAACCAGGACATCTCCCAGTGGTGGAGCCGCACGGCCGAACAGGCCACGCAGAACCCCGAGTTCAAGATCTGGGGCATGGACTTCTTCGGGCACGACGGCGGCGCCCCCACCCTGTGGGCGCAGAACCCGGCGAGCATCTTCGCCTTCGTCAACAAGAAGGCGTCCGAGTCCGTCGTCCGTGACGTGCTGGCCGTCGCCAACGTGACCGCCGCTCCGTACGGCACCAAGGAGTACATGGCCACCAACTACGGCCTGGAGGGCACCCACTACACCGTCAAGGACGGCGTGCCCACCAAGACCGACCAGGGCAACATCGACGTGATGAACGCCTACGTGATGGTGGCGAGCCCCGCCGCGACCATCGCCCACCCCGACTTCCCCGAGGTCGCCAAGGGGCAGGTCGAGTGGCAGCAGCGGATGGGCGCCGTCACGAAGAAGCCCTCGTTCTACGGCATGCAGATCACCGAGCCCGCCCGCTGGACCAACCTCTCCAACGACTTCGAGCAGCTGGAGGACGACGTCGTCCGCGGCCGCAAGAAGATCGGCGACGTGCAGCAGGCCGTCTCCGACTGGAAGAGCAAGGGCGGGGACAAGCTGCGCGACTGGTACCGGAAGATCCTCGACGAGAACGGTCCGGCGGCCGGCTGACCGGGTACCGAGGCAAGGAGAACCGCCGTGTCCCACAGCACGGTGCCTCGGACCGACACCGAGGCCGAAGTCAAGAAGAAGCTCCCGAAGGCGCGGGGCGGCGGCCCGCAGGCGCCGAGGAAGCCGGCCGCCGGAAAGCTGAGCCTGCGGCTGAGATTCCGGCGCGACCGCGTCCTGCTGCTGATGACGCTGCCGGCCGTCGTGCTGCTCCTGGTCTTCAACTACGTACCGATCCTCGGCAACGTGGTCGCCTTCCAGGAGTACGACCCCTACCTCAGCGACAACGGCGTCGTCTCCATCCTGCACAGCCCGTGGGTGGGCCTGGAGAACTTCCAGCGGATCTTCGAGGACTCCGCCTTCTGGAACGCGGTCCGGAACACCCTCGTGCTCTTCGTCCTCCAGCTCCTGCTGTACTTCCCCATCCCGATCCTGCTCGCCCTGCTCATCAACAGCGTGGTCAGGCCCCGGGTGCGCGCGGTCTCGCAGGCCATCCTCTACCTGCCGCACTTCTTCTCGTGGGTGCTGGTGGTCGCCGTCTTCCAGCAACTGCTCGGCGGCGCCGGGCTGCTCTCCCAGCTGCTGCGGCAGCACGGGTATGACGGGCTCGACATCATGACCGACCCCGAGACCTTCAAGTTCCTGATCACCGCGCAGAGCGTGTGGAAGGACGCCGGCTGGGGGATCATCGTCTTCCTCGCCGCCCTCGCCTCGGTCAGCCCCGACCTCTACGAGGCGGCCGCGATGGACGGCGCGGGCCGGTGGCGCCGCATGTGGCACGTCACCCTGCCCGCCCTGCGTCCGGTCGTCGCCCTGCTCCTGGTGCTCCGCGTCGGTGACGCCCTGACCGTCGGGTTCGAGCAGATCCTCCTGCAACGCGACGCCGTGGGACCGGGCGCCGCCGAGGTCCTGGACACCTTCGTGTGGTGGAACGGCGTACGCAACCAGGACTTCGGCTACGCGGCCGCGGCCGGCCTCGTCAAGGGCGTCATCAGTCTCGGCCTGGTCCTCGCGGCCAACAAGGTGGCCCACCTCATGGGCGAGCAGGGGGTGTACAAGAAGTGACCGCCGTACCCGAAGCGAGCGCCGCACGCGAGACGGCCCCCGCGGCCGACGGACCGGCGCGCACCCCGCGCCGGTGGGCGGCCCCGCCCCGGCCCGTGTGGGAGGAGCCGCCCAGCAGGGCCGGACTCACCGGCAAGGGACTCGTGCTCCTCCTGGCCTGCCTGGGCATCCTGTTCCCGCTCTGGATCGTGGTCGTCACCAGTCTGTCCACCCGCAGGGCCATCGACGAGGCCGGCGGCCTGGTGATGATCCCCAAGGACATCACCTTCGTCGCCTATCAGGAGCTGCTCAGCGGCGGCCAGGTCACCCGCGCCGCGATCGTCAGCGTCGGCATCACCCTCGTCGGCACCCTGTTCTCCATGGCGGTGTCCGTGCTGTGCGCCTACGGGCTCTCCCGCAGCGGCTCGCTGGGCCACCGCTGGATCCTCATGGTGCTGCTCGCCACGATGTTCTTCAGCGCCGGCCTCATCCCCACCTACCTGCTGGTGCAGTCCCTCGGCCTCACCGACAGCTACCTCGCGCTGATCCTGCCGAGCGCGATCAGCGTCTTCAACATCCTGGTGCTGCGCGGCTTCTTCATGGGGATCTCCCAGGAACTGACCGACAGCGCCCGCATCGACGGCGCCGGCGACCTGCGCATCCTGTGGCAGATCGTGCTGCCGCTGTCCCGTGCGGTCGTCGCCGTGATCACGCTGTTCTACGCCGTGGGCTACTGGAGCGCCTGGTTCAACGCCTCCCTGTACCTCAACGACCAGGACATGCTGCCCCTCCAGAACGTCATGATCCAGCTGGTGCAGAAGCAGGAGGCGCCGGTCGGCCTCGGCCAGGCCATCAAGACCGGTGAACTGTCCGGCCTGGCCGTGCAGATGGCCGTCATGGTCATGGCCCTGCTGCCGGTCGCCGTCCTGTCGCCCTTCGTCCAGCGCCACTTCAAGAAGGGCATGCTCACCGGGGCGGTGAAGGGCTGATGCCGGACCTGTCCAACGCCACCGGCGGGCGCATCCTCTACGGCGGCGACTACAACCCCGAGCAGTGGCCCGAGGAGACCTGGCCCGAGGACGTCCGCCTGATGCAGGCCGCCGGCGTCAACTCCGTCACTCTCGGCGTCTTCTCCTGGTCCAAGCTCGAACCACGCCCCGGCGTCCACGACTTCGCCTGGCTGGACCGGCTCATGGACCTGATGCACGCGAGCGGCATCGGCGTCGTACTCGCCACCCCCACCGCCTCGCCCCCGCCGTGGCTCGGCCGGCTCCACCCCGAGACCCTGCCCCGTGACGAGGACGGCCGCACCGAGTGGTGGGGCGGCCGGCAGCACTTCTCGCACTCCAGCACCGTCTACCGCCGCCACGCCGCCGCCATCACCGAGGCCCTGGCCGCCCGCTACGCGCACCACCCCGCCCTCACCCTGTGGCACATCAACAACGAGTACTGCACCTACGACCACGGCGACGAGGCCGCCGACCGCTTCCGCCGCTGGCTGCGGGACCGCTACGGCACCCTGGACGCCCTCAACACCGCCTGGGGCACCGCCTTCTGGAGCCAGGAATACGGCGACTGGGCGGAGATCCTGCCGGCCCGCCGCACCCACTACCTCAAGAACCCGGCCCAGGTCCTGGACTTCCGTCGGTTCACCTCCGACATGCTCCTGGAGTGCTGCATCGCCGAGCGCGACATCGTCCGGCGCCACTCCCCGCACATCCCGGTCACCACCAACTTCATGCCGCTGTGGGCGGGACAGGACGCGTGGCGCTGGGCCGAGGAAGAGGACGTCGTCTCCGTCGACCTCTACCCGGATCCCCGCGACCCGTCCGGCGCCCAGCACGGCGCGCTCGTCCAGGACATGACCCGCTCCCAGGCACGCGGCCCGTGGATGCTCATGGAACAGGCCGCGGGACCCGTCAACTGGCGGGGTGTGAACCACCCCAAGCCGCGGGGCCTCAACCGCCTCTGGTCGCTCCAGGCGGTGGCCCGCGGCGCCGACGCCGTCTGCCACTTCCAGTGGCGCCAGTCGCGGCAGGGAGCGGAGAAGTTCCACTCCGGGATGGTCTCCCACGCGGGCGAGCAGGGCCGTACGTACCAGGAGGTGAAGCAGCTCGGTGCCGACCTGGCCCGGATCGCCCCGCACGTCGCCGGCACCGCGGTCCCCGCGGACGTCGCCGTCCTGCACGACTGGCACTCCTGGTGGGCCGGCGACCAGGAGGCCCGGCCCTCCCGCGAGGTCGACTACCCGGACGTCCTCGGCGCCTGGCACCGCGCGCTGTGGCAGGCCGGCCTCACCACCGACTTCGCCCACCCCGGGCACGACCTGAGCGGCTACCGGCTCGTGGTCGCCCCGCAGCTCTACCTCCTCACCGACGCCGCCGTGGACAACCTCCTCGCCCACGTGCACGGCGGCGGCGCCCTCGTCTGCGGTTTCCTGACCGGCGTCGCAGACGAGGACGACCGGGTACGGCCCGGCGCCATGGACGCCCGGCTGCGCGAGCTGTTCGGCATCCACACCCTGCACGAGTGGTGGCCGCTGGAGCCGGGCGAGGGCGCCGCGTGCGAGGGCGGCCTGCGCGGCACCCTGTGGTCCGAGGAGCTGGAGCCCGACGGCACCGCCGACGAGACCCTCGCCTACCGGGGCGGGGAACTCGACGGACTCCCCGCCGTCCTGCGCAAGGGCCGCGCCTGGTACGTCTCCACACTCCCCGAGCCGGACGCGCTGCGCGCCTTGCTGGCCCGCGTCGCCGCGGACGCGGGCGTCCGGCCGGTGCTCGACGGACTCCCGGACGGCGTCGAGGCGGTCCGGCGCGGCCCGCTGCTGTTCCTGCTCAACCACGGCCGCGAACCGGTCGCCGTCGACCTCACGGGCACCCACCACGACCTGCTGACGGAGACGACCGTGACCGGCCGGATCACCCTCGGCCGCTACGGCGCGGCGGTGCTGCGGCCAAACGGCCCGGCGGTGCCGAGGCCATGAGCACCACGCCCGTCCACGGCACCTGGGAGCCCGAGCCCGCCGCCCGCTGGGAGGACGCCTTCCTCAGCGGCAACGGCCACCACGGCGCCCTGGTGTTCGGCGATCCGCACGCCGACCGGGTCGTCGTCACGCACCACACCCTCGTCCGCCCCAACGGCGGCGACGAGCACCGCCGCCCGCCCGCGCTCGCCGCCGCGCTCCCCGCCCTCCAGGACCGTCTGCTGGCCGGCGACACCACCGCCGCCGAGGCCTTCACCGACGGCCGGCCGCTGCAATGGGTACGCCCCTTCCACCCGGCCTTCCAGCTCCGCCTGAACCGGCCGCCCGCCGACGACACCCGCCCCGCCCCCTACCGCCGCACCGTCGACTTCACCACCGGCGAGATCACGGCCACCCGCGCCGGCTGGACCAGCCGCGTTTTCGTCTCCCGCGCCGACGACGTGATCGTCCAGCACGTCACCGCCCCGCACCTCACCCTCGACCTGTCCCTCGATCCCCGCCTCCCCGGCGCCCCCGCCGCACTCGGTGTCGGCCACGGCACCGTCCGCACCCCCGAGGGCGCCCAGCTCACCCTGCGCGCCCGTTATCCCGGCAGCGACCTCTCCTACACCGGCGTCACCCTCGTCGCCGTCACCGGCGGCACCACGCGGCTCGTGCCGCCCGGCGTCCTCGTCGAGGGCGCCACCGAGGTGCTGCTGCTGACCCGGGTGCGGCGCCACACCGGCGAGCTGGACACCGTCGCCGCGGGCCGCGCCCTGCGCGAGCTGCTGGGCCGGACCCCGTACGCGGCCACGTACGACGACCTCCTCGCCCGGCACCTGGCCCGCCACCGCACCGCCTACGACCGCGTCACCCTCGATCTCGCCGCCGACCCCGCAGAGCGCGCCCTGCCCGGCTCCGAGCTGCTCGCCCGGCCCGGCGGCGCGGCCCTGCTGGAGCGGCTCTTCGCCGCCGGCCGCTACCACCTGCTGTCGGCGAGCGGCCTGCTGCCGCCCCGCCTCACCGGTCTGTGGACCGGCGACTGGAACACCGCCTGGTCCGGCGCCTTCACCACCAACGCCAACCTGAACCTCCAGACTGCCTCCGCCGCGGCCGCCGCCCTGCCCGAGGTCACCGAGGCCCACGCCGCCCTGGTCCACCGCCAGCTCCCGCACTGGCGGGACAACGCCCGGGAGATCTTCGGCGCCCGGGGTGTCGTCGCGCCCTCCCACACCGACGGCGAGAGCGGCCACACCTACCACTTCAGCCGCGCCTACCCGCTGCACCTGTGGACCGCGGGCGCCGACTGGCTGCTCAAGCCCCTCGTCGACCACGACGAGACCTACGGCACGCGGGACCCGCGCACCGTCGCCGCGCTCGCCGAAGTCGCCTTCTTCTACGAGGACTTCCTCACCCGCACCGACGACGAAGGGCACCTGGTCGTCGTCCCCTCCTACTCACCGGAGAACCGCCCGGCGAACGCGAGCTGGGGCACCCTCGACGCGGCCATGGACCTCTCCGCCGCCCGGCACGCCCTGCTGACCGCCGCCGACCACCACCCCGAGCACGCCGACGGATGGCGCGCCCTCGCCGACCGCCTCCCCCCGCACCGGGTCAACGCCGACGGCGCCCTCGCCGAGTGGGCGCGGCCCGGCCTGGCGGACACCTACGACCACCGCCACCTCAGCCACCTCTACGGCGTCTGGCCCCTCGACGAGATCAACCCGTACGACACCCCCGACCTCGCCGAGGCCGCCCGCCGGGCCCTCGAACTGCGCGGCGCCGAGAACGACTCCGCCCACGGCCACCTCCACCACGCCCTGGTCGCCGCCCGCCTGAGGGACGGCGCCCGGGTCGCCCACGCCCTCGGCCAGGTGCTCGACGGCGACTTCTTCCACGCCTCCCTGATGAGCGCGCACTACCCCCACCGTGACGTCTACAACGCGGACGCCGCACACGCCCTGCCCGCCGTGCTCATCGACATGCTCGTGCAGTCCACCCCCGGCCGCCTGGTCCTGCTCCCCGCCCTCCCGGCCGCCTGCCCACAGGGCCGACTCGCGGGCGTACGCACCCGGTTCGGGGCCTCGCTCGACCTCACCTGGACGCCGGACGGCAGCGCGCGGGCCGTCCTGCGCCCGGACCGCACCCACCGCATCGAACTCAGGACTCCCTCCGGCGCCGAACCGCTCGACCTCGTCGCCGGGGAGGACCGCGTCGTCCACGTCGAGGCGCGGTGACACCAGCGCACGTCCCCCCACCCATGGAAGGAAACGCCATGGCACCACGCACCCGCACCACCCGCACGCGCACCCTGACCGCCCTCCTCGCCCCGGCCCTCGCGCTCGGCGCCACCGTCGGGCTCGCCTCCGCACCCGCCCAGGCCGCCGTCTGGAACTCCTGCGACCAGTGGGGCAACACCACGCTGAACGGCTACACGCTCTACAACAACATCTGGGGCTCCGGCGCCGGCAGCCAGTGCGTGTGGGCCAACTCCGGGACCAACTGGGGCGTCTGGGCCGACCACCCGAACACCGGCGGCATCAAGTCCTACCCGAACGCCAAGAAGGTGATCAACAAGCCGATCGCGTCCCTCTCCTCGCTCACCAGCACCTACGACGTCACGGTCCCGTCGTCCGGCGCGTACAACACGTCGTACGACATCTGGGACACGGACTACGACTACGAGATCATGCTCTGGGTCAACTACAACGGCGCCGTCGGCCCCCTCGGCACCTCGCAGGGGACCGTCAGCCTCGGCGGCCACACCTGGAACGTCTACAAGGGGAACAACGGCGCCAACGAGGTCTTCTCGTTCCTGCGCACCTCGGACTCGGACGCCGGCACGGTGAACATCCTCCCGATCCTGAAGTGGATCAAGGACACCAAGGGCTGGATGGGCAACGAGACCATCGGTGACGTGCAGTTCGGCTACGAGATCACCTCGTCCGCCGACGGCCTGGACTTCCGCACCGACAACCTGACCGTCAGCGGCGGCTGACCGCGGCAGGCCGCACCACCCAGCCGAGGGGCCGGTCCTGGGGACCGGCCCCTTCGCTCACCCCGCGGCCCTGTCCGTGGCCCTGTCCGCGTCCGCCACGATCGGCAGCCGGGCGCCGTCCCTGAGGAACAGCGGGATCCGGTCCAGCGGCGCGTCCACCGTCACGGCCGCCCCGCCCTCGTACGCCTCACCGGTCCACGCGTCCGTCCAGCGCGCCCCCGCCGGCAGGTGGACCGTCCGGACCGTCGCGCCCGCCGCCAGCACCGGCGCGACCAGCAGGTCCCGGCCGAAGAGGTAGGCGTCGTCCACCGCCCAGGCCGCCTCGTCCCCGGGGAACTCCAGGAACAGCGGCCGCATCACCGGCAGCCCCTCCTCGTGGGCCTCGCGCATGACGTCGAGCACGTACGGCTTGAGCCGCTCACGCAGCCGCAGGTACTTCTCCAGGATCGGGTAGGCCTGCTCGCCGTAGGACCACACCTCGTTCGGGCCGCCGGTCATGTCCGGGCCGAGCGGCATGCCCGGGTCGCGGAAGCCGTGCAGCCGCATCAGCGGGGACAGCGCCCCGAACTGGAACCAGCGGACCAGCACCTCGCGGTAGGCCGGGTCGTCCGGGTCGCCGCCGTGGAAGCCGCCGATGTCCGTGTTCCACCAGGGGATGCCGGAGAGCGCCGTGTTGAGACCGGCGGCGATCTGGCGGCGCAGGGTCGCGAAGTCGGTACCGATGTCACCGGACCACAGGGCGGCGCCGTGGCGCTGACTCCCCGCCCACGCCGAGCGGTTGAGGGTGATCACCTCGTCCACGCCCGAGGCGCGCAGTCCCTCGTCGAAGGTGCGCGCGTTCTCGGCCGGGTACAGGTTGCCGACCTCCAGGCCCGGACCCGCCCAGTAGCGCAGGTTCTCCGGGAAGCCCGGCTTCAGCTCCGGCTCGCAGGCGTCCAGCCAGAAGGCCGTGATGCCGTACGGGTCCAGGTAGTTCTCCCTGACCTTGGACCAGACGAACTCCCGGGCCCCGGGGTTGGTGGCGTCGTAGAAGGCCACCTGGACCGTGGACGCCACCCCCTTGTCCGGCCAGTCGGCGTGCGCCAGGGGACCGTACTCGGTGCCGATGAAGTGGCCGCGCTGTTCCATCACCGGGTGGTTCTCGGACAGCGGCGACACCGACGGCCAGACGCTGACGACCAGCTTGACGCCCAGCTCGTCCAGCTCGCGGACCATCGCCGCAGGGTCGGGCCACTCGGCGGGGTCGAACCTCCACTCACCCAGGTGCGTCCAGTGGAAGAAGTCGCAGACGATCGCGTCGATCGGCAGTCCGCGCCGCTTGTACTCGCGGGCCACGGCGAGCAGTTCGTCCTGGGTGCGGTACCGCAGCTTGCACTGCCAGAAGCCCGCCGCCCAGGCCGGCAGCATCGGCGTACGACCGGTCACCGCGCTGTAGCGGCGCTGGGTGTCGGCCGGGGCTCCGGCGGTGATCCAGTAGTCGATCTGCCGGGCCGAGTCGGCGACCCACCGGGTGCCGCCCAGCGCCAGCTCCACGCGGCCGATCGCCGGGTTGTTCCACAGCAGCGTGTAGCCGCGGCTGGAGGTGAGGACCGGTATGGAGACCTCGGCGTTGCGCTGGACCAGGTCCACGACCAGGCCCTTCTGGTCGAGCCTGCCGTGCTGGTGCTGACCGAGGCCGTACAGCCTCTCGTCCTCGTACGCCGCGAAACGCTGCTCCAGCCGGTGGTGCCCGCCTCCGGCCGCCGTGTACAGGCGCGGGCCGGGCCACCAGAAGTGGGCGCGCTCCTCGGCCAGCAGCTCACCGCCGTCCGCCGTGCGCACGAAACGCACCAGCCCCTCGGGGCCGACCTGCGCGGTCAGCGCGCCGACGGTGAGCGAACCGTGCCCGTCCTCGATCTTGACGGCGCTCGCGGTCGCGGGGGCCTCGGGCAGCAGCGCCCCGGGCAGGTCCTCCAGCACCGGGCCGCCGAGCCGGGCCCGTACCCGGACGGCGTCGGGGCCCCACGGCTCGATCCGGACGGTCTCCTGACGACCGCTCCACTCCAGGGCGCCGTCCCGCTCGCGGAGCGTGCCGACGGTGGGGGAGGACTGGGCGAGGCTGACCTTGGACGGTGTCTGGGCAGGCTGGGTCACGAGGCACGCTCCTGGGAGAGTCCTGCGGGATGACGAGGGCAGCGGGGCGACGAGGACAGCGGAACGACGAGGGCAGCGGGGCGACGAGGGCAGTGGGGCGACGAGGACAGCGGGGTGCGGACGTGCGGCGAACGGGCGCTGCGGCAGGGCGGCTCGGCCGGGCGCTACGGCCGGGCGGGCGCCGGCCCCGTGCTGGCCCGGACGGTCAGCTCCGGCGCGAGCAGTACGACCTCGTCGCTCCCGCGGCCGTCGAGCTTGGCGACCAGTTGCTCCACGGCGCGCCGCCCCATCTCCTGCGCGGGCACCGCGACCGAGGTGAGCCGCACCGAGGCCTGGGTGGCGACCTGCTCGGGGCAGACCGCGACCACCGACACGTCCTCCGGCACGGCCCGGCCCTGCTGGCGCAGCAGGGCGAGCAGCGGCTCGACCGCCGACTCGTTCTGGACCACGAACCCCGTGGTGTCCGGGCGTTCGTCGAAGACGCGGGCCAGCGTCGCCGCCATCGCGTCGTACCCGCCGTCGCAGGGCCGGTGCAGCAGCCGCAGGCCCAGCTCGCGCGCGCGGGAGCGCAGACCGTCGAGGGTGCGCTCGGCGAAACCGGTGTGCCGTTCGTAGACGGCGGCGGCCTCGCCGATGACGGCGACGTCGCGGTGCCCCAGCTGCGCCAGGTGCTCCACACACAGCGCGCCGGTCGCCCGGAAGTCCAGGTCGACGCAGGTCAGCCCCTCGGTGTCGGCGGGGAGTCCGATCAGGACGGAGGGCTGGTCGGTGGCGCGCAGCAGGGGGAGCCGCTCGTCGTCGAGTTCGACGTCCATGAGGATCATCGCGTCGGCCAGACCGCTGCCGGTGACGCGGCGCACCGCGTCGGGGCCCTCCTCGTCGGTGAGCAGCAGGATGTCGTACCCGTGGGTGCGCGCACCGGCCGCGACCGCGATGGCGATCTCCATCATCACCGGCACGTACATGTCGGTGCGCAGCGGGATCATGAGGGCGATGATGTTCGACCTGCTGCTGGCCAGAGCCCGGGCGCCGGCGTTCGGGTGGTAGCCGAGCTTCCTGATGCTCTCCTCGACCCGCTGCCGGGTGGTGGTGGAGATGGACCGCTTGCCGCTGAGGACATAGCTCACCGTGCTGGCCGAGACTCCGGCGTGCTGGGCGACCTCGGCGAGAGTGACCATCCAGCTCTCCAAGCATTGTGAAGCGCTTCGACAGCGCGCGGTACGGACAGGGGCGGGCGAGGGTGGTTCGACAGTAGCCTCAGTGCGGATGGGTGTCCATAGCCCGTCGAAGCGCTTCGACTGCCTTTTCCTCTGCTTTCTCCACGCCGGGTCCCTCCCGCAGTATCGGCCGAACGGCCGCGCGAGGGGTGGCTGGGGTGCCCGGAATCGGGTACATACGATCGAGTAGCACCAACCGGTAACGTACGTCCGCATGTTCGTGCAGGACGATTCGTGGCGAGGTGAGCCTCATGTCCGCACCATCCACCCCTTCCTCCCGATCCACTCGACCCACCGTCACCGAACGTGAGGCCCGCGAGGTCGCGGAGGCGGCTCGCGAGCAGGACTGGCGCAAGCCCAGCTTCGCCAAGGAGCTCTTCCTCGGCCGCTTCCGCCTCGACCTCCTCCACCCCCACCCGCTCCCTCCCGACGAGGACGTCCAGCGGGGCGAGGAGTTCCTCGCCAAGCTGCGCGACTTCTGCGAGACGAAGATCGACGGAGCGGTGATCGAACGGGACGCGCGGATCCCCGACGACGTGATCACCGGGCTGAAGGAGCTGGGCGCCTTCGGCATGAAGATCGACACCAAGTACGGCGGCCTGGGCCTGACCCAGGTCTATTACAACAAGGCCCTCGCCCTGGTCGGATCGGCGAACCCCGCGATCGGCGCGCTGCTCTCCGCCCACCAGTCGATCGGCGTGCCGCAGCCGCTGAAGATGTTCGGCACCCAGGAGCAGAAGGACACGTTCCTGCCGCGCTGCGCCCGCACCGACATCTCCGCCTTCCTGCTGACCGAGCCGGACGTCGGCTCCGACCCGGCGCGGCTGGCCACCACGGCGGTCCGGGACGGCGACGACTACGTGCTCGACGGAGTGAAACTGTGGACCACCAACGGCGTGGTCGCCGATCTCCTCGTGGTCATGGCCCGTGTCCCGAAGCCGCAGGGCGGCGAGAGCGCTGAGGGCGGCAAGGGAGGCATCACCGCGTTCGTCGTGGAGGCCGCCTCCGAGGGCATCACCGTCGAGAACCGCAACGCCTTCATGGGCCTGCGCGGCCTGGAGAACGGCGTCACCCGCTTCCACCGCGTCCGGGTCCCGGCCGCGAACCGCATCGGTCCCGAGGGCGCGGGCCTGAAGATCGCCCTGACCACGCTGAACACCGGCCGTCTGTCGCTCCCGGCGATGTGCGTGGGGGCCGGCAAGTGGTGCCTGAAGATCGCCCGCGAGTGGTCGGCGGTGCGCGAGCAGTGGGGCAAGCCCGTCGCGCTGCACGAGGCGGTCGGCTCCAAGATCTCCTTCATCGCGGCGACGACCTTCGCCCTTGAAGCGGTCGTGGACCTCTCCTCCCAGATGGCCGACGAGGACCGCAACGACATCCGCATCGAGGCCGCCCTCGCCAAGCTCTACGGCTCCGAGATGGCCTGCCTGATCGCCGACGAACTGGTCCAGATCCGCGGCGGCCGGGGCTTCGAGACCGCGGCCTCCCTCGAAGCCCGCGGCGAGCGCGCGGTCCCCGCCGAGCAACTCCTGCGGGACCTGCGCATCAACCGCATCTTCGAGGGCTCCACCGAGATCATGCACCTGCTCATCGCCCGCGAGGCCGTCGACGCCCACCTCTCGGTCGCCGGCGACCTGATCGACCCGGACAAGACCCTCTCCGACAAGGCGCGGGCGGGCGCACAGGCCGGCGTCTTCTACGCGAAGTGGCTGCCGAAGCTCGTCGCCGGGCCCGGCCAACTCCCGCGCTCGTACGCCGACTTCCACCCGTCCGGACACCCCGACCTGTCCGGGCACCTGCGCTACGTGGAACGCACCGCCCGCAAGCTCGCCCGCTCCACCTTCTACGCCATGTCCCGCTGGCAGGGCCGGATGGAGACCAAGCAGGGCTTCCTGGGCCGGATCGTCGACATCGGCGCGGAGCTGTTCGCGATGAGCGCCGCCTGTGTCCGCGCCGAGCACCTGCGCGCCAAGGGCGAACACGGCCGTGAGGCGTACCAGCTCGCCGACGCCTTCTGCCGCCAGTCCCGCATCCGCGTCGACGAACTCTTCGGCCGCCTGTGGAGCAACACGGACGACCTGGACCGCAAGGTGGTCAAGGGCGTGCTGGGCGGCGCGTACGAGTGGCTGGAGGAAGGCGTCGTCGACCCGTCGGGCAACGGCCCGTGGATCGCGGACGCTGCACCGGGCCCCTCCGAGCGGGAGAACGTCCGCCGCGCCATCGGTTGAGCCGTGGGCCCGGCCGGAACGGGAAGGCGGTGCCGGGCCGCGGTCCCGTCACAGGGGTGCGCCGTGAGAGGGCGAACCCGGGCGTCCCGCCGACAGGGGCGGGTGGCGCCTCGGCGGCGGGGCCGCGGAAGCCGCGGCGTCCCGAGCCGCTCGCACCGTCCGGGGCCACGCCCCCGACCCCGGACGGAGGCCGTCGCGCCCCCGCTCCCGGACGGACGCCGGGGCAGCCCACGGGCCCGCTGAACAGAGCCGCCCGCAGCGGGGCGCGCCGACGGAGACGGTGCAACCGGTCGGACAGGAGCCGGCGGCAGGCCGTCCGGCGATCCGTCGTGCGGGTGCGCGACGGCCCCCGCCACCTGACCCCCGCCACCCGGGCGCCGCCCGTCCCGCCCCCAACGGCGGGACAGGCCGCCAACGGCGGGACAGGAGGCGACGGCCGGGCGGCAGCGATCGGAGGGACGCGCGTCGGCTGCGCCTCGCGCGCGGGCGCGACACCCGTGCGAGGGACGCGCTGTCCTCCCGGAGGGCCGTTGCGGACACAATGGGGGGATGAGCGACAGTCCAGCCCCACTCGCCGACCCCCACCTCGTCTACGACCCGGTGGCGGGCGACGGCCCGAAGGACGTGGTGATCCTCGGGTCCACCGGGTCGATCGGGACCCAGGCCATCGACCTCGTGCTGCGCAACCCGGACCGCTTCCGGGTCACCGCCCTGTCCGCCAACGGCGGCCGGGTCGCCCTCCTCGCCGAGCAGGCGTACCGGCTGAGGGCACGGACCGTCGCCGTCGCCCGCGAGGACGTCGTGCCGGCGCTCCGGGAGGCGCTCGGCGCCCAGTACGGCGCCGGGGAGCCGCTCCCCGAGATCCTCGCCGGACCGGAGGCGGCCACCCAGGTCGCCGCCTCCGACTGCCACACCGTGCTCAACGGCATCACCGGCTCCATCGGACTCGCGCCGACCCTTGCCGCGCTGGAGGCGGGCCGCACCCTCGCGCTGGCCAACAAGGAGTCGCTCATCGTCGGCGGCCCGCTGGTCAAGGCGTTGGCCAAGCCCGGCCAGATCATCCCGGTCGACTCCGAGCACGCCGCCCTCTTCCAGGCGCTGGCCGCCGGCACCCGCGCCGACGTGCGCAAGCTGGTCGTCACGGCGTCCGGCGGTCCGTTCCGGGGCCGTACGAAGGCCGAGCTGGCCGCCGTCACGGTCGAGGACGCCCTCGCCCACCCCACCTGGGCCATGGGCCCGGTGATCACGATCAACTCCGCGACCCTCGTCAACAAGGGCCTGGAGGTGATCGAGGCCCACCTGCTCTACGACATTCCCTTCGACCGCATTGAGGTGGTCGTGCACCCGCAGTCGTATGTCCACTCGATGGTCGAGTACACGGACGGTTCGACGCTGGCGCACGCCACGCCCCCCGACATGGGCGGGCCCATCGCCGTGGGCCTCGGCTGGCCCGAACGCGTCCCCGACGCCGCCCCCGCCTTCGACTGGAGCAAGGCGTCCAGCTGGGAGTTCT
Source organism: Streptomyces sp. NPDC051136 (assembly GCF_044455745.1). Classification (NCBI taxonomy): domain Bacteria; kingdom Bacillati; phylum Actinomycetota; class Actinomycetes; order Kitasatosporales; family Streptomycetaceae; genus Streptomyces; species Streptomyces sp. NPDC051136. Next base: position 45,782 of record NZ_JBITFE010000011.1, on the reverse strand, counting down.
TCCCGCTGGACGACGAGGCCTTCCCCTCCGTCGGCCTGGCCCGGCACGTCGGACAGCTCGCGGGCACGGCCCCGGCGGTGTTCAATGCCGCCAATGAGGAGTGCGTCGAGGCGTTCCGACGCGGCGCGCTGCCGTTTCTCGGGATCATGGAGACCGTCACGCGGGTGGTCGAGGAGCACGGCACCCCCCGTACGGGAACCTCGCTCACCGTCGCGGACGTCCTCGAAGCGGAGACCTGGGCACGCGCCCGGGCCCGGCAACTGGCGGCACAGACGGCGGAGGCCCGTGCATGACGACCCTGATGTTCATCCTCGGCATAGTCCTCTTCGCCGTCGGACTGCTGTTCTCCATCGCCTGGCACGAGCTGGGCCACCTGTCCACGGCCAAGATGTTCGGCATCCGCGTGCCGCAGTACATGGTGGGCTTCGGACCGACGATCTTCTCGAAGAAGAAGGGCGACACCGAGTACGGGGTCAAGGCCATCCCGTTCGGCGGCTACATCCGCATGATCGGCATGTTCCCGCCCGGGCCCGACGGCCGCATGGAGGCACGTTCCACCTCGCCCTGGCGCGGGATGATAGAGGACGCCCGCTCGGCCGCCTTCGAGGAACTGCAGCCCGGTGACGAGAAGCGCCTCTTCTACACGCGCAAGCCGTGGAAGCGCGTCATCGTCATGTTCGCCGGCCCGTTCATGAACCTCATTCTGGCGGTGGTGCTCTTCCTCACCGTGCTGATGGGCTTCGGCATCTCCCAGCAGACCACCACCGTCAGCTCCGTCTCGCAGTGCGTCATCTCACAGAGCGAGAACCGCGACGACTGCACCAAGTCCGACCCGGCCTCCCCGGCCGCCGCGGCGGGTCTCAGGGCGGGCGACAAGATCGTCGCCTTCGACGGCGTACGGACCGACGACTGGGACAAGCTCTCCGACCTGATCCGCGCCAACCCCGGCGACGACGTGCCGGTCGTCGTCGAGCGCAAGGGTGAGGAGATCACCCTCCACGCGACCATCGCCACCAACAAGGTCGCCAAGAAGGACTCCAACGGGCAGATCGTCCAGGGCGAGTACGTCACGGCCGGCTTCCTGGGATTCAGCTCCGCCAACGGCGTGGTGAAGCAGGACTTCGGCCAGTCCGTGACCTGGATGGGCGACCGGATCGGCGACGCCGTCGACAACCTCGCCGCGCTGCCCGCCAAGATCCCCGCCCTGTGGGACGCGGCCTTCGGCGACGGGCCCCGCGAGGCCGACTCCCCGATGGGTGTCGTCGGCGCCGCCCGCGTCGGCGGCGAGATCGCCACCCTGGACATCCCGCCCACCCAGCAGCTCGCCATGTTCGTCATGCTGGTGGCCGGCTTCAACCTCTCCCTGTTCCTCTTCAACATGCTCCCGCTGCTGCCGCTCGACGGCGGTCACATCGCGGGCGCGCTGTGGGAGTCGCTGCGCCGCGCCACGGCCAAGGTGCTGCGCAGGCCCGACCCGGGCCCCTTCGACGTGGCGAAGCTGATGCCGGTGGCCTACGTGGTGGCGGGCGTCTTCGTCTGCTTCACGCTGCTCGTGCTGGTGGCGGACGTCGTCAACCCGGTGCGCATCACCTGACGCCGGACGCCCGCGACACCGGCCCGACCACCCGATCTGCGGACCGTCCGACCGATCAGATGAGAAGCCCGATCCGGAGAGCCTGTCCCTCCGGACCGGGCTTCACTCGCCCCGCCCGGCAGATGGACGCCAAAGGGTGCATCTCCCGTACGCCGCGTGCCCGGCGTTCACGTCGGTGCCGTAATCTCGATTGCCGGAGCCCGCCGCTGAACGGGACCGGACCTTGATCCACGACTTGGGGTTGCACAGCAGATGACTGCGATTTCTCTCGGCATGCCGGACGTTCCGACCAGGCTCGCGGAGCGCCGCAAGAGCCGGCAGATCCAGGTCGGCTCCGTGGCGGTGGGCGGCGACGCCCCCGTGTCGGTGCAGTCCATGACCACGACCCGCACCTCCGACATCGGCGCCACCCTCCAGCAGATCGCCGAGCTGACGGCTTCGGGCTGCCAGATCGTCCGGGTGGCCTGCCCGACGCAGGACGACGCCGACGCGCTGCCGGTGATCGCCAAGAAGTCGCAGATCCCGGTGATCGCGGACATCCACTTCCAGCCCAAGTACGTCTTCGCCGCTATCGAGGCGGGCTGCGCCGCGGTCCGGGTCAACCCGGGCAACATCAAGCAGTTCGACGACAAGGTCAAGGAGATCGCCAAGGCGGCGAAGGACCACGGCACGCCCATCCGCATCGGCGTGAACGCGGGCTCCCTGGACCGCCGCCTGCTCCAGAAGTACGGCAGGGCGACGCCGGAGGCGCTGGCGGAGTCGGCCCTGTGGGAGGCGTCGCTCTTCGAGGAGCACGACTTCCGGGACATCAAGATCTCGGTCAAGCACAACGACCCGGTCGTCATGGTCGAGGCCTACCGTCAGCTCGCCGCCCAGTGCGACTACCCGCTCCACCTCGGCGTCACCGAGGCCGGCCCCGCCTTCCAGGGCACCATCAAGTCGGCCGTCGCCTTCGGCGCGCTGCTCTCCCAGGGCATCGGCGACACCATCCGGGTGTCCCTCTCGGCCCCGCCGGTCGAGGAGATCAAGGTCGGCATCCAGATCCTCGAGTCGCTGAACCTGCGCCAGCGCGGCCTGGAGATCGTCTCCTGCCCGTCCTGCGGCCGCGCCCAGGTCGACGTGTACAAGCTGGCCGAGGAGGTCACCGCCGGTCTGGAGGGCATGGAGGTGCCGCTGCGCGTCGCCGTCATGGGCTGCGTCGTCAACGGTCCCGGCGAGGCCCGCGAGGCCGACCTCGGCGTCGCCTCCGGCAACGGCAAGGGCCAGATCTTCGTCAAGGGCGAGGTCATCAAGACCGTGCCCGAGTCCAAGATCGTGGAGACCCTCATCGAGGAGGCCATGAAGATCGCCGAACAGATGGAGAAGGACGGCGTGACCTCCGGCGAACCCTCGGTCTCCATCGCCGGCTGAACCGCCCGCCGATGCCGCGTCACCCCCGGGGGGCGGCGCGGCATATGCACGACAGGTACAGTGCGGAGACCAGCAGATCTCAGGGTGAGGCCCCCGCACGTGTTGACGCAGACCACCTCCCGCGTGCTCGAACCGAGCGACCTGGAAGCCGCGCTCGCCGTCCTCGACCGCGAGCCGGTCGCGAACGCCTTCGTGACCGCCCGCGTGCAGATCGCCGGACTCGACCCGTGGCGCCTCGGTGGCGAGATGTGGGGCTGGTACGAGCACGGCATGCTCACGTCCCTGTGCTACGCGGGCGCCAATCTCGTCCCCATCTGTGCCACCGAGCGTGCCGTCCGTGCCTTCGCCGACCGCGCCCGCCGGGCCGGCCGCCGCTGCTCCTCGATCGTCGGCCCCGCCGAACCCACCGCCCAGCTGTGGGGGCTGCTCGAACCGGGCTGGGGACCCGCCCGTGAGGTCCGCGCCCACCAGCCCCTCATGGTCACCGACCACCTCCCCGACGACGTCGCCCCCGACCCGTACGTCCGCCGCGTCCGCAAGGACGAGATGGAACGGATCATGCCCGCCTGCGTGGCGATGTTCACCGAGGAGGTCGGCATCTCCCCGATGGCCGGCGACGGCGGTCTGCTCTACCAGGCCCGGGTCGCCGAACTCGTCGGCTCCGGCCGCTCCTTCGCCCGCTTCGACGCCGACGGCAAGGTCGTCTTCAAGGCCGAGATCGGCGCCGCCACCGACCGCGCCTGCCAGATCCAGGGCGTGTGGGTGGCTCCCGAGTACCGCGGCAAGGGCCTGGCGGCGCCCGGCATGGCGGCGGTCCTGCGCTACGCCCTCGCCGACGTCGCCCCGGTGGCGAGCCTCTACGTCAACGACTTCAACACCGCGGCGAGGCGTACGTACCGGCGCGTCGGGTTCCGTGAAGTCGACGCCTTCATGAGCGTGCTGTTCTGAAACCCCCCGCGTTCCCGGCGCACGAACCGCACCGTCCACCGGCCGGGTCCCCCCTGTAGGCTCCCGGCCATGGACCTCGTGATCGGCCCACTGGACCTGTCCGCGCACGTCGACGAGGCGCTGTCCGTCCAAGCCGCCGCGTTCGGCCTCGGCCCCGACGAGGTGGCCGTCCGCCGTCAGATCGTCCTGCGCCACATGACCCAGCCGGGCGCCAGAGCCCTCGGAGCCACCGACGGGGACCGTCTCGTCGGCTTCGTCTACGGCATGCCCAACGACCGCACCCAATGGTGGTCCACGGTCGTCGAGCCCTGCCTGCGCGCCCAGGGGACCGACGACTGGCTCGACGACTCCTTCGTCATCACGGAACTCCACGTCCACCCGGCCCACCAGAACCGCGGCGCGGGCCGCGCCCTGATCACCCGGATCACCGACGGCGCCGCCGAGCCCCGTTCGATCCTCTCCGCCATCGACACCGAGAGCCCCGCCCGCGGCCTCTACCGCTCCCTCGGCTACCAGGACCTCGCCCGCCAGGTCCACTTCCCGAGCGCCCCCAAGCCGTACGCGGTGATGGGCGCCACGCTCCCGCTGCGCAGGCGGCCGCCGGCCGGTCGATAACCGATTTCCACCGCACCGGACCGCCCGGCTAACCTCCTAGCACCACCCTTACGCAGCAGGAGACACGAGAACCATGGCCAACGCACCGGTCCAGCGCATGTCGAAGTTGATGGCGAAGACGCTGCGCGACGACCCGGCGGACGCCGAGGTCCTCAGCCACAAGCTGCTGGTCCGCGCCGGCTACGTGCGCCGCACCGCCGCCGGCCTGTGGAGCTGGCTGCCGCTCGGCAAGAAGGTCCTCGGCAACATCGAGCGCATCGTCCGCGAGGAGATGGACGCCATCGGCGCCCAGGAGGTCCAGCTCCCCGCCCTGCTGCCGCGCGAGCCCTACGAGGCCACCGGCCGCTGGCAGGAGTACGGCCCCGAGCTCTTCCGCCTCCAGGACCGCAAGGGCGGCGACTACCTCCTCGGCCCCACCCACGAGGAGATCTTCACCCTCCTGGTGAAGGACCAGGCGTCCTCCTACAAGGACCTGCCGGTCATCCTCTACCAGATCCAGAACAAGTACCGCGACGAGGCCCGCCCTCGGGCCGGCATCCTGCGCGGCCGCGAGTTCCTCATGAAGGACTCCTACTCCTTCGACGTCGCCGACGAGGGCCTCGCCGAGTCCTACGCCCTGCACCGCGCCGCCTACCAGCGCATCTTCGAGCGCCTCGGCCTCGACTACCGCATCTGCGCGGCGACCGCCGGCGCGATGGGCGGCTCCAAGTCGGAGGAGTTCCTGGCCCCCGCGGAGGCCGGCGAGGACACCTTCGCGGACTGCCCGAACTGCGACTACGCCGCCAACACGGAGGCGATCACCTTCGCCCTCACGCCCGTGGACGCGACGGACGCCCCCGCGGCGGAGGACATCCCGACCCCCGACACCCCCACCATCGAGACCCTGGCCGCGTCCCTCGGCGTCGAGGCGTCCGCGACCCTCAAGAACCTCCTGGTGAAGGTGGACGGCGAGATCGTCGCCGTGGGCGTCCCCGGCGACCGCGAGGTCGACCTGGACAAGGTGGAGGCGCACTTCGCTCCCGCCGCCGTCGAACTGGTCACCGCGGAGGACTTCGTGGGCCGGCCCGACCTGGTCCGCGGCTACGTCGGCCCGCAGGGCCTGGGCGACAAGGTCAAGTACATCGCCGACCCCCGCGTCGCGCCCGGCACCGCATGGATCACGGGCGCCAACAAGGCCGACACCCACGCCAAGAACGTCGTGGCGGGCCGCGACTTCGAGGTCGACACCTACGTCGACGTCGTCGTCGTCCGTGAGGGCGACCCCTGCCCGAACTGCGGCACCGGCCTCAAGCTGGACCGCGCCATCGAGATCGGCCACATCTTCCAGCTGGGCCGCAAGTACGCCGACGCCCTCAAGCTCGACGTCCTCGGCCAGAACGGCAAGCCGGCCCGCGTGACGATGGGCTCCTACGGCATCGGCGTCTCCCGCGCCGTGGCCGCCCTCGCCGAGCAGCACGCCGACGACAAGGGCCTCGTCTGGTCCAAGGAGGTCGCCCCCGCCGACGTCCACGTCGTCGCCGCGGGCAAGGCCCTGCAGACCGAGCTGGCCCTCGACGTCTCCGACAAGCTGGCCGCGGCGGGTGTCCGCGTCCTGGTGGACGACCGCGCGGGAGTCTCTCCCGGCGTCAAGTTCACCGACGCCGAACTCATCGGCGTCCCGCAGATCCTGGTGGCCGGCCGCCGCTCGGCCGAGGGCGTCGTCGAACTGAAGGACCGCCGCACGGGGGAGCGCGAGGAGGTAACGGTCGAGGAGGCCCTCACCCGCCTCACCAGCTGACCCGACCGGTCACACCGCGCCGCGCCCCGCGACCCGGCGTCCCCTCGCCACCCCGGCGGGGGCGGGTCGCGTGACCCGGCGTCCCCGCGGCACCCGGCGAGGGCGGGTTGCGTGGCGGGCCTTACCCGGTGCCCGGCGTGGGTGCGGGCGCGAGGAGACACGTGGCCCGGCGCTGCCGGGGTGCCGCTGCGCCCACCCGTGCCGCCCCAGCGGCACGACTGCCCGCAGCTACGCGGCGACGGGGCGGCGACCCGCAGCCGCGGCGGGAAAGCCGCGTACGGCGGGAAAGGGCCGCCGGGGGTGGCGGGGGGCAGCCGCGTACGGCGGGGAGGGGACGGGGTGGGGGGTGTTCGCCCGCAGCGGTTGGCGCGTCATCGGAGTTCACTTCTGTGGCCGACCGATTCCGCGCCGTTCCGAGGACGGACACCCCCCACCCCGGCCCCGCACCCCCACCG
>NZ_JBITFE010000011.1:0-38973 GCF_044455745.1 Streptomyces sp. NPDC051136 | reverse complement strand
GCTGGGGGGTCTGGTGTCTCTGTTACTCGGTGTTCATCGGGCGGGCCCGGGCCCGCCCCCCCCCCCCCCCCCCCCCCCCCCCCCCCCCCCCCCCCCCCGCACCCCCACCGAACCCAAGGCGCTACACGCACCCCCACCGAACCCGCACAGGCGCCGCAGGCATCGCAGGAACCGAACCCCGCACAGGCGTCGCAGGCATCCGCCACCCCCGCCACAACCGCACCCGCACCCGCACAGCCCGCCGCAGGCACGGCACGCTCACACCCAGCCCGCGAACTCCAGCAGCAGCTCCGCGTCCCGCTCCCGCCCCACCCGCCGGGCCCGCACCCCCGACTCCACCGCCCGGAACAGCGTCCAGCCACGCAGCCGCTCCTGGTCGACCTCCAGCGACTCCGCGAGCCGCTTGATCCGCCGCCGCGTCGTCGACGCCCCCGACGGCTGGGCGATCAGATCCTCCACCCGGTCCCGCACCAACCGCGCAAGATCGAACGCGCTCTCCCCGACCACCGGATCAGGCCCCACCGCCAGCCACGGCACCCGGTCCCCGGCGAGCACCTTGCTCTGCCGGAACGTCCCGTGCAGCAGCCGCTCCTCCGGCGGCCCGGCCAACAGCTCCTCCCGCACCGCGAGCGCCGCGTCGACCAGCGGCACCACCTCCGCGTCACCCGCAGCGCCCGCCCGCATCGCCTCCGCCTGCCGCCCGGTCCGCTCGGCCACGGTCTCGAAGGCATGAGAGACGGGCGGTTCCACCCACAGCCGCCGCAACGTCCCCGCCGCCTCCAACAACGCCTTCGCCTCCGGCAACGACCGCACCGACACGTCCGGATGCAGCCGCTCGAGCAGCAACACGCCCTCCTCGACCGCCTCCTCGCGCACCTTCACGGCCCCCCGCCCGTCCCAGTGCGCGAGCGCGGCCCGCTCACTCTCCGGACGCGCCCGGCGCGGAGCCAGCTTCAGCACCGCCGGCGCCCCGTCAGCCGTCCGCACGAGCACGACCAGGCTGCTGCGCCCCCCGGGCACCTGCACCCGCTCCACGGTCAACTCCCGCACCGCCACGGCCCGCTCCACAGCATCGGGCAGCGTCGCCAACCAGTCGTCACCACCCGGTGCCGTCTCTCCGAACGCCCTGATCAAACGCCGCGGCGGTTCGAAAGCCATGCGCGAGCCGTTCCCTTCCCGTACGGACAGCCGTACGTGTTACGCAGTCGGTGGAGCCGTCACCGTGCCGGCCCGCTCGGCGAGCCCAGGGAAGGCTACGCTCCCGCCCCGCCACCGCGCCGCGCGGACCGCCGCCTCGCGCAGCGCCCCGGCCGCCGCGGCCCGCCCGTCACCCTCGGCCGCCCGCACCAGGTCGGAGTAGACCCCGGCCACCCGGTCCTCCAACTCGGCCGCGAGCCGCACCGCGGCCGTCGAGTCCGGCACCGAGAAGGGGAGTGCGTACCCCGCCGCCGCGGCGACCGGTTCGCCACCCAGGTCCCGCACCTCGCGCGCCAGCGCGTCCCGCCGCGCCCGGTGCGCGTCGTACGCCGCCCGCGCCTCGGTGCGCCGTTCCTCGCCGAGCCGCCCACCGACGACCCCGTAGCCGTACACGGCGGCATGCTCCGCCGCCAGCGCCGCCTGGAGGGCGTCGAGCCGTCCCTCGTCCGTCCTGCTCACCGGCCACCCTCCGTCAACAGCCACACGTGCGCGGCCCCGGCCGCCGCGACCGAGGCCAGCAGCCGCGCCGACTCGCCCGGCACGGAGAGCAGCGCCCCGGCCCGCCGGTCGGCCAGCTTCCGCTCGGCGTCGGCGAGCAGCGCCAAGGCGCCCTTCTCGTCCGCAGGCACGCCACCGGCGTCACCCGGCCCGGCGGCCCGAGCGGACCCCGACGGAGTCCCCGGCGCCTCCGTCTCCTCCGTCTCCTCCGTCTCCGCCGTCTCGGACTCCGAGGCCTCCGGCGACACCGCCGTCCCCGACACCTCCGGCGAGGCCACCCGCACCCCGCCGAACGCCTCCGCGTGCCGTACGACCTCCTCCCGCAGCGGCCCCAGCCGCTCCGCAAGCCCGGGATGCGCCGCCATCACCGCCGCGTACCGCCCGGCGAGGCCCTCGCTGTCCCGGGCCGCACGCGCGCGTACCCGCTCGGCGGCTGACGGATCGATCCCCGCGTCCCCGGCGTCCGGATCCCCGGTGCACCCGACGAGCAGGGCGGCCCCGGCGGCCGATGCGAGCAGGCTCCTTCTGCGCGGCCCAAGAGGCAGGCGCGGCGATGGGGAAGGCGACACGGCAGACGTCCTCGACAGGGCTCGTACGGAAGCGACGGCAAAGGCGACAAAGCGGCGAAGCGACAAAGCGGCGACAGCAGAGACAAAGGCAGCACGCCACCGCACGACAACGGGAACCCGTCGCCGCGGCCTGCCCGTGATCACGGTACCCGCGCCCCGCCCGGCCACCACTCATCGGCGCCACCGGACCCGCAGCCCTCCCGAACCCGCAGCCCTCCCGAACCCGTCCCCGGGACTCCGAACCCGGCCCCGGGATCCCGAACCCGGCCCCGGGACCCCGAACCCGGACCCGGAACCCCGAACCCGGCCCCCCGGGCCCGCACCCCCGGGGCCCGCACCCCCCGGACCCGGATCCGCACCCCCGGGACCCAGGTGGACGGCAACACCCCCTGCGACCGGATACCCTTTGACCAGACACGCGCACCGTCCCACAACAGCACACGCGGCCGAGGAGTCACCCGGATGAGCACCACCCACAGCGAGAGGCTGCGAGAGCTGCTGGAGCCGCTCGTCGCCTCCCAGGGACTGGACCTCGAAGAGCTCGCGGTGGACTCGGTCGGCCGCAGGCGCGTGCTGCGGGTGGTCGTCGACTCCGACACCGGAGCGGACCTGGACCGGATCGCCGATGTGAGCCGCGCGCTCTCGGCGAAGCTCGACGAGAGCGACGCGATGGGCGACGGGGAGTACACCCTCGAGGTCGGCACCCCGGGCGCGGAGCGCTCACTCACCGAACACCGCCACTACGTGCGCGCCACCGACCGCCTGGTCCGGTTCCAGCTGCACGAGGGCGGCGAGCTGGTCGCCCGCATCCTGGCCGTGGACGAGGACGGCCTCGACCTCGAAGTACCCGGGGTCAAGGGCCGCAAGGCCACCACCCGCAGACTGCCCTTCGGCGACATCGACAAGGCACGCGTCCAGGTCGAGTTCAACCGCAAGGACGCCAAGGACAGCGGCGACAAGCACGACGCCAAGCAAGACGACAAGCAAGACAAGCAAGACACCGAGAACGACAACGAGACGAACGAGACGACGGAAGAGGAGGAGGCGTAGCCGTGGACATCGACATGAGCGCCCTGCGGGGCTTGGTGCGGGAGAAGGAGATCTCCTTCGACCTGCTGGTCGAAGCGATCGAGTCGGCCCTCCTCATCGCCTACCACCGCACCGAGGGAAGCCGCCGGCACGCGCGCGTGGAGCTCGACCGGAACTCCGGGCACGTGACCGTGTGGGCGAAGGAAGACCCCGACGACCTCGACGAGGGCCAGGCGGCCCGCGAGTTCGACGACACCCCGTCCGACTTCGGCCGCATCGCCGCCACCACCGCCAAGCAGGTCATCCTGCAGCGGCTGCGCGACGCCGAGGACGACGCGACGCTGGGCGAGTACGCCGGCCGTGAGGGCGACATCGTCACCGGCGTCGTCCAGCAGGGCCGCGACCCGAAGAACGTGCTGGTCGACATCGGCAAGCTGGAGGCCATCCTGCCCGTGCAGGAGCAGGTGCCCGGCGAGACCTACCCGCACGGCACGCGACTGCGTTCCTACGTCGTGCGCGTGGCCAAGGGCGTGCGCGGTCCGTCCGTGACCCTGTCCCGCACGCACCCCAACCTGGTGAAGAAGCTGTTCGCCCTGGAGGTGCCGGAGATCGCCGACGGCTCGGTCGAGATCTCCGCGATCGCCCGCGAGGCCGGCCACCGCACCAAGATCGCCGTACGCTCCACCCGCTCGGGCCTGAACGCCAAGGGTGCCTGCATCGGCCCCATGGGCGGCCGGGTGCGCAACGTGATGGGCGAGCTGAACGGCGAGAAGATCGACATCGTCGACTGGTCGGACGACCCGGCTGAGATGGTGGCGAACGCGCTCTCCCCGGCCCGCGTCTCCAAGGTGGAGGTCGTGGACCTGGCGGCCCGCTCCGCGCGCGTGATCGTGCCCGACTACCAGCTGTCGCTGGCCATCGGCAAGGAGGGCCAGAACGCCCGCCTCGCGGCCCGGCTGACCGGCTGGCGGATCGACATCCGCCCGGACACCGAGCAGCCCGACGACCAGCAGCCCGACCGGCCGTCCGGCGGCCGCGGGGAATAGATCCAAGCCGCACGCCGCTGAGATCACGACAGCTTTGTGTGCGGCACGTGTTCGATTCTTGCCCCGAAGGGGTGAGGTCGGCCCGGGGAGGTAGACTTAGGAGTGTCTGGCCGGACACGTACCCGAGCATGCCCCGAGCGCACCTGCGTGGGGTGCCGGGAGCGAGCGGTCAAGAGCGAGCTGCTGCGCACCGTGGCGGTCGAGGGTGATTGCACCCCTGATCCACGCGGTACGCTGCCCGGCCGGGGTGCGTACGTACACCCCGTGCCGGTCTGTGTCGACCAGGCAGTGCGCCGCAAGGCGTTCCCGCGGGCGCTCCGCGTCCCGGGTCCGCTCGACGTAAAGGCGTTGCGCCACTACGTCGAGCAGGCACAAGGTTGCGACGACGCTGCTGAAAGCAGCCCGTGAGCAACGTGGTAAGGAAGACATGCCGCGCGGAACCCCGCGCGGCCTGGTACCTCGCGAGTCGAAAGCAGGTCGAGATTGCGATGAGCACTCGATGAGTACGCGATGAGTACGCCCATGAACTAGCGACGGTCCGGACGCAACCCGGACCTCAGAGGAGCGAAGTGGCTAAGGTCCGGGTCTACGAACTCGCCAAGGAGTTCGGCGTCGAGAGCAAGGTCGTCATGGCCAAGCTCCAGGAACTCGGTGAATTCGTCCGTTCGGCGTCTTCGACGATCGAAGCGCCCGTAGTACGCAAGCTGACAGACGCCTTCCAGCAGGGTGGCGGAAACGGCCGGTCCGCCGGTCGCCCCGCGGCCCCGAAGAAGGCTGCCCCCAGGCCGTCGGCGCCTTCCCCGGCGCAGGCGGCCCGCCCGGCTGCGCCCCGTCCGGGCCCCGCGGCTCCGGCGGCTCCGACGGCTCCCAAGCCGGCGGCCGCCGAGCAGCCCGAGGCCCCGTCGGCCCCCGCGCCGGCACCGTCCCAGGGCCCGCGCCCGACGCCGGGCCCCAGGCCCGCGCCGCGTCCGGCCCCGGCCGCGCCGGAGTTCACCGCTCCGCCGGCGGCCCCGGCCGCTTCGTCGCAGGCTCCGGCCGGCCCGAAGCCCGGTGGCGCGCGTCCCGGTGCTCCCAAGCCCGGTGGTGCCCGTCCGTCCGGTCCGGGTCAGGACCGCGGTCAGCAGGGCGGCCAGGGCCGTCCCGGTGGCCAGCGTCCCGGCGCCCCGGGCCAGCGTCCCGGTGGCCGTCCCGGCGGTCCGCGTCCGGGCAACAACCCCTTCACCTCCGGCGGCAACGCCGGCATGGCGCGCCCGCAGGCGCCCCGTCCGCAGGGCGGGCCCCGACCCGGCGGCCCCGGTGCCCCCGGCGCCGGTCCCCGTCCGCAGGGTCCCGGCGGCCAGGGCGGCGGTCCCCGTCCCCAGGCTCCGGGCGGCAACCGTCCGAGCCCGGGCTCGATGCCGCGTCCGCAGGGCGGCGGCGCCGGTCCCCGTCCCGGCGGTGGCCCGCGTCCGAACCCCGGCATGATGCCGCAGCGCCCGGCTGCCGGCCCGCGTCCCGGCCCCGGTGGCGGCGGTCGCGGTCCCGGTGGTGCCGGTCGTCCCGGCGGCGCCGGTCGTCCCGGTGGCGGCGGCTTCGCCGGCCGTCCCGGTGGCGGCGGTGGCGGCGGTCGTCCCGGTGGCGGCGGCGGTTTCGCCGGTCGTCCCGGTGGTGGCGGCGGCTTCGGTGGCGGCGGTGGCCGTCCCGGCTTCGGCGGTCGTCCCGGCGGTCCGGGTGGCCGTGGTGGCACGCAGGGCGCCTTCGGCCGTCCCGGCGGTCCCGCGCGTCGCGGTCGCAAGTCGAAGCGGCAGAGGCGCCAGGAGTACGAGGCCATGCAGGCCCCGTCGGTCGGCGGCGTGATGCTGCCTCGCGGCAACGGCGAGACCATTCGCCTGTCGCGCGGTGCCTCGCTCACCGACTTCGCGGAGAAGATCAACGCCAACCCGGCGTCGCTCGTCGCGGTCATGATGAACCTCGGCGAGATGGTCACCGCGACCCAGTCCGTCTCCGACGAGACGCTCCAGCTCCTCGCCGACGAGATGAACTACACGGTTCAGATCGTCAGCCCGGAGGAGGAGGACCGCGAGCTGCTCGAGTCCTTCGACCTGGAGTTCGGCGAGGACGAGGGCTCCGAGGAGGACCTGGTCGTCCGTCCGCCGGTCGTGACCGTCATGGGTCACGTCGACCACGGTAAGACCCGGCTGCTCGACGCCATCCGCAAGACGAACGTCATCGCGGGCGAGGCCGGCGGCATCACGCAGCACATCGGTGCCTACCAGGTCGCGACCGAGGTCAACGAAGAAGAGCGCAAGATCACCTTCATCGACACCCCGGGTCACGAGGCGTTCACCGCCATGCGTGCCCGCGGTGCGCGGTCGACCGACATCGCGATCCTGGTCGTCGCGGCCAACGACGGCGTCATGCCGCAGACGGTCGAGGCGCTCAACCACGCGAAGGCGGCCGACGTGCCGATCGTCGTCGCGGTCAACAAGATCGACGTCGAGGGTGCCGACCCGACCAAGGTGCGCGGTCAGCTGACCGAGTACGGCCTGGTGGCCGAGGAGTACGGCGGCGACACCATGTTCGTCGACATCTCCGCCAAGCAGGGTCTGCACATCGACTCCCTGCTGGAGGCCGTGGTCCTCACCGCGGACGCCTCGCTCGACCTGCGGGCCAACCCGGTCCAGGACGCGCAGGGCATCTCGATCGAGTCCCGTCTCGACCGCGGCCGCGGTGCCGTGGCGACGGTCCTCGTGCAGCGAGGCACCCTGCGGGTCGGCGACACGATGGTGGTGGGCGACGCCTACGGCCGCGTCCGCGCCATGCTCGACGACAACGGCAACAACGTCGCCGAGGCGGGTCCGTCCACGCCGGTCCAGGTGCTGGGTCTGACCAACGTCCCGGGCGCCGGTGACAACTTCATCGTGGTCGAGGAGGACCGTACGGCCCGCCAGATCGCGGAGAAGCGCGCCGCCCGCGAGCGCAACGCCGCGTTCGCCAAGCGCACGCGCCGCGTGTCGCTGGAGGACCTGGACAAGGTGCTGAAGGCCGGCGAGGTCCAGCAGCTCAACCTGATCATCAAGGGCGACGCGTCCGGATCGGTCGAGGCGCTGGAATCCTCCCTGCTCCAGCTGGACGTCGGCGAAGAGGTCGACATCCGCGTCCTGCACCGCGGCGTCGGTGCGGTCACGGAGTCCGACATCGACCTGGCGATGGGCTCCGACGCCATCGTGATCGGCTTCAACGTGCGCGCCGCCGGGCGTGCCGCGCAGATGGCCGAGCGCGAAGGCGTGGACGTCCGGTACTACTCGGTCATCTACCAGGCGATCGAGGAGATCGAGGCGGCCCTCAAGGGCATGCTCAAGCCGGAGTACGAAGAGGTCGAGCTGGGCACGGCGGAGATCCGCGAGGTCTTCCGCTCCTCCAAGCTGGGCAACATCGCGGGTGTGCTCATCCGCTCCGGCGAGGTCAAGCGCAACACCAAGGCGCGCCTCCTGCGCGATGGCAAGGTCATCGCGGAGAGCCTCAACATCGAGGGTCTGCGTCGCTTCAAGGACGACGTCACCGAGATCCGCGAAGGCTTCGAGGGTGGTATCAACCTCGGAAACTTCAACGACATCAAGGTCGACGACGTCATCGCGACGTACGAGATGCGCGAGAAGCCGCGGGTGTAAGCACCGCGACTTCCGGGAGTGACCGGTCCGGGGCCGGTCGGCGGAGCACAATTTCCGTCGATCGGCCCCGGCCGTTCGTTGTACGGTTCAGATGCCCCCGCCGGTGGACGGCGGGGCCATCGATCCCGGACCGGCGGGTGAACCGGTTGCACATGTATGTGGGGACGCTGTCCTTCGACCTCCTCCTCGGCGACGTACATTCGCTGAAGGAGAAGCGCTCCGTCGTCCGCCCGATCGTCGCCGAGCTCCAGCGGAAGTACGCGGTGAGCGCGGCGGAGGTGGAGCACATGAACCTCCATCGCCGGGCCGTCGTCGGCCTGGCCATGGTGTCCGGCGACGCGGGCCACCTCAGCGACGTGCTCGACCGGTGCGAGCGGCTGGTGGCCGGCCGCCCCGAGGTGGAGCTGCTGTCCGTCAGGCGGCGCTTCCACGGCGACGACGACTGACCAGACCGGGCAGAAAACCGGATCGGGCAAGAGAAGCCGGATCAGGCAAGAGAAGAAAGAACGGGAGACGGACCAGTGGCCGACAACGCGCGGGCGAAAAGGCTGGCGGACCTCATCCGAGAGGTGGTGGCCCAGAAGCTGCAGCGCGGGATCAAGGACCCGCGGCTCGGCTCGCACGTCACCATCACGGACACCCGGGTCACGGGTGACCTGCGGGAGGCGACCGTCTTCTACACGGTCTACGGGGACGACGAGGAGCGCAAGGCCGCCTCGGCGGGCCTGGAGAGCGCCAAGGGCATCCTGCGCTCCGAGGTCGGCAAGGCGGCGGGCGTGAAGTTCACGCCGACCCTGACCTTCGTCATGGATGCCCTGCCGGACACCGCCCGCAACATCGAGGACCTCCTCGACAAGGCGCGGCAGTCCGACGAGAAGGTGCGCGAGGCGTCCGCGGGCGCCGCGTACGCGGGCGAGGCAGACCCGTACCGCAAGCCGGACGAGGACGAGACCGAGGCCGACGAGACGGACGACACCGCTAAATGACCGAGAAGCACACCACGCCCGACGGCCTTGTCATCGTCGACAAGCCGTCGGGCTTCACTTCGCACGACGTCGTCGCCAAGATGCGGGGCATCGCCCGCACCCGGCGCGTCGGGCACGCCGGCACGCTCGACCCGATGGCGACGGGCGTCCTGGTCCTCGGTGTGGAGCGGGCGACCAAGCTCCTCGGCCACCTCGCCCTCACCGAGAAGGAGTACCTGGGCACCATCAGGCTCGGGCAGACGACGCTGACCGACGACGCCGAGGGCGAGATCACGGGGTCGCACGACGCCTCGAAGGTCACCCGGGAAGCGATCGACGCCGGCGTCGCCAAGCTGAGCGGCGACATCATGCAGGTGCCGTCCAAGGTCAGCGCCATCAAGATCAAGGGCGTGCGGTCCTACAAGCGGGCCCGCGAGGGCGAGGACTTCGAGATCCCCGCCCGCCCCGTCACCGTCTCCACCTTCGCGGTGTACGACGTCCGGGACGCCGTCGCCGACGACGGCACCCCGGTGCTCGACCTGGTGGTCTCGGTGACCTGCTCCTCCGGTACGTACATCCGGGCGCTCGCCCGCGATCTGGGCGCCGACCTCGGTGTCGGCGGGCACCTGACGGCGCTGCGCCGCACCCGGGTCGGTCCGTACAAGCTGGACGGCGCCCGGACGCTGGACCAGCTCCAGCAGGACCTCGCCGTCATGCCCGTCGCGGACGCGGCCGCCGCCGCCTTCCCGCGCTGGGACGTGGACACCAGGAGGGCCCGGCTGCTCACCAACGGCGTACGGCTGGAGATGCCCGAGGAGTACACCGGCGCCGGTGCCGTCGCCGTCTTCGGTCCCGAGGGGCGCCTGCTCGCCCTCGTGGAGGAGCAGAAGGGCAAGGCCAAGAGCCTGGCCGTCTTCGGCTGAGCCGACGCACCGTCACGGTCCGCCCGTGGAGCGGCGATCACGGGGACTGCCACTGTCGCCGCTCCACGGTCCCCCCTCGGTTCCCCCACTCCCTAGGGTGTATCCAACCCACCCCTTCTGTTCACCCGTCCGGGCAGGCGCTCGGAGTGAAGCGGGGGAGTGGAAGGGGGCGCGTTCGCCTGGGGATCTGTCCCGCTGATCATCACGCGCCTACCGTCGAGCACACGGCACGGGTGTACGGCGGGGAGGTTCGACGATGGCGTCGCGGAACCGGTCCCGGGAGGCGTCGGGCGGCAGGGCGGAGGAGCGGCCCGGAAGCGGCTTCCGGGAAGCGCGGGGCGGCCCTCCGGCCGTCCGGGGGGCCGCCCCGGCGGGGAGCGCGGTGGACGCCGCCCTCGTCCGCGTCCACGACCTGGCCGGGCGCCCCCGGGGTACCGGCTTCGTCGCCGACCACCACGGCACGGTGCTCACCAGTCACGAAGCGGTCGACGGCCTGACCCGGCTGGTCCTGAGCGCCGCCGGGGACCGCCGCCGCGTCGTGGCAGCCGCCGACGTGACCCCGCTGCCCGAGCTCGGTCTGGCCCTCGTGCGCGCCGAGGGCCTCGGCGTCGCCCCGCTGCCCCTCACCACGCGGGAGCGCGTCGAGTCCGGGACCTACGTCCGCATCGCCGCCGGCGGCTGGCGCGAGGCCCGGGTCCTCGGCGTCACCGACGTCACCTACACGGCCACCGACCGCTTCCACGTCCTCCGCGACGCCCTCGAACTGGCCGTCGGCACCTGCGGACGGGACGCCCTGCGGCTGGGCGGCGGCGCGGCAGGCGGACCCGTGCTCGACGTGACGACCGGTGCCGTCCTCGGCGTCCTCGGCACCGCGCTCAGCTCCGGCCACAGCGACGTCGGTTTCGCCGTGGCGCTGCGCCGAGCGGCCCCCGGTCCGCTCGCCGACCTGCTCGCCGAGAACGCGGCGACGGTCCCGGCGTACGGCGCCGACCTCAACCTGGCCGGCGTACTCGCCCTCACGGCGACCACGGTCACGGACGGGGGACCCGCCGCCGGGACGTGCGGCGGTCCGGGTGCCGTGGCACCGGTCGAACGCGCGGGGACGGCCCGTGAGTTCGCCGCCTTCGCCGCGAGCCCCGCCCGCGTGCTGGGTCTGGTCGGCGCGCCGGGCAGCGGCCGTACGACCGAGCTCGCGGCCCTCGCCGCCCGCCGCGCCCGTGCGACGGACGCGGCCCCCACGCTGTGGCTGCGCGGGGCCGATCTGCACGACGACGACATGTCGCTGGCGGACGCCGCCCGCCGGACGCTGGCCAGGGCCGCCCGTCTCGTCGCGGCACCGGACATCTCCCGCCCCGCCGACCTCGGCGACACCACGCCGGAACGCCTCGCCCACCTGGCGCGCGCCGCCGGCCGGTCCCTCCTGATCCTCCTCGACGGCCCCGAGGAGATGCCGCCGGTCCTGGCCCACCGCCTGCCCGAGTGGACCGAGGGCACGGCGGCCTGGCTGCGGGAGACCGAGGCCCGGCTCGTGGTGGCCTGCCGCGCGGAGTACTGGGAGCACGCGGGGGCGGAGTTCCCGAGGGAGCTGCTGTACGGGACGGTCACGGAGGCGCCGCCGACGCCTCGGGCCATCGGCCTGCCGCCGCCCGGTCGGGAGACGGCGGCGCGGCCGTCCGCGCGGGCGGGCGAAATGCCGCCGCCCCGGGGGGCTCTCCCTGGGGGGACGGGGGAGGCGGATGCCGTGCCGCCGTACGAGTCCACGCTGGGGCGGAGGGCGGGGACGGGTGACGCGACCTCGTCCGGGGCCGGTGCCCCAAGGGCAGGTGAGGCGTCCCCGTCCTGGGCCGGCGCCCGGGTGTCGTCGCCGGGAGCGGCCGACGGTGTGCCGACGCAGGGTGCGGCCCGCGGGGACGCGGCGCTCGGGGCCGCCCGCGGAGCGCCGTGGCCGGGTCGCAGCGGCGGCGCGGGGCGCCCGGAGACACCGCCCAGGTCGGCCACCGCAGGTCCCGCGTCGGGCACGGCGGCCCCCGCCCCCGGACCGGCAGGCGTCCACGCCCGCGCGGCAGCCTTTCACCTCGGGCCGGGAGCCGCCGAACCGTTGACCACCGGCCTCGGAGTCGCCGCGGGCGCGGGACGGCCGGAGGAGCTGTCCAGGGTGGCGGCGGCTGGCGTTGCGCGGGGGCCGGCGGTCTCCGCCCCTGGAGCTGCTGGCGCCGAACCGTTGCCCGCCGGGCTCGGGGGCGCCGCGGCCAGTGGCGGAGCATGGCGGCCGGAAGCGCTGTCCCCGGTGGCCGCCGCGGGCCTCGCGCCGGGACCGGCGGCCCGCGTCCCCCGCACGGGCCCACGTCCCGGACCGGCGGTCGCCGAGCCGGTGCCCGCCGGGTCCGGGGCCACCGCGCGCTCCGGAGGCGCCGGGCTGCCGCCCTGTGTCCGCCTCGGCGACCTGGCCGACGACGAGGCCAGGGAGGCCCGCGCGCGCTACCGGGTACCGGAAGGCGCCCTGGCGGACCCGGACGCGAGACATCCCCTCACCCTCCGCCTGCTCTCGGAGGTCCACGCCGCCCTCCCCGGCCCTCCGGCCCCCGCGGCCGTCACCCGGGACGCGGTCCTCGCTGCGTACCTGGACCTGGTGTGCCTGCGTGTCGCGACCCGCCTGGCCGGGGAGAACGGCCTGCACGGCACCGCCGTACGCAGGCTTGCCGCGAAGGTCTCCGGGCAGGTCCACGAGGCGGCCCGGCGCAGCCTCGGACCCGGGCAGGGCGGACTGGACCGGGAGTCCTTCGAGGCGCTCTTCCCGTGGGGACCGGCCCCGGCACGGCTGGGCGGCGGCACCGGCTGGGCGCCAGCCGTGCTCGCCGAGGGGCTCTTCGCCCCCGCGGGCAGCGGCTACCGCTTCGCGCACGAGGAGCTGGCCGACTGGATCCAGGGCATCCACCTCGACCTGGACGGGGCCCTGCGCGCCCTCGTCCACCGCCGGGACGCCCCACCCCCGGGCACGCGCACTCTCCCCGTCCCGCACCACCGCGTCGGTTCCGTCGTCGAGGCGCTCCTGCTCCTCGCCCGTCAGCACGGCGTCCCGCAACTCGCCCTGACCCTCGAAGAGCTGGTGCACGCCCTGGACCTGGACCCGCACTCCTGGTGGGCCGCCCGGCTGCTCGCCGAGGTGCTGACCCGCGTACCGGACGCGACGCCGTACACCGAGGTGCTGCGGCTGCTCGCCGACGGCATCGCGGAGCGGGGCGGGGAAGGGCACCGCTCATCCCAGGTATTCGGGCCCGGCTTCTGGACGGCCCTGCGGCTGCCCGGGGCCGTCCGCCTGGACCTGCTGCGCCGTCTCGTCCTCGCCGACGGCCCCCCGCACGAGCCCGGCCCCCGTCACCTCGACACCGTGGCCGGGCTGCTCACCGACGACCCCGCGGCCGTACAACCGCTGCTCGTCCGCTGGTTCGACGACGAGCGGCCGCTGCCCGCTGCCCCGCACGCCACCGTCGCGACGGCCGCGCAGGCGCTGCTGCACACCCACCGACACCGCGGCATGGACGGCCTCACCGAGGCGCTTGCCGACAGCGCGCACCGGCGCGCCGACGAACTGCTCGCGGTCCTGGCCGAGGAGGAGCCCTCGGCGCTGTGCCGGGCGGTGGAGCGCTGGGCCCGCGACGCGCGTCCGGCCCGGCAGGCCGCCGCCGTCACCCACGGTCTGCGCACCGCCCCGCACGCCCGCACCGGCGCCGACCGCGCCCTGCTCCGCCACGCCGCCCTGGTGCTGCTCGCCGGGCCCTCCGGCAGCCCCCTGCGCGGTGGTGCGCTCGCCCTGCTCGTCCAGGACCCCGGCTGCCGCGACCGCCACCTCCCCAGCGCCCTGGACCACTTCGCCGCGGGTGACCCGTACCTCCCGCCGAGCGCGGTGGCCGCCGCCCTCCCCACCCACCCCGGGCCCGTCCTGGAAGCCTTCCGGGTCCGGCTGCTTGGCCCCGACGCCGGTGAGGCGCTGCGCGGGCTCGCCGACGCCACCACACCCGCACTGGCCGGCCGGGTGGCCGCCGTCGTAGTGCGGGCCGTGGCGGAGCGTCCCGAGACCGCCGGGCCCCTGGCCGCGTACGTCGACCGCCGCCTGGACCGGGACCCCGACCCCCACGCCGTACTCCTCCCGCTGGTCACCCGCCTCCTCGACGACGGACCCGAGCCCGCACGGGCCGCGCTCGCCGGCGTCCTCGCCGCCGACGGGGCCACGGCCGGCGCTCCGGTGCGCCGCACGCTGCGGGAGCACCTGTTCACCCACGAGCACGAACCCGCCGTCCTGGACGCCCTGCTGCACGCGGCCGCCCGGTGCGACGGAGCGGAGCTGCGCGCGCTCGTCCACCGCACCGGCCGGCTCCTCGTCCGCACTCCGGAGGGTGCCACCCGCTTCGACCGGGGCCTCGTCGACCTGGCCCGCCACCTCCCGGGGTTCGCCACCCGCCTGACCGGCTGGCTCGGCGAGGCACCCGAGGACTGGGCCGCGCTGGTGGGCCCGAGCACCCGCCGCACGATCGAGCACCTGGCGGGTGTCCGCGTCCCCGCCTGACCCCGGCCCTCGCCACGGTCCCGGCTCCGGGACCCCCGGCGGCGTGCACCCGGTCACAGCACCGACGCCGATGCGGGCGGGAGCCGTACGGCATGGCACCCTTAGTCCTGCGTAAGGGTCACCACGGAAACCATGGAAACCACGGAAGCACCGAGGAGCGGACACAGTGCAGCGCTGGCGTGGCTTGGAGGACATCCCCGAGGACTGGGGACGCAGCGTCGTCACCATCGGCTCCTACGACGGTGTCCACCGCGGGCACCAGCTGATCATCAGCCACGCCGTGGACCGCGCCCGCGAGCTGGGCGTCCCCGCCGTCGTCGTCACCTTCGACCCGCACCCCAGCGAGGTCGTCCGCCCCGGCAGCCACCCGCCGCTGCTCGCCCCGCACCACCGCCGGGCCGAACTGATGGCGGACCTGGGCGTGGACGCGGTGCTGATCCTCCCCTTCACCAAGGAGTTCTCGAAGCTCTCCCCGGCCGACTTCGTGGTCAAGGTCCTGGTCGACCGGCTGCGCGCCAAGGCCGTCGTCGAGGGCCCCAACTTCCGCTTCGGCCACAAGGCCGCCGGCAACGTGGACTTCCTCGTCGAGCAGGGCAAGGTCTACGACTTCGAGGTCGAGGTCGTCGACCTGTACGTCACCGGCGAGGCGGGCGGCGGCGAGCCGTTCTCCTCCACCCTGACCCGCCGCCTGGTCGCCGAGGGAGACGTGGCGGGCGCCGCCGAGATCCTGGGCCGCCCGCACCGCGTGGAGGGCGTGGTCGTGCGCGGTGCCCAGCGCGGCCGCGAGATGGGCTTCCCGACGGCCAACGTCGAGACCCTCCCGCACACCGCGATCCCGGCCGACGGCGTCTACGCCGGCTGGCTGCACGCCCAGGGCGAGGCCATGCCGGCCGCGATCTCCGTCGGCACCAACCCGCAGTTCGAGGGGACCGAGCGCACGGTCGAGGCGTACGCCATCGACCGGGTGGACCTCGAGCTGTACGGCCTGCACGTCGCCGTGGACTTCGTGGCCTTCGTCCGCGGGCAGGCCAAGTTCGAGACGCTGGACGCGCTCCTCGTGCAGATGGCCGAGGACGTGGACAGGTGCCGCGAGATCACCGGGGCGGACGCCCCGAGGCCCTGACGGCACCGTCCCGTCCCCGGCGTCAGCCGGGACGCCCGGCCGCGGGCCGCTCCGCCCGGGCCCAGTGACAGGCGACCTGCGACTCGTCGCCGCCGCGCAGGATCTCCAGCTCCTGGTTCCGGCAGGCGTCCGCGACACCCGCGCGCTCGGCCTCGCCCCCCGACAGGACCGGGCAGCGGACGTGGAAGCGGCAGCCGCCGGGCACGTACGACGGGTCCGGCGGCTCACCGGTGAGCACGACCGGGGTGCCGGGCGCCTCCGGGAGCACGGACAGCAGCGCCCGGGTGTACGGGTGCCGGGGCGCCGTCAGGACCTGCTCCACCGACCCCGTCTCGACGATCCGCCCGAGGTACATCACCGCGACCCGGTCGGCGATGTTCCAGGCCAGTCCCAGGTCGTGGGTCACCACCAGCGCGGACAGGCCCAGCTCGGCCCGCAGCCGCAGCAGCAGCGCCAGGATCTCGCCGCGCACCGACGCGTCGAGGGAGGCCACCGGCTCGTCGGCGACGAGGAGTTCGGGCCGCAGCACCAGCGCGCCCGCGATGACGACGCGCTGGCGCTGGCCACCGGACAGCTCGTGCGGGTAGCGCAGGAAGAAGCGCTCCGGAGGCCGCAGCCCGGCCCGCGCCAGCGCCTCGGCGACCGCCGCCCGTTCGTCCCCGGCGTGGCCGTGGATGCGCAGGCCCTCGGCGACGATGTCGTACACCGTGTGCCGCGGGTTCAGCGAGCCGCTCGGATCCTGCAGGACCAGTTGCGCCCGCCTGCGGTACGCCTTCAGTGCCCGGGCGGAGTACCCGAGGGGGGCACCGTCGAAGGTGACGCGCCCCCCGCTCGGCCGGACCAGGCCGAGCAGCGAACGGGCGAGGGTCGTCTTGCCGCAGCCCGACTCCCCGACCAGCGCGACGATCTCACCGCGCCCGATGTCGAGGTCGACCCCGTCCACGGCGCGCGCGGCGGCGGCCCCGTGCCGCCCCGGGAAGGTGACGTGCAGCTCCCGGACGCTCAGCAGCGGCGGCGCGGTACCGGCCGTGGGGTGTGACGCGTCGCCGGACGTGGTGCTGCTCATGGGGTGCGACGCGTCATCGGACGTGGTGCTGCTCATGGGGTGCTGCTCCTCACTCCGTCGTCCTGCGCGGACGGGGCACTGCCGGCCGCACCCGTACGGCCGTCTCCGGCCGCACTCGTACGGCCGTCGGCGGGCGGACCCGTACGGTCGTCGGCGGCGACCGGTCCGGCGTCCTCGCCGGGCGTCCCGCGGCCGGCGGACCGGCCGTCACCGCCTTTCCCGCCGTCGCTGCCCTCCCCGCCTGCACCGTCCGGCTCCCCGCCACCGGCAGCGGCGCCGCCGCCCGGTGCCCCGGAGCCGTCCGCCTCCACGTGCACGCACGCCGCCCGGCGCCGCGCGCCCGCCTTCCGCAACGCCTGGTCCTCGGTGGCGCAGAGGTCCAGGGCGACCGGGCAGCGCGGATGAAACGCGCACCCGGAGGGCACCGCCGCCGGGTCGGGCGGATCACCGGGCAGCCCGCGCGGCGCGAACCGCGAGGCCGGGTCGCCGATCCTCGGGAACGCGCCCGACAGGGCCCGGCCGTAGGGATGCCGGGCGTCGTCGTAGACCTGCCGGGCCGGGCCCTCCTCGACCACCCGGCCCGCGTACATCACCGCCAGCCGGTCGCAGGTGTCGGCCAGCACGGCGAGGTCGTGACTGATCATGATCAGGCCGACGTCCTGCTCGCCCACCAGACCCTCGATCAGCCGAAGGATCTGCGCCTGGATCATCACGTCGAGCGCGGTGGTCGGCTCGTCGGCGACGATCAGACGCGGGTCGCAGGCCAGCGCCATCGCGATCATCACCCGCTGCCGCTGACCGCCCGAGAGTTCGTGCGGGTAGGCACTCGCCCGCGCGGCCGGCAGCCCCACCTGCTCCAGCAGCTCCCCGGCCCGCTTGCGCGCCCCCGCCGGAGTGGCCCTGCGGTGCAGCAGGATCGGCTCGGCGATCTGCTCACCGATGCGGTGGACGGCGTTCAGGGAGTGCATCGCGCCCTGGAAGACGATCGACGCCCCCGCCCACCGGACCGCCCGCAGCCGGCCCCATTTCATCGTGAGCACGTCCTCGCCGTCCAGCAGGATCTCCCCGCCGACCCGGGCGCCCGGCGGCAGCAGCCGCAGCAGCGACAGTGCCAGCGTGGACTTGCCGCAGCCGGACTCGCCCGCGATGCCGAGCTTCTCGCCCGCCTCCAGGGTCAGGTCGACCCCGCGCACCGCGGCCGCACCGCCCGGATACGTCACCTCCAGGTCCCGGACCTCCAGCAGACTCAACGGGACACCCCCAGCCTGGGATTGAGAACGGCCTCCACCGCGCGGCCGCACAGCGTGAACGCCAGTGCCACGACCGCGATCCCGACGCCCGGCGGCACCAGGTACCACCAGTCGCCGGAACTCACCGAACCCGCCTCCCGCGCGTCCTGCAGCAGCCCGCCCCAGGACACCACCGTCGGGTCCCCGAGCCCGAGGAAGGCCAGGGTCGCCTCGGCCAGGATCGCGGAGGAGATGATCAGCGTCGTCTGCGCGAGGATCAGCGGCATGACGTTGGGCAGCACGTGCCGCGACATGATGTGCCAGTGCCCGCCCCCGAGCGCCTTCGCCCGTTCGATGTACGGCCGTGACTCCACCGCCAGCGTCTGCGCCCGCACCAGGCGCGCCGTGGTGGGCCAGGTGGTCACGCCGATCGCGAGCACGATGGTGCCGAGCGACCGGGACAGCACCGTCGCCAGCACGATCGCGAGCACCAGCGTCGGCATCACCAGGAACCAGTCGGTGATCCGCATCATCACCGTCGCGTACCAGCCGCGGAAGTGCCCCGCCGTGATCCCGATCAGCGCGCCGATGAGCACCGACAGCACCGCCGCGAGCAGCCCCACCATGAGCGAGACGCGCGAGCCCCAGATCAGCAGACCCAGCAGGTTCCGCCCGAACTGGTCGGTGCCCAGCGGGAACCGGCCGCTCGGACTCTCCAGCGGCTGCCCGGGCGCGTCGGTCACGCTGTCCACGTCCGACCCGACGGTCAACGGCGCGGTCAGCGCCACGAGCACGAACAGCACCAGCGCGGCCAGCCCGAAGACTCCGGCGCGGTGCTTGCGGTACTCCCTCCAGAAGCGGGCCGCGGACGCGCGGCGCCGCCGCCGGGCGAGGGCACGCGGACTCGGCGCGTCCGGTGTCACGGCGGGCTCGGCCGGATCGGCAGCCTCGGCCGGATCGGCAGCCCCGGTGGTCTCGGCGGTCATCGGCCCACCCTCGGATCGAGCATCGGATACAACAGGTCGGCCAGCGTGTTCATCAGGATCACCGCGGCGGCGAAGACGAAGAACAGACCCTGCACCAGCGGGAGATCGGGCACGCTCAACGCCTGGTAGAACAGCCCGCCCAGACCCGGCCAGGAGAAGACCGTCTCGACGAGGATGACCCCCGCCACGGTCCGCCCGAGGTTCACGAAGACCAGCGTCACGGTCGGCAGCAGCGCGTTGGGCACGGCGTGCCGGCGCCGTACGAGGTCGTCCCTGAGCCCCTTGGCCCGCGCGGTCGTCAGATAGTCGCCGCCCATCTCGTCCAGCAGCGCCGACCGGGTGACCAGCAGCGTCTGCCCGTACTCCACGGCGACCAGCGTCACCACCGGCAGGACGAGATGGTGCGCCACGTCGAGCACGTGGGCGAAGCCCTCCTCGCGGCCCGACTCCATGCCGCCGGTCGGGAACAGACCCGGGATCGGGTCGACCCCCACCGACAGCACGATGATGAGCAGCAGCCCCAGCCAGAAGGACGGAATGGAGTAAAGGGTCAGCGCCAGACCGGTGTTGAGCCGGTCACCGAGCCCGCCGTTCCGCCACGCCGAGCGGGTGCCGAGGAAGACACCCAGCGCGGTGTAGAGCACGAAGGCCGTCCCGGTGAGCAGCAGGGTGTTCGGCAGCGCCTCGGTGATCTTGTCCAGGACGGGCGCGTGGAACTGGTACGACGTGCCCAGGTCCCCGGTCAGCGCCTTGGCGCAGTAGTCCGTGAACTGCTCCCACAACGGCAGGTCGAGCCCGAACTCCTCCTTGTACGCGACGAGCTGCTCGGCCGAGACCTGACGTCCGCCGGTCATGAACTTCACCGGATCGCCGGGGATCAGCCGGAAGAGGAAGAAGCTCGTGACGAGGACGGCGAGCAGGGAGACGACCGCGCCCGCCAGCTTGCCCGCCACGTACCGCGGATACCCGCTGCGGGAGCGCCCGCGCGACGGAGTGGCCGGCCGCTTCCCGAGCGCGGCGACGCTCGCGGAGTCGGCCGCGGAGCCGGCGACGCTACTCACGGTCGTCCGCCGACGCCCGGCGGCGGACGGCGAAGAGCACCCCGAGACCGGCGAGGACGACGACGCCCGCCGCGATCCCGATCACCGTGCCGGTCGACGACGAACTCCCGGAGGAGTCACCGGAGTCCGCGGGAACCGCCGACCACCAGCTCCAGTAGCCGTCCTGTCCGTAGATGTTGCCCGCGTCGGACGGCATCGTCGTGATCGACTTGATCTGGTCCGTGCGATAGGCCTCGACCGCGTTCGGGTACGCCATCACGTTCATGTAGCCGGTGTCGTACAGCCGGGACTGCATCTGCTTGACGACCTCGGCCCGCTTGCCGGCGTCGTACTCGCCCAACTGCTTCGCGTACAGCTCGTCGTACTTCTTGTCGCAGATGAAGTTGTCCGTGGCCCCGGTGTCCTTCGGCGTCGCCGGGAGCGCCGCGCAGGTGTGGATGGAGAGCACGAAGTCCGGGTCGGGGTTGACGGACCAGCCGTCGAAGGCGAGGTCGTACTTGCCGGCCAGCCACGGGTCGGTCACGTTGTCCAGGCAGTCGAGGGTCACCGAGATGCCCAGCTCGCCCCACCACTCCTGGAGGTACTTGCCGACCGCCTTGTCGTTCGGGTCGGTGGCGTGGCACAGCACGCGGTAGTCCAGCGGCTTGCCGTCCTTGCCGAGGCGCTTGCCGTCGGCGTTCTTCCGGTAGCCCGCCTCGTCGAGCAGCTTGGCGGCCCGCTCCGGGTCGTACGCCAGCTCCTGCCCGGACGACGGCTCGAAGAAGTACGAGGAGAAGCGCGGCGGTATGTAGCCGGCCCCCTCGACCGCATGGCCCTGGAACACCTTGTCGACGATCGCCTTGCGGTCCACCGCCATGAACAACGCGTTGCGCACCCGCTGGTCCAGCAGCGAGGGGTCGCCGTCGCCGAACTTCGTGCCGTCCTTCGCCCGCGCGCCCGGGTTGGTGGCCAGGGCGTAGAAGCGGCGGCCGGGGGCGTCGTTGACGCGGATGTTCTCCTCGCCCTTGAGCGAGTCGGCCTGGGCCGGCGTCAGCGAGGGCGACCCGGCGACGAACGACACCTCGCCCTTGCGCAGGGCGGCGACTGCGGCGTCCTGGTCCTTGTAGTACCGGAAGACCAGCTCGTCGAACTTCGGTGCGCCGCGCCAGAAGTCCTTGTTGGCCTTCAGTCGCACATAGCTGTCCGGCTTGTAGTCGGTCAGCACGAAGGGGCCGTTGCCGACGACCGGGAAGTCCTTGTCGTTGTTGAACTTCGAGAAGTCGTCGACCTTCTCCCACACGTGCTTGGGCACGATCGGCACGTCCAGCGCGGTCATCGTCGCCTGCGGCTTCTTCAGCCGGATCACCAGCTGGGTCGGGCTGGGCGCGGTGACCTTCGCGAAGTTGCCGACGAAGCTGCCGTTGGCGGTGGCGGCGCCCGGGTCGGTCATCATCGTGTTGAACGTCCACGCCGCGTCCTCGGCGGTGGCCTGCTCGCCGTCCGACCACTTGGAGTCGGAGCGGATCGTGTACGTCCAGGTCAGCTTGTCCGAGGAGGACTTCCACTCGGTGGCGAGACCGGGTATGACGTGGTTGTCCTTGGCGTCGTAGTTGGTCAGGTACTCGTACGTCAGCCGGTGGATGCTCGTGCTGAGCAGCCGTACCGCGAGGAAGGGGCTGAGCGAGTCCACGCTCTGCGCCACCGCGACGTTGAGCACCTTGTCGCCGCCGTCGTCCCCGTCACCGTCCTTCGCCGAGGCGGAGGGGGCGACCGCCCCCGAGGCGAGGAGCAGCGCGCCGGCCCCCGCTGCCGCGAGGAGGCGGATTCTCCACGGCCGGTGGGCGGAACGTCGTCCGCTGCCGTGCTGATCGTGTGTGCTCATGACTACCTGACCTCGCGTCATCGCACGCGCAGACGCCTGGGCGCCCTCGCGTGAGGCGGGCTTGAACGGTGGTGAACGCGGAACGACATGTGTGTCTACCAGCGGCAGTCTGCGCGCGTCAACGGTATGTCAAACCCCATGTGGCCTGCGGAAACGGCTACTTGTCCGATGCGTGACCCTCATTGGCGCAGACCACTGGCGCCTTGCTGGTGAGAGCGTGACGGCTGGGGCGGACGTTGTCGTTCGCACACGCACGAAGGCCCGCACCGTCGGGGACGGTGCGGGCCTTCGGAGGCGGGTCGAGCTACTGCTGGGGCGGAGGAGGCGGCGCCTGCCCGGGCTGTCCCGGCTGCCCCTGCTGTCCCGGCTGTCCTTGTGGCGGCGGGTACCCGTATCCGGGCTGCTGGGCGTGGGGCTGGCCGTAACCCGGCTGGGGATACGGCTGCTGCGGTCCGGCTCCGGGCCCCGGCTGCGGCGGGTACGGCTGCCCCGGCTGCTGCGGGGGCATCGGCTGGCCCGGCACCGCCTGACCCGGCACCGGCTGGCCCGGAACGGCCTGGCCCGGCATCGGCTGCGGCGGCATCGCGTGGCCCGGCATGGGCGGGGCGGCCACCGGCGGCGGGTTGCCGTCGGACGTCCACAGGCCGTGCGACTGCTGGTGACGCACGAAGTCCTCGGCGACCATCGCCGCCAGGTTGAAGTACGCCTCCCGCACCTTCGGCCGCATCATGTCCAGGTCGACCTCGGCGCCGGCGGCCAGGTGCTCGTCGAACGGCACCACGACCACACCCCGGCACCGCGTCTGGAAGTGCCCCACGATGTCATCGACCTTGATCATCTTGCCGGTCTCGCGGACCCCGGAGATGACCGTGATCGACCGGGAGACGAGGTCGGCGTACCCGTGCGCGGACAGCCAGTCCAGGGTCGTACTGGCGCTGCTCGCACCGTCCACGGACGGCGTCGAGATGATGATGAGCTGGTCCGCGAGGTCCAGCACACCGCGCATGGCGCTGTAGAGGAGACCGGTGCCCGAGTCGGTGAGGATGATCGGGTACTGCTGACCGAGCACGTCGATCGCGCGCCGGTAGTCCTCGTCGTTGAAGGCCGTGGACACGGCCGGGTCGACGTCGTTGGCGATGATCTCCAGACCGGACGAGGCCTGCGAGGTGAACCGCCTGATGTCCATGTACGAGTTGAGGTACGGGATCGCCTGGACGAGGTCACGGATGGTGGCCCCGGTCTCCCGGCGCACCCGGCGGCCGAGCGTACCGGCGTCCGGGTTGGCGTCGATCGCGAGGATCTTGTCCTGCCGCTCGGTGGCGAGCGTGGAGCCGAGCGCGGTGGTGGTGGTCGTCTTGCCGACGCCGCCCTTGAGGCTGATGACGGCGATGCGGTAGCAGGACAGCACCGGCGTGCGGATCAGGTCCAACTTCCGCTGCCGCTCGGCCTCTTCCTTCTTCCCGCCCAGCTTGAACCGCGAACCGCCGGCCGCGGGACGGCTGCTCCTCGCCTTCTGCCGCTTGTTGTTGAGCAGCCGGTCGGACGACAGCTCCACGGCAGCCGTGTAACCGAGCGGCGCCGCCCCCGGGTTGGTGGGCTGCCGCTGGTCGTGCTGCATGGGCTGCGGCCAGGCGGCACCGAGCCGGGGATCGGCGGGCGGCTCGGGGTGCTGCGGCTGCTGCGGCTGCTGCTGCGCCGGCAGCTGGGGCTGAGGCTGCGGTGCCTGCGGGTGGGGCTGGAGCGGCTGGTGGGCCTGGTGTTGCTCCGGCTGCTGTCCCGGCTGCTGGGGCTGCTGCGCGGGCGGCTGCATCGTCTGGGGCGGCTGCATGGCGTGGGGTGCGTCCGGGGCCTGGCCCGGGTGGCCCGGCTGACCTGCCTGGGCCGGTGGCACCTGCGGTGCCTGCGGTGCCGGGTGCCCCTGCTGTCCCGGCTGGGGCATGCCGGGGTACGGCTGCTGCGGCTGGCCGTACGGCGCCTGCGGGAAGCCGTATCCGCCCGGCTGGGCGGGGGAGTGATGCTGCGGGTGCTGCTGGGGAGCCTGTGCACCGGGCTGCGGGAAGCCGTAACCGGTCCCCGGGGCCGGGGGAGCGGGCGGTGCGGTCGCCGGGTCGGGCGCGGCGGCCGGCTGGTTCCAGGCGGCGGGCGCCGGCTGCGGAGCCTGCGGCTGGAACGAAGGCTGCTGGGCCGGCCCGGAGGGCTGCTCCGGAACAGCCGGGGCGGGCTGGGGCTGCACGGGCCACTGCTGGGCCGGCGCGGGCGCGACCGGCGGGTACGACGGAGGCAGCGGCGGCATTCCGCCCGGTGCCGGTGCCGGTGCCGGTGCCGGTGCCGGAGCGGGAGGCGGTGCGTCCTGCGGAACGGCGTCCTGCGGAACGGCGCCCTGAGGCGAGCTGTCGGCCGGCGGTGCGGCGTCGGACGGCACCGCGTCCTCGGGCTCGCCCGGCGCGGGAACGCTGTCCGCGGGGTCGTCCTCGGCCCCGGCGTCGAGGTCGGGGCCGGGCTCGGCGGCCGGGGCGGCCGGCTCCGGCTCGGCGTCCTGGACAGGCACATCGGGGCGGACGTCGTCCACGTCGCTGCCCCCGGCGCCGGGGACTTCCTCGGGGGCGTCGCCGGAGGCCTTCTCGGAAACGGCGTCGGCGTCGGCGTCGGCGTCCGCGGCTCCCGCATCGGTGTTTTCGGCACCGTCGGCGCGACCGGTCTCCGGGGCGTCGTCCGTGACCGCGGGAGAGCTGTCCGAGGTCTCCGCCCCGGAAGCGTCCTCCGCAGCGGCCCGTTCGGCGATCGCGCGCTTCAGGGCGACCGCGGAGAACCGCATGGTGGCACCGCTGTCCAGATCCCCGCTGCCGAGGTCGTCGACGTCGGGCTCGGGCTCGGCCGCCGCCTCGGGCGTGACGGCAGGCTCCGGCTCGGCGACAGGCGCGGGGGCGACGGCAGGCTCGGGCTCCTCGGCCGGCGGCGGCGGTGTGGGGGCCTGGAGCTGGAACCCACCGGCCGGAAACGCCGACAGGGCCGTGGGAGACGCGGAATCCGCGCCCGGCGCCCGGTCGGCCGGGGCCTGCGACTCCGGCTCCGGTGTCTGCACCTGCGCCGCCGGTCCGTCCTCGGGCTCCGGCACCGGCGACTGCTGGGGCACCGGCGGAGGCTGCGGCTCGAACCCGCTCCCCACGGGCAGCCGGGGCACTCCGGCCGGTCCCGCGCTCGGCGGCGCGGGGGGCGTGAACGGCACACCCGGCCCCGGCGGCGGAGGCGGCGTGAAGGCGGCACCCGGAGCGGGCGCCGGAGGCGGCGGCGTGAACGGCGCACCCGGAGCGGGAGCAGGAACGGGCGAAGCCCCGTTGGGTGTCGCGTGCGGCGGCGGAGTCAGCCCGGGCAAGGGCGGAACCGGACCACGTGGAGCAGCCGGACCGGATGCTCCCGAAGGTCCGGTGGAAGCGGACGACCCGGAAGAGGGCTCTGAAGACGGCTCGGGAAAGGACCCGGAGGAGGTCCCGGTAGAAGACTCGGAAGAAGACCCGGACCCCTCGCTCTCCTCCTCCTGCCCCCCGTCACCGGACGCGTTCTGCGTGTACCAGGCGGGCGGCGCGTAGTCGATGGTGAACTCACCGGTCGTCTCGATGGAGGACTCCGCGTCGGGTTGGTCATCGCCGGGTGTAGCCCAGCCCCCGCGCGTCCCGTCCCGATCGCTGCTCACAGTTCCTCCTGGTGTGGTCGAGCACCCTCAAGCCGTGCTGGGGCGACCCTTGCTTGTCTTTCGGAATGGTCCGAGGTCGTCCGATCCACCGGTCCTCCCCCTGGGACGCCGACGCCCGCTCCCGGGTTCTGGTGTCGCGCCCGACACCAGCCTAATCATCGCGAGCCCCGCCCCGGCAGCCCCTGCCCTCCCCCGGAAGTCCCGCCCGTCGCGCCACAGGCGTCCGGGAAGCATTACGTCGTTCATCTGCCCACCCCCGTACGGAGGATGACTCCGCCCGTCACCACCCGGTTCCATCGAGTGATCACGAGCCCGGCATAGTTGGTGGCGATCTCCGTCGTCCCGTTGCCGGAATTCCCCCCGGAACCGCCGGAATTCCCAGAGAAGAGGAAGAGGCCCCGAGTGAGCTTCGGCCCGCCCCCCGTCCATGCCCTCAGGACCCCCGACCGCCGCTGATTCCGCGGAGAGCCGGCCCGGCCCGCACGGCCCCGGAGGGGGCAGCACGGGGCGAAGGGGCCCCCGAAAGCTGCTGATCGTGCTGCTCGCGGTGGTCCTGGCCGGGGCGTTGGGCACCGGCGGCTGGCTGCTGTGGGGACGCGACGGCGGGGCCTCCGACACACCGGGCAAGTCCCGGGATCCGATCGCGCAGGGCCCGCTCGACGTCCGCGAGACGGTCGAGAAGCCGCCCGCGAGCACCAACGGCCAGATGGCGTTCCGCTTCTCGGTGGACGACATGAAGACCGGGGAACACGTGGAGATGCCCGGGATGTGGGCCACGGACCGCATCCTCGCCAAAGGCATCAACAAGACCCTCGTCGGTCTGGCCGTCGGCACCGACGCCGCGCCCGGCGACGAGAAGTGGCGGCTCGAACTCGACGGCCCGATCTGCGGCTACACACGCCACGTCACCGGCGACCACCGCACCGCCGTCCTCTTCCGGGCCAACGACTGGGCGGAGGAGGCCCTCTGCAACCAGGTCGCCCTCGTCGACCTCGACGACGGCCGCCTGGTCTGGGAGGCCAAGTTCCCCGTCTCCGCGGCCGGGCGCGAGTCAGGCGACGTGGCGGGCACCGACAAGGACCGGCCCGGCGTCGCCCTCGCGCACGGCACGGTCGCCGTCACCTGGGGCGGCGGCACCGTCGGGTACGACATGAAGGAGGGCGCCACCCGCTGGACCACGACGACCACCGCCCCCTGCCAGGACATGGGCGTCGCCGGCGGCCGCGGTCTGATCGTCCGGGAGGAGTGCTGGAGCGGCGACGAAAGCCTTCCCGCGGGCTCCCCGCAGAACGTCACGTACAAGCTGCGCAAGCTGGACCCGGCGACGGGCGAGGCCCGGTGGACGTACTCCGCGGCCAAGGGCGTCCGCACCCTCGACGTGCCCTCGGTCGATCCGGCGGTCATCGCTGTGTCCGCCGGTGACACCGTGGTCACCGACCTCATCTCCCTCGACGACCGGGGTCGCAACCGCGCCACCATCAGTCTGCGCAACGGCGCCTACGCCGCCGAGTGTTCCCTCACCGACTACCTCCTGATCGACGACTGCCCGACCATCGCCGTCGGGAAGGACGAGGTCTTCATCCGCAGCAAGGACCAGCTCGAGAAGCAGACCTCCAACTGGATCATCGGCTTCGACCTCGCCACCGGGAACACCATCAAGAAGTTCGACTCCGGCCCCGGGGCGCTGCTCTTCCCGGTGCGCATGAGCGGCGACCAGCTTCTCGCCCTGCGGCTGAGCAACGACGACATCGCACCGAACGCCCTGGTCGCCCTGGATCCGGCGACGGACGAGGAGGTGCCGTACTTCTACTTCGGCCTGCCGAGCGAGGCGCAGATGATGACGGGGACGAACGAGAACGACATCGTCGTCCAGAACGGCCGCCTCTTCTTCGGCGTCAAGGCCGCGAACGGACCGGCCGAGCCCAAGACCAAGCAGTGGAGCTACCTCGTACTGGGCATCGGCAGCAGCGCACCGAAGAAGCCCTGACGGACCGGCCCCGTGCGGACGGGCGGGGTGGGACACCTGGTGATCAGTCCATCCTGCGGGGCAGCAGCGTCCGCCCGGCCGAGGCGTCAGCCGGCGTCGTTCCCGCTCTCCCGAGGCGCCGGCTCCAGGTCGAACTCCCCGTCCCGCGCGCCGAGCACGAACGCCCGCCACTCCGCCTCGGTGTACCGCAGCACGGTGTCCGGGTCGAGGGACGACCGCATGGCGACCGCGCCGTCCGGGAGGTAGGCGATCTCGACCCGTTCCTCGTGGGTCTCGGTGCCGGGCGCGCTGTGCCATTCGACGCCGGAGATGTCCAGGGCGTAGAGCTCGTCCCGCTCCCTGTCCTTGCGTGCTCGGAGTTCCTTGTCCTCGACATCGGCCATCGGGGCTCCGGTCCTTCCTGCTGCGCCAACGAACTGTGCGGCCACCCTACTTGCTGCCCCTCCGGCCGCAGTGCGGTTCGCACACCTCTCACCAGGCAGGGAGTGACGGCGCTGTCGACTCCTTGACATCTCGATGTGACTTCTCGATTCGACATCCGATTCAGCGACTCGTCGAGATCACGACTCCCTCTGCCCGAAGACGTCCACCGTGCGCTTCGGGCTCCCCGCGCCCACTGCGCGCCTGCCCTGGATCCCCGCCCCGGTCCGTCGCGGCACTCGGAACGCCGCACGCAGAAGATCACCTCGCACACGGGCGCCGTCGAGGGCACGTGTCAGGTCGCCCGCGGCGGCCAAGGCGTCCGCCAACCGCCCGGGCCGGGGGATCGGGAAGGGCGGTGTCTCCCGACTGGTACCCTGTGTGACGGCCGTATGTGTACGCGCCCCCGGAGCCCCAGGCCCTGGAGGCCGCGCCCAGCGGATCCCCGCCTTCCGAGTCGTGGAAGATCCCCCGAGACGTAGACCGGGGGCACTCGGTGGCCAGTCACAGACCAAGAGGAGTACGCGTGTCGCTCGACGCCGCAGTGAAGAAGCAGATCATCACCGAGTTCGGTACCAAGGAGGGCGACACCGGCTCCCCCGAGGTCCAGGTCGCTCTGCTGTCCCGTCGGATCTCCGACCTGACCGAGCACCTCAAGGCCCACAAGCACGACCACCACTCCCGTCGTGGTCTGCTGATCCTGGTCGGCCAGCGTCGCCGGCTGCTGCAGTACCTCGCCAAGAAGGACATCCAGCGCTTCCGTGCGCTGGTCGAGCGCCTCGGCATCCGTCGCGGTGCGGCGGGCGCCCGATAGCACGCCGTGAAGGGAGCGGTTCCCGACTCGAGGGGGCCGCTCCCTTTGCTGTACGTGCGCACTGTCGCCGCACCTTTGTAGTGTGGTAGCAGAACACCAGACGTACGAGGAGAAGCGGACCTCACGCCGCCGCCGGTCCTCGGTAGTGGCCCCCGGGGGCAGATCCCCGGGTGCTTCGATCGAAGACCGGCCCGCATTGCACGGAACGCTTCTCCGGCATCGTCCCCCCGCCACACGGGCGGCGCGGGACAAAAGACGACAAAGTATCGGAGAAATCACTAGTGGAGAACGAGACCCACTACGCCGAAGCCGTGATCGACAACGGCGCGTTCGGCACCCGCACCATCCGCTTCGAGACGGGCCGTCTGGCCCGTCAGGCCGCCGGTTCCGCCGTGGCGTACCTGGACGACGACACCATGGTGCTGTCGGCCACCAGCGCCTCCAAGAACCCGAAGGACCAGCTCGACTTCTTCCCGCTCACGGTGGACGTCGAGGAGCGGATGTACGCCGCCGGCAAGATCCCCGGCAGCTTCTTCCGCCGTGAGGGCCGGCCCTCAGAGGACGCGGTCCTCACCTGCCGCCTGATCGACCGCCCGCTGCGCCCGTCCTTCAAGAAGGGCCTGCGCAACGAGATCCAGGTCGTGGCCACGGTCATGGCCCTCAACCCCGACCACCTGTACGACGTCGTGGCGATCAACGCCGCGTCCGCGTCGACGCAGCTGGCCGGCCTGCCCTTCTCCGGCCCGATCGGCGGCGTCCGCGTCGCGCTGATCCGCGGCCAGTGGGTGGCCTTCCCGACGCACACCGAGCTCGAGGACGCCGTCTTCGACATGGTCGTCGCGGGCCGCGCCCTGGAGGACGGCGACGTCGCGATCATGATGGTCGAGGCCGAGGCCACCGAGAAGACCGTCAAGCTGGTCGAGGGCGGCGCCGAGGCGCCCACCGAGGAGGTCGTCGCCGCCGGTCTCGAGGCCGCGAAGCCCTTCATCAAGGTGCTCTGCCGCGCCCAGGCCGACCTCGCCGCCAAGGCCGCCAAGCCGACCGGCGAGTTCCCGATCTTCCTGGACTTCCAGGACGACGTCCTCGAGGCGCTGACCGGCGCCGTCCGCCCCGAGCTGGCCCAGGCGCTCACCATCGCCGGCAAGCAGGAGCGCGAGGCCGAGCTGGACCGCGTCAAGGGCATCGCCGCCGAGAAGCTCCTGCCGGAGTTCGAGGGCCGCGAGAAGGAGATCTCCGCCGCGTACCGCGCGCTGACCAAGTCCCTGGTCCGCGAGCGCGTCATCAAGGAGAAGAAGCGCATCGACGGCCGCGGTGTCACAGACATCCGCACCCTGGCCGCCGAGGTCGAGGCCATCCCGCGCGTGCACGGCTCCGCCCTGTTCGAGCGTGGCGAGACCCAGATCCTGGGCGTCACGACCCTGAACATGCTCCGCATGGAGCAGCAGCTGGACACCCTCTCCCCGGTGACCCGCAAGCGCTACATGCACAACTACAACTTCCCGCCGTACTCCGTCGGCGAGACCGGCCGCGTCGGCTCCCCGAAGCGCCGCGAGATCGGCCACGGCGCCCTCGCCGAGCGCGCCATCGTGCCGGTGCTGCCGACGCGCGAGGAGTTCCCCTACGCGATCCGCCAGGTGTCCGAGGCCCTCGGCTCCAACGGTTCGACGTCCATGGGCTCGGTCTGCGCCTCCACCATGTCGCTGCTGAACGCCGGTGTGCCGCTGAAGGCCCCCGTCGCCGGCATCGCCATGGGCCTGATCTCCCAGGAGATCAACGGCGAGACGCACTACGTCGCCCTCACCGACATCCTCGGTGCGGAGGACGCCTTCGGCGACATGGACTTCAAGGTCGCCGGCACCAAGGAGTTCGTGACCGCCCTCCAGCTCGACACCAAGCTGGACGGCATCCCCGCCTCCGTCCTGGCCGCCGCGCTCAAGCAGGCCCGTGACGCCCGCCTCCACATCCTCGACGTGATGATGGAAGCGATCGACACGCCGGACGAGATGTCCCCGAACGCGCCGCGGATCATCACCGTGAAGATCCCCGTCGACAAGATCGGTGAGGTCATCGGCCCCAAGGGCAAGATGATCAACCAGATCCAGGAGGACACGGGCGCCGACATCACGATCGAGGACGACGGCACCATCTACATCGGTGCCGCCCAGGGCTCGCAGGCCGAGGCCGCGCGCGCCACGATCAACGGCATCGCCAACCCGACCATGCCCGAGGTCGGCGAGCGCTACCTGGGCACGGTCGTCAAGACGACCACCTTCGGCGCGTTCGTCTCCCTGCTGCCCGGCAAGGACGGTCTGCTGCACATCTCGCAGATCCGCAAGCTCGCCGGCGGCAAGCGCGTGGAGAACGTCGAGGACGTGCTCGGCGTGGGCGCCAAGGTCCAGGTCGAGATCGCCGAGATCGACTCCCGCGGCAAGCTCTCCCTCATCCCCGTGATCGAGGGCGAAGAGGGCGACGACAAGAAGGACGACGCCGACAAGTGACGTCCCGTAGCGCCAAGGCGACGGCCCGCACCTCCTCGGAGGCGCGGGCCGTCGCCCGTACCCAAACGCTCATCAAGGGTGAGCACGGCATCGGCACGGTCCGCAGGACGACCCTCCCCGGCGGCCTGCGCATCGTCACCGAGACCCTGCCCTCGGTCCGCTCGGCGACCTTCGGCATCTGGGCCCACGTCGGCTCCCGCGACGAGACCCCCGCGCTGAACGGCGCCACCCACTACCTGGAGCACCTGCTCTTCAAGGGCACCCGCAAGCGCAGCGCCCTGGACATCTCCTCCGCCATCGACGCGGTCGGCGGCGAGATGAACGCGTTCACGGCGAAGGAGTACACGTGCTACTACGCGCGCGTGCTCGACACCGACCTGCCGCTCGCCATCGACGTCGTCTGCGACATGCTGACCGGCTCGCTGATCCAGGAGGAGGACGTCGACGTCGAGCGCGGCGCCATCCTCGAGGAGATCGCGATGACCGAGGACGACCCCGGCGACTGCGTGCACGACCTCTTCGCGCACACCATGTTCGGCGACAGCGCGCTGGGCCGCCCCGTCCTCGGCACCGTCGACACGGTCAATGCCCTCACCGCCGAGCGCATCCGCCGCTTCTACAGGAAGCACTACGACCCCACCCACCTCGTGGTCGCCGCGGCGGGCAACGTCGACCACAACAAGGTCGTACGGCAGGTGCGTGCGGCCTTCGAGAAGGCCGGCGCCCTCAAGGACCCGGTGGCCCAGCCGCTCGCCCCGCGCGACGGCCGGCGCACCGTCCGAGCCGCCGGCCGCGTCGAGCTGATCGGCCGAAAGACCGAGCAGGCCCACGTCATCCTCGGTATGCCGGGTCTGGCCCGCACCGACGAGCGCCGCTGGGCGATGGGCGTGCTCAACACCGCCCTCGGCGGCGGCATGTCCTCGCGCCTCTTCCAGGAGGTCCGCGAGAAGCGCGGCCTGGCGTACAGCGTGTACTCGTACACGTCGGGCTTCGCCGACTGCGGTCTCTTCGGCGTGTACGCGGGCTGCCGGCCCTCCCAGGTGCACGACGTGCTCAAGATCTGCCGCGACGAGCTGGACCACGTCGCCGAGCACGGCCTCACCGACGACGAGATCGGCCGTGCCGTCGGCCAGCTCCAGGGCTCCACGGTCCTCGGCCTGGAGGACACGGGCGCGCTGATGAACCGCATCGGCAAGAGCGAGCTGTGCTGGGGCGAGCAGATGTCCGTCGACGACATGCTGGCCCGGATAGCCTCGGTCACGCCGGACGACGTCCGTGCCGTCGCCCGTGACGTCCTGGGCCGCCGGCCGTCCCTGTCGGTCATCGGCCCGCTCAAGGACAAGCAGGCGGCCCGGCTGCACGACGCCGTCGCCTGACGGTCCCTTTCGAGAAGGAAGCATGTGACATGAGCAAGCTGCGCGTGGCCGTCCTCGGTGCCAAGGGCCGGATCGGCTCCGAGGCGGTCCGGGCGGTGGAGGCCGCCGAGGACATGGAGCTGGTCGCCGCCCTCGGCCGGGGAGACGGCCTGGAGGCGCTGGCCGAGTCCGGCGCCCAGGTCGCCGTCGAGCTGACCACTCCCGCCTCGGTGATGGACAACCTGGACTACTGCGTGCGCCACGGCATCCACGCCGTCGTCGGCACCACCGGCTGGACCGACGAGCGCCTCGCGCAGCTGAACGCGTGGCTGGAGGCCTCCCCGGAGACCGGCGTGCTCATCGCGCCGAACTTCTCCATCGGGGCCGTGCTCACCATGAAGTTCGCGCAGATCGCCGCCCCGTACTTCGAGTCCGTCGAGGTCGTCGAGCTGCACCACCCGAACAAGGTGGACGCCCCCAGCGGCACCGCCACCCGCACCGCCCAGCTGATCGCCCAGGCCCGGCAGAAGGCAGGCTCCGCACCGGCGCCCGACGCCACTGCCACCGCCCTGGACGGCGCCCGCGGCGCGGACGTCGACGGGGTCCCGGTCCACGCGATCCGGCTGCGCGGTCTGCTGGCCCACCAGGAGGTCCTGCTGGGCGGCGAGGGCGAGACCCTCACCGTCCGGCACGACTCCCTGCACCACAGCAGCTTCATGCCGGGCATCCTGCTGGGCGCCCGCCGGGTGGTCACCACCCCGGGCCTCACCTTCGGCCTGGAACACTTCCTGGACCTGAACTGAGGCCCCGACCCCGATGCGCGCGAAGATCACCTACCTCGTCACGGCCGCCGTCCTGGTCTTCTACTTCGTCCTGGTCGGCAGCCGCGGCGTACTGCTCATCAAAACCGGCACCCTCCTCACGGTCACCTTCGGCGTCGCGGTGCTGATCCTGCCCGTGATCGGCCTGTGGTTCCTGTGGAAGAACACCCAGTTCGTCCGCAGGGCCAACCAGCTCGCCGCCGAACTCGACGCCGAGGGCGGACTGCCCGTCGACGAGCTGAAGCGCACCCCGAGCGGCCGGGTCGACCGGGAGTCCGCCGACGAGGTCTTCGCCCTGCGCAGGGCCGAGACGGAGGACGCCCCCGGCGACTGGCGCACCTGGTTCCGCCTTGCCGTCGCCTACCACGACGCCCGCGACACCCCGCGCGCCCGCAAGGCGATGCAACGGGCGATCGCCCTGCACGACGGCAAGCACGTCGAGGTGGCCTGAGCGGGCGGCAGCCGAAAGGCCGGGGCCCGGACCGCACAGCTGCGGTCCGGGCCCCGGCCTTTCGTCGTGCGGCGCTCAGCCCCGGCCGTACTCGGCCGCCCACGCCTCCACCGCGTCGGCCGCCCGGTTGAAGGCGCCGTCGCGGGCGAGGAAGTCGGAGTTGTGCGTGGTCAGCAGCGGCGCCATGGGCTCCGCCGTCCGGCCCTGCCGCACGAGCAGCAGCGCCTGGCCCTGCACCGTGCGCGGCAGCCCGAGCCAGCGCACCGGCTGCTGCACCGTGCGCACGCTGGCGACCTGCTGCCAGGCCACCGTGCGCGTGGTGAAGAAGCCCACCTGCCGCACCCCGTGCGCGCTCACCCACACGCCCATGCGCAGCATCCGCAGGGCGCACCCGATGACGACGGCCGCGATGCCGAAGACCAGCCCGGCGGCGGACGGCCCTCCCGTCACCGCGATGATGACCGCCGCGAACAGGACGAACGAGGCGAGCAGCAGCATCAGCGCCGCCGCCCCCACGCGCCACGGTCCCGGCCGGTAGGGCCGGCGCCACAGGTCGCGGTCGTCGAACGGCAGCGCGACGTCGTCGGCCGTGTCAAAGGCGCGGTCGGCCGTCAGGAAGGGCAGGGGCACGGCTGGTCCTCACTCGTTCCATGGCAAGTGTTGTGCCCGGTGAGGCTACCGACCTGTGTCTCCCGTCACCACCCTCGGGGGCCCGTACGGAGGCCGGGTCGACAGCGGTGGCCGCGCCTCAGCGTCCCTCGGACGCCTGTGACGGCTGCTTGTGCGAAGCGGGCTGGTCGGCCGACAGGGCCGGCATCCCGATCACCAGCGAGCCCACGAGGCCGGCGGCGACGGTGAGGCCGAGCAGCCAGCGTCCGGCCAGCTGGCCGAAGGACGCCCGCTCGCGCGGCGGGGGTGTGACATTGCTGCGGAACCTGTCGGCTTCGGCGACGAAGGCGAACGGCACGGGTTCACGCCGGCGGATCATAGGGACTGCGTCTCCCTTCAGGGACTGGAATCAAGTGCTGTTACTCATACAGACGAACGAACCGCCCTCCAGGTGCCCTGTTTCACCGACTTCATCGCGGCACGGCACCGAACGCCCGATTCGGCGCCCCACGGCGGGCCGTAGAGTGGCCTCGCCAAGCGAGGAGACGCGCGCCGAGTGACCCGACGGGCGCCGTGCGACGAGATGGGAAGGCCCTCCACACCGTGACCGACACCCCCGCCGACGATTTCAAGATCGACCTGCGCAGCGACATCACCGTAGAGCTGGTCAAGAGCGCCGCGACCGACTCCGACGTGCTGTTCGCCGCCCGCGTCTCGACCGCCGGGGAGCAGTCCCTGGACGAGCTTAAGAAGGACCCGGAGCGCTCGAAGGGCCTGATCAACTACCTCATGCGGGACCGGCACGGCAGCCCGTTCGAGCACAACTCGATGACCTTCTTCGTCAGCGCGCCGATCTTCGTCTTCCGGGAGTTCATGCGGCACCGCGTCGGCTGGTCCTACAACGAGGAGTCGGGCCGCTACCGGGAGCTCCAGCCGGTCTTCTACGTGCCCGACGCCTCCCGCAAGCTGGTGCAGCAGGGCCGCCCCGGCAAGTACGTCTTCGTCGAGGGCACCCCCGAGCAGCACGAGCTGGTCGGCGGCGCGATGGAGGACTCCTACCGCCAGGCCTACGCGACGTACCAGCAGATGCTCGCCGCCGGGGTCGCCCGCGAGGTGGCCCGCGCGGTGCTCCCCGTCGGCCTGTACTCCTCGATGTACGCGACCTGCAACGCCCGCTCCCTGATGCACTTCCTGGGCCTGCGCACCCAGCACGAGCTGGCGAAGGTGCCGTCCTTCCCGCAGCGGGAGATCGAGATGGTCGGCGAGAAGATGGAGGAGGAGTGGGCCCGCCTCATGCCGCTCACCCACGCCGCCTTCAACGCCAACGGCCGCGTGGCGCCGTAACGCGCGACCTCCGGGCCGGCCGGGCCGGGCACAGATGTACCCATCAACCATGCGAAGTGTCCGGATTGCGGCGTTTGGAGAAGTTCACTTAGCCTGATCAAAGGGACCCGGCACTGCTTGAACCCCCGAGCAGGCAGTGCCGGGCTCCACTTCCGTACCGTCCTGCCGCCTCCCCCGAGGGCAGACCCCGCCCTGAGCAACGAGTAGCGTGTAACCCATGGCTCCGACCTCCACTCCGCAGACCCCCTTCGGGCGGGTCCTCACCGCCATGGTCACGCCCTTCACGGCGGACGGCGCACTCGACCTCGACGGTGCCCAGCGACTCGCCGCCCACCTGGTGGACGCAGGCAACGACGGCCTGATCATCAACGGCACCACCGGCGAGTCGCCCACCACCAGCGACGCGGAGAAAGCGGACCTCGTACGAGCCGTCCTGGAGGCCGTCGGCGACCGGGCGCACGTCGTGGCCGGAGTCGGCACCAACAACACCCAGCACAGCATCGAGCTGGCCCACGCCGCCGAGCGCGCCGGCGCACACGGCCTGCTGCTCGTCACGCCGTACTACAACAAGCCCCCGCAGGAGGGCCTCTACCTGCACTTCAAGGCGATCGCCGACGCCTCGGCGCTGCCGGTCATGCTCTACGACATCCCCGGCCGCAGCGGCGTCCCGATCAACACCGAGACCCTGGTCCGCCTCGCCGAGCACCCGCGGATCGTCGCCAACAAGGACGCCAAGGGCGACCTCGGCCGCGCGAGCTGGGCCATCGCGCGCTCCGGCCTCGCCTGGTACTCCGGCGACGACATGCTCAACCTGCCGCTGCTCGCCGTGGGCGCGGTCGGCTTCGTCTCCGTCGTCGGCCACGTCGTCACCCCGGAGCTGCGCGCCATGGTGGACGCGCACGTCGCGGGTGACGTACAGAAGGCGCTGGAGATCCACCAGAAGCTGCTCCCGGTCTTCACCGGCATGTTCCGCACCCAGGGCGTCATGACCACCAAGGCCGCGCTGGCCCTCCAGGGGCTGCCCGCCGGTCCGCTGCGCGCCCCCATGGTCGGCCTCACGCCGGAGGAAACCGAGCAGCTCAAGATCGATCTTGCCGCCGGCGGGGTACAGCTCTGACATCAGACTTCGCACCACCGCACGACCGGACGGACTTCACAACTGAATAGGCGGGCCACCGGTGCCCGCACCCCACCGACAACTGCTTCTGCACGAACGTCATGCGCGCCACGTGCCCACCGGTACGTGGCGCGTGTGGTGAGGAGAGTCTTTTGAGTCATCCGCATCCTGAACTGGGCCGGCCCCCGGCGCTCCCCAAGGGCGGCCTGCGGGTCACGCCGCTGGGCGGCCTCGGCGAAATCGGCCGCAACATGACGGTCTTCGAATACGGCGGCCGTCTGCTGATCGTCGACTGCGGCGTGCTCTTCCCCGAGGAGGAGCAGCCCGGCATCGACCTGATCCTGCCGGACTTCTCGTCCATCCGGGACCGCCTCGACGACATCGAGGGCATCGTCCTGACCCACGGCCACGAGGACCACATCGGCGGCGTCCCCTTCCTCCTGCGCGAGAAGCCGGACATCCCGCTGATCGGCTCCAAGCTGACCCTCGCGCTCATCGAGGCCAAGCTCCAGGAGCACCGCATCCGCCCGTACACCCTCGAGGTGGCGGAGGGGCACCGTGAGCGCGTCGGTCCCTTCGACTGCGAGTTCGTCGCGGTCAACCACTCCATCCCGGACGCGCTGGCCGTCGCCATCCGCACCCCGGCGGGCATGGTCGTCCACACCGGCGACTTCAAGATGGACCAGCTCCCGCTGGACGGCCGCCTCACGGACCTGCACGCGTTCGCACGGCTCAGCGAGGAGGGCATCGACCTGCTCCTCGCCGACTCGACCAACGCCGAGGTGCCGGGCTTCGTCCCGCCCGAGCGGGACATCTCCAACGTCCTGCGGCAGGTCTTCGCCGGCGCCCGCAAGCGGATCATCGTGGCCAGCTTCGCCAGCCACGTCCACCGCATCCAGCAGATCCTGGACGCTGCGCACGAGTACGGCCGCCGGGTCGCCTTCGTCGGCCGCTCCATGGTCCGCAACATGGGCATCGCGAGAGACCTCGGCTACCTGAAGGTCCCGCCGGGCCTGGTGGTCGACGTCAAGACGCTCGACGACCTGCCCGACAGCGAGGTCGTCCTGGTCTGCACCGGC
Source organism: Streptomyces sp. NPDC051136 (assembly GCF_044455745.1). Lineage (NCBI taxonomy): Bacteria > Bacillati > Actinomycetota > Actinomycetes > Kitasatosporales > Streptomycetaceae > Streptomyces > Streptomyces sp. NPDC051136. The sequence goes on along the minus strand of NZ_JBITFE010000011.1, from coordinate 1,020 downwards.
TCCCAGGGCGAACCGATGGCGGCCCTGTCCCGCATGGCCAACCGCGACCACCAGATCCGCATCGTCAACGGCGACACGGTGATCCTGGCCTCGTCCCTCATCCCGGGCAACGAGAACGCGGTGTACCGCGTGATCAACGGCCTGACCCGCTGGGGCGCCAACGTCGTCCACAAGGGCAACGCCAAGGTCCACGTCTCGGGCCACGCCTCGGCCGGCGAGCTGCTGTACTTCTACAACATCTGCCGCCCGAAGAACCTCATGCCGGTCCACGGCGAATGGCGGCACCTGCGCGCCAACGCCGAGCTGGGCGCGCTGACCGGAGTCCCGCACGACCGCATCGTCATCGCCGAGGACGGCGTGGTGGTCGACCTGGTCGAAGGCAAGGCGAAGATCACCGGCAAGGTCCAGGCGGGATACGTCTACGTCGACGGCCTGTCGGTCGGCGACGTCGGTGAACCGGCTCTCAAGGACCGGAAGATCCTCGGCGACGAGGGCATCATCTCGGTCTTCGTGGTCATGGACTCCTCCACCGGCAAGATCACTGGTGGTCCGCACGTCCAGGCCCGCGGCTCGGGCATCGAGGACTCGGCCTTCACCGCGGTGCTCCCCAAGATCACCGAGGCGCTCGAGCGCTCGGCCCAGGACGGTGTCGTGGAGCCGCACCAGCTCCAGCAGCTGATCCGCAGGACCCTCGGCAAGTGGGTCTCGGACACCTACCGGCGCCGGCCGATGATCCTGCCCGTCGTCGTGGAGGTCTGACGGTTCGTCGGCTCGCCGACAGCGTCAACCAGGAGCGGGGCGCCTCGATTTGCATCGAGGCGCCCCGCTCCAGTACGTTTACATCTCCGCTCGGACGGGCACCCGACCACTTCGTGGCTCGGAGCCGCCCCGGAGGGTGGAAATACCGACTCAGAATCTCTGATAAAGTCGGAACCGCCGGAAAGGGAAACGCGAAAGCGAGAACCTGGAAAGCACCGAGGAAATCGGATCGGAAAGATCTGATAGAGTCGGAAACGCAAG
>NZ_JBITFE010000010.1:310499-361107 GCF_044455745.1 Streptomyces sp. NPDC051136 | reverse complement strand
GAACCACACCAGCGACCAGCACCCGTGGTTCCAGGAGTCCCGCAAGAACCCGGACGGCCCCTACGGCGACTACTACGTCTGGGCCGACGACGACACCCGCTACGCCGACGCCCGCATCATCTTCGTCGACACCGAGGCCTCCAACTGGACCTACGACCCGGTGCGCGGCCAGTACTTCTGGCACCGTTTCTTCTCCCACCAGCCGGACCTCAACTACGAGAACCCGGCCGTGCAGGAGGAGATGCTGGCGGCCCTGAAGTTCTGGCTCGACCTGGGCGTGGACGGCTACCGTCTCGACGCCGTGCCCTACCTGTACGCCGAAGAGGGCACCAACTGCGAGAACCTGCCCGCCTCCCACGCGTTCCTCAAGCGGGTGCGCCGCGAGATCGACGCCCAGTACCCGGACACCGTGCTGCTGGCCGAGGCCAACCAGTGGCCGGAGGACGTCGTCGACTACTTCGGCGACTACGCCACCGGCGGCGACGAGTGCCACATGGCCTTCCACTTCCCCGTCATGCCCCGCATCTTCATGGCCGTGCGCCGCGAGTCCCGCTACCCGGTCTCGGAAATCCTCGCCAAGACCCCGGCCATCCCGTCCGGCTGCCAGTGGGGCATCTTCCTGCGCAACCACGACGAGCTGACCCTGGAGATGGTCACCGACGAGGAACGCGACTACATGTACGCGGAGTACGCCAAGGACCCGCGCATGCGCGCCAACATCGGCATCCGCCGGCGGCTCGCCACCCTGCTGGACAACGACCGCGACCAGATCGAGCTGTTCACCGCCCTGCTCCTCGCCCTCCCGGGATCACCGATCCTCTACTACGGCGACGAGATCGGCATGGGCGACAACATCTGGCTCGGCGACCGCGACGCCGTGCGCACCCCGATGCAGTGGACACCCGACCGCAACGCCGGCTTCTCGACCTGCGACCCGGGGCGCCTCTACCTGCCCACGATCATGGACCCGGTCTACGGCTACCAGGTGACGAACGTCGAGGCTTCGATGGCCTCGCCCTCGTCCCTGCTGCACTGGACCCGGCGCATGATCGAGATCCGCAAGCAGAACCCCGCCTTCGGCCTGGGCACCTACACCGAGCTGCCCTCCTCCAACCCCGCGGTGCTGGCCTTCCTGCGGGAGTACGAGGACGACCTGGTGCTGTGCGTGAACAACTTCGCGCGCTTCGCCCAGCCCACCGAGCTGGACCTGCGCGAGTTCGCCGGACGCCATCCGGTCGAGCTGTTCGGCGGCGTCCGCTTCCCCGCGATCGGCGAACTGCCGTACCTGCTGACCCTCGGGGGCCACGGCTTCTACTGGTTCCGGCTCACCCGAGTCGCATCCCGCATCGGCCGCCGCGCTTGAGCGTGGGCCGAGGAAAGGACGCGTCACCATGCCGAAGACCGCATCCCTGCGCCCCGGACGCGGGCAGCTCGCGGAGCCGATGGCGTCACTCGGCGAGCTGCTGCGGGAGTGGCTGCCGCGCCAGCGCTGGTTCGCGGGCAAGGACCGGCCCGTGGCCGAGCTGGGTCTGCTGTCGATGACCGAGCTGTTCCCGGGCTGTCTGCACCTCCTGGTGCACACCGGGCAGGGCTCCGTGCCCTCCCCGGGCGGCGCTCCGCCGGCCGGGGACTGCTACCAGCTGCTCCTCGGCGTGCGCGAGCAGCCCTCGCCGCGCCTGGGCCGGGCGATCATCGGCCAGGTGCAGGACGGTCCGCTGGCCGGACGGACCGTCTACGACGCCCTGCACGATCCCCGCACCGCCCAGCTGCTCCTGGAGCGGCTCCGGCACCCCGGCAAGGCGGGGCCGCTGCGCTTCGAGGCCGACGCCACGCGTCCGGTGCCCGGCGGACTCGCGCCGCGGCTGCTGGACGCCGAGCAGTCGAACTCCTCGCTGATCTACGGCGACGAGTTCATCCTGAAGCTGTTCCGGCGCGTCCAGCCCGGCGTCAACCCCGACCTGGAGGTGCCGGACGCGCTGGCCCGCCAGGGCTGCGGCCGGGTCCCCGCGCCGGTGGCGTGGATGCGCACGACCCATCCCTACCAGGCGACGCTCGGAGTGCTCCAGCCGTTCCTGCACGGCGCCTCCGACGGCTGGACCCTCGCCCTGAACGCGCTCGCCGCCGGGGACGAGTTCACCGTGCAGGCCCACGAACTGGGGCAGGCGATGGGCGACGTGCACCTGGCACTGGCCTCCGCCTTCCCGGTGGGCGCACCCGGTGAGAACGGCCGCACGGCGGCGGCGATGACCGAGCGGCTGACCGCGGCCGCGCACTGCGTGCCGGCGTTGCAGCCCTTCGTGCCGGGACTGCGGGCGGCCTTCGCTGCACTGTCCACCTGCGACTGGGGGCCGCCCGCCCAGCGCATCCACGGCGACCTGCACCTCGGTCAGGTGCTGCGGGCCGGCCGGGACTGGTTCGTCATCGACTTCGAGGGCGAGCCCTCGCGTCCGCTGGCCGAACGGCGCAGCGCCCACTCCCCCGTCCGCGACATCGCGGGGATGCTGCGTTCCTTCGACTACGCCGCCCGGCAGCGCCGCCCGTGGCGCCCCGAGTGGGCGCGCCGCTGCCGGGAGGCGTTCTGCGCGGGCTACGCGGCCCGCGCCGGATGGGACCCCCGCAAGAAGCACGGCCTGCTGCGCGCCTACGAGACGGACCGTGCCGTGTACGAGGTGCTGTACGAGGCCCGGCACCGCCCCGACTGGCTTCCCGTACCCATGGCGGCGATCGAACGACTCGCCGTGAGAGGAGACTGACCCGTGGCCCTCCGCGACACCTCGATCCCCGAGCCGTCCGCCCCGGCCCCGCACGCACCCGGTGCCTGCGCGACCGCGCCGCCCCTCGACCCCGCCGACCGGGGGCGCCTGCTGGCCGGCGCCCACCACGACCCGCACGCCCTGCTCGGCGCCCACCCGGTGCCCGGCGGCGTCGTCTTCCGGGCGCTGCGCCCCTTCGCCCGCGAGGTCGGCGTGCTCGTCGACGGCGAGCGCCACGCCCTGGCGTCGGAGGGGGACGGCCTGTTCTCCGGCGTCCTGCCGCTGTCCGGGATCCCGGCGTACACGCTGGTGGTGGCGTACGAGGAGGGCGAGCCGCGGGAGACGCACGATCCGTACCGCTTCCTGCCCGCGCTCGGCGAACTGGACCTGCACCTGATCGGCGAGGGCCGGCACGAGCAGCTGTGGCAGGCCCTCGGCGCGGAGCCGATGACCCACGAGGGCGTCACCGGCACCCGCTTCACCGTGTGGGCGCCGAACGCGCAGGGGGTGCGGGTCGCCACCGACTTCACCCACTGGGACGGCACGGCGTTCCCGATGCGTTCGCTGGGTTCGTCCGGCGTGTGGGAGCTGTTCCTGCCGGGGGTCGGCGAGGGCACCCGGTACAAGTTCGAGATCCACTCGCGCCACGGGCACCGGTTCCTCAAGGCCGACCCGATGGCCCGCGCGGCCGAGGAGCCGCCGAACACCGCGTCCGTGGTGACCGCCTCGCACTACGAGTGGGGCGACGCCCAGTGGATGCGGACCCGGGCCGCCCGGCCCGTGCACGAGGCACCGTTCTCCGTCTACGAGGTGCACCTGCCGTCCTGGCGCCCTGGGCTGACCTACCGCGAGCTGGCCGAGGAGCTGCCGGCCTACGTCACGGACCTGGGCTTCACCCACGTCGAGCTGATGCCGGTCGCCGAGCACCCCTACGGCCCGTCCTGGGGCTACCAGGTCACCGGGTTCTACGCCCCGACCGCGCGCCTCGGCACCCCGGACGACTTCCGGTACCTGGTCGACGCGCTGCACCGGGCCGGGATCGGCGTGATCATGGACTGGGTGCCGGCGCACTTCCCGAAGGACGACTGGGCGCTGGGACGCTTCGACGGGGACCCGCTGTACGAGCCCGGGGACGACCGGCGCGCGACCCACCCGGACTGGGGGACGTACACCTTCGACTTCGCCCGGACCGAGGTGCGCAACTTCCTGGTGGCGAACGCCGTGTACTGGTGCGAGGAGTTCCACATCGACGGGCTGCGCGTGGACGCGGTCGCCTCGATGCTCTACCTGGACTACTCGCGCGACTCCGGCCAGTGGGAGCCCAACCGGTACGGCGGCCGGGAGGACCTGGCGGCCATGGCCTTCCTCCAGGAGATGAACGCGACCGTCTACCGGCGCTGCCCGGGCGTGGTGACCATCGCCGAGGAGTCGACGGCGTGGGGCGGGGTGACCCGGCCGACCGACACCGGCGGGCTGGGCTTCGGGCTGAAGTGGAACATGGGCTGGATGCACGACTCGCTGGAGTACGTGGCCCACGAGCCGGTGCACCGCAAGTACCACCACCACGAGATGTCCTTCTCCATGGTGTACGCGTACAGCGAGAACTACGTGCTGCCGATCTCCCACGACGAGGTGGTGCACGGCAAGCAGGCGCTGGTGTCGAAGATGCCGGGCGACTGGTGGCAGCGGCGCGCGAACGTGCGCGCCTACCTGGGCTTCATGTGGGCCCACCCCGGCAAGCAGCTGCTCTTCATGGGGCAGGAGTTCGCGCAGGGCGCCGAGTGGTCGGAGAAGCAGGGTCCGGAGTGGTGGCTGCTCGACGAGGGGTACCACTCGGCGGGCGACCACCGCGGGGTGCGGGACCTGGTCCGTGAGCTCAACAGCCGCTACGCGCGCACCCCGGCTCTGTGGCAGCGCGACACCGACCCGGCCGGCTTCCGGTGGGTGTCGGTGGACGCCGCCGAGGACAACGTCTTCGCCTTCCTGCGGTACGCCGCGGACGGCTCCCCGCTGCTGGCGGTGTCGAACTTCTCCCCGGTGGTCCGGCACGCGTACGGCCTGCCCGTCGGTGACGAGGCGGTCGCCTGGCAGGAGGTGCTCAACACCGACGCCGAGGAGTACGGCGGCGGCGGTGTGGCCAACCCGGACCCGGTCAAGCCGGAGGACGGGAACCTCCGGATCACGCTGCCCCCGCTGGCCACGGTGTGGCTGATGCCGTACGCCCTGTGAGGTGACCAGGTGTCCGACCGGCCGCCCCGGGGCAGTCGGTTGGTCACACAGGTCCTCAGAAAGGCGGCACCACGTGCGCACCGTCGGAGTGGAGGAGGAACTCCTCCTGGTCGATCCCGCGACCGGCGAGCCGCGGGCGCTGTCCGCGGCCGTGCTCGCCCGGGCGTCGCTGGACGACGGGGAGCAGGACGTCTTCGAGAAGGAGCTGCACGAGCAGATGCTCGAGTTCGCCACGCATCCGCAGGCGGACATGGAGCGGCTGCACGCGGAGATCGTCCGCTGCCGCGGGGAGGCCGGGCGGCACGCCGGCGAGATCGGGTGCGCGGTCGCCGCGCTCGCCACGTCACCGCTCCCGGTCACCCCGTCCATCGGCGTGAACCGGCGCTACGAGTGGATGGCCGAGCAGTACGGCGTCGTCGTCCAGGAGCAGCTGGTCCTCGGCTGTCACGTGCACGTCTCGGTCGAGTCGGACGAGGAGGGCGTCGCGGTGATCGACCGCGTGCGGCCCTGGCTGCCGGTGCTGACCGCGCTCAGCGCCAACTCGCCGTTCTGGCAGGGCGTGGACTCCTCGTACAGCAGTTACCGCAGCCGGGTCTGGCAGCGCTGGCCGTCGGCCGGTCCCACCGAGCTGTTCGGCTCGGCGGAGCGCTATCACCGCCGGGTCGCGGACATGCTCGCGACGGGGACGATCCTGGACGACGCGATGGTCTACCTCGACATCCGGCTCTCCCAGCGCTATCCGACGGTCGAGTTCCGGGTCGCGGACGTCTGCCTGGACGCCTCGACGGCCGTCGTCCTCGCCGCGCTCGCCCGCGCGCTGGTCGACACGGCTGCCCGGGAGTGGCGCGAGGGCGTCGAACCGGCCGGGCACAGCGTCAGCCTCCTGCGCCTCGCCGCCTGGCGGGCCGCCCGGTCGGGGCTGACGGAGGAGCTGCTGCATCCCGGGACGATGCGGCGGATGCCCGCCGAGAGGGTCCTGCGGGCCCTGGTGGAGCACACCGAGGAGGCCCTCGCCGCCGCGGGCGACCTCGACCGGGTGCGCAAGGGTGTCGACACACTGCTGCGGGACGGCAACGGGGCGCGGGTGCAGCGCGGTCTGCTGGAGAGCACGGGCAGCCTGCGGGAGGTCGTCGCCGCCTGCGTGCGCCGCACCCAGGCGGGCTGAGACGTCCCGCGGCGGCCCGTCGCCGCCGTCCGGCCGGCCGCGTACCGGCACCGGACCGGGCGCCGAGCGGACCGGGCGCCGGCCGGTGGCCCCGGCCCTCGGTCGACGAAGGTCGGGGCGCTCAGTAGATGAGGGCCAGGGCGTAGCCCAGCAGACCCACCGCGAAGACCAGCACGACGGCGAGGATCAGTGTCATCGGCCCCTTGGCCCAGCCCTTGGCCGGATTGTTGCGCAGGTCCCGGGGACCGGCCTCGGGCATGCTGCTCTCCGCCGGCGGGGTCTCCCCGGGCGGCACGCCGCCGCCGGGCTCCAGGCCGGTGCTGAGTCGCGGATCGGGATCCGGGTTCGAATAGCTCATACCTCCCGGGTCCCCCGATCCGCCGAGATCACCAGGTGCGAACACTTCTGCCGTCCCGGCCCCCCGCCGCCCGCCGCTGGGCTAGCCTCCGAGCACCGCCGGCCCCGGTGCTCACCGGTGCCGGTCGGGGGACCCCCGTCCGTACACGTCAGGAGCCGGCGCATGCACGACCCCGCTCTCGCTCCCCGGGCCGTCCCGCCGCTGACCGGGGGCCTCGCCGACAGCCTCTTCGAGACGGCCGCCCGCACGCCCGCCCTGCCGATGCTCGCCCGCCGCCGCTCCCCCGGCTCGGCGGTCTGGGACCAGGTGAGCGCCGTGGAGTTCCGCGACGAGGTCGTCGACGTGGCGAAGGGCCTGATCGCGAGCGGCGTCTCGCCGGGCGACCGGGTCGCCATCATGGCCCGCACCCGGTACGAGTGGACGGTCTTCAGCTACGCCCTGTGGACGGTGGGCGCCGAGGTCGTGCCGGTCTATCCGACCTCCTCGCGCGAGCAGGTCGAGTGGATCCTGCGGGACGCGGGCTGCGTGGGGGTGCTGGTCGAGGACGAGCAGGGCGTGATGACCGTCGGCCCGGTGTGCGCGTCCCTGCCCGCGCTGCGGCACGTCTGGCAGCTGGACGCGGGCGCGCTGGAGTCGCTGGTGGAGCGCGGCGCGTTCCTCCCGTTCGCCTCCGTCGACTCCATGCGCCGCATCGTGCTGCCCGACTCCACGGCGGTGGTCGCCTACACCTCGGGCACCTCGGGCCGCGCGCTGGGGTGTGCGCTGAGCCACCGGGGCCTGGCCGGCCCGTGCGACACGCTGCTGGCGGGCTGGGGCCACACGGTGGCGCCCGAGGGAGAGCAGGGAACGGTCCTCGCCTACCTGCCGTTCGCGCACGTGTACGGGCTGATGATCCAGACCCTGTGCGTCCGGGGCGGGCTCCTCATGGCGCACGAACCCGCGATGACCGGGGAGGCCCTCTCCTCGGCCCTGTGTTCCTTCCGTCCGACGTACCTGTACGCGGTGCCGTCGGTCCTGGAGAAGATCTACAAGAACTTCCTGCGCACCGCCCAGCAGGCGGGCCGGGGTGCCCTGTTCGAGCGGGCCGCGCACACGGCCCGGGACTTCGCCGCCGCGCAGGAGAGGCAGCGCCTCGGGCGGGGGGCGGGGCCCGGCCTCGACCTGCGCCTCCAGCACGCCCTGTACGAGCGGACGGTGTACCGGCGGCTGCGCGGCGCCCTGGGCGGCCGGGTGGGCCGGGCCACCTCGGGCGGTTCACCGCTCAGCCGCGAGCTGTCCCTCTTCTACGAGGGCATCGGCGTCTACGTGCACGACGGCTACGGCCTGACCGAGACCAGCGGCGGGCTGACCATGCAGCCGCTGGGCCGGGAGAAGTCGGGCACGGTGGGCCAGCCGCTGCCGGGGACGGAGATCCGGGTGGCCGACGACGGCGAGATCCTGGTGCGGGGGCCGTCACTGTTCCGGGGGTACCTCGGCGACGAGGCCGCCACCCGTGCGGTGCTGCGCGGCGGCTGGCTGGCCACCGGCGACCTCGGGCACCTGGACGAGGAGAACTATCTGGCGATCACCGGACGCAAGAAGGACGTCATCATCACCAGCGGCGGCAAGAGCGTGGCCCCGGCCGCGCTGGAGGAGCGGCTGCGGATGCACCCGCTGGTCCACCAGGCGGTGCTGGTCGGCGACAACCGGCCGTGCGTCGGCGCGCTGATCACGCTGGACCCCGAGTTCCTGACCCACTGGCGGGCCTCCCTGGCCCTGCCGGGCGACGCACCGGCCCGGGAGGCCCGCGAGGAGAACGCGCTGCGGGAGGAGATCGCGCGGGCCGTGGCCGCGGCCAACAGCGCCGTGTCGCGCTCGGAGTCCATCAGGGTCTTCCGTGTCCTGCCCGCCCCCTTCGACGTGGCCGGCGGCTTGCTCACCCCGTCGATGAAGCTCCGGCGGGACGCGATCGCGCAGGCCTACGCCCTGGAGATCGACGCGATGTACGCGGCCCGCTCGCACCGCCGGCCCGCGCAGGCGCCGTCCCGGGAGCCGGCGGGCTGGGAGGACGCGGACAACGTGTTCCTCCGCTGATCGGCGACCGGCCCGCCCCTGGCCAGGCGACGACGGCGCGACTAGGTTCGCCCGGCACGGGAACTAAAAACGGTGGGAAGGCGAAGGAGAAGAGACGACGCCCGGCCGTGGCCGGGCCGGGAAGGCGCAATGGCAGCCGAGTCGCGTTGGGACAGGACACTGGCTTCCGAGGAGATCACGAACCGCACCGCCAGTTTCACCGGGGAACTGCACAATGTGACCGGTGCGCGGCTGGTCGCGGAGGAGTTCCTCTACGACCTCGCCCGTGCGGCGCCGCCCGCGGCGCCCGAGCACTGGGACGACATCCTCCTCGTCGTCACGGAACTGGCGGCGAACGCCGTGCAGTACGCACCGGGGCCCTTCCAGCTGCGGCTGCGCCGCACGTTCGACGGTGTGCACGTGGTGATGCACGACACCAGCACCACCGAGCCCGCACCGCGCCCCTTCCATCCGAGCAAGGGCGGCGGCGGCATCGGCTGGCACCTGATCCACACCCTGTCCGACCAGGTGAGCGTCGTCACCGGGGAGCAGGGCAAGGACATCCACGTCTTCCTGCCCTGGTGACCCGGGCGGTCAGGTGACCGCGGCGCTCACGGCGCCCCCGCCGCCCGCAGGGGCACCAGGGCACTGATCGTCTTGCCGCCTCCCGGTCGCAGGTCGACGGCGATGTCCCGGGCGAGGCGGGCGACCAGCGGCCAGCCGTACCCGCCGCCGGGGTGCGTGGTGGGAAACGCGGCCACGGCCCGGGGCACCACGGTGCTGTTGTCGTGGACGGCGATCCACAGCCCCTCGTCCGTGGGGCGGGCCTCGAAGCCGGCCAGTCCGTCGCCGTGCCGGATCGCGTTGGTGACCAGCTCCGAGACCACGAGCAGCAGGTCGACCACGTCCTCCTCGCGCACCTCACGGCCGTGCCCGCCCCACCGGGTCCGGGCCATCGCCTCCGCGTACGCCCGCGCCGCCGCCGCGCTCGCCCCCGCCCCCGGCGCGGCGGGTACGGGGCCGGGCGCGACGCCCGGGGGTGCCGTGCCGGCCGCGGTGGCCGTGGTGATCCGGTCGGCTGCTTCCATGTGTGTGGTGTCCCCGGTTTCGGCGCGCGGTCGTTCGGTCCGGTCAGATCGCGGAACTCTCCCGCGGCGGCAGGCGGTGATAGTAGTCGCCGACGGACGCCAGGTACTCGCGGTCCATCGTCTCGCTGTCGGTCCGGAACCGGGGCGCGGCCTTGACCTCGGCCCTGGTGCAGTTCAGCTTGACCGTGCGCGTCTCGGCGTCGACACCGCGGACCACTCCGACCGGCACGAGCACACTGCGGCCGAACACCCACACGCCGGTGTCGACGACGAGGTGCGGCATGCCGAAGTGCTCCGCCTGCCGGTCCACGTGTCCGATGGTGCCGTCCTCGGCGACCACATCACAGCCCGTCAGGTCCGCTCCCGCCAGGTGACCGCTCTCCGCCGCGTACGACCAGATGCTCTCCATCGGCACCCTGCCCTTCCCTCCCGTGTCGGTGACCGCCGTGCGGCCGGACGGGACCCGAAGGTCCGGACCGGCTCCACAGCAGCACATACCCGGCCGGGCCCACCGCATTCGGGCCCTGCGGGTGCTCCGGTGCGGCCGGCGTCCGGCCGGGCTGTCCGCGCGGTGGAGCCGAGGCGGCGTTGTCCGTTGGTGGGTAGGCGTTCGGCCGGGTGACTCATCGCTTTGTCCGGGCCCCGGGACTGGGTTAGCCTCTGACGTATTTTTCTGCCCGGGACACATCCGTGAACTGGGCGGACGCGGGTACGCCAAGGCCGGACCGCCCGGGCGGTCCGGAGGGGGTGGTGAGTCCTCGCCCGAGGACTCCCGGGGAGCGGAGCGAGGGTGCAGATGACCAACGACAGCGCAGGTGCCGTCGACACGACTCCCGGCGATCAGGAGCTGCGCCGTCTCCTGGCGGGCCTCACGGCCGTACGGGACGGCGACTTCGGTACCCGGCTGCCGGACGACGCCGACGGGCTGATGGGCGACATCGCCACGGTCTTCAACGGCATGGTCGACCAGTTGTCCGTGTTCACCTCCGAGGTCACGCGGGTCTCCCGCGAGGTCGGCACGGAGGGGACCCTGGGCGGGCAGGCGAAGGTGCCGGGGGTCTCGGGCACCTGGGCCGACCTGACGGACTCGGTCAACGCCATGGCGGGCAACCTCACCACCCAGGTCCGTGACATCGCCCAGGTGGCCACGGCGGTCGCCAGGGGCGACCTCTCCCAGAAGATCGACGTGGACGCCCGCGGCGAGATCCTGGAGCTGAAGAACACCATCAACACGATGGTCGACCAGCTCTCCGCCTTCGCCGACGAGGTCACCCGCGTCGCCCGCGAGGTCGGCACCGACGGGCGCCTCGGCGGGCAGGCCGACGTGCAGGGCGTCAAGGGCACGTGGCGCGACCTCACCGACTCGGTGAACTTCATGGCGGGCAACCTGACCAACCAGGTGCGCAACGTCGCCCAGGTGGCGACCGCCGTGGCCAAGGGCGACCTCTCCCAGAAGATCACCGTGGACGCCCGCGGCGAGATCCTGGAGCTGAAGAACACCATCAACACGATGGTCGACCAGCTCTCCGCCTTCGCCGACGAGGTCACCCGCGTCGCCCGCGAGGTCGGCACGGCCGGCAACCTGGGCGGGCAGGCACGGGTGCGCGGCGTGTCGGGCACCTGGAAGGACCTCACCGACAACGTCAACGTGATGGCGTCGAACCTGACCGGTCAGGTCCGCTCCATCGCCCAGGTGGCCACCGCGGTGGCCCGCGGCGACCTGTCGCAGCGGATCACCGTCGACGCCGAGGGCGAGGTCGCCGCGCTGGCCGACGTGATCAACACGATGGTCGACACCCTGTCGGCGTTCGCCGGCGAGGTCACCCGCGTCGCCCGCGAGGTCGGCACCGACGGGCGCCTCGGCGGCCAGGCGAACGTGCCGAACGTCGCCGGCACCTGGAAGGACCTCACCGACAACGTCAACTCGATGGCCAACAACCTCACCAACCAGGTGCGCAACATCGCCCTGGTGACGACGGCGGTGGCCCGGGGCGACCTGTCGAAGAAGATCGACGTCGACGCGCGCGGCGAGATCCTCGAACTCAAGACGACGATCAACACCATGGTCGACCAGCTCTCCGCCTTCGCCGACGAGGTCACCCGCGTCGCCCGCGAGGTCGGCACCGAGGGCCGGCTCGGCGGCCAGGCAGAGGTGGAGGGCGTCTCCGGCACCTGGAAGCGCCTGACGGAGAACGTCAACGAGCTGGCCGGCAACCTCACCCGGCAGGTCCGCGCGATCGCCGAGGTCACGTCGGCCGTCGCCGAGGGCGACCTGACCCGCTCGGTCAACGTGGAGGCGTCCGGCGAGGTCGCCGAGCTCAAGGACAACATCAACGCCATGGTGGAGTCCCTGCGCGAGACCACGCGGGCCAACCAGGAGCAGGACTGGCTCAAGACGAACCTCGCCCGCATCTCCGGTCTGATGCAGGGGCACCGGGACCTGCCGGTGGTCGCGGAGCTGATCATGGACGAGCTGGTGCCGCTGGTGTCGGCCCAGTACGGCGCCTTCTACCTGGCCGAGGACGGGGACGGCGGTCCCGAACTGCGACTCGTCGGTTCCTACGGCTATCCGGAGCACACGGACCGGCCCACCCGCATCTCCTTCGGCCGCACCCTGGTCGGCCAGGCGGCCCGCAGCCGGCGCACCATCATGGTGAACGACCTGCCGCCGGGCTACCTGACGGTCTCCTCGGGGCTGGGCGAGGTGGTGCCGGCCGCGCTGGTGCTGCTGCCCATCGTGGTGGAGGGGCAGGTGCTCGGGGTCATCGAACTGGCCTCGGTCGCCCCGTTCACGCAGATCAACCAGGACTTCCTGGAGCTGCTGATGGAGACCATCGGCGTGAACGTCAACACCATCGTGGCCAACGCCCGCACCGACGAGCTGCTCGCCGAGTCGCAGCGCCTGACCGCCGAGCTCCAGGCCCGCTCCGCGGAGCTGCAGGCGCAGCAGGAGGAGCTGCAGCACTCCAACGCCGAGCTGGAGGACAAGGCGTCCCTGCTCGCCACGCAGAACCGGGACATCGAGGCGAAGAACCTGCAGATCGAGCAGGCCAGGCAGGAGCTGGAGGCGCGCGCCCAGCAGCTGTCGCTGGCCTCGAAGTACAAGTCGGAGTTCCTGGCCAACATGAGCCACGAGCTGCGTACCCCGCTGAACAGCCTGCTCATCCTGGCCCAGCTGCTCGCCCAGAACCCCTCGCGCAACCTCACCCCGAAGCAGGTCGAGTACGCGGGCATCATCCACTCGGCGGGCTCGGACCTGCTGCAGCTGATCAACGACATCCTGGACCTGTCGAAGGTCGAGGCGGGGAAGATGGACGTCTCCCCCGAGCGCGTGACGTTGCGCCAGCTCATCGAGTACGTCGAGGCCACGTTCCGGCCCATGACGACGCAGAAGGGCCTGGAGTTCACGGTGTCCACGGCCGCCGGGGCCCCGGCGGACCTGCTGACCGACGACTCCCGGCTGCGTCAGGTGCTGCGCAACCTGCTGTCCAACGCGGTCAAGTTCACCGAGCGGGGCGGTGTGGAGCTGGCCGTCGAGCCGGCGCCGGACGACGAGGTGCCCGCCGGCGTGGTCCGGGGCGGGGCGGTGGTGGCGTTCCGCGTGAAGGACACCGGCATCGGCATCCCGGAACAGAACCTGGAGTCGATCTTCGGCGCGTTCCAGCAGGCGGACGGTACGACGAGCCGCAAGTACGGTGGCACCGGGCTCGGCCTGTCCATCACCCGGGAGATCGCCCAGCTGCTCGGCGGGGCCGTCACCGTGGACAGCACGCCCGACCGGGGCAGCACGTTCACGCTGTTCCTGCCGGTGGCGCGTCCGGACTTCGAGGACCTGCTGGTCCGGGGGCCGGAGCGGATCCCGGCCGAGGCGTCCGCCGACGTGCTCGACGGGCCCCTGCCGTTGCCCGAGCTGACCGGCGGCCACCGGCAGCGGCCGCGGCGGCTGCTCGTCGTGGAGGAGCGGCCGCGCGGGCTGCTGACCCTGGTCGCGGAGAGCGTGATCGCGGATCTGACGCACGGGCGGGACGAAGCCGGCGACCGGCCGCCGCTCGACGTGATCACCGCCGTGGGGGCGGAGGAGGCGGCCGGTGCGCTGGCCGCCGAGCCGTGCCACTGCGTCGTACTGGAGCTGGGGATGCGGGACGACGAGGCGTCCCGTTTCCTGCACGCGCTGCGGGGCGACTCGGCGCTGGCGAGCGTGCCGGTGCTGGTGCACAGCGGTCACCGCGTCGACGCCGCCCTGGAGGAGGACCTGCGCTCGGACCCGGCGGGCGGGGCGCTGGAGTTCCTGTCGAGCCTGGACGAGCTGCGCGAGCGCATCGCCCTGCACCTGGCCGCGGAGGAACCCGGGGACGTGCTCTCCCTGGTCCGGCCGGAGGAACCGCTGCGCCTGACGGCCCAGACCGGCCACGCGCCGCCCGCCGGGCGCACCGTCCTCGTGGTCGACGACGACGCGCGCAACCTCTTCGCGCTGAGCGGCATCCTGGAACTGCACGGGTTCCGGGTGCTGCACGCGGAGAACGGCCGCCGGGGCATCGAGACGCTGGTGGACCATCCGGAGATCGCACTGGTCCTGATGGACGTGATGATGCCCGAGATGGACGGCTACACGGCGACGGCCGAGATCCGCCGGATCCCCCGGTACGCCGAGCTGCCGATCATCGCCGTCACGGCGAAGGCGATGCCCGGGGACCGGGAGAAGAGCCTCGCCTCGGGCGCCAGCGACTACGTCACCAAGCCCGTCGACACCAAGGACCTCATCGCCTGCGTACGGCGGTGGCTGCCCGCATGAACGCCTCCGAGCAGCCCGGCGAGCCGGCCGGTGACGCCCGCCCGGCCGCGTCCGACCGCGGCGACATGACCCCGTTGTCACCCGTGGGCAGGCTGGCGGCCACGGTCGACCGGCTCAGCCGTGAGGTCCGGGCCGCGCAGGCGGAGGCCGAGGGCCGGGCACTGATCGAGCTGGCGAAGGGCGTCCTGGTCGCCCGGCTCGGCTGCGGTCCGGCGCAGGCCGCCCGGCAGCTGGCCGAACTGGCCGAGCAGTCCCAGGCGACGCCGCTCCAGTTCGCGGTCGACGTCATCAACCAGGCCGCCCGCGACCGCATGTCGGAGGTGACGGACGCGTTCCTGGCGGCGACCGCCGCCGTACGGACCGCGGACCCGGACGACGACGCGGCCGGCGCGGGTGCCGACGCGACCGGTGGGGCGGTGGCCGGGTCGGCCGCCGTACGCCTGCGGGCGGCCGAGAGCGGCGCACTGGCCGCGAACGACACCCAGGCCGTCGCCGACGCCCTGCTGGAGCAGGCGCTGCGCCCGCTCGGCGCGGTCGCGGTGGCCATCTGGGCGGCCGGGTACGACGGGTCGCTCACCCTGGTGGGCAGCGCCGGTTTCCCGCCGGCGGAGGCCGCCCGCTGGCGCTACGTGCCGCCGGACGTGGCGACGGTGGCCCGGCGCGGACTGACCGAGCGGTCGGGGCAGTGGTACGCGTCCCTCGCGGAGACGGGGCTGCCCAGCGTGGGCCGGCACCAGTACCCGGACGGCGGCCGGGTCGCGGTGCCCGCCGGTACCGGCGGGCGCATCCACGGCGTACTGGAGATCGCCTGGGCGGTGCCGATGGCGCCGCAGCCGCCCCAGGTGGTCCGCCAGGTGGAGGCCCTGGCGGAGCTGTGCGCGCACACCCTGGAGTCGTACACGCCGAGCGGCCCGGGGCACGAGCCCCGGGTCATGCCGGACGCGGTGGAGCTGATGGACCTCGCCGACGGGCTGCACGACCCCGCCCTGGTCCTGGTGCCGCACCTGGACGCCTCGGGCAACCTGGCGGACTTCCGCATCCAGCACGTGAACAAGCGCTTCCTGGATCCGGCCGGGCGGCCGCGTGCCGTCGTGGGCGGCGCGCTGCTCCTGGAGGCGTACCCGATGGCCGCCGGGGACAGCGAGCTGTTCCGCAACGTGGAGCGGGTGTACGCCACGGGCGAGCCGTTCCGGGCCCGGCACATGAACCTGACGGCCCTGGTGGACCAGGTGCCGCTGTCGGCGGTGGCGGACATCAGCGTCAGCCGGCACGGCAACGCGGTGCTGCTCATCTGGCGCATCGAGGACGAGACGGCGCGGCTGGCCAGCCTCCTCCAGCACGCCCAGCGGCTCGGCCGCATCGGCGGCTTCGAGGAGAACCTGCTGACCGGCGAGATCACCTGGAACGGGCAGCTGTTCGACCTGTACGGGCGGCCGCAGACGAGCGCGCCGGTCCCGCTGGAGGAGCTGGCCGCGCACGCCCACCCGGACGACGCCGTGGCCATCGGGCGGTTCCTGCGCACGCTGCTGCACCACCGCAGGCCGGCGTCGGCGGCCTTCCGGCTGCGCCGGCCCGACGGGGTGACCCGGCACGTGCGGGTGGTCGCCGAGCCGGTCCTGGACACCGACGACCGGCTGCTGCTCGTGCGGGGCGCCTGTCAGGACATCTCCGCGCAGCACTGGACGGAGGTGGCGCTCGCCGCGACGCGCGACCAGCTGGCGCACACCGAGCAGCAGGCCGTCGAGCGCGCCCGGCTCACCCTGCAGCTGCAGCACGCCATCATGCCGCCGGCACAGGCCCCGCTGCGGGTGCCGGAGCTCCAGGTGGCCGTCCGGTACCGGCCCGCGGAGACGGAGCAGCTGGTGGGCGGCGACTGGTACGACGCCGTGGTGCTGCCGAGCGGGCTGGTGCTGCTGTGCGTGGGGGACGTCGCCGGGCACGGGATAGAGGCGGCGACCAGCATGGTGGTGCTGCGCAACGCGCTGCGCGGTCTGGCGGTGACCGGGGCAGGTCCGGGGCAGCTGCTGTCCTGGCTCAACATCGTGGCGCACCATCTGACGGGCGGGGTGACCGCCACGGCGGTGTGCGGCCTGTACGACCCGGCCCGCTCCACGCTGCGCTGGGCCAGGGCCGGCCATCTGCCGCCGGTGCTGGTGCGGGGTCCGGGAGCGGAGCCGCTGCCGCTGGTCAGGGGCATGCTGCTGGGCGCGGCCGCGGAGGCGGCGTACGAGGAGTCCGAGGTGCAGCTGGCCGGTGGGGACACCCTGCTGATGTACACCGACGGTCTGATCGAGCGCCGCGACCGCCCGGTGGAGGAGGCGCTGACCCAGCTGCTCAGCACCGTGCGTCCGACGCCCAACACCCTGGACCAGCACCTGGACCGGCTGCTCACGTACAGCAGGTCGGACACGGACGACGACACGTGTCTGGTCGGCATCCGGGTGGGATGATCCACCGGGTGGCGAACCGGTCCGGTCGGCGGGTGTGGATCCGGATTTCGGGGGTATCCGCCACGCGCGGTGGGCCACACGACGGTCCGCCGCACCGCCGCGTTGTTGGAGGTACACGTGCCCATAGCCCAGAACCCGCTGTCCGTCGAGGTGACGCTGCCGCGGGAGGATGTCGCGTTGCTCAAGGTGGAGGGCTACCTGGACGTCGACACCGCGACCGAGTTCCAGCACCACCTGGCCAACCAGCTGCACCACGGCCGACGGCACTTCCTGCTGGACCTGTCGGAGGTCCCGTTCATGGACTCGTCCGGCATGAACATCATCCTGCGCGTCTACCAGGAGGCCCGCGACCTGCCGGGCAGCGTGCACATCATCTCGCCGCCCCCGGCGGTGCAGCGCGTCCTGGACCTGACGGGGGTGAGCATCACGGTGCCGGTCTCCCAGAGCGTCGACGAGGCCCTCTCCCGCGTGGACGCGCATCCGGAGGGGCCGCAGGTGCCCGACGCCTGAGCGTCGCGCCCCGCACCTCGTCCGGACCGGTCGTACGGAAGCGGGTGCCGTGCCAGGTCGGCGGGTGGATACAGTGGTCGGCCGGCAGGGTCAGGACGTCGGCACGTCGCTTCCGTACGAGGTGAGGTGCGGCGCGACGCGGATGAGGAGTGGAACAGGTGCCGGAGCAGGCGGACGGAACGGCGGGCTCGCCGACGCGCGAGATCAGGGACCTGCTGCGGCGGCGCCGTGAGCAGATCGCCCAGCGATGGGCGGACGAACCCCTGTTCCGTGCCGTGTTCACCCTCTCGCGCGACGAGGCGGTCGAGGCGGGCAAGGCCGTCGTGGACGCGCTGGCGCACGTCGCGGACGCGGCCCGGGTGGAGGACCCGGACGCCGCCGGGTTCACCGAGGTGCGCGAGCAGTTGGCGCGCATGGGCGCGGCCCGGTCGCGAGCCGGGCTGAGCACCGCGCAGGTGTCGGGCGAGCTGGCCGCGCTGCGTCCGCCGGTCGAGAACCTGCTGGTGGCCGACCTGCCCGAGGACGCCCCCGCGGGGTACGTCCGGGAGTGTGTCACCACGCTGAGCGTGCTCATGGGCACCCTGCGGGTCGTGGTGATGCAGACGGCGCTCAGCGAGGGGCAGGCGCTCATCGACCGCCAGCGTCTCCAGCTGCTCGAGGTGGCCACGCCGGTCATCAAGCTGTGGGACGGCATCGTGGCCGTTCCGCTGATCGGCACGCTGGACAGCGCGCGCAGCCAGGTGGTGATGGAGACACTGCTGGAGTCCGTCGTCGAGCAGCAGGCGCGTTTCGCCATCCTCGACATCACCGGCGTGCCGACCGTCGACTCGCTGGTGGCCCAGCATCTGATGAAGACGGTCGCGGCGGCCCGGCTGATGGGCGCCGAGTGCATCGTCTCCGGCATCCGGCCCGCGATCGCGCAGACCATGGTCCACCTCGGTCTTGACCTCGGCACGGTGGTCACCCGGGCGAGCCTGGCCGACGCGCTGAAGTACGTGCTGCACGAGCTCGGTGTGGGGATCGTGACACCGGCGGCGAACGGAGCGGTCGCCCGGTGAGCCGGCCATTCCCCGGGCCCCACGGGGCTCCGGTGCCGGGGCGTGTTCCGGTGCTGCGAATCGGTGAGGTCCTGCTGGTCACCCTCCAGGGGGATCTGCACGACAGCACGGCCCAGCAGCTCCAGGACGACCTGGCCGAGACGATCGTGCGCAGCGGTGCCTCCGGAGTGGTCATCGACATCTCCGGCGTGGAGATCGTCGACTCGTTCCTCGGCCGGGTCCTGGCCGAGATCGCGGGACAGACCGGCCTGCTCGCCGCGCGGACCGTGGTGGTCGGCATGCGGCCTGCCGTCGCCATCACCCTGGTGGAACTGGGCCTGTCGCTGCCCGGCGTGCACACCGCGCTCAGCACCGAGGCGGCCATGGAGTTCCTCGGCCGGCACGCCCCCTCGTCCCGTTACGGCGGCTTCGGACGGGAGCGTTCGTGATGCACACCGCCGCGGGCTCGCAGGCCCGCCTGCCGATCCGCTCGGACATGGATCTGGTGTGGGTGCGACAGCAGGTGCGGCAGACGGCCGCCCGGCTCGGTTTCGGTCTGGTCGACCAGACCAAGCTGGTGACCGCGGCCAGTGAGCTGGCCCGCAACACCCTCGTGTACGGCGGTGGCGGCACCATGGAGGTGGAGTCGCTCACCGAGGGCGCCACGCACGGGCTGCGGCTGACCTTCAGCGACGAGGGGCCCGGCATCCCGGACCTGGACCGGGCGCTCAGCGACGGTTTCACCTCCGGCGACGGTCTCGGGATGGGCCTGGGCGGCGCCCGCCGCCTGGTGCACGAGTTCGCCATCGAGAGTTCTCCGGGCGCCGGGACGACCGTGCGGGTGACGTCCTGGGTGGGCCGGCCGCCACGCCCCCGTGAGGAGTCCTGATGCCACGTGTGTGGGACGTCCCGGTGCGGGACTCGACCCGGGTGCGCGACGCCAGGGTGGCCGCGGAGCAGGCGGCGGCGCTGGCCGGTCTCGACGAGCAGCGGACCTCCACCGCGGCGCTGGTGGCGACCGAGCTGGCCACCAACCTGCTCAAGCACGCCGGGGGCGGCCAGGTCCTGATCGACGTCGTCCCCCCGCCCGTTCTCGCGGCCGGCCGGGAGGCGACGCCGTGCGTGCAGGTCGCCACGGTCGACCACGGTCCGGGGATCGCCGACGTGTCCGCCGCGCTGCGCGACGGCTTCACGACCACGAACTCGCTCGGTGCGGGCCTGGGCACCTGTGCGCGCCTCGCCGACGACTTCGACCTGCACAGCGTCCCCGGCCGGGGCACGGTGGTGGTCGCCCGGATCGGCGCCGTACCCGAGGCCGCCGCCGTCACCGGCTCCGGTCCGGGGAGCCGGGTGCGGGCCGGTGCGGTGAACGTCCCGTTCGGCGGGGCGGAGTACTCGGGTGACGCCTGGGCCTGGGTGCGCGACGGGGACCTCGTCACGCTGATGCTGGCCGACGGACTCGGTCACGGTCCGGACGCCGCCCGTGCCTCGACCGCCGCGGTGGAGGCGCTGCGCGCCTCGCCCGACCTGCCGCCGGCCGAGGCGATGCGGCGGCTCGACCGGGCGCTGTCCGGGACCCGCGGGGCGGCCGTCGCGGTGGCCCAGATCGACACGCGGGCCGGCGTGCTCCGGTTCACCGGCGTCGGCAACATCGGGGCGCGGCTGTGCGAGGGCGGCACCTGGCGGCACCTGGTGTCCCGGCCCGGCATCGTCGGCACCCACCGGCCCACGACGCTGCGCGAGGAGGAGCGGCCCTGGGCGGACGACCGGGTCCTGGTCCTGCACAGCGACGGTCTGCCGAGCCGCTGGTCGCCGACGTCCGACACCTGCCGCACCGCGACCGACCCGGCGGTGACCGCCGCCGTGACCATCCGTGACGCCAGCAGCCCGGCCCGGCCGGTCCGGGACGACACCGCCGTCGCCGTGCTGGCCCCTACCCCGCCGGACGGCCCATGACCCGGACCTGGCAGATCGCCGGCGTCGTCGACGCGGCGCTGGCCCGCATCGGCACCGCACGGCTGGCGGCGGCCTGCGGTGTGGCGCCCGTGGAGCGCACCCGGCTGACGGCCCTGCTCGGCGCGCAGTTGCGGCTGTGCGTGGCCAAGGGCGGCACCTGGCGGCTCACCCTGGAGACCGGCACCGTCTCCCTCGCCGCGCCGGGTGCCCGGCAGAGCGTGCTGCACGCCGTGGTGACGCCGTCGCCCGAGGCCGCTGCCGCCGGACAGCCGCCGTGGCGGGTCACGGTGCCGTGTCCCGAGGCGACGGCTGATCCCGGCGCCGAGACCGTGGCGGACGACCCGGCGGGGCTGGCGGAGGCCCTGCTGGGTGCCGACGAGGACACGGCGCTGGTGCTGGAGAGACTCACCGAGCAGGAGGACCTGGTCGAGTTCCACCGCGAGGAGCTGCAGCAGACGAACCAGGGCGTGGTGGCGCTGCACGCCGAGCTGGACGCCGCCGGGCGGGCCCAGCGCGAGGCGTTCGCCGCCGAGCGCAAGGCGCGTACGGAGGCCGAGAACGCCCGGCGCAGGCTGACCTTCCTGGCGGACGCGAGCGCGGTGCTCACGGCGTCGCTCGACCACCACGAGATCGTGCGCAGGCTGCCGGAGCTGCTGGTGCCCGAGTACGCGTCCGACGTCGACGTCTGGCTGTTCGACCAGGACGGCGACCGGCCCGGTCCCGCCCGCGCGGCGGCCGCGGTGGTCGCCGCCCGCACCGGCCGGCCGCAGTACGCCGCCGCACACCCGGGAGGGCTGCCCGGCGTCGACGACCAGCCGCCGTCGGCGGCCGACCCCGACCGGCCCCTGCTGAGCATCCCGCTGCCGACCCGGCAGGCGCCGCTGGGCGTGGTGACGCTGTCCCCGCCCGGGGAGCGCTGGGACCCGGACGACGCCGTCATGCTGGTGGAGCTGACCCGGCGGACCAGCATCGCGATCGACCACGCCCGGCGCTACGAGCACCACCGCGACATCGCCGAGACGCTCCAGCGGGCCCTGCTGACGGAGCTGCCGGCCCCGCCCGGTCTCGCGCTGGCCGCCCGCTATCTGCCGGCCACCCACGGGCTGAACATCGGGGGCGACTGGTACGACGCCTTCCGTCAGCCCGACGGCGGGGTGATCGCCGTGGTCGGGGACGTCACCGGGCACGGGCTGCGGGCGGCCGTGATGATGAGTCAGCTGCGCACCGCCCTGCGCGCGTACGCGGTCGACGGCGGCAGCCCGGGGCAGCTGCTGACCCGCCTGCACACCTTCCTGCACCACCTCCAGCCCGACCTGTTCGCCACCGCCGTCATCGCGCGCTTCCACCCCGCGGAGACCACCATGACGTGGGCGGCGGCCGGGCACCCGCCGCCGGTGCTGCGTACCCCCGACGGACGGGTGCGGACACTGGACGCGAAACCCGGGGCGATGCTCGGCATCCCGCTGCGGCAGGAGATCGCGGACCACACGGTGTCCATGCCGCCCGGTTCGACGCTCGCGCTGTACACGGATGGCCTTGTGGAGCGTCGCGCCCGGGGCATAGACCCGGGCATCGCCCGTCTCGCGGACACGCTCGGGTCCTTCGACGCGGACCGGCTGGACGCGGATCTGGAGGGTGCGGCGGACGGCATCCTGCGTCCGATGCTCAGCGACTCCGAACGGGACGACGACGTGTGTCTGCTGCTCTGCCACCTGAGCCCCACGGGCTGACCTCGCACGTTTCACACGGTTCGCCCTCGCCCGGTGCGCTTTGGGCCCGGGCGGGGCATGGTGGTGATCAGGACGTGCCGCCTGCCTGCCGCACCCGGCCCGCCGGAGCGGTCGGAGCGCGGTGGCCCGCCTCAGGTGCGAAGCAGCGATCCACGGGCAGGCGATGGGCGTTCGCGGCAGACCGCCCCGGCGCCGCAGAAAGGGATGAACACCGTGACACGACCCAGGATCCTGGTGGTCGGCGCAGGCTTCGCCGGCGTGGAGTGCGTCCGTCGTCTGGAACGCCGGCTCTCCCCCGAGGAGGCCGAGATCACTCTGGTGACCCCGTTCTCCTACCAGCTCTATCTGCCGCTGCTGCCGCACGTCGCCGCAGGGGTGCTCACTCCCCAGTCGATCGCGCTCTCGCTGCGCCGCAGCAGCAAGTACCGGACCCGCATCATTCCGGGCGGCGCCATCGGGGTGGACCTCAAGGCGAAGGTGTGCGTGGTGCGCACCATCACCGACCGGATCGTCAACGAGCCGTACGACTACATCGTGCTGGCGCCCGGGAGCATCACCCGGACCTTCGACATCCCGGGGCTGACCGACCACGCGTTCGGCATGAAGACGCTGGCGGAGGCCGCGTACATCCGCGACCACGTCATCTCGCAGCTGGACCTCGCCGACGCCAGCCAGGACCCGGCCGAGCGCGCCTCCCGGCTTCAGTTCGTGGTGGTGGGCGGCGGCTACGCGGGCACCGAGACCGCGGCCTGTCTGCAGCGGCTGACGCACGCGGCCGTCAAGCGCTACACCCGGCTGGACCCGGCCCTGATCAAGTGGCACCTGATCGACATCGCGCCGAAGCTGATGCCGGAGCTGGGCGAGAAGCTCGGACGCGACGCGCAGGAGATCCTGACGCGGCGCGGCATCGACATCTCCCTGGGCGTCTCCATCGACAAGGCCGGCCCCGAGGAGGTCACCTTCACGGACGGCCGGGTGGTGCCCACCCGCACCCTGATCTGGACGGCGGGCGTGGTCGCCAGCCCGCTGATGGCCACCCTCGGTGCGGAGACCGTCAAGGGGCGGCTCGCGGTCACCGCCGAGATGTGCCTGCCCGACCACGACGGGGTGTTCGCGCTCGGCGACTCCGCGGCCGTTCCCGACCTCGCCAAGGGCAAGGAGGGTGCCGTCTGCCCGCCCACCGCCCAGCACGCGATGCGGCAGGGCCGGCACGTCGCGGAGAACCTCATCGCCACCCTGCGGGGCCAGCCGATGCGGCCCTACGTCCACAAGGACCTCGGTCTCGTCGTGGACCTCGGCGGCGCGGACGCGGTCTCCAAGCCGCTGGGTGTCGAGCTCAAGGGCCTGCCCGCGCAGGCGGTGGCCCGCGGCTACCACTGGTCGGCGCTGCGCACGGGCGTGGCGAAGGCCCGCGTGGCGGCCAACTGGGCGCTCAACGCGGTGGCCGGCGACGATTTCGTCCGTACCGGTTTCCAGGCCCGCAAGCCGGCCAAGCTGAAGGACTTCGAGTACACGGACGCGTATCTGACCCCGGAGCAGGTGCGGGAACAGGTGCGGGAGGCGAGCCGGGCGGAGTTGTGACCGGGGCCGCCCCCGCCGCCGGTACCGGGCCCGGGCATGACATGCTGAGAAGTGGATCTCGGCGTGAAGTGGCCGGGCCGTGGCTGGAACCGGCTGTGAGGGCCGGCTGTGAATCGGGAGAGTGTACGGCGGCGTGAAGGCAGCGGGGCGCTCGGCGCGGACACGGTTGCGGGACCGCGTCGCCGCGTCCGACCCGGGGCTGTTGCGGCTGACGGCGGGCTTGCGCACGGTGGGCGCCATCGCGCTGACACTGGGCGTGCTCGCCGTCGCCGGCGTCGACGTCAAACATCTGGTGGCCGGGGCCATGGCGGCGATGGTCGCGACCTTCGCCATCCGGGAGAAGGAGCCCGGCCCGCAGGCCGTCACGCTGGCGCTGGGCCTGCCGGTCGCCCTCGCCTCGGTCTCGCTGAGCACGCTGCTCACCTCGCGGGTCGTCCTCGGCGACGCCTTCTTCGTCGTCCTGATCTTCTGCGCGGTCTTCGTCCGCCGGTTCGGCGACCGGGGCACGGCGCTCGGGCTGATCGGCTTCCAGGTCTACTTCGTGTCGCTGTTCGTCGGCGCGAAGGTGTCGGGGCTGCCGGGGCTGTATGCCGCGATCGCCGTGGCGTTCGCCTCCAGCGCGGTGGTGCGGTTCGGGGTGGTCCCGGCGACGCCCGCGCGCATCCTGCGGCTGCTGCGGCAGGCCTTCCGGGCCCGGCTGGCCCAGCTGATCGCCACCCAGATCGAGCTGCTGGACGCCGGTCCCGACGCCATCGACAAGACGCTGGTGCGGCTGCGCGAGGGCACCGCGCGCCTGCACGAGACCGCCCTGCTGATCCAGTCCCGGCTGGAGGAGGGCACGCCCGACGCGTCCACGGCCCGCCTGGTGCAGCGGCGCATCGCGGACGCCGAGATCGCCTCCGAGCGTCTCGGCCTGCTGCTGCTGACCGCGCGCAGCGCCGAGCGGGCGGACACCCTGACCCTGCACCTGCCCGGCGCGCCCGCCCCCGCGGTGGGGCACTCGCCGGCGCCGGGCGAGGCCACGGAGACACTGCGCCGCGATCTGGCGGCGCTGCGCACGCTGGTGCTGCGGCCGCCCGCCGAGGCGCGCGGCACCGCGCTGTCCCACCTGCGCAACCGGCTGCTCGGCTACCGCGACGAGGAGAACCTTCCCGAGGCGACCGCGGCCGTGCAGGACGTGTTCCGCGGCATCGGTGAGGCGGCACGCGCGGTCATGGGCCTCAGGATCGCCCTGGACGGGCCGCAGGACGAGTCGGACGACTCACCGGCCACCGCCAGGTCCCGCGAGGAGCTGGACGCCGAGGACGCGGCCATCGACGCCGGTGAGGAGGCGGTGCCGGAGGAGGAGCCGACCGGGCTGCGGCGGCCCACCACGCGCGCCGCGGTGCAGGTGGCCGTGGGGTCCTCGCTGGCCATCGTCGGCGGCGAGTTCCTGTCCACGCAGCGCTGGTACTGGGCGGTCCTGACCTGCTGGATCGTCTTCATCAACACCGCCTCGACGGGTGAGATCCTGGTCAAGGGCTACCGCCGTCTGCTCGGCACCGTGCTGGGCGTGGTGGCGGGCATCGTGCTGGCCGGCCTGGTCGGCAACCACACCTGGACCGCGTTCGGGCTGGTGCTGGTGCTGATCTTCGCGATGTTCTACACGGCGCCGCTGTCCTACACGCTGATGTCGTTCTTCGTCACCGCGATGCTGGGGCTGCTGTACACGCTGCTGCACACCTACAGCATGTCGGTGCTGCTGCTGCGGGTGGAGGAGACGGCGCTCGGCGCGGCCTGCGGGATCGTGGCGGCCGCGCTGGTGCTGCCCATCCGCACCGACCGGCGTACGAACGAACTCCTCGGCACGGTCCTGGAGCGGCTCACCGACGTGACGGAGGGCGCCGTCGACCAGCTCAGCGGCGGCCCGGCGGCCGATCTGCTGGACACGGCGCGGGAGCTGGACCAGGCGCTGGGCGACCTGCGGGCGGCCACCCAGCCGCTGACCCATCCGATCACGCCGCTGCGCGCCCGGCGGGACACGGCCCAGTATGTGGTGGCGCTGCTGGAGACCTGCGCCTACCACGCGCGGTCGCTGGCGGCGACGGCCGAGCTGCTGCCCACCCATCCGTCGATCGCGGCCGATCCGCGGCTGCGCGGTGCCGTGCGGCGCACGGTGCGCAACATCGAGGCGATCGCCGCCCGCGTCACCGAGGACGACACCGGGACGGAGGTGGAGACCGGCCCGAGCATCGCCTCGCTGCTGGAGCCGGACGCCGCCGGGGTGCCGCGGTACGGGCGCATCACGGGCCGGGTCCTGCGGCATCTGGAGCGGCTGGACGAGGCGGTGGTCGGCCTCGCCCGGCCGCTGGGGGTGCCCGTCAAGGCGCCGCAGCGGTGACGGTGCCACCCGGAGGGTGAGGGTCAGAAGTCGCTGGGCATGCCGCTGGCCTCGGCGATGCCGCGCAGTTCCTCGTTCTGCTGGTGGCGTTCCTTGAGGTAGTCGGCTATCTCGCCGAGGCGCTCGGGGTCGGAGGCGGTGGCCGCGTCGGTGACGACCCGGACCGGTCCGGTCACGTCGGTGTCGATCTCGACGACCTCGTTGTCGAGACGTCCGGTGACGGCGGTGGCGATGACCAGTGCGGCCTCGTCCCTGATCTCCTGGGGCAGCGCCTCGGCGCTGTCCCCGTCCAGGGAGAAGTCGATGGTCGGCATCTGCTGCTCGTCGATCGCCTGGAGGACCGGTTCCACCACGCTGAGCAGCAGCTGGTAGTCGTCGTTCGGCATGCGGACGCGCAGGAGGTCGAGGTAGACGTCCACGGGACGTCCGTCCGGCGGAGGAATCTCGTGTTCGTTCATTCGCCCCGTGTTCCCCGTGCCGGGCGGCTCAGAACCTCCGCCAGCGGGCGAGCGTGAAGGAGAACACGCCGAACAGCACCAGCCCGGCGGCGACCAGGACCAGCAGCCAGGGGCCGAGGGGGGTGTCGGCGAAGGAGCGCAGGGTGTCGTCCAGTCCCTTGACCCGGTCGGGGTCGTAGTCGACGGCGGCCCGTACGGCGAAGACGCCGGCCCCGGCGAAGACGAGGCCGCGGGCCACCCCGCCGCCCACGCCGGTGACGTCGACCAGCCGCCGGACGCGGGGGCCCAGCTCGCCGAGCTTCAGCTTCTTGTGATAGCTGCGGCGCGCCGCCTGTATGCCGATGACGGCTCCGGCGATGACGATGCCGACGCCCGCGATGCCCACCAGCCACTGGCCGGCGGGTATGTCCATCACCCTGGCGGTGACGTCCCGGGACTGCCGGTCGCTGGAGCCGCTGTCGCCCGCGCCGGCCGCGAAGGCCAGCACGGAGTAGGCGACGAAGGCGTAGAACACGCAGCGGGCGGCGGCCGGCAGGCGCTTCTTGGCCGTGTGGCCGTCCTTGCCCGTGACGCCGAAGAGCGCCTCGGACAGCCTCCACAGAGCCATGCCGACGAGCCCGGCACCCAGCGCCCACAGCAGGACGGCCCCGAACGGCTTGTCCGCCAGCTCCTGAAGGGCACCGCCCCGGTCCGCCTGCCGGTTTCCCGAACCGAAGGCGATCTGCAGGGCCAGGATGCCGACCAGCAGGTAGATGACACCGCGGGCGGTGAGACCGGCCCGGGCGGCTCCCTCGGCCGCCGACCCGTTCGCGGCCCGCCGGGCGCGGCCCCGTCCGGTGAGTGCCTGGACACGTGCGTTCATGTGAATCCCCTCCCGAAATCCCGGATGCCCCGGCATCCTGCGCGCACACCGCCATGGTCGCCGGTGTGCCTGCGACGGCCGACGTGCGGCTGCCCGCCCACCGCCAAGCGGTGTGCGGGCAGCCGCACCGTCGTGCCCCTGTGCGTCCCTGGTCCGTTCGTCCCCGTCAGTCCGCCACGCCCGCGGGTGCGCCGCCGGGCACGGGCGCCGGCTCCAGCACCACGTCCGCGGGTGCGCCGCCGGGCACCGGCACCGGCTCCAGCACCACGTCCGCGGGCGTGCCGCCGGGCACCGGCACCGGCACCAGCGGGGCCGCCAGCTGGCGCCGGGCGGCCTCCAGGGCCCCCTGCACGTCACGGGTGCCGGTGGACACGCACAGCGTGTAGGCGAGGTCCCGGGTCCGCGGGCCCGGTTCGCCCGTCGCGTCCGCGGGCTCGCTGGTCGCGGCCGTCTCGTACTCCGCCAGGAGCCTGCGCAGTTCCGCGGGGTGTGGCATCAGCATCCGTCTCGTCCCTCCCTGGTGGTGCCCCGTGCGTCCCGCTCGTCGTCCCTGCCGCTCATCGGGTGCGCGCCGTGTGGCCGGGGCGGACCGCCCGCTGTCCCATTGCCTCGTCGCGCACGCGGGCGCAGCTGCGGCTGATGAGCCGGGAGACGTGCATCTGCGAGATGCCGAGGCAGTCGGCGATCCGGCTCTGTGTCATGTCCTCGAAGAAGCGCATGTAGAGAATGGCGCGCTCCCTCTCGGGCAGCCTGCGCAGGCCTTCCTTGGCCGACTCGCGGTCGATCACGGTGTCGTAGGAGGTGTCGGCCGCGCCGAGGGTGTCCGCGAGGCTGTAACCGTCGTCGCCGGCCGCCAGTTCGGCGTCCAGCGACAGGGTGCTGAAGCTCTCCAGTGCCTCCATGCCGGCGGTGACCTCGTCCTCGGTCAGCCCGGTGTGAGCGGCCAGGGCGGCCACCGACGGTTCGGGACTGCCCGGGCTCTGGACGAGTTCCCTGCGGGCGACGCGCACCTTGTTGCGCAGTTCCTGGACGCGGCGGGGCACCCGCAGGGCCCACATCCGGTCGCGGAAGTGGCGCTTGACCTCACCGGTGATGGTGGGCACGGCGTAGCTCTCGAAGGCTCCCCGCTCCGGGTCGAAGCGGTCGATGGCCTTGACCAGGCCGAGAGCCGCGACCTGGCGGAGGTCCTCGAGGGATTCGCCGCGGTCCCGGAACCGCCCGGCGATCCGGTGTGCCATGGGCAGCCAGGCCGTGACGAGTTCGTCGCGGACGGCGTCGCGCTCGGGTCCGTCCGGCAGTCCCGCCAGCCGGCCGAAGAGCGCCATGGTGTCCGGGGCGTCGTCGTGCCGGCGGCGGGCGGCGGTGGCGGAGGGGTCGGTCGGCTGGGGGGTAACGGGACGGATGGCGGGTGTTTCTATGAGCATGCGGATTCGCTCCTGAACGGTGGTCTCAGGGGACTTTCCGCGGGATACGGCGCTGTCCGGGTCGCCCCGGCACAGCCGGAGCGCCGAAACGGCCGTGCCGTTCCCGCTGCTGCGCCTCCGGTCCGAAGCACGAAACTGCGACTGCCCCTGCCCCGGTGGAACAAACTCCGCTTTTCCAAAAGTCATCAGGACAGCGGAACGACCACGGTGATGCACTTGCCTCCGGAGGGAAGGTCTGCCACGCGTACCTCGCGGGCCAGTCGGCAGACGATCGGCCAGCCCCGGCCGCCCAGACGCCGGCGGCCGCGGTCGTCGGTGGGAGGCAGTGCCACCGGGACGTCCTGGCTGCGGTCGCACACCGACAGGCGCACCCCGGGGTCCACCACGTCCACCTGGAAGTCGGTGACGCCTCCGCCGTGCAGCATGGCGTTGGTGGTCAGCTCCGAGGCGACGAGCAACGCGTCCGACAGGGCGCCCGCGTCGCACCACGCGCGACCGTGCGGGCCGGCCCCAGCGGTGCCGGCGTGTGCCGTGACGGCGTCCTCGACCGCCCTGCGGGCGTCGGCGGGCCTGCACGGCCGGCAGCGGCGCCACGCGTCCGTGCCGCGCTCCTCGACGGCGGACTGCATCGTGTCCCTGTCACACATCCGTCAGCTCCCTGGTCGGTGGAAGGGTCCGGTCCCTGGTCGGGGGAAAGGGCCCGGCCCCCTGGTCGGTGGGGTCCGGCCCGGCCGCCCGCGCCGTGCGGCCCGTTCCTGTCGGCTGACCTCTGCGGGTACCGGCAAACATCAGGTCCACCACGCGGCCCAAGGGCCATCCGGGCGCCGTACGGGGGTACGCGGAGTGCATGACGGATGTTGTGGACTCGGACGAACTGCTGCGCCGGATGCACCGCGCGAGGGCCTGCGCGGTGGAGGAGGGCCGCCATTGGCGGTCACGCAGCGAGGAACTGCGGACGACCGATCCGCAGGGGTCGCAGGAGGCCGCCGTGCGCACGGTGGCGTACGAGGCCGTGCTGCGGGTGCTCGACGAGGTGCTGACCCCGGGCCGGACCTCGGGGTGACGCGCCGCGGGACGGATTGAGGGGGCGGCGGACGGGAAACCGGGCGGCATGACAGCCGACCACCATGACGCACCGGTCCTGGAAGCCCTCGTCGACTACCACCGTGAGGGGCGCCTTTCGTTCACGCCACCTGGGCACAAGCAGGCGCGCGGGGCCGATCCGGCGGTGCGCGAGGTGCTGGGTGACGCGGTGTTCTACGGCGACGTCCTGGCGGCGGGCGGGCTCGACGACCGGCTCACCCGGGGACGGGTGCTGCAGCGCGCCCAGGAGCTGATGGCGGACGCCGTCCACGCCGACCACACCTTCTTCTCGACGTGCGGGAGTTCCCTGTCGGTGAAGGCGGCGATGCTGGCGGTCGCCGGGCCGCACGAGAAGCTGCTGATCGGCCGGGACGCCCACAAGTCCGTGGTCTCGGGGCTGATCCTGTCCGGCATCGAACCGGTCTGGGTCGAGCCGCACTGGGACGCCGAGCGGCATCTGGCGCATCCGCCGTCCCCCGAGGCGTTCGAGGAGGCCTTCGCCGCCCACCCGGACGCCAAGGGCGCGCTGGTGACCAGCCCGACGCCGTACGGGGCCAGTGCCGACCTGCGGGCCGTCGCCGAGGTCTGCCACCGGCGCTCGGTGCCGCTCATCGTCGACGAGGCGTGGGGCGCGCACCTGCCCTTCCACCCCGACCTGCCGTCCTGGGCGATGGACGCGGGCGCCGACATCTGCGTGACCAGCATCCACAAGATGGGCAGTGGTCTCGAGCAGGGCTCGGTCTTCCACCTGCGCGGTGACCTGGTGCCGCCGAAGCTCCTCGGGATGCGCGCCGATCTGCTGGGCAGCACCAGCCCCTCGGTGCTGATCTTCGCCGGGCTCGACGGCTGGCGCCGGCAGATGGCACTCGGCGGACGCGAGGTGATGGGCGGTGCGCTGGACCTGGCGGCCGACGTCAGGGCGGCGATCGAGGAGATCGACGGCATGCACGTCAACGACCGCGAGGACTTCTGCGGCCCCGGCCTCGCCCACGGCTTCGACCCGCTGCCGGTCGTCATCGACCTGGACGGGCTCGGCATCTCGGGCTACCAGGCGGCGGACTGGCTGCGCGAACACCGCAGCGTGATCGCGCACATCACCGACCACCGCCGGATCGGCGCGCAGATCACCCACGGCGACGACCGGGAGACCGCCGACGAGCTGCTCACCGCCCTCAAGGACCTCGCCCGGGCCGCGCCCGGCCTGGCCCCGGCGCCGCGGATCGAGGTCCCCTCGCCCGCCGAGCTGCGGATGCCGCAGGTGTCCCTGCCCCGGGACGCGTTCTTCGGGCCCACCGAGGACGTGCCCCTGGAGCGGGCCGCCGGCCGGATCGCGGCGGAGATGATCACGCCGTACCCGCCCGGTATTCCGGCCGTCCTGCCGGGCGAGCGGCTGGCCGAGCCGGTCCTGCGCTATCTGCGCAGCGGTCTGGAGGGCGGGATGTACCTGCCCGACCCGAGCGATCCGGCTCTGGAGACGATCAGGGTCGTCGCGGAGGGTGAGGACTGAGGGGAGATCCGGTGCGGGGCGAGTGAAACAGGTCACTCACCCCGGTACCGGTTTCACGGAACTCCCCGAGATGGTTTAGCGTTCATACATACGTGGCGACGGAGTCGACGAAAAGTCCTCCGCGGCCACCGCTTACGGCCCTGGCCGGCCTCCCCCGTCCGGCCAGGGCTTTTTCACGCCCTCACGCGACCGTCCCCGCTTCCGGCACGGAATCCGTACGGGATCCGCCGCCCGCCGAGGTGCCCACGGCGCCGACAGCGACTCCAATGGGCTTAGGGAAAGCCCCGGAACCGAATCGCCGGCGAGGAGCCCCGTGCCATGACCAAAGCGATCAAACTCCTGACCGCCCTCCCCCTCCCCCAGCGCGAGCGGCTGATGGGGCTCGCCCGTGAGGTCTCCTTCCCGGAGGACGACCTCATCTTCGAGGCGGGCAGCCGGGCCGACCGTTTCTGGGTCATCCGCTCCGGCGCGGTCTCCCTGACCCAGCAGGTGACCTCGGTGCAGCGGGTCACCGTGGCCAGCCTCGGCGTGGGCGACCTGCTCGGCTGGTCCTGGCTGTTCCCGCCCTACGAGTGGGACTTCGGCGCCGAGGCGTTCAGCCAGGTGCGCGCCTACGAGTTCGACGCGGCCGCCGTGCTCGACCTGTGCGAGCGGGACCCTCAGCTGGGCATCGTGCTGGTGCGCTCGGTCGCGGAGATCCTGGCGCACCGGCTGGAGTCCACCCGGGGCCGGCTCATGGAGCACTACGCGCTGCACGGACGCGGCTCCCTGTGAGGCGCCGTCAGACGCGGTAGCGGCGCAGGGCCGGCACCGCGGCGGCCAGGGCCAGCATCACCACCACGACGAGCAGCCCGCCGCCGGCCACGGCCTCCCGGGCCCCGAAGGCGGAGCCCGCGCCGCCGTGCAGGACGTCGGCCAGCCGCGGGCCGCCCGCGACCACGACGGTGAACACGCCCTGCATGCGCCCGCGCATCTCGTCGGTCGCGGCGGACAGCAGGATCGCCCCGCGGAAGACCATGGAGACCATGTCGGCGACACCGGCCAGGGCGAGGAACGCCACCGCGAGCCACAGGCTGCCGCTCAGCCCGAAGCCGGTGATGGCCGCGCCCCACACGACGACCGCGCCGATCACCATCCAGCCGTGCCGGCGCGCCCGCGAGAAGGTGCCGGAGAACAGCCCTCCGGCCACGGCGCCGACGGGGATCGCCGCGAAGAGCAGACCGAGCGCGAGCCCTTCGCCGTAGGAGGAGTACGTCTCGGCGGCGAGCTGCGGGAACAGGGCGCGGGGCATGCCGAGGACCATGGCGACGATGTCGGCCAGGAAGGACAGCAGCAGCACCTTGTGCCCGGCGATGTAGCGGAAGCCCGCCACGACCTCGCGCACGCCCGCGCGCCGCACCGCCGTGCCCGCCAGCGGCGGCAGGGCGGGAAGCTGGTGGACCGCCCACACGGTGACGCACAGGGCCAGGGCGTCGATCAGGTACAGCTCCGGCAGTCCGATCACCGGGATCAGCGCACCGGCGAGCAGCGGCCCGACCACCTGCCCGGTCTGCATGACGGTCGAACCGAGGGCGTTGGCGGCGGGCAGCTCGTCCTCGGGCACCAGGCGGGCGATGGAGGCGTTGCGGGCGGGGGCGTTGAGACCCCAGAAGGCCTGCTGCAGCGCCAGCAGCAGCATCAGCGCGGCCACCGACTCCAGGCCGGTGACCGCCTGCACCCAGAAGAGCAGCGAGGTCACCGCGATGCCGGTGTTGGTGATCAGCAGCAGCTTGCGGCGGTCCATGGTGTCGGCCACCGCGCCGCCCCACAGCGCGAACACGATGAGCGGCAGCAGACCGGCGAGGCTCGCCGCACCCACCCAGGCCGAGGAGCCGGTGATGTCGTAGATCTGCTTCGGTACCGCGACCGCCGTGAGCTGGCTGCCGACGGCCGTGACGATGGTCGAGGACCACAGCCTCCGGTAGGCCGGGCGGCGCAGGGGGCGGGTGTCCATGGCCCAGCGGCGCCACCCCCGCCGCGTGGCACCCTCCGCCGCCGGGACCTTCGTCTCCTGTCCGGTGCCGCTCTCACTGCTGCTCTCGCTGGTGTCCACGCGCTTCCTACATGCTCGATACATCTTCCGGCTGCGGGGATCACTATCGCAGGTCCGTTCGAGCCCGTCCGAACGCCCGGGGCCGCGGGCGGCCCGGCTCAGGCGCCGGCGATGAGCGAGACACCGAGGACGATCATGGTGGCGGCCACCAGACCGTCCACGACGCGCCAGGCCCCGGGCCGGGCCAGGAAGCGGCCGAGGTGGCGGCCGCCGAAGCCGAGCGCGGCGAACCAGACCAGGCTGGCGACCGCGGCCCCGAGGCCGAAGGTCCAGCGCAGCGGCCCCCGGTCGGCGGCGACCGAGCCCAGCAGGAACACGGTGTCGAGGTAGACGTGCGGGTTGAGCCAGGTCAGCGCCAGGCAGGTGAGCACGGCCCGGCGACGGGAGCCCGCCGCGTCACCCTCCGCCCGCAGCACGCCGGACGGGCGGACCACCCGCCGGGCGGCCAGGGCGCCGTAGCAGAGCAGGAAGGCGCCGCCGACCCAGCCCACGACGGTCAGCGCACCCGGCCAGGCCACCACCACGGCGCCGACCCCGCCGACGCCCAGGGCGATGAGCACGGCGTCGGACAGCGCGCAGATCCCGACCACGGCGAGGACGGCGTCACGGCGGATCCCCTGACGCAGGACGAAGGCGTTCTGGGCACCGATGGCGACGATGAGCGAGAGACCGGTGCCGAAACCGGCGGCCGCGGCCGTGAGCGCGTTGTTCATGCCCTCGACGCTAAGCGGACCGATCACCGGACATCCAGCTAAAGATTCTTACGTATCATTAGCCCTCGTGATGACGACGTGACGGCGACCTTCGCGGATCTGCCGCTGGACCACGTACGCACCTTGCTGGCCGTGGTGGACGAGGGCACGTTCGACGCGGCCGCCGCCGCCCTGCACGTGACGCCGTCCGCGGTCAGCCAGCGGGTGAAGGCGCTGGAGCAGCGGACCGGGCGGGTGCTGCTGCTGCGCACCAAACCGGTGCGGCCGACCGACTCGGGGGCGGTGCTGGTGCGGCTGGCCCGCCAGGTCGCGCGGCTGGAGCGGGACGCCTCGGCCGAGCTGGGCCTGCGGGGGGAGGGCGAGCCGACCCGGGTGTCGGTGGCGGTGAACGCGGACTCGCTGGCCACCTGGTTCCTGCCCGCGCTCACCCGCATCCCCCGGGAGCCCGCGCTCTGCTTCGACCTTCGCCGCGAGGACGAGGGGCACACCGCGGCGCTGCTGCGGGAGGGCGCGGTGATGGCGGCGGTGACCTCGTCGCCGGAGCCGGTGCCGGGCTGCACGGTCCGGGCACTGGGCCGGATGCGCTATCTGCCCTGTGCCGCTCCCGCCTTCGCCGCCCGGCATCTGGCGGGGCCGGCGCGGGAGGCCGTCGCCGACGCCCCCGTGGTGGTCTTCGACCGGCGGGACGACTTCCAGGACTCCTTCGCGCGGCGGCTCGGTCACGAGGGCGCGAGCGGCGCGCGGCACTACGTCCCGACCTCGGAGGGCTTCCTCGAGGCGGTCGCCGCCGGACTGGGCTGGGGCATGGTCCCGCAGCCGCAGGCCGAGCCCCTGCTGCGCACCGGCCGCCTCGTCTGCTTCGCCCCGGACCTGACGGTGGACATCACGCTGTACTGGCAGCAGTGGAAGCTCGATTCCCCGGCCCTCGCCACGGTGACGGAAGCGGTGGTCACGGCGGCCGCGAAGGCGCTGCGCCGGTAGTGCGCGGACGCCGCTCGGGCGACGGCACCGGTTTCACACCGCTGTCGACAGGTCACCCGCAGAGGAGGAAGCCATGCACGAAGACGCGAACGATACCGATCGCAGGTGACTTTGATGGACAACTGGCGAGAGCACGCCGCATGCCGGACGGAGGACCCCGACCTCTTCTTCCCGATCGGCACCACCGGCCCGGCCGCGCTGCAGACCGAGCAGGCGAAGGCGGTCTGCCGGACCTGCCCGGTCCAGGAGCAGTGCCTGCGCTGGGCACTCGACACGGGGCAGACCATCGGCGTGTGGGGCGGAACCGACGAGCTGGAACGCCGTGCGCTCAAGCGGCGCGAGGCCGCGCGGCGCAGGTCCGGCTGACCCCGGCGCCCCACCCCGACCCGGGCCGCGAGAGCGGCACCGGCCTTGAGAGGACCGCCATGAACGTGCGCGTGCGCCGCGTCTACGACCCGCCCGAACCGGACGACGGCGTGCGGGTCCTCGTGGACCGGCTGTGGCCCCGGGGCGTGGCGAAGGACGCGGCGCACGTGGACGAGTGGCCGAAGCGACTCACGCCGTCGGCCGGACTGCGCCGCTGGTACCACGCGGGCGACGGCTCGTACGAGGAGTTCGCGCGGCGCTACGAGGCCGAGCTGGCCGAGCCGGAGGCGGCCGAACTCCTCGACCACGTACGGGAGCTGACGGCCAAGGGGAACGTGACGCTGCTGACCGCGTCCAAGTCCCCCGACGAGAGCCACGCCTCCGTGCTGCTCCGCCTCCTCGGCCGGGGGTGAGCGGGGCGGAGCAGCTGGCCTCCGGTCCTCCCGCTCAGGCGGTCTGCCGCGCCGCGGCCCGGCCCGCCGCCCGCCCGGAGAACAGACAGCCGCCGAGGAAGGTGCCCTCCAGCGCGTTGTAGCCGTGCACCCCTCCCCCGCCGAAGCCGGCCACCTCGCCGGCCGCGTACAGCCCTTCGACGGGAGTGCCGTCGGCGGCCAGGGCGCGGGAGTCGAGGTCGGTCTGGATGCCGCCGAGCGTCTTGCGGGTGAGGATGTGCAGCTTGACGCCGATCAGCGGGCCCGCGGCCGGGTTGAGGATCCGGTGCGGGGCCGCGACGCGGCCGAGGCGGTCGCCGATGTAGCGGCGGGCGTTGCGGATGCCCTGGACCTGGGCGTCCTTGGCGTACGGGTTGGCCATCTGCAGGTCGCGGGCCTCGATCTGGCGTCGCAGCGCGGCGGCGTCCAGGAGCGGCTTGTCGGTCAACCGGTTCATCTTCTCCACCAGTTGCTCCAGGTCCGGTGCGCTCACGAAGTCGGCACCCCGGCGCAGGAAGGCGTCCACCGGGGCGGGCGCGCCCTTGCCGAGGACCCGTTCACGCAGGAAGCCGGCGCGGTCCTTGGCGGTGATGTCGGGGTTCTGCTCGGAACCCGAGAGCGCGAACTCCTTCTCGATGATCTTCCGGGTGAGGATGAACCAGGAGTGGTCGTGACCCGCGAGGTCCTCGGCGGTGCGCAGGTGGCGCAGCGTGCCGAGGGTGTCGTAGCCGGGCAGGTACGGCTCGGGCAGCCGGCGGCCCAGCGCGTCGAACCACAGGGAGGACGGGCCGGGCAGGATGCGGATGCCGTGGCCGGGCCAGATCGGGTCCCAGTTGCGCACGCCCTCGGTGTAGTGCCACATGCGGTCGCGGTTGACCAGGCGGGCGCCCGCCGCGGCGCTGATGTCGAGCATGCGTCCGTCGACGTAGGCGGGAACTCCGGTGACCATCTCGGCGGGCGGGGTGCCCAGACGCTCGGGCCAGTGCCGGCGGACGATGTCGTGGTCGGCGCCGATGCCGCCGGAGGTGACGATCACGGCCGGGGCGGTGAGCTCGAACTCGCCTGCCGCGTCGCGGTTGGAGGCGACGCCGCGCGGTGAGTCGTCCGCGGCGAGGACCGTGCCGCGCACACCGCGCGCGATGCCGCCCTCGACGACCAGGTGGTCGACGCGGTGGCGGTGGTGGAAGGTGAGCAGTCCGTCACGGGCGGCCTGCCTCGCGTACCGCACGAAGGGTTCGACGACCCCGGTGCCGGTCCCCCAGGCGATGTGGAAGCGGGGCACGGAGTTGCCGTGCCCGCCCGCCCTCAGGTCGCCGCGCTCGGCCCAGCCGACGGTGGGCAGGAAGGTGATGCCGTGTCCGGCCAGCCAGGACCGCTTCTCCCCCGCCGCCCACTCGACGTACGCCCGCGCCCAGCGCACCGCCCAGGAGTCCTCGTCCTCGGTCCGGTCGAAGCCGGCGCTGCCCTGCCAGTCGCTCCAGGCGAGGTCGAGGGAGTCCTTGACGCCCAGCCTCCGCTGCTCCGGGGAGTCGACGAGGAAGAGGCCGCCGAAGGACCAGAAGGCCTGTCCGCCGAGGTTGGCGGCGTTCTCCTGGTCGACCAGGGCGACCCTCCTGCCCCGGCTGGTCAGCTCGTGGGCCGCGACCAGACCCGCCAGACCCGCTCCGACCACGATGACGTCGGCATCCATGGCGACCGTCCCTTCCTGTTGTGTCCTTGACGGGTTGTGTCCTTGACGGGTTGTGTCTCAGCCGGGGTGTGTCATCGGCCGGCGCCGCCGTCGGTCAGCAGCGCGGTGAGCAGCCGCCCCAGCCAGGCCCGGGCGCGGACCACGTCCCGGTCCAGGAGGAGCTGCGTGGTGACTCCGTCGTACGCGGCGACCACGGCGTGCGCGGCACCGTCGATGCCGCCCAGTACGGCGGGCAGGGCGGTGTGCCCCCCGGCCCGCGCGAGCCGGTCGGCGATGGTGTTGCGCAGGCGGGTCCGGTGCTCCAGCAGGGTCCGGGCGACCTCGGGGGCGCGGGCGGCGTGCACCAGGAAGTCCGTCTTCACCAGGAGCCAGTCCCGGTCCAGGAGCAGCGCCTCGGTGACGCGCTCCACGGCGGCGGGCACGTCCAGGCCGGGGCCGTCGGCGGCGAGGGCGACGGACACCTGCTCGGCGATCAGGCCGGCCCGCTGCTCGTAGAGGGCGAAGAACAGCTCGTCGAGGCTGTCGAAGTTGGAGTAGAAGGCGCCCCGGCTGTATCCGGCGGCCTCGCAGACCTCCTCGATCGACACCCGTCCGAACCCCTTGGCCGCGAACACCCCGAACGCCGCGTCCAGGAGGTTCGCGCGGGTGCGCACGCGCCGCCTGGTCACCCGCCCGGTGGTCGCCTTCGCCGTCATGCGGCCGCCCTCTCCCTCGTTCGATGCGCGAATGTATCGGATACACCGCTGTATCGAAAGGGCGGAGACGGCATTTCCGGGGCACGACAAGCCAATAGAACACGCATTCGAAAACAGGAGTACGCTGGTTTCATGACCACGCACCTCCAGGGCTCGCTCTTCGACCAGACCGACGAGGTCCGGCTCGGGCCGCTCGACGGGTTGCGTCGCACCCATCTCGGCTCGGGAGCCTGGATCGACCTGCTCCCCGGGTGGCTGAGCGGCGCCGACGCGCTGTTCGAGCGGCTGGCCGCCGAGGTCCCCTGGCGCGCCGAGCGGCGTGCCATGTACGAGCGTGTCGTCGACGTCCCCCGGCTGCTGGCGTTCTACGGCGCCGCCGACCCGCTGCCCGACCCGCTGCTGACCGAGGCGCGCGACGCGCTGTCCGCCCGCTACGCCGGGGAGCTGGGCGAGCCCTTCACCACCGCGGGCCTGTGCCACTACCGCGACGGCCGGGACAGCGTCGCCTGGCACGGCGACCGGATCGGGCGCGGCGCGCGCCAGGACACGATGGTCGCCATCCTCTCGGTCGGCGCTCCCCGGGACCTGCTGCTGCGCCCGGCCGGTGGGGGCGGCCCGACCGTGCGCCGACCGCTGGGCCACGGCGACCTGATCGTGATGGGCGGCTCCTGCCAGCGCACCTGGGAGCACTGCGTCCCCAAGAGCACCCGCGCCGCGGGGCCCCGCATCAGCATCCAGTTCCGCCCGCACGGCGTGCGCTGAGGACACCCGGCGTTCTGGTTGGCTGCCCCTGCACGGGGGCACCGACCTGGAACGCGGGAGACCATGAGCGCGGACGTACGGCAGGTGGCCGACGGCACCTACCTGGTGCACGGCGGCCACACCAACTGGGCCGTCCTCACCGACGGCGAGGCGGCGACGCTGGTGGACACCGGATATCCCGGTGACCGCCGGGACCTGCTCGCCTCCCTGGCCGCCGTCGGGGTCGCGCCCGAGGCGGTGGCTGCGGTGCTGATCACGCACGCGCACAACGACCACCTGGGCTCGGCCGAGTACCTGCGCGCCGCCCACGGCACCCCGGTGCTGCTGCACGAGGCCGAAGTGCCGCACGCCCGGCGCGACTTCCTCCAGCAGGTGTCGGTCGCCGCGGTGCTGCGCAACGCCTGGCGGCCCGGCGCGCTGCCATGGATGGCGCACGTGCTGCGCACCGGCGGCACCGAGCAGCACCCGGTGACCGCTCCCGCGGCCTTCCCGGCGGACGGCCCCCTGGACCTGCCCGGCCGGCCCGTGCCGGTGCACACACCCGGCCACACCGACGGCCACTGCGTGTACCACCTCCCCGACGCCGGAGTGGTGGTCTCCGGCGACGCGCTGGTCAGCGGGCACGCCCTCTCCCGTACCGAGGGACCGCAGTTGCTGCCGGACCTGTTCCACCACGACCGCACGCGCGCGATCGCCTCCCTCGACGTCATCGCCGGTCTGGAGGGCGACCTCCTGCTGCCGGGGCACGGTCCCCTGCACCACGGGCCGGTGCGGGACGCCGCGGAACTGGCCCGGGAGCGGGCCGTCTAAGGTCGGGGCATGGCCTTGCAGATCAGCGCCACCAACCCGGAGCACCCCGCGCTCCTGCTCGAACTGCCCTGGCAGCTGCCGCTGGAGCAGTGGCCCGAGGAGTACCTCGTGCCGCTGCCGCGCGGCATCTCACGGCACGTGGTCCGCTACGCGCGCGCCGGGGACGAGGTCATCGCCGTCAAGGAGCTGGCCGAACGGCCCGCGCTGCGCGAGTACCAGCTGCTGCGCGACCTGGACCGGCTCGCCATCCCGGCGGTGGACGCGCTGGCCGTGATCACCGGACGCACGGACGCAGCCGGCGGCGCGCTGGAGCCGGTGCTGGTCACCCGGCATCTCGGCGGCTCGCAGCCGTACCGGTCGATGTTCGAGACGACGCTGCGTCCGGCGACCATGCACCGGCTGATGGACGCCCTCGCCGTGCTCCTGGTCCGGCTGCACCTGGCGGGGTTCGCCTGGGGGGACTGCTCGCTGTCCAACACGCTCTTCCGGCGCGACGCGGGTGCCTACGCCGCCTACCTGGTGGACGCCGAGACCGGGGAGCTGCACGCCCGGCTCAGCCCCGGGCAGCGCGACTACGACCTCGACCTCGCCCGGGTGAACATCAGCGGCGAACTGCTCGACCTGGAGGCGTCCGGGGCGCTGCACCCGTCCGTCGACCCGATCGACTTCGGCACGGAGATATGCGCCCGCTACCGGAGCCTGTGGGAGGAGCTGACCCGCACCTCCGTCTATCCGGCGGGCAAGTACCACTACATCGAGCGCCGGATCCGGCGGCTCAACGACCTCGGTTTCGACGTGGCCGAGATGCAGATCGAGCACGCCTCCAACGGCGACACGGTCACCTTCGTGCCCAAGGTCGTCGACGCCGGTCACCACCAGCGCCAGCTGCTGCGCCTGACCGGCCTGGACGCCGAGGAGAACCAGGCCAGGCGGCTGCTCAACGACCTGGAGAGCTGGATGGCCACCCAGGACGACTACGCCCCGGGCGACCCCCTCGGCGCCCGCCCGGAGGTCCTCGCCCACCGCTGGGTGCGGGAGGTCTTCCGGCCCACCGTGCGCGCCGTGCCGGTGGAGCTGCGCGGCGCGATGGACCCGGCGGAGATCTACCACGAGCTGCTGGAGCACCGCTGGTACCTGTCCGAGCGGGCCCAGCACGACATCGGCCTGGACACGGCCGTCGAGGACTACCTGGTCAACATCCTGCCCACGGCCCGGGAGACCCTGCGGCCCACCGCGGACTGAACAGCGCCTCCACCGGGGTCAGCTGTGCGGGACGACCGCCACCGGGCACTCCGCGTGGTGCAGCACGCCGTGGGCCACCGAGCCGATCCGGGCGCCGACGGCGGTACGCCGGGCGCGGCGGCCGACGACCATCAGCTGGGCTCCCCCGCTCACCGACAGCAGCACCTGCCCGGCACTGCCCATCTCCACGTGCTCGACCACCGGGACGTCGGGGAAGCGCTCGCGCCACGGTGCGAGCGCCTCGCCGAGCGCCTTCCTCTCGTACTGCTCCAGGCCCCCGGCCTCGTCGGCGA
This sequence comes from Streptomyces sp. NPDC051136, assembly GCF_044455745.1. Lineage (NCBI taxonomy): Bacteria > Bacillati > Actinomycetota > Actinomycetes > Kitasatosporales > Streptomycetaceae > Streptomyces > Streptomyces sp. NPDC051136. Next base: position 319,617 of record NZ_JBITFE010000010.1, on the reverse strand, counting down.
GCGCCATGGAGCCGGGACTGTAGGTGAAGACCGTCGGCAGCTGCCAGGCCCGCACGGCACGCACGGTGGCGCCGCGCGCGGCGGCCGCCTCGAACGCGAACCCGATGACGTCGGCGCTGTCCTCCGGCTCGCCCTGCTGGCCCACGACGACCTCGCGGCCCGCCGCCTCGGCGCTCGCCTCGTCCCCGGCGCGCACCAGGACGACCGGCCGCGGCGCCTCGGCGATGACCTGCCGGCCGACCGAACCGAGCAGGAAGCCGACGACCGCCCCGTGGCCGCGCGAGCCGAGCACCAGCGACTCGGCGCCGGCCGCCCCGGCGAGCAGTGCCGCGACGGCGTCGCCCTCGCGGATGTCGGTCGTCACGGTGAGACCGGGGTGCCGCTCGGTGACCGTCCCGACCGCCGCGGCGAGGCCGTCCCGCGCCCACGTCTCCTGTGTCGCGCGGTCCACCGTGCCGGCCACCCCGCGGTCCTGGAACCGCCAGGCGTGCACCACGTGCAGCGGGGCGTCGCGGCGGACCGCCTCCCTCGCCGCCCAGGCCAGCGCGGCCAGGCTCTCCTCCGAACCGTCCAGGCCTGCCGTGATCGGGCGCGTCATGCGGGTCCCTCCCTGTGTCGCGGTCACCTCGTCCATGGAGGCCAGTCTTCCCCAAGCCGCCCCGGCCACCGCGCAGGGGCGGGCACCTGCGCACTCGGTGCCCCCGCCGCCGCTGAGCGAGGACCCGCGATCGAACATACGATGGGCTTCAGGCCGGTGCGGTGACGGGGACGCCGTGCCGTGAACCCGGCCGCTCGACGTGGGGGATGTATGGCACAGGCCGACGGGGAGACTCGGACCGTCATCATGACCGTGGACGACGATCCGGGGGTGTCCCGTGCCGTCGCCCGCGACCTGCGGCGGCGCTACGGCGCCACGTACCGGATCGTGCGCGCGGAGTCCGGCGAGTCGGCGCTGGAGGCGCTGCGGGAGCTGAAGCTGCGCGGCGACCTGGTGGCCGTGATCCTGGCCGACTACCGGATGCCCCAGATGAACGGCATCGAGTTCCTGGAACAGGCCCTGGACGTGTATCCGGGCGCCCGGCGGGTGCTGCTGACGGCGTACGCGGACACCGACGCGGCGATCGACGCGATCAACGTCGTCGATCTGGACCACTACCTGCTCAAGCCCTGGGACCCGCCCGAGGAGAAGCTCTACCCGGTCCTGGACGACCTGCTCCAGGCCTGGCGATCCGGCGACCACCGGCCGGTGCCCAGCACCAAGGTCGTCGGGCACCGCTGGTCGGCGCGCTCCTCGGAGGTCCGGGAGTTCCTGGCCCGCAACCAGGTGCCGTACCGCTGGTACTCCTCGGACGAGCCGGAGGGGCGGCGGCTGCTGTCGGCGGCCGGGCAGGACGGACAGCGGCTGCCGGTGGTGATCACGCCGGACGGGACGCCGCTGGTGGAGCCGGAGGCGCCGGAGCTGGCCGCCCGGGTGGGCCTGGCGACCACGCCGACGGCCGACTTCTACGACCTGGTGGTGATCGGCGGCGGTCCTGCCGGGCTCGGCGCGGCGGTGTACGGGGCCTCGGAGGGGCTGCGGACGGTGCTGGTGGAGCGGTCGGCGACCGGTGGGCAGGCCGGGCAGAGTTCCCGCATCGAGAACTACCTCGGGTTCCCCGACGGCGTCTCCGGCGGCCAGCTCACCGACCGGGCCCGCCGGCAGGCGGCGAAGTTCGGCGCCGAGATCCTCACGGCGCGCGAGGTGACCGGTCTTGAGGTGAACGGCGCGGCGCGGGTCGTCCGGTTCTCGGACGGCTCGGCGATCGCCGCGCACAGCGTCATCCTGGCGACCGGCGTCTCCTACCGGCAGCTGACCGCCCCCGGTACCGAGGACCTGGCCGGCTGCGGCGTGTTCTACGGCTCGGCCCTGACCGAGGCGGCCTCCTGCCAGGGCCACGACGTGTACATCGTCGGCGGCGCCAACTCGGCCGGGCAGGCGGCGATGTACCTGGCCCGGGGCGCCAAGTCGGTGACGCTGCTGGTGCGCGGCGGCTCCCTGGAGGCGTCGATGTCGTACTACCTGATCCAGCAGATCGAGGAGACCCCCAACATCCGGGTGCGCTGCGGCACCCTCGTCGAGGGCGCGCACGGCGACGGCCACCTGGAGCGGCTGACGCTGCGCGACGCGGCGAGCGGTGCCACCGAACTGGTCGACGCGCAGTGGCTGTTCGTGTTCATTGGCGCGGCCCCGCTCACCGACTGGCTGGACGGCACGGTGCTGCGCGACGAGCGCGGGTTCATCCTCGCCGGGCCCGATCTGACGCCCGACGGACGGCCGCCGGCCGACTGGGAGCTGGACCGTCCGCCGTACCACCTGGAGACCAGCGTCCCGGGCGTCTTCGTGGCGGGCGACGCCCGCGCGGAGTCCGCCAAGCGGGTCGCGTCCGCCGTCGGAGAGGGAGCCATGGCCGTCATGCTCGTCCACCGTTACCTGGAGCAGTCGTGAGCGGGCGGCCGATGCCGTGCAGCCCCGGCGAGATCGGGCAGCTGTTCCTGTTCGAGAAGCTGGCGCCCGAGCAGCTGGGCCGGCTCTGCGCGGAGGGCCGGGTGGAGCTGTTCGAGCCCGGTCCGGTGTACACCGAGGGTCAGGACGCCACGTGCTTCTACGTGCTGCTGGAGGGCACGGTCGTGCTGTCCCGCCGGGTCGGCGAGGACGACGTGGAGACCAACCGGACCTCGCAGCGCGGGGTGTACGCGGGCGCGATGCAGGCGTACGTCGGCGACCGGCTGCCGCAGGTCTACACGAACTCCATGCGGGTAACCGAGCCGTCGCGTTTCTTCGTGCTCCCGGCGGACACCTTCGCCGCCGTCATGCGGGAGTGGTTCCCGATGGCGGTGCACCTGCTGGAGGGGCTGTTCTTCGGGGCCAAGAACAACCAGCGCGCCATCGGCCAGCGCGAGCGGCTGCTGGCGCTGGGCTCGCTGTCCGCGGGTCTCACGCACGAGCTGAACAACCCGGCGGCGGCCGCGGTACGGGCCACCTCGACGCTGCGGGAACGGGTGGCCAAGATGCGGCACAAGCTCGCCGTGATCGCCGAGGGGCCGTTCTCCCGGGACGCGCTCGCGGAGCTGATCGAGATCCAGGAACGTACGGCGGAGCGGGTCGCCAAGGCGCCCTCGCTCAGCCCGCTGGAGGCCTCCGACCGTGAGGACGCCCTGGGCGACTGGCTGGCCGACCACGGCATCGAGCAGGGCTGGCAGCTCGCGCCGACCTTCGTGCAGGCGGGTCTGGACACCGAGTGGCTGGAGCAGGTCGCGGCGGCCGTGGACGAGGAGATCCTGCCGGGAGCGGTCGGCTGGCTCAACTACACCGTCGAGACCGAGCTGCTGATGAACGAGATCGCGGACTCCACCGCCCGGGTCTCCCACCTGGTGAACGCGGCCAAGCAGTACGCGCAGCTGGACCGGGCGCCCTACCGGACGGTCGACGTGCACGAACTCCTCGACAGCACCCTGCTGATGCTCTCCGGGAAGATCGGCCCGCGGATCGAGGTCGTCAAGGAGTACGACCGCACGGTGCCCGAGGTCCCCGCCTACCCGGCGGAGCTGAACCAGGTGTGGACCAACCTGATCGACAACGCGGTCGCCGCGGTGAACGGCGCCGGCGGCGAGGGGACGCTGACCGTGCGGACCGCGCTCCACCACGACCGGCTGCTGGTGGAGTTCCGCGACACCGGCCCCGGCGTCGCCCCGGAGATCCGGGAGCGCATCTTCGACCCGTTCTTCACCACCAAGCCGGTGGGCGAGGGCACCGGGCTCGGCCTGGACATCTCCTGGCGGATCGTGGTCAACAAGCACCACGGCAGTCTCCAGGTCGAGTCCGTACCGGGCGACACCCGTTTCCAGGTGCTCCTGCCGCTCACCGCCGCGGAGTCCCAGCGGGCCGACGCGACCGGTTCCCCCGCCCGAGCCGATTCCACCGACGCGACCGAGGAGACGGTATGACCAGCGACACCGGAATCGATCCCACCGTCCCGCCCAGCGGCACCGGCTGCGCCGAGTGCGACGCCGCGGGCGGCTGGTGGTTCCACCTGCGGCGCTGCGCGGCCTGCGGCCACGTCGGCTGCTGCGACAGCTCACCGGGACAGCACGCGACCGGCCACTACCGGTCCACCGGCCATCCGGTGGTGCAGAGCTACGAACCGGGCGAGGACTGGTACTGGGACTACGCGACGAACGAGGTGCGCGCGTCCGGCCCGGACCTCGCCCCGCCCGCCAGCCACCCGGACGGCCAGCCGTCGCCGGGCCCCGCGGGCCGGGTCCCGGCGGACTGGGCGGACGCCCTGCACCGCTGACCGGCGGACGCCGACGGACGGACGTCCGGCTCGGAACGGGGAGGCCCGCCGCGGGGCCCGCGTGTCAGGATGGGCAGCGTGCCGCAGACCTCACTGACCAGCCCGCTCGTCGGCCGCGAGGACGAACTCGCGCGTCTCACCGGCGTACTGGAGCGTGCCCGCGCCGGTGAGGCCCGCGCGGTCCTCGTCGCCGGGGACGCCGGGGTCGGCAAGACCCGGACCCTGGACGAGGTCGCCGGGCGCGCCGCGGCGGCCGGGACGACCGTCCTCACCGGGCACTGCGTGGACCTGGGCGACGTGGGCCTGCCGTACCTGCCGTTCACGGAGATCCTCGGCGCCCTGGCCGCCGACGAGCGGTTCGCCGCCGTGCTGGCCGGGCATCCGGTGGCCGACCGGCTGCTCGGCGGCGCTCCGGCCGACGCGGCGGACGCCGCGCCCTCCCGGCTGCGGCTCTTCGAGGGCGTCGCGGCCCTGCTGACCGAGGTGGCGGACATCGCGCCGCTGCTGCTGGTCCTGGAGGACCTGCACTGGGCCGACCAGTCCTCCCGGGACCTGCTGAGGTTCCTGCTCAGCCGCGGCGTCCTGCAGCGCCCCGCGGGCGGGGCGCCCGGTCAGCGGCTCGCGCTGTTCGCCTCGTACCGGGCGGACGACCTGCACCGCCGCCACCCGCTGCGTCCGCTGCTGGCCGAACTGGTGCGCCTGCCCGGCGTGGAGAGGCTGGAGCTGCGCCCGCTGCCCGACGACGACGTGGCCCGGCTGGTGCGTTCGCTGCGGGAGCGGCGGCTGCCGGACACGACCGTGCGCCGGATCGTGGAGCGGGCGGAGGGCAACGCCTTCTACGCCGAGGAGCTGGTGGCCGCCACGGACGCGCCCACCGGTGGCGTCCCCAGCGGCCTGGCCGACGTGCTGCTCATCCGGGTCGAGCAGTTGTCGGACACCGCCCAGCAGGTGCTGCGCACCGCCGCCGTCGCCGGTCGCCGCGTGGGGCACGACCTGCTGCGGGACGCCGTCGGGCTGCCCGAGCAGGAGCTGGAGTCGGCGCTGCGCGAGGCGGTGGAACGGCAGTTGCTGGTCTCCGGCGACGGGGACACCTACTCCTTCCGGCACGCCCTGGCCCGCGAGGCGGTCTACGCCGACCTGCTGCCGGGTGAACGGTCCCGGCTGCACGGCGCGTTCGCCCGGCTGCTGGCCGGTCCCGACCGCCGGGCGGACAGCGCGGCCGAGCGCGCCCACCACTACCGCGCGAGCCACGACCTGCCCGAGGCGCTCGCCGCCTCACTGGAGGCCGCCGACCACGCCCAGCGGGTCCAGGCGCCCGCCGAGGAACTGCGGCACGTCGAGACGGCCCTCGACCTGTGGACGGCGGTCGACGCCGCCGCGCGCCCCGCGGGACCCGACGCCGTGACCCTCACCCTGCGCGCCTCCGCGGCCGCCGTGCACGCCGGGGAACTGCACCGCGCGGTCTCCCTGACCCGCTCCGCCCTGGCCGGTCTCGGCCAGGACGCGGACCTCGAACTGGCCGCCCGCGTCCGCTACACGCTGGCCGGGAACCTGCTGACCGTCGACAACCTGCCGGCCGCCTACACCTACAGCAGCGAGGCGCTCGGACTGATCCCCGCCGAGCCGCCGTCGGCGACGTGGGTGTGGGCGGCGGCCACCCATGTGTCGACGGCCCGTCAGGTCGGTGAGAACGAGACGGCGCTGCGGGTGGCCCGCCGCGCGCTGCGGGTCGCCGAGGAGCTGGGGGTCACCGACGCGCGCGCCGATCTGCTGATCTCCCTGACGGGCCTGGAGGGCGGCAACCGCGCCACCCCGCGGGGCCGGGAGCGGCTGACCGAGGCGCGCGAGCTGGCCCGGCGGGCGGGCAACGCTCCGGTGGAGCTGCGTGCGCTGTTCAACCTCGCCATCGGCTGCTTCGAGTCCGGTGACCTGGAGGAGTGCCTGCCCTGGGCGTCGGAGGGACTGGAGCGGGCCCGCAGCTTCGGCCTGCTGTCCTCGCCGTACCCGCGGGAGATGCGCTATCTGCGGCTCCTGGTCCAGTACACGCTGGGCCACTGGGACGAGGTTCTGCGCGAGTCCGCCGGGCACGACGGGGAACGGCCGGCCGCGGACGGACACGCCGCCGGACCGGGGCTGTTCGTGGCGCTGGCGCGCGGCGACCTCGGGGCGGCCGACCGGGCCCGGGCCCTGCTGAAGGGGCCGTTCGACTGGATGGCGCGGATGGTCGCGGGTCTGGTGCTGACCGACGCGGCGGCGCTGCGCGGTGACGCGGAGGACGCCGTGCGGTGGATGCGCTCCAGCGTCGAGGCGCTCACCGAGGCGGGCGAGCGGCCCGCCGTGACCCTCCGCCTCGCCACCCTCGCGCTGTCCGCGGTCGCCGACACCGTGACCGAGCTGCGCCGGACCGGGGACGGGGCCGAGGTGGCCCGCTGGACGGACACCGCGGCGGAGCTGCTGGCCGATGCCCGCCGGTCCGCGGCGCACGGGTACGACGGCGTTCCGCAGGGGCCGGAAGGGCAGGCGTGGCTGGCGCGGGCGGAGGCGGAGTGGTCGCGGATCCCGGCCGCGGCCGCGGACCCGGCGGCCTGGGAGAAGGCGGTGGCCGCCTTCGCGCACGGCGACGTCTACGAACGCGCGCGGTGCAGGCTGCGGCTGACCGAGGCCCTGCTGGCGGCGGACCGCCGCGAGGAGGCGGCCGCCGAGGCCGGTGCCGTACGCCGGGAGGCCGACCGGCTCGGCGCGACGGTGCTGCGCGACCGGCTCGACGACCTGGCCCGGCGCGGCCGGCTCACGGACCCTGCAACGCCCCAGGGCACCGCGGTGCTGACCGCCCGCGAACAGGACGTCCTGCGGCTGCTCGCCCTGGGCCACAGCAACCGCCGGATCGGCGAGGAGCTGTTCATCAGCGCCAAGACGGCGAGCGTCCACGTGTCCAACATCCTCGCCAAACTGAACGCGGCGAGCCGCACGGAGGCGGTCGCGGTCGCCTACCGGCAGCGGCTGATCGCCCCGGAACCCACGTCCTCGTAGCGCGGACCGCACCCGATCTTGGCGGAACGGGACGGTCCGGGCCAGGATGCCGTCATGAAGGGTGACCTCTTTTCCAGCGCACACATGGTCCGGCCCGCCACGGCGCCCGGCATGACCGTCGAGAACTCCAAGTGCATCCGGTACACGGTGAACGGCGAGATGCTCGCCCGGCAGGGCGCGATGATCGCCTACCGGGGCAGCCTCCAGTTCGAACGCAAGGGCCAGGGCGTGGGCGGCATGCTCAAGCGCGCGGTCACCGGGGAGGGGCTGCCGCTGATGGCGGTGCGCGGGCAGGGCGAGGCCTGGTTCGCCCACGAGGCCCAGACCTGCTTCGTCGTGGAGGTCGAGCCGGGTGACGAGTTCACCGTCAACGGCCGCAACGTCCTGTGCTTCGACGCCTCGCTCTCGTACCGCATCGCCACGGTGAAGGGCTCCGGCATCGCCGGCGGCGGGCTGTTCAACAGCGTCTTCACCGGGCAGGGCAGGCTGGGGCTGGTGTGCGAGGGCGACCCGCTGGTCATCCCCGTCTCGCACCAGTACCCGGTGTACGTCGACACCGACGCGGTCGTCGGCTGGTCCGCGGGGCTGTCGACCTCCCTGCACCGTTCGCAGTCGATCGGCTCGATGCTGCGCGGCGGTTCCGGGGAAGCCGTCCAACTGGTCCTCCAGGGCGAGGGCTTCGTCGTCGTACGGCCGAGCGAGGCGACGCCGCAGAAGCCGCAGCAGCACTGAGCCCCGTTCCGGGACTTGTTGACCTTCGGGGGCCTCGCGCGCAAGGCTGCGAACGGGCGCGGATCACCCGCCCGCGCACCGGAAGGAAGAGACTGCCTTGATCGCGATCACGGAGATCGAAGCCGCGGCCGAGCGGATCGCCGGACACGTCGTACGCACCCCGACCGTGCCCAGCCCAGGGCTGTCCGCGCTGCTCGGCGTGCCGGTCACCGCCAAACTGGAGCTGCTCCAGCGCACCGGCTCGTTCAAGGCGCGCGGCGCGACGGCGAAGCTGCTGTCGCTGACCGAGGCCGAGCGCGCCGCCGGTGTCGTCGCGGTCAGCGGCGGCAATCACGGCATCGCCGTAGCCGTGATGGCGGCGGCCCTCGACGTGAAGGCCACGGTGGTGATGCCGCGTACGGCTCCGGCCCGTTCCGTGGAGATCGCCGAGGAGGCGGGCGCCCTGGTCCGGCTCACCGACGGCATGGACAGCGCCTTCGCGCTCGTCGCCCGGCTCCGGGAGGAGGGGCTGACCCTGGTCCACCCCTTCGACGACCCCGTGGTCATCGCCGGGCAGGGCACGGTGGGCCTGGAGTTCGCCGAGGACGCCGGGGACCTCACCGACGTGCTGGTGAGCATCGGGGGCGGCGGGCTGATCGCGGGTGTGGCGGCGGCGCTGCGGGCGCTGCGGCCCGGAGTGCGGATCTGGGGCGTGGAGACGGCGGGCGCCGAGGCCATGTCCCGGGCGCTCGCGGCGGGCGGGCCGCTCGCGGTGCCCCTGTCCTCGGTCGTCACCACGCTCAGCGCGCCGTCCGTCTGCCAGGTGACGTACGACCACGTGGCGGAGCTGGTCACCGAGGTGCTCGTGGTGTCGGACCGGGAGGCCGTCCAGGGCTCGCTCACGCTCGCCGAGCATGCGAAGGTGTGGACCGAGCCGGGGGGGGGGGGGGGGGGGGGGGGGGGGGGGGGGGGGGGGGGGGGGGGGGGGGGGGGGGGCCGGCGCGGGGGGGGGGGGGGGGGGGGGGGGTGGAGGGGGGGGGCCA
>NZ_JBITFE010000010.1:0-310489 GCF_044455745.1 Streptomyces sp. NPDC051136 | reverse complement strand
GCCCCCGGGGGGGCGGGGGGGGGCGCCCGGGGCGCCCCCCCCGGGGGCCCCCCCGCCCCCCGCGCGGGGCGGGGGGGCCCCCCCCCCGGCCGGGGGGGGGGGGCGCCCCCCCCCCCGGCGGGTGGTGGAGCGGGTGGGCGGCGACGCCCGGATCGGGCTCGTGGTGTGCGGAGGCAATGCCACGGTGACCGACATGGCGGCGTGGGCGGACCGCTTCGGGCCGGCCTGACACCCGGCCCGTCCGGACTTCTCGGAAGAGCGTCGGCTCGGCTTCTTTGAAGGAGAGTCAGAATCCGGGCGGACGGGCGCCCTCGCTGAACGCACCCCGGGGCCCCCGACGTACCACTGGTCGAGCCGGAAGCCGGCGGTGCGAGCGAGGGAGGGCCATGGGCAGGGCGCACGTCTCCACACACGGGCTGGTCGCCGGACGCTACCGCCTGTTCGAGGTCGTCCGGCGCGAGACGAACCGTGTCTGCTGGTCCGGGGAGGACGCCACGACGGGCCACCCGTGCCTGGTCACGCAGATCGAGCTGCCGGCGGAAGGTGCCGGGGACGCCGCCCGCCGTGCCCCGGGCCGGGTGGCCCGCACCTGCGGGACCATGGCGTCGCTGTGCCCCGGACGGATCGCCGCGGTGCTGGACGCGGTGGTCGCCGACGGCACCCTGTGGACGGTGACCGAGTGGGTCGAGGGCGTTCCGCTCGCGGACCTCCTGGAGCGCGAGGGCGCCCTCGACCACGTCCGGGCGGCGCGCATCGGTCTGGAACTGCTGACCGTGCTGGAGGCGGCGCACGCCCACGGCGTGACGCACGGTGAGCTGAGCCCGGGCCAGGTGTACGTGCGCGAGGAGGGCACCGTCGTCGTCACCGGCTTCGGGCTGGCCGGAGCCACGCTCGTCCCCCGGCTGACCTCCCCCGCCTACGCCTCGCCCGAACAGGCCCGCAACGAGCGGATCGGGCCCGCCGCCGATCTCTGGACGCTGGGCGCGATCCTGTACACGATGGTCGAGGGCCGTCCCCCTTTCCGTGACCGGGGCCGGCCCGAGGCGACGCTCAAGGGGGTCGACCGCCTGCCGCTGCGGACGCCGGTGCGCGCCGGTCCGCTCGCCCAGGCCGTACGGGGACTGCTGCGCAAGGACTCCCGGGAGCGGCCGACCCGCCCGGCGGTACGCGCGGCCCTCGCCCGGGCCCTGGCGCAGGACCCCGGCCTCACCGCGAGCGAGGAGCCCCGGCCGGAACCGGTCGCCGCCTCCGCCGCCGCACCGCCCGCGAACCGCTGCCGGCCCCGGCGGCTCCCGGTCGTCGCCGCAGGCGCGCTGGCCCTCGCCGCGGTCGCGGTCGCCGCCCTCGCGGTCACCGGCCGTCTTCCCGGCACGGACGGCGGTGCCCCCGCGGACGCCCGGCAGCGTCCCCCGGCGCCCTCCGCGCCGCCACCCGGCTCCGCCACCCCCTCCTCCTCCGCCTCACCCACCGGGCGGCCGGGCGCGAGTGCGCCGGCTTCCCCGGCTCCGGGGGCCTCCGCCCCGGCCGGATTCCGCCGCTACGACGCGCCGGAGGGGTTCTCCGTGGCCCTTCCCGGCGGCTGGCGGCGACTGGACACCGCACGTGTTCCGGACGGCGCGTACCGGGTGGTCTTCGGCACCTCCGGAGATCCGCGCACCCTCGCCGTCACCTACAGCAGGCGCGCGGGCACGGACCCAGTGGCGGTCTGGCGCGACGACGTCGAGCCCGGCCTCGCGCGCTCGGGCGGCTACCGGCGGATCGGCGAGATCCGCGCGGTCACGTACCGGGGGCGCGAGGCGGCCGACATGGAGTGGCTGGCCCGGTACGACGGTGCCCCAGTGCGCACCTTCGGCCGCGGTTTCCTGCTCGGCGGAGGACGGAGCTTCTCGCTGCGCTGGACGACACCGGCCGGCGACTGGGGCGACACCGCGAACGCGCGAGCGCTCGCCGCCTTCCTCAAGACCTTCCGGGAGGGCGCGGCCTGACCCTCTTGCGCCCCGTTTCCCCCGGTTTTCCCTTCGGCCGGGCGGGGACTCGGCCGCCATGGCACACATCGGATACACCATGATGACCGAGCAGGCCGGACCGCGTGAACTCGTCGGCCATCTGGTACGGGCCGAGGAGGTCGGGTTCGACTTCTCGGTGACCTCGGACCACTACTTCCCCTGGCTGCGCTCGCAGGGCCACGCGCCCTACGCGTGGAGCGTGCTGGGCGCCGCGGCGCAGGCGACCTCCCGCATTCCGCTGATGACCTACGTGACGTGCCCGACGTTCCGCTACCACCCCGCGGTGGTGGCGCAGAAGGCGGCCACGATGCAGCTGCTGTCCCAGGGCCGGTTCCGCCTGGGGCTGGGCTCGGGAGAGAACCTCAACGAGCACGTGGTGGGCGGCGGATGGCCGTCGGTCGACGTGCGGCACGAGATGCTCCAGGAGTCCCTGGAGATCATCCGCGCGCTGTTCCGGGGCGGTCACGTGAACCACCGGGGCACGCACTTCGACGTGGAGTCCGCCCGGCTGTGGGACCTGCCGGAGGACCTGCCGCCCATCGGTCTCGCGGTCTCCGGGGAGCGCTCCTGCAAGCTGGCGGGCGAGTTCGCCGACCTGGTGATCGCCACCGAACCCAAGGCGGAGCTGCTGGAGTCCTTCGACCGGCACGGCGGCACCGGCAAGGCGCGCGTGGGTCAGCTGCCCGTGTGCTACGACCCCGACCGGGACGCGGCGATCGAACGCGCCCACTCCCAGTTCCGCTGGTTCGGCAGCGGCTGGAAGGTCAACTCCGAACTGCCCCACCCGGACTCCTTCGAGGCGGCCACCCAGTTCGTGAGGCCCGACGACGTCGCCGGGTCCATCCCCTGCGGCGACGACCCGGACGCCTTCGTGGACGCCGTGCGGCCGTACGTCGAGGCCGGGTTCACCGAGGTCGCGCTGGTGCAGATCGGCGGCGAGACGCAGCACGCCTTCCTCGACTGGTCGGAGAAGACCCTGCTGCCCGCGCTGCGGGAGGCCTTCGGCCGGGACTGAGAGATGACCTGGACGCATCACTCGAACGACCGAGCATCTTGCCCGTGGAGCGGGTACTAGAGGGCTTTACGTCCGTCCCCCTGGAGGCCCTCGTGAACACCGTCGTGCACAAGACCCTGGTCGTGCAGCTCCAGGCGGGCGAGGCCGCCGACCGGTTCCCCGTCCTCGCCCACTTCCGGTACGACGCGGCGGACCCGTTCGCCCTCTCCGTGGTCTTCAGCCACGACGGCCGGGTGCTCGCCGAGTGGGCGCTGGACCGGGAGATGGTCGGCGAGGGACTGACCCGCCCGGTCGGCGTCGGCGACGTGCGGCTGCGTCCCGAGTCGCGGGGCGTGTGGGACGAGCTGCGCATCGAGCTGCTCGGCAACGACCGGGCCGACGGGGACCGCCACCGCGCGGTGGTGTTCGTGTGGGCTTCGGCCGTGGAGTCCTTCCTGCGGGACACGCACGCGGTGGTCCGGCCCGGGGAGGAAGAGGTGTGCGTCGACGACTTCCTCGCCGGGCTGACCGCCGAGGGCTGAGGGACGACCGGCCGCCCGGCTTCAGCGTGTGGTGTGACGGTGCCGGGTCCACAGGGGGAGCCCGAACCAGCACAGCAGGTACCAGAGCACCACGCCGGTGACGAGGTAGGGCACGAAGCCGTCGTGGGTCGCGACGCGCAGGATCAGCAGGAGCGAGCAACCCGTCGTGGCGAGCAGCAGGACGAGGCCCAGCATGGTCAGCCGGGACGCCCACCGCACCGCCTGGGGTTTCACGCGCCGGCCGGAGACGAGGCGGTGCAGCGAGACCGGTCCGATCAGGGCGCCGGTCGTGACGGCCCCGAGGACCACGGTGATCAGGTAGATGGTCTGGTCGACGTCCGAGAGTTTCTCGTACTTCGGCTGGAACACCACGGTGAGCAGGAAGCCGAACAGGATCTGGACGCCCATCTGCGCGACGCGGACCTCCTGGATCAGCTCCGTCCACATCCGGTCGGCGCGCTCCTCCTCGGTCTCGTTGCGGCCCCTGCGCGGGACCTGCCCCTCTTCGGCCGGTTCCGAGTCCGAGTGCGTCACGTGTTCCTCCGTTGCCGGTCGCCTGCGTTCCCTTCCCCCTTCCCCGCGATCCCCGTCCTCAGCCGCCGCTCCGGTACGGCGACGTCCGGTTTGGGTGATCCGGACACGGTTACACGAGCCGGGAACGACCGAGGCGCGGCAAGGAAGGCGAAGGATGTCCGACACACAGCTCACCGTGACGTTCGACGGCGGCGGTATCGAGGACGCGCGGGCGATCGTCCGCGCACTGGAGGGCGTCTTCGGGGCTCCCGGCGACCTCCCCGCGGACGAGGGGGCGACGGTGCGCACCGCGACCTTCGACTCCCCGGACGCCCCGCGAGCGGCGTCGGACCCGGCGGCGGGCGGAACGCTGTCCACCGCGGTGACCGTCACTGTCCAGGGCACCCCCCAGGCGGTGGAGGCGGCGGCCCGGACCCTGTCCGGTGCCTTCACCGCGCGCGACGACGGAGCGGCCTCCGGCGACCAGGAGCGCGAACGGCAGTTGCTCCTGGTGCCGTGAGGCCGTCCGGCGCGTCGCGGACGCCTACCAGCGGCCCTCGACCTGGTCCTTGATGCGGCGGTCGTAGAGGTCCCGGACCGCGGCCAGGGTGTCCTCGGACAGCTCCGGCAGCCGGGCGGCGTCCGTGTTGGCGCGGGCCTGCTCGGGCGAGCGGGCGCCCGGGATCACACTGGTCACACCGGGCTGCTGGATGATCCAGCGCAGCGCCAGCTGGGCCGGGGCGTACCCCTCGGGCGCGAGCGCCGCGAACTCGGCGGCGGCCTCCACCCCGGTGGCGAAGTCGACACCGGAGAAGGTCTCCCCCTGGTCGAAGGCCTCGCCGTGCCGGTTGTAGTTCCGGTGGTCGTTGGCCGCGAAGACCGTGTCCCTGGTGTACTTGCCCGACAGCAGGCCGGAGGCCAGCGGCACCCGGGCGATGATGCCGACGCCCGCCTCCCGGGCCGCGGGCAGGACCTCGCGCAGCGGCTTCATCCGGAACGGGTTGAGGATGATCTGGACGCTGGCCACGTTCGGCCGGGCGATGGCGGTGAGCGCCTCGGCGCAGGTCTCGACGCTGACGCCGTACGCGGCGACGCGCTCCTCCTCGACGAGGGTGTCCAGGGCGTCGAACACCTCGTCGCTGGAGTAGACGGGCGTCGGCGGGCAGTGCAGCTGCACGAGGTCGAGGCGGTCGACGCCGAGGTTGCGGCGGGAACGGTCGTTCCACTCCCGGAAGTTGTCCAGCACGTAGTTCTGCGGGATCTGCTCCACCCGGCGGCCCATCTTGGTGGCGATGAGCACGTGCAGGTCGGGCCTGCTCGCGAGGAAGGTCGCGATGGTCTGCTCGCTGCGGCCGTCGCCGTAGACGTCGGCCGTGTCGAAGAAGGTCACCCCCGATTCGGCCGCCGCCTCCAGTACCGCGAGGGCCTCCTTGTCGTCCACGTCGCCCCAGTCGGCGCCCAGTTGCCAGGTGCCGAGGCCGACGACCGACGCGTGCTGATCCGACCTGCCGAAAGTACGCTCGTCCATGGCGTCAGTCTGTCATCCGCGGTGCGCGGACACCGCGTCGGGACGCCCGGGGCGGTCCGGCCCGCCGGCGGTGGCGAGCCTGCGTGCCTGCACCGTGCGCGCGATCCTCGGGCCCAGCCGGCGCTTGACCCGGCGCAGCGTCTCCAGCCGGCCGGCCGCCCGGTCGAGCCGGTAGTACAGGCGGGGCGGGAGGTACGGCAGCAGCGGCGAGTGGCGCTGGCCGAGCAGGGCGAACATCTCGTCGGGCGGCAGGTGGACGTAGCGGGGCAGGTTCTCGTACCACTGGGCGCTGAGCCGGGCCGCGCTCTGCACCGGGAGCAGGGCGGCCCGGCGTTCGCGTTCGTAGTGCGCGAGGGCGTCCGGCAGAGCGGCCCGCTCGCGCAGCGCCGCGGACAGCGTCATGGCGTCCTCCAGGGCGAGCGTGGTGCCGGCGCCGATGGAGTAGTGCGTGGTGTGCGCGGCGTCGCCGAGCAGCACGAGGTTGCCCCGGGACCAGGTGCGGTTGGTGACGGTGCGGAAGACGGGCCACGCGGTCCCGGCCCGGCCGGACGGCCGGGCGGTGAGCGGGTGCCCGTCCAGCACGTCCGCGAAGAGCTTCTCCAGCAGGACCAGCGCCTCGGCCTCGCCGGCCCGGTCCAGGCCCAGGCCGGTCCAGGTGGCGGGGGCGCACTCGACGACGCAGGTGCTGCCTTCGGGGCCGTAGCCGTAGCCGTACGCCCAGATCCAGCCGTGGTCGGTCTCGACGAAGGCGAAGGTGAAAGCGTCGAAGGCCTTGGTGGTGCCGAGCCACACGTAGTGGTTGCGGCCGCCGGTGATCCCGGTGCCGAAGTGGTCGGCGTGATGGGTGCGCAGGGCGCTGCCCGCGCCGTCGGCCGCCACCACGAGGTCGGCGGCGGGCGGCGCGGCACCGGTGACCGGGCTCTCGAACTCCAGGCGTACGCCCAGGTCGCGGGCGCGTGCCGCGAGGATCGCGAGGAGCCGGTGGCGGCCGATGCCGAAGCCCTCGTCGCCCTGGTGCCGGGTGGCCCGGTCGCCCACGTGGGCGACGCCGTCGCGCCAGCGCACCGAGTGCTCCTCGACGGCGCGTGCGGAGACCGGGTCGTGCTCGTGCAGCCGGTCGAGCAGCCCGCGCCAGTAGGTGACGCCCCAGCCGTAGGTGGAGCCCTCCGGGTCGCGTTCGTGGACGGTGACGTCGTGGGACGGGTCCTGCCGCTTCAGCAGGATCGACAGATACAGTCCGGCGGGCCCACCGCCGACGCAGGCGACCTTCACACACACCCCTGGTATGCACTCATCACGGTCATTCGGGACCGCAGAGTAACAAGGGGGAGGCACGGGGCCGGTGCCACGCGGCCGTGGGTCGGCGCGCGTTACCCGGCGGCCGCCGTGCGGCACTCCGGGTGGCCCCAGCCCTGGTCGTTCTTGGCGATCGGCTCGCCGGCCCCGTAGGAGCGGCCGCACAGGCAGCGTCCGGCGAACTTCGCCTTGATGGTGCGCGCGGAGGAGCCGCCCTTGCGGGCCGCGCCCGCCCCGCGGCGCGGGGCCCTGCGGGCCGCCGGGACGTCCGGTGCGGGCGGCGGCTCCGGCGAGCCGAGACCGCTGCCCGCGGGCTCCTGGACGACGGCCGCCTGGCTGGCGGCGCGGTCGGCGAAGTCGTTGAGCCGGTCGCCGTCCACCTGGTGGGCGGGTACGTAGCGGAACTCGACCGAGCGTCCTTCGAGCAGCTCGTCGATGCGCACGACCAGCTCCTGGTTGGCGACCGGTTTGCCGGCGGCCGTCTTCCAGCCGTTGCGCTTCCAGCCGGGCAGCCAGGTGGTGACGGCCTTCATGGCGTACTGCGAGTCCATGCGGACCTCGAGCGGCACCTCGGGGTCGGTCGACGCCAGCAGGCGCTCCAGCGCCGTCAGTTCCGCGATGTTGTTGGTGGCCCTGCCGAGCGGACCGGCCTCCCAGCGCACCGGGGTCTCCGACGCGTCGGCGAGCACCCAGGCCCAGCCGGCCGGACCCGGGTTTCCCTTCGAAGCCCCGTCGCACGCGGCCACTGCACGTTCACGCATGCGCTCGATCATGTCATGGTCCGGCGGGGCCCCGGGACCGGGCTCAGGAGACGTCCGTGACCTTCGGCATCTCCCCTTCGGTCGTCGTGGTGTCGATCACCGAGAAGCTCGCGCCCTGCGGGTCGCTCAGTGCGGCGAACCGGCCGAACGGGGTCGTGACCGGGCCGAACCGCAGGATGCCGCCGAGCCCGGTGGCGCGGGCCACGGCCTCGTCGCAGTCACCGACGGTGAAGTAGACGTTGATGTAGGGCGGTACCTCGGGCGGGAAGTCCTCCGTCATGGCCATGCGGCCCAGGACGGGGTCGCCGCCGAGGTCGAAGAGGCGGAAGTCCACCTGGTCGTCCTCCATCTGCCGAGCCCGGTAGGGGAAGACGGCCGGGAAGAAGGCGTCCGAGGTGGCGGGCTCGCGGGTGAAGACCTCGGCCCAGCAGTACGCGCCGGGCACGGCCGTCGCCTCGAAGCCCTCGTGCGCGTCGCCCTGCCAGACGCCGAAGACGACGCCGCCGGGATCCCGCGCCAGGCACATGGTGCCGAAGTCGCCGACCCGCATCGGTTCGAGGAGCAGCTCGCCGCCGGCCCCGCGGATCCGGCCGGCGGTCGCCGCCGCGTCCGGGGAGGCGAGGTAGAGGCACCACTGGGACCGCTCCTCGCGGCCGGGCGGGGGCGGGACCACGGCGGCCACCGCCTTGCCTTCCGCGTAGCACTGCGTGTAGTTGCCGAACTCCGACGACGTCTCGCCGAAGGTCCAGCCGAGGACGGCACCGTAGAAGGTCTTGGCTCCCTCCACGTCGGTGAACATCGCGTCGGCCCAGCAAGGGGCCCCTTCGGGTCGCACGGCCATGGCTGCCGCCTCCTGTACGGACGGACGAGGGTGGGATGCGAGGGGGGACCGGTCCGCTTCTTCACGCTAGCCACCGCGTCCGCGCTCCGCGCGCCGGCGGCCGGCCCGCCGCGGGGTCACTCCCCCGCGTAGGCCCGCTCCAGCGCGGCGATGTCGAGCTTGCGCATGGACATCATGGCCTTGTTGGCGCGTCCCGCCCTGGCGGGATCGGGGTCGCGGAACATCTCTTCGAGCCTGCGCGGGACGACCTGCCAGGACACCCCGAACCGGTCCTTGAGCCAGCCGCAGGGTCCCTCCTCGCCACCGCCCTCCGTGAGCCTGGTCCAGTAGTGGTCGACCTCGTCCTGGTCGTCACAGGTGATCTGGAAGGAGATCGCCTCGTTGAACCGGAACTCCGGGCCGCCGTTGAGCCCCACGAACTTCTGGCCGTTGGCCGTGAACTCGACGGTGAGCACGGTGCCGGCGGGCTGGTGCGCTCCCTCGGGGTAGCGGGTGACGGCGCCGATCCCGGAGTTCTTGAAGACCGAGACGTAGAAGTGCGCGGCGTCCTCGGCCTCGCCGTCGAACCACAGGCACGTGGTGAATCCGTCGCTGCTCATGACTGCCTCCTGGGGGCGGAACACACGGTCACCTCTGTCGACCGGCGCGGGCCGCCGAACTCATCGCTCTGCCGATGGCGAATCTGCCGCGGGCAGAGAAATGCCCGGTGGGGGCCGCGACGGACCGAGAGTGGGAGAGCGCGGAGCGTTCGGCCGCGCACCACGGTCGCCGGCCGCACCACCCGCCACGACTCGACACCCCCGACACCACTCGACAAGGAGCGCCGATGTCCCCACTCATCTCCGGCCCGGCCGCACTGCCCAGGGCAGAGGAGGGCGACACCCCCGCCACCCGGTTCGACGACCGGCTCGCCGAGCAGCTGCTCGACCAGCGGATCGTGCTGCTGGGCACGCAGGTCGACGAGGTCTCCGCGAACCGGGTCTGCGCCCAGCTGCTCATCCTGTCCGCACAGGACCCGCGCACCGAGATCAGCCTGTACATCAACAGCCCCGGCGGCTCCGTGCACGCGGGGCTCGCCATCTACGACACGATGCGGCTGATCCCGAACGACGTCTCCACGCTCGCGATGGGGTTCGCGGCCAGCATGGGCCAGTTCCTGCTGAGCGTCGGCACGGCGGGCAAGCGCTACGCCCTGCCGAACGCGCGGATCATGATGCACCAGCCGTCGGCGGGCATCGGCGGCACCACCGCCGACATCGAGATCCAGGCGGACAACCTGGACTTCACCAAGCGGACCATCGAGCGGATCACCGCCGAGCACACCGGGCAGAGCCCGGAGACCATCTCCCGGGACGGGGACCGCGACCGCTGGTTCACGGCCGAGGAGGCCAGGGAGTACGGAATGGTGGACCACGTCGTGCAGTCCCTCACGGATGTGCGCCCGGCCGCCACCAAGCGACGGATGGGGCTGTGACATGGGGAGCTACACGATTCCGAACGTCGTCGAGCGGACCCCGCAGGGCGAGCGGTCCTACGACGTGTTCAGCCGGCTGCTGTCGGAGCGGATCATCTTCCTGGGGACCGAGATCGACGACGGCGTGGCCAATGTCGTGATCGCCCAGCTCCTGCACCTGGAGTCGTCGGCCCCGGAGAGCGAGATCGCCGTCTACATCAACTCCCCCGGCGGCTCGTTCACCTCGCTGATGGCGATCTACGACACGATGACCTTCGTGCAGGCGCCGATCTCGACGTTCTGTGTCGGGCAGGCGGCGTCCACGGCCGCCGTGCTGCTGGCGGCCGGCGACCCGGGGCGGCGGTTCGTCCTGGAACACGCGCGTGTCCTGCTGGGGCAGCCGGCCAGCGGTGGGCGGCAGGGCACGGTCTCCGACCTGGCGCTCCAGGCCAAGGAGATGGTCAGGATCCGCTCCCAGGTGGAGGAGGTGCTGGCCCGCCACACGCACCACGACGTCGCGGCCCTGCGCGCGGACATGGACCGCGACAAGGTGTTCACCGCCCAGGAGGCGGTGGCGTACGGGCTGGCCGACGAGGTGCTCGCCCGGCGGCTGGCGCGGGTCTGAGCGGCCGGGCCGGCGCCCCGCCCGGGGCAGGGCGCCGGCCCGGGCGGGCGGGGCGCCGGCCCGTGCGAGGCGGGCGCCGACCCGTGCGAGGCGGGCGCCGACCCGTGCGTCTGTTCAGGCGGCCAGGCACATTCCGTCGAAGCGCGCGCCGGACGGCCCCCGGCCGGTCCTCGCCGCCTGTCCCGCACCGGTGTGCCGGGAGGCGATACGGATCAGCTCGCCCTGCGCGCGGGACAGCAGGTCCGCGAGGCCGAGTCCGAGGGCGCCGGCGGCGGCGGCCAGAACCTCCGAGGACGCCTCCTTGCGGCCGCGCTCCACCTCCGACAGGTAGGGCATGGAGATCCGGGCGGCCTCCGCGACCTCCTTCAGCGTGCGCTCCTGTCCGAGGCGTTCACGCCGCAGTACGTCCCCGATCAGGTCGCGCCACAGGGGCTCGCGCACGGTGGGCGGCCGCCGCTCCGGGGGGACCGGCGGGCCGGCGGGACGGGTCCCGGGGCGCGCGGCCTGCGGGCGCAGCGGAATGACGCGGGCTTCGTTCGGCACGTGGCTGGTCACCTCCTCAGCCTAGGGTCCCGGCCGGATCACGGAAGGGGGCGGCGTTCCGCCCTCAGGGAAATCGAGGCGGGACCGCGGGGTGCCGGCCACCTCCCGCAGGACTACCCTGGACAGGTACGCAGCGCCCCGCGAAGACGCCGCGGCACGCACATCGCGCCTCCCGTGAAATCGGGTGGCATGAGTTGCCGCGACCCGGGTACCCGCAAGCGGGAATCAGCCTAGGGAGACGTCCAACCGTGACTTTCGTGGGAGAGGTAATGGAGACCGCCGTGGTCCGGCCGGAAGCGCAGGTCGTCGAGAAGACCGCCGGGAGCGGGACGGGTGAGGGATCGCCACTGGGACAGGTGGACCCCCGCACCGTGGCTCCCCGCGACGCGCGACAGCTGTCCCGCCAGTTCTTCCGGCGTCTGACGGAGCTCGAAGAGGGCACGCACGAGTACCAGTACGCGCGCAACACGCTGATCGAGATGAACATGTCGCTCGTGCGCTTCGCCGCGGGCCGCTTCCGCGGTCGCGGGGACGACATGGAGGACATCGTCCAGACCGGCATGATCGGCCTGATCAAGGCCATCGACCGCTTCGAGCTGTCCCGCGAGGTCGAGTTCACGTCCTTCGCGCTCCCCTACATCGTCGGTGAGATCAAGCGCTTCTTCCGGGACACCACCTGGGCGGTGCACGTGCCGCGACGGCTCCAGGAACTGCGTGTGGAGCTGGCCAGGGCCCGCGAGGAGCTCTCCTCCCGGCTGGACCGCGAGCCGACCGTCGCCGAGCTGGCCACGCTGATGAACATCAGCGAGAGCGAGGTGGTCGAGGGCCAGATCGCGGCCAACGGCTACAACTCCTCCTCGCTGGACGCCGCCCTCACCGGCGACGGACCCGAGGGCGGCGAGTCCGTCCTGGCCGACTTCATCGGCATGGAGGAGGACGGGCTGCGGCTGGTGGAGGACTTCCACTCGCTGGCCCCGCTGATGGCCGAGCTGAGCGAGCGCGACCGTCAGATCATCCACCTGCGGTTCGTCGAGGAGGCCACGCAGGCGGAGATCGGTGAGCGGCTGGGCTGCTCCCAGATGCACGTGTCCCGGCTGATCAAGCGGATCATCACCCGGCTGCGCGAGGGCATGCTGGGCGAGCTGGGCTGCGCCTGAGCCCCGGCCCCGCGGTGACGACGGTGCCCTTCACTCCTCGGTGAGGGGCACCACGGCGCGTACGCGCTTGCCGACCGGGACGCGCTCCACGACGACCGTCTCGACCAGGGCGTGCACGATCTCGAGGCCGTGCCGGCCGATGCGCTCGGGGTCCCGGGGGAAGCGCTCCGGTACGGCGCCGCTGCTGTCGTAGACGGTCACCGCCACCGAGGTGCCGGTGCCCTCCAGCTCCAGGATGTACGGCCCCATGCTGTGCCGGTCGGCGTTGGTGACCAGCTCGCTCACCACCAGGAGCACCGCGCCGTCGGCGCGTGGACCGATCGTGGAGCACCACTCGGTCCTCAGCTGGTCGAGGAAGAGCGAGGCGAAGGCCCGCGCCCGCGCTATGCATCCCGGCTCGCCGGAGTAGTGCGCCGCCCGCCTCAGCGGTTCAACGGGTACGTCGAAACCAGTCGGTATCACTGCCCCGTCCAGGTAGTCGGTCATGCGTTTCTCTCTCGAAGCCGGACTCGCCGGACGCTGCTGCATCTGCCCCCTACCCCGAACCGCGCGTCGCAGTCCCCGTCTCCTCGCGGTGCGGGCATCGTCACAGTGCCGCGGGGAACCCGGAGGAGCGAGAAGGGTGTGCGATCGGGATCGGGGAAGGGTGTGCGATGAACGAACTGATGGCCGCACGAAGCCTCACCACCCGGCCGGTGGTCACCCTCGGCGGCGATGCCGTCGCCCACGTCAAGGACACCGTATGCGACGCGTCCGCGGGCCGGATCACCGGTTTCACCCTGACCGGGCGGGGCCTGCTCTCCGGCCCGCTCAGAGAGGGGCTGCCGTGGTCGGCGGTGTACGCGCTCGGTCATGACGCGGTGATGATCCGGGACCGGCGCGGTCTGGTCAACGCGGCGGTGATGACGGCGGACCAGCAGAACCTGCGGGCCCGGCTGCTGGGGGCCAGGGTGCTGACCGAGGCGGGCGCGGAGGTCGGCACGGTGCTCGACGTCGTGGTGGAGGGCGGCACCGGTGGACGGGTGCTCGGCTTCCGGGTCGCGGCGAACAGGCACTTCGTGCCGGGTCCCTCCCGGCACCGGCGGCGGGTGTACGTGCCGCGCGGGCAGACGCTCACGGTCAGCGGCCGGGCGCTGGTCCTGCCCGAGGACGCCGTCCGGCACGTCGCGGACGACCTGAACGGCTTCACCGCCCTGGTCGGCGGAGTGCCCGGCCACTGGAGGGGCTCGCTGCCGTGATGCTGTTCACCGAGGTGCGCGGGCTGCCCGTACTTCCGCCGGACGGGGCCGGGCCGCTCGGCACCGTGACGTCCCTGACCGTCGACGTCGTGTCCGGATCGGTCAGTCATGTCCGGTTCCGCGACGGCCGGTTCGGCCGGGAGAAGGCACTGCCGTGGGACGCGGTGCACACCGTCGGGCCCGGCGCCGTCCGCGTCCGGTCCGTCACCGTCCCCGATGCGGAGCCCGCCCACCACGAGCTGCTGGGCCACCGGATCCTCTTCGACACGGGCACCGGGCACGGCACGGTGCTGGACGTCGCGTTCGACCCCCGGACGGCTCGCCTCCTCGCGCTGTTCACCACGCGCGGGGAGCTTCCGGCCGACCGCCTGCTGGGCCTCGGCGACTACGCGCTGGTCGTACGCCAGGGCTGAGCGGCAGCCGGACCTGCTGCGAGCCGTCGCGCCGTGCCGTCCCGCCGCGAGCCGTCCCGCCGTGAACCGTCCCGCCGCGAGCCGTCTTGCCGTCCGGCGCGCGGACGGCCCTTCCGGCGGGCGTGCTCCTCGGCGGCTGCATAGCGTGTCAGCGTGAGTTCGCACAACCCACCGGACCCGCCCGTCCCGCCCCGACCACCCGGCCCTCCGCGACCGCCGGGCGCCCCCGGATCACCGGGCTCTGCCGGGCCCTCCGGCCGGGCGGTCGCCCGTCACGGCTGGGCGCAGGCCCTGGGCACGGTGCTCGCCGCGCTGCTCGCGATGGGGCTGGTGGCCGCGCTCGGACTGTGGGCGGCCGGGGCCGCGGACCTGCCCGACGGTGCCTTCCCGCGGGTCGTCGTCGCGACCGTCGTCACCGCCGTGGGCGGCGCGCTCGAGATGTCCGGCGACGCGGGCGATCTGGCGGCCACCGACGCGGGGCTGACCGTGATGCCGCTGTCCGTCACCCTGACCGGTGCGCTGGTCGTCGCCCGGGGCTTTCTGCGGCCGCTGCGCCACCGGACCGTCGCCGGCGCCGGGGAACTGGCCGGCTGGGCGGGCCGGATCGCCGTGCTGTGGCTGCTCGCCCTGCTCGGGACGGCGTTCGCCGCGCGGCAGACCTTCGAGGTCTCCCTCGGGGAGGGCCTGCTGGGCGACCTCGGTGACCTCTTCGACGTCACCCCGACGGTCGGCTTCACCACGGACGTGCCGCTGACCGTCCTCTTCGGCCTGCTGTGGCTGGCGGGGGTACTCGTCCTCGCTCTGCTGGTCTCGCGCTCCGCGCCGCTGCCCGAAGCGCCGGCGCGGCTGCGGGCGTCGGTGCGTCCGGCCGCGTACGCGATGGTCGTGCTGCTCCTAGCGTACGTCGTCCTCGGTGCCGTCGTCGCCCTGGTCGTCGCCGCGACGCGGGACCGTCCGGCGGACACCTTCGCCGTGCTGCTCCTCGGGCTGCCGAACCTGGCCTGGCCCGCCCTCACGATCGGTCTGGGGGCGACCTGGAACGGGCGGGCCGAGGGGCCGTTCGGACTCCCGATGCCCCAGGTGCTCGACGACGTGCTGCGCACGCCGGACGTCTCGACCGTGAACCTGGGCACGCTCACCGAGCGCGACGGGCGGCTGTGGTGGCTCCTGGTGGCCGCGGCGGTGCTGGTCCTGGCGGCCGGGTACCTGATGGCGTCCCGCTCGCCGGTCCGGACGCCGGCCTGGCTGCTGGGGGTGCGCATGGCGGTGGCCCTGGCGCTCACGGTGCTGATGATCGGCCTCGTCGGACGGATCTCCGCCCACTACGGGCTGTCGGTGCTCGGCATCGGCGACCTGGGCGGCGGACTGTCCGGGCGGTTGTTCCTGCGGCCGCGCCTGTGGGGCGCGGTGGGTCTCGCGCTGCTGTGGGGTCTGGTCGCCGGGTTCCTGGGCGCGCTGCTCGCGCGGTGGACGGGCGAACGGTCCGGCCGGGGTCCGCGCTGAAATCCGGCGAGGGCGGCGTCGCGGAGGGTTCAGGCGACGGGGACGACCAGGGGCGGGGCGGCCCGCTGCATGCGCAGCGCGTCCACGGACTCGGCCATCAGCTCGTACTCGGTGGTCTCGTCACTGGTCGCGATACGCACCAGATGCCCCGCGGCCAACTCGTCGGCGACCAGATCCTGCTGTACGTCGTCGGCGCACCAGATGCGCAGCATGCGCGGCACGTCGGGCGCGTCGTCGGCGACGGGGGTCAGGGCGCCGCGCGGTAAGTGGGGGGTCTCGGGCTGCGGATCGAGCCGTTCGGCGATCCACGCCGCCCGGTCCCGCAGCCACCACAGGGCCAGGGCGAGGGTGGGCGCCCGGTAGGTGCCCAGCGGGACGCCGATGCGCCGGCCGTCGCAGACTCCGTAGGCGGTGACGTGGCACAAGAACTCGTCGTGCACTGCTACCCTCCCCCGTCACCGAACCGCCTGCCGGTCCGGCATGACGTCCGTGCGGCTCGTGTGCTGTGCGTGAGGGCGCTGTCGCGTGGTGTGAGAGGCCCTAGTGGTGAGTATGTTCACGACTGAACCACTGTCACCATGAATTTCCGGCCAGTCTCCTGGCATATTCACCACGATTGATGGCCGAAACGCTGCGCCGTGGCGACGGCCGGGTCCCGCCGCGCATCGCCTCCCCGCGCCGCCCTTCGCGGCGGAGCGCCATGACCCCGCGGGTAATCGACGGCGCCGACGGGTGCGGGCATGGTTGCGGTACCGGGTCGCCGGGACCGGAACCCGGCCCCTGACCAGCACACATCCCCTCGACGGAGGCTGATCGCCATGTCCGCACCCACGCGCCGCTTCGAGAACGCCGTCGCCCGTTACTTCGAGGCCTGGAACGCCGCGCCCGACGCGCGGGCCAAGGCGGTCGCCGCGGCCTGGACCAATGACGGCGGCTACACCGACCCGCTGGCCGACGCCCGCGGCCACGAGCAGATCGCGGCCGTGATCACGGCGGTGCACGAGCAGTTCCCCGGCTTCGTCTTCCGCCTGTCGGGAGTGGTGGACGGGCACCACGACACGGCACGCTTCTCCTGGGAGCTGGTGAACGAGGCCGACGGCTCGGCGCCCGTGGCCGGGTCCGACGTGGTCACGCTGGACGAGGAGGGCCGTATCCGGGACGTCTACGGCTTCCTCGACCGGGTGCCCGCCGGAGCCTGAACCGCCCGGCGGCACGCGCGGGCCCGGGTCCGGAGCAGGTGTCGCTCGCTCCGGGCCCGGGCCCGCACTGCCGTCCGCGCGTCCTGCTAGCCCTTGACGATCTTGTCGATACGGGCCAGTTCGTCGGCGTCGAAATCCAGGTTGCCGATGGCCGCGACGCTGTCCTCCAGCTGCCGCGGGCTGCTGGCGCCCACCAGGGCGGAGGTCACCCTGCCCTGCCGCAGCACCCAGGCCAGGGCCGTCTGTGCCAGTGACTGGCCGCGGGACGCGGCGATCTCGTTCAGGGCGCGCAGCCGGCCGACCAGCTCCTCGGTGACCGCGTCGGAGTTGAGGAAGGGGCTGTCGCTCGCGGCCCGGGAGTCCTCCGGGATGCCGTTGAGGTAGCGGCCGGTGAGCAGGCCCTGCTCCAGCGGGGAGTAGGCGATGGAGCCGACCTCCAGCTCGTCCAGGGTGTCCAGCAGGCCGCTGGTCTCGGGGCGGCGGTCGAGCATGGAGTAGCGCGGCTGGTGGATCAGCAGCGGGGTGCCCAGCTCGGCGAGGATGCGGGCCGCCTCGCGGGTCTGCTCCGGCGAGTAGTTGGAGACGCCGACGTACAGCGCCTTGCCCTGCTGCACCGCGGTGTGCAGGGCCCCCATCGTCTCCTCCAGCGGAGTCTCGGGGTCCGGGCGGTGCGAGTAGAAGACGTCGACGTGGTCCAGGCCCATCCGGGACAGGCTCTGGTCCAGGGACGACAGCAGGTACTTGCGCGAGCCCCACTCGCCGTACGGTCCGGGCCACATCAGGTAGCCGGCCTTGGTCGAGATGACCAGCTCGTCGCGGTACGGCGCGAAGTCGGCCTTGAGGGCCGCACCGAGCGCGGACTCGGCCGAGCCGGGGGGCGGGCCGTAGTTGTTGGCGAGGTCGAAGTGGTTGACGCCCAGGTCGAAGGCGCGGCGCAGGATGGCGCGCTGGGTCTCGACGGGACGGTCCGGGCCGAAGTTGTGCCACAGGCCGAGCGAGAGCGCGGGGAGCTTCAGGCCGCTGCGTCCGGTGCGCCGGTAGGGCATCTCCGCGTAGCGGTCGGGGTGTGCGGTGTACAACGCGACTCCAGAGGGGTTGGCCCCCGAGGTACGGGGCTTGGGTGGAACCGTCCTCCACTCTGGCCTGACCTGCGTGCAGTGGTCCAACAGAAGAATCCGATGGGATTGCGCGGTTAGGCTTCTCAATCGTGGAACTACGTCATCTCCAGCATTTCGTCGCGGTCGCCGAGGACCAGCACTTCACCCGGGCGGCGGAGCGGCTGCTGGTGTCCCAGTCCGGCCTGTCGGCGTCCATCCGGGCGCTGGAGCGGGAGCTGCGGGCGCCGCTGTTCGTGCGCACGACCCGCCGGGTGACCCTGACGGAGGCCGGGCGGGCGCTGCTGGACGAGGCCCGGCGGATCCTCGCCCAGGTGCGGTCGGCGCACGAGGCGGTCGCCGCGGTGCAGGGGGTGCTGCGCGGGACGCTGTCACTGGGCGCCGAGCAGTGCATCGCCGGGGTGCCGGTGGCCGGGCTGCTGGCCGCTTTCCGGCGGCGCCACCCGGACGTGGAGATCCGGCTGCGGCAGGCGGGCTCCGGGGAGCTGGCGGAGGAGGTCGCGGCGGGCCGGCTCGACCTGGCCTTCGCCTACCGCACCCAGGAGGACACCGACCAGCTGCGCTCGGTGTCGCTGGCCGGCGAGGCGATGACGGTGCTGTGCCATCCGGACCACCGGCTGGTGGCGGACGGCGCGGTGCTGACCCCGCACGACCTCGCCGACGAGGTCTTCGTCGACTTCCACCCGGACTGGGGTCCGCGCCGCGTCACCGACGCCGTCTTCGCCGCGGCGGGCGTGCGGCGGACCGTGCCGCTGGAGGTGAACGACGTGCACGGGCTGCTCGACCTGATCGACGAGAACCTCGGCATCGCGGTGGTCCCGCGCCACTTCCGCCACAAGCGGGCCGCCCTCACCTCGCTGCCCCTCAAGGACGCCGAAGGCACGGAGTACGAGACCATCGCGCTGCTGCCGCCCGCGCAGGCCACCAGTCCGGCCGCGCGGGCGCTGATGGGTCTGCTGGAGAGGGAGAAGGGGAACGCGTGAACGGGGAGCGCCGGGGCGCCGACTGCGCGATGGTGGACGTATGCATGCGAAGGACATCCTCATCGAGGGCTACGGCCGCATCCAGGAAGAAGTCCACGCCGCCATCGAGGGCCTGGACCCCGACGGCCTGAACGCCCGCCCCGCCCCCGACGCCAACTCGGTCGCCTGGCTGGTCTGGCACCTCACCCGCGTCCAGGACGACCACGTCGCCGGCGCCTTCGGGCTCGACCAGGTGTGGCTCACCGGGGAGTGGGAGCAGCGCTTCGGCCTCGGCCTGCCCCGCCGCGACACGGGCTACGGCCACGAATCCACCGAGGTGGCGAAGGTGCGGGTCGACTCGGGCGACCTGCTGACCGGCTACTACGACGCCGTCCACGAGCAGACGCTCACGGCCCTGCGCTCCCTGTCCGCCAAGGACCTGGAGCGGGTCGTCGACGACAACTGGGACCCGCCGGTCACGCTCGCCGTGCGGCTGGTCAGCGTCCTGTCCGACGATCTCCAGCACGTCGGACAGGCCGCCTATGTGCGCGGACTCGTTCAGAGCGCGGACGCGTAGCCCGGCAGCACGACGTCCTCGATGAGCGCCTTGCGCTCGTCGAACGGGGCGAAGGCGCTCTTGAGGGCGTTCACGGTGACCGTGCGCAGGTCGTCGATGCCCCAGCCCGCCTGCTCGACCAGGAGGGACATCTCGCGTGTCATCGTCGTGCCCGAGACGAGTCGGTTGTCCGTGTTGAGGGTGACGCGGAAGCCGAGGTCCTTGAGCGCCGTGATCGGGTGCTCGGCGATCGAGGTGGCGGCGCCGGTCTGGAGGTTGGAGGTGGGGCACATCTCCAGGGCGACGCGGCGGTCGCGCACCCAGGCGGCGAGCCGGCCGAGCTTGCCCGCGGCGAGGTCGGGGATGTCGTCGGTGATGCGCACGCCGTGGCCGATGCGCTGGGCGCCGCAGACCTGGAGGGCCTGATGGATGCTGGGCAGTCCGTGCGCCTCGCCGGCGTGGATGGTGAACGGCACGTTCTCGCGGCGCAGGTGCTCGAAGGCGTCGAGGTGGTCGGCGGGCGGGAAGCCGTCCTCGGCGCCGGCGATGTCGAAGCCCACGACGCCGGCGTCGCGGAAGGCGACCGCGAGGTCGGCGGCCTCGCGGACCCGGTCGAACATCCGCATCCCGCACAGCAGGGTGCCGACCCGGACCGGGGTGCCCGCCGCGGCCGCCTTGGCCATGCCGGCCGCCAGCCCCTCCTGGACGGTCTCGACGACCTCGGCGAGGGTCAGTCCGCCGTTGGTCATCAGCTCGGGGGCGTAGCGGACCTCGCCGTAGACGACCCCGTCGGCGGCGAGGTCGAGGACGTACTCCTCGGTGGTGCGCAGCAGCCCCTCGCGGTTCTGCATCACGGCGAGGGTGTGCTCGAAGGTGGCGATGTAGCGCACCAGGTCCCCGGAGTTGGCGGCCTCGTAGTACCAGGCGGCCAGCTCGTCGGGGTCGGTGGTGGGCAGGGTGTGGCCGACGCTCCCGGCCAGCTCCACGACGGTCGCCGGGCGCAGGCCGCCGTCGAGGTGGTCGTGCAGGACCGCCTTGGGGAGGCGGCGGAGGGTCTCGGTGTCTATGCGCGTAGATGACATGTGCGGCGGTACCTCGGCGGTTGGATGGTGCGAACGGGGGGCGGGAGACGCGGGTGCGGTCCGTGGAGCGGGGACGGATCAGGGGGCGGCGGGCTGGAGCAGGTCCCAGCGGTTGCCGTACAGGTCCTGGAAGACGGCGACGCTGCCGTAGGCCTCGTGCCGGGGCTCCTCCAGGAAGGTCACGCCCGCCGCCGTCATGCGGGCGTGGTCGCGGGCGAAGTCGTGGGTGTGGAGGAAGAACCCGACCCGTCCGCCCGTCTGGTCACCGACCCGGGCACGCTGGGCGTCACCCTTGGCGCGGGCCAGCAGCAGGGCGGTGCCCTGCTCCGGGCCGCCGGGCTCGACGACGACCCAGCGGGACCCGTCGGGCCGGGGGGCGTCCTCGGCGAGGCGGAAGCCGAGGGCCTCGGTGTAGAAGCGGATCGCCTCGTCGTAGTCGTCGACGACGAGGGAGACCAGGGCGATGCGTGTCATCGGCACCTTCCGGGACGGGCGATTGACGGGAGAGGTTATACGTAAAACCCTCCGGACGCCAAGTCCGGGTGCGGGACACGCCAGGGAAAGGCCGTCGAGGACGATCGCGGTCGGCCGGCCCGCGGGGTGCGGCTGCCGTTCGTCCCGCACGAGCGGAAGCCCTCCCTCGGGCGCATCGCATCGGTAGGTTCGACATCCGATGTGATCATCTCTCCGACATGGAGGAACCGTGCTCGAAGACAGGACTGCCGTGGTCACGGGCGGCTCCCGGGGGATCGGCCGGGCCATCGTCGAACGCCTGTGCCGCGACGGAGCGGACGTGGTCTTCAACTACTCCGCCGCCGACGAAGCCGCCGACGACGTCGTCCGCACCGTCCGGGCGAACGGCGGCAAGGTGCGGGCGATGCGGCTCGACCTGAGGGAACCGGATGCGGCCGAGCGGCTGATGGAGTCCGCCGAGGCCCATCTCGGCAGCGTGGACGTCCTGGTCAACAACGCGGCGACGTCCTTCACCCCGGCTCCCCTCGCAGAGACGGAGGCGGAGGTGTTCGACGGCGTGATGGCAGCCAACACCAGGTCGGTCTTCCTGACGATGCGTTACGCGGCCAGGCGGATGCGCGACGGCGGGCGGATCGTGAACATCTCCACCATGAACACCGTACGGCCCGTGCCGGGCATCGGGCCGTACGCCGCCAGCAAGGGCGCGATCGAGCAACTGACCGCGGTCGCCGCCCGGGAGCTCGGGCCGCGCGGCATCACGGTCAACACCGTCTCTCCCGGCGCGACCGACACCGACCTGCTCCGGGGGACCAACCCGCCGGAGGCTCTCCAGGCCGTCGTCGGCAGGACTCCCCTCGGCCGGCTGGGGCAACCGTCCGACGTGGCCGACGTCGTCGCGTTCCTCGTGGGGCCGGGCGGCGCGTGGATCACGGGCCAGAACCTGCGGGCGACGGGCGGACTGGCATGACGCCCGATCGTCGCTCCCGGGGGTGCGGCGGCACCGGGTGACGAGCGTCGACGGTCGAGGGGCGCTCGGAGCCGCGTGCCGCCGCGCCGCCGCGTCGCCGCGGTGCGGAGGTCCGACGGGAAAACGCCGGGACCGGCCGGCCGCGCGCTGCTACGGTCGGGCCGCGTGAGCTGGCTACCCGATGACTTCGTCCATCCCCTCCTGGTACCGCTGCCGGGCGGTGATCACCACCTGCGTCCGATCCGGGAGACGGACGTCCCGCTCGACTATCCGGCTGTGATGGGTTCGCGCGAGCGGCTGTGGAGCATCTACGGCCCGGCCTGGGGCTGGCCCGCGGCCACCATGACCTACGAGGCCGACCAGGCCGACCTGTTGCGGCACGAGAAGGAGATCACCGCCCACCAGTCGTTCAACTACGCACTGTTCGACACGGCGGAGACGGCTCTGCTCGGCTGCGTCTACATCGACCCGCCGGAGAAAACGGGCGCGGAGGCCGACATCTCCTGGTGGGTGGTGGACGAGCTGGTGGGCAGCACGGTCGAGCGGGCTCTCGACGCGCTGGTGCCCCAGTGGATCGCCGCCGACTGGCCGTTCGAGCGGCCGCGCCTCGTCGGTCGCGACATCTCCTGGTCGGACTACCTCGCCCTGCCGGACGTCCCGACGCCGACGGCTGGGTAGCTTCTGCCGTACCGCACCGAGGACAGCCACCAGCAGGCTGCCTTCTCCTCGCGTTCGCGGTGTCGCTTGTCCGAGCTTGGCGATGTGGGTGAAAGGACCGCCCGGTGACCGATGCCGAGGGACCGCGCCCATCCGTCCGGCGTCATCGTGACTTCCTGCTGCTGTGGGGGAGCCAGACGGTCAGCGAGACGGGGTCGCAGATCACCGTGCTCGCGCTGCCGTTGGTCGCCGTCGTACTGCTGGACGCCTCCGCGTTCCAGGTCGGTCTGCTGGCGGCGGCTGAGACGAGCGCGTACCTGCTGGTGGCCCTGCCCGCCGGGGCCGTCGTGGACCGGGTGGCCAAGCGCCGGCTGATGATCGGCTGCGACCTCGCGCTGTTCCTGGTGATCGGATCGGTGCCGCTGGCCCATGCCTTCGGGAAGCTGACCCTCGCCCAGCTCTTCGCCGTCGCCGTCGTCTCCAGCGTGTTCTCGGTGTTCTTCTCGGTGGCCTACCAGAGCTACCTGCCGGCCCTGCTCGACCGTGACCGACTCCTGGACGGCAACAGCAAGCTCGCGGCTTCCCGGTCGGTCGCGCAGATCGCCGGGCCCGGTCTGGGCGGAGGGCTGGTGACCCTGATCGGTGCCGCCGGGGCGATGGCCGCCGACGCGCTCTCCTTCGCGGCGTCGGCGGGCTCGTTGACGGCGATCCGTCAGCGCGAGCCCCGCCCCGCCCGCCCCGGACCCGGCCGACGGCCCGCACTGCGGTCGCAGATCCGTGAAGGGCTCGCCTACGTCACCCGTGATCCCATACTGCGCAACTCCGTGGCGTTCAACGGCACGGCCAACTTCTTCGTGATCATGGTGGAGAGCCTCGGCCCGGTGTTCCTCATCCGCACGCTGCACGTGGAGGAGGGCCTGGTCGGGCTGCTGCTGGCGCTGGGGGCCGTCGGCGGAGTGGCGGGAGGCGTGACGGCCCGTCACCTGGCCCGCAGGGTCGGCTCGGCGCGGATCAGCTGGATCGCCATGACCCTGCTTTCGCTGCCCGGCCTGCTCATTCCGCTGGCCGGCCCCGGCTGGCGGGCGCTGCTGTTCGGCTTCGGTTGGATCTCGTGGACCTTCGCCTCGACCGTCGCGGGCATCTCGTTGACCAGTTACCGCCAGGCCGTCTGCCCGCCGGACATGCTCGGCAGGGTCAGTGCCGCCGCCCGCTGGATCAACTGGGGCACGCTTCCGCTGGGGGGTGTCGCCGGTGGCGCTCTCGCCGCCGGCGTCGGCGTACGAGGCACCCTGTGGATCGCGGTGACCGGCGGCTGCTGCGCGGGACTGTGGCTGTTCTTCTCACCCCTGCGCGGCCTGCGTGACATCCCGCTCGGAGAGTTCGGCCCCACGCCCATGGGCGCGACGCCGTGACGGCGTGGTCCCCGGTGCGGGCCGGCCACCCGGGCACACGGCACTTAGATGACTCGCCGTCAGCCCGTGCGGGCGCCGTCGAGCCGGGCCAGGTCCTCGTCGGTGAGGCGGAGGGCACCGGCGGCGACGTTCTCGGCGAGGTGCCCGGGATCGCCGGTGCCGGGGATGGCCAGGACGTGCGGGCCCTGGTGGAGGGTCCAGGCGATCCTGACCTGAGCGGGGCTCGCCCCGTGCGCCCGGGCCACCGCGCGCACCTCCTCCTCGTGCGCGGTGCCGGCGCCGCGCGGTCCGGCCTCGCCCGCGATGGCGTAGAACGGCACGAAGGCGATGCCCTGGGCGCGGCACTGGGCGAGGAGCGCGTCGGTGGCGGGGTCGTGGAAGCCGAGTCCGTACCGGTTCTGGACGCTCACCACCGGCGCGATGGCCCGTGCCTCGGCCAGGTGCCGGGGCTCCACGTCGGAGAGGGCGAGGTGGCGGATCAGTCCCGCCTCGCGCAGCTCGGCCAGGGCGCCGAAGTGCTCGGCGACCGAGTCCTGCCGCATGCGGCGCAGGTAGACGACGTCGAGGTGGTCGCGGCCGAGCTGGCGCAGGTTCTCCTCGACGTGGCCGCGCAGGTCCTCCGGACGGGCCGGGGTGCCCCACTCCCCCGACCAGTCGCGGTACGGGCCGACCTTGGTGGCGACGACCAGGTCGTCGGCGTAGGGCGCCAGCGCGCTGTTGATCAGTTCGTTGGCGGAGCGCAGCGAGGAGAAGTAGAAGGCGGCGGTGTCGATGTGGTTGACGCCGAGTTCGACGGCCCGGCGCAGTACGGCGAGGGAGCGTTCGCGGTCGCTCGGGGTGCCGAGGTGGAAGGCGGCGCTGCCCGTCAGCCGCATCGCGCCGAAGCCGACACGGCGGACGGGCAGGTCGCCGAGGTGCCAGGTGCCCGCGGACTCCGCGGTGATCGTTTCCGAGGTCATCGGCGGAGTTTCGCACACCGGGCGAGGGTCAGCAGTACAGGTTCCCGCCCGGGGAGACGCCGAGGATCTGGCTGAACTGCTGGTACTTGGTGACCCGGCTCTGGACCTGGGCGGGGTTCCTGCCGTCGCACTCCAGCGAGCCGTTGATGGAGCGGATGGTCTGGCCGAAGCCTGCGCCGTTGACCATCGCGTTGTGCGGGGTCATGGTGCCGGGCCCGGACTGGGTGTTCCAGTACCACAGGCCGGTCTTCCAGGCCACGGCCGCGTCGTTCTGCACCAGCCAGGGGTTTCCCAGCAGGTCGATGCCGAGCGCGTCGCCCGCCGCCTTGTAGTTGAAGTTCCAGCTGAGCTGGATCGGGCCCCGCCCGTAGTAGGCGGCCTGCCCCGCCGGACAGCCGTAGGGCTGGCTCCAGTCGCAGTAGTGCGGGTAGTTGGCGGTGTTCTGCTCGACGATGTGCACGAGCCCGCCGGTCTCGTGGCTGACGTTGGCGAGGAAGGCCGCGGCCTCCTGCTTCTTCGTGGTGTCGCTGCCGGTGTTGGCGAACCCGGGGTAGGCGCTGAGCGCGGCGGTGAGACCGCTGTAGGTGTAGAAGGAGTTCCGGCCCGGGAACATCTGGTTGAACTGGGCTTCGCTGACCACGAAGTTGCCGACCGGCGTCTGCGAACCGCCGTCGCAGGCGTACGGGTCCCAGTACCAGGTGCTGATGAGCGGGTCGTAGCCCGGGTTGGCGTGCTCGGCGATGTAGGCCTTGCCGTCGGTGTAGCGGACGACGTCGCCGGTGTTGTAGTTCCGGCCGGCGGACCAGGCGGGGTAGCTGGAGCAGGCGGCTGCCGACGCTTCGTCGGCGGGCCCGAGCAGCGGCACGGCGCCCGCGAGGGCGAGCGCGGTCACCAGGGCGGATGTACGGCGCCTCGACACAGGTCTGTCTCCTTCTGCGGAGCACGGCCGCTCCCCGTACAAGGACAGGGAAGAGCGGAACCTTGTGCGCACGTGCCGGTCGGACCGGCCACGACGTGGGGGCGGCCGTGGAGGGGGGTGTGAGGCACACTCAACCGCGTTGGTATGTACCAGTCAAGGGTGTAGACCAATCCAATCCGGCGTGCGAGCCCGGGAGTTGGTGCGGCCCGGCGGCACCCGGGTGACGTGTGCGGCCGACGTCGTACGCCGGTCAGCCCGCCGCCGCGAGCGCGGGGACGGCCGGACGGGCGGACAGGGCCGCCGAGAACCGGTCGACCACCTGGGCGAGGGCCTGCGCGGTCTCCGGCACGACGGTGACGGTGCCGTCCTCGTGCGCCGTGATGTCCCGGTCCAGGGTGAACCAGCCCTGTACGACGTGCGCGGCGCCCATGGAGTTCAGCACGGGGCGGAGCGCGTAGTCGATCGCCAGGACGTGGGCGGTGGACCCGCCGGTGGCGAGCGGCAGCACCGTCTTGCCGGTGAGGGCGTACTGCGGGAGCAGGTCGAGAAGCGCCTTCAGGACACCGGAGTACGACGCCTTGTAGACGGGTGTGCCGACGACGACCCCGTCGGCGCGGGCGAACAACCCGGCCGCCTCGGTGATCGCGGGGTGCCTGAAGTCGGCACCGAGCAGCGCCTGGGCGGGGACGGTGCGGACGTCGAGCGGGATCACCTCGTGGCCCTGTGCGGTCAGCCGCTCGTCGAGGTGACGCAGCAGCCGGTTGGTGCGCGAGGAGGCGGAAGGACTGCCGGAGACGGACAGGACGGTGGCCATGGTGGTCCTCTTTCGGGAAGGCGGGCGCGGCGGAGGGCCGGCAGAGTCTCCAGCGGGAGTGCGTCTACCGGGACATGGGAAGCACCGGGGGCAACCCGGCTGTGCCACCGCCGGGTTCGGGCGGTGCGGGGAATCGCGCGCAGGGCGGCGCGGAGGGACCGCGGCGCGGGGGAACCGGGCGGCGGGACCGGCGGGATCAGGCCGCGGTGCGACAGGAGGCGCTGGAGACGCGCGCGAGGTCGACATGGCGTCGCCGCGTGAGGTCCGGTCGCGTCATCATGTCGGTGATCGTGGCAGTCGCGGTCGAACACGGTCAAGGAGATGCGGACCGGTCCCGGATCGCGGAACCGGATTTCACACGGGCGTGACAATGCGCGGCGCCGGGATCCGGCCGCCGCGCGACGATCACGCGGGCCCGGGATCCCAGAGCGCCCACGACTACACATAAGGCCGAAATAAGAGCAGAATGAACATATGCGGCGCTACCGCACACCGCACCAGAAGCGGTCGGCCTGCGAAGTCAAAGGAGACGACTCATGGCCAACGTCTCGCACCCCCGAGGTGACATCACCAGCCACCCGGACGCCCCGGAAATGCAAGCGCGCTACGCGCGCATGCTCGGTGGTCGCGACGTGGCACTGGTGGACGGGCCGGTGTTCCTGCTCGGCCTCTACTGTGCCGTGTCCCCGTGGATACTCCACTTCACCACCAGTCAGCCCTCACTCGTGGCCCACAACCTGATCGTGGGCATCGCCATCGGTCTGCTGGCCCTCGGATTCACCCGCGCCCCGGAGCGCATGTACGGCCTCAGCTGGGCCATGTGCGCGATCGGCGTGTGGATGATCATCTCGCCGTGGATCGTGGGCTCGAGCCCGGACGCCGGCGTCATCTGGAACAACATCATCATCGGGGCACTGGCCCTGGTCCTGGGCATGGTCTGCGCCGGCACGGCGGCGCGGAGCGCCCCGCACAGGCACTAGACACAGGGGAGGAAACGGCGCCGGGCCGGCCCGCACCAGCGGGCCGGCCCGGCGCGTGTGCGCCCCGCCCGCGCCACCGGTCACGCGCCCGCGGGCGACGGCCGGGACCGCCGGACTGCACCCGCCCGCAGTGGGCAGACGCACTACTGCGAGAACCTTGACATGAAGGGGTGGAGATGGAGATCGACGGCATAATCAGCGCCATCGTCATCGGTGTCGTCATCGGCGTGCTGGGCAGGCTGGTCGTTCCCGGCCGGCAGCGCATCGGCGTCCTGTGGACGATCCTCGTCGGCATCGCGGCCGCGTTCGTCGGGTCGTGGGTCGCGTCGGCGTTCGACGTGGCCGACACCGACGGGGTCGACTGGGTCGAGTGGCTCATCCAGATCGCTCTGGCCGCGGTCGGCGTGGCCGCACTGGACCGTTCCCGGTCGCGCCCCGGCCGTTGAGGACGGACGGACCCGGCCGTCACCGGTTGCGGAGCCACTCCTCGTACCAGGTGACGGTCGCGTCCACGGTGTCCGCGAGCGCGGTCGGAGCCACCCCGAAGAACCGCTCGAACGCACCGGAGTCCATGATCTGCGGCTCCGTGTGCTGGTAGAACATCTCCTCGTACTCGGCCATCATCCGGTCGTCGAAGGGCCCGTAGGGCCGGGGCCGTTCGAGCACCACGACGTTCAGCGGGCGGCCGACGCGCCGCGCGACCATCGCGTGGATCTCGCGCGTACTGACGGCCGGTGCGGACGGCAGGTGCCAGACCCGCCCGTCGCCCTCGGGGTGTTCCCCGAGTGTGGCGAGGCCGGCCGCCACGTCGGCTATGCCGGTGTAGCTGTGCGGCAGATCGATGTCGCCCAGGGCGACGACCTCCCCACCGGTGAGCGCGCCGGGGAAGACGGCCGCGCCCAGTGACGAGTTGAGGACCCCGGGACCGACGAAGTCGGCGCTGCGGCCGAGGACCACCCGGGCCCGGCCGGACCGGTGCGCGTCGAGGTACCGCTCGTCCAGCTCGGCGCGCATCCGCCCCTTGCGGCTGGTCGCCTTCCAGGGGCTCTCCTCGGTCATCACCACTCCCCCGGTCTCGCCGTACGGGTAGAGCGTGTCGAGTACGACCAGGCGGGCGCCGCTCGCCGCGACGGCGGCCAGGACGGCTTCCTGGATCCGGGGCATCACCTCTACCTGGAGGTGATAGGCGACGTTGACGCAGTGGTGCACGACGTCGGCGTCGCCCAGGGCGGCGCGGGCCCCGTCGGCCGTGCTCACGTCGGCGGCGAACCGCTCGACGCCCTCGATCTCGGGACCGGCGGCCCTGCGGTCCACCAGCCGGACCGGATGCCCTCTGCGCACCAGCTCACGGGCGAGCGCCGTGCCGGCCGGGCCGGATCCCAGGACGGTGTGCGGGGCCCGAGGCTGCGGGGTTGGGGTTGCGGTGGTCATGGCACTCCTGTCGTCCGGCACGTCTCGCACACGCTATAACTTTTCCTCTTGGTTATATACCTTAACTCGCGCGACGAGTTCCGACAACGGTGCCGGGTGAAGGGCCCTAGGCTGGGCGGAAAGGATCAAGCCACCGGAAGGGCGGTACTCCATGGCCGTGAAGGACGCCGAACTGCGCCATCTGCGCCGTTGCGTGGAGCTGGCGGCCGAGGCGCTGGAGGCGGGCGACGAGCCGTTCGGGTCGGTACTGGCGGGCGGGGACGGCGCCGTGCTGGCCGAGGACCGCAACCGGGTCGCCTCGGGCGACCGGACCCGTCACCCGGAGTTCGAGCTCGCCCGCTGGTCCGCCGCCCACCTGACCCCGGGGGAACGGGCGGCGGCCACGGTGTACACGTCCGGC
The DNA here is from genome assembly GCF_044455745.1 of Streptomyces sp. NPDC051136. NCBI lineage: Bacteria > Bacillati > Actinomycetota > Actinomycetes > Kitasatosporales > Streptomycetaceae > Streptomyces > Streptomyces sp. NPDC051136. The sequence goes on along the minus strand of NZ_JBITFE010000010.1, from coordinate 281,149 downwards.
GAGCACTGTCCGATGTGCGCCGCCGCCCACGCGTGGGTGGGACTGGGGCGCATCGTGTACGTCGCCTCGTCGGAGCAACTGGGCGCCTGGCTGGCGGACTGGGGCGTACCGTCGCCGCCGGTACGGGCGCTCCCGGTGCGGGAGGTGGCGCCCGGCGTGACCGTGGAGGGCCCGGTGCCCGGGCTCACCGAGGAGATCCACGCATTGCACCGGCGCTTCCACGGCGGACGCGGCTGAGCGGGGGCGCCCGCCTCGACGGCGGGCGCCCCGGGGAGCACGGTCAGCTCTCGGCGCCCGGCCGGAAGCGCCGGCGGAGGGCGACCCCGCCCAGCAGGAGCGCGGCCGAGCCGGCGAGGGCGGGGAGGGTCCCGTCCGCCCCGGTGTGGGCGAGGGAGACCCGCTCCCGCGGCGGCGCGGCGTGCGGGGACGGCGCGGGTGCGGTGCGCTCCTCCTCGGGGGCGGGCGGCTCCGGCTCCGCCGGGGGCCGTACGGGCCGCGGGTGGTCGCCGGGGCCGTTCGTCGACTCGTTGCCGACGGCCGGGTTGCCGATGCCGACCACGTTGACGCTGTTGCCGGTGACGTTCACCGGGAGGTCCACCGGCAGCTGCACCCCGTCGCCGGAGAGCACGCCCGGCGAGTCGTTTCCGCCGCCCTCGGCGACCGCACCGCCGGACGCCTTCCCGGACGTACTGCCTGAGGTGCCCGCGCCCCGGTGCGAAGCCCGCGGGTGCGACGCCTGGGCCCGGCCGGTGTCGGCGCAGCTGTTGCCCGCGGCCGGGTTGAGGAGACCCACCACGTTCACGGTGTTGCCGCACACGTTGACCGGCACGTCCACCGGGAGCTGGACGGTGTTGCCGGAGATCAGTCCCGGCGATCCGGCCGCGGCCCCTTCGGCGCCCGCGCCGTCGGACGCGAACGCCGCGTACGCCGGCATCGTCACGGCCAGCGCGCCCGATGCGGCGACGGCGAGCACACCATTTCGGGTAACCCTTCTCATGAGGTTCCCTGCCTTCCAGACATGGTCGCGGGCGCTCGCCCGCACCGGTTAAACCGTGTGCGCACCATCCGAGTTATGGCTTATCGGTCTTTCACCCCATCGAGTGGGCGGTTCATCGAACAAGCGGTGCGCCGCTCGCCGGGACACCGCCCGGAGGCGGCGGCCGCGGAGCCCCCTTACAGTGAGCGAGGGCGCCGACCCACCGGTCCGCGACGGGGCGTCCTGGAGGCATCGATGCAGGCCAAGCCCATGCTGGAGACTCGGCCCCCGGTCCGGCGCCGCGCGGCCACCGCAGTGCTCGGTCTGGCCCTGCTGGGTGCGGGCCTGCCCGCCGCGGCCGCCGAGAGCACCGACGGCGCCGCGGCCACGGCGGCCGGGCGGGCCGCCCGGCCCGACCTGTCCCGGTTCTACGACCAGAAGGTCACCTGGTCGGCGTGCCGGGGCACGGAGATGCCCCGGGACCTGCAGTGCGGCAAGGTCACCGTGCCCGTCGACTACGCGCGGCCCGGGGGGAGGACCCTCGACGTGGCCCTCGCCCGGTACCGGGCGACCGGCCGCTCACGCGGCTCCGTCCTGCTGAACTTCGGCGGTCCCGGTGGTTCCGGCGTCGACGAACTCGCCGTGAGCGGCAAGGAGTTCATGCACCTCACCAACGGCTACGACGTCGTGACCTTCGATCCCCGCGGCGTCGGCCGGTCCTCCCCGGTCTCCTGCGGACCGGCCACCCTGAAGATCATGGAGGCGACGGGCGGGGACGAGGGAGCGGCCGACCCGCGGGACGTGCTGGCGCGGCTGCGCGACGCGGCGGCCGAGTACTCCGGCCCCGTGCTGCCGCACATAGGCACGGTGGACGCCGCGCGCGACATGGACGTGATGCGCCGGGCGCTCGGCGACGGCCGGCTCAACTACCTGGGCTTCTCCTACGGGACCCGGCTGGGCGCGGTGTACGCGGCGCAGTTCCCCGACAAGGTCGGCCGGATGGTGCTGGACGGCGTGGACACCCTGACGGAGCCGCTGGCCGAGCAGGGACTGGCCGGGGCGCGCGGGCAGCAGACCGCACTGGAGAACTTCCTCGACTGGTGCGTGGAGGACGTCGCCTGCCCGTTCGGCCAGGACGCCCGCGCCGCCCGGGAAGAGGTCGTACGGCTCGTCGCCTCCCTCGACTCCGACCCGGTGCCGTCGGCCTTCGGCGAGCCCTTCACCGGGCAGGACCTGGTCGGTGCGATCGGTCAGGCGCTGTACAGCCGGGATCTGTGGCCCTCTCTGGAGCGGGCGCTGGCGCAGTTGGTCGGGGACGGTGACACCCGCGGCCTGGAGGGCTTCTCCTCCGGCGGCGTCACCTTCCCGGTGCGCGCCCCCGGCCGCACCTCCCCGCACGACAACGGGGGCGGCGCCGGACTGACCGACGAGGAGGACGTCCCCATGGACAACCTCCCGGCCGCCCTGATGGCGATCAACTGCGCCGACGACCCCGACCGGCCCACCGCCGCCCAGGTCACCGCGTCCCTCGGCCGGCTGCGCGCACGCTACGAGGAGGCCTCACCCGTCTTCGGCCGGTACCGGCTCACCCAGGTGCTGATGTGCTACGGCCGGCCCAGGGGCACGGACTACATCCGGGACGACGTGAAGAAGCTCGACACCGCCAGGATGCTGCTGGTCGGCACCCGCGGCGATCCGGCCACTCCGTACCGCTGGACGACGGAGACGGCCGACCGGCTCGGCCCCTCCGCCGTGGTCCTGGACAACCGGGGCGAGGGGCACACCGGCTACGCGTCCTCCGGGTGCGTGCACCGCAAGGTCGACGACTTCCTGCTGTACGGCTCCCTGCCGCCCGACGGCAGCTCGTGCGGTTCCGGGTCCGCCGGCGAGGACGGTTCCGACTGAACGGGCGGCCGTTCCGAATGCCCGATATGCCCATCGGTCCTATCGTGCTGTCATGGAGCACGATCTGAGTCCCGCCACCCTCGCCGAGCTGCGGCGCCCGCGCCCCTACCCGGCCGTGTCCGTACTGACGCCGACGCACCGCCGCGAGCCGGACAACGCCCAGGACCGCGTCCGGCTGCGCAACGCCGTGGCCACGGCCAAGAAGCGGCTGGAGGAGGACCCCGCGGTCAGCCGCGACCGGCGCGCGGCGGTGTCCGAAGAGCTGGACCGGGCGCTGGCCGAGGTCGACCTGACCCACGCCGAGGACGGTCTGGCGATCTTCGCGGCTCCCGGTGAGCACCAGGTCTGGACGCTCAGCCGCTCCGTGCCCGAGCGCGTGGTCCTCTCGGACACCTTCCTGACCCGCAGCCTCGTCGCCGCGCAGGCCGCCGAGCGGCCGTTCTGGGTCCTGTCGGTCGCCGCCGACCGCGTCAAGCTGTGGAACGGCGGCGGGGGCCGGGTCGTCGAGGAACACCTCGGCGGCTTCCCGCTCGACCGGCCCGAGGAGGACTTCGACCCCGAACGCCAGGAGCGGATCGGCGACGCGCCGAGCACGTTCCGGGACGAGGGCACCCGCAGGTTCCTGCGGGACGCCGACTCCGCGATGGGCAAGGTGCTGCGCGCCCATCCCCGGCCGCTGTACGTCACCGGTCCCGAGCCGGCGCTCTCCCTGTTCGACGAGGCGGGCGCGCTCGCCTCGGACGCGGTGCTCGTCCCGCACGGCGGGCTCGCGCACGGTTCCGCCGAGGCGGTGTGGCAGGCGATCCGCCCGGTGCTGGAGGACGAGGCGCGCGGGTCGGTCGAGGCGGTGGCCAGGGAACTGGACGCGGCCCGCGGCCGCAAGGACTTCGCGGCCGGGGTCGACGAGTTGTGGGAGAGCGCCCACACGGGCCGCGTCCGGCTGCTGGCCGTCGAGGAGAACTTCAAGGTGACGATGCGCGACGACGGCGAGCACCTGCTCCCGGCGAGCGACGGCGACCTCGACGCCCGCGAGGACATCGTGGACGAGATCGTCGAGCAGTGTCTGGAGACCGGCGCCGACGTGCGCTTCGTACCGGACGGCGCGCTAGGGGACGTGGAGGGCATCGCGGGCGTCCTGCGGTACTGAGGCGGGCCGCCGCGCCGGCTGCCGCATCCGGGCCCTTGACGGGCGTGAAAGCCTGTTCGTCGTACACGTACCCGCCGTGCGCGGGTGCGCGGCGGACGGCGAAGGAGCGGGCGCGGGTGAGTGAACTTCTGGGTGTGGCGGTCCTGGGCGCGGGGCACATGGGCGCCGACCACGTACGGCGCCTGGACCGGGTGGTGAGCGGCGCCCGGGTGGCCGCGGTGGCGGACACCGACTCCGAGCGGGCGAAGGAGGCCGCGGCCGGGATCGGCGGGGTCACCGTGCACACGGACGCCGAGGCCGCGCTGGACGCGCCGGGCGTGGAGGCCGTCCTGATCGCCTCGCCGGGCGAGGCGCACGAGGAGGCGCTGCTGGCCGCCTTCGCCCGCGGGCTGCCGGTCCTGTGCGAGAAGCCCATGGTGCCGGACTCCGCGGGCGCGCTGCGCGTGGTGGAGGCGGAGGCGCGGCTGGGCAGGAGGCTGGCGCAGATCGGGTTCATGCGCCGCTACGACGCCGAGTACCGGCAGCTCAAGTCCCTCCTGGACGGCGGACGCCTCGGCCGGCCGCTGATGCTGCACTGCGTGCACCGCAACGTCTCCTCCCCGCCGCACTTCACCTCGGCGATGCTGGTCAACAGCTCCGTCTCGCACGAGATCGACGCGGCCCGCTGGCTGCTCGGCCAGGAGCTGAGCGCGGTGACGGTGCTGCGTCCGCGTCCGTCGGCGGGTGCGCCCGAGGGGCTGCTCGACCCGCAGTTGGTGCTCTTCGAGACCGAGGGCGGCGCCGTGGTGGACGTGGAGATCTTCGTCAACTGCGGCTTCGGCTACGAGGTGCGGTGCGAGGCCGTCTGCGAGGCGGGCAGCGCCCGGATCGGCCAGGCGCACACCATGGTGGTGACGGCGGCGGGCGGCGCGCGGGAGGAGGTGCCGCAGGACTACCTCGTACGGTTCGCGGACGCGTACGACCGTGAGGTGCAGAGCTGGGTGGACGCCACCCGGCGGGGACAGGTGACCGGGCCGGGCACCTGGGACGGGTACGCGGCCGCCGCGACCGCCGAGGCCGGGGTGCGGGCGCTGGAGACGGGCGCGCGCACGCCCGTCGAACTGGCGCCCCGGCCGGCTGTGCACGACCCGGCATAGAACAGGGGTCCGACGAACATCCGAGCGACGACGTTCCGGCGCTCCGGCACCCGCCAAGTCCCGTAGGCAGTCTACGACTTGCCCCGAGTGCGGGGTGGGTGGGACGCGTACCGGACTCGCGCCGGGAAGACTATGGCATATGCCAAAAGCACCACCGTATCGTGTGTCGCCGAATCCCTTACGAGCCGTGGCGGCCTGTGCAACAGTCGTAACGGTCCTTCCCGCCCGTCTCGGATCCACCTCGGTCGTACCGTCAGCACATCGGAGTGCGTCATGTCGTCCCATCTCTCCGCGGACCACCCGGCCGCCCAGCCTCCGGGGAACGGCCCGGTCGAGGCACTCATATCGCAGACGCGGCGGCTGCGGGGCGACGTGGACGCGGTGCGGCGGGGCAGCCGGGACGACGCGGCGGACCCCCGGGGACGCTGGCAGCGCGCCCTGTACGACCTGGCGTTGCACCAACTCACCGATCTCGACGCGCACTTGGCGCAGCTGCGGGACGGTCCGGCGCCCTCGCCACGCCCCGGTTCACTGCTCAGCCGGGTCGGCAGCGCGGAGTGGAACCTGCTGACGGACGAGGCCGAGTGGTCCGGGGAACTCTTCCCCATCCTGGGCCGCGACCCCGCTTCCGCCCCACTGAGCCTCGACGAACTGCCCTCCCTGGTGCTCACCGAGGACCGCCCGAAGCTGACCGCGATGGTCACGGACTGCCTGGTCGACGCCCGGCCCATCGACGGCGAGTTCCGCGTCGTCCACCCCGACGGGGCCGTGCGCACCGTGCACATGATGGGCGAGCCCGTGCTCGACGCCGACGGCAGCACCGCCTCGATGTGGGCGGTGCTGCGGGACGTCAGTGAACTGCGGCGCAGCCAGCGGGCGGTGAGCGAGACCCGTGACGGGCTCCGGCACCCTCCGCCGCCGCCCTGGCACGCCCTCCTGCGCTTCCCGGACGAGGGCCGGCCCGGCCTGGACCTGGCCGCCGCGCACCTGTCTCCGACGGCCCAGCGGTCGCCGTACGGCGGCTGGTACGACGCGTGTCCGCTCGCCGACGGCGACGAAACCCTCCTCACCGTCGGCGACTTGGAGGCACCGGGCACCGAGGCGCACGGCCCGGCGGTGCTCATCGGCGCCCTGCGCGGTCTGGCGCTGGCCGGAGGCCCGCCCGCACGACTCCGCGACCGGCTCACCGGCTTGATCGGGGCCACCGCCCTGCCACCGGTGCGCGCGGCCCTGTACTGCGGGTACCGGCCGGGCACCCGCACCCTGAGCTGGGCGCACACCGCGGGGTCCGCCCCGCTGCTGTTCCGCGGCGGGACGGGGCACGTCCTGTCCGGACAGGACAGGACGGCCGCGCAGGACGTCTCATCCACCCAGGACGTCTCATCCGCCCAGGACAGACCGTCCGGGCACACCGAGGCGGCCCTCGAAGCGGGCGACCTGCTGCTCCTGCACACGGGGGCACTCGAACCGGAGGCCGTGGAGCACCTCCTCGCGCTGGCTCCCGATCTGACCGGGGCGGAATCGGCCCACCGTGCCATGGCGATCGTGACGCGGGAACTCGGCGAGCTGCCGGGGCGTCGGGACGCCTGCCTGCTGGTGGCCCGGATCATGCCCTAGTCCCTCGACGGGACCGGCGGAGCGTGTCGCGCCCTACGCCGGCGCGGCGGTGCCGTCCGGCCCCTTCCCCTTGGCCGACCTCGTCTTGGGCAGCGCCAGCTTGATCTCCTCGCGCAGTTCCTGGATCTTCGGGTAGCCGGTGTACTCGGCGGTGAGCCGGTACATCTGGCGCAGCCGGTCCCAGGTCCGCCGGGAGGAGTTGGACCCCATCGACACCAGAGCCAGCCGCGCGTACCGGTCCGCCTGCTCGGGGTCGTCGGCGATGAAGCAGGCGGAGGCCATCGACAGGTAGTCGAAGATCTTCGACCGCTGCCGGCCGTCGATCCTCAGGGCCAGGGCCTTGTCCGCGTAGTGCTGCGCGTGCGCGGCGGCCCCGGGCTCGAACTCGGCGAGCGTCCGGTAGGCCAGAGCCTGCATGCCGTACAGGTCCTCCTCCTTGAACGTCTGCATCCAGTCCGGGGGCGGCACGTCCGCCTTGTCGGAGACGAAAAGGTCCTCGGCCCGGCCCAGGGTGCGGCGCATCGCCTGGCCCTTGCCCATGGCCGCCTGCGCCCAGGCCTCGATGGTGTACAGCATGGCCTTGGTCCGCGGCAGTACCTGCTCGCCGGAGCCGGACTGGGCGAGCTTCATCAGGTCCAGCGCCTCGTCGGGCTTGCCCAGGTGCACCATCTGGCGGGCCGCCCGGGAGAGGGCCTCGCCCGCCCGGGGCCGGTCGCCGCCCTCGCGCGCCGCGTGCGCGGCGATGACGAAGTACTTCTGCGCCGTGGGTTCCAGGCCGACGTCGTGCGACATCCAGCCCGCGAGGACGGCGAGGTTGGCCGCGACGCCCCACAGGCGGCGCTGGAGATGGGGTGGGTGGTGGTAGGCGAGCATGCCGCCCACCTCGTTGAGCTGGCCCACCACGGCCTTGCGCTGGAGTCCGCCGCCGCGGGCGGCGTCCCAGGCGCGGAACACCTCGACCGAGCGCTCCAGTTCCTCCACTTCCTGCGACCCGATGGGGGCGGCCTCGTACCGGTCGAACCCAGCGGGGTCGGCGTGCAGGGGTGTGCGGAGGTCGGGGGCGTCGGCCGCCAGGGCCGGATCGGTGTGCAGCCAGTCGTGCATGGCGCTGCTGAGTGCGGGGCCCGTGGCGAGCGCGGCGCCCGCGCCCACCAAGCCGCGTCGGTTGAGCATGAGGTCCATTCCCGTGAATTCGGTGAGGACCGCCGCAGTCCGCTCGGGCGCCCACGGCACTCCGTCGGGATGCTCTTCGCTCCCGCCGGGCGGCCGTTTCCCCGCACGCCCGTGCCGGACCAGACCGAGGTCCTCGATGGTCACGACACGGCCGAGACGCTCGGTGAACAGAACCGCCAGCACCCGCGGCACCGGATCGCGCGGGATCTCTCCCATGTCGATCCACCGCCGCACCCGCGAGGTGTCGGTCGCCAGCTGGGGGTGGCCCATGGCCGCCGCCTGCCGGTTGACCAGCCTCGCGAGCTCGCCCTTGGACCAGCCGGCCAGGCCGAACAGGTCCGACAGACGGGTGTTGGGTTCTTTGCTCACGTCAAGCCCCCAGGTTCTCGGCTGAGTTGACAGTAGCCCCGTGCGGGTTGCCGGGCGACTATTCGCCACCGTTCGCCAGGGTGCGCCAGATGGTGTGCCACGGGCGGCCGGGTGTCAGGTAGGAATGCGCCACCCCGACCCGGTCGCCGCGGGGGTACTCCCCAGGGTGGTCCCGGGCGGCCGGTCGGGCGGCGCGACGGCTTTCGGAAGGCGCGACCCCCGGCACCGAACGGGCCGGACGGGCAGCGCACTTCAGGCAGGCACAGCAGGCACACGAAGGGATCTGTCTCGCCCATGTACGCAGCATCGTCCTCCGTGTCCGCCCCGCAGCGCTCGCTGCACCCCCGCCCGACGGCGGGCGGCGGCCCCTACCTCGCCCCCGCGCGTCCGGCGGCCCCGGCGCTCGGAGCCGGCAGGGCGCGGCTCGGCGCGGGGCCCGGCACGCAGCCGCTCAGCGGAAGAATCGACCTGTCCGGCCCCCAGGGCGCCCAACTGCGCACGGCGATCGCCGCCGTGCACCGGATCTGCCCGGAGTTCTCTCCCGTGCAGGTGCTGCGGCGCAGCGGGCGTTCCGTGCTCCTGGTCGGGACGACCGGGCGCAGCACGGCGGTGGCCAAGTGTTTAGTGGACCACTCCCCCGCCTGGGCGGAGCGCAGCCGGCACGAGATAGGGGCATACCGCTCGTTCGTCCGGCAGCGCCCTCCGGTGCGGGTGCCGAGGCTGATCGCGGCGGATCCGGACAACGGCACGCTGGTGATCGAGCGGATGCCCGGACGGGTGGCCGCACTGCAGCGGCATCCCCTGGAGGCCCCGCCGCGGGCGGACATCAGGGCGGCGATCGGAGCGGTCTGCCGGCTGAACGCCTGGCGGCCGCCGGCCGGCACCTTCGACGCCCCGCTGGACTACGCGGCCCGGATCGCCCGCTACCACGAGCTGGGGCTGCTCACCGACCGGGACCTGGGCGACCTGCAGAAGCTGCTGCACGGCATCGCCCATGCCGGCGGACGGCAGGGCATGGGCCAGTTCTGCCACGGTGACGCGCTGCTGTCCAACATCCTCATGTCCCCGGCCGGTCCGGTGCTGGTGGACTGGGAGCACGCGGGCTGGTACCTGCCGGGTTACGACCTGGCGACGCTGTGGGCCGTCCTCGGCGACGCCCCGGCGGCCCGCCGTCAGATCAGCCAGATCGCCCAGTCGACGGGCACGGCGGCGCGCGACGCGTTCCTGGTGAACCTGATGCTCGTACTGACCAGGGAGATCCGTACGTACGAGACGGCCGTGCAGCGTTCGATGCACGACACGGTCGCCGCGCCGTCGGCGCCGGCCCATCCGGGTGCCGCGCCGACCGGCGAGGAGCAGCGGCTGCTGCTGCGCCGGCTGCACGACGACTGTCAGATGGCGCGCCGGGCGGTGCGGGCGGCGGTCGGTACGCGCTGACGGGAGGGACGTAGGGAAGACGGTGGTCCGCGGTGTGCTCCTGCTGGGAGCACACCGCTTTCTGGTGTCTCCGCCAACCGGGTGGGTGCAGGGGCCATTGGTGTACGCCACTGACGCCGCGCAGGCCGGTGCGCCGCCGCCACGAAACCCGCCGGACCCCCTGCTGACGTGGGAAATCGCCGCCGCGACGGCATGATTGACGGATCGTCGGACTGCCGGGTACCACTGACCCACGCCCGGCCCCGCACGTCCCCCCACGCCCCGTCCCGCCCGACCGTCTCAGGAGGCCGCTTTGCGAGGATCCCCCGTCGTGCCCGCCCTGGCCACCGCGGCACTGCTGCTGCCGCTGCTCGGCGCGGCACCGTCCGCCGCCGTGGCCCCGGACGCGCCGCCCTCCCCGGACCGCCTGCAGCGGGCGTTCGCCGCCGCGGCGGCCGAGTACCACGTACCGCAGAGCGTCCTCCTCGGCGTCTCCTATCTGCAGTCCCGCTGGGACGCGCACGGTGGAGCGCCGAGCGTGACCGGTGGTTACGGCCCGCTGCACCTCACCGACGCCCGCACGGCACTGGCCGGGACGCCCCGGTCCCACCACGGCGAGGGTGGCGAGGACCCGCGCGGCGACGACGCGCGCGCCCGGCTGCGTGTCGGTGGGTCGGGGCGGACCGCCACCGCGCCCGCCGCCGACCTGCCGGCCCGGCTGACCACGCTGCCGAAGGCCGCCGGCCTGACCGGACTGAGCCCCGAGTCGCTGCGCACCGACCCGGCGGCGAACGTGGCCGGCGGTGCCGCGCTGCTCGCCGCCGCCCAGCGGGAACTGGGCGAGCCGCTGAGCCCCGACCCGGCGGACTGGTACGGGGCGGTGGCCCGCTTCTCGGGGGCGGAGGACTCCGCGACGGCCGCGTCGTACGCGAACGACGTCTACGAGGTGATCCGCACCGGCGAGCAGCGCACCACGGACGCCGGCCAGCGGGTCGCGCTGGCGGCCCGCCCCGGCCTGGCGCCCGACGTCTCCCAGCTGGGCGACGCGGGTCTGCGCGCGGCGTCCGCGGCCGGCACGGAGTGCCCGAGGTCGGTGTCGTGCGAGTGGGTCCCCGCACCGTACGAGGAGTTCGGCGACGGCGACTACGGCAACCACGACCTGGGCGACAGGCCTGCCTCCCAGCGCATCCGCTACATCGTCGTGCACGACACCGAAGGCACCTGGAACGGCGTCCTCAACCTGGTCCAGGACCCCACCTACGTGTCCTGGAACTACACGCTTCGCTCGACCGACGGCCACATCGCGCAGCACGTGAAGGCGAAGGACGTGGCCTGGCACGCGGGCAACTGGTACGTCAACGCGGGGTCGATCGGTCTGGAGCACGAGGGCTTCCTGACGGAGCCGGACGCCTGGTACACGGAGGCGATGTACCGGTCCTCGGCGCGGCTGGTGAGGTATCTGGCCGGGAAGTACGGCATCCCGCTGGACCGGCAGCACGTGCTGGGCCACGACAACGTCCCCGGCACCACCACGGCCACGATCCCGGGCATGCACACCGACCCGGGCCCCTACTGGGACTGGCGGCACTACTTCCAGCTGCTCGGCCGGCCCGTCGAGCCGACCGCGGGCAGGAAGTCGTCCCTGGTGACGATCCGCCCGGACTACGACGCCAACCGTCCCGAGTACACGGGCTGCGAGACGCCGGGCGAGCCCTGCGCGGCGCACGGCTCCAGCGAGGTGCGGCTGTACTCCGACCACGACGTGAAGGCGCCGCTGATCAAGGACGTCGGCCTCGGCGGCACGCCGACGACCGGGGTGAACGACCTGTCCTCCCGGGTCTCCACCGGCCAGCAGTACGCGGTGGCCGACCGGTGGGGCGACTGGACGGCCATCTGGTACCTGGGCCAGAAGGCCTGGTTCCACAATCCGCGCAGGAGCCCGGCGGCGGTGCCCGCGTCGGGCCGGGTGATCACCCCGCGGAAGGGGCTGGACAGCGTCCCGGTGTACGGGCGCGCGTACCCGGAGAAGGCCGCCTACCCGGCGGACGTGCCCGCCCAGGCGGTGTCGCCGCTGCCGTACACCCTGCCCGCGGGGCAGAAGTACGTGGTGGGTGAGAAGGTGCCCGGCGAGTACTACTACGCGGTCACCTTCGACGAGGCGTCCCACCGGGTGGTGCGGGGCGAGGACCAGTACTACGAGATCCAGTACGGCCACCGGGTGGCGTTCGTGCGCGCCGCCGACGCGACTGTCTCGGCCGCGCGCTGACGGGAGCGGTCTCAGCCCTGCTGGAAAAGCTCCGCCGGGAGCGGCTTCAGCAGGGCGTACAGGTCGTCGGTGATGGGGCGGTCCCAGGCGGCGATGGTCACCAGGACGCCGTCGCTGCGGTCGAACTGCACGCAGGAGATCCGGCTCTCGGAGAGCTTGAGGCGGCGCACGATGAGCAGGTTGTCGCCCTGCATCACGGGCACGTCCTCGGCGCCGACGACCGTGATCTCCTCGTCGTTCTCCAGGGCGAGCAGCAGCTGGGCCACCTCGAAGGGGATCTCCCCCTCGGGGATCTCGCGCGCCGGGGAGCCGTCCGGCAGGTTGCCGATGATCATCGCGGGACCGCGGCCGCCGAACAGGTCGTAGCGCAGGAAGACGCCCTGGCAACTGCCGTCGGGCGCGGGCAGCAGACCGGCGCCGAGATTCCCGGGCCAGTCGCCCGGGTCCATGGCCAGTACGTCGAAGTCGGGCCCGGCGGGCGTGGCGCTGCGGCGGCGGAGGAACGACATGCCGCCATGGTACGTGTCCGGACCGGGTGAACGGTGTGCGGGCGGACGCCCGGCCGGGCTCGGCGACGCCCTGGTGGCGCTCCGGGCGGCGGGCGGACCGGACGCGGTCGCCGCGTGCCGGGTGCGGGTCCGGGCGTCACTCCCGCGGTGGTGCCGGGGGGATCACCGCGACCGGGGCCGCCGCGTGCAGCAGGACGGCGTGGGTGACCGAGCCCATCATGCGGGCGGGGGCCAGCAGGCGGCGCCGGTGGCGTCCGACGACGACCAGGTCGGCGTCCCGGGAGGAGGCGACCAGGTGTCCCGCGGCGTCGCCCGGCGCGACGTACGGCTCGGCCCGGACGTCGGGATGACGCTCGCGGTGGGGTGCGAGGAAGCCGTCGGCGAGGACCCTGGTCTCGCTCTCCAGGGAGACCGCGTCGATCACCGGCGGCACGATCTGCCCCGCGGCGGCCCAGGTCTGCACCGGCCACGGGTAGGCGGCGACCACCTGGAGCCGGGCGCCGCGCAGCTCGGCCTCGGTGAAGGCGAAGGCGAGGGTGGCGTCGTCGGGGCTGTCCACGTGCAGCCCGACCACCACCCGGGGGCCGGGTTCGTCCGGTGCCTCGCCGTGGACCTCGCGCCCGGGGCGGGGCACCACCACGACGGGGCATTCGGCGTCGCGGGCGGCGGCCATGCCGTTGGAGCCCAGCAGCAGGCCGGCGAAGCCGCCCCGGCCACGGGAGCCGAGCACCAGCAGCTGGGCGTCGGCGCCCAGTTCCGGGAGCAGGGCGCCCGGTACGCCCTCCATGCCGACGTATTCCGTCGGCACCGCGAAGGCCCGTCCCTGAAGGTGCGCGCGGGCCTGGTCGAGCGCCGGGTCCTCGGTGGTGTCCGGTGGGCCCGCGACGAGGACGTCGGTCTGGGCCCAGGCGGCGTACTGGCGCACGTGCACCACCCGCAGGGGTGCCTCGCGCCGGTGGGCGGCGTCGAGCGCCCAGTCCAGGGCGCGCAGGCCGTCGTCCGAACCGTCGACCGCCGCGATGACCGGCAGGGTGCTCATGGGTCCTCACCTCCGGAGTACGCACTTCCCCCCGGCGGCGGAGCGAACACCCCGGTTCGGCCGGTCGGCGCACCCCGTGGCGGCTACGTGAGGTCGAACTCTCCGTGTCGCGCTCCGGAGACGAACGCACCCCATTCGTCCGGGGTGAAGATCAACGAAGGGCTTTCCGGACTGCCGCTGTTGCGCATGGCGATGAATCCCTCGACGAAGGCGATCTGGACATCCCCCAGGCCCCGGCTGCTGGACTGCCACTGCGCGTTGCTGAGATCCAGTTGCGGCTTGTCCCAGCCCATGAGCGGGCGCTGGTGGGTGGTGCTCTCGGCCACGTCCGTGCTCCTCCCGGTGTCGTCGTGCGCGGCCAGCCTAGCGATCGGGTCCGGCCTCGGACAGGCCGTGCAGGGGTGGCTTCGGATTCAGGAACCGGTGAAGCGGTCCCGCAGCTCCCTCTTGAGGATCTTGCCGCTGGCGTTGCGCGGCAGGGCGTCCACGAACCGGATGTGTTTGGGTGCCTTGAACGCGGTGAGTTTCTCGCGGGCGTGCGCGATCAGTTCGTCCTCGGTGACCTCGCCGCGCGGGACCACGACGGCCGTGACGGCCTCGATCCACCGCTCGTCGGGCAGGCCGATCACGGCCGCCTCCGCGACGGCTTCGTGCGTGTAGAGGGCGTCCTCGACCTGCCGCGAGGCGACCAGCACGCCGCCGGAGTTGATGACGTCCTTCACCCGGTCGACGATCGTGTAGTAGCCCTCCGCGTCCCGCACGGCGAGGTCGCCGGAGTGGAACCAGCCGTCGCGGAAGGCGGCCTCGGTCTCCTCGGGCTTGTCCCAGTACCCCTCGCACAGCTGCGGGGAGCGGTAGACCACTTCGCCGGGCGTGCCGTCGGGCACGTCCTTGCCGTCCTCGTCCACCACGCGCGCGTCGACGAACAGGACGGGGCGTCCGCAGGAGTCCATCCGGCCGTCGTGCTCGTCGGGCCCGAGGACGGTGGCGAGGGGGCCGATCTCGCTCTGGCCGAAGCAGTTGTAGAAGGCCAGGTGCGGCAGGCGTGCGCGCAGCCGTTCCAGGACGGGCACCGGCATGATCGAGGCGCCGTAGTAGGCCTTGCGCAGGCCGCTCAGGTCGCGGGTGGCGAAGTCGGCGCGGTCGGCGAGGCCGATCCACACGGTGGGCGGGGCGAACAGGCTGTCCACGCGGCCCGCTTCGATCAGGTCGAAGAGCCGGTCGCCGTCCGGTGCGTCCAGGACGATGTTGGTGGCGCCGACCGCGAGGTAGGGCAGCAGGAAGACGTGGGTCTGCGCCGAGTGGTAGAGCGGCAGGGCGTGCACCGGGCGGTCGCCCGCGCGGAGGTCCAGGGCGGTGATGGCGCTCAGGTACTCGTGCACCAGCGCCCGGTGGGTCATCATCGCGCCCTTGGGCAGCGCGGTGGTGCCCGAGGTGTAGAGGAGCTGCACCAGGTCCTCGGCGCCCGGTCCGGGGCCGTCGTACGCGGGTGCCGACGTGAGGCGGGCGAGCAGCGAACCGTCGGCGTCGCGCAGTGGCAGGGCGCGCGTCCCGGCGGGGAGCCGGGCGGCGAGGCCGGGATCGGTGAGGACCAGGGTGCTGCCAGACTGTCCGACGACGTAGGCGAGGTCGTCGCCGGTGAGGTTCTGGTTGACGGGGACGTGCACCAGGCCCGCGCGGGCGCAGGCCAGGAAGGCGATGAGGTAGGCGTCGGAGTTGTGGCCGTAGGCGCCGACCCGGTCGCCCGGGGACAGGCCCTCGTCCAGCAGGACGCTCGCCGCGCGGGAGACCGCGGTGTCCAGTTCCCCGTAGGTCCAGGTGCGGTCGCGGTACTCCACCGCGACGCGTGCCGGAGTGCGCCGGGCGCTGCGCCGCAGCACTCCGTCCACGGTGCTGCCGTGTCCGGTCGTCATGACATGATCCTCGGCCGGTCACGAGGGCGGGTCAAGCCGTGTGCACCGGTCCGCCGGCTCCGCGCGTCCGCTCCGCACGCCCCATTGACACGGCCCGCCGCTGACAGGAAAGTTTCACTCCGCACGGCGATCCGGGAAAGATACTTTCAGCTTCGGTGGCGGGAGGCTCTTCGATGGCCGGTCAGGGGACGCACGGATGCACACGGCGTCAACTAGGGGCGGGTGCCTTGGCCCTGGGCGGTGCACTGGCCATCGCCCCGTTCGCGGCGGGGCCGGCCGCGGCCGCCTCCGGCACGGGCCGCCGGCCCACGCTCCGGCGCGGTTCGGCCGAGCGCGCCGGGCTGCTCCCGGGCCATCTGCGCCGGCTCGTCACCGACGCCGAGGCGTTCCTCGGCCCGTCCCCCGAGCACCCGTGGTACGCGGGGGCCGTGCTGCTCGCAGGCCGGGGCGGCACGGTGGCGCTGCACGAGCCGATCGGGATGGCGGTGCGCTACCGGGCCTACGACGAGGCGACCGACACCGGTGTCGAGTTCCCGGCGGGGCAGCAGATCCCGATGGCGAAGGACACGGTGTTCGACCTCGCGTCGATCTCCAAGCTGTTCACCTCGATCCTCGCCGTGCAGCAGCTGGAGCGGGGCGCGCTGGAGCTGGAGGCGCCGGTCGCCTCGTACCTGCCGGACTTCGGCCGGGCGGGCAAGCAGCAGGTGACGATCCGCCATCTGCTGACCCACACCTCGGGTTTCCGCGCGTGGATCCCGCTGTACAGCGTGCCCACGCGCGAGGAGAAGGTACAACTCGTCTACGACGAGGCGCCGGTGAGCGCGCCCGGCACGGCGTACCTGTACTCGGACCTGAACATGATCTCGCTGCAGCTGGTCCTGGAGAGGATCACCGGCCGCGCCCTGGACGTCCTGCTGCGCGACGAGATCACCGGGCCGCTCGGTCTGGGCCGCACCCGCTACAACCCGCCCGCCTCCTGGCGGCCGGGGATCGCGGCCACCGAGGACGCCCGGCAGCCCTGGTCCGGCCTGGACCGGGGTCTGGTGTGGGGCGAGGTGCACGACGAGAACGCCTTCAGCCTGGGCGGGGTCGCCGGGCACGCGGGGGTGTTCTCCTGCGCGTGGGACCTCGCGGTCCTCGGCCGTACGCTGCTCAACGGCGGCTCGTACGGGCGCTCGCGCATCCTGCGGCCGGAGTCGGTGGAGCTGATGTTCACCGACTTCAACACCGACTTCCCGGGCGACGAGCACGGCCTGGGCTTCGAGCTGTACCAGCACTGGTACATGGGCGCGATGGCGACACCGCGCACGGCCGGGCACACCGGATTCACCGGCACCTCGCTGGTGCTCGACCCCACGACCGACTCGTTCCTCGTCGTACTCGGCAACTCCGTCCACCCGGTGCGGAGCTGGCGGTCCGGATCGGCTCCGCGGGTGGCGGCCGGCACCAACCTGGCACGGGCGGTGCCGGTCCGGCCCGAGCACGGGCGCACCGCCTGGTTCTCGGGGACGGCGAGTTCCGCCACGGCCACGCTGACCCTGCCCGCGCTGGACACGTCGGCGGGGCGGGCTCGGCTGCGCTGCTCGCTGTGGTGGGACACCGAGCCCGGGTCGGACACCCTCGTCCTGGAGGCCACGACCGACGGCGGCGCGTCGTGGCGGCCCGTCCCGTTCACCACGACCCGGCACGGGGAGGCGCCCCGCGAGCATCCCGCGGGCTCGGCGACCGGCTGGTCGGGGCGGGTCTGGCACCGGCTGACCGCCGCCCTCCCGGCCGCGCGCGGACTCACCCTGCGCTGGCGCTGCACGACCGACCGGCTGTACGTCGGACGCGGGGCGTACGTCGACGGGCTGCGCGCGGAGGCGGGCGGCGACGTCCTGTTCCACGACGCGCGCCCCGCGGACGCGGCGCGCGTCGAGGCGGTGGGGTGGTCGGCGTCGGCCGACTAGCGCCGGCCGACGGCCGACCCGGGTCGCCCGGGAGCGCTAGCCGTGGAAGACGGCCTTCTGCACCTCGTTCGGGCCGTCGAAGCTGCTTTCCTCGAGTCCGTCGAGACGGCTCACGACCTTGTCGTCGGCCTTGTTCTTGCGGGCGCAGTCGACGAGCGACTTCTTGTCCGCCGGGTAGTCCATGCCGTTGAGGGCCTTCTGCAGGTCGATGGGGCTGAGGTCCGCCATGACAGGCTCCTTGCCGTGCGGGGATCGGGTACGGAATTTCCGTTATGTCGCGGTACCCGGTCCCGGCCCCGGCATGCGCGCCCGCCCTTCAGCCTTCGGTCAGCCTTCGGTCCCCTCCAGCACCGCCATCGCCGCGTTGTGCCCCGGCACACCGCTCACCCCTCCCCCGCGCACGGCGCCCGCGCCGCACAGCAGGACGTTCGCCCGGCCGGTCTCCACTCCCCAGTGGCCGGTGCCCTCCTGGGCGTGAGGCCAGGACAGCTCGCGGTGGAAGATGTTCCCGCCGGGCAGGCGCAGGTCGCGGTCCAGGTCGAGGGGCGACCTGGCCTCGATGCAGGGCCGCCCGTCGGCGTCGGTCGCCAGGCAGTCGGCGAGGGGTTCGGCGAGATGGGCGTCGAGCTCGGCGAGAGTGGATGTCAGCAGTTCCTCGCGTACGGCGTCGTTGTCCCTCGCGAAGAGGCGGGCGGGTGTGTGCAGGCCGAACAGGGTGAGGGTGTGCATGCCCTTCGCGGCCAGACCGGGGCCGAGGATGGTGGGGTCGGTCAGCGAGTGGCAGTAGATCTCGGAGGGCGGTGCGTCGGGCAGCTCACCGGCGGCCGCCCGCGCGTGTGCGGCGGCCAGCTGCCCGTAGCCCTCGGCGATGTGGAAGGTTCCGGCGAAGGCCTCGCGCGGGTCAGCCTCGGGGTCGCGCAGCCGCGGCAGCCGGGTCAGCAGCATGTTCACCTTGAGCTGGGCGCCTTCGGCGGGCGGCGGCGCCGCCTGCCCGGTGAGTGCCGCCAGTTCCCGCGGGGAGGCGTTGACCAGGACGTGACGCGCGGCGGCGACGTGCTCGCCGTCGGCCGAGCGGTAGGTCACCTCGGCGGTGCGTCCGTCGGCGTCGATCCGCACCGCCTCGTGTCCGGTGGCGAGCACGGCACCGGCGGCTCGGGCCGCTTCGGCCAGCGCGTCGGTGAGGGCACCCATGCCGCCGACCGGCACGTCCCAGGCGCCGGTGCCGCCGCCGATCACGTGGTAGAGGAAGCAGCGGTTCTGGACGAGGGACGGGTCGTGCGCGTCGGCGAAGGTGCCGATCAGCGCGTCGGTGAGGGCCACACCCCGTACCAGGTCGTCGGCGAAGTGGTCCTCGATCGCGACACCGACCGGTTCCTCGAACAGGGCCCGCCAGGCCGCCTCGTCGTCGACCCTGCGGCGCAGTTCGGCCCGGGTGGGCAGCGGTTCGGTGAGGGTCGGGAAGACCCGCCGGGCCACGTGGCCGGTCATGGCGTAGAAGCGCTGCCACGCCTCGTACTCCCGCTCGGAGCCGGTGAGCCGGGCGAAGGACTCGCGGGTGCGCCGCTCGCCCCCGCCGACGAGGAGCCCGGTGGGCCGCCCGGCGCGCTCGACGGGTGTGTACGAGGAGACGGTGCGCGCACGTACCCGGAAGCGCAGGCCGAGATCCCGCACGATCTTCCGGGGCAGCAGGCTGACCAGGTAGGAGTAGCGCGACAGCCGTGCGTCGACCCCGGTGAACGGCCGAGTGGACACGGCCGCTCCGCCGGTGTGGTCCAGTCGTTCCAGGACCAGCACGGAGCGGCCGGCCCGGGCCAGGTAGGCGGCGGCGACCAGGCCGTTGTGGCCGCCGCCGACGATGACGGCGTGGTAGGTGCGGGAGGTGCCGGGGGTGCTGGGGGTGCTCGGCGGGGGCGTCATGGCTCTTGGTAACACGACCCGATCGCGGGCGGCCAGCCCGCCGCCGGCACCGACACGGCCGCCCGCCGGTCACCCCCTGGTCTGCCGTGTCGGCCCGCGACGCTCCCCCACGTCTGCCGTGTCGGCCCGCGACGCTCCCCGGTCTGCCGTGCCGGTCCCCCGTCTGCCGTGTCGGCCCGCGACGCTCCCCCGGTCAGCGTGCCGCCGCCCCGCGCAGCACCGCGACCCTGCGGTACAGCTCCGTGGCCTCGCCGGCGTGGCCGAGCTGTTCCAGGCAGTGGGCCTCGTCGTCGCGGGCGGCAAGCGTGTCGGGGTGGTCGGGACCCAGGACGCGTTCGCGGGCGGCGGCGACCAAGCGGTACTCGGTGAGCGCGGTGGGCCAGCGGTTCAGCCAGCCCAGCGCGACCGCGACCTCGCGCCGGCTGACCAGGGTGTCCGGGTGGTCCGGGCCGAGGACGCGGTCGCGGACCGCGCACACCGCGCGGGCCTCGGCGAGGGCCTCCGCCCAGCGGCCCAGCCTGCCGAGGTTGACGCCCCGTGCGTGCCGGGCGCGCAGGGTCTCGGGATGCTCGGGGCCCTGGGCGCGGGCGCGGTCGTCGATCAGCTCCCCGTACACGGTCAGTGCTTCGGCACAGCGGCCGAGGCGGCCCAGGGCGACGCCGGTCTCGTAGCGGGCGGCGAGGGTGTCGGGGTGGCGCGGGCCGAGCACGCGCGCGCGGGCCGCGGCGACCTCGCGGTAGGTCGCGAGGGCCTCCTGCCAGCGGTCCAGCCGCCCGAGTTCGTAGGCCACCTCGTAGCGGGTGACCAGGGTGTCGGGATGGTCGGGCCCGAGTACACGGGCCCGGGCCTCGGCCACCTCGCGGGCCGTCCGGTGGGCCTCCTCGGTGCGGCCGAGCCGCCCGAGGTTGAAGGCCAGGTTGTGCCGGCAGCGCAGGGTGTCGGGGTGGTCGGCGCCCATGGTGCGCTCCCGGGCGGTCAGGACCGACGCGTACACCTGGTGGGCGTCGGTGTACCGGCCCAGCCGGCCCAGGGTGTAGGCCATCTCCTGACGGACGGCGAGGGTGTCGGCGTGGTCGGCCCCCAGCATCCTGATCCTGGCCTCGGCGACGCCCTTGTACGCGCGCAGCGCGTCGGCGGCGTGACCGGTGCGGCCGAGGACGAAGGCGGCCTCGTAGCGGCTGGCGAGCGTGTCGGGGTGGTCGGGGCCGAGCAGGCGCTCACGCTCGGCGGCGACCGCGCGGTGCACCTCGCCCGCCTCCTCCCAGCGGCCGAGCCGGCCGAGGCTCAGCCCCGCGTCGTGCCGTCCGGCCAGCCCGGCGACGGCCTGCGGCACCCGGCCCGGCCGCTCGCCCGGAAGCGGTACGGCGGCCCCGTCCCCAACGGTCCGATCTCCAACGGTTCGGTCTCCAACGGTTTGGTCTCCAACGGTCCGGTCCTCCGCCGCCGCGTCCCCGGTGGTCCGGCCCCCACCGGCCACGTCCTCGGTGGTCCGAGCACCGCCTGGTCCGTCCTCGGCCGTCCGGCCCTCACCGTCGCGGTCCTCGCCGTCCCGGTTCCGGGCGGGGCGCGGGATCCAGTCGCCGGACAGGCCGGCGCCGGGGTCCGGCGGTGTGGCGCGCGGGCCGCTGCGGGCCGCCCTGCGGCCGGTGGTCATACCGCGGCTCCACGACGGCAACCGGTCGCGGTCCGCGGCCGGTTCACGCGTCCGCGGTCCGGCCGCCACCGACGTGGGCCCGAGCGCCGCCGCGCGTCCGTCGGTGATCCGGCGGCCCAGTTCCCGGGCGTCGTCGGGGCGCTGCTCGGGCCGCTTGGCCAGCAGGTCGAGGATGATCCGGTCCAGGTAGCCGGGCAGGCCGGCGCGACGGGCGGCGGGCGGTTCGGGCTCGGTGTCGCGGTGGCCGACGAGGATCGCCCAGGGGTCGCCGAGGTCGAACGGCGGGACGCCGGTGGCCATCTCGTAGAGCACGCAGCCCAGGGAGTACAGGTCGCTGCGCCGGTCGACCTCGTCGCCGCCGATCTGCTCGGGCGACATGTACTGCGGGGTGCCCATGGCGATGCCGGTGCCGGTGAGGCGGGCGGTGAAGCCCCCGTCGTGACCGAGCCGGGCGATGCCGAAGTCGCAGATCTTCACGGTGCCGTCGGCGGTCCGCACGATGTTCGCGGGTTTGAGGTCGCGGTGGACGATGCCCTGTTCGTGCGTGTAGGCGAGCGCGGCGGCGACCTGTTCGGCGATGTCGACGACGTCCGGGACCGGCAGCGGATGGCCTTTGTTGTCCTCCAGGAGCCGGCTCAGGTCGTGCCCCTCCAGCAGCTCCATGACCAGGAAGAGCACCCCGTCCCACTCGCCGAAGTCGTGGACGACGGTCACCCCGCGGTGCTGGAGCGCGGCGGCCACCCGGGCCTCGCGCCGGAACCTCTCCCGCAGGACGTGGGTGAAGGCGTGGTCGTGCTGCGCGCCCCGCGGCTTGAGGCACTTGACGGCGATGCGCCGGCCCAGTGACTCGTCCCGCGCCCGCCACACCTCCCCCATGCCGCCGCGTCCGATCCTCTCCAGCAGCCGGTACCGGCCCTGGATCAGCGTGCTGTCCCCCATGACTTCGCCGCCCCCGTGGTTCCGTCCGCCCCGCCCTCCCCTGGCCGGTCCAGTATGGCCGCCTGTCGTCCGATTTTGTATGGCGCCGGACGCGCGGCCGGGCCGAGCCGTGCCACGGCGCTCAGGATGTGCCGGGGCGGCAGCTGCCAGCGCAGACGGGCGGGGACCGTCCGCAGCAGGGCGCCCGTGGCGCGCAGCCGGCGGGTGACGGTGGCGGGCGGGGCCGCCGGTGTGCCGTAGAGCTCGTGCGCGTACGGCGGTAGGGAGTCGTACGCCAGCCGGGCGACCCTGTGCCACAGCAGTTCACGGGCTGGGACCAGGAGGGGGTGGACGGGCGGGCGGCGCAGGAAGTCGTCCACCTCGTGCGCGTCCGGCCCGGCGGCCAGTTCGGGTCGTACCCGCGTGAAGTAGGCGGCCAGCTCGCTCCGGTCGGCGGGGGCGGAGCCGGGGTCGAGGCCGACGAGGCGGGCGCTGTGCCGGTGTTCGGCGAGGTAGCGGTCGGCGTCGGCGTCGGTGAGCGGGAATCCGGAGCGGCGCAGGACGTGCAGGTAGGAGCCGATCTCGGCGCAGTGCACCCACAGCAGCAGCGCGGGTTCGTCGACGCCGTAGCGCTCGCCCGTGTCCGGATCCGTGGCGCCGAGCATGCGATGAATCCTGCGCACCCGGGCGCCGGCCCGCTCGGCGGCCTCGGTGGTGCCATAGGTCGTGGTGCCGACGAAGCCCGCGGTGCGCATCAGCCGGCCCCAGGCGTCGCGGCGGAAGTCGCTGTTCTCCATCACCGCGCGCACCGCGCGCGGGTGCAGGGCCTGGAGGTACAGGGCGCGGATGCCGGCCACCCACATCATCGGGTCGCCGTGCGCCTGCCAGGTAACCGAGTCGGGGCCGAAGAGTCCGGGGTCGGTGTTCGTCCGCGTCGCCGTCACGGTGGCAGGCTAACGCCCCCGTGCGCCGCCGCCCCAGGGCTCAGCGCAGGGTGGCCAGGAACTCCCCGCAGGCACGGGCGCAGTCGCGGCAGGCCTTCGCGCTCTCCTCGGCGCCCGGGTGCCCGTCGAAGACGTGGGCGCTCTCCAGGCACACCTGGCGGCACCACTCCAGTTGAGCGCGGATGGCACCCTCGTCCACCTGGTTCTGCTCGGACAGCACCCGGCAGGTCGCGTCGCAGACCTCCGCGCACATGATGCCCCTGCGTCGTACGAGTTCCTGGTTCTCGGTCCCGTCCGGGTCGACGAGGCTCGCCCGCAGGGCGCAGGCCCGGGCGCACTCGGTGCACGCCTGTGCGCACGCGAAGCGGTCCTCGAGGAAACGGAACAGTTCCTGCTGGGAAGTCGTCGTCGATGTCACACCGCGCGGGTTGCCGCTGGGGGCGGCACCAAACCGCGGGTCCCGGTGTTTCCAAGGACTGCGGACCGTGCCTCCCGGCCGGACCCGCTCGCGGCGGTCCGCGGCCCGGCATCGGCCGTTCGCGGACGCGAGCGCCACGGCCGCGGTGAGCTGAATGGTGACGAGGGTCGGGGGTACCCGCGCTCCATGACCAATGCATGGATGGACCTGGCCGCGGGCGGTTCCGGCACGACCGCCGTGTGGCTGATCGTGGCGGGTGTCGTGGTGGTGGCCGTGTTGATCGGCGCCTTCGCTTTCGGCAGCCGGCAAAAGCGCCGGGAGTCGCCCCCGCCGCGTCCCGAGGAACAGCCCCGTATGCCCGAGGGCGGGCCCGTCCACGAGGAGCGGGAGCGCCGGGAGCCGTACGAGATGCCCCGGAGCGACGAGCGCACGCTGCCGCACGAACTCGGCCACCAGGGCAGCCGTACCGCCGCCGACCAGCAGCGGCGCCGCTGGGACGAGGGCAGCAGCGGCTCCTTCGGCAGCGGCGGCTCGGGCGGCCGCTGATCCGCGTGTTCCGGCACGGCGCCGGGGAATCCATGCGCCGTGCCCTCGCTGAGGAGATGGGCCCGCGCCGGTGCGCGGGCCTTTCCTATGGCGGAACGTACCGTCGTCCAGCCGACGGACGGCTCCCCGTCTCCGACGGCGGAGGGCTGCTGCGCAAGACCTGTCCCGAGCACTGGTCGTTCCTGCGGGGCGAGACCGCCCCTCACGGCTTTGTCGTGCGCTTGCTGACTTGGGACCGGGTGACGTTGTTCTTCGATCCCTCGATGACGCCGGTCGTCTAGGACGGCTCGCTGTACTCGGCGTACCTCCTGCTCGCGCCCGCGCTGCTCGCCCGCCGGGCCCGAGGTCCGGCGGGCCCTGCGGGGCCGGCGACGCTTCCGCCGGTCGGCGCGGGGGCGCTCTAGGGAGAAACGGTGGGCTCGCTGGTGGCGCCGGACGGGCAGTCGTCGCTGGAACGGCCGGCCAGCCGCCCGCCGGGCTGTTCGACGGTGACCTTCGCGCTCCCCAGCGCCGGGTCCTGCCGCAGCCGGGCGACGGCGACCGTGCAGGCCAGTTGGTCGACGGCGGTGTCGCTGAGGCTTCCGGCGCTTCGCGGCAGCCGGACGTTGACCGCCGTGCCGTCCGTGCGGATGGTCGGAGCCTCGGCCGTGGGTGGCAGTTCGGTGGTCAGGCCCTGGCCGCGCTCCTGCGCGTCGGGCCCTTTGAACAGCATGAGCACGGTGCCCGCGAGGTCGGCCGAGCCCGGTACGGCACGGGACACCGCCGTCAGGTCGCCGTCCGCGACGAAGTACAGCGGGACGTTCACGCGGGGCATCTCCTGAGGCGCCGTCTCCGACGGGGCGGCCGTGACGCCCGGTCGGAGGACGCCGGTCGCGGGTTCGCCCGCCTCGACCACCCCGGTCTCCGGGATGCCGCAGGCGGAGAGCGGAAGCAGCGCCGCGAGCAGAACGGGGAGTGCGCGCACCGCGCTTCGGCCGGGACGGCCGTGCGGCCGTTGCCCGGGCGGGGTCGTGACGTCCGCCCGTGAGCGCGGCGAAGGGTTCATGTCCTGGCCTCCATCGCCGCGTCCGACTCCGGCTCCGAGTCCGACCTCGACTCCGTTTCTGATCGCGGGTTCGGCTCCGATTCGGACTGCGGGTCCGCGTGCGTGTCCGTGTTCGTGTCCGCGTCCGGATTCTTTTCCTGGGTCCGGTGCGGGGCCGAGTG
Organism: Streptomyces sp. NPDC051136; assembly: GCF_044455745.1. NCBI lineage: Bacteria > Bacillati > Actinomycetota > Actinomycetes > Kitasatosporales > Streptomycetaceae > Streptomyces > Streptomyces sp. NPDC051136. The sequence continues at coordinate 256,131 of NZ_JBITFE010000010.1, read as the reverse complement.
CGGGAGCGTCGCCCGGTCCTCCGTGTCGTCCGGCCGCAGGGGCAGGACGACCGTGAAGACGGCGCCGCCTTCCGGATGGTTGGCCGCACGGAGGGTGCCGCCGTGCAGACGCACGTTCTCCGTCGCGATGGCCAGCCCGAGGCCGCTGCCCTCGCTCCGGGCGCGGGCGTCGGCCGACTTGTAGAAGCGGTCGAAGACATGCGGCAGCACGCTCTCGGGGATGCCGTCCCCGCCGTCGCGGACGGTGACGACCGCCTGTCTCCCGGCACGCGGGCCGTCCTGGACGCCGAGTTCCAGGCGGACCGGGGGTGCGCCGTGCCTGAGGGCGTTGGCGACGAGGTTCGCCACGATCACGTCGAGGCGGCGCGGGTCGACCCGGCCGCGCAGCTCCCCCGGTTCCGGCAGGCCGGTCTCCACGGTGTCCTGCCAGCCGCGGGAGGCGAGCGTGCGCCGCAGTGACTCGGCCAGGTCGATCTCGTCCAGGTGCAGGGCGGCCGCCCCCGCGTCGAAGCGGGATATCTCCATCAGGTCGTCCACCAGGGCGGCCAGCTTCGTGGTCTCCGTGCTGATGAGGCGCACGGCCGTCGCGGTGTCCTCGTCCAGGCCGGCGGCGTCCTCGTCGAGCACGTCCGTGACTGCCGACATCGCCGCCAGCGGGGTGCGCAGTTCGTGGGAGACGTCCGCGGCGAAGCGCCGGGCGCCGGCCTCCATGCGCCGCAGTTCGGCCACCGAGCCCTCCAGCGCGGCGGCGGTTTCGTTGAAGGTGCGGGAGAGGTCGGCGAGTTCGTCGGAGCCGTGCACCGCCAGCCGGGTGTCCAGGTGGCCCTCGGCGATGCTCCGGGTCGCCCGGCGCAGCGCCCGCACCGGCCGCAGCACGCCGCGGGCGGCGAGGAGTGCGATCAGCACGGCCAGGACCAGGGCCGGGACGGTGGCGCGTTCGATGGCGGTGACCAGCGCGTCGACGTAGCCCTGTTCGTCCTGCTGCGGCACGGTGAGGTACACCTCGATCCCGGAGGCGCGCCGCTCGGTGCTGTACAGCCCGGCGAAGGTGACGGGCATGCCGACGACCAGTGAGGAGTGGCCGTCCCGCGACACCCGCTGGAACACGGTGGCCCGTCGGGAGCGCACCGACTGGCGCATCGCCGGGGACAGTTCCCCGAACGCGTCCCCGGGGGCGGAGGTCGCGCTCGCCTGCCGGTAGGCGACCAGCACCCGCCACGGCTGGGACCGCCCGCCCCTGGACACGTCGTCGGCGAACGCCTGCAGGTCGGCGGCGTCGGGCGGGAAACGGTAGTTGGGCACGAGGGTGTTGACGCGGTGCCGGAAGTCCTCGATCACGGTGTCCTGGCTCTGCTGGAGGACGCCGGTGCGTGCCTCGCGGAAGGTCAGCGCGCCGGTGGTCACCGTGGCCACGACGGCGACCAGGGTGAAGGCCACCACCAGCCGCAGACGCAGACCCACCAGCGCGCGCAGCACCCGCGGAAGCTTCACCGCGGCCCGAACCGGTAGCCGAAGCCGCGCACGGTGTGAACGTAGCGTGGACTGCCCGGAGGTTCGCCGATCTTGGACCGCAGTCGTTTGACGCAGGCGTCCACGAGCCGGGCGTCCCCGTGGTAATTGTGCTCCCACACGGCCTCGAGGAGCTGCTGGCGGCTGAACACCTGCCCGGCGGAGGCGGACAGGGTGAGCAGCAGCCGCAGTTCGGAGGGGCCGAGGGCGACCTGCCGTCCCTGGTGGGTGACGGTCAGTCCGGCCCGGTCGATGACGAGGTCGCCGTGGTGTTCGGTGCGCGCCGTCCCCTGGTCGTCCGAGGTGCCGCCCACGCGGCGCAGCACGGCGCGTATGCGCGCGTCCAGCACGCGGGCGCGGACCGGCTTGACCACGTAGTCGTCGGCTCCGGCCTCCAGCCCGACGACGATGTCGGTGTCGTCGCCGCGGGCGGTGGCCATGATGATCGGCACCTGGTCGTGGGCGCGTATGCGGCGGCACACCTCAAGGCCGGACATGCCCGGCAGCATCAGGTCGAGGATCACGGCCTCGGGGCGGAACGACCGGAGCTGCTCCAGGCCGTCCTCTCCCGTCGCGGCGCCGACGACCTCGTGTCCCTGCCGGCGCAGGGCCAGGAGCACGCCGTCCCGGACGGCGCGGTCGTCTTCGATGATCAGGACCCTTGGCATGCACCTCAGTATGCGTGTGCGCGGGCGGGAGTCCGCGTGCGGGTGAGGGCTGTTACACAGAGGTCCAAAAGCCGTCCACACCCGATCACACGGCCGGAGCACGCTTAGTGATCATGAGTGAACGCCGCCGGTCGACTCCCCCGCCCTCCTCCGCCACGGGCCGCCGACGCCACGGTGGCCGCGCCCGCCGACGGGGTGGCCGGCGCCGTCTGCTGTGGCCGGGGATCGCGGCGGGAGCCGTCCTGGTGCTCGCCGGCGGCCTGGCCCTCCAGCGGCCGACGGACTCCTCGGTCGACGCCACCGAAGCGGCCGGTGCGCCGTCGGCGGCCGGGACCGGCGGGACGCAGCAGGCGCGGAAGGCCGAGCCCACACCCGAGACGGGCGGGGAGGCGGACGGAGAGAAGAAGGAAGAGGAGGGGGACGGCAGGAAGGGCGAGGAGAACGGCAGGCAGGGGGGCGGGAAGGAAGACGCGGGGAAGGGCGGCGGGAAGGGGACGGACGGCACGCCGGATCCCGGCTCCATTCCGGCGTCGGGGCCGGGGACCTTCGCCACCGCCGACGGCGGCGGCGACCGCGTCGGCGGGAGCGGACGGACGCTGACGTACGTGGTGCAGGTCGAGGACGGGATCGGGATCCGGGCGCGGGACGTCGCGGCGGAGGTCGAGGACATCCTCGCCGACGAGCGGGGCTGGACCGCCGACGGCGACGTCGGGTTCCGGCGGGTGTCCGGCGGCACGGCCGACTTCCGGGTACGGCTCGCCACGGCGGCGACGGTGGACGACATCTGCGGCCGGTACGGCCTCGACACCGGTGGCGAGGTCAACTGCAACGTGGGCCAGGACGTCATGGTCAACCTCAAACGATGGCTGCTGGCGACGCAGTACTACGCGGACGACGTGACGTCGTACCGGGCGCTGATCATCAATCACGAGGTCGGGCACTTCCTCGGCCACGGTCACGAGGGGTGCCCCGGGGCGGGACGCCCGGCGCCGGTGATGATGCAGCAGATCAAGGGCCTGCACGGCTGCCGGACCAACGTCTGGCCCTACGACGCCGACGGCCACCCCGTCACGGGGCCCGCCCTCGGGTGAGCGTGCGCCTCCCGGCATCGCCCACCGGCGCCGCATGTTCAATATGATGAACGGCATTCACATACCGAGCCATTGACGCGTGCACGGCAATCTTCTAGGGTCCGACGACAGAGTATGTGAAAGCGCTTTCTCCAGCCGATCCTCCCACCCCGTCCCGGTCGGACCCAACCCCCTGGAGACACGATGCACGTGAGACCCGTCGTCGCGAGCGCCGCGCTGCTGGCCGGCACGCTCGCCGCTCTGTCCGGCACTTCCGCACAGGCCGCATCCGCCCGTCACGAGGCGGAGAGCTCCCCGGCGGTCTGCACCGGCACCATCGACTCGGACTGGTCCGGCTACTCCGGCAGTGGTTTCTGCAACGGCACCAACGCCAAGGGCGCCTACGCCCAGTTCACCGTCGGCTCACCGGCCGCGGGCACGGCGACGCTGAGCGTCCGCTTCGCCAACGGCACCGACGGCGCCCGCCCCGCGGACATCATCGTGAACGGTTCGAGCGTCGCCTCGGCGTCGTTCGCCCCCACCGGCGCCTGGGGCACGTGGGTGACGAAGACCCTCACGGTGCCGGTGCGGGCGGGGAACAACACCGTCCGGCTCACTCCCACCTCCGCCGCCGGCCTGCCGAACCTCGACTACGTCGACGCCGAGGTGCCCGGCGGCGACACGACACCGCCGACGTCCGGCTCCGCGCTCTACGTGTCGCCGGCCGGCACCGACGGTGCCTCGGGGACGGAGTCCGACCCGACCACTCTCACCTCGGCGATCGGCCGCGTCTCCCCCGGCGGCACGATCTACCTGCGCGGCGGCACCTACCGCTACGCCCAGACGGTCACCGTACCGCAGGGCAACGACGGCACCCCGGCCGACCGCACCGAGCTGTCCGCCTACCCGGGCGAGACGCCGGTGCTCAACTTCGCCGCACAGTCCGAGAGTTCCTCGAACCGAGGGCTCGCGGTCAACGGCTCGTACTGGCACGTCAAGGGTGTCGTCGTCGAGCACGCCGGGGACAACGGCATCTTCGTCGGCGGCAGCCACAACGTGTTCGAGCGGACGGTGACGCGCTTCAACCGCGACACCGGGCTGCAACTGTCGCGGACGGCCTCCGACACGCCCCGCGACCAGTGGCCGTCCGACAACCTCGTCGTGAGCGCGGAGTCGCACGACAACGCCGACTCCGACGGCGAGGACGCCGACGGTTTCGCCGCCAAGCTCACGGTGGGTCCCGGCAACGTCTTCCGCGACGCCGTCTCCCACAACAACATCGACGACGGCTGGGACCTGTACACCAAGTCCGACACCGGCGCGATCGGCGCGGTCACCATCGAGGACTCCCTGGCCTACGAGAACGGCACCCTCTCCGACGGCACCCAGAACTCCAGCGGTGACCGCAACGGTTACAAGCTGGGCGGCGAGGACATCGAGGTCGACCACGTGGTGCGCCGCAGCATCGCCTACCACAACGGCAAGCACGGGTTCACCTACAACCGCAACCCGGGCAGGATGACGATCTCGGACAACGTCGGCATCGACAACGCCGAGCGCAACTTCTCCTTCGACTCCGGCAGTTCGGTGTTCCGGAACAACACCTCGTGCCGCGACGACGACGGCACGAAGGACAAGACCGTGGGCGACGCCGACGGGTCGAACCAGTTCTGGACCGGCTCGAACGGGTCCCGGTGCGCCGCGTACGCGGGCGCGCTGGACTGGTCCTTCGCCGCGGACGGCACCCTCGTGGTGACCTTCGGCGGCAACCGGGTCACCCCGTAACCGCTCCGCCCCCGCCCGGGGGGGGGGGGGGGGGGCCCCCCCCCCGGCGGCCGGGGGGGGGGGGGGGGGGGGGCGGGGGGCCCCCCCGGCCCCCCCCCCCCCCACCCCCCCCACCCCCCCCCCCCCCCCCCCCCCCCCCCCCCCCCCCCCCCCGGCCCCCCCCCCGCCCGTTCGGGTTCCGGGGCCTTCCCGGACCACGGGCTCCGGTCGAGCGGCGGAGCGTCCGCGCCGCCTCGGCCCCGCCCGCAACTCGTCGCGCTATTGGTCTAGACAAGGGCCCCGCGATGGTTGAAGGTTCGAATGGGCCGTGCGTCCTCTCCTCCCTCAGGACGCCGTCGGCCCCTGCCCCGCACTGCGCACCACCCCCACCGGCCGCCCGGAAACGGCGCGGTCGCTGCGCAAGAGAGGAGCACCATCGTTGGAAGCGCTGGACAAACGCAGGGAGCACGTGATCGCGCTCTTCCGTATCGTCGTCGGCCTGCTGTTCGCCTGTCACGGAGTGGCCACCCTGTTCGACGTGCTGGGCGGTCCGCACGGGCCCGCACCGGATTTCGCCGCGTGGCCCGGCTGGTGGGCCGCCGTGGTGCAACTCGTCGGCGGAACCCTGGTCCTGGGCGGCGTCGCGACCCGCGCGGCGGCCGTCCTGTGCTCGGGATCCATGGCCTACGCCTACTTCGTCGAGCACCAGCCCGGCGGCCTCTTCCCCATCGAGAACGGCGGGGAGTCGGCGGCCCTGTTCTGCTGGTCCTTCCTCCTGGTCGCCGCGGTCGGTCCGGGCCGCTGGAGCCTGGCGTCCCGCCTCCACTCCCGGCGGGACGACGGCGACCGAAGGGTCACGAGGACGCTGCCGTCGGACAGGGCGACGCCCATGTGAGCCGGTGCGTACCCCACCGGAACCGAGCGGGTGGTCAGCCCCGCACGATCACCCGCTCGGCTTCCGGGAAGCCCTTGTCCCACCAGTGCCGGTAACGCCCGTAGACGGCCGGATCCCGGTCGGCGAGCAGGGCGGACAGCCTCTCGGCCTCCTCGGTCAGTCCCCGCCACGCCGACTTGTCCAGCGCGTGGAAGGCGGTCAGTTCCAGTGCGCCGTCGACCGCGCGCCACACCCCGGCGACCCGTCCGTCGACGAGCAGACAGGGCAGCACGTCCCCGTTGCGCCGGACCACCCACGGCCGGTACCGAGGGGGCATGAGCCGGCCGGGGACCACGTGGGCCAGCAGCGCGCTGTCCCACATGGGGAGCAGCCTCGGGGGCGCCGGGGTCCGCTCGTCCGGCACCACCGCCTCCGGCAGGTCGATCAGCGCGGCGCCGTCCGGGCCCGCCACCCGGACCACCCGGTCGCCCAGTTCCCGCAGCGCCTGCGCGATCGCCCGGCTCGTCAGCAGGGTGAACCGGGCGAAGTCCTGGACGGACGCGGGCCCGAACGCGCGCAGGTAGGCCACCAGCAGCCGCCGCACCCCCGCGCCCGCCTCCTCGGGCCCGGCCTCGGAAGCGGCCGGGGCCGCCACGTAGGCGTTGCGCGCCGTGAACGACCACGGGCCGCCGGTCGGCCCGTGGTGCAACGGGGCGTAGGTCCGCAGCGCCCACCACACGCGGTGCGCGTGCTCGCCGAACCGTGCGGTGACCTCCGCCTCCACCTCGGCGCCGGTGCGCGGCCGCGCCAGGAACGCCGCGAGTTCCGGGAGCAGCGCGTCGGCGTCGGCAGGGGTCAGCGCCGTCGAGGTGTAGCGGCGGTCGGACAGGCGCGAGGACCGCAGGGTGCTCAGCATGGCCGCGCGGAAGGGCTCGTGGTCCTCGCTGTGCACGGCGTGCAGCGTGATCCGCATCAGGGGCGCCTTCACGACGCGGCGCTGGGCGAAGGCCGCGTCGAGATCCTCGGGCGCGAAGTCCTCCAGCCGGTTCCACAGCGCCAGGTAGGGCGACGCCGGCGACTGGGCCTGCAGGGCGCACAACCGGCGGACCGCCTCCGCCACGTCCAGTCTCCGGCGTTCGAGGAGGAGTTGGCGGTCCAGGGTGGACAGGGCGAGCTGCCGCGGGGTGAGGGTCACCCCCGGATTCTGCCCGGCTCCCGCGCCCCGGGCGACCACCGACGGCCCGCGCATCGCCGCTCGCAGGCGCCGGCGCGCCGACCCGCTAGTCCTGTCCGGCGAACATCCTGATCAGACCGTGCGGCGCGTCGTCGCCGAACATCAGCGCGTGCAGGCGGGAGGCGTCGGCGGCCGCCGCCGCGCTGCGCGGGAACAGGTCCCGCTCGTACGCGGTGAGCGCGGCCTCCACGTCGCCGGGGTGGGCGGCGAGGGCCGTGCCGAGTTCCGCGCCGTCGTACATGGCGAGGTTGGCGCCCTCGCCGGAGGGAGGCATGAGATGGGCGGCGTCGCCGAGCAGGGTCACTCCCGGCACGCGGTCCCACCGGTGTGCGGCGGGGAGGGTATGGAGGGGCCGCACGACCGGCGCGGTGTCGGCGTCGGTGATCAGCGCGGTCAGTTCCGGTGCCCAGCCGGCGAACTCCTCCGCCACCCGTGCCACGGCCGCCGGGTCGCCGGGACCGATGCCGTCGAACCATGTGGACGGCTTGCGCAGCGCCACGTACGCGTGGAGGTCCCCGCCGCTCTCCCGGTGGGCCTGGATCGCCCGGCCCGGTGCGAGCGCGAACATCGCGCCGCCGCCGACCGCCATCGCGGTGGCCGGGTGCCTCGCGTCGGCGCCGAGCAGGTAGGTCTCGACGAAACTCATGCCGACGTATTCGGGCACGGCACCGGACAGCAGCGGGCGGACCCGGGACCAGGCGCCGTCCGCGCCGACCAGCAGGCTCGTGACCCGGGAGGTGCCGTCGGCGAAGGACACCTCGTACCGGCCCCCTCCGAGGGCGTGGACGGCACGGACCTTGTGCCCCCAGCGGACGGTGCCCGCGGGGAGTGACGCGAGCAGGGTCCGCCGCAGTTCGCCCCGCATCACCTCCGGACGCCCGCCCGTGCCGTCGTCGTCCTCCTCGTACAGCACCGTCCCGTCCGGGGCGAGGGCCCGTGTGGCCTGCCGGCCCTCCAGGACGAGCCCGCGGAACTCCTCGGTCAGGCCCGCGGCCCGCAAGGCGGGCCGGCCCGTGCCGTCGTGGATGTCGAGCATCCCGCCCTGGGCGCGGGCCTCCGGCGAGGCCTCGGCCTCGTAGACGGTGGCCGGTATGCCGTGCACGTGCAGGACGCGGGCGAGCGTGAGGCCGCCGAGTCCGGCGCCGACGATCGTGACGTGTGCGGTCATGGCGCATCTCCTCCTGGTCGTGGACTGCCGCACCGGAAACCGGCCGGCCATCTCGCTGGAACACCGTTCCAGCGCTTCCACTCTGGAACGCCGTTCCATCACCTGTCAAGCTGGAACGGCGTTCCACGACGTCTAGGATGGGCGGCATGGCAACCAGGTCGCGCCGTCCGGACCGGCGGCAGGAACCCCTCTCGCGGGAGCGCATCGTCGGGGCCGCCGTCGAACTCCTCGACACGGTGGGCGAGCGCGGCCTCACCTTCCGCGCGCTGGCCGAACGCCTCGCCACCGGCCCCGGGGCGATCTACTGGCACATCACGGGGAAGGCCGAACTGCTCGGCGCCGCCACGGACGCGGTCGTCGGCGCCGCCGTGACGGTCGAACCGGCCGGGGCCGCCGACTCCCCCGAGGACGTCGTACGCGCCGTGGCGCTCGGCCTGTTCGACGCGACCGAAGCACATCCGTGGCTCGCCGCACAGCTCGCGACGCAGCTGTCCCGCACCCCCTGGGGGACCGTGGCGCCACGGATCTTCGAAAGCCTCGGCCGGCAGGTCCGGGCGATGGGCGTACCCGAGGCCGGCTGGTTCACGGCGTCCTCGACGCTGATGCACTACATCCTGGGCGCCGCCGGCCAGAACGCCGCGAACGGCGCCGGCGCCGAAGCCGGCGCCCTGGGGCCCGACGTGGACAGGACCGAGTTCCTGGAAGCCGTGTCGACGGCCTGGGAGGGACTCGACCCGGACGACTACCCGTTCACCCGCGCCGTCGCGGCCCAGGTGCGCGGCCATGACGACCGGGAGCAGTTCCTCGCCGGGATCACGCTGGTCCTGGCCGGCATCACGGCACTTCACCGGACCGGCGCGTAGCGCACCGGGCCCGGCCGGGCCGGACCGCGTGCCGCCGGGACGGCCTTCGGCGTGTGTGCCGTCTCACGCATCCCGAGGCCGCCCAAGTTGCGTGGGTCACTGCGCAAATGCCCGTTTCGCGTCCATGCTCGAAGTACGAGGCGCCGCCCGAAGTGACGCGCGCCGTCGCCGACTTGGACGCAGAGCGCCGAAGTGACCCACGCCACGGCTCGCGTGACACTTCCTCCCTTCTCCACCAAGCTCCCCTGCTCGGCGCCGCTCCACCTGCACGCCCGCACGCCCGCACACCGCAGAATCCGTAGAAAGGTGCCGATCGTGGCCGCATACCTGTGCCCTCCCGCCGTCATACACGGCGAGCATTCCGTGGACACCCGCCAGATCGTGGCGGAGGTACACGACCGGCACCCGGACGCGGCGTGGGCGCCGCGGGTAGACGGCATCGCGGCCAGTACCGGCATCGAGACGCGCGGGTGGATGCTGCCCCTGGAGGCCGCCGTCGCCCCGGGCAACGGCGGCGCCCTGGCAGACGCCGGGCGCGGGCCCGCCCGGGAGGCGCTGATCCGCGACGGGTTCACCGAGCAGGACGCGGACCGCGTGCTCACCGCGATCGACGCGGTGCCCGCGGCGCAGACCGTCCAGGAGCGCACCGCCCCGGCCTGGGAGGCCGTGCAGTCCTACGGCGAGCGTGCGGCGCGCGGGGCCCTGCAGATCGCCGGGCTGGACGTCGCGGACGTCGACTGCCTGATCACCAGCAACTCCACCACCCCGGCGCTGCCCGGTCTGGACGTCGCCCTGGCCAACCGGCTTCCGCTCCGCGGCGACACCATGCTGCTGCCGGCCACCCAGTGGGCGTGCGTCGCCGGGACCCGTTCCCTGGCGCTGGCGGCGGACCTGGTGGCGGCGGATCCCGACCGGGTGGTCCTGGTCGTGATCTCCGAGGCGCTCAGCACGACCTACCAGCCCGGCGACGACACCCTCGAGTCCCTGATCGTCCGGCTGCTGTTCGCGGACACCGCGGTCGCCGCGGTGGTCACCGGCCGCCCGAGGCCCGAGTCGGTGCTGCGTCTTGACGCCTCCTGGCACCACACCCTGCCGGGCACGCAGGACCTGCACCGCCTGGACACCCGCGCGGACGGCACGCACTTCGTGATGGACCGGCGCGGTCCGCGCGCGGTACAGGACACGGTCACCGCGATGTGGGAGTGGCTCCGCGTCCGCTACGAGGACGATCCCTCCTCCTGGCACCCCGACGTGCTGCTCGCGCACCCCGGCGGGACCCGGGTGCTGGAGTACATGGAACAGACGATGCCCGCGGACTGGCCGTCGGGCCTCCTGGAGTACAGCCGGGACAGCTACACGAGCGGCAACCGCGGCGGCGCCGCCGTGTTCGACATCCTGCGCCGGGCCTGCGACGCCGGGCAGAAGGCGGGCAGCCGGGCCGTGCTGTACGCGGCGGCACCGGGCCTGACGGCCACCGCCCTGGAAGGGCAGTGGCTGTAGGGGCGCCCTTCGGTCACTTTCCGTGCTCACCGCCCGGTCCGCTGGTGTGGGCGAAGCGTCCGCGGGTGTTATTGAATGGGGTGTGCGGTCGGGATGCTCGGGGCTCTTCCGCACGGGTTCGGGTACGGCCCCGGCACTGTGCCGGGGTTGGCGAGTGAGCTGAGGGAGCCGCATGGACTCCACCCCCTCCCCTTCGTCCTCGTCGCCGTTCCACCTGGTCAGCAGCGCCCTGGGGCGGTACATCCCGCGTGACGGAGCGGCGGCGTCCGGCTCTGCCGAGTCACCGGCCGACCCCGCCGGGCAGTCGTCTCAGGTCGGGCACCCCGCAGCGGGCCGCCAGGAGCAGATCCTCGGCGCGGTCAATCTGGACCGGGAGCTGAGAGTCACCGACCGCAATCTGGAGGCTCCCGTTTTCGCGGGGCTGGACGCCGTGATCGGGAGACCGTTCGTCGACCTCCTGCCGCAGGGGGACGTCCCGACGGTCACCCGGCGGTTGCGGCAGGTCCTGGAGACCGGGGAGGCGCACGTCGCCCGGGTCCAGCGCCTGCGGCGGACCGACGGGTCGGAGCTGGTGGTCTCGATGAGCATCCTGCCCGCGGCGGCTCCGCAGGAGGGCCTGACCGTCTCCGTGATCGCCATGGCCCGCAGGCTGCACCTGTACGCCGCCGAGACCGCGATCGGCACCTCGCTGGACATCGGCGAGACCGCGCAGTCACTCGCGGAGTCGCTGCTGGCCTGGGGGGACGTGGCCGCCATCGATCTCGACTTCGCCGTGTGGACGGGCGAGGGGGTCACCGGGCGGGCGCAGGGCCGCATCCGGCTGCGGCGGGCCGCCCTGGTCCCCGACCGGGCGTGGCCCGAGGGCTACGTCACCCTCGGCGAGGACCTGCCCGGCGACGCGAGCCGGCTGCTGGCCCAGGCGATCCGTCGTGGTGACGCCCCGCAGTCCGTCGTCATCCCCGACCGGGAGGCGATCGAACGCCTGCTGGGGAGCCCGCGGCTGGTGCGCGCCCTGGTGCCCGGGGAGCGTTCGGCCGGGGTGGCGTGCGTGCCGCTGGTCCTGGAGGGGGATCCGCCCGTCGTCCTGGGCGTGGCGGAGGTCTGGCGGCGCGCGGACCGTCCTTTCGCCGACAGTGAGCTGTTCGACCTTCAGGAACTGGTGGCCAGGACTTCCCACCACGTGGACCTGGCCCGCCAGCACCAGCGCGAGCACACACAGGTGCTGGCCCTGCAACGCCGGCTGCTGCCGCGGTCCGGCAGCGGCACCGTCCAGACCGCCAGTGTCTACCAGCCCACCACCCCCGACAGCGCGGGCGTCGGCGGTGACTGGGTGAACAGCTTCCCGCTCCCGGACGGCCGTACCGCGCTGGTCGTCGGTGACGTCGTCGGTCACGGCCTGGGGGCCGCGGCGACCATGGGGCAGCTGAGCATGGAGGCCCGCGCGCTGCTGTCCGCGGGGCTCGCGCCCGACGAGGTGCTGGAGCACCTGGACGAGACCGTGACGCTGCTGGACGACGCGGAGTCCGGGCTGGCGGCCGGTTACAGCGCCCTCGGGTCGACGTGCTGCATCGCCGTCTACGATCCGGTCAGCCACCGGGTGGCGTTGTCCAGCGCGGGGCATCTCCCCCCGATCCTGGTGTCGCCGGACGGACGCGCCGCACCGCTGGCCGTCCGCCCGCACCCCGGTCTGGGCGCCGAGTTCGCCCTGCGGGAGCCGTTCGGCGTGCACACGTTCGTCGCGCCTCCGGGCTCCCTGCTCGCCCTCTACACCGATGGTCTGGTCGAGGATCCGGCGACGCCGATCGACGAGGGCATCGGCAGACTGGCGGACGCCGTGGCCTCGGTGCACCCCTGGGACGCGCTGCAGCAGGCCGCGCGGCGGGTGGTGTCCGAGGTGATGCCGGCGCGGCAGCGCGACGACGTGACCCTGCTGCTCGCGCGGATGATCGGTTACCGCAAGGGCGACACGGCGACCTGGCGGCTGCCCGCCCGCGAGGACGCGGCCGCCCGGGCCCGCGCGCTGGTCTCCGCGCTGCTGCGGCAGTGGGACGTCAGGGACACCACCCGGGACAGTGTCCTGCTCCTGGTCAGCGAACTGGTCACCAACGCGGTCCGCTACGCGGGCGGCCCCATCACCGTACGGCTGATCAGGTCCGGACCCGGCCTGCTGTGCGAGGTCGGCGACACCGGCAACGGCAGACCGCGGCTGGGCCGGAACGGGCTGCTCGACGACCGGGGCCGCGGCCTGCACGTGGTGCACCGGCTCACCACCCGGTGGGGGGTGCGCTGGACGGAGACCGGCAAGGTGGTCTGGGCCGAGGTGGTGCGCTGACCGAGCCGCGGGGCCGTACCCCGCCGGGCCGCGGGAGGCCGCCGACGCCCCCGGGCGCGGGGAACCGGGGGGAACCGGGGCGCGGGGGCCCGGCGTCCGTGGGAGCACGAGATCACCAGTGCGTCCCGAGGAGCCCGAGATGACCGGCACGGCCACCCGTTACCTCTACCTGGCGCGGCACGGCGAGGCGTCACCCGACGAGAGCGGGCTGACGGACACCGGCCGGCGCCAGGCCACCCTGCTCGGCAGGCGCCTGAGGGACGTCCCCCTCACGTCCTTCCACCACGGCCCCCTGCCGCGGGCGGCGCAGACCGCACACCTGATCGCCGACGAACTGGAGAACGTCACCCCGTGCGTCTCGGAGATCGCCGGTGACTACGTGCCCCACGTGCCGCAGCGGTCCGAACTCCCCGACGACTCGGCGGACTTCTACCTCCGTTTCCTCGCCGACACCGACGAGGAGGAACGCGTGCGCGGTGCGGAGCTGGCCCGCCGGGCGCTGCGGCGGTTCACCGGGCCGGTGACGGACGGCACGGAGGACCGGCACGAACTGGTCGTCACCCACAACTTCCTCGTCGCCTGGCTCGTCCGCGACGCGATGCACGCGCCGAAGTGGCGCTGGCTCGGCCTCAACCACGGCAACGCGGCCCTCACCGTCATCCGCTACCCGCCCGGCCGGGCGGCCTCCGTCGTGGTCTCCAACGACATGCGACACCTGCCCGCCGAGCTGCGCTGGACGGGTCTTCCCGCCGAGGCACACGTCTGAGGACGGGCGGGCCTCCGGCACCCGCGAACGCGTGACCCCCTACGGGTGAACATCCCGGCGGCGCGGTGTGTCGCGGCTCTCGCACCAGCACTCTTCCGCTGACGGCACACGCGGTGCGAAACGGTAGGGGGCAGACGTGGTGCGGCGGCAGCAGCCGGATTCCTTGCGACAACGGGCGCGCTATGTCTTCGACCGGACACTGGCCCGCAGCACCGGTGCGCTGCTCGGTTGGCTCGCCGTGTGCTGTCTGGTGGTCGTCGTGCCCGTCAGCACGCTGCTGGTGTGGACGGACCCCGCAGCGCCCCGCTCCCTCTCGGCGCGGCTCCTCGCGGTGTGGCGCACGAGCGCCGAGACCCTCCGCCTCGGCGGGGTGACCGGCGCACCGCTGCGGATGCTCCTGTCGGTGTTCCTCGGGCTGATCGCCCTGCTCTGCGTGTCCACGCTGGTGGGTGTGATCACGACCGGGCTGGGTGACCGGCTGGAGGAACTGCGGCGGGGCCGGTCTACCGTGCTGGAGCGGGGACACGCGGTGGTGCTCGGCTGGTCCGACCAGGTCTTCACCCTTGTCGGCGAGATGGTCGCGGCCCAGGCGGGCCGGATGCGGGGAGCCGTGGCCGTGCTCGCCGAACGGGACTCCACGGTCATGGCGTCGGAGCTGGACACCGTGCTGGGATCGACCCGTGGCGTACGCGTGGTCTGCCGTACGGGAGCTCCGACGGACCCCGCCGCCCTCACGCTCCTCTCCCCTGCCGCCGCACACTCCCTCCTGGTCGTGCCGGGCGACGACGACGCGGCCAACGCGGAGGTCGTCCGGACCCTGTTGGCCCTGCGGTCGCTGCTCGGAGCCGAGGCGGGCCCACCGGTCGTGGCCGCCGTGCGCGACGAGCGGTTCCTGGCCGCGGCCCGGCTGGCCGCCGGACCGCGGGGCGTCGTCCTGGACGTCGAATCCACCACGGCGCGATTACTCGTCCAGGCCGCCCGCCACCCGGGTCTGGCGGGGGCGCTGCGGGACCTGCTCGATCTGGCGGGAGCCGAACTGCACGTGATCCGGGCACCGGACGCCCTGGGGCTGACGTTCGCCGAGATCTCGCTGCGGTACGACAGGGCCTGTGCCGTCGGCTTCCTGACCGCCGGCGGCCGCGCCCTGCTCACACCGGCGCGCGAGACTCGTATGGGTCCGGGTGACCGGTTGGTCGTCGTCGCCGAGGACGACCGGCCCGCCCTCCGGACTCCGGAGGTCGCCGCCGTGGACCTCACCGTCATGCCCGACCCGGTGCCCCGGGAACAGCGCCCTTCGAGAACGTTGCTGCTGGGCTGGAACCGCCGTGCTCCACTCATCGTGGACCTGCTCGGCCGCACGGCGCGGCAGGGCTCACAGCTGCACGTCGTCTCCCGTCCCGACGACGGCCCGGGGCCCGGGAGCCTCACCGAGGACATGAGAATCACCGTCGCCCATCACGAGGGAGAGCCGACCCTGCCCCACACCCTTAGGACGATGGATCTCTTCGGCTACGACAGTGTGATCGCACTCGGCCCGGACGCCGGACCGGAACGGTCCCGGCCCGACGACGAGACCCTGCTGACGTTATTGGCGCTGAGCGCGCTGGAGGAGGAGACGGGCCGCGCGCTCCCCGTGGTGGCCGAGTTGAGTGACCACCGCAGCCTGGCGCTGGCCCCGCTGGGTCCGATGTCAGCCGCGGTCGTGCGCGGAGAACTCACCTCGCTGGTCATGGCCAGGATCTCCCAGAGCACCGGCATGGCGGCCGTTTTCGAGGAGCTCCTCGCCACCCGGGGCGGCGCCCTCGCCCTGCGACCGGCCCGCCACTACGTGCTTCCCGGCAGGGCGGCGTCCTTCGCCACCGTGGTGGCGTCCGCCCTCAGGCACGGGGAGTGCGCGATCGGGTACCGGGCTGACGACGGCGGTGCCACGAGCCTCGATACCGGCGTTCGGCTGGCTCCGGGCAAGTCGGAACGACGCGTCTGGGCCGCCGCGGACCACGTGCTGGTCGTCGCCGCACCGGACGAGGCGCCCCGCTCCCCCGAAGGCTCGCCCGACGGACCCGGGACGCTGCTCGGCAAGCTGCCCGAATCCCGGCGGGACCCGGGCAGCGCGCCGGCGCCCGGTTCCGTCGACGAGTGAGACGGCCACGCCGGTCAGCGCCCGCTGCGAGGAGCCGTCTCCGGCGAACGGCCGGCCGGGTCGGACAGGGTCGCCGCGAACAGCGCCGCGTCGTCCTGAAGGTCACCCCCGGTGTGCCGGAGGACGGCCCCGAGCACGGCGTCGACCACGGCGTCCGGGTCGGCCGGCCAGCGCCGCGCCAGTACCGAGGCGGGGTCGAAGAAGACACCGTCCGCGTCGCGGGCCTCGTTGATGCCGTCGGTGAACAGCACCAGAGTGGATCCCACGGGCAGCTCGAACCGGTCGATCAGCACGTCGTCGCCGACGAGGTCACCCAGGCCCAGCGGCAGCGACGGCGCGGCGGGTTCCAGCGGGTCCGCCCTCCCGTCGCGGACCAGCAGCGGCGCCGCGTGACCCCGGTTGGCCACGCGCAGCACGGAAGAGTCCGGGGGCAGCTCCGCGACGACGGCCGTGGCGAACGACTCGGCCGCCGCCCCGCTCGACTGCCGGACGTCCTCCCTCATGCGGCTCTCCAGTTGCCGCACGACACCTGCCAGCTCCGCCTGGTGATGGCAGGCTTCGTGGAACGAGCCGAGGAGTGCGTTGACCGTGCGTACGGCCTGGAGTCCCTTGCCCCGCACATCGGCGATGATCATGCGGATGCCGTGGGCCGTGTCGTGGATCGCGAAGAGGTCGCCGCCGATGGCGGCCTCCTCGTGGGCGACCTCGTAGCGGGATGCGACGGTCAGCCTGCCCACCCGGCGCGGCGGGTCGGGGAGCACGGCACGCTGCACCGCGGCCGCCACCTCGCGGCTGGTCCGCAACTGCCGCCGGTTGGACGTCAACTGCACGTTGAGGACGGCGGCGATGGCGGTGAGCACGACCAGACTGCTGAACGAGACCAGGTCCTCGCGGACCGGCTCCCTCTCCAGGTACACCAGGGCGATCCCCACCACATTCACCGCGACACCCGTCGCGATGGTCCCGCTCAGGGTCAGCACGCTGGCGGCGACTCCGGGGGCGGCCGCGAGCACGGGGAACGAGTTGACACCTCCCCCGGTGGCGACGTCGAGCACGAACGCCGCGGCGATCACCACGGCGGGCAGCCACCGCAAGCGCCCTTCCCCGGACGCTCCCCCGGGACGGCCGTCGCGCTTCCACTTCCGGGACCCCCTCACACGAGTGGACAGGGCGTCATGGTGTGCCTCCCGGGGCCGAGGACGATCCACGCACCGTTGCCGTGCCCGTACACCGGCGGCGCGCGCTGACTCCCCGGCAGTGTCCCCGTCACGGACGCGCCCGGGCCACCGCTTGCGTTCCGCGCCCCCGGTGTTCCCCCTGGTGGGCCAACCGGCACCCCGGCTGCCGGGTGCGCCGGCCCCGCAGTTCGCCCGCCCGGGCCACCGGGGCCACACTGGAAGGCGTGACGGAGACGGACCGGCAGCTCACCCAACGCCTCGAGCAGGCCATCCTGGCCCTGCTGGAGCGACGCCGGGAGGGTGCTTCGATCTGCCCGTCCGACGCCGCACGCCATGCCTACGAGGGTGACGACGAGGGCTGGCGAGCGCTCATGGAACCGGCCCGCCGAGCGGCCTGGCGGCTGGCGGCGGCCGGCGAGGTGGAGGTGACCCAGGCCGGCCGGCCCGTCACGCGGGCCGAAGCCCGCGGCCCCCTCCGCATCCGCCGCGCGCCCCACTGACCGCCGCGGGCGGACAGCGCCCGTTGTGACAGGCTCCCCCGGCGGCGGTGCCGGCGCGTGACCCTGGGGTCACGCGCCGGGCCGGTCAGCGACGTACGACCTGTGGAGCGATGTCCTCGGTGTGGCCGTCGGCGGCGGCGGAGCGGCTGAGGGTCGTCGTCCGCGTCGGGTCGGTGCCGCAGAAGGCGGCCTCGAGGGTGCCGCCGAGGATGGTGTTCACCGTGCCGTTGTTGGAGGTGTTCGCCATCGACGACATGCTGCGCCGGCCGTCGGCCGTCGTGAACGCGTAGGTGTAATAGCCCTGGACGGTGCCGGTGTGGCCGTAGACGGTGACACCGCAGGAGAGCTTCCTGCCGCGCAGCCCGAGGCCGTAGGACTGGGTCTGGTCCGCGTTGACCGGGACCATGCTCATCATCTCGCGCAGCTGCGCGGGGGCGACGAGCTTTCCGGAGACGACCGCGGCGAAGAAGCGGTTCAGGTCCGCGGAGTTCGAGATGACGGCACCGGCCGACTGCGCCCATGAGACGGTCTGCTCGGTCGAGTCCACCAGGGGCAGCGTGGTGTCGTCGTCGCGGACGTACCCGCGCGCGTACGAGCCGGTGAGGGTCGTCCGCGGGTGGACGTACGAGGTGTTCTTCAGGCCGAGCGGCTCGAAGATCCGCTGCTGGTACTGCGTGGCCACCGGCACGCCCGTGACGTGCTCGATCATCAGGCCCAGCACCACGAAGTTGGTGTTGGAGTAACTGTAGGCGTCACCCGGCTGGTTGGTGGGGGCGTGCGCCGTCGAGAGGTCGATGAGTTCCTGGTACGTGAACACCTTGTTCCGTACGGCTTCGAAGCCGGGAACGGTGTGGTAGAACAGGTCGTTCGTGTAGTCCCACAGCCCGCTGCGGTGACTCAGCAGGTGCCGCACGGTGATGCGGTCGTCGGGCAGGGCCTGCGGCAGGTAGTCGTTGGCCGGCGCGTCCAGGTCGATGCGTCCCTCGGCGACGAGCTGCATGAGCACGACGGTGGTGAAGCTCTTGCTGACGCTGCCGACGCGGAACCTGCGGTCGGCGTCCATGGGCGTGCCGGCGGCCCGGTC
This sequence comes from Streptomyces sp. NPDC051136, assembly GCF_044455745.1. NCBI lineage: Bacteria > Bacillati > Actinomycetota > Actinomycetes > Kitasatosporales > Streptomycetaceae > Streptomyces > Streptomyces sp. NPDC051136. The sequence continues at coordinate 237,481 of NZ_JBITFE010000010.1, read as the reverse complement.
CGCCTTGCCCATGGAGAGCCGGTAGACCGCGGAGCCGGAGTCGATCCGGGTGAGGGCGCCGGGCGCCCCCGCGGCCATCGCCTGCTTCTGCACGGCGAGGACACCGGTGAGCGAGGGCTTGGGAGGTGTGGGGGTCGAGTCCGCGACGGCCGGTGAGGCGGTGACCAGAGCGGCCACCATCGCGGAACCTGCAAGCGCGAGGCTCGTGTTTCTGATGCGCATCCGATTCTCTCTGCGTGTGATCGGGCGGAGGCCCTGAGCTCCGGTCAGGAGTGGTGAATCCCGCCTGTACAAGGGCGTGTTGCAGCTCCTTGTCCGCGCGACGGGCGTGATCTCCAGGGTGCTCAGAACGATAGCCCAGACCGGATCACGCCAGGTCGAGGTCGGCGTAGAACAGGTGGTGGTCGGAGTACCGGGAGGGGTGCACGCGGTACTCGCCCGGGGCGATGCCGCGCAGAAAGACGTAGTCGAATTTGCTCTGCCAGTCCGTGGTGGCCCGGCAGGTACCGGCGGCGGTGCGCGCGGGACGGCACCCGGAGTCCGCGTCGACGGCCAGGGTCCAGAGGCGCGAGAGTTCGGGTGCCTCCGGCACCGCGTTGAAGTCGCCGAGGACGATGGCACGTTCGAGCCGCGCGATCTCGGTGGCGAGCACGGCGGCCTGCCCCGCCCGGACCGCCTCCTGTCGGCGCTGGGCGAGGTGGGTGTTGAAGACCCGTACCTGCCGGCCGTCGACCTCGGTGGTGACCGCCATGTAGCCGCGGTCCTCGGAGCCGCCCTCGGGGTACTCCTCGCTTACGTGGGCGGTCATGGGCGCGGCGGAGAGGACGGCCTGACCGAACGCACCCGGGTTCCAGGGCGTTCCCCCGCAGCGGCTCCGCTTGGTCAGGACCGTCCCGTACCGGACGTGGTAGACGAGCCCGTGGATGCTCTCCAGGTGGTCCCGGATCGCCTCGACGTCCCGCACACAGGCCTCCTGCACGCCGAGGACCTGAGGGGCGAACGCGGCGATCTCCGCGGCCCGGTGGACGTTGCTCTCCTTGCACGGGTTGCAGAGGTTCCACGTCATGACGCGGTTCGCCACCACGTCGCGCGCGGGCCGGCTCCGGCCGGTGTCGGGGCTCCCGGGAGAACGGGAACCGACGAGGATCACGCAGAGCACGGCCACCGTGCCCACGAACCACCGTGTCCCTTTGGCGAGCACGATCGCCTCCCCCGGTGTCGACGCGCGGAGCGTCCGCCCGTCCTCACGCACGAGATTAGGGGACCGGTGCGCCGCAGGGGTCGCGGGTCCGCGGTCGTGCCCTGTCCCGAGCACACGCCGATCGGGCCACCTGCCCGCGCGGACACGGCCTGCTCACCGGATCGCACTATTTACATGTTTCTGCCATGATCGACTCTCTCATCCCGTATGGTCCTGGACTACGGCGGACGTCCACTCCCTTTCCAGCCACCTGGCCGGTCGGTCAGGGCGCGGACCCGCCTGCGGCAAGAGCCCGTTCGGGCGAGCAGGCGGCTGCCGGGGGGCACCGCCGGGGGGACGACGACATGACACGACTCCAGGAAGAGCCGCGTACGCGCGGCACCGGCCGACCGCGTCCACCGACGCGGCGCGTCGTCGCAGCACTGAGCTGCTGCCTGCTGGCGGTCTCGGTGGTCACCGCGTGCGGCGACGGTGACGGCTCGGACGCGGCCGACGCCACGACGAGCGCGAGCAGTAGTACGACCACGACCGACGCGACCGGCTCAGGACCGGCCGCCGACACACCGCTGGATGCCGGTACGACACCCGCCGGGCCCACGTTCGCGGAGGAGAGCGAACCCGACGAGAACCCGTACGGGACGGGCTCCGGCACGGAGGACGGCACCGGGGGCGACGACGTGCCCGAGGACACCGCCGGGGTGCCGCACGGCGAATGGACCGGCACCGCCCACGTCACCGTGGACTTCGCCGATCCGGGCTGCGCCGCCGACTCCCGGTCCTACGACCTCCCCGCCACGCTGATCATCGACGATCCGGTGGGCACGGAGGGCAACTCCTTCCACCTCTCCTGGGCCAGTGACGACCAGACCGCGGACGGTGCCTTCGGCGTCACCTCGGCGCAGAGCGGTACCGACACCGTCGACGGGGAGGCGGTCGAGATCGTCTACTGGTCGCTGTCCGACGACGGGGACGGCTCGTTCTCCGGGCAGCTGACCGACACGGCCTCCGTCTCGGCAGCCTCCCTGAACCTGCTCTTCGTACCCAAGCCCCTCTTCCAGTGCGGGACGTACACCAGCTTCCCGTACGGCATGAACACCGACACCACGATCGGGGGCAACGTCACCGACGCCTCCGCGTCCGTCACGCTCAGCGGCACCACGGTCGACGGCACGAGGAGCTTCCGTGTCGAATGGTCGTGACGGCGTGCCCGCCCCGCCGGATGCGTGGGCCACGACCATCGCCTACGCGTCCGCACCGCACCGCACCGCACCGCACCGCACCGCACCGCACCGACGGGCCGACTTCGCCGTGCACACGGCACTCATGTGCCGCGCGGCGCGGGCAGCGGACCGGCACAAGGCAGCGGTCTGCGGGCGGCCTGCCGTCGAGCAGGTGCTGGAAGAGATCGGCGGGGGGCAGCCTGACCCATCAGCCGTCGCGTCTGCGCCGGTGATGCGCCGAGCAGGCTGAGGGGTGACCGGTCCCGCCCTGCCGGTGCTGGCGGGACCGGTGGCTCTGCTCGCGCACGCGGTGTGGTTGCCTGCCCCACCACCGTCGCCCTGGTGCTGGCGGGTGGTTGTTGGTCCGCCGCCGGCAGCCCGGACCTGGCCCCGCAACGTGCTCACGGTCCCGTCGGGTCCGCCCCGGTGGGCGGCCCGCCGCCCCGCACCGTCAGGCTCAGGAGAGCCAGTCGGTGTACCGGGTTGCAGCCAGGTGGGCGTCCGTGTCGGTGAGCACGTCGCCCCTGACGGCCGCGAACATCCCGGCGGTGGGGTCGGTGATCACTGTGCGGCTGTCGCCCTTGCGGGACAGGATGAGCCGGCCGAGGTCGTCGAGGGCGAAGACCTCGGGTCCACCGATGTTGCGGATGCCGTTCAGTGGCGCGCCGACGGCGACCTCCGCCACCGCGGCGGCGACGTCCTTCGCGGCGATCGGCTGGATCGGGGTGGCCGGCAGCCGGACGCTGTCGTCGTCGGCCGTCCAGGTCAGGACCGCGTCCATGAACTCCATGAACTGGGTGGCCCGGACGATCGAGTACGGAACGGGACCGCTCCGCAGCAGCTCCTCCTGGAGGGCCTTGGCGCGGTAGTAGTCCAGTTCGGGCACCTTGTCGACGCCGACGATGGAGAGGATGACGAAGTGCCCCACCCCGCCGGCTCCGGCGGAGGCCAGCAGGTTCCCCATGGAGGCCTCGAAGAAGGCCGGGGAGGCGTCGTCGAAGGTCGGACTGTTCGTCAGGTTGACGACTACGTCGGCTCCCTGGACCGCCCGGTCCACCCCCTGGCCGCTGACGACGTCGACCCCGGTGGACAGCGAATGCGGTACCGCCTCGTGTCCGGCGGCGTTCAGGTTCTCGACGACCTGCGAGCCGATCAGCCCGGTGCCGCCCATGACCGCGATCTTCATGACGTGCCTCTCCCTCTTCTCGGAAAACGTGTGGCTCGGGAACCACTGTGTGCGGGCCGGCGGGAAACGGCGCTCCGAGCGCCCCGAAGGAAGGAGTCTCACGGGCCGTCGACGAAGGTGACCGTCTCCTCCAGGGCGGCCCTGCCCGTGCGGGCGGGATTCGCCGCCGGCTCCTCGTAACCGATCGACATGCCGCAGAAGAGCATCAGGTCGCGCGGCGGGGCCAGGGTCTCCGCGACGGTGCGGTGGAACTTCGCCCAGGCCATCTGTGTGCAACTGTGCAGACCCTCCTGGCGCAGCAGGAGCATCACGCTTTGCAGGAACATGCCAACATCGGACCATTGAGGGCGCCCCAGCTCGCGGTCGATGTAGCAGAACAGCGCCGCGGGCGCCCCGAAGCACTCCCAGTTGCCGGACGCGGCCCGCTGGCGCGCCTCCGTGTCCTCGCGCGCGATGCCGAGGGCGCCGTAGCGCTGCTCACCGAAGGCAGCCCTCCGCTCGTGGTACGGCGACTTCAGACGCTGCGGGTACTGCTCGTACTCCGGCTCGTCGAAGGGGTCACCGGCGGCCAGGCGGGCCCCCGCACGCTTCTTCAGGGTGGCCAGCGGCCCGTCGCTGAGCACGAAGGCGCGCCAGGGCTGGAGGTTCGATCCGGAGGGCGCCCAGGCGGCGGCGGACAGCACGCGCTCGAGGACTTCTCGCGGGACGGGCCGGTCGGAGAAGCGGCGGACCGATCGCCAGCTCTTGACCGCCTCGTAGACATCCATGAGGTCACATCTCCCTAGTCGTCCATGATCATTGTTGCGATTGCGACAGTATCATTCGCGACCATCTCGTGTATAACTAGATGCCGAGCCGACCAGCGCCCGGCCGCTTCCGGGCGCGATACCGCCGTCTGGAGAACCCCATGGCCACGCTTCTGCACATCGACTCATCCGTGTTCCCGGCCGAGGCGTCCGCTTCCAGGTCCGTCACGGCCGCGTTCCGCCGGACCTGGGAGGAGCAGCACCCGGAGGGCACGGTGATCTACCGCGACCTCGCCGCCGACCCGGTCCCGCACATCACCGCGGACGCCTGGTCCGCCGGGTACGCCGAACCGTCCGAGCGCACCGCGCGCCAGTCCGCCGCGTTCGCCGCACGCCTGGAGCTCATCGAGGAACTGGAGCGGGCGGACGTCGTCCTGATCGGGGCCCCCATGTACAACTACACGGTCCCCTCCACCCTCAAGGCGTGGCTGGACGGCGTACTCCTGCTCGGCCGCACGGCCGGCGAGGCGCCCTCCGCACAGGGCACCCCCACCGTGGTGGTCGCCAGCCGCGGCGGCTCCTACGCGCCGGGCACCCCGCGCGAGAACTTCGAGTTCGTGCAGAACTACCTGGAGGCCGTCCTGCGCAGCACCCTCGGGCTGGACCTGGAGTTCATCGTCCCGGAGCTCACCATGGCCCCGCGCAATCCGGCGATGGCCGAGCTGACCCCGCTCTTCGAGAGCTCACGAGAGCGCGCCCACAGCGACGCGGTCACCAGGGCGAAGGAGCTCACCGAACGCCTCACCGCGGGCAACGGCGCGAGCAACGGCAGCTGACGCCCGCCGCCGACCTGCCCGAGATCCCAGCGACGCCTCCTATGCCTCACTGCCACCCGGATGCGCGAGGCGGGTCAGCAGGCGCGTCAGCTGTTCGGTGTCGTCGGGGCCCAGGTCGGCGACCAGCCCTTCGGCCAGCGGCTCCGCCGCGACGTGCGCCGCGTCGAAGAGCTCCAGCCCCTCCGGGGTGATCTCCACGGCCCGTGCCCGGCGGTCCCCGGGGACGGGCCTGCGCACGGCGAGGTTCCTGCGTTCCAGGTCGTCGACGACCCGCATGATCCCCGCCTTGTCCGTCCCCGTCTCGGCCGCCAGGTCGCGCTGCACCGTGGGGCCGCGATCGACGAGCACGATCAGTACCGCGAAGTGCCGCAGCTCGATCCCGAGCGGCCGCAGCGCCTCCGACATCACCCCCGCCGCGCGCCAGTGCGCGCGGCGCAGCAGCAGCCCCAGGGCGAACGGCGAGGCGTCTCCGGGGCGGTCGCTCGCGCGCGACGCGGCGTGCCGGGAGGAAGCGTGAGCGGCCATGACGGCATCGTACCGCCGCCGAGTCACCCGATACCGTTTCACCTGAAACAGCCGCCTGCGCCCTGCCGGTACCGGCAGGGCCCTCGGGATGTGCCCCCCTTCCGAGAGGTGACCGTGTCTGCCGGATCGGCACCTTCCGAACTCTCCCGACCTCGCTTCAGGTGACCTACACACCCCCAAGGCTGATACTGCCCCTGTAGGTCTCTTGCCGGTGCGCAGTCTGCACGCGGCACTGCCTGACACCTCGTCACCACGTCTCACCCCAGCTCCGACCAGGAAAAACACCCGCCACAGGCCCGTCCACCGCTCTTCCTAGGAGATACCTTGAGGATGCTCATCAACGTTCCCGAGACCGTCGTCGCGGACGCGCTGCGCGGTATGGCGGCCGCCCATCCCGAGTTGACCGTGGATGTCGAGAACAGGGTGATCGTGCGCCGGGACGCGCCCGTGGCGGGGCAGGTCGCCCTGGTGTCGGGGGGTGGTTCCGGGCACGAGCCGCTGCACGGCGGGTTCGTGGGACCCGGGATGCTGTCGGCCGCGTGTCCGGGTGAGGTCTTCACCTCGCCGGTGCCGGACCAGATGGTGCGGGCCGCGGCAGCCGTGGACAGCGGGGCCGGGGTGCTCTTCGTCGTCAAGAACTACACCGGTGACGTGCTCAACTTCGACATGGCCGCGGAACTGGCCGAGGACGAGGGCATCCAGATCGCGAAGGTGCTCGTCAACGACGACGTGGCGGTGACGGACAGCCTCTACACGGCCGGCCGGCGCGGTACGGGGGCGACCCTGTTCGTGGAGAAGATCGCCGGGGCGGCGGCGCGGGAGGGGCGGCCGCTGGAGCAGGTGGAGGCGATCGCCCGCCGGGTCAACGACGGCTCGCGCAGTTTCGGCGTGGCGCTCAGCGCCGTCACCACGCCCGCCAAGGGCAGCCCCACCTTCGACCTGCCCGCCGGTGAGCTGGAGCTGGGCATCGGCATCCACGGGGAGCCCGGCCGGGAGCGGCGGCCGATGATGACCTCGGGCGAGATCGCCGAGGCCGCCGTGGAGGCGGTGCTGACCGACCTCGACCCGCGCAATCCCGTCCTGGTCCTGGTCAACGGCATGGGCGCGACGCCGCTGCTGGAGCTGTACGGGTTCAATGCCGAGGTGCAGCGCGTCCTCGGCGAGCGGGGCGTCGCCGTGGCCCGCACCCTCGTCGGCAACTACGTCACCTCCCTCGACATGGCCGGCGCCTCGGTCACCCTGTGCGAGATCGACGAGGAACTGCTCGCCCTGTGGGACGCGCCGGTCAGCACTCCGGGGCTGCGGTGGGGCATGTGACGGCAGGCGGGGGAAGAATCGCGACGTACCTACCAGGCAAGGAGATCCTGTGCTCGACGCCGACTTCTTCCGCCGTTGGATGACGGCGACCACGGCGCTGGTGGACCGCGACGCCGAGCGGCTCACCGCCCTCGACTCACCCATCGGCGACGCCGACCACGGCAGCAATCTGCAGCGCGGGTTCACGGCCGTGTCCGCCGCACTGGAGAAGGAGGCACCCGATACGCCCGGCGCCGTCCTCGTCCTCGCCGGACGGCAGCTCATCTCCACGGTCGGCGGTGCCTCCGGCCCGCTGTACGGCACGCTGCTGCGCCGTACCGGCAAGACGCTCGGGGACGCGGCCGAGGTGAGTGCCGGCCAGCTCGCCGAGGCGCTGCGGGCGGGGGTGGACGCCGTCCGGACGCTGGGCGGTGCCGCGCCGGGTGACAAGACCATGGTCGACGCCCTGACGCCCGCCGTGGACGCCCTGGGCGACTCGTTCGCCGCGGCCGGTGCGGCGGCCGCCGAGGGAGCCGAGGCGACGACGCCGTTGCAGGCCCGCAAGGGCAGGGCGAGCTATCTGGGCGAGCGCAGCATCGGGCACCAGGACCCGGGGGCGACCTCGGCCGCACTGCTCTTCGAGGCACTGAAGGAGACGGCCGGTGAGTGACGGGCAGCAGTCGGTGGGGATCGTCCTGGTCTCCCACAGCGCCGAGGTCGCCGCCTCCGTGGCGGAGCTGGCGAAGGCCCTGTCGGGCGGCGCCGGGGACGTGGCCGTCGCCCCGGCGGGCGGTACCGCCTCCGGCGGTTTCGGCACCAGCTCGGAACTGGTCGCGGCCGCCGCCGCGTCCGTGGACCGCGGCGCGGGGGTGGCCGTCCTCACCGACCTCGGCAGTGCGGTGCTCACCGTCAAGGCGCTGCTCGCCGAGGGCGACGAACTGCCGGACGACACCCGTCTGGTGGACGCCCCGTTCGTCGAGGGCGCGGTGGCGGCGGTCGTCACGGCCGCGACCGGGGCCGACCTGGCGGCCGTGGAGGCGGCGGCCACGGAGGCGTACTCCTACCGGAAGGCCTGAGCGGACGGTCCGGGAGCACGGCCGGGAAGCGGCGGGCACTGCGCCGGCCCCCCGGCCGGTCGCGGCCCGCTCAGTCGCCCGCCGCGAACTTCCGGGCCAGCCGCTCCCCCGCCTTCCGCGCGGCGGCCGTGTCCTCGATGGGCTCGGCCTCGCTGCCCTTGAAGACGATGTACGTCACGTCGGAGGCGACGCCGCCGCCCTCGGGGTCGGCGGGGATGTCGAGGGAGCGGGCGGCGGCGTAGGAGGCCTCGCCGATGAGGTCGCGCGGGCCGACGTCGCCCACGACGGCGTACCGCACCCGGTCTCCGTGCACGAGCGCCGCGAGGGATCCGCCGCGGACGTCGTCCTCCCGGTGGTCCCAGATGTCGCTGGGGCCGGGTACGACGACGTAGGGCAGGTGTTCCGCGTCCAGCGGGCGGCCGTCCGACTCCGTGTAGGCGGTGGACGGGCTGAACTGCGCGTCGGTGTGGCTGTTGCACCGGTCGCCGGGCCGGCCGTCGCAGTCCACGTCCAGATCGGCCTTCCAGTACACGGCGTCCCGCGTGCCGCAGACCGGGATGTCGGCCGGTGCTCCGGCGTCGTTGCGGTAGCGCCCCGGCGACACCGGGTCGCAGTCCCGGACCCTGGCCAGCAGGTCGGCGGCGCGGACGGGCCCGTCGCCCGCGCCGTGCCCGGGCCCGGCTCCGGTCCCGGAGCCGGGCCGGACCCGCGAGGGGGGCCGGGACCGGCCTGCGGGGCCGTGCGGGACGGGCCCTACCCGGACCCCGGACCGGTCCGCCCGCACGGCCCCGGGACGCTCCGGGACACCGGGCAGCAGGACGCGCGCCGACGGGCCGGCCTCCGCAGGGGGCGGGGCGGCGGGGAACGTCGTGGGGGCGAGCAGGGCGGCGCTGGCCGCGACCAGTGTGAGCGACTGGGCACGCACGGATGTGGCCTCTCCTCGGGGACATGGCAGCACTCGGCCCCATCTGTCCCCGAAACGCTCCCGGCGGCCACCTTTGCAGGGCCAGACGGTGCACACCCGCCGTCCGGCCCGTGGGCCGGGAGGCGGGCGACCGGGGGCCGGCGGGCCGGGCCTGCGACGGCTGCGGCCCCTCCGGTCGCCCGCGCCCGCGCGGGGTCGGCGACGACATCGGCCGCCACGCCATCGGCCCGTCGTCCCGGGAGAAACCGGGGAGTTGGGCCGCACGGTGCCTCGGCGTACGGAACACATCCGGACGATTGTCCTCCACGGCCCTCTTGATGTGACGCCCTCTTGATGTGACGGCACCTGGGGCGCCATATTGGTCCGGACCATTACGGGTCCTCGCCGTCGGGACGGCGCCGTTGGGAGGCAGATCCGTGCGTGACGTACCCGTTCCGGCCCTCCGGCGCCGGTGCGCCCTGCTCGGCGGGGCGCTGGTCCTGCTCACGTCCTGCGGCTGGGGTGCGGGCGAGGACGACGGCGGCGGCGGGCTGCCCGCGGTGCCCATGGGCGTCACCGCGCAGGCCGGCAGCGCGACGAGCGTGCACGTGATGTGGAACGCGGTGGACGGTGTCGAGGGCTACGAGGTGTACCGCGGCGGCACGCTGGTGAAGAAGGTGCCGGCCTCCGAGCGGATGGTGGACGTCACCCGGCTGCGCCCCTCGACGGCGTACGCCTTCACCGTGCGGGCGCGGGACGGCGACGGCCGGCTCGGACCGCGCAGCCGCGAGGTGCGGGCGACCACGCCCGCCGCGGCGACCGACGCTTCCGCCCCGGCCCCTCCGGGCGACCTGCGCGGCCGGGCGGCGGGCAGCCGGGCGGTCCAGCTGACCTGGTCGGCCGCGAAGGACGACCGCGCCGTCGTGTCCTACGACGTCTACCAGGGCGACGCGAAGGTGCACAGCGTCGGTGGCGCCCAGACGGCCGCCGTGGTCACGGGGCTGCGGCCGGGCACCCGCTACTCGTTCACCGTCCGGGCGCGGGACGCCGCCGACAACGTCTCCCCCGCCGGTGCCGCAGTCCGGCTCACCACCCCGGGCTCCGACGACGGGCACGCCACCGCGCCGACCGCGCTGCGCGCCGCCTCCCACCGGGCCGACGGGGCGTACTACCTGGATCTCTCCTGGGTACCGCCGCACACCGAGACGCCGGTGACCGAGTACCAGATCCACCTGGACGGCCGTGCGGCGACCTCGCTGGTCTACGGCGCCGACGCGCCGCGCGACAGAGCCGAGTACAGCTTCTACGCCGGACGCGAGGCCGGGGTCACCCATCGGGTGCGGATCCGGGCGCGGCTGGCCGACGGGACCTGGGGCGGCTTCTCGGCGGAGCGGAAGGTGACCACGGGCACGGGCTGACGCCGTACGGCCGCCACCCGGCGAGGGCGGGCGAAGAGCGCGTCACCTGGGCGGTCGCGCTCCGCATGCGGGCACGGCCGGTGCCCTGTTGGCTGCCAGAGGGGGCACGGGCGTTCCCGATCCCGGCGGCGCAAGGGATGTACCGCCGACCGTGCCGCCGAAAGGGCAGTCGACATGCGCATCTCATCGCCACTTCTCCGCTCGGGTGCGACCGTGGCGGCGGCCGCCGCGCTGCCCGTCCTCCTGGCCGCCGCACCGGCCCTCGCGGGGCCGGGCATCTCCGTGAGCACCACCGGGACCACCGTGTCGGTCACGACCACCGCCTGCGCCCAGCTGAACGGCAGTTGGGGCACCGCCTCGCTGCTCACCAGCAGCCAGCGGGACTTCGCGGAGGGGCGCCAGGTGGCGCTGTCCGGCAGCGGCTCGGGGCAGTCCGCGGCCTGGTCGGGGATCTCGCCCGGTACGTACACGGTGATCGTCATGTGCTCGAACAACAGCAACGCCGGCGCCCAGACCGTCATCGTCTCCTCGGCGCCCTCGCCCTCCCCCAGCCGCTCCGCCGTCCCCTCCCCGTCCGCGTCGCCGGGCGGTGTCATGGGCGGTCTCGGCGGGGCGATCCAGGACTACGGCACGGCCACCCTGGTGGCGGGCGGCGCACTGGTGGGGGCCGGCGTCATCGCCGCGGCCTGGTTCCTGCGCCGCCGCTCGAAGCCGTACCGGTTCTGAGCCGTACCGGTCCCGAGCCGTACCGGTCCTGGGCCGTGTCCGCGCCGACGCCGTACCGACCGCGGTCCCGCGCCGGGCTCCGTCCGGGTGCCCCCACCGCCTTGGCCGCGGTCAGGCCGGTTCGTCGTGGCCCCGGTCAGGCCGGTTCGTCGCCGGGCAGTTCGGCGAACTCCGCCACCGCGTGCCTGAGCCACCCGGTCCAAAACGTCTCCAGGTCGATGCCGGCCCGCAGCACCAGGTGCCGCAGCCGGTCCTCAGTGCTGTCCCGGTCGGGTGGGAAGTCCCGCGCCTCGATCTCCTCGTACTCGGCCAACTGCCGCTCGTGCAGTTCCAGATGGCGACGCAGATCGGCCTCGACCCCGGCGGTGCCGACCACCGCGGCGGCGCGCAGCCGCAGCAGCATCGTGTCCCGCAGGGGTTTGGGGTCGTGCGGGGCGGCGGTCCAGCGGGCCAGTTCGGCGCGGCCCCCGGGCAGGACCTCGTAGGACTTCTTCTGCCCGCGGGCCGGCTGCTGGCCGGGCAGAGCGCGGATCAGGCCCTGCGCCTCCAGCTTTCCCAGCTCGCGATAGATCTGCTGGTGCGTGGCCGACCAGAAGTAGCCGATCGACCTGTCGAACCGGCGGGTCAGCTCCAGGCCCGACGACGGCTTTTCGACCAGGGCGGTGAGGATCGCGTGCGGGAGTGACATGGGCTCATCCTAGGGACGGCCCACGCGCCTCCTACAGCGCCGCCGCCAGCTCGGTGCCCTGCTTGACGGCGCGCTTGGCGTCCAGTTCGGCGGCCACGTCGGCGCCGCCGATGAGGTGCGCGCTGTGCCCAGCGGCGACCAGGTCGTCGTACAGGCGCCGGCTCGGCTCCTGGCCCGTGCACAGGACGACGGTGTCGACCTCCAGCACGGTGGACTCGTCGCCGACGGTGATGTGCAGTCCGGCGTCGTCGATACGGTCGTAGCGCACGCCCGGGACCATGGTGACGCCGCGGTGCTTCAGCTCGGTGCGGTGGATCCAGCCGGTGGTCTTGCCGAGTCCGGCGCCGACCTTCGTGGTCTTGCGCTGGAGCAGGTGGACGGTGCGCGGCGGTGCGGGCCGCTCGGGCGCGGCGAGGCCGCCGGGCGCGCGGTAGTCGGTGTCGACGCCCCAGAGGCGGAAGTACGTCGCGGGGTCCTCGTGCGCCTTGTCGCCGCCGTCGGTGAGGAACTCGGCGACGTCGAAGCCGATCCCGCCGGCGCCGAGGATCGCGACGCGTTCGCCGACGGGGGCGCCGTCGCGCAGGACGTCGAGGTAGCCGACGACGCAGGGGTGGTCGACGCCGGGGATGTCGGGCGTGCGCGGGGTGACGCCGGTGGCGACGACGACCTCGTCGTGGCCGGTGAGGTCGTCGACGCCGACGCGGGTGTTCAGGCGGACGTCGACGCCGTGGGCCGCGAGCTGGGTGCGGAAGTAGCGCAGCGTCTCGTCGAACTCCTGCTTGCCGGGGACCTTGCGGGCGACGTTCAGCTGCCCGCCGATCTCGCTCGCGGCGTCGAACAGGGTGACGTCGTGGCCGCGTTCGGCGGCGCTCACCGCGCAGGCGAGGCCGGCCGGTCCGGCGCCGACGACGGCCACGCGCTTGCGCCGCCGGGTGGGCGCGAGGACCAGCTCGGTCTCGTGACAGGCGCGCGGGTTGACCAGGCAGGAGGTGATCTGCCCGCTGAAGGTGTGGTCCAGGCAGGCCTGGTTGCAGCCGATGCAGGTGTTGATCGCCTCGGGGCGCCCGGCCGCGGCCTTGGCGACGAAGTCGGGGTCGGCGAGCATCGGGCGGGCCATCGAGACCATGTCGGCCGTGCCCTCGGCGAGCAGTGCCTCGGCCACCTCGGGCGTGTTGATGCGGTTGGTGGTGACGAGCGGGACGGACACCTCGCCCATCAGCCGCTTGGTCACCCAGGTGTAGGCGCCGCGGGGCACGGAGGTCGCGATGGTGGGGATGCGGGCCTCGTGCCAGCCGATGCCGGTGTTGATGATCGTGGCTCCGGCGGCCTCGACGGCCTTGGCGAGGGCGATCACCTCGTCGAGGGTGGAGCCGCCGGGCACCAGGTCGAGCATGGAGAGGCGGTAGACGACGATGAAGTCCTCGCCGACCGCCTCGCGCACCCGGCGGACGATCTCGACGGGGAAGCGGCAGCGGTTCTCGTACGAGCCGCCCCAGCGGTCGGTGCGGTGGTTGGTCCGGGCGGCGATGAACTCGTTGATCAGGTAGCCCTCGGAGCCCATGATCTCGACGCCGTCGTACCCGGCCTCGCGCGCCAGGCGGGCGGTGCGGACGTAGTCGTCGACGGTGCGCTCGACCTCGGCGTCGGTCATCTCGCGCGGGACGTGCGGGCTGATCGGGGCCTGGAGCGCGCTCGGGGCGACCAGGTCGGCGTGGTAGGCGTAGCGGCCGAAGTGCAGGATCTGAAGGGCGATGCGGCCGCCCTCGCGGTGCACGGCGTCGGTGACGGTCCGGTGCTGTACGGCCTCCGCCCCGGTGGTGAGCTTGGCGCCGCCGGGGTAGGGGCGGCCCTCGTCGTTGGGGGCGATGCCACCGGTGACGATCAGGCCCACGCCGCCGCGGGCCCGGGCGGCGTAGAAGGCCGCCATGCGTTCGAAGCCGCGCTCGGCCTCCTCCAGGCCGACGTGCATGGAGCCCATCAGGACCCGGTTGGGCAGCGTGGTGAAGCCCAGGTCCAGCGGGCTCAGCAGGTGCGGGTAACGGCTCATCGGGCCCTCCGTGCGCGGTGTGGTGCCTCTGTTGTAGAGGACCGCCACCCTGTTGTGCAACTAGTTGCACAACAGGGTGGCGCACACCTCACCGGCCCCGGGCCGTACGCGGAGATCCCTGGTCAGTGGCTTTCGAGACGGACGTGCAGTTCCCGCTCCTGGTCCCCCGAGGCCGTGCTCAGGTCGTGCACGGTGAACAGGGAGTCCAGCGTCGTGCGGAACCTCTCGATCGCCCAGTAGCCGCCCTGCACGTCGGCCTCCACGGACGAACCGAGCCGGGCGGGATCGCACGCCCCGCTGTGGGCGTCGGCCACGTCGAAGGTGCCGAGCCACACCGTCGGGCGCACCTCGTGGTACTCCCGGGTCGTGTCGCCCGCGTGCCGGTCGGAGGAGTAGCACGCGCACAGGGCGTCGAACACGGTCCGGGCGTCCTCCTTGCTGCATCCGCTCAGCTCCACCGAGACGGACTCCGGATGCAGTCGCTCACCGTCCATCGTGATCGCTTCCTCTCGTGGGCACCGCCGATACCCCCAGAAAAGCACCACGCGCGGCCCGGCGCGAAGCGGCCGGGTCAGCCCCGGGTGAACCGGTACGTCTTGCTGTCCGTCAGGACGCAGAAGCCCGGCGACACGACGATCACGCGCAGGGTCCCGGTACGCCGGTCGTAGTCGACGCCCTCCGCCTCGAAGCCGCCCGAGCAGGCACTGCGCAGGGGCAGCTGCCGCAGCGCGGTGACGTGCCCGGTGACGTCGCCGCCGCCGGGCGCGGCCGACAGGTCGACGCGCAGCAGCGGCTTGGTGAGGCCGAAGAGCGTGCCCTCCGGATCGTCGGAGGAGCACAGCAGCGTGGTCGCGTCCAGGAAGTCGCAGCCCTGGACGTCGCGCACGGCGTGGTCCAGGCGGACGGTGGCCGCCCGGGGCAGGTCGGCCGAGGGCGAGGTGGCGGGGTTGACCCCGGGGGTCGGGAAGACCAGGAGCCGGTCCATGGTGCCCCACTCGCCGGCCAGCATCCACTGGCCGTCCGGGGAGACGGCGGACCACGAGTTGTTCAGCGCCTCCCCGGCACTCAGCGTGTGCACGTACTCGGACCAGCGGCCGTCCGGTGCCTGCACGCGGAACATCTTCGTGTTCCCGTTGTCCCGCTGGTACGGCTCGATGTAGTGGCCGTCGTAGGTGGCGTCGGGGTCGCCGACGTGGTTCCAGCCGCGCGCGCTGAGGCCGAGGGGAACGGTGCCGATGCCGGTGTAGCGGTTGGGACTGCCCGCCGGGACCTCGACGGAGGCCAGGCCCTGGCTCTCGGTCAGCGGATCGGCACGGTCGGAGCCCACCTCCGTCCAGGAGTCGGCGGCCGGTGCGGCCGCGTGCGCCGGACCGGCGAGCGCGAGGGAGAGGGCGAGGACGGCGAGTCCGGTCAGGACGGTGTGACAACGTTGCCGGGCACGCAGGGACATGGAGGCTCCTCGGGTGGGGGGCGGCCGGGCGGGTGCGGGGCCCGGCGCACAGTCTGGACGGCTCATACCGTCATGTACAGACCAACTTCGGACGCGCTCCGGGGGTCCTCGGACGTGCCCCGGACCGCTCCGTCCGGCGGCGCCGGGGCCCGGCCGTCCGGCGATGCCCGCGCCCGGCCGTCCGTCGATGCCCCCGCCCGGCCGTCCGGCGGCCCGGCGCGCTCCGTGCGGCACTCCCCGGCCTGCGGGAAGATGCTGGGAGGAGATGGTGGAGGCTTGACGAACCGGCTCCGTTCGCGGTGGAACGCGGTAGAACAAGGAAGCCGGCATCGAAGGGCGTGCCGCGTCGGACGGCGAAGGCGGGACGTGGGATGAGTGCAGCGGGGTCTGCCGGGTTCGGGGGCGAGCCGTCGCCACGCGGCCCGGTACGGCCCAGCGGGCTGCTCGACCTGCTGAACGTGGCCTCGATCGTGCTGGACACCGAGGGACGGATCGTCCTGTGGAGCCCGCAGGCCGAGGAGCTGTTCGGGTATTCGGCGCCGGAGGCGCTCGGGCAGTACGCGGCCCGCATCATGGTCCACGAACGCCACCTCGACCTGGTCGTGAAGCTGTTCGGGGACGTCGTGAAGACCGGCCGCAGCTGGGCCGGGGCCTTCCCCATCCGGCACAAGGACGGCAGCACCCGGCTGGTCGAGTTCCGCAACATGCGGCTGCTGGACGACCGCGGGGACGTCTACGCCCTCGGGCTCGCGGCCGACCAGTCGACGGTGCGCCGGCTGGAGCGGGACGTGGCCCTGTCCACGCGGGTGGTCACGCAGTCGCCGGTCGGTCTGGCCGTCCTCGATCCCGAGCTGCGGTACGTCTCGGTCAACCCGGCTCTGGAGCGGCTGAACGGCGTCCCCGCCGAGGAGCACCTGGGCCGGACGATCAGTGATCTGCTGCCCCAGGTGGACACCGTCCCGCTGGAGGAGGCGGCGCGCCGGGTACTGGAGACCGGGGAGCCGGTCGTCGATCAGCCCGCGACCGGGCGGACCCCCGCGGACCCGGACACGGAGCACGCCTGGTCGGTGTCGCTGTACCGGCTGGAAGACGCCCTGGGCGCCGTACTGGGCGTGGCCATCTCGGTCGTCGACGTCACCGAGCAGTACCGGACGGCGGCCGAGGCCGAGGACGCGCGGCGCCGGCTGGCCGCCGTGGCGGACGCGTCCGCCCGGATCGGCACCACGCTGCAGCTGGACCGGACCGCGTACGAGCTGGCCGACGTGGCCGTGCCCGGCCTCGCCGACATCGCCGCCGTGGACCTCCTGGACGCCGTGGTGGAGGGCCGGCGCAGCACGCTGGGTCCGGCCGAGTCCGCGGTGATGAGGGCGCTGGCCGTACGCGCGGACGACGGCGCCCGGGACGCCCTGCGGGCGGCCGACCAGCCCGGCCGGGTCGCCCGGTACGGACCGGACCGCCTGGTCACCGAGTGCGTGCGCACCGGCCGTCCGGTGATGGTGGCGCGGGTGACGCGCGAGGACCTCGGACGCATCGCCCGCTCCCCGGAGGCGGCCGGACTGCTGGCCCGGGCGGGCGTGCACTCGTACCTGGCCGTGCCCCTGATCGCGCGCGGCGAGGTGCTGGGCGCCCTGGACCTGAAGCGGATCGCCAACCCGGCGTCGTTCGACGAGGACGACCTGCTGCTGGCCCGGGAACTGGCCGCCCGGGCGGCGCTGCAGATCGACAACGCCCGCTGGTACCAGAACGCCCGCGACACCGCGCTCACCCTCCAGCGCAGCCTGCTGCCGAGCCATCCGCCGGTCACGGGCGGGCTGGAGGTCGCCTCCCGCTACCAGCCGGCCGGGGGCACCAGCGAGGTCGGCGGTGACTGGTTCGACGTGATCGAGCTGGCGGGCGGCAGGACCGCCCTGGTGGTGGGCGACGTGATGGGCAGCGGCATCACGGCGGCGGCCTCCATGGGGCGGCTGCGCACCGCGACCAACACCCTGGCCGCCCTCGAAATGGACCCCGCACTGCTGCTCGGCCACCTGGAGCGGACCACGGCCGGCCTGGACCAGGCCATCGCCACCTGCCTGTACGCCGTCCACGACCCGCACCGCCGGCAGTGCCGGATCGCCAACGCCGGGCACCTGCCCCCGATCCGCCTGCGGGCGGGCCGGCCGCCCGAGCTGCTCGACCTGCCCACCGGGGTGCCGCTCGGGGTGGGTGGTGTCGCCTTCTCCACCACCACCGTCGACCTGGAGCCGGGCGACCGGCTGGTGTTCTACACCGACGGTCTGGTGGAGACGCGCCGGCAGCCGCTGGACGAGCGGCTGGACGCGCTCCTCGCCCTGCTGGAGGGCCCGGACCGCCCGCTGGAGGAGGTCTGCGACCTGCTGCTGCGCACCCTGCACGAGCCGGAGAACTCCGACGACGTGGCCCTGCTGATCGCCCGGGCCACGCCGCCGGTGCCGTGACCGCGGGTTCCGCGGCGGCAGGCGGCGAAAAGGCCGGCGGCGCAGACGGTCAGCTCCGGACGCCGACCACCACGTGGGCGTACAGCTCGGCGCAGACGGCGAGGCGGGTCGTCAGACCGGCCCGGGTGAAGGCGTCGACGGCGTCGGCCGCCTGGCGTTCGCTCGTCTCGACCAGCAGGCAGCCGCCCGGCGCCAGCCAGCCGGGCGCCGCGGACGCGACCCGGCGCAGCACGTCGAGGCCGTCGGCCCCGCCGTCGAGGGCGACCAGCGGTTCGTGGTCGCGGGCCTCGGCGGGCAGCAGGGCGACCTCGCCGGTGGGGACGTACGGCACGTTGGCCGCGAGGATCTCCACCCGGCCGCGCAGCGTGCCGGGCAGCGCGTCGAACAGGTCACCGGTGTACACCCGGCCGCCCGCGCCGGCGAGGTTGCCCCGGGCGCAGCGCACGGCGGCCGGGTCGACGTCGGCGGCGTGCACCTCGGGCCGGTCGAGGGCGGCCGCCAGGGCGGCGCCGACGGCGCCCGAACCGCAGCACAGGTCGACGACGACGCCGGCCCGCGGTGCGTGGGCCAGGGCCTCGGACACCAGGAACTCGGTGCGGCGGCGAGGCACGAAGACGCCGGGGGCGACGGTGATGCGCAGGCCGCGGAAGTCGGCCCAGCCGAGGACGAGTTCCAGGGGCAGGCCGGTGACGCGGCCCTCGACCAGTGCGGTGAGTTCCGTGGCCGTGCGGGCGGTGGTCAGCAGGAGTTCCGCCTCGTCCTCGGCGAAGACGCAGCCGGCGGCGCGCAGCGCGCGGACGACGGAGTCACGCGAGGGGAGGGACGCGGAGAAGAGGTGCGCGGGAGAAGCGGGGAGAGGCGCCCCCGAGGGCGACGCCGGGAAGGTGGGAGGCATGGAAGCCGAGAGCCTTTCGGGAACCGAAGGACGCTCTCCCGGTCACTCGCTCGCGGTGACCGCACTGCCGTGGGAGGAGAGCATCCGGGCCGACACAGCGGTAATCGGTCTCACCTCCCGGTCTCCGGCGGCCGGGGCGGTCCGCGGCCGCCGGTCACACTACCCCAATGATCAGACGGCGACGACCTCCCGCGAGCGGCCGGTGTACGCGGCGTCCGACCAAGTTGTACTGTGCAACCAGTGCGATGCGAGGAGGATCCGTGCCGGCTGCCGAGACACCCGACGAGACGGCGGTCGCCCCCGGCGCACCCCCCGCGGACGCGGCCGTGGAGACCATTCACCGGGAGATGACGGCCTTCGCCCGCCGGGCCCGTGCCTCGGCGGGGCGCATGCACCCGGAGCTGTCGCTGGTGTCGTACACGCTGCTCGGGCATCTGGAGGAGCGCGACGGCCGCCGGGCCACGGACCTGGCCGCCCACTACGCGCTGGACAAGTCCACCGTCAGCCGTCAGGTGTCGGCGCTGGAGCGCGCCGGACTGGTCGAGCGGCGGGTCGACCCGGACGACCACCGCGTGCAGGTGCTGCACCTTACGGAGGCGGGACGGCACATCCTGGGCCAGGTCACCGAGAGCCGGCGGGCCGCCTTCCGGGAGCGGCTCGCGGACTGGCGCGAGGAGGACCTGCTCCGCTTCGCCGCGTATCTGGAGCGGTACAACGCGTGGCCGGGCGCGGCCGGCGGCGAGGACGAGGACCGGGCACGGCCGCGGGACACGTACGGTTGACGGGTACGCACCGTCGACGGGTACGCACCTGCGACGGACGCGCACGGACGACGGGCACGCACAGATCACGCCGGTCGCGGGCAGGCCGCCCCGACGGGCCGAAAGGCTCCACCGCATGAACACCACCCGAGGCTTCACCGGGCGCCCGCGCGCCGCCCGGCCGGGGCTGCCGCCCGGCCAGTACGACGCGGGCGACGACTGGCCCGTGCTCTCCGCCGAGGTCACCCCCGAGATCGCGCCGTCCGACTGGACCTTCCGCGTGGGCGGTCTGGTGGCCGAGCCCAGGACCTGGGACCTGACCGGGGCCCGCGCGCTGCCGGCGTCCGGGTACGCGGGTGACATCCACTGCGTGACCGGCTGGTCGAAGTTCGGGGTGCGGTTCGGTGGCGTGTCCCTGGACGCCTTTCTGGACGCGGCGGGCCCGCTGCCGTCCGCCACGCACGCCGTCGCGCACGCACACACCGGCTACACCGCGAACCTGCCGCTCGCGGAGCTCACCGGCGGGCGCGCCTGGATCGTGTGGGAGTACGACGGCAGGCCGCTGGCCCCCGAGCACGGCGGCCCGGCCCGGCTGGTCGTTCCCCACCTGTACTTCTGGAAGAGCGTCAAGTGGATCGCCGGTCTGGAGCTCCTCGACCACGACGAGCCCGGCTTCTGGGAGCAGAACGGGTACCACGCCCGTGGCAACCCCTGGGAGGAGCAGCGGTACTCCGGTGACTGAGACGGCCACGCACACGGCAGGGGCCTCCACGCCCCCGGCACGGTTCGCCGTGCCCGGACGCATCGAGGTGAACGGCGCGGTAGCCGGGAGGTGGCAGACGGCCACGCTCACCGAGATCCGCCGCGAGACGCCCCGTGCCTCGACCTTCCGCCTCGCCGTGCCCGGCTGGGCGGGCCACCTGCCCGGCCAGCACCTGATGCTGCGGCTCACCGCCGAGGACGGCTACCGGGCGCAGCGCCACTACTCGCTGGCCTCCGCGCCGGACGAGTCCGGGCACATCGAGCTGACCCTCGACCGGGTGGCCGACGGGGAGGTGTCGGGCTGGTTCCACACGGTGGCGCGGCCCGGTGACGAGATCGAGGTGCGGGGACCGCTCAGCGGCTTCTTCGCCTGGCCGGGTGACCGGCCCGCCCTGCTCCTGGGCGCCGGCTCCGGGGTGGTGCCGCTGATGTCGATGGTGCGGCACCACCGGGCGCGGGGCCTGACGGTGCCGCTGCGGCTCCTCGTGTCCGCGCGGAGCCCCGAGGAGCTGATCTACGCCCGTGAGTACGGCGCGGAGACGACGCCCGTGTTCACCCGCACCGCGCCGGCCGGGACGCCCGTGGGACGCCTGTCCTGCGCCCATCTCGCGCCGCTCCTGGCCGAGCCGCCCGCCGGCGGCTGGGAGGCGTACGTCTGCGGGTCCAACTCCTTCGCGGAGCACGCGTCACGGCTCCTGGTGGCGGCGGGGCAGCCGGTGGACCGGATCCGGATCGAGCGTTTCGGCTGATCCCGCCCGGATCGTGAGCGAGGTCCGCAGGACGGGGTACCTGGCCTGTGCGGGCACTCGCACACGTGGCGCGACACGAAGGCGCGGCGGCCTCCCCCGCGTCCCCTGGCCGTCCGTCCGCCCCTCGGGTCGCGGTGAACGCGGGGAGGTCGACATGCGAACCCGGGTACGCGGCCGGCGCCGGCCGCGCAATCCGCTGCGGCGCCGGTCGGACGTCGTGGAGGCGTGGACCACGGTCCTGTTCACCCTGTTGCTGTTCGTGGGCGCGCCGCTGCTCGGGGCCGCCACGGCCTGGTGGGGCTACGGCCAGGCCCAGGCGATCGTCGCCGAGCAGCGGGCGGAGCGGCGGCACGTGCGTGCCGAGGTGGTCGAGAGGGTCTCGGAAAGTCTGCCGACGGGGGAGCTGGGCGGGCAGCACTCGTACCGTGCGACCGTCCACTGGAAGGCGCCGGACGGCTCGCGGGAGAGCACCACGGCACGGGTGCCGGCCGGTGCTCGCGACGGTGACGCGGTCGACGTGTGGCTGGACTCTCGCGGCCGGAGCGTGCCGCCGCCGTCGGACGGTGCCGAGATCTGGCAGCACAGCGCCACCGTCGGCTCGTTCACCGCCATCGGGACGGGGCTCACGGTGTTCCTCGCGCACCGGGCGGTGCGCGGGGTGGCGCTGCGTCGGCGCATGGCGGAGTGGGACCGCGACTGGGCGCTCACCGAGCCGCAGTGGTCGCACCGCCGGGCCTGAGCGCCCCGTGCGCGGTGGTGCCTGCGGCCGGACCTGGCGGGCTCTTCGCACGCTCACGTACGGTGTGATCATCTGCACGGTCTGGCACGACTCCCCGCAAAGGCGGTTCTCGATGGCCCTGTTCGACCTTCCGCTCGACGAACTCCACGCGTACCGCAGCGCGTCGGCCGAGCCCGAGGACTTCGACGCGTTCTGGAGCAAGACGCTCGCGGAGGCGCGCGAGCACGATCTGGACGCCCGCTTCGAACCGGTCGAGACGGGGCTGTCCACGGTGCGGGTGTACGACGTGACGTTCGCCGGGTTCGGCGGTCACCCGGTGAAGGGCTGGCTGACCGTGCCCGCCGCGGCGGCCGAGCCGTTGCCGCTGGTGGTGGAGTTCGTCGGGTACGGCGGCGGGCGCGGGCTGCCGCACGAGCACCTGCTGTGGGCGTCCTCGGGCCGGGCGCACTTCGTGATGGACACCCGCGGCCAGGGCAGCGCCTGGGGCGGTGGCGGCGGAACGCCGGACCCGGTCGGCGGCACGCCCGCCTACCCGGGGTTCATGACCCGCGGTCTGGACGCCCCCGAGAACTACTACTACCGCCGGGTCTTCACCGACGCCGTGCGCGCGGTCGAGGCGGCGCGCTCCCACCCGCTGACCGACGCGTCCCGCACGGTCGCGCTGGGCGCCAGCCAGGGCGGCGGCATCACGATAGCGGTGGGCGGTCTGGTGCCGGATCTGGTCGCGGTCGCGCCCGACGTGCCGTTCCTGTGCGACTTCCCCCGCGCCACCACGCTCACCGACCGGCATCCCTACCGTGAGGTCGGGCTGTACCTCAAGACGCACCGCGGCCGGACCGAGGACGCGCTGCGCACGCTGTCGTACTTCGACGGCGTGCACTTCGCGGCGCGGGGCCGGACCCCCGCCCTGTTCTCGGCCGCGCTGGAGGACCAGACCTGCCCGCCGTCGACCGTTTTCGCCGCGTTCAACGCCTGGACGCACGAGGACAAGAGGATCGAGGTGTACGACTTCAACGACCACGAGGGGGGCGGGCCGTTCCAGGAGGCCGCGAAGCTGCGCTGGCTGAGCCGTCACGCCTGAGGTCCGTGGGTGGTGTTTCGGCCGATCCGGCGGTCCGGGCTTCCCAGCTGGTTTAGACCAATGGTAATTCTGGTGGCGCACCGAGCCCGCGCGGCTACCGTACGTCATCAACAGGAGGCGCGGCATGGCCCGCACCACCCCCCAGGACCAGTCCCCCGCCGATGCCCGGCCGCCCCTGTACCGGCGGGTGGCGGACCAACTGCTCGGCGAGTTGCGCGACGGGACCGCCCCGCCGGGCGAACGGCTGCCGGGTGAGCGCCGGCTCGCGGAGCACTTCGGGGTCAGCCGGGAGACCGTGCGCCAGGCGCTGGACGTGCTGCGCCGCGAGGGCCTGCTCACCACCGACCGGCGGGGCAGTCACGTCGCCCTGCCCGGGCCGCCGACCGCGAGCCCGGCGCCCCTCGTCTTCCCGGTCGGTGCCCGGGCGGCGGAGCCCCGTACCGGGGACCGGGCCACCGTCGTCTGGGCGGCGCCGCCTCCCGAGCACGCGGCGGCGCTGGGACTGGTGCCGGGACGGCCGACCCTGATGCACCGCTTCACGTCGGCGGCGGCCGGAGGAAGCGGCACGCGGACGGCGGTGACATCGTTTTCCGCCGTGGCGCTCGCCGAGGTCGAGGAACTGGCACGCTACCGGGACCGCGCCGACGGCGTCGCCTGCGCGCAACTGCGCCGGGCCTACGACTGGATGCGCACGGCGGGCCTGACGCTGCACCACCGGGACACCATCACCCTCCAGCCCGACGCCGCGTCGGTACGGGTCGTGCGGCGGGTGCACGACCAGTACGCGCGGCCGCTGGAGATCACGGACCTCCTGGTGGACACCCGACGGGACGCCCTGGTCTACGAGTTCACCCTGCCGGCGGCCGGCTGAGGGCGGCCTGCCCGGGCCGCCGGGCCACGACGAGCCGGACCCGGGGGCTGCCGTCGGGCCGGCGGCCGAACTCCGGCAGGGCGTGCAGGTCGGCCCGGAATCCGGCGCGGGACAGCGCACGGCCCGCGTCGCCGAGCCGGAACGTGCGGTAGTACATGACGAACGGAGGCCGCCACAGCGCGTTGCGCACCCGCATCGCCGCGTCGAAGCCGAGCAGCGTCCAGTACCCCGCCGAGCCGGGCCGGGGCGGCGCGACGACCGGGAAGGCGAAGCAGCCGCCGGGGCGGAGCACGGAGCGCACCCGGCCGAACAGGCCCGGCAGTTCACGCGGCAGGAAATGCCCGAACGCCCCGAAGCTCACCACCAGGTCGAAGGCGGGGCCGAACGGCAGGGCGCGGGCGTCCGCACGCACCCAGGAGACCGCCGGGGCAGGCGGCAGGGTCCGGGCGCGCGCGACCTCCAGCATGCCCGCGCTGAAGTCGACCCCGGTCACGCGCTCCCGGCACACCCGGGCCAGGACGTCCACGCCGGCGCCGGTGCCGCAGCACAGGTCGAGGCCGGCGGCGAAGGGTCCCATCGGCTCCAGCGCGCGGGCGACGGCGTCCAGCAGCCGGTCGGGCGTCCGGTAGGGGGTGTGGTCGAACTTCGGCGCGAGCAGGTCGTAGCCCCGCTCGACCGACGACAGCGCCTGGACGGCGAGTTCGCGCAGGGTGGGGCCTTCGGGGCTGAACATCCGGTCAGCCTAGGGCTTGTCCGGCGGACCCGGCGGACCCGGTGGGCGCGCGGCGCCCGTCGAGCACGGCGAGCACGCGCTCGCACCAGCGGGCGTTATCCCGCTCGAAGGTGATCCCGGCGGCCAGGGTGAGGTAGGGCCCGACCCGGTCCGCCTCCCTCAGGTGCTCCTCCTCGGAGCGGCCGCCCAGGAGACGTTCCCGCACCCGCTCGTAGCGGGCGAGCTTGCCCAGCGCCCAGGCCCTGCGCTCCTCGACCAGCGCGCGGACGACGTCCGGGGCGACGCCGTCCATCGCCTGCATCTTGATCAGGAACTCGTCGCGGACGGCGGTGGGCCGCCGGGTCGGCTCGGCGGCGAAGGCGCCCAGCTGCTCCCGGCCGGCCGCGGTGAGCGAGAACAGCCTCTTGGTGGGCCTGCGTTCCTGCGGCACGGTCCGGGCCTCGATGAGTCCGTCGCCCGCGAGGCGCTCCAGCTCCCGGTAGAGCTGCTGCGGTGTGGCGGGCCAGAAGTTGGCGAGTGACACGTCGAACACCTTGGACAGCTCGTAGCCCGAGGCCTCGCCCTCCAGCAGAGCGGCCAGGACGGCGTACTTGAGAGACATGTCGACACGCTAGCAAGCGGCGGCCGAGGCGACTACTCTACTCCACACCTATTCAAATAGTTCAGTATGAGGGAGTGGCGATGCGGGCATTCCGCGAGGCGGTCGAGGCACACGACCTGGACGCCGTCGAAGCACTGCTGGCCGACGACGTGGTCTTCTCCAGCCCCGTCGTCTTCAAGCCCTATCGGGGCAAGGCGATCACGGCGGCGATCCTGCGCGCGGTCGAGCGGGTCTTCGAGGACTTCCGCTACGAGCGCGTCATCGGCGAGGCGGACGGTCGCGACCACGCGCTGCTCTTCACGGCACGGGTGGGCGACCGCGAGATCGGCGGCTGCGACTTCCTGCACCTGGACGCGTCCGGCCGCATCGCCGAACTGACGGTGATGGTCCGTCCGTTGTCGGGCGCCCAGACCCTCCAGGCCGCCATGGCGGCGCAGTTCGAGCGGGTCGCGCAAGAAGCGGCGGAGGCCGGGGCGCGTTCGGCCGACTGACCCCGGCGGGCACGTGCGGAACACGTGTGAGCACGTGCGGAAGAGGAATGCCGCACGTGCGGGGCGCGTGCGGAAGAGGAACGCGGCACGTGCGGAGGCGGGAACAAGCACCTGACCGGCCGTGTTGCAGGGGTCGGGACCTCGCTGGTCCCGCCCCACCGCCACGGCACCGCATCCCGTGGTACGGTGCGGACAGCACTTGTGTACGCCCCTTCGTTCGGGGCGCCGGTGCCAGTTTCCCTTCGGTTCGCGGACCCGCCCGTCCTGGTGCGACCGGCTCGTCCGCTTCTCAGTACGACCTCACCAGCGGGATTCTCGTCCCCGCCCGGTCCGAGGCGCTGTTCCCCGCCGTCCGGAGGCGTGTCGTCCGACCCCTCGCGCGGCTTCCCCCCTTCCCTCCGCATGTTCCATGCCCGTGTCCTCGAAAGGACCGACCACCATGACCACCACACTCGAACACCCCCCTGCCCAGCAGTCCCCGGCCGAGATCGCGAGCGGTGTCCTCGACATCGAAGCGGGCGGCAAGGGGCGTCTGCGCGGCAAGAGCCTGCACGCCGAACCCACCGACCCCGTCCTCCCGGCCGCGTTGATCCGCCGGCACGGGCTGCGCAGGGGCGACCTCGTCGAGGGGGTGCGCGGCGACCGGCTCACCCTGAGCGACGTCGTCCGCGTCAACGGCCGCTCCCCCGGCCGGCCGGGCGCACGGCGGCACTTCGCCGACCTGACCCCGCTGCACCCGCACGAGCGGTTGCGGCTCGAACACCCGGCGGCGGGCCTCACCGGGCGCGTCACCGACCTGATGGCCCCCGTCGGCAAGGGTCAGCGCGGCCTGATCGTCGCGCCGCCCAAGACCGGCAAGACCGTCCTCCTCCAGCAGATCGCGGCCGCGGTGGCCGGCAACCACCCCGAGTCCCGCCTGATGGTGGTGCTGCTCGACGAACGCCCCGAGGAAGTCACCGACATGCGGCGCTCCGTACGGGGCGAGGTGTACGCCTCGACCTTCGACCGGAGCGCCAAGCAGCACATCGCGCTCGCCGAGCTGGTGATCGAGCGGGCCAAGCGGCTCGTCGAGGCCGGGGAGGACGTCGTCGTCCTCCTCGACTCCCTCACCCGGCTGTGCAGGGCGCACAACAACGCCGCCTCGTCCGGCGGCCGCACGCTGAGCGGCGGCGTGGACGCGGGGGCACTGCTGGGTCCCAAGCGGTTCTTCGGCGCGGCCCGCACCGCCGAGGAGGGCGGCTCCCTCACCATTCTCGCCACCGCCCTGGTGGAGACCGGCTCACGTGCCGACGACTTCTACTTCGAGGAGCTCAAGGGCACCGGCAACATGGAGCTGCGGCTGAACCGCGAGCTCGCCTCCCGCCGGGTCTTCCCGGCCGTGGATCTGACCGGCTCCGGCACCCGGCGCGAGGAACTCCTGCTGTCCGCCGCCGAGACGACCGCCGTGCGCGGGCTGCGGCGAGCCCTGGGGACCCGCGACGGGCAGTCCGGCGTGGAGACCCTGCTGGAGCGGCTGCGCCGGACGCCGGACAACGCCACCTTCCTGCGGCAGGTGCAGCCGACCCTGCCCGCCGGCTGACTCCGCGCTTCCGGACTGCCGCCACGGCGTTCCCACCGGCCCGTCGCTACGGCATCCGGGTGCTCGCGGGCGCGACCCGGCCCGGTCAGCGTGGCGGTTCGGGGCCCCGTTCCTACGTTTGCGGTATGACTATCGGATTCTCATCCCGGGCGGTTCGATCCACCTGCTTGCTCTGCGTGGCGGGCCTGCTGACGCTCGTGCCCGCCGCCGCGGCAGCCCGTCCGGGACGGCCGGACCCCCTCCCGCCCGGCGGCACGACGGCGCGGACGTCGCCGCTGTACCGCTCGGGTACGCAGGTCCGGCCGCACCCCGGGGCGCCCCGGGTCCCCGAAGTCTCCGCCCTGTCCTGGGTCGTGGCCGACGCCGGCACGGGCGACGTGCTGGCGGCGAACGACGCGCACCGCAGGCTGCCGCCGGCCAGCACCCTCAAGACGCTGTTCGCCCTCACGGTGCTGCCGGCGCTGCCGGGCGGCCTCCACCACACGGTCAGCACCGAGGACCTGTCCGGGATCGGCCCGGGCAGCAGCCTGGTCGGTGTCGTCGAGGGGCAGACCTACCGGGTCTCCGACCTGTGGAACGGCGTCTTCCTCAACTCGGGCAACGACGCCGTGCACGTCCTCGCCTCGCTGACCGGCGGCTGGAGCGCCACCGCCGCCCGGATGCAGGCCGTGGCCCGTGCGCTCGGCGCCCGCGACACCCATGTCAGCTCACCCGACGGGTACGACGCCCCCGGGCAGGTCTCCTCGGCGTACGACCTGGCCGTCTTCGGCCGGGCCGGGCTGCGGCGGCCCGACTTCGCCCGGTACTGCGCCACGGTCGACGCGCTGTTTCCGGGGCGCGACGGGGGTGCGTACGGGATCATGAACACCAACCGGCTGCTCACCGGGGCCGACGGGGTGGCGCCGTACCCGGGGATGATCGGCGTCAAGAACGGCTACACCAGCAACGCCGGCAACACGCTCGTCGCCGCCGCCCGCCGCGACGGGCGGACCCTGGTCGTCACGGTGATGAACCCTCAGGACGGCGGCGGTCACGCCGTGTACGAGGAGGCCCGTGCGCTGCTCGACTGGGGTTTCGAGGCGGACGGGGAGGTGGATCCGGTGGGCTCGCTCGTTCCGGAGAGCGGCCGGCCCCGGCAGGGACCGCAGGCGGCGCCGGCGGTGACGGCCGCGGCGAAGCCCGCCGGGGACGGGCCGGGCTGGCCCGGGACCGGCGCGATCGCGGGTGCCGCGGTCCTCGGCGCGGCCGTCGTGGCGCTCGTCCTGCGGCTCAGGCTCGTACGCGACGAGGGGAGTTGACGGCCGCGTCCGGTCCGGTCAGAACACCGACGACTCGCTCAGAACACCGACAGTCCGGTCAGGGTCGTGAAGCGGTCCAGGGCCGCCACCCCGGCGACCGAGTTGCCCCGCTCGTCCAGGCCGGGGCTCCACACGCACAGCGTGCAGTGGCCCGGCACGACCGCGATGATGCCGCCGCCGACCCCGCTCTTGCCCGGCAGGCCCACCCGGTGCGCGAAGTCGCCGGCCGCGTCGTAGGTGCCGCAGGTCAGCATCACCGCGTTGACCTGCTTGGCCCGGCTGCGGCTGAGCAGCCGGGTGCCGTCGGCCCGGATGCCGTGCCGGGCGAGGAAGCCCGTCGCCAGGGCCAGGTCGGCGCAGGAGGCGGCGACGGAGCACTGGCGGAAGTACTGCTCCAGGAGCACCGGTACGGGGTTGTCGATGTTGCCGTAGGACGCCATGAAGTGGGCGAGGGCGGCGTTCCGGTCGCCGTGCGCGGCTTCGGAGGCGGCGACCTCCTCGTCGTAGGTCAGATCCGGGTTGCCGCTCTCCGCGCGCAGGAACGCGAGCAGTTCACCGGCCGCGTCGCCGGTCCGGGTGTGCAGCCGGTCGGTGACGACGAGGGCGCCCGCGTTGATGAACGGGTTGCGCGGGATGCCGTTCTCGTACTCCAGTTGCACCAGGGAGTTGAACGGGTTGCCGGACGGTTCCCGGCCCACGTGCTCCCACAGGGCGTCGCCCTCCCTGGCCAGGTCGAGCGCGAGGGTGAAGACCTTGGTGATGGACTGCGCGGAGAACGGCTCCCGCCAGTCCCCCACGCCGTACACCGTGCCGTCCGGTTCGGCGACGGCCATGCCGAAGCGGCGCGGGTCGAGGGCGGCGAGCGCCGGGATGTAGTCCGCGGGCCGGCCGCTGCCCGGCGTCCGCTCGATCTCCTCGGCGATGCGTTCCAGGACCGGCCGGAAGGTCGTCGGTGTGCTCATGAACGCCATTCTCCCCTCGGGCCGGGCCGGGCGCCGGAGGGGCCAGCGGGAGGACCCCCGCCCGGCGGTGGTGCTGGCCACACCCCGGTTTCGGGGGCGGACGCCATTCTTCGGCCGGTGTCCCGTTCACATACTCGAGTACATGGTCAATTCAACGGTGCTCGTCGAGAGCCGGCCCTCGGGCGCACAGGGGAAGAGCCGCGACAAGGGGAGCGACTTCTCCGAACTGTCACGGCGCATTGCCGACGCGGGGCTGCTCAGGCGCCGCCCGCTCTACTACACGGTGCGGTTCGGCGCGGTCGCCCTCGCGCTCGCGGGCGGTGTCGCCGCGTTCGTCGCCCTGGGGGACAGCTGGAGCCAGTTGTTCGTCGCGGTCGCACTCGCCGTCGTCTTCGGCCAGCTCGGGCTCGCGGCCCACGACCTCGCCCACCGGCAGGTCTTCTCCCGCCGGCGCCCCAGCGAGGCGGGCGGTCTGCTGGTGGCCGACCTGCTGCTCGGCATGAGCTACGGCTGGTGGATGAACAAGCACACCCGCCACCACGCCAATCCCAACCACGAGGAGAAGGACCCGGACGTCTCCCCCGACATCCTGGTGTGGTCCCGGGGGCAGGCGAGCCGGGCGACCGGGCTGCCGCGTTTCGTCGGCAAGCACCAGGCCGCCCTGTTCTTCCCGCTGCTGACGCTGGAGGGGCTGAACCTGAGCTTCAACAGCTTCAAGGCGCTGGGCGGCCGGGCCGTGAAGCGTCCGGTCCTGGAGGGCACGCTGCTCGTCGCCCACTTCGCGGTGTACTTCGGCGGTCTGTTCACGGTCCTCTCCCCCGGCAAGGCGCTCGCCTTCCTCGCCGTGCACCAGGGGCTGTTCGGCATCTACCTGGGTTCGGTCTTCGCGCCCAACCACAAGGGCATGCCGATGATCGAGGAGGGCACCCGGCTGGACTTCCTGCGCCGTCAGGTCCTGACCTCCCGCAACGTGCGGGGCGGCGCGCTCGTGGACGCCTACATGGGTGGCCTGAACTACCAGATCGAGCACCACCTCTTCCCCAGCATGCCGACCCCCGCCCTCGGCCGGGCCCAGGCCATCACCGAGGCGTACTGCGCCGAGCTGGGCGTGCCGTACCACCAGACGGGGCTGCTGGCCTCGCACCGCGAGGCACTGCGCCACATGCGCAGCGTCGGGGAGCCGCTGCGCGCCGCCGGCTGAGCGGCCGCGGTCCCACGGTCGGCTGCCCGGGCCGCACGGCGGTCCCGGCCGGCCCGGCGGTCAGCTGTGCAGCACGCCCGTGCCGAGCAGCCCGAACAGCAGGACACCGACGACGATCCGGTAGACCACGAAGGCGTTGAATGTGTGCTGGGCGACGAACTTCAGCAGCCAGGCGATGGAGGCGTAGGCCACCACGAAGGAGACGAGGGTGCCGACCGCCAGCGGTGCGGCGCCCGTCCCGGTGCCCAGCGCGTCCTTCAGCTCGTACAGTCCGGCCCCGGTCAGGGCCGGGATGCCGAGGAAGAAGGACAGCCGGGTGGCGGCGACCCGGTCGAGGTCGAGCAGCAGGGCGGTGGACATGGTGGCGCCGGAGCGGGAGAAGCCCGGGAAGAGCAGCGCGAGGATCTGGGAACCGCCGACCAGCATGGCGTCCGTGAAGGACGTGTCGTCCTCGCCCCGCTTGTGCCGGCCGGTGCGGTCGGCCCACCACATCACGCCGCTGCCGACGATCAGCGAACCCGCCACCACCCACAGCGAGGCGAGCGGGCCCTTGATCAGCGACTTGGCGGCCAGACCGACGAGCACCACGGGGACGGTGGCGAAGATGACCCACCAGGCGAACCTGTAGTCGTGGTGGTACCGCTCCTCCCGGTCGCGCAGGCCGCGTCCCCAGGCGGAGACGATCCGCGCGATGTCCTTGGAGAAGTAGACGAGCACGGCGGCGATCGCACCGACCTGGATGACCGCGGAGAAGCCGATGACGGCGTCGTCGTCGACGGGGATGCCCATCAGCCCCTCGACGATCTTGAGGTGCCCGGTGGAGGAGACGGGCAGGAACTCGGTCACCCCCTCGACGGCTCCGAGGACGACGGCCTGACCGATGCTGATGGCGCTCATGGCATCCAGTTCCTACTACACCCGGCCGGGTGCCCGGCGTCAGCTCCAGAGCGCGTCGGCCAGAGTCACTCCCGCGAACGCCGCCGCGAGCCCGGCCGCCACGCTCGCGAGGACGTTCACGGCGGCCGGCAGGCGCGCGCCGGTCTCGGTCAGCCGGAGCGTCTCGTAGGAGAAGGTCGAGTACGTCGTCAGGGCGCCGCACAGTCCGGTCCCCAGCAGCAGCCGCACCTCCGAACCGGCCGCTCCGGCCAGGGCGGCCCCCGTCAGCAGACCGAGGACCAGGCTGCCGGTCACGTTGACCGTGAAGGTGCCCCAGGGGAAGGCGGAGCCGTGCCGGGACTGCACGGCCCGGTCGGTGAGGTAGCGCAGCGGGGCACCGATCATGCCGCCCGCGACGACCAGCAGCCAGTTCACGACGGCCTCCGCTCCAGGACGCGGCGGGCCGCCCAGGTGGCGAGCGACACCGCAGTCAGGGCCGCGACCGGGGTCGCGGCCAGGTAGACCAGGCCGGTGGGGATGCGGCCGTCGGCGAACAGGGACCGGCTGTCGACCGCGTAGGTGGAGAAGGTGGTGAAGCCGCCGAGCACGCCGGTGCCGAAGAAGGGCCTTACCAGGCGGTGGACGGACCACACCTCGGTGACGGCCACCATGAACACCCCGATCAGGACGCAGCCGGTCACGTTGACCCAGAAGGTCGTCCAGGGGAAGCCGCCGGCCGCCGTCGGCCACCACAGGGAGGCGGCGTAGCGCGCGACGGCGCCGGTGCCACCGCCGAGTGCCACGGCGGCGACGACCGGTGCCTCGGCTCTCGGGCCGGACCGTCCCGCGGTCTTCGGCCGGGCGCCGCCGGAGCGACCGGTCCTGGGGGCTGTCATGCTCGTCCGTCTCCCACTCGCCGTGCCGGGGGCATCCCCGTGCGCAAGCAGGGACCGTCGGCGGCACCTGAGCCGCGGTTCGGGTACGGCGGGCCCCACCGCCGCGCCGCACCCCTCCGGGGCACGGCCGGTACTCAGCCTAACGCGGCCACTTCATTTGCACATTCAACCAATTTCGGTTCCGGTGCTACCGTTCAGGCATGGCAGCCAGGACCGCCGGTGCGCGGCTCGAGGAACGGTGGCGGGGCATCCTCTCGGTGCACGCGCGCACGATGTGCGAGATCGACCGGGCCCTGCATCCTCACGGACTGGGCGCGAGCGACTTCGAGGTGCTCGACCTCCTGGTGAGCGAGGGACCCGAGGACGGCGACCGGTGCCGGGTGCAGAACCTGGTGGGCCGGGTCCACCTCAGCCAGAGCGCGCTGTCCCGGCTCATCGCCCGGCTGGAGAAGGACGGTCTTGTGCAGCGCTCCATGTGCACGGAGGACCGGCGCGGCGTGTACGTGGCGCTGACGCCCCGGGGCCGCGACCTGCACGCCGAGATACTGCCGCTGCAGCGGGCGGCACTGGCCCGCGTACTCGGCGACGACGAGGCCGGCCCCCGCCCCTGACGCGGGACGAGGGCCGGCCGTCGCCTTCGCGGCCTAGGGGCGCGCCAGCAGGGTGCGCACGCCGTCCGACGTGAGGGTGAGCCGGTGTTCCGAGCCGGCGTCGATGGACAGCGACAGGTCGTCGGCCGGCCACTGCGCCGCGAGGGCGCCGAGCGGCACCATGCGGTAGCGCGAGACGTACGGCAGCAGGTCGGCCATCTCCAGTTCCGAGGTGAACACGGGCACCACCTGGCGGCCGCCCTGCTGTTCCAGCACCGGCAACGCCAGCATGCCGGGGTCGGCGGCGTCCTGGTCGTTCGCGTCGTCGGGCACCGGCACGAGGACGTCGCTGCTCGCGAGCGTGTCGAGCGCCGCCGTGTTGTCGGCGGTCTCGGTGGTCTCGGCCAGCGTGTCGAGCGCCCGCTGGGCCGGCGTGACGGGATGGTCGTTCGCGGGTGTCTCCATGGCAGATTCCCTGGTAGCGGCGTCGTTTCGGTCCACGCGCACGAGCGGCGCGGACGCGGTCCAGGCTCGCGTACCCCGGGGGTCCGTGGCGCAATCACGTTCGCCGCCCGCGCCCGGGGCCCGCCCCCGGCCGACGGGGCCGGTCCCGCCCGGGATGTGCGCGGTCACGTACTCATCTGATGGACGAGGGGCCCACTTGATCGATCAGAAGTGTGGTCGGGTTAGCATATGAGCGCCGCCTAGCTCGAAAGATAGAGACGTGACTGTCAACGACGACTCGTTCACCAACTGGAAGCACCGCGAAGAGACCGCGGAATCGATGATCCCGATGATCGGGAAGCTGCACCGGGAGCAGGACGTCACGATCCTGCTGCACAGCCGTTCCCTGGTGAACAAGTCGGTGGTCAGCATCCTCAAGACCCACCGCTTCGCCCGCCAGATCGCCGGTGCGGAGCTGTCGGTCACCGAGACGATGCCCTTCCTGCGGGCGCTCACCACGCTCGACCTCGGGCCCTCGCAGATCGACATCGGCCTGCTCGCCGAGACCTACCGGAGCGACGACCGCGGACTGTCGGTCGAGGAGTTCACCGCCGACGCGGTGGCCGGGGCCACGGGTGCCCACAAGATCGACCGGCGCGAGGGGCGCGACGTCGTCCTGTACGGCTTCGGCCGCATCGGCCGGCTCGTCGCCCGGCTGCTGATCGAGAAGGCCGGCTCGGGCAACGGGCTGCGGCTGCGCGCGATCGTGGTCCGGGGCGGTGGCGAGCAGGATCTCGTCAAGCGCGCCTCGCTGCTGCGCCGCGACTCGGTGCACGGCCAGTTCCAGGGCACGATCACCGTCGACGAGGAGAACAGCACCATCCTCGCCAACGGCAACGCGGTCAAGGTGATCTACGCGGACGACCCGACCCAGGTCGACTACACCGCGTACGGCATCAAGAACGCCATCCTCATCGACAACACGGGCAAGTGGCGCGACCGCGAGGGCCTGTCCAAGCACCTGCGGCCGGGCATCGACAAGGTCGTGCTGACCGCGCCGGGCAAGGGCGACGTCCCGAACATCGTCCACGGCGTCAACCACGACACCGTCAAGCCGGACGAGCGGATCCTGTCCTGCGCGTCCTGCACCACCAACGCGATCGTCCCGCCGCTCAAGGCGATGGAGGACGAGTACGGCGTCCTGCGCGGTCACGTGGAGACGGTGCACTCCTTCACCAACGACCAGAACCTGCTGGACAACTACCACAAGTCCGACCGCCGGGGCCGCAGCGCGCCGCTGAACATGGTCATCACGGAGACCGGTGCCGCCTCCGCCGTGGCCAAGGCGCTGCCCGACCTCAAGGCGCGGATCACGGGCAGCTCCATCCGGGTGCCCGTGCCGGACGTGTCGATCGCGATCCTCAACCTCCAGCTGGCCCGCGAGGCGAGCCGCGAAGAGGTCGTGGAGCACCTGCGCGAGGTGTCGCTGACCTCGCCGCTCAAGCGCCAGATCGACTTCATCAACGCCCCCGACGCGGTCTCCAGCGACTTCATCGGCTCGCGCCACGCCTCGATCGTGGACGCCGGCGCGCTGAAGGTAGAGGGCGACAACGCGATCCTCTACCTCTGGTACGACAACGAGTTCGGCTACTCCTGCCAGGTCGTCCGCGTCGTCCAGCACGTCTCCGGGGTGGAGTACCCGACGTACCCGGCTCCGGCGGTCTGATCCGCACGACGAGCGGCGCGACGGGGCGCGAGGGGCGGTGGGCCGAGGGTGCCCACCGCCCCTCGCGCGTGCCGGGCCGGGGAGCGGGGCGTCCGCGAGGGACCGCAGCGGCGACGGGTATCGGCCGGTCCGCGCGGGGCATGTGTGTGAGAGCACTGCCCGTCCCGGCGTCCGTGCGCTGCGGCGGCCGGCTGACACGAGAATGGCTCCATGAACGCACTGGGTCGGCGCTCGCCCTGGGTCGGGGCGCTGATCTGGTGCGTGGCGGTGCTGAGCCTGACCGTCCTGGCCGCGGCGGCCGTCGTCCGCAGCACCGTGCTGGACGCCGGGTTCTACGGCAAGGTGCTGGAAAACGAGCGGGCCTACCAGCGCTTCTACGACGAGGTACTGGTGGATCCGGGCAGTACGCCGCTCACCAGCGACCTGCTGGAACGGCTGCCGGTGCCCCAGTCGACCATCACCTCGAACCTCAAGGTGGTGGTCCCGCCCGAGACGCTGCGGGCCATGGGCCAGGGCCAGATCACGGAGATGGTCCAGTACCTGGAGGGCGACCGCGACCGGCTGCGGCTCAGAGTCGATCTGGAGCCCGTCGTCGAGAACGTCGAGCGGCTCAGCCAGGCGTACTTCGGTGATGCCGTCGCCGCCCTGCAGAAGCGGTCCGAACCCGACTTCCGGGCCTTCGTGCAGCACCTGTCCGAACTGGTGGCGCGGGTGGTGGCCGGTGAGGCTCCGCTGGACGAGCTGCCGACGCTGCCGCTCTCCCACGGCCAGGCGGTCGCGGCCACGGACGCGCTGATGCGGGTGGTCCCGGACGGCGCGACGCACGACGACGTCAGATCGACCGTGCGGACGGCGCTGGACCGCGGGGACGTGGCCTCGGCGCTGGCCGCGATCGCCCCGGTGACCCTGACCGACCAGGTGCGGGACGCCGCCGAGGAGCTGCTGCGGGAGGCGAGGCAGGGCACGTGGGTGGTGACCGTCGACGTCGAGCCCGGGACCGAGGCGCTGGCTCCGCTGGACCGGGCCAGGGGCGTCACCCGGCTCTTCCAGGACGTGGTGGAACCGGCGGCGGCCGTGCTGTGTGCCGCCGCGCTCACCCTGCTGTGGCTTCTCACGCCCTCGCCCGCCAAGCGGCGGCTGATGCCGCTGGGCTGGGTGCCGGCCGCCGCCGCCTCGCTGCTGGCGCTGACCGTGCTCGTGCTGCGCCTCACGCTGCGCGACACGCTGTTCGGCACCCCGGCGTCGTGGCCCCCAGCGGCCTCGGGGCTGCTCGCCGACGTACAGGCCGCCGCGCTCGACCGGCTGCTGAGCACCGCCGTCGTCGTCGCGGTCATCCTGCTCGCCGCGGGCGCCCTGCTGATCACCGTCGGCTGGGTGTGGCAGACCCGGCCCGGCGTGCCCGTCCTCACCGATCCGCGGCACGTCCCGGCGCTGACGTTCACCGTCACCGCCGTCGCCCTGGTCGGGACGATGCTGGCGCCGGTGGCGATCACCGGTTCCTCGCCGCGCATCTGCCAGGGCAGCGCCGAGCTGTGCGACGCCCGCTACGACGAGATCGCCCAGCTCGCCTCGCACAACGCGATGGCGACGACGGCGGACCGGTTCATCGGCCCCCTCCAGGACCCCGACATCGTCGGCCAGCTGGGCGCCGGGGTGCGCGTGCTGCTCCTCGACACCCACCGCTGGGAACGGCCGCAGGAGGTGGCCGAGCGGCTGAGCACCTCGGACTTCTCCCCCGCCGAGCGCCGCCGGCTGACCTCGATCCTGGAACGGGTGAACCCGCCCCACCCGGGCCTGTGGCTGTGTCACTCGGTGTGCGGCGCCGGCGCCCTCGAACTGGAGCCGGCGCTGCGGCAGATCGGCCAGTGGCTGCGCGACAACCCCACGGAGGTGGTCACGCTGATCCTCCAGGACGGCGTGGACGCGGTGACGACGCAGGACGCCTTCGCCCGGGCCGGCCTCTCGGATCTGCTGTTCGAACCGGACCCGGACCCGGACCGCCCGTGGCCGAAGCTCAAGGACATGATCGACGGTGGCCGGCGGCTGGTCGTGTTCGCGGAGAAGGCGGACGGCCCCGCGCCCTGGTACCGCAACCTCTACCGGTACGCCATGGAGACGCCCTTCGCCTTCCGCAGCCCGGACGAGATGTCCTGCCTGCCCAACCGGGGCGGCTCGGACGGGCGGCTGTTCCTGCTGAACCACTTCGTCACGGCGGGCGGCGGGCTGCGGCTGGACGCCGGCGTCGTCAACTCCCGGCAGCGGGTGCTGGAACGGGCGCACAGCTGTGAACGGCAGCGCGGCAGGCCGGTCAACTTCGTCGCGGTGGACTACGCGACGATCGGCGACGCGCTCGGCGCGGTCGGGGAACTCAACGCCGAACGCGTCGAGGACGACGGCCGCCGCCCTCCCGTGGAGCGCTCGCCGGGCCGGCTGGAGGGCGCGGCGGAAACCCGGCGACGCGGTGGTGCTCCGCGCCGCCGGGCGATGTCCCGCTTTCCAGCCGTGGGCTGACCGGCCGGCGACCGGCTGAGCCCGTGGCCGGCCGATCGGCTGACCGGCCGGCGCCTGCTGCCGGACGGCTCCTACTGGTTGATCTTGAACTGGGAGCCCGGTTCGATCCGCACGTCCCCCTCGGCCGAGTTGGTGATCGTGACGTCGGTCAGGGTCGCGCTGCCGCGGGCGCCGCCCATCGCGAGGATGCCGGAGCCGTTGTTGGACTTGTCGATGCGGACGTTCTGGATCTTCACGTCCGGCATCGCGCCGCCTCCCGTCTTGAACTGGATGCCGTCGTAGGTGGAGTCGAGGATCTCGGTGTCCCGGATGGTCACGCCCGGGATGTCCTGGCCCTGCGCGAAGAGGGTGATGGCGCCGAACTCCTGCGCCTCTCCCCAGAACGCGCCGCCCGTGCGGTGCAGGGCGTTGCCCGCGATGAGGGTCTGCCCGGAGAAGGGCAGCGGGTCGTGGTCGGTGGCGAGCATGATGCCGGGGTAGTTCATGGTGTCGGATACGACGTTGTTCTCGATGGTGTTGCCGTAGCCGCCGTACACGGCGATGCCGTTGGCCCGCCACGGCAGCTGGACGGTGTTGTTGCGGAAGTGGTTGTCGTGGCCGACGTCCACGGACGGATCCTTCACGTACTTGTTGGCCCAGACCGCGAGCGAGTCGTCGCCGGTGGTGCGGAAGGAGGAGTTGTAGACGGTGGAGTTGCGGGTGCCGTTGGAGAAGTTGATGCCGTCCGCGTAGGTGTCGCGGATGCGCATGCCCGTGAACTCCAGGCCGTCGGCGGGGCCCCACAGCTCGGGGATGTTCGAGTAGTCGCGGCCGACCCAGACGCCGACGTTGGCGTGCTCGATCCACACGTTGCTGATCTTCGTGTTCTTGCCGAACCGGCCGTTGAGGCCGACGCCGCCCTCCGCGTTGCCGTCGCCGCCGCGGATGGTGCCCGAGCCGAAGACGGCGATGTCGGAGATCTGCGTGTTGTCGTCGATGTCGAAGCCGAAGTTGCCCTCGTGCGGGTGGTTGATGCCGCCGGCGTCCTGCGGCGCGGTCAGGGTGTAGAGCTGGGAGTGCCACATGCCGGCGCCGCGGATGGTGACGTCGCTGATGCCGACCTGGTTGTACTGGCCGCGGTTGAGCGGGTCGTCGGTGAGGATCTTCTGCTCCTGGCGCCACTGCCCGGCCGGGATCCACACGCAGTCGATCCTGCCGTTCTGGTCGTCGGTGACGGCGCGCTGGATGGCGTCGGTGTCGTCGAGGCCGTCGCCGGGGACGGCGCCGTACGCGGTGATGGAGGTGCACTCGGCGGGCTTGGTCTTCGCGGGCGCGACCTGCTCCAGGTCGATCAGGTCGATGACGTAGAAGGCGGCCGAGTCTCCCGCGTCGCGCTGGAGGCGGAACTCGGTGCCTTGCGGGAAGGTCCGGTCGAGGAGTGCGTGGGACTCGTCGAAGAGGCGCCGCGCGTCGCCGCCGGGCCGGTTGGTGAGCCCCTCGGGGTCGTCGGTGCTGCCGTAGAGCCAGCTGTGCCTGGACGACAGGTCGAGCTTCTGCACGAACCGGCCGTCGGCGTAGAGGCTGATGGTGGCCTCGGCCCCGCCGCCGCCCGGGGCGTCCGGGATCGAGTTGCGCACCACTATGGAGTTGGTGGGTGTGGTGGAGGTGAACTCGACGTACTGGCCGGTCGAGTTCAGCCGGACGGACTTGCGGCCCGAGGACTCGGTGCCGAAGTCGGTGTGCCCGAAGGTCCGCTCGGCGTCGGTGGTGAGCAGGGTGCCGTCGTACCGGCCGTCCTCGGCCTCGTACTCGGTGTACGGCACGGCGGCGCCGCGTCCGACGACGAGGGACTTGGCGAGCACGTTGTTGTTCTCGTTGGTCTCGGCGATCCGTGCGGTGGCGTCGGCGGTGGCGGTGAGGTTGACCCCGCCGCCGGTCGCCGTCCAGGTGCCGCTGATCGGCACGTTCACCGTGGCGCCCGCCGCGACCTGGCCGGTCGTGCCGTCCAGGCTGGTGGAGCCGGCCTGGACCCGGGTCACCGAGCCCGCCTCGGCGGCGTCGGTGCCGCGGTTGTGCACGGCGACGGTGAAGGAGACCTTGGCGCCCACCGCCGGGTTGGCCGGGCTGGTGGTGAGGGAGCGCACCTCGAGGTCGGGCCCGGGTGCCTGGCCGACGACGAGGCGTTCCGCGGCGGCGCGGCTGTTGTTGGTGTCGTCCAGCTCGGCGACGGTGTTCTTCGGGTCGGCCACGGCGGTGACCGCGTAGCTGCCGGCCGGGTGGGTGCCGGTGGCGACGGCGACCTCGGCGGACTGGCCGGGGTCGAGCGCGGGGACCTTGGCGCTGCCGGCCGTCGTGCCCTCCACGGTGACCTCGGCGGTCGTCTCCTTCGAAGCGGCGGTGCCGGTGTTGCGGACCGTGGTGTTCACGGTGACCTCGTCGCGCTCGTTCGGCGCGGCGGGCGACCAGTCGAGGCCGGTGACGGTGAGGTCGGGTGCGGGTGCGGCGGCGCCGATGACCTGGAACTCGGCGACCTGGCCGCCGGGTGCGCCGGTGTTGGAGAAGAACCGGAGCCGTACGTCGGAGACCCGGCCGCCGACCGGGATGGTCACCGCGTTGTCCTGGCCGGGGCTGAAGGCGTAGTCGGCGCGGTCGCGCAGCGAGGTGAAGCCGCTCTCGCCCTGGGCCCGGCCGAGCACCTGGATGCTCTGGGTGCGGGCGGACCACACCGGGTCCGGATTGAGCTTGACCACGACACCGCTGACGTCGGCGTCGGAGCCGAGCTTGACGGTGAGGTCGGCCGGGTTGCCGGCGGCCTCCCAGTAGGTGGAGGTGGAGTCGTCGGTGGCGTTGGCGGCGACGTAGTTCTGCGTCGTCGAGGTGGCCTCGGCCGGCTTGTTGCGGGCGAGGTTGGTGCCGGCGGGCGGCGGGCCGGTGTCGACGTCGTCGCCGTAGACCTCCAGTTCGGCCAGCTGGGCGGCGTTCCAGCCGGTGTTGCCGGTGATGTCGACGCGGACGTAGCGGGCCTCGGAGGGGGAGTCGAGGTCGATGGCGACGGTGCCCGCCCCGGAAGGCCCGAACGCCCGCCCGTCCGAGGCGTCGAGGCTGTGGAAGGCCGAGCCGTCGGTGCTGCCCCGCACGGAGAGCGTCTGCGTCCTGCTCTCCCAGGCGGCGGGCAGCTTCAGGACCACCCGGTCGACGTTCCGGGCGGTCCCGAGGTCGACCTGGAGCCACTGCGGGAAGGAACCGGCCGGCCCCTCCCAGTAGGTGGCCTGCTGTCCGTCGGTGGCGTTGCCGGCCGGGTAGGCGCCGTGCGAGCCGCCCGCCCTCGCCGGGCGGCCGAGCGCCAGGTTGACGTCGGCGGCGGCCACCGTCGGCGTCGCCGCGTGTGCGGTGGCGGCGAGGGGCAGCGGCAGCAGCCCGACCGTCATCAGCCCGGCGACGGCGGCGCCCGAGAGCGTCCGCCGGCCGAGGGATCTCCGTCTCATGGGGGTCCTCTGTTCCGTGGGGAGTCGGGGAGGGCGCGACGGTCCGGCAGTTGGGGGGAGCACCGAATCTGCGCGCCAATTGAGCGGGACAGTCGATTCTTTGCGGAAAGTGCGTCATCAGGTTTCTAGCGCGTCACCCGTTTGTCAACGGTCGCGGCTGAGGCGGCAGTTGGCACGCAAGCGACTTGCGTCGCTTACAAGTTGCTTGCGTTGCCTCTGAGATGACGTTTCGTGGACACGGAGATCGGAGTGAGCCGTTCGAAGCTCATGAGGAACGCAAGCCCTGCGCGACGGGGTGAAACGGGCGTGACAAACGGAAGGGCCGGCCCGACGCTCTGAGGCGTCGGGCCGGCCCTTGCCGGTACGCGGTCCCCGCCGACGGGGACGCGGGGGGTCAGTCGGTGCCGGACTCCATCGCGGCGCGGTCGAGCAGCTCGTCGTCGCCGGAGACCTCGCCGCGGGAGGCGATGGCCTGCGCGCCGCCCTCCGGCATGGCGCCGATCAGTCCGGTCGCGGCGGCCTGGGCGGCGCCGATCGCGGGGTTGGCGGTGCCGATGAGGCCGAGCCCCGCGTACTGCTCCAGCTTGGCGCGGGAGTCGGCGATGTCCAGGTTCCGCATGGTGAGCTGGCCGATCCGGTCCACGGGGCCGAACGCGGAGTCCTCGGTGCGCTCCATCGACAGCTTGTCCGGGTGGTAGCTGAAGGCCGGTCCGGTGGTGTCGAGGAGGGAGTAGTCCTCGCCGCGCCGCAGCCGCAGCGTGACCTCTCCGGTGACCGCCGAGCCGACCCAGCGCTGCAGCGACTCCCGGATCATGAGGGACTGCGGGTCGAGCCAGCGGCCCTCGTACATCAGCCGTCCCAGCCGCCGCCCCTCGGTGTGGTACTGGGCGAGGGTGTCCTCGTTGTGGATGGCGTTGACCAGGCGCTCGTAGGCGGCGTGCAGCAGGGCCATGCCGGGGGCCTCGTAGATGCCGCGGCTCTTGGCCTCGATGATCCGGTTCTCGATCTGGTCGGACATGCCCATGCCGTGCCGGCCGCCGATGGCGTTGGCCTCCATCACCAGGTCGACCGCGGAGGCGAACTCCTTGCCGTTGATCGTCACCGGCCGGCCCTGGTCGAAGCCGATGGTCACGTCCTCCGGCGCGATCTCGACCGACGGGTCCCAGAACCGCACGCCCATGATGGGCTCCACGGTCTCCACGCCGGTGTCGAGGTGCTCCAGCGTCTTGGCCTCGTGGGTGGCGCCCCAGATGTTGGCGTCGGTGGAGTACGCCTTCTCGGTGGAGTCCCGGTACGGCAGGTCGTGGGCGACCAGCCACTCCGACATCTCCTTGCGCCCGCCCAGCTCCGTCACGAAGTCCGCGTCGAGCCAGGGCTTGTAGATCCGCAGCTGCGGGTTGGCGAGCAGGCCGTACCGGTAGAACCGCTCGATGTCGTTGCCCTTGAACGTGGAGCCGTCGCCCCAGATCTGGACGTCGTCCTCGAGCATCGCCCGGACGAGGAGGGTGCCCGTGACGGCACGGCCCAGCGGCGTGGTGTTGAAGTAGGCACGCCCGCCCGAGCGGATGTGGAACGCCCCGCAGGTGAGCGCGGCAAGACCCTCCTCGACCAGCGCCTCGCGGCAGTCGACCAGCCGCGCGACCTCGGCGCCGTACGTCTTGGCACGGTCGGGCACCGAGGCGATGTCGGGCTCGTCGTACTGGCCGATGTCGGCGGTGTACGTGCAGGGGACGGCGCCCTTGTCACGCATCCACGCGACCGCGACCGAGGTGTCGAGGCCGCCCGAGAAGGCGATACCGACGCGCTCGCCGGTGGGGAGGGAGGTGAGGACCTTGGACATAGGAAGAGTATGCATGATTACGCATGACCATGCAAAGCCCCCTCCCGGGCGACCTGCGTCACCCCCTCCCGCGCGGCGTGCGTCACCCCGTCCCCCGTCGCACGCGTCACCTCGTCGGCAGCGCCACGTACTGGTACTCCAGGAACTCCTCGATCCCGACCCGGCCGCCCTCCCGGCCCAGGCCCGACTGCTTGACGCCGCCGAAGGGCGCGGCGGGGTTGGAGACCAGGCCGGTGTTGAGCCCGACCATGCCCACCTCCAGGCGTTCGCTGACCCGCAGGGCGCGGTCCAGGCCCTCGGTGAAGACGTAGCCGACCAGTCCCCAGGGGGTGTCGTTGGCCCGCCCGACCACCTCGTCCTCGTCGTCGAAGGTGAGGAGCGCCGCGACCGGACCGAAGATCTCGGTGCCCATCAGGCGGCTGTCCGGGGAGACGTCGGTGAGCACCGTGGGCGGGTAGAAACATCCGGGGCCCTCGGGCGTGGTGCCGCCGACCAGGACCCGCGCACCGCGCTCCACCGCGTCGGCGACCAGTTCCTCGACCTTGGCGCGCCCGGCGGCGTCGATGAGCGGGCCGACGTCGACGCCGTCCTCGGTGCCGGGACCCACCACCAGCGCCCCCATCCGCCGGGCCAGCCGGTCCGCGAACTCCCGGGCCACCGACCGGTGCACGAAGAAGCGGTTCGCGGCGGTGCACGCCTCGCCCATGTTGCGCATCTTGGCGACCAGTGCGCCGTCCAAGGCGGCGTCCAGGTCCGCGTCGTCGAAGACCACGAACGGCGCGTTGCCGCCCAGCTCCATTGAGGTCCGCACGACCGTGTCGGCGCACTGTGCCAGGAGCAGCCGTCCGACGGCCGTCGAGCCGGTAAAGGAGAGCTTGCGGATCCGCCCGCCGCGCAGGAGAGGTTCGCACACCTCCCCGGCCCGTGAGGTCGGGACGACGTTCAGCACCCCGTCGGGCAGTCCCGCCTCCTGGAGGATCGCGGCGAGGGCCAGGCCGGTGAGCGGCGTCTGCGGGGCCGGCTTGAGCACCATCGTGCAGCCGGCCGCGATCGCGGGGCCGATCTTGCGGGTGCCCATGGCGAGCGGGAAGTTCCACGGGGTGATCAGCAGACAGGGGCCGACCGGGCGCCGGGAGAGCAGCATGCGGTGGCGTCCGTCGGGCAGCACGCCGTGGCCGCCGTCGATCCGGACGGCCTCCTCGGAGAACCAGCGGAAGAACTCCGCGGCGTAGGCGACCTCGCCCCGGGCCTCGGCCAGCGGTTTGCCCATCTCGGAGGTCATCAGGCGGGCCAGCGCGTCCGCGCGCTCCAGGACGATCTCGTAGGCCCGGCGCAGAATCTCGCTGCGGGCCCGGGGTGCCGTGCGGGCCCACTCCCGCTGCGCCCGGACCGCCGCCTCCTCGGCGAGCCGGGCGTCCTC
This sequence comes from Streptomyces sp. NPDC051136, assembly GCF_044455745.1. Taxonomy (NCBI): domain Bacteria; kingdom Bacillati; phylum Actinomycetota; class Actinomycetes; order Kitasatosporales; family Streptomycetaceae; genus Streptomyces; species Streptomyces sp. NPDC051136. Next base: position 193,216 of record NZ_JBITFE010000010.1, on the reverse strand, counting down.
GGGGCCGGCGTCGGCGACGTAAGCGAGGATCTCGCCGGTGGCGGGGTCGTCGACGGGCATGAGGGCGCCGTCCGCGGCGTCCACCCAGGCTCCGCCGACGAACAGCCGCGTGGGGGTGTCGGTCATGAGGTCGCTCCTTCGTGCCGGTGCGCGATCGGTGCGGGACGGGTCGTGGGGCGGCGGATCGCGGCGTCCGTCATCGTCCCGTCGCCTCCGACGTGCCGGCCTCCACGGCGGCGGCCCACGCCCGCAGGCCCTCGTCGACGGCCGTCTCGTCGATCACGAGGGCCGGGATCATCCGCACCACCTGGTTCCAGGCCCCGCACAGCAGGAGGAGCAGCCCTTCGTCGACGGCGGCCCGCTGCACCCGGGCGGCGGTCTCCGGGTCCGGCTCGCCGTCCTCGGTGACGAACTCGCTCGCCAGCATCAGCCCCATGCCCCGCACGTCGCCGATGGCCGGGGTGCGGGACGCCACCGCCTCCAGGCCGTGGCGCAGCCGGGCTCCCATCGTCTCGGCGTTCTCCACGAGTTTCTCGTCGCGTACGACGTCGAGGGTGGCGCAGGCAGCCGCGCAGGCGACCGCGTTGGCCCCGTACGTCCCGCCCTGCGAGCCGGCCCAGGCCTTGCGCATCAGCTCCTCGGGGGCGGCGATGCCGGACAGCGGGAAACCGCTGGCCAGACCCTTGGCGGTGACGAGGATGTCGGGGGCGACGCCGAAGTGCTCGTGGCCCCAGAACCGGCCGGTGCGGCCCACGCCGGTCTGCACCTCGTCGAGGATCAGCAGGAAGCCGTGCCGGTCGGCGCGCTCGCGCAGGCCCTGGAGGAAGGCCCGGTTCGCGGGCACGTACCCGCCTTCGCCGAGGACCGGTTCGACGATCACAGCGGCCGTGTCGGCGGGTGACGAGATCGTCTGGAGGGTGTAGTCGAGTTCCTTGAGGGCGAAGCGGGTGGCGGTCTCCTCGTCCCAGCCGTAGCGGAAGGCGGTCGGGAAGGGGGTGACGACGACGCCGCTCATCAGCGGGGAGAAGCCGGACCTGAAGCGGGTGCCGGAGGTGGTCATGGCGGCGGCGGCCACCGTGCGGCCGTGGAAGCCGCCGTGGCAGACCAGCACGTTGGGCCGACCGGTGGCCTGGCGGGCCAGGCGCAGCGCGGCCTCGACCGCCTCGCTGCCGGAGTTGGCGAAGAACAGGCTGTCCAGGCCCTGGGGCAGCACCTCGCCGAGCTTGCCGACCAGGCGCCGCAGCGGCGGATGCATGACGGTGGTGTACTGCCCGTGGACCAGGGTGGCGACCTGCTCCTGGGCGGCGGCCACGACCCTGGGGTGGCAGTGGCCGGTGCTGGTGACGCCGATGCCGGCGGTGAAGTCCAGATAGCGGCGGCCGTCCTCGCCGTGGAGGTGGACGCCCTCGCCCCGGACCGCCGTCACGGGGGTGGCCTGGCGAAGGTGCGGCGACAGTGCGGTCATGCTTGTCTCCCGGCCTGCTCGTCGGTCTCCTGCGGTCCCCCGAGCCTTCCCGGCGCGGCGGGCGCGGCAACGCCTGATCTGTCCGGCCGGGGCACGCCGTCCGGACGATGTGTCAGGTGTGCGGCGTAGCCTGAGTGCCAGGGAGGCACCGTGAGCGAGAACCGGCAGCCGGGCCCGTCGGGCCGGGCGCCCACCGTGGCCGACGTGCTGGCGCTTCCGGTGGTGGCCGGGGGTGATCCACGGGTGGTCGCCGGCGAGGAGCACGTGGACCGTCCGGTCCGCTGGGTCCACGTCACCGAACTGACGGACCCCGCCTCCTTCCTCAAGGGCGGCGAACTCGTCCTCACCACCGGCATGCCCCTGCCGGACGACCCGGCCGGTGTCCGCCGCTACGTCGACGAACTCGCCGGCGTCGGGGCCGCGGGCCTGGTCATCGAGCTGGTGCGCCGTTACCACCGGCCGCCCGAGGCCCTGGTCCAGGCCTGCCGCGCGCGGAGTCTGCCCCTGGTGACGCTCGCCAGGGACGTCAACTTCCTGGAGGTCACCCAGGTGGTCCACACGCTGATCCTCGGCCACCAGGCGGAGGCCATGCGCAGGACCCAGCGCGTGCACGAGGCGTTCACCGCCCTCACCCTGCGCGGCACGGGCCCCGAGGAGGTGCTGCGCGCGGCCGCGGAGATGAGCGCCCGCACGGTCGTGCTGGAGAACCTGGTGCACCGGGCGCTGGTCTGCGAGCCCTCCGGGTCCGTGGAACGGGCCGCGCTCACGGACTGGGAACGCCGCTCGCGCACCACGCCGGCCACCGACCGGGTGGGGGTCTCGGGCCCCGAGGGCTGGCTGGCGGCGCCCGTGGAGTACCAGGGCGAGAGGTGGGGCCGGGTGGTCATGCTGCCCGCCGCGCATCCCGGCCGGGCCTTCGGGCCCGAGGACGTCACGGTGCTGGAGCGGACCGCGATGGCGCTCACCATCGCCCGCCTCACCCACCCCACGCCCTGGGAGCGCACCGCTCACCGCAACGCCCTGCGCGAGCTGGTCGAACAGCGTCACCGCTCCCCCGCGGACGCGCGGGCCCGCCTCACCGCCCTGGGACTGCCCGCGGACGGCACCCGCTTCGTCGCCGTCCTGGCGGACCTGCCCTCGGCGGAGGACGCCGCGGCCGCCGAGGTGCGGCTCTGCGAGGAGTCGGCCACACAGGTTCCGCGGGTGCTCGTCGGGCTCCTCTCCCCCACCCGTCTCGGGGTGCTGCTGGCGCTGCGCCCGTCCCGCCCCTGGCGCGAGGCCGTGCAGCGGGTGAGCCGCACCGCCCTGGAGGCGGCCCCGGGTGCCACGGTGAGCGCCGGCGCGCCGGCCGGTGACCTCGCCGACGTGGCCCGCTCGTTCCGCGAGGCGGCCCGGGTGGCCGAGGCCGCCGACCCGGGCCTGCCGCTGCCGCCCGGCCGTTCCTTCCACGAGCGGTCCGACATCGGCCTGCGCCGCCTGCTGTTCGCGCTGCGCGACGACACCCGCGTCCAGGACTTCGCCGAGCGGCAGTTGGGGCCGCTGCTCGACCACGACGCCCGGCACGGCACCGACCTCGTGACGACCCTGCGGGGTTACCTGGACTCCGCGGGCAACAAGACGGTCGCCGCCCGTTCGTCGGGCCTGTCCCGGGAGACCGTCTACCAGCGGCTGCGCACCATCGAGCGGTTGCTCGGCCGGGACCTGGAGTCCGGCGAGCAGCGCACCGAACTCCACGTGGCCCTGCACGCCGTCGACGCGCTGCGGGTTCTCCCGCCCATCGGCCGCGACCGCGACCGATGAGTTCTCCCCGGGGCCCGGGTCATAGTGGTGTCCGACCGCACACGAAACGTTGAGGACTTCGCATGCGTACTCTGATCAGCACCGCTTTCGTCTCGCTCGACGGTGTCGTGGAGGCCCCGGGCGGCGAGCCCGGCTACCGGAACTCCGGGTGGACCGTCAAGCACGTGGATTTCCTCCCCGAGGCGTTCGAGATCAAGGGCCGGGAGCAGAGCGAGGCCACGGCGCTGCTCCTCGGCCGGGTCAGCTACCAGGCGTTCAGCCCGGTGTGGCCGGACATGGAGGAGTTCCCCGAGTACCGGAAGATGCCGAAGTACGTCGTCTCCACCACCCTCACCGAGGACGACCTGGTCACCAACTGGGGCGAGACGACGATCCTGCGTTCGCTCGACGAGGTGGCCGCGCTGAAGGAGACCGGGGGCGGGCCGATCATCGTGCACGGCAGCGCCGCCCTGAACCGGAGCCTGTCGGACGCCGGCCTGATCGACCGCTACCACCTGCTGGTCTTCCCGCTCCTCCTCGGTGCGGGCAAGCGGCTGTTCAGCGACGCGGACAACGACGCGCGGAAGCTGCGGCTCGTCGAGCACGAGGTCTACGCCAACGGCCTGCAGAAGAACGTCTTCGACGTCGTCCACTGAGCCGTACGGCGAGCGGGGTGCCGGGGCCGGAGCCCGGGACCACCGCTCGCCGTCCGGCGGAGACTCAGACGCCCTGGGCGTCCTGGATCTCCAGCGGCTCCTGGTTCTCCACCGATTCCTGCGTGAACACGGCGTGCAGTCGCCGGGTGTGGTCGACCTGCCGTTCCGGTCCGTTGAGCACGACCGTCGCGGTCAGCCGCGTCTCCGTGCTGGACGCGGCGAACCGCAGCTCCAGCTCCCCGGGTTCGACGACGCGGCGGCCGTCGCGGCCGGTGAAGGAGGCGAGGTCGGCGGGTACCTCGACGCGCACCCGGCGGGCCTCGCCCGGGGCCAGCGGCACCCGCGTGTAACCGACGAGGCGCTGCACCGGCTGGACGACGGAGGCGACCGGGTCGTGCAGGTACAGCTGCACCACCTCGGTGCCGTGTCGTTCGCCGGTGTTGCGCACGGAGAGTTCCACCGAGAACGCACCGTCCGTGGACGCCTGCTCCCCGTGCGCCACGAGGTCGCTCCAGGCGAACGTGGTGTACGTGAGTCCGTGCCCGAAGCCGAAGGCGGGGGTCGGGTCGATGTTGGACACCTCGCTGGCCTGGGCCAGCCGAGCCCCGAGGTAGGTGGTCGGCTGGGCGCCCGGGCCGCGGGGCACGCTGACGGGCAGCCTGCCGGAGGGGCTGGTGCGCCCGCTGAGCACGCCGGCGATGGCGGCGGTGCCCTCTTCGCCGGGGAAGAACGACTGCACGATCGCGGCGGACTCGGTCACGGCCCGGCCCAGCGCGTAGGGCCGCCCGGCGAGCAGGACGGTGACCACGGGACTGCCGGAGTCGAGCAGCGCGTCGAGGAGCTGCTGCTGGGCCCCGGGCAGGGTGAGGGACTCGGCGTCGCAGCCCTCGCCGCTCGTGCCGCGGCCGAACAGGCCGGCCCGGTCACCGAGGACGGCGACGACCACGTCCGCCTCGCGGGCCGCGTCCACCGCCGCGCCGATGCCGGAGAGGTCGCCGTCGTCGACGCCGGTGCCCCGCGCGACGGTGATCTCCGCGTCGGGGAACTCGGTGGTCAGCGTGTCGTGCAGGGTGGGCAGGCCGATGCCGACCGGCACCTCCGGGTGCTGCACGCCGACGTGCCGGGGGAAGGAGTAGCAGCCGAGCACGGCGGTCGCCTCGGTGGCGTTGGGGCCGACCAGGGCGATGCGGCGGGGACCGGTGAGCGGCAGGGTGCCGTCGTTGGTGAGCAGCACGACCGCCTTGTCGGCGATCTCGCGGGCCAGTTCCCGGTTCTCGGGCCGGTCCAGGTCGATCCGGCCGCGCAGCGCCTCCGGGTCGTCCAGGTCCACCCCGTCGAGCGCGGGCGGGACCGGGCTCCAGTCCGGGTCGAGCAGGCCGAGCTGCGCCTTCTGGCCGAGGACCCGGCGCAGCGCCCGGTCGATGAGCGCCTCGGGAACCCGGCCGTCGGTGACCGCCTCGACGAGCGGGGCCCCGAAGGTCTTGACGGTGGGCAGCTCGACGTCCAGGCCCGCCTTCAGAGCGGCCGAGGCGGCGTCGGTCCAGTCGGCGACGACGCCGTGCAGCGTCTTGAGGAAGGCGATGCCGAAGTAGTCGGCGACGACCGTTCCCTCGAAGCCCCAGGTGTCGCGCAGCAGCCCGGTCAGCAGCGTCTCGTCGCCCGCGGCGGGCACGCCGTCGATGTCGGTGTAGGCGGACATCACGGAGCGGGGGCCGCCCTCGCGGACGGCCATCTCGAACGGCGGGAGCAGGACGTCGGCCCGCTCGCGGGTGCCCACGGAGGAGGGGGCGAGGTTGCGGCCGGCGCGGGAGGCGGAGTAGCCCACGAAGTGCTTGAGGGTGGCGACGATCCCGGCGGACTCCAGGCCCTGGACGTACGCGGTGCCGATGGTGCCGACGAGGTAGGGGTCCTCCCCGATGGTCTCCTCGACCCGGCCCCAGCGGGCGTCGCGGACCACGTCGAGGACGGGCGCGAGGCCCTGGTGGATGCCGAGGGACCGCATGTCGCGGCCGATGGCGGCGGCCATCCGGCGCACCACGTCCGGGTCGAAGGTGGCGCCCCAGGACAGGGGGACGGGGTAGGCCGTGGCGCCCCAGGCGGCGAAGCCGGCCAGGCACTCCTCGTGGGCGACGGCGGGGATGCCGAAGCGGCCGGCCGAGGTGATGCGGGCCTGGGTGCGCATGAGGGAGAGCGCGCCGAGCGCAGGGTCGACGGGGACGGTGCCGAAGGGGCGGGTGAGCTGGCCGAGCCCGGCGGGCACGAGCGCGTCGAGGTCGACGGCCTCCTCCATGTCGTGCTGGTGGGGGGCGACTTCACCGCCCTTGTCGGAGGCGCCGACCCACACGCCGTACAGCTGGGCGATCTTCTCCTCGAGGGTCATCGCGGAGACGAGCGCGTCGACTCGGGCGGCGACGGGGCGGGTGGGGTCGTTCCAGAGGGGAATTTCGGGGGTGGTCTCTACAGCCACGTCGGCAGTCACTTTCCTCCGACACCCATCAGCCCCTGGACCAGGGCGCGACGGGCGAACAGGTAGACGAGCAGGATGGGCACCATGGACAGCACCACGGCCCCCAGCAGACCGGGGATGTCGATCCCGTGCGCGGTCTGGAAGTTGTACAGACCCAGGGTGACCACCTTGGTGGACTCCGACTGGGTCAGGACCAGCGGGAACAGGAAGCCGTTCCACGCCTGGAGCGCGGAGAACACCACGATCGTGGAGAGTCCGCCGCGGGACAGCGGGACGACGAGCTGGAAGAACATGCGCCGCGGACTGGCGCCGTCCATCGCCATGGCCTCGTACAGCTCCGAGGAGATGTCACGCATCGCGCCGCTGAGGATCAGCGCGGACATCGGCAGGCAGAACGCGGCCGTCGGCAGGATGACGCCGAGCAGGTTGTCGTACAGCCCCGCTTCACTGATCAGGTAGAACATCGGCACGATCACGGCCTGGGCCGGGATGGCCAGGCCGAGCAGGAACAGCCGGAAGATCGCCGACGTGGCCCGGCCGCGGCTGCGGACGATCGCGTAGGCGAGCGGCGGGACCAGCAGCAGCACGATGCCGATCACGCAGGCAGTGACGACGAGCGTGTTGAAGAAGTACTGGCCGAAGCCGGAGTCGAAGGCACCGGTGAAGTTGTCCAGCGTGAAGCTGTCCGGGAACGAGACCGGGCCGTTCTCGGCGTAGTCCTGGCGGGTCCGCAGGGTCGCGGCGAGCATCACGTACAACGGCAGCCCGACCAGGACGAGCCAGACGAGCGAGCCGACGCCGGCCACGTAGTTGGGTCGGCGCCTCATGACACACCCTCCATGGAGCTGCGCATCTTGTCGTAGCCGGAGACCCGGACGACGACCAGCGAGATGACGGTGGCGGCGACGACCAGGGCGAGGGCGATCGCGGAGCCGGTGCCGTAGTCGAAGCCCTTGAACGCCTTGTCGTACATGTAGTAGGCGCTGATGGTGGTGTCCGTGCCGGGGCCGCCCTGGGTCAGGATGAGGACGGTCTCGAAGGTGGTCAGTCCGCCGACGATCATCAGGATCATCGAGGTGATCATCGAGGTCCGCAGCTGCGGCAGGGTGATGTGGAAGAACTGCCGGTAGCGGCCCGCCCCGTCGATCTCCGCCGCCTGGTACAGCACCTGCGGGACGGAGCGGGCGGCGCCCTGGTAGATCAGCGTGTGGAACGGGGTGAACTGCCAGGTGCTGACGAAGGCCAGCACGCCGATGGCGGTGGTCTGTTCGCCGAACAGGTTGCCGTCGCCGAAGAGCCACGTGGCCTCGGCGGGTATGCCGAAGTTCGGGTCGAGCAGCGCCCGCCACAGCACGGACACGGCCGTGGCGGACAGCAGCAGCGGGATGAAGTAGATGACGGACAGGACGGCGCGGTTGCGCTGGTGACCGGCGGCCCAGACGCCGAGCAGGATGCTCAGCGGGGTCTGCAGGACCACGCCCAGCGCGGTCAGCAGCAGGGTCAGCCAGATGCTCTTGAGCATCACCGGGTCGTCGATGAGGCGCGACCAGTTGTCCGTGCCGACGAACTCGGGCGAGCTGATGCCGTCCCAGGTCATGAAGGACAGCACCGCCACCATGATCAGCGGGACGATCGCGAAGAGGAAGAAGAACACTGCGGCGGGCACCGCCCAGCCGAAGCCGGGGCGGCCCACCGTCGTCGCGGACGAGGCGGGCGGCCGCCGCCGGGACTCCTTGCGGGGTCCGGCGGCGGGCCGTGCGCTCGTGAGGTCTGTGGTCATGAGCCGTTCGTCACTCGGTCGGGAGGGCCTGCATGGCCTTGATGAAGCCGTCCGCGTCGAGCTGTCCGTTGAAGAACTGCTGGATGGCCTTGTGCATGTCCGAGCTGGCCTTCTGCGGGTACGCCTGGTCCCAGGAGAGCTGGAAGGACGGGGCGTCGGAGACCAGGTCGTACTGGAAGCGCGAGTACTCGGGGGTGCCCGAGCCGTCGATGAACTTGTCGGTGTTCGTCGTGGTCGGCAGGTTGCCGATGTCCAGCTGCGCCTTGACGAAGTCGTCGGAGTACATGAGCTTCAGGAACTCGGCGACCGCCTCGGGGTGCTTGGTCTTCTTCATCACCGAGTAGTAGTTGTTGGTGTTGCCGGCCACGTCGGCCGGGTCGCCCTTGCCGCCCGCGACGGTCGGGAAGGCGGTGTAGCCGAGGTCCTTCTCGGCGAACTCCTTGTGGTCCGTGAGCTGCTGGGAGTAGTACCAGGAACCCATCAGCTCGAAGCCGGCCTTGCCGGAGGCCACCAGCTGGACCGAGCCGCCGTTGGTGTACTTGACGGAGTCGTAGTTCTTGCCGAAGGCGCCCGAGTCGACCAGCTCCTTGATCATGTCCAGGGCCTTCCTGCTCTCCGCGCTCTCCCAGGCGCTCTTGTCGCCGCCGACGGCCTTCGCGAACAGCTCCGGTCCGGCTATGCGGTCGTAGAGGTACTGGAACCACATCTGGGTGGGCCATACGTCGCCGCCGCCGAGCGCGATCGGCGTGACGCCCGCGTCCTTGAGCTTGCCCACCGCGTCGAGCAGCTCGTCCCAGGTCTTCGGCGGCTGGACGCCCGCGTCGTCGAGGACCTTCTTGTTGTGGAACAGCAGCACCGGCTGGGTGCCGCGCATCGGGACGCCGTACGGCTTGCCGTCGACGACGGCACTCTCGAAGACGGACGGCAGGAACTTCTTCTCCAGGTCCGGGTTCTTCTTGATGAAGTCGTCCAGCGGAAGCAGCAGGTCCGCCTTGACGAACGGCTTGATGCTGCCGCCGCCCCAGTTGAAGAAGACGTCCGGAGCCTGCGGGGTGTTGATGATCGTCTGGAGCTTGGTCTGGTAGTCGGCACCGGGGATGGTGTCGAGCACCGCCTTGACGTCGGACGTCTCGTTGAAGGTCTTGACGATCTGCTCTTCGACCTTGTTGCTGGCGTCCCCGTAGACCAGGACATGGATCTTGCCGTCGTCCGACGACGCCCCGCCGTTCCCGTCACCGCAGGCCGACAGGCTCAGCGCCAGGGCGAGCGTCGCGCCGGTGGCGACCAGTCTGGGCAAGCGCGCACGTGTCTTCATCGTTCGCCTTTCGAAAGTTTCGGCACCATCACCGAAAGTCCATGCTGGTCGGACAGTAAAGTGCGACCGGATTTCCGGTCAATGGCCGTGCGTCCGCCGTCTCAAAACGTTATCGACCGCATGCCCTATCCTTCCTGCATGCACGAGGAAGTTGAGGTGAGCGCCAGGGTGACCCTGGCCGAGGTGGCGAAAGAGGCGGGAGTCTCGCCCCCGACAGTTTCGAAGGTCCTCAACGGTCGTTCGGATGTCTCCCGCTCCACCCGGGCCAAGGTGGAGCGGCTCCTCGAGGTGCACGGTTACCGGCGCCGGAGCGCGACCCCGCCGCGTTCGCCGCTGGTCGAACTCGTTTTCCACGAGCTGGACAGCGTCTGGGCGATGGAGCTGGTCCGCGGCGTGGAGGAGGTCGCCAAGGCCAACCGGACCGAGGTCGTGCTCACCCGCAGCGGCACCCGGCACGCTCCTGCTTCGGACTGGATCGAGGGGGTGCTCGGGCGCAGGCCGCTCGGTGTCGTGCTGGTTTTCTCCTCGCTCCCCGCCGAGGTCAAGCACCGGCTGCGGTCCTGGGACATCCCGTTCGTCATCGTCGACCCGGCCGGCGACCCCGACCCCGACGTCCCGTCCGTCGGCTCCGCCAACTGGGCCGGGGGCCTGGCGGCCACCCGCCATCTCACCGACCACGGGCACCGGCGCGTCGCGATCATCACCGGTTTCGAGGACATGCTGTGCTCGCTGGCCCGCCTCGACGGCTACCGCTCGGCGATGACCATGGCGGGCCTGCCCATCGACCCGGCCCTGGTCCGCTACGGCGACTACAGCGTGGAGAGCGGCTTCGAGCACGGCATGGACCTGCTCGCCGGGCCCGACCGGCCGACGGCCGTGTTCGCGGGCAGCGACCTCCAGGCTCTCGGCGTGCTGGAGGCGGCCCGGGTCAGAGGGCTGAGGGTCCCTCAGGACCTCTCGGTCGTCGGCTACGACGACGTGCCGCTCGCCCAGTGGTCGAGCCCGCCGCTGACCACCGTGCACCAACCGCTGCGGCACATGGCCGAGGAAGCCACCCGCATGCTCTTCCGGCGGGAAGACCCCCGCGGGGCCGGCCGGCGCATCGAGCTGGCGACCCATCTCGTGGTCCGGCAGAGCACCGCACCGCCGGCCGGCGCGGCGACGGCACCCGGCGGCGCGGTGGCGTGACGGACCGCCCGGCGTACGCTTCGGCGACGTCACGGGCGTCGCCGGCGGCCTTCCCGGCGCACTGCCCGACGACGGCGGAGATCAACGGAACGACGGAGAGCACGAAGAAGGCGGAGAAGGCGGAGAACACGGAGGAGCAGCGTATGAAGCCGTCCGAACTGCGTCGCGCGGTCGCGGCGGGACGAGCGACCGCCACGGCGCTGGGGCTTCGTGCCGACGAGGTGAGCGTGGTCCACGACTCGGACCGGGTCGCGCTGCGCCTGCTCCCCTGCGACGTGCTGGCCAGGGTCGCGCCCGCGGTGCAGCGGGCCGACTCCGAGTTCGAGGTGGAGATCGCCCGCCGGCTGGCCGGCGTCGACGCTCCGGTGGCCGGGCTCGACCCGCGGGTGGAGCCGCGCGTCCACACGCGCGACGGCTTCGCCGTCTCCCTGTGGACCTACTACGAGCCGGTGGGTCCGGAGGTCGCACCGGCCGCCTACGCGGACGCCCTGACGCGGCACCATGCCGCCCTGCGCCGGATCGATCTGCGCGCACCCCACTTCACCGATCGGGTGGCCGCTGCGCTGAAGCAGGTGGGCGACCGCGAGCGCTCACCCGAACTCTCCGCCGAAGACCGGGAGTTCCTCAGCGGCACGCTCGGTGGACTGCGCGCCTCGCTCGGTGCCGACCGCTCCCGCGATCAACTGCTGCACGGCGAGCCCCACCCGGGCAACCTCCTGAGCACGAGGCGGGGGCCGCTCTTCGTGGACCTCGCCACCTGCTGCCGCGGACCGGTCGAGTTCGACCTCGCCCATGCGCCCGAAGCGGTGGCGGAGCACCGCCCGGAGGCAGACCCCGGGGTCCTCCTCCGGTGCCGCGCCCTGAACTGGGCACTGTTCTCGGCCTGGCGCTGGCGCCGGGGCGACCAGATGCCCGACCGGGACCACTGGCGGACGGAAGGGCTCGCCCGGGTCCGTGCGGCACTCGACCGCTGCGGACCGGACTGAGCCGCACCACCACCGCCACGTGCGCACCGCCGGGCCCAGTGATCGGTCGGGCACGTCACGCGCGGCCCGGAACGCCGGGCGGCCCGGGGCCCGGAGCTCCGGCCGTCCCGGGGCCCGGACGCCGGGGGCACCATCGGTGCTCCGGCCGGGCGTCACCCGGTACGGGTGCCGGTCATCCGGCGGATCCGGGAGTGGGCGCGCCGGGCGGCAGCAGGTCCCGCTCGCGCAGTGCCTCCCACACGGCCCCCGGCACGGACCGGCGGTACTGCTCGACGGCGTCGCGGGCCTCGGCGGCCGAACGGGCGCCGACGAGGACGGCCGCGACCGCCGGGTGCCCGAAGGGGAAGCGGAGGGCCGCGGCCCGCAGCGGCACGCCGAGTGCCTCGGTGGCGTCGCGCATGCGCAGGGCGCGGCGCAGGAGCCGGCCGGGCGCCGCCGCGTAGTCGTACGTGGCGCCGGGCGCGGGGTCCGCCAGCAGGCCGGAGTTGAACACTCCCCCGACGATCACACTCTTGCCGGCGGTTTCCGCGCCGGGCAGCAGCTCCTGGAGCGCACCCTGGTCGAGCAGCGTGTAGCGCCCGGCGCAGAGCACCGCGTCGACGTCGGTGTCCGTGACGAAGCGGGCCAGCATCCGGGTCTGGTTCATCCCGGCGCCGATGGCCCGGACGACGCCTTGGGCGCGGAGGTCCTCCAGGGCCGGGTAGGCCTCGTCGAAGGCCTGCCGCTCGTGGTCGTCGGGGTCGTGCAGCAGCACGAGGTCCACGCGGTCGAGACCGAGCCGGGTCAGGCTGGCCTCCAGGGAGCGGCGTACTCCGTCGGCGCTGAAGTCCCAGCGGCGCCGGTGGGTGGCGGGTACGGCGAATCCGTTCGCCAGGTCGTCGCCACCGCCGTCGTACGGTTCGAGCAGGCGGCCGACCTTGGTGGACAGGGTGTAGGCGTCCCGCGGCCTGCTCCGCAGGGCCGCGCCCAGTCGGCGTTCCGACAGGCCCAGGCCGTAGTGCGGGGCGGTGTCGAAGTAGCGGATGCCCGCGTCCCAGGCCGCCTCCAGGGTCGCCGCCGCCTGCTCCTCCCCCACCTCCTCGTAGAGTCCGGCGACGGCGGCGGCACCGAAACCGAGGGCGGTGACGGGTACGCCGCTGCGCCCGAGGGTGCGCACCGGCAGTGCGGTGGGCGTGTCGCCGGTGCCGTCCGTCGCCATCCCCGCCCCTTCGGTCGCGGTCCGTGCGTCCCGGCGCCCACTTCGCGGAGCCTGACGCCCGGCGGTCACGGCGCCTCGGATCACGCAGGACTCTCGGCCCGATGCTCGGGGAGGGCGGAGCACCGCGTCAAGATCCGCGCATCCCGGCACCCGGGAGAGAGCACAGAATCCACCATGAACGCCCTCTTTCCCTCAGACCCCAACGCCCCTACTGTGAGCGCGCGTTGACGATGCGTGTCTCCCCGCGCACCGCTTCCGACGAACAGCGGAGGAGTGGAACGATGCGTCACCTTGCCATGCGTGAACCGCGCGTCACCGGCCGCAGAGCCCTGGCCGTGGTGGCCGCCGGACTGATCGCCGCCGCGGGCCTGGGGGTGAACGCACAGGCCGCGCCCGCGGTCCCGGCCCCGGCGCCCGTGAGGTCCTTGGCGGCCTCCGGTCACGAGGGACTGGCCCTCACCCCGCCGATGGGCTTCAACAACTGGAACTCCACGCACTGCCGCGACGAGTTCGACGAGTCGATGGTCAAGGGCATCGCCGACCTCTTCGTGGAGCGCGGCCTGAAGGACGCCGGCTACGAGTACGTCAACCTGGACGACTGCTGGGCGCTGCCGGAACGCGACGCCGACGGCCGCCTGGTGCCCGACCCCGAGCGCTTCCCCAACGGCATCGGGGCCGTCGCCGACTACGTCCACTCCAAGGGCCTGAAGTTCGGCATCTACACCAGCGCCGGCACCAAGACGTGCAGCGACATCGGCTTCCCCGGCGCCCTCGGCCACGAGTACGGCGACGCGCGGCAGTTCGCCGACTGGGGCGTCGACTACCTCAAGTACGACAACTGCAACAACCAGGGTGTCGACGCGAAGCAGCGCTACACCACCATGCGGGACGCGCTCGCGGCGACCGGCCGGCCGATCGTCTACAGCATCTGCGAGTGGGGACAGAACAAGCCGTGGGAGTGGGCCGGCGAGCTGGGCCAGCTCTGGCGCACCACCGGTGACATCAGCGACAGCTGGAGCTCGATGTCCTCGATCATGAAGGCGAACCTCGCACTCGCCCCGTACGCGCACCCCGGCGGATGGAACGACCCCGACATGCTGGAGGTCGGCAACGGGGGCATGACGGACACCGAGTACCGTACGCACTTCTCCATGTGGTCGGTCATGGCGGCGCCGCTGCTGATCGGCTCCGACCTGCGCACGGCGCCCGAGTCGGCGTTCGACATCCTCACCAACGACGAGGTGATCGCCGTCGACCAGGACCCGCTGGGCAGGCAGGGCGAGGTCGTCTCCTCGGAGGGCGGCCGGTGGGTCGTGTCGAAGGAGCTGGCGGACGGCGGCCGCGCGGTCGCGCTGTTCAACGAGGGCTCCCGCGCGCAGCGGATCGAGACGACCGCGCGGGCCGTCGGCCTGCCGCAGGCGCGCGGGTACGCGATGCGGGACCTGTGGAAGCACAGCGACGCCGGCACGACGGGCACGATCGCCGCGACCGTCCCCGCGCACGGCACGGTGCTGGTGCGGGTGGCGGCCGACAGGAGGTGGGCGCAGTACCCGCCCGCCGTGGACGTGAGCGCGGACGGTGACACCGTGACCGAGGCCGGGCGCACCGAGCGGATCACCTCCGAGGTCACCGACCTGGGCGGCAGCGCGGCCCACTCGGTGCGGGTCGCCCTGACCGGTCCCGAGGGCTGGCGCATCACCCCCAGGTCCGCCGCTTCGGCGCGTGCCCTCGAACCGGGCGGGACCCTGGCGACGGACTGGGACGTCACGGTTCCCGCGGGCACCTCCGCGGGCGACCGGGACCTGACGCTCACGGCGAGGCACCGCACGCGTTCCGGCGCCTGGGTCACCTCGGCGGTGCCGGTGACGGTGCGCGTCGGCGTGCCGCTGCCCGCGGGCCGGACCGCCCTGTCGGACGCGGGTCCGCTCAGCTCCTCCAACGGCTGGGGCCCCGTCGAGCGGGACCGGAGCGTGGGCGAGAGCCAGGCCGGCGACGGTGGGCCGATCACCGTGGGCGGCCAGGAGTTCGCCAAGGGCCTCGGCGTCCACGCGCCGAGCAGCGTGGAGTACTACCTCGGCGGCGCGTGCAGCGAGGTGACCGCGCAGGTCGGTGTGGACGACGAGTCGGGCGACCGGGGCAGCGTGGCCTTCGAGGTCTGGGCCGACGGGACCCGGGCCGCGTCGACGGGCACGGTGACCCACGCCGATCCGACGCTCCCGGTCTTCGCCGACGTCTCCGGGGCGGACGTGGTCCGCCTGGTGGTCACGGACGCCGGGGACGGTGTCGACTACGACCACGCGGACTGGGCGGACCTGCGGGTCACCTGCGCCTGAGCAGCCGGCGCGGGGCGTCGCCCCCGGGTGGGCGCGCCCCGTGCCTCAGAGGGAAGCGGCGGGGTCGAACCACGCGGGGGCGTCGGACAGGGCCTGCTTGACCCGGGCCTGCCCGAACTCCCCGATGTCCGGCAGCGCGTCCACC
This sequence comes from Streptomyces sp. NPDC051136, assembly GCF_044455745.1. Lineage (NCBI taxonomy): Bacteria > Bacillati > Actinomycetota > Actinomycetes > Kitasatosporales > Streptomycetaceae > Streptomyces > Streptomyces sp. NPDC051136. The sequence continues at coordinate 177,904 of NZ_JBITFE010000010.1, read as the reverse complement.
GCGAACCAGCCGACCTCCAGCGACTCGTCGTCGTTGACCCGGGCCTCGCCGCCCACGGCCCGGCAGCGGAAGGTGATGTCCATGAACTGGCAGACGTCGCCGTTGTCGTAGGTGACCGGCTTCAGTGCCTGGACGAGGACCAGCCGCTCGACGACGCACCGGACGGCGGTCTCCTCCTCGACCTCGCGCACGGCGCAGGCGGCGGGCTGCTCGCCCGGCTCCGGGATGCCTCCGATCAGGGACCAGCGCCCGTTGTCGGACCGGCGGCCGAGCAGCACCCTGCCCTCGTCGTCGAGGACGACGGCGGTGACTCCGGGGAGCCACAGGAGCTGGTGCCCGGCCGAGGCGCGCAGGTCGCGGATGAAATCGGGAGTACTCATGGGCCCGACCCTAACGGGGGTGCCCCGGCCGCTCCCGCCCGTGCACCGGGGCGTGCGGCGGGCGTACCGCTACACGGCGCGGGCGCGTCGGCCGCGCACACCGGCGCCGACGGCCCAGCCGACCCCGCCGGCCGCGAGCAGCACCAGGGCGATCTCGGGTGCGATGCCGAGCCGGGTGGCGGGCGTCTCGGAGGAGCGCAGGGGCACCTCCTGGACCAGGGAGTCCGCCACGAACATGCCGGTCTTCTGGGTGATCCTGCCGTCCGGCATGATGATCGCGCTGACGCCGCTGGTCACCGGGACGGTGACGGTCCGGCTGTGCTCGACCGCGCGGATCCGGGACATGGCGAGCTGCTGGTAGGTCATCTCGCTGCGGTCGAAGGTGGCGTTGTTGCTGGGCACGGAGATCATCCGGGCGCCGTCCGTGACCTCGGAGCGCACGGCCCAGTCGAAGGCGGCCTCGTAGCAGGTCACCAGGCCGACCTTGGTGCCGGCCATGGTGAACACGCCGGGCTCGGTGCCCCGGCTGAAGTCCCGGCTGACCATGCTGGTCCACGTCTCGTTGATCGCCCCGATGAGCGAGCGCAGCGGCAGGTACTCGCCGAAGGGCTGGATCTGCCGCTTGTCGTAGGTGTCGACGGGGCCCTTGTCCGGGTCCCACAGGATCTGCTCGTTGAGCAGCTTGCCGTCGCGGTCCACGACGCCGCCGACCGAGATGGGCGCGCCGATCGCCTTGGCGGCCCGGTCGATGATCCCGCGGGCGTCGGCGTTGGCGAAGGGGTCGATGTCCGAGGAGTTCTCCGGCCAGAGCACGAAGTCGGGACGGGCCGCCTTCCCCGCCTTCACGTCGGCGGCCAGACGCAGGGTTTCCCGCGCGTGGTAGTCGAGTACGGCACGGCGCTGGGCGTTGAAGCCGAGGCCCGCGCGCGGCACGTTGCCCTGGATCACGGCGACGGTGGCGGTGCCGTCCTCCGCCTTGTCGCTGACCAGCGGCCGGGCGGCCACGGCCGCCGCGACGGGTACGGCCATGCCGAGCAGCGCCACCGCCGCGGCACCGCGCCGTACCTCGTCCCCGCGGCGGGCCCGGACGGCCAGGCGCACGGCCTCACCGAGACCGAAGCCGCACAGGACGACCGCGAAGCCGAGCACCGGTGTGCCGCCGAGCGCGGCGAGCGGCAGGAAGACGCCGTCCGCCTGGCCGAACGCGATCTTGCCCCAGGGGAAGCCCTCGAACGGAGCACGCGCGCGTGCCGCCTCCCCCGCGGTCCACAGTGCCGCCGCCCACACCGGCCATCCGGGCAGCTTCGACACCGCGGCCACGCCGGCGCCGACCGCCGCGACGAAGAGCGCCTCGATCGCGACCAGGGCGAGCCAGGGGCCGGGGCCGACCTCCACGCCGGTCCACACCAGCAGGGGAAGCAGGAAACCGAGCCCGAAGAGGTAGCCGAGGCCGAGGCCCGCCTTCCAGCCGCGCCCGTGCAGCAACAGGCCGAGGGCGGCGAAGGCGGGCAGCGCGAGCCACCACAGGGTGCGCGGCGGGAAGCTGACGTAGAGCAGCACCCCGGAGAGTGCGGCGACGACGGCCGGCAGGAGACGCAGGAGGCGCGCGACGGCCCGGGAAGCGGGCGTGGTCTGCGGCTGCGTACGGTCCGACTCGCCGACGGAGGTTGCGGTGGCTGTCACCCACCGGAGTGTACGGCGGGTGCGCGGGCCCCGGACAGGACGGTCCGGGGAGGTCGGGGGCTGTGGGCCGCCGGTGCCGCGGCGTCCGCTCCGCCCGCGCGCCGACGGCTCGGGCGCCCGGTGGGTCAGTGTGCCGGGCCCGGTGCTTTCGGGCGGAGGCGGTCCTTGATGACCTGGACGGCCGCCTCCGCGTCGTCGACGGTGATCGTGAAGGTGTGGCCGTCCCACAGCCGCAGGACCAGCCCCTCCCCGCGCCGGACGACCACGGCGGTGCCCCGCTCCGGGCGCCAGCGGTAGCCCCAGCCGCCCCAGTGGCGCGGGGTGACGTGCGGCGCGAACTCGGCACCGGCGACGTGCGAGAGGGGGATGCGGCGGCGGGGGACGCCGATGTGGCCGCAGCGCACTTCGAGGCAGTCGTCGTCGACTCTGAGCGCGACGTGCACGAACGCGAGCGTGCCGAAGAGCACCAGCAGTCCCGCCGCGATGCAGCCCACTACGGCCATGGCGAGCGGGGCGACGCCGGACTCCCAGGCGGACTCGACGGCCAGGGCGATGCCGAGCGCCACGCTGGCGACGCCGATGAGCGCCAGGAACCACTGGACGCGGTTGGTGGCACGGCCGGTCCAGACGTTCGGCTGGGGGACGATCTCGCCGGGGCGATGCCTCATGGCTATGAGACTACTCAGGTTTCGCTGCGCGGGTACCTCGTCGCACAGGGTGACTGGGCCGACCGGGCGGACGGGCCGGTCAGCCGGCCGGTGTGACCGTGCGCAGGAGCCTGCCCTCGTCGTAGGCCAGCGCGGGCGCGGGCAGCGCTCCCTCGCGTCCGCTGAGGAGCACCGTCAGGGTGCCCTCCGCGGGGGCGCCGGGGTCGGGCCGGGCGCCGATCCGGCGCAGCGCCTGGGCGGCCACCGCCCCGGCGGAGCCGTGCAGGACGAGGCGCGGGGCGCCGGGGCGCTGCACGGCGGCGCGGATGCGCTCGGCGACCAGCTCGTAGTGGGTGCAGCCCAGGACGACGGTCGTCACGTCGTCGGGGGTGAGGGCGGCCGCGGCGGCGACGGCCCCGGCGATGGCCGCCTCGTCCGCGTGCTCGACGGCGTCCGCGAGGCCCAGGCAGGGCACCTCGGTGACCGCCGCGTCGCCGGCGAACTTCTCGATCAGGCCGCGCTGGTAGGGGCTGCCGGTGGTGGCGGGCGTCGCCCAGATCGCCACCGGTCCGCCGCCCGCCGCCGCGGGCTTGATCGCCGGCACGGTGCCGATCACGGGCACGCCGGGTTCGAGCCGGGCGCGCAGCGCGGGCAGCGCGTGCACGGTGGCGGTGTTGCAGCCGACGATCAGGGCGTCCGGACGGTGCGCGGCGGCTGCCTCGGCCACGGCGAGGGCACGCCCGGTCAGGTCCTCGGGGGTGCGCGGTCCCCAGGGCATGCCGTCGGGGTCGAGGGAGAGGATGAGATCGGCGTCCGGTCGCAGCCGCCGTACCGCGGCGGTGGCCGCCAGCAGACCGATTCCGGAGTCCATGAGCGCGATCTTCACCCGGCCACCATAGACGATGCGCCCGCCACCGGCCGGTGCCGTGGGGCAGACTGCGCACGTGAGCGCCGATGCGTGGACTTCCGTCCAGACCGTCGAGACCGTCGTGGCAGCCCTCTCCCTCGCCGTCTGGCTGTGGCTGCTGCTCGCCCGTGGCTTCTTCTGGCGCACCGACGTCAGACTCCCGGCCCGCACGGAGCCCGCCGTCTGGCCCTCGGTGTGCGTCGTCGTCCCGGCGCGCGACGAGGCGGCGGTGCTGCCCGCGAGCCTGCCCTCGCTGCTGGCCCAGGACTACCCGGGGCGGGCCGAGGTCTTCCTCATCGACGACGGCAGCACGGACGGCACGGGCGAACTGGCCCGCGAGCTGGCCCGGCGGCACCAGGGGCTGCCGCTCACGGTGGCCTCGCCCGGGGAGCCGCCCGCCGGCTGGACGGGCAAGCTGTGGGCGGTGCGGCACGGGATCGGCCTGGCACGCGCGCGTGGACCCGAGTACCTGCTGCTGACGGACGCCGACATCGCGCACGCGCCGGACAGTCTGCGCGGGCTGGTGGCGGCGGCGGGCACCGGAGGGTTCGACGTCGTCTCCCAGATGGCCAGGCTGCGGGTGGAGAGCCTGTGGGAGCGGCTCGTGGTGCCGGCCTTCGTCTACTTCTTCGCCCAGCTCTACCCGTTCCGGTGGATCGGCGGCGACGGGAGGAACGCGGCGAGTGACAGGAGGACCGGGAAGAAAGGGACGCGGACGGCGGCCGCGGCGGGCGGCTGTGTGCTGCTGCGTGCCGACGCCGCCGAGCGGGCGCGGATCCCGGACGCCATCCGGCACGCGGTCATCGACGACGTGGCGCTCGCCCGCGCGGTGAAGGGTGCCGGCGGCCGGGTCTGGCTGGGCCTGGCCGAGCGGGTGGAGAGTGTGCGTCCGTACCCGCGGCTGCGCGACCTGTGGCGGATGGTCTCGCGCAGCGCGTACGCGCAGCTGCGGCACCAGCCGCTGGTCCTCGCCGCGACGGTGCTCGGTCTGGCGCTCGTGTACCTGGTGCCGCCGGCGGCGCTCGTGCTCGGCCTGGCGGCGGGGCGGGGCGCGACGGCCGTGCCGGGCGCCGCCGCCTGGCTGGTGATGGCGGCGACGTACCTGCCGATGCTGCGCTACTACCGGCAGCCCTGGTGGCTCGCCCCGCTGCTGCCGCTCACCGCCTTCCTCTATCTGCTGATGACGGTCGACTCGGCGGTGCAGCACTACCGGGGGCGGGGCGCGGCCTGGAAGGGCCGCACCTACGCCCGCCCGGACGCCGTGCCCGAGGAGGGCTGAGCACCGGCCCCGGGCCGGTCACTTGCGGCCGGGGGTCCAGTTCATGCCCCAGCCGTAGGCGTAGTCGACGGTTCGCTGCGGGCTCACCCCGCGCTCGGGCACCAGGTAGCGGGCCTCGCGCTGGACGACGAGGTCGTTCCCGGTGTTGGTGATCAGTGCGAGGGCGCACACCGTCGAGGGCACGGTGCACTCGTCCAGCGAGAAGTCGACCGCGGCACCGTACTGCGGCTGGAGGGTGACGGTGGCGTGCAGGTCGGCGAAGGAACGGGCGCCCTCGTAGATGGTCACGAAGACGAGGATGCGCCGGAAGTACCGCTGGTGGTCGAGGCTGATGGTGAGGTTCTCGCCGGTCGACACGGCGCCGGTGCGGTCGTCGCCGTCGAGGTGGATGAACGGCGGCTGGTGCAGCGCGCCGAAGGCGTTGCCGAGTGCCTGGACGACTCCCTTGCTGCCGTCGCTCAGTTCGTACAGGCAGCACAGGTCCAGGTCGAGGTCGTCGTGCATGGCGACCGGGCGGCCGAGCTTGCGGCCCCAGCCCGAGAACTGCTTGCGCACCTGCCAGTTGAGGTTGACGCGCATGGCACCGGAGGTGCCGCCCTGCTTGGTCAGCGAGACGGCGGGCGCCGCCTTGGTGAGCGTGACCTTGGACAGGCTCACCTGCGCACCGGCGGGCGGCGCGGCCGGCGGGGGCGGGGCGGCGGGCGGCGCGAGGGGGGCCGGCGCCCGCGTCATGGCCGCCGGAGCGGGCGGGGCCACCGGCGCGGGCGGTGCCGCCGGGGGCGCGTGCTGCGGTTCGTCCACCGAGATGCCGTAGTCGGTGGCCAGTCCCTCGAGTCCGCTGTCGTAGCCCTGACCGACGGCGCGGAACTTCCAGGCGCCCTGCCGCCGGTAGAACTCGCCGAGCACGAAGGCCGTCTCGACGGTCGCGCCCGGGTTGTCGAAGCGGGCGACGACGGTGTTCCGCGCGGCGTCGTTGACCTCGATGTACAGATCGGGCACCTGCCCGAACGCTCCGCCGTCGGAGGAGGCGGCGAGGATCACGGTCTCGATCGCGGGCTCCACGCGGGCGAGGTCGACGAGCAGGCTGTCGGTCACCCGGCCGTCGGCGTCGCGCTTGCCCTCGTGCCGGACCGCGCCGGAGGAGTGGGAGGGCTGGTTGTAGAAGACGAAGTCCGCGTCGGAGCGGACCTTTCCGCCCACCAGGAGCAGGGCGGAGGCGTCCGCGTCGGGTACGCCGGGGCCGGATCTCCAGCCCAGTTCGACCCGCAGTGCCGTGGTCGGCACCGGGGTGTTCGATCCCTTCGACATTGACATGTCCGCCCCCATCACGTGTCACCGAGCCGGGCCGTGTCCCGGCGCTTCTTCGAGTTTCCGACGCCCAACCTATTCTCCGTGCCGCCCGCGCGCGGAGGGAGTGCCGCGGAAAACGCGATCAACCGTCGGTAACCCGCCGGTAACCCTTGCGGAGCTTGGCCTTTACCGCAAAATCGCGCGGCATGACGCCCTATTTTGCCAAGTTCGCTCGCATTGGCGTGGCCGGGTCACCGCGGACACGGAAAACAACCCTCTTATCGGTCTCCCCAACCAGCACATCGTGGGCTTAACTTATGGCCATGACCTCCCCCCGCTCCACTTATGGCGGCGGCTACTACTCCGCCTCCTTCCCGGACACCCCGATCTACGACTCTCTCGTGGCCGAACGGGGCACACCGCAGATCGCCCCGATCCGGGTCCCCGCCGCGTACGACATGCCGAGCAGCAGCCACCTGCCCGCACTGTCGTCCGCCCTGCCCGCCCTCCCGGCGGGCCCCTCGCAGCCGTCCTACGGATACCCGCAGCAGGCCCCGCAGCCCGCCCCGCTGCAGCAGGCCCCCGCCGCGTACATCCCGCACCAGGCCACCGCGCCCCGCGGCTACCCCGGCCCCCAGCAGCCGCAGCACCCGCGCCCGGCCGCTCCCGGCCCCGCGGGGTACGAGGCGATGCGCCCCGCGGCTCCCCGGCCGGCCCCGGCGCCGTACCAGGATCCGTACAACCAGCAGCAGTACCGCGGCTACTGAGCCGTCGACCGGGTCACCGGTGCCGCCTGGCACGATGACCCCATGAGGTACGCGCGACTGCAGTCGATCCACGTCCATCCGGTCAAGGCCTTCCGGAGCCTGTCGCTCCAGGAGGCCGTCGTGGAGCCCTGGGGGCCGGCCGGGGACCGACGCTGGATGCTGGTCGACGACGGGGGAAAGGTCGTCACGCAACGCACGCAGCCGCGCCTCGCCCTGGCCGCCGCCGAGCTTCTGCCCGGCGGCGGCGTACGGCTGTCCGCGCCCGGCACGGCGCCGCTCACGGTGCCGGTGCCGCCCGCGGTGGGCACCGTGACGGTGCGGATCTTCCGGGACAAGGTCGAGGCGGTGCCCGCCGAGGACGAGGCCGTGCACGCCTGGTGCAGCGCGCTGCTCGGGACCGACGTGCGCCTGGTGCACCTCGACGATCCCGCCACCCGCCGGCCCGTGGACCCCGCGTACGCGCGGGCGGACGAGACCGTCTCGTTCGCGGACGGCTTCCCGCTGCTGCTGACCGCCACCGCCTCGCTCGACGCCCTCAACTCCCTGATCGCGCGGGGCGAGCACGCGGCCGAGGGCCCGCTGCCCATGGACCGCTTCCGGCCGAACCTGGTCGTCTCCGGCACCGAGCCCTGGGCGGAGGACGGCTGGTCGCGCGTCGCCGTGGGGGAGGTCGTCCTGCGGGTCGCCAAGCCGTGCGGGCGGTGCGTCGTGACGACCACCGACCAGGGCACCGCGGCCCGGGGCGCCGAGCCCCTGCACAGCCTCGCCCGGCACCGGCGCATCGACGGCAAGCTGGTCTTCGGGCAGAACCTGGTCCCGCTCGGCCGCGGCACGGTCCGGGTGGGCGATCCGGTGCGGATCGTCGGGTGACGCACCGGCGTCGCCCCGGACGGGTTCCTCGTTCCGGACGAACGGCCCGGTGACGGGAACCCGGTGCGGGGTCCGCGCGTTGGGCTGCGTGAGAGCTTCATGAGGACTCGGCCGGCGGGTCGACCGGCCACGGGCGGCACGCTCCCGCGGCCGGCCCGGTCACGGCCCGGGTGACCTGCTCGACGGGGGGGGAGCGGAAGGGGGTGCGCGCGTGCGAGTGATCAGTGGTCTGTGGCGCTGGCGGGGCAATCCGCTGTGCCGCGCGAGCGATCTGGCCGAGGCCTGGGTGGCCCTGGCGGCGCTGCTGCTGATCGTGTCCGTGGCGCCCCTGGTCGGCGTTCTCGTGGGCGGCGCGGCGCAGGGCACCCTGCAGCGGTCGGTGCGCGAGCAGCACGAGTCCCGGCACCGGGTGACGGCCACCGTGGTCCGGGCCCTGGAGCGTTCACCCCTGGCCGTCGACCCGGAGGGCGCCTCGGGCGAGGACGTGCGCAGCCGTGTCCTCGCCGCCTGGACCGGGCCGGACGGCTCGCGGCACGAGGCCGGCGTCCTGGTGGCCGTCGACGATCCGGACAGCGGCGACCGGTTCGCGCTGTGGACGGACGCGCGGGGCCGGGCGGTGGCCCGTCCGCTGGACTCCGCGACCGCGACCACCCACGCGGTGCTCGCCGGGACGGGCACCGCGGTGGCCGCCGCGGCCTCGGTGGAGGTCGCCCGGCGGATCGTGGTCTGGCGCCTGGTCCGCCGGCGGTACGCCCGCCTGGAGCGGGAATGGGAGCGGGCGGGACCGGACTGGGGCCGGACCGGCGCGGGCAGTTGACGGGCTTGCGCCTCCGGTCAACCCACCACCTGCGCGCACGCTACGGTGGACCGGGCCGAACGGATTCGGCGACGACCCGCGTACGACGAGGTGGGGGCACAGCAACGCCATGGCACAGGGCACGGTCCAGGTGACGCACACCGGCACCTCGCGGTGGCGGCGCCGCACGGGTGAGTACGCATCGCTCGCTGCCGCCCTGGAGGCCGCGGCCGACGGTGACGTCCTCACCATCGCCCCCGGGACCTACCGGGAGAACCTCGTCGTCCAGCGGGCGGTGACCCTGCGCGGGCCCGAGGGCGGTCAGGGGTCGGTGCGCATCGCGCCCGCCGACGGCGTCCCGCTGACCGTGCGCGCCTCGGCGGTGGTCCAGGACCTGCACGTCGAGGGGCAGGACGCGGCGGCGCCCGCCGTGCTCGTCGAGGACGGCACACCGGAGCTGCTGGGCCTGCGCGTCGTCGCGCGTTCCGCCTCCGGGATAGAGGTGCGCGGCAGCGCGCGTCCCACGGTGCGGCGCTGCACCGTCGACAATCCGGCCGGTGTCGGCATCGCCGTCCTGGACGGCGGGGGCGGGGTGTTCGAGGAGTGCGAGGTCGTCGCGGCCGGCCAGGCGGGCGTCGCGGTGCGCTCCGGCGCACACCCCCGGCTGGAGCGCTGCCGGGTGCACCACGCCGCGGGCAGCGGACTGACGGCGACCGGCGAGGGCTCCGCCCTGGAGGCCGTGGGCTGCGAGGTCTACGAGGTCCGGGGCAGCGGCGTGCAGGTGACCGGCCGGGCCACGGCCCACCTGACCGACTGCGACGTGCACCGGACCACCGGGGACGGCGTCACCCTGGACACGGACGCGGTGCTCACCCTGGCCGACTGCCGCATCCACGACATCCCGGAGAACGCGGTCGACCTCAGGTCTCGCTCGGTCCTCACCCTGACCCGCACCAGCGTGCGTCAGTTCGGGCGCAACGGCCTGTCGGTGTGGGACCCGGGCACGCGCGTGGACGCCAACCAGTGCGAGATCTTCGACAGCACCGGCGACTACCCGGCGGTCTGGGTCAGCGACGGCGCCACCGCGGTGCTCGACTCCTGCCGGGTGCACGACGTGCCGGACGCGCTGTTCGTCCTGGACCGCGGTTCGCGCGCGGACGTCGTCGACAGCGACCTCTCCCAGGTGCGCAACACCGCGGTGTCGGTGAGCGACGGCGCCACCGCGCAGCTCGACGACTGCCGCATCCGGGACGCCGCGACCGGCGCCTGGTTCCGCGACCACGGCAGCGGCGGCACCCTCAACAACTGCACCCTGGACGGCAACCGCACCGGTGTGATCGTCACCAAGGGCGCCGACCCCACCATCGAGCGCTGCACCGTCGACTCCCCTTCCGAGGCGGGCGTCTACGTGTCCGCCGGCGGCCGCGGCAGCTTCCTGGGCTGCCGGGTCACCGGCAGCGCGGGCTACGGCTTCCACGTGATCGACGGCTGCCGCACGACGCTGAGGAAGTGCCGCACGGAGCGGTGCGCGCGCGGCGGGTACGAGTTCGCGGAGGGCGGCCCCGACACGGCGTACGACTCCGGTCCGCTCGTCGAGGACTGCACCAGCGACGAGAGCACCGGCCTGGCGGCGTCGGCGGCGCCGGAGCCGGTGGTGCAGACGGCGGCCCAGTCCCCCGGGCTGCTGGGCTCGATCCCCGGTCAGCGCACCATGGAGCAGGAGCCGCTGATCACCGCCGCGGCCCCGGCGGAGCCGGCCCGCACCTCGCAGGCCGTCCTGGGTGAACTGGACGCCCTGGTCGGCCTGGACAGCGTCAAGCGCGAGGTGCGTTCGCTGACCGACATGATCGAGGTGGGCCGGCGGCGGCAGCGGGCGGGCCTGAAGGCCGCGTCGGTCAAGCGGCACCTGGTCTTCACCGGCTCCCCCGGCACCGGAAAGACGACGGTCGCCCGGCTGTACGGCGAGATCCTCGCGTCCCTCGGGGTGCTGGACAAGGGGCACCTGGTCGAGGTGTCCCGGGTGGACCTGGTGGGCGAGCACATCGGGTCGACGGCGATCCGCACCCAGGAGGCGTTCCAGCGGGCGCACGGGGGCGTGCTGTTCATCGACGAGGCGTACGCGCTCTCGCCCGAGGACGCGGGCCGGGACTTCGGCAAGGAGGCCATCGACACCCTGGTCAAGCTGATGGAGGACCAGCGGGAGGCCGTCGTCGTGATCGTCGCCGGGTACACGGCGGAGATGGAGCGCTTCCTGTCCGTCAACCCCGGTGTGGCGTCCCGGTTCTCACGCACCATCACCTTCGGCGACTACGGGCCCGGGGAGCTGCTGCGGATCGTGGAGCAGCAGGCCGACGAGCACGAGTACCGGCTGGGGCCGGGCACGCCCGAGGCGCTGACGGCGTACTTCACGAAGATCCCCAAGGGCCCGGCGTTCGGCAACGGCCGCACCGCCCGGCAGACCTTCGAGGCGATGGTGGAGCGTCACGCGAGCCGGGTCGCCCAGCTGTCCGACCCGAGCACCGACGACCTGACCCTGCTGTACCCCGAGGACCTGCCCGAGCTGCCGTAGGGGACCGCGGCCGGCCGGGGCGGCCGGGGCGGGCTGGGGCCGGCCGGGGCGGGCCTCAGCAGGTTTCCGTCGCGTCGTCCGCGGCCGGGACGGGCGGGGCCGCGCCGCCGGTGTGGCGCGGTGCCGGCACCTCCGGTCGCAGCCGGGCCAGCAGCCGCCGCCGTTCCTCGACGAAGGCCGGGTCGGCCTGGTAGTCGGAGTGGCCGAGGATCGGCGCGGGCAGCGGGTGCAGTTCGGTCCGGCCGTAGGTGAGCGGGTCCTTGAGGGGGGCGCGGTCCACGGCGGGGCCCGCGTCGCCCGGCAGCCGCACCGGGCCGCCGATGGGGTCGGTGCGCCGGTACAGGTTGCGCCAGCAGTCGACCTCCTGGTGCAGCGAGGCGAGCGCGTCCGGCCCGAAGTGGGCCGGGAACCAGCGGCCGTACAGCCGCTCCAGCGGGGAGCCGTAGGTGAGCAGCGCGACGCGGCTGCGGGCGGACGGTTCCAGCTGCCAGGACGCGGCGGCGGCCAGGACGCTGCCCTGCGAGTGGCCGGAGATGACGAGCCGCCCGCCGGTGGCGCGGGTCCAGGTCGCCATCCGCCAGGTGAGGTCGGGCACCGCGCGCTCGGCGTAGCAGGGCGGCGCGAAGGGATGCGCCGCGCGCGGCCAGAAGGTGCCGACGTCCCACAGGATGCCGATGGTGCGCCGCGCGGAGGCGTCCTTGTAGGCGCGCCTGCCCCAGGTGACGAACAGTATGAAGCCGAGGCCGATCAGCCAGGAGCCCAGCTCCTGCGCGGTCTGGGCGGCCCCCTGCACGACGGCGTACGTTCCGCGCGCGGCCTCGCCGGGCACCTTCCCGGTCGTCAGGGCACCCACCAGGGCCCCGGCGCCGAGCAGCAGGGTGGCGGCGGAGGTGACGGCGACGAGGACGGGAGCCAGGTCGGTGAGCGTGGCGGTGGCGCGGGTGAGGGCGATGCGCCGGGTGCGCCCCGGGTCTCCGCTCTCCCCCGGGTGATCGCGTTCCACGGCGTCCCGTTCCGCGCGGGCCAGCCGCAGGGTGTGCCGGGCGAGCACGGCGCACATCAGCAGGACGACGACGAGCAGCGGCGGGATGACGGACGCCTGCCAGGTGAGCAGGACCGGCGGGCCGTCGAGGAAGGTGCCGGTGCCGTCCATCCAGTCGGAGACGCGCTGGGAGACGCCGCCGGACATGACACCGCCCAGCGCGCAGGCCAGCATGGCGACGGCGGGACCGCCGAGGCCCCCGATCGCGGCGCGGGCGTCGGGGCGGGCGCGATGGAGCAGGCGGGCGACCACGGCCAGCGCGATCACCAGCAGGCCCTGCACCAGGGCGATGCCGCCGAAAGCAGCGTCCCCGGACAGCCGGCCGTCCGACGTCCACCCGGGGCGGGCCCAGCCGCCGTACAGCAGGGCGAGGACGAACAGGAGGAGGGCGGCGAGCGGCAGGAGGCGTACGAGGTGCTCGTCGAGCCGCCGGTCCACGTGCCGCTCGCTGCGGCCCCGGCGGCACACCACCGCGACCACGGCGACCGCCGCCGCGGCCAGCGCGCCCACCAGCGCCCACCCCAGCGTGTCGAGCGACGCGGGGCCGCCCGGGCGCCGGTCGAAGCGGGCCGCGGGCAGGACGACCGCCACGGCGACGGTCAGCAGTCCGGCGGCGGTGTGCGCGGCACGCAGCCGGGCCACCAGGCGGCGTCCGTACCAGAATCCGGGGCGGCCGAGCGCGGCGCGGCGGGAGTGGTCCTCGGGGTCGGGCTCGCGGTCCATCGGCTGCTGGGACTCGTAGGCCCGCCAGGTGCGCAGCGACAGGTACCACAGCAGCCCGGTCAGCGCGGCGGGCACCGCTGCCGCGAGCGCGAGCCTGCGGCCGGGCAGGGTCCACCAGCCGCCCTCCGACGTCGCCGGTGACAGGAAGCCCAGCCAGGAGTGCCGCTCGGCGCACGCGCGCGTGCCGGCGCACTGCCAGGCGACGAGGTCGAGCGCGACCTCGCAGGCGGCGGCGACGAGGAGCACGGTGAGGGTGAGGCCGGCGAGCCGCACCAGCAGCCCGTAGAGGCGGACCGTGCGGACGCGGCCGTCGGCGGCGGGCCGCATCCAGTGGGCGATGTTGACGACCATGAAGGGCAGGAGCAGCAGCCACAGGGCGCGGGTGCCGTTGCCGGAGGTGAGGTTGCACCAGACGTAGGCCTCGGGCACCGGGCGGCCCCGGTAGTCGGCGGGCCGGGACTCGGCGTCGGCGTCCTCGGCGCGCCGAAAGACGGCCGCGACGTGGTCGCCGGTGATCCGGACGGTCCGCGGGTCGTCCAGCATCTCGGCGGGCGACGTACCGCCCACTCCGTGCACCAGGAGTTCCAGAGCGGTGCCGCTTCTCGCGTCCGTCCCGCCGCTCCCGGGCCCTTCCTGCGTCTGCTCCACTGTCGGCACCCCCGTGACGCGCCGTCGGCCGTGTCCGTGCGGGCACCAGGATCTCCGTTCCGCGGGCGTCCCGCACCCCTCGGCACGGAATCTCCCCGATCCGTGTGACCGGTGCCGCCGTGCCGGGCGGTGGCGCGGGCCGCGGTGGGGCGTGCGAGGATGGGACGTCCGCGCACGGGTGCGGGGAGAAGTCCTCATCGGAGCGAGTGCGTCGGCGTGTCGGGCGGTTGTGCGGCGAAAGGACCGAAGCGTACGTGAGCGAGAATCCGAACCTCCTCGCGGAGCAGCGGCGCGCCCTGATCCTGGACGAGGTGCGCCGCCGGGGCGGGGTCCGGGTCAACGAGCTGACCCGCAAGCTCGGCGTGTCGGACATGACGGTCCGCCGCGACCTCGACGCGCTGTCCCGGCAGGGTGTGCTGGAGAAGGTGCACGGGGGCGCGGTCCCGGTGGCCGAGGCGAGCACCCACGAGCCGGGGTTCGAGGCCAAGTCGGGTCTGGAGCCGACCGCCAAGGAGGACATCGCGCGGGCCGCCGCGGAGCTGGTCGCGCCGGGCGCCGCGATCGCCCTGTCGGGCGGTACGACGACGTACGCGCTGGCGCACCGGCTGGTGGACGTGCCGGACCTGACGGTGGTCACCAACTCGGTGCGGGTGGCCGACGTGTTCCACGTCGCGCAGCGCACCTCCGGGGCGCGGCAGGGCGCGGCGACGGTGGTGCTCACCGGCGGTGTGCGCACGCCGTCCGACTCGCTGGTGGGCCCGGTGGCCGACCAGGCGATCGCGACGCTCCACTTCGACGTGCTGTTCCTGGGGGTGCACGGGATATCGGCGGAGGCCGGCCTGTCCACGCCGAACCTCGCGGAGGCGGAGACGAACCGGCGTCTCGTGCAGTCGGCACGGCGTGTCGTGGTGGTCGCTGACCACACCAAGTGGGGTGTCGTGGGCCTGAGTTCGTTCGCGGCGCTGGATCAGGTGGACACGCTGGTGACCGATTCCGGCCTGTCCGGACAGGCGCGCGCGGAGGTCGCCGAGCACCTCGGGCTGGTCGTCGCGGGCGAGCCGGAGCCGTCGGCCGACTGACGCCCGCCGGCACCGGGACGCGGGTGCGGTGGACGTTGGCGGCGGACGGTACGGCGCTATTCCGCTTCGTGCTCCGCCCGGGCGCGTCCGGGGCTGGGTCGGGGCTTCAGGGGCGCGGTCACTTCGCCGGACCGGCGGCTGCGGCGCGCGCAGCCCGCGGCCGGTGTCAGCAGGGCCAGGTGCCCGTCCGCAGCAGCGACTCGATCGCCGCCGTGTACGGCGCGATGTCGAGCCCCTGTTCGGCGAGCCAGGCGTCGGAGTAGTACTTGTCGAGGTACCGGTCCCCCGGATCGCACAGCAGCGTCACGACGCTGCCCCGGTCCCCCGCGGCGACCATCTCGGCGACGATCTTCAGCGCGCTCCACAGCCCGGTGCCCGTCGAGCCGCCCGCCTTGCGGCCGACGACCTGCTCCAGGGCGCGTACGGCCGCGACACTCGCCGCGTCCGGCACCTTCATCATGCGGTCGATCGCGCCGGGCACGAAGCTCGGTTCCATGCGGGGCCGGCCGATCCCCTCGATCCGGGAGCCGCGGTCGCAGGCCACGTCGGGGTCGCCGGTGGTCCAGCCCTCGAAGAAGCAGGAGTTCTCCGGGTCGGCGACGCAGACACGGGTGTCGTACTGCATGTAGTGGACGTAGCGGGCGAGGGTCGCCGAAGTGCCGCCGGTGCCGGCCGTAGCGACGATCCAGGACGGCTCCGGGTACCGCTCCAGCCTCAGCTGCCGGAAGATCGACTCGGCGATGTTGTTGTTGCCGCGCCAGTCGGTGGCGCGTTCGGCGTAGGTGAACTGGTCCATGTAGTGGCCGCCGGTCTCCGCCGCGAGGCGGGCGGACTCCTCGTACATCCGCCGGGAGTCGTCCACGAAGTGGCACCGTCCGCCGTGGAACTCGATCAGGCGGATCTTCTCCGTGCTCGTCGTGCGGGGCATGACGGCGATGAACGGCACGCCGACCAGGCTCGCGAAGTACGCCTCGGAGACGGCCGTCGAGCCGCTGGACGCCTCGATGACCGGCCGGTCCGGCCGGATCCAGCCGTTGCACAGACCGTAGAGGAACAGGGAGCGGGCGAGGCGGTGCTTGAGGCTGCCGGTGGGGTGGGTCGACTCGTCCTTCAGGTACAGGTCGATACCCCAGTGTTCGGGGAGCGGGAACAGGAGGAGATGGGTGTCGGCCGAGCGGTTGGCGTCGGCCTGGACCTTGCGGACGGCCTCTTTCAGCCAGGTGCGGTAGGCGGCGTCGCTGTGGTCGACGTCGAGGGTGGCGCCGGTGCCGGACTGCCGGTCAGTGCTCACTTCGGGGGCTCCTTACGCTGCGCGCCGACGGCGGACAGCGCGGCCGACAGCCCGATCATAAACACCTTCCACACGCTTCTCACCTGCATAAACACCCCTTTGGGTGCCTCAAAGCCACTCCTGGGGAGCCGAGGTGGGCGCGGTGCGGGCGCTACGGGGGGCGCATTCGCGCGAGTGCTCCGGTCGCCTCCGGAAAGGGGCAGTGCGTACTGGTGCTCGGCGCGCGGTGCGGGCAGACTGCCTGCGGCGGGAACGGATTCCCGTCGCGGACGTACACGGGAGCACGACACGAGCCGGTACCGGGAGCACCGCGGTCGCTGCACGGTTCGGCAACCGACGCGCACGAGGGGGCGACGGCCATGGCGGAGCCGGAGTTCAGGGCCACGGGGGTGCGGATCGGCAAGCGGCTGCGTTCCCTCACCCGGGCCGGGACGGTCCGGATCAGCGGTGGCAGGGTCGAGTTGCTCACCAGCTACGGCAGCGAGATAGACAGCGCGCCGGTGCAGGCGGTGCGGGCCTCCCGCCCGTGGTTCGCCCCGCACGACCGGGCACTGGCCGACCTCGACGGCAAGCGGTACCTGCTGACGCTCGGCGAGCGCGACCCCGCCCCCGGTGAGCCGGGCCCACCGGCGGCCGGCCGCTTCATCGAGGCGGTGCGCAGGGCGGCCGGACGCCGCGCCTGAGAGATGGCCGTAAGTTGCGGTGCCTCACCCCTTGCGTCACGCTGGTCTCACGTCACTCTGGGTTTACCGGCGATAACGCTGCGAACCAGCCCGCCGGCCACGAAAGCGGGCGGCGTGTGCCACGTGCGCCCCGCTGGATCCGAACTCCGTGTTCTTCCGGACCTCTATGTCGGGGAGTCGCAGCCGTGATCACTCACCCAAGCAGACACTGCACGGTGGAGCTCCAAGCCCTGCCGTCGCGGATCGGCCAGGTCCGCAGAATCGTATCTGCGCAATTGCGCTACTGGCATATGGACCTCCTGATCGACCGGGCCGTGCTCGGCGTGACGGAGTTGCTGACCAACGTCCACCTGCATGCGCGGCCGGACAAGACCTGCACCGTGGAAATGGAACTGCTCCTGGACCGGCTCACGGTCTCGGTGCGCGACCAGGATCCGAGCCTGCCCGTCGTGGACGACGCCGGGCCCCTCGCGACGCGTGGGCGTGGGCTCGCCATGGTGGCCGCGATGAGCGAGAGCTGGGGCGCACGGCCGGACGGCGAGTCGGGCAAGGTGGTCTGGTTCACGCTTCCGACGGCGGTCGGCACCGTGCCGCCCGTGCCGGCGCGCCCGCCGCGCCGGCTGGTCGATGACGTACCGGTCGCCGCGTTCGCCGAGGCCGAGCACGCGGTCGACCTCGGCAGCCCCCAACCCGCTCCCGCCCGGCCGGCCGTTGTCGGCTGACCGGGCGGTGACTCCACGCCGCCCTTGACCGTACCGCGGCGTTGTGGCCCGCGTCCGGGCGAGTCGCCGTGCCCGGCGCGGCCGGCGGACCGCCGCGGGCCGCGGTCACGGGGCGGGGGGTCCGGCGGCCACGGACAGCGGGCCGGCGGCGGTCGGCGCAAATCCCGCGGACGGTGGGCGGGCTCCCGGAACGGGCGCCGGAGGGCCCCATGACGGCGGTGAAGCGGCCGGCCGGGAAGTCGACGCTCACGCCGTCGAGAGCGCGTACGGCGGTGTCGCCACCGCCGTACACCCTCACGGCGTCCACGACCCGGGCGGGGGCCCGGGTGGCGGTCGTCGTGGTCATGCCGCGCCCCTCCTTCCGGACCTGCCGAACTGCTCGTCCAGCACGGACAGGCGACGCCAGTACTCGTCCTCGTCGATCTCGCCGGAGGCGAAGCGGTGGCCGAGCACCGTGATGGGCGAGTTGTCCTCGGCGCTCCTCGGCCGCCCGGGCCCGCGGCGCCCGCGCCACACCGTGCGGCGCAGCAGGGTGACGCAGCCGCCGATGACCAGCGCCCAGATCACCGGGAAGAGCAGGATCCACGGGCCGGGCCCGCCGTCGCCGAACTGTGCCAGGGTCTCCATGTCGTCCAACTCCTCGGTCGCGTTCTCCTCGTGTCGCTTCCGAGCCTCGCTCCGGGAGGGGGTCCCGGTCGTCGTACGGCCAGCGGCAGTGTGCCTACGACGCGGGGAGTACTCCGGCGGTGCGCGTCTGCTCCCCCTCCCCGCTTCCCTCTCCCGCGCCGTGTTTCCCCGATCACTCGACTTCTGTAACTACTAGTATGTACAGTGCGTGCATGAGCACCTCGGAACGACTGATCGAGTCCACCCGTGAGCTGTTGTGGGAGCGGGGATACGTGGGCACCAGCCCCAAGGCGATCCTCGAACGGGCCGGCGCCGGGCAGGGCAGCATGTACCACCACTTCAAGGGCAAGCCCGACCTCGCGCTCGCCGCGATCCGGCGGACGGCCCAGGAGATGCGGGCCACCGCCGCCGCCCTGCTCGACGGCCCCGGGACGCCGTACGAGCGGATCGAGACGTATCTGCTGCGCGAGCGCGACGTGTTGCGGGGGTGCCCGGTCGGCCGTCTGACCATGGACCCTGACGTGATCGCCGACGACGCCCTGCGCGCCCCCGTGGACGAGACCCTCGACTGGCTGCGCGAGCGGATCGCCGGGTTGGTCGAAGAGGGGCGGGAGCAGGGCGAGTTCGCGCCCTCGCTGGACGGGGCGGAGATCGCGGCGGCGGTCGTCGCGACCGTCCAGGGCGGCTACGTGCTGGCCCGCGCGTCCGGCTCCCCCACCGCCTTCGAGGCGGGCGTCCGAGGGCTGCTCTCGCTGCTCGCCACTCACAAGAACACCAACGCGTAGAGGAGTTCGAGGACCCGTGCACATCACCCGACAGCGCCCCACGACCGAGCAGGGCCCGGCCGAGAACTTCACCGGCGCGGTCTGGCTGGACGAGATCGCCGTGCCCCCGGCGCCCTCCCGGCTCCGCATGTTCAACGTCCACTTCGCACCGGGCGCGCACACCGCCTGGCACCACCACCCGCACGGCCAGGTCCTGCACATCCTGGAGGGCGAGGGCCGGGTGCAGCGCAGGGGCGGCGCGGTCGAGCACGTCCGCGCGGGCGACACCGTGTGGATCGCACCGGGCGAGTGGCACTGGCACGGCGCCGGGCCGCGTACCTTCATGACTCACCTCGCGGTCGTCGAGGCCGCCGGGGACGGCACGACCACCGAGTGGGGCGCGCACGTCGCCGACGAGGACCAGCACGCCTGAGGGGGCATCCATGCACGCCATGCAGTACACGTTCACCCTGCCCGCCGGCTATCCGATGGGCGTCATCAGGGACCGGGTGGCCGGCACCGGGCACCTGCTGGACGACTGGCCCGGCCTCGGACTCAAGGCCTACCTGGTGCGCGAGCGCGGGCGGGACGGCTCGCCGGTCAACCAGTACGCGCCGTTCTACCTGTGGCGGAGCGTGGAGGGCATGAACGCCTTCCTCTGGGACGGTGCCTTCCAGCGGCCCGCCGACGACTTCGGCCGGCCCGCGGTCCGGCAGTGGACGGGCCTCGCGTACGAGGAGGGCGGCGCCGCCGG
Source organism: Streptomyces sp. NPDC051136 (assembly GCF_044455745.1). Taxonomy (NCBI): domain Bacteria; kingdom Bacillati; phylum Actinomycetota; class Actinomycetes; order Kitasatosporales; family Streptomycetaceae; genus Streptomyces; species Streptomyces sp. NPDC051136. The sequence continues at coordinate 158,383 of NZ_JBITFE010000010.1, read as the reverse complement.
CTCCCCCGCGCGGGTGGCGGTCCTGCGCAGGCAGCCGGTACCGGAGGGCGGGCCGCTGTCGGAGGTGGCGGAGCGGGCGGTCCGGGAGGCCGGACGGCTGGCGGCCGCGGACGGGACGCTGCTCGCCGCGGCGGTCGTGGACACCGCCCGTTGGGAGCTGGCGCACTTCTCGCTCCACGCGGACGAGGCGCCGGACGCGTCGGAGGGCGAGGTCTTCCACGTGCTGCACCTCTCCGAACCGGGGCGGGGCCTGCTGGCGAGGGGGCGGCAGTGGTGAGCGCCGTCCGCACCGTGCTCGGGGACGTGCCCGGCGGGGAGTTGGGCGTGTGCAACGCGCACGACCACCTGTTCTTCGCCTCTCCCCGGCTGCCCGGCGAGGAGCTGAACGACGCGGCGGCGGCACGTGCCGAGCTGACCGCGTTCCGGGAGCGGGGCGGCGGCGCCGTGATGCAGTGGACGCCGTACGGGCTGGGCCGGCGGGCCGCGGATCTGCCGGGCCTGTCCCGGGAGACCGGGGTGCACGTGGTGGCCGCGACCGGGCTGCACCAAGGGGTCCACTACGCCGAGGAGACCCTGGCCGCGCTGCGGGGCCGGCTCGCCGAGGTCTTCGTCGGCGAGCTGACGCGGGGCATCGGGACGTCGGGCGTGCGCGCCGGCCTGATCAAGGTGGCCGGCGGTTTCCACGCGCTCGACGCGCACGCGCGGTGGACCATGTCGGCGGCGGCCGAGGCGCACCACGCTACGGGCGCGCCCATCGCCGTCCACCTGGAGCTGGGCACCGGCGCCCTGGACGTACTGGACCTGCTGTGCGGCGAGTTGGAGGTGCCGCCGGACCATCTGATCCTCGGGCACCTCAACCGCGCCCCCGATGCCATGACACACCGGCTGGCCGCCCGGTCGGGGTGCTGGCTGGCCTTCGACGGACCGTCGCGGGGCAACCACGCGACCGACTGGCGGATGCCGGACGCGGTGCGGGACCTCGCCGAGGCGGGGTTCGGCGACCGGCTGCTGCTCGGCGGCGACACGACGACCGCGTCCGCCCGGTCGGTCGACGGCGGCCCGGGGATGCCGTACCTGCTGCGCCGCGTGGCGCCCCGGCTGGCGCTCGCCGTGGGGGACGACCTGGTGCGCCGCATCCTCACCGACAATCCCGCGCGGGCGTTCGCCGTCGCCTGGCACTGACGTCCGCGCCACCCGCGGCAGGCTGCCGCACCCGCGTCCGGGCACCGGCACCGGCACCGGCACCGGCACCGGCACCGGCACCGGCACCGGCACCGGGTGCGGCCTACCACTCGACAGGGGATCCCCCATGCCTTTCGTACGCATAGACGCCTACGGCACCGACTCCCGCCCCGACCGGCTCGACGCGCTCGGCCGGGCCGTCCACGACGCCCTCGTGGAGACGCTCGGCATCCCGCCCGACGACCGCTTCCAGGTGCTGACGGCGCACGACGCCGCCCGCGGCACCCTGCGCCACGACGACTACCTCGGCGTGCACCGGGACGAGGGCATCGTCTTCGTGGCGATCACCCTGCGGGCGGGGCGGACGACCGGGCAGAAGGAGGCGCTGTACCGCCGGATCGCCGAACTCGCCGAGGAGTACGCGGGGACGGCCCCCCGCAACGTCCTCGTCACCCTGAGCGAGAACACCTCCGCCGACTGGTCGCTGGGCAACGGGCTCGCCCAGTACGTAGGGTCGCGATCATGCTGAGACTCGGAATTCCCGTCATCGGTGTCACCGACATCCCCCGCGCGGTCGCGTTCTGGACCCAGGCGCTGCCGCTGGTCACCACGGAGGAGTGGCAGAGCGAGACGTGGCGCACCCTGTACCACGCGGACGGCTCCGGCCGCGCTCTCGGAGTGATGCGCAGCGACTCGCCGGTGGAGCCGCGCCCCCGTCTGCACCTCGACCTGTTCACCGACTCCGCCGAGGAGCAGGAGGCGGAGGTGCGGCGGCTGATCGCCCTCGGTGCGCGGACCGTCGAGTGGGACCTGTACCCGCCCGACCCGGACTTCGTCGTCCTGGCCGACCCGGACGGCAACGTCTTCTGCGTCGTCGACCTCGGCCACGCGCCGAGCGGCGGCGACGGGCCCGCGACCTGAGGCGTACTCCGGCTGCTACGCCGGTACGCCCAGCGGGTCGTCCAGGACCGGCTGCCAGGCCAACTCGGCCGCCCCGACGAGGCTGTTGTGGTCGAGACCGCAGGGCAGGATCGGCACGCCGCCGCTCTGGCCCCACAGGCTGCGCCCGGCGACGACCGCGCGCAGCCGCTCCGGGTCGGCGTCGAGGAGCGCCCGGTGCAGTCCGCCGAGGACGATGCGGTCGGGGTTGAGGATGTTCACCAGGCCGGCGAGGCCCAGGCCGAGGCGGTCGATGAGGGTCTCGGTGGCGGTGCGGACGGCCGGGTCGGCATAGTGGTCGCGGATCAGGTCGTAGGACCGCTGGAGCAGTGACACGTCGGGGCCCGGCTCGCGTCCGGCGGCCGTGAGGAAGGCCAGCGGGTCGGTCTCCACGTCGAGGCAGCCCCGGCTGCCGCAGTGGCAGGGGCGCCCCTCGGGGTTGACGGCGAGGTGGCCGACCTCCAGGGCGAGACCGGAACTGCCGGTGTGCAGGCGGCCGTCGAGGACCAGCGCACCGCCGACCCCGCGGTGGCCGGTGGCCACGCACAGCAGGTCGCGCGCGCCGCGTCCGGCGCCGTGGCGGTGCTCGGCGAGGGCCGCGAGGTTGACGTCGTTGGCGGCGAAGGCGGGGCCCTCGATCCCGGCGGCCCGCACCTGCCGGGCGAAGATCTCCCGCACCGGGGCGCCGGCCGGCCAGGCCAGGTGCAGCGGGTTCAGGGCCAGGCCCTCCGGTTCCGCGACGGCCGACGGCACGGCGAGTCCCGCGCCGACGCAGCGGCGCCCGGTCCGGCTCAGGAGTTCCGCGCCCGCCTCGACGACGGAGCCCAGCACCTTCGCCGGGTCGGCGTCGACGACCTCGCAGCCGGGTGCGGTGGCGACGATCCGGCCGCCGAGACCGACCAGGGCCGCGCGGAAACCGTCGGCGTGGATCTGGGCGGCGAGGGCGACGGGCCCGTCCTCGGCGACCGACAGGCGGTGCGAGGGGCGGCCCTGGGACCCGGCCGCCGCCCCGGGCCGGGCGTCCACCCGGATCAGGCCGAGCGCCTCCAGTTCCGCGGCCACCGCGCCCGCCGTGGCGCGGGTCACCCCCAGTTCCGCGGTGAGGACGGCCCGGGTGGGGGCGCGGCCGGTGTGCACCAGCTCCAACGCGGGTCCGAGCGCACCGCGCCCCCGGTCCAGCCGCGTCCTCGAGGTGGTCCCTTCCCCCGCCGCCCGGGGGTCCGCCTTGCCGCTCATGAGGGGGAGTCTCCCATGATCCGCCCGCGGTGCGGGCCCAGGACGCTCCTCCCGGATCCGGGTCCGGACGCCCAGCACGACCACCCCGCCCGGCCCTGCGGGAGTTCCGTGCCACGATCACTTGGCTGGTCCTGGAGGAGGCACACTGACCCGAGTGGGAGGCGGAGGTGCTCACGACCGGGCTGCGCCTACGCCGCGAGAGTGTCCAGGACGGCTGTGACGGGAGCGGGGTCCAGAGGGCCCACGTGGGACGCCTCCGGGAAGTCGTGTACGCGGAAACGGTTGCCGGGGGTGAGCGCGTCGGCTTCCGCGACCATCCGGTCCTGGAGTGCGGTGGCTATCGTCCGGTCTCTGCCGAAGCGCAGGTAGGTGCGGCGAACGCGTCCCCAGCTCTCGGCTCGGCCGACGGCTCGACCCGCGTAGGCGGCGACGGGCTCATCGGTCTGCATGCCGGCCAGTACCCGGCGGAAGTCGGCTTCCGGGTAATCGGCGCAGATCATCTCCTTGAGCAGGGCGAGTTCACGACGCTCGCCTGTCCGGAAGTTCAGCCGCAGCACGCCGAGGCGGTCCGGGTCGCCCACCGTCAGCTCGACCGGACTGACGGCGTCGGCGTTCTCGGGTGCCGCCGTGCAGGCGTCCGCTGTGGGCAGGGCACGGCTGGGGCAGAAGGCGGCCATGTAGCAGATGTGGTGAAGCAGGTGCGGGACGGCGTTGCCGACGCGGCTGACCGACACGCCCCCCAGACTGTGCCCGACCAGCACCACCGGGCCGTTCCTCGCCGCGCGCCGCACGACCCCCGTGACGCGCGCCTCGTAGTCGTCCAGCCCGAGGCCCATCAGCGGGGAGGGCTCGGCCGCCATCGCTTCGAGGTCCTGCCGCTGGTACGACTCCGGGAGGAAGGCCTCCGTGCCGTGCCGCGGCTGGTCCACCATGACGACGCGGTACCCCCGGAGCGTCAACTCCCGCGCGATCGGCATCCAGAACGCGCCGGCACTGTGGGTGCCGTGCACCAGCACGTAGGTGGTGGACCCACGACGTGGCTCAGCCGCCGCTCGCGATGCTCCGACCCCGCCGGAGAGGGCCGTGGCACCCACCGCGAGCCCCAGACCGCGCAGGGCCGTCCGCCTGGAGGTTCCCGTTCGCTGTTCGTTCGTGGAATCCGTCATGCTCCGACGCTATGAGCGGCCCGCGGAGCCCACCAGCGGCTCAGCACCCCTGCCGGGGTGGGCCTGGCAACACCTCCGGGCGTGGCCCGGTCGCCCAGGCCCCGCCGTACCCGCAGCGACGGACGCGTTCTCCGTCCGGCCTCGGGCAAGGGAACTGCGCGTGCGATCCTGCACGGATGAACGATCTCGGCGATGCGAAACTTCGCGACTGGTCGCTGCATGGCTTGGCCCTCTTCGCGGCCGAGACTCCTGATCAGCTTGCCTGGGTGGGCGAGCGGGACGTGGAGACGAAGGAGGTCGTCGAGGAGGTGGAGCTCATCTGCTCCCTCGCTGAAGGACTCACGGAGCGCGGGGCGTTCGGGCCCGAGGATCTGCGCGGCTTCCAGGCGATCGGCCGTTGCGTCGGCGAGATCGATGCCGCATGCCGCGTCGGCCTCTGGGCCGGCGCCCTGCTCACGGATCCGGCGTGGGACGAAGTACGCCTCCTCACCCGCCACCTTCTCCTGAGGACGCAGGGCGACTGGCGTCAGCCACTGCCTCGCCCCATGGGCGCACACCCGAACGGCCGTTGAGCCCGACTGGGCCCGCCCGGCGCAGGCGTTCCTAGCGCCAGGGGTCGAGGGCGAGCTTGCCCCGGGTCCGGCCCGCTTCGAGTCGCCGCAGCACTGCCGGGCCCTCGGCCAGGGGATGCACGTGGGGAGTGCCGGGTGGGTACACGCCCTCGGCGATCAGGCTCTCGATCTCGACGAGCAACGACTGGTACAGGGACGGGGCCGCGACCGCCAGTGCACCGATGTGCAGCCCCTTGACCTGGACCGGGTGGGTGAAGACCAGGTCGTGGGTGGTGAGGGTGGCGTCGCCGGAGGCGGCGCCGAAGACGACGACGCGTCCGGTGAAGCGTCTGGCGACGGACAGGCTGGTCTCGAACGTGGTCCGTCCCACTGATTCCAGGACCAGATCGACACCGCCGGTCAGGCGGATGATCTCGTCGGCCAGATCGGGGCGCCGGCTGTCCAGGACCTCGTCGGCGCCGAGCTCTTCGACGGTGTGGTGCTTCTCCGGTGAGGCCGTGGCGATCACGCGCGCGCCGTAGTGGCGGGCGAGGCGGACGGCGGCCTGCCCGACGCCGCCGGCCGCGGCGTGCACGAGGACGGCCTCACCCGTCTTGATCTCGCCCAGCGGCTTCAGTGCCGCCAGGGCGGTGGCCCAGTTCAGCACCAGGCCGAGGGCTTGGGCGTCGCTCCAGCCGGACGGCACGGGAAGCACACTCGCGGCCGGCATCGTCATGTACTGCGCGAAGGCGCCCGGCCCGGTTCCGACCACGTGGGTGCCGGGCTGCAGCGCGGTCGCCACGTCCGGGCCGACCGCCACGATCTCGCCGGCGGCCTCGAAACCCGCCACGTAGGGAGCCTGTGGCCCTCCTCCGTAGGCGCCGTTGCTTTGCAGGACGTCGGCGAAGTTGACCCCGGCGGCGCCGACGCGGATCAGGTACTCGCCGGGCCCCGGGTCGGGGCGGCGGTGATCAGCCGTGAGAGCCAGGTCCCCCGGTCCCCGGTGCGAGTGCTGCACCAGCGCCCGTACGGTCTGCCCGACGGTGTTCTGCGGCTCGTCGATGTCCATGCATCCGACCGTAGGAGCTTGACACTTGCGTCAAGGTCAAGCGGCCGTCAGAGATCAGTACGGCGGGCCTCTCGCAGGTAGGCGTCGAGTGCGGCCTGCTGATCGCTGAGCACGGCGATGCGGGCAGCGAGCCGATCGCGATGGCTCTGCACCTCGCGGAGGAACTCCTCGCACATCACACCGGTGCCGGCGCCGGATCCGTCGGCGAGGCCGGGCAGGACTTCCCTGATCAGTCGCACGGGCAGCCCGGACTCCAGCAGCGAGCGGATGACGAGCACCCGGTCGACGGTCGACTGGCAGTAGTCACGGAACCCGTTGCCGAAACGGCCGGGGACGATCAAGCCCTCGGCCTCGTAGTGCCGCAACGATCGCGCGCTCACACCGCTGGCTCTGGACGCCTCGCTGATCTTCATGCATGCAGCCAACGTCCAGGAGCACCGCGATCTTCCGGCCCGCGCGGGACGCGTCCTAGAGCCCGCTGACCCGGAGCGTGATGTTCAGCCGTCCGGTGAGTCCCGACCCGGGCGGTGCGGTGCCCGGGTGCACCCTCGGGACGCCGTGGTACGCGAGCCGGGAAGGGCCGCCGAAGACGAACAGGTCGCCGCTGCGCAGCTCGATGTCGGTGTAGGGGCGGGTGCGGGTCTCGGGGTTGCCGAAGCGGAAGACGCAGGTGTCACCGAGGCTCAGGGAGACCACGGGGGCGTCGGACCGCTCGTCGGCGTCGCGGTGCATGCCCATGCGCGCGTCGGCGTCGTAGAAGTTGACCAGTGCGATGTCGTACGGCGCCGGTGCCACCGCCTCGGTGCCCAGCGCGTCGGTCACCGCACGGCGGGCGAGATCGTCGAGCCGGGCGGGGAAGGGCTTGACCGGGGCGCCGTCGCCGTCGACCGCGGTGGAGGCGTAGCCGTACGGGTACCAGTGCCGGCCGAGGCAGACCTGCCGGGCGGTCATGGTGCCGCCGCCCGGGGTGCGCACCGTGCGCAGTCCCGCCGGGGGACGGGCCCAGTCGCGGCAGGCGTCCAGCAGCTCGCGCTGCGCCTTCGCGTCCAGCCAGTCCGGCACGTGGACGGCACCGGGCGCGATCACGGTCGGGGTCCTGGGGAACAGCTCGGCGTCCATGCCCCCATCGTGCCTCCGCGCCCCGCCTCACCGCCGCGACCGGCGCTGAGCTGCGCTCGGCTAGCCTGGGCACACGATGAACGACCGCAGCACGAACCACCGCAGCACGAGCGGCCCCGGTACGAACCACCGCAGCACCAACACCTCCGGCCCCGGCGAACGCGGCGCGGACGACCGCGGTGCGCGCGACCGCGGCGACCGCGACGGCCGGATGGCGACGCCTTGGGGCGAGCACGTGCTGTCCCGCTATCCGGAGGACCCGCGGGACCGGCTGCGTGCCTGGGACGCGTCCGACGAGTACCTGCTGGGGCACCTCGCCGAGCGGGAGGTGCCGCTCGACGGCACGGTCGTGGTCGTCGGCGACCGCTGGGGAGCGCTGGTGACGGCGCTCGCGGCGCACCGGCCGGTACAGATCACCGACTCGTACCTCGCCCGGGAGGCGACGCGGGCCAACCTGGAGCGGGCCGGCGCCGCACCCGGCGCGGTGCGCCTGCTCACCACGCAGGACCCGCCGCCGGACCGCGTCGACGTACTGCTGGTGCGGGTGCCGAAGAGCCTGGCGCTGCTGGAGGACCAGCTGCTGCGGCTGGCGCCCGCGCTGCACGAGGGCACGGTCGTGGTGGGCACCGGGATGGTGAAGGAGATCCACACCTCGACGCTCCGGCTGTTCGAGCGGATCGTCGGGCCGACCCGGACCTCGCTGGCGGTGAAGAAGGCCCGGCTGATCTTCTCGGAGCCCGACCCCGCGCTGGAGCGGCCGGCCAACCCCTGGCCGCTCGGCTACCGGCTCCCCGACGACGTGGGGCCTCTCTCCGGCCGCCCCGTCGTCAACCACGCGGGGGTCTTCTGTGCCGACCGGCTCGACATCGGCACCCGCTTCTTCCTCCGGCACCTGCCAGGCCCCGGGGCCTTCCGGCGGGTCGTGGACCTCGGCTGCGGCAACGGTGTGGTCGGTACGGCGGTGGCGCTGGCCGATCCGGACGCCGAGGTGCTGTTCACCGACGAGTCGTTCCAGGCCGTGGCCTCGGCCGAGGCGACGTACCGGGCGAACGGCGCCCCGGGCCGGGCGGAGTTCCGCCTCGGCGACGGGCTGGCCGGGGTGCCGGACGGCAGTGTCGACCTGGTGCTCAACAACCCGCCGTTCCACTCCCACCAGGCGACGACGGACGCGACGGCCCACCGGATGTTCACCGGGGCGCGGCGGGCGCTGCGCCCCGGCGGCGAACTGTGGGTGGTCGGCAACCGGCACCTGGGGTACCACGTCACGCTGCGGCGCCTGTTCGGCAACAGCCGGCTGGTCGCGGGCGACCGGAAGTTCGTGGTGCTGAGGGCGGTCAAGGAGTAGCGGACGGGGTGGCCGCGGGAGGGGGCGCGGTCCTGGCGACCACCTGGATGAGCGTCGTCACCGTGCGGGCCATGGCCTCCCTCCCCGCGGTGAGGTAGTCGCGCGAGTCCACCGCGTCGGGCCGGGCGGCCAGGTGCTCCCTGATCGCGCCGGTCATGGCGATGTTGAGGGCGGTGCCGACGTTGACCTTGGCGATGCCGCCCGCGACGGCCGCGGCGAGCTCGTCGTCCGGGACGCCGGAGGAACCGTGCAGGACGAGGGGCACGTCCAGGGTGCCGGACAGCGCCTTGAGCAGGTCGTGGTCGAGGGCCGCGGTGCGTGTCGTCATGGCGTGGGAGCTGCCGACGGCGACGGCCAGGGCGTCGACGCCGGAGTCGGCCACGAAGGCGCGGGCCTCGGCGGGGTCGGTGCGGGCACCGGGGGCGTGGGCGTCGAGCGGCGGTGCGCCGTTCTTCCCGCCGACCTGCCCCAACTCGGCCTCGATCCACAGCCCCTGGGCGTGGGCCCAGTCGGCGGCGGCCCGGGTCGCCGCGAGGTTGTCCGCGTACGGCAGCCGGGCGGCGTCGTACATCACGGAGCTGAACCCGGCGTCCGGGGCCTGTCGCAGCAGGCCGTCGCTCTGGACGTGGTCGAGGTGCAGGGCGACGGGCACGGCGGCGCTCTCGGCGGCGGCGACGGCCGCGCGGGCCAGGGGCAGCAGGCGGCCGTAGCGGTACTTGACGGCGTTCTCGCTGACCTGGAGGACGACGGGCATCCGCGCGGACTCGGCGCCCGCGACGACGGCCTCGATGTGCTCCAGGGTGATGACGTTGAAGGCGGCGACCGCGGAGCGCGCGGCGGCGGCACGTCCGACCAGGTCGCCGGTGGTGGCGAGGGGCACGGTCTGTCCTATCCGGGCGTAGGGGACGGGCTTCGGGAGCGGGCCTCGGGGGGGCGCCCTTCACGGGGCGGGCTTCACGGGGCGGGCCTCGGGGGGCGCCCTTCACGGGGCGGGCCTCACGAGGCGGGCCCACGGGACGGCCTTCACGGGGCGGGGCCCACGAGGCGGGCCTCACGGGGCGAGGATCACCGAGCGGGTCAGATGGCGCGGGCGGTCCGGGTCGAGGCCGCGGGCGGCGGCGACGGCCACGGCCAGCCGCTGGGCGCGGACCAGTTCGGCCAGCGGGTCAAGCTCGCCGGGCACCCACATCGCGCCGGTCTCCCGGACCTGCTCGGCCAGCCCCTCGGGCGCCTCGCCGAACATCCAGGTGGCCGTGCCCGCGGTGCTGATGCTGATGGGGCCGTGCCGGTACTCCATCGCCGGGTAGGCCTCGGTCCACGACAGGGAGGCCTCGCGCATCTTCAGCCCGGCCTCGTTGGCCAGTCCGACGGTCCAGCCCCGGCCGAGGAAGGTGAACTGGGTGCGCTCGACGAGCCCTTCGGGCAGTTCGACGGCGAGCGCGGTGCGGGCGTCGGCGACGACGGCGTCGGTGTGCAGGCCCAGGTGGGCGCGGAGCAGGGTGAGCGCGGTGGTCGCGAACCGCGTCTGCACGACGGACCGCTCGTCGGCGAAGTCGAGGACGACCAGGTCGTCGGCGGCGGTCATGACCGGCGTCCCCGGGTCGGCGGTGAGCGCGACGGTCTGCGTGCGGCCCTTCAACTCGGCAAGCAGCGCCAGCACTTCGGTGGTGGTGCCGGACCGAGTGAGGGCGACGACCCGGTCGTACCGGCGGCCCCGCGGGAACTCGGAGGCGGCGAACGCGTCCGTCTCCCCCAGGCCCGCGTCCTCGCGCAGGGCCGCCGCCGCCTGCGCCATGAAGTACGAGGTGCCGCATCCGACGATCGCCACCCGCTCCCCCGCCGCCGGCAGCACCGGCGCGTGGTCCGCCGCCCGGGCCGCGGCGCGTGTCCAGCACTCGGGCTGGCTGTTGAGCTCGTCCTCGACGTACGTCATGTCGCACTCTCCCCGAACACAGGCTGATTGTTCCTGCAAGATATAGCGAGCTTTCAAGCACAATCAAGCAACAGGACGAACCGTGCGGTGCGCTAGGGTCGGCGGGGGTCGAGGAACGGAGGCGCGGATGTCGCGCGACGCCCGCTGGAAGGCGCTGCTGGAGCTGCTCGTCGAGCGCGGCCGGCTCGACGTCGAGGAGGCGGCGACCGAGCTGGAGGTCTCGGCCGCGACGATCCGCCGCGACTTCGACCGGCTCGCCGAGCAGCAGATGCTGGTGCGCACGCGCGGTGGCGCGGTCGTGCACGGGGTGTCGTACGAACTGCCGCTGCGTTACAAGACGGCCCGCCGGGCGTCGGAGAAGCAGCGCGTCGCCCAGGCGGTCGCGGCGCTGGTGGCGCCCGGCGAGGCGGTGGGACTGACCGGGGGCACGACCACCACGGAAGTGGCGCGCGCCCTGGCCGTGCGCGCTGACCTGGCCTCCGGCACCCCCGCGCTGACCGTGGTCACCAACGCCCTCAACATCGCCAACGAGCTGGCCGTGCGGCCCCAGTTCAAGATCGTGGTGACCGGTGGTGTGGCCCGGGCTCAGTCGTACGAGCTGATCGGTCCGCTCGCGGACGGGGTGCTGGGCCAGGTGACGCTCGACGTGGCCGTGCTGGGCGTCGTCGCCTTCGACGTCGCGCACGGCGCGGCCGCCCACGACGAGGCGGAGGCCGCGATCAACCGGCTGCTGTGCGAGCGCGCCGAGCGGGTGGTCGTGGCCGCCGACTCCAGCAAGCTGGGCCGACGGGCGTTCGCCCGGATCTGCGCGACCGAGTCGGTGAACACCCTGGTGACGGACGGCGCGGCTGACCCGGAGCTGGTGCGCCGGTTCGAGGACGCGGGCGTCCGGGTCGTCACGGCCTGAGGGCCCGCCGGCGACGGTGCGGTTCAGTGACCGTGGCCGCCGGAGTGCTCCGGCGTGCCTGCCGGGGCGGGTTCGTCCGCGCCCGGCACCGACCCGGCGCGTACGGTGAACACCGCGGTGCGCACCTCGCCGCGGTGCCGGAAGTCGAGGAAGAGACGGTAGGTGCCGCCACTGGGTGCGGTGGCCGTGAAGGAGATCTCCGGGCCGGGTTCCGTGGTGCCGTCGCCGGGTTCGCCGTTCGGGTGGACGTGCAGGTACGCGAGGTCGCCGGAGCGCAGGGCGACGAGGTGGCCGTAGGCACCGAGGTAGGGCTGGAGGTCGTTGACGGGTTCGCCGTCGCGGGTCACCGTCAGTTTCAGCTCGCTCGCCTTGCCCGGTCGCAGGGAACCGGCGAGTGCCACCTGGTAGCCGTCGACCCGGGCGGTGCGGTTCGGGGCGGGCAGCCGCGCCGGCTCGTAGCGGCCGGAGGCGGCCAGGTCGGCGCCGAGGGTGAGGTTCCTGGCGTCCTTGCCCGCCGGGGTGAAGTCGGCGAAGACGCGGTAGCCGCCCGCCGCGGGCAGGTCGACGGGGGTGCTCCAGGTGCCGTCGGCTGCGCGGGTGGGGTGCAGGTGGCGGTAGGTGACCAGGTCGCGTGAGGCCAGGACGAGGTGGAGCTCCTTGTCGTGCTCCCGCTGGTACGCGGTGACCGCCGCGCCGCCCGCGTCCCGGACCGTGAAGCGCAGTTCGCCGCGCTGTCCGGCGGTGACGTGCGGGGTGGCGAGGTCGAGGGTGTAGCCGTCCTCGGAGACCTGCAGACCGCCGGCCGGGGTGTCCTGGTGTCCCCCGTGACCGCCGCCCCCGTCCGGCCGCGGCACCTCCGCATGCTCGTCGTCCCGTTCGCCGTGCCCGTCGTGGGGCGCGGGTGCGCCGTCCGCGACGATCGGGTCCACTCCCGCGCCGACGCCGTAGGCGGTGCCGAAGGTCGCGGCCAGGGCGGCGGCGAACGCGGTGATCCTCAGTCCGGTGTGCATGACGGTCGTCTCCTCGATCACGGGTCTCCGAGGGGAACGCGAAGACCTCCCTGCACCTCACGATACCCCCGGGGGGTACCTGGTCAAGCGGCGGGAACACTTGCGTCACATACCCCCTAGGGGTATACATGACTGCGCCGGGTCGGATACCCCCGCCCCGTATCGGAACAGTCGCGCGATTCGACAGCGGACGGGTCACCGTCGCGGCCACCGCGGCACCGGACGACGCCGTGATCGCCCGGGTGGTCGGCGAAGCAGGCTACGAGCTGACCGGTCGTGTCCGACCGACCCGCGCCCCCCGCCGCACACCGGGACCCGCATCGCCGGATCCCGGCCGACGTCCCTCTCATCAGGAGCACCCATGACCACCGGCACGACCAGCGCACCAGCCGAGGTGGAGCTCGCCATCGGCGGCATGACCTGTGCCTCGTGCGCCGCCCGGATCGAGAAGAAGCTCAACCGGCTCGACGGAGTCACCGCCACCGTCAACTACGCGACGGAGAAGGCGAGGATCTTCCGTACCGGTGACGTGTCCGTCCCGGAGTTGATCGCCACGGTCGAGGCCACCGGGTACACGGCCCGCCCACCGGAGCCGGCCCGGGCCGAGCCCGCGAGCGGCGCGGAGGGCGCCGAGCCGGACGACGCACTGCGGCCGCTCCGGCAGCGGCTGGTGACCGCCGTGGTGCTGGCGGTCCCCGTGATCGCGATGGCGATGGTGCCGGCGTTGCAGTTCACCTACTGGCAGTGGCTGTCGCTGACCTTGGCGGCCCCCGTGGTGACGTACGCGGCCTGGCCCTTCCACAAGGCCGCGTTCACCAACGCCCGCCACGGCGCGGCCACCATGGACACCCTGGTCTCGGTCGGCACGTCGGCGGCGTCTCTGTGGTCGCTGTGGGCCCTGTTCCTCGGCACCGCGGGCACTCCCGGCATGACCCACCCCTTCGAACTCACCATCGCCCGCGGCGACGGCTCCGCGAACATCTACCTGGAGGCCGCGGCCGGGGTGACCGCCTTCCTCCTCGCCGGGCGCTACTTCGAGGCACGGTCCAAGCGCAAGGCCGGTGCCGCGCTCAGGGCCCTGCTGGAGCTGGGCGCCAAGGACGTCACCGTCATCCGGGAGGGCCGTGAGGAGCAGGTCCCGGTCGGGGAGCTGAAGGCCGGCGACCGTTTCCTGGTCCGCCCGGGGGAGAAGATCGCCACCGACGGCACGGTCGTCGAGGGCACTTCGGCCGTCGACGCGTCGATGCTCACCGGCGAGTCCGTCCCGGTCGAGGTCGGCGTCGGCGACGGCGTCACCGGAGCGACCATGAACATGGGCGGCCGGCTGACGGTCGAGGCGGTCCGGGTCGGCGCGGACACCCAGCTGGCGCGGATGGCGAAGCTGGTCGAGGACGCCCAAAACGGCAAGGCGGCCGTCCAGCGGCTCGCCGACCGCGTCTCCGGTGTCTTCGTCCCCGTCGTCATCGCCCTCTCTCTGGCCACCCTCGGCTTCTGGATCGGCAACGGCTCCGGACCGACGGCCGCGTTCACCGCGGCCGTCGCCGTCCTGATCATCGCCTGCCCCTGCGCCCTGGGCCTCGCCACCCCGACCGCGCTGCTGGTCGGCACCGGGCGCGGCGCCCAGCTCGGCATCCTCATCAAGGGCCCCGAGGTCCTGGAGTCCACCCGCAGGGTCGACACCGTCGTCCTCGACAAGACCGGCACCGTCACCACCGGCCGCATGACCCTGCTCGCCGTGCACACCGCCACAGATGCCGAGGAGACCGAAGTCCTGCGGCTGGCCGGGGCGTTGGAGCACGCCTCGGAGCACCCGATCGCCCGGGCGGTGGCCGCGGGCGCCGCCGAGCGGGTCGGCGCGCTGCCCGTCCCCGAGGACTTCACCGGCGTCCCGGGTCTCGGTGTCCAGGGCGTCGTCGACGGGCACGCGGTTCTGGTCGGCCGCGAGAAGCTGCTCGCCGAGTGGGCCGTGGAACTGCCCGCGCGGCTGGCCGGGGCCAAGGCCGAGGCGGAGCGGGCCGGCCGCACCGCGATCGCCGTCGCCTGGGACGGCGAGGCGCGCGCGGTCCTGGAGGTCGCCGACGCGGTCAAGGACACCAGCCCCGAGGCGATCACCCGGCTGCGCGCCCTCGGCCTGACGCCGATGCTGCTGACCGGCGACAACGAGGCGGTGGCCGCCTCCGTCGCGCGCGAGGTCGGCATCGACGCCGAGCACGTCGTCGCCGAGGTCCTGCCGCAGGACAAGGTGGCCGTCGTCGAACGCCTTCAGAGCGAGGGACGCTCGGTGGCCATGGTCGGCGACGGTGTCAACGACGCCGCCGCGCTCGCCCGGGCCGACCTGGGGCTCGCCATGGGCACCGGCACGGATGCCGCCATCGAGGCGGGCGATCTCACCCTGGTCCGCGGTGACCTGCGCACCGCCGCCGACGCCATCCGGCTGGCCCGCAGGACGCTCGGCACCATCAGGTCCAACCTGTTCTGGGCCTTCGCCTACAACCTCGCCGCCCTGCCGCTCGCGGCGGCGGGACTGCTCAACCCCATGATCGCCGGAGCGGCCATGGCCTTCTCCTCCGTCTTCGTCGTGGGCAACAGCCTGCGGCTACGGGGCTTCAAGGCCACGGCCTGACCCGCCACCGGGCCGCCGCACCGCCACCTGCGAAGGGCAGCCGCCCAGGGAGCAGACCGGTCCGGCGGCTCGGTGCTGCCGCCCCCGGCGCGCCGTCCCCCGTCCCCCGGACGGGTCCGCCCGCGCGCCGGCAGGGCCGGGGGCGAGCAGGATGGTTCGGGTCCCGTCTCCCCGCGGAGCAGGAGCCCATGACCGGACCGACCAACGCCGACGGCGACACGCGGGGCCCGCTCGGGCCGGCCGCGGGCCGGATGCCGGAGCGCGGGCGGGCCCTCGCCGCCGTGCTCGCCGAACTGCGGGCCGTGGACGGCGCCCTGTACGCGGCGGTGGCCGCCACGTCCACGCCCGCCCTCGACCGGGCCCTGCGGCGCCTGTCCCACGCCGCCGACCATTCGAAGGTCTCCCTCGGGATCGCCGCCGCGCTCTCGCTGAGCGGAGCGCGGGCGCGGCGGGCGGCCCTCGTCGGCGTGGCGGCGGTCGCCGTGGCGTCGGCCTCGACGAACCTGCTCGGCAAGCACCTGGTGCACCGGGCGCGACCGGACCGGGAGGCGGCGCGGGTGACCACGGACCGGTACGTGCCCATGCCCGCGTCGGCGTCGTTCCCGTCAGGGCACACGGCCGCGGCGGTCGCGTTCGCCACGGCCGTCGGCGTGGTCCTGCCCGAGGCCGCCGTGCCGCTCGGCGCGCTGGCGAGCGCCGTGGGCTACTCCCGGGTCCACACCGGCGTGCACTATCCCGGTGACGTTGCCGCGGGCGCCGTCCTGGGCATCGCCAGCGCCGCCGCGGCGCTCGCGGCGGTGTCCCGTCAACCGAACACCTTCACCGCCTGGTAGTACGTCCACGCGGTGCTGTTGCAGGCGGTCTTGGTGGCGCCGCCGTACCCGGCGCAGACGCGCTTGAGGTCCTCGTAGAAGGCGCTGTCGATCCGGGACTTGTTGGCGTCGAAGGTCCCCGCGGCCTTGTAGTTGCGGTAGCCGAAGTCGTGTCGTGCGCAGGAGGTGCTGAAGGGAAAGCCGAACGGGTTGTCCGGCGAGGTGGAGCAGTAGTCGGTGGTCCAGTCGAATCCGTAGGCGGACCACGCGGACTTGTCGGCGCGCGCGGCGTTCCAGGCGTTGTAACTGGACGCGCTGGTCTGCGTCCAGCTCGCGAGTACCTGTGTCTTGTCGGAGGGAACGGCGTCGGCGGTCGCGGCGGTGGCGACGACGGTGGTCACGGCCAGCGCGGCGGCACTGAGTCCGGTGGCGAGTCTGCGGTGCATCCCACACCTCCATGAGGCTGCGACCCGCCACTCGGGCCGCAGGTTCATGACAAGATGATGCGCACCTGGACCACCCGTTCACACCTCCGACGGCCCAACTCGTCGTGAACACCCCGTTCTTGTGACGCTACGCGCGTTCTCCTGGCAGCCGATCCGGATCCCCGCCGTGCATGGCGAGGTGAAACGGATCGCCGGGAGTGATCTCGCCCGCACGGACCGGCCGTCCGGTGAACGCCGCCTTGTACAGGGCCGCGGCGAACTCCAGCGTGGCGCGCGCCTGCGGGCCGCTGCCGGGCGGCCGGACACCGGCGTCCCAGGCGTCCAGCACGGCGCCGAGCTGCGCCGTGTGGGAGCTGGGCACGTCGGCGGGCGGCGTACGCCAGGCGGCGGCACGCTCGCGGGCGACGTGCCGGGCCGGGGTGTAGGTCCAGTCGTCGTTGCGGTGTCCGTACAGGTGGGTCAACTCGACCGTCGCGTCGGCGCAGTCGACGCGTATCCGGCTCGTCTCGTCCGGCGAGAGCACGCTGTTGACGACGGTGGCGAGGGCGCCGCTCTCGAAGCGCACCAGGGCGGTGGAGACGTCCTCGCTCTCGGTGTCGTGGACCAGACGCGCGGCCATGGCCCTGATCTCGGCCCAGGGGCCCAGCAGATGCAGCAGCAGGTCGTACTGATGGATGCCGTGGCCCATGGTCGGGCCGCCGCCCTCGGTGGACCAGCGTCCGCGCCAGGGCACCGCGTAGTAGGCGGCGTCGCGGTGCCAGGTGGTCTGGCAGTGGGCGACGAGCGGGGCGCCCAGCTCGCCGCTCGCGATCAGCTCGCGGGCGTGCGCGGCCCCGGAGCCGTACCGGTGCTGGAAGACCACGGACGCGTACGCGCCGGACGCCTCCTCGGCCGCCGCGATGTCGTCGTACTCGGCGAGGGAGAGGC
The DNA here is from genome assembly GCF_044455745.1 of Streptomyces sp. NPDC051136. Classification (NCBI taxonomy): domain Bacteria; kingdom Bacillati; phylum Actinomycetota; class Actinomycetes; order Kitasatosporales; family Streptomycetaceae; genus Streptomyces; species Streptomyces sp. NPDC051136. The sequence continues at coordinate 141,118 of NZ_JBITFE010000010.1, read as the reverse complement.
ACAACGGCTTCTCGCACAGCACCCAGGCGCCCGCCTTCAGCGCGGCCACCGTCTGCTCCCGGTGCAGGGACGGCGGCGTGCCGACAAGGACGAGGTCGGGGCGTACGTCGTCCAGCATGGCCCGCGTCGACGCGTACCCGGCGATGTCGCCTGGCACCTGCGCACGGAAGGCGTCGAGCCGCGCGGGGTCCACGTCGACGGCGGCGACCAGTTCGGTGCGGTCGGCGTGGGCGGCGAGGGCCGGCAGGTGGCCGCCGGTGACGATGGCGCCGGTGCCGACCACGGCGACCCTGCGGCGGACGGGGCCCGGCGGCGTGCGGTCCTCCTCTGCGGACATGCGGTCCTCCTCGGACGGCGGCGCACGGGACCCGGACACCACCGATAGAAAGCGCTTTCAACAGCGCAGACAATAGGCGGGGAGCCATAGCCCGGACAACCCCCACCGTTTGCGGGCGGGGCGTGCGGCTGGTCGACTGGCGCGGGGGGAAGCGGGGCCGGCGGTGACGCCCGGGCCCGTTCTCCAGTCGTCTCCAGAAGGAGTCCAGGCGTGAGTTCCCCGAAGCCGAATCCCTCGTCGCCCGCGGAGCACCGGTCGGACGGCAGCCAGCCCTGGCTGCACCAGCGGGGCCGGACCATCCAGGAGTACGGCACCGTCAAGCAGTTCCCCGTGGCCCTGACCATGGAGACCCGCCTCTACTCCTGCCAGCGGCTCAACAAGGTCCTCGCGGACACCCGGATCCTGCACGACCTGTACAAGAAGTACCACTGGCTGATGCGCGGGGCGACGTTCTACCAACTGCACCTGCTCCTCGACAAGCACGCCGGCGAGCAGCTGGAACTGATCGACACCGTCGCCGAGCGCGTCCAGACGCTGGGCGGCGTCGCGGTGGGCGATCCCCGGCACGTCGCCGAGATCACCACCGTGCCGCGTCCGCCGGACGGGGTCGAGGAGGTGCCGTCGATGCTGTCGCGGCTGCTGGAGGCGCACGAGCTGATCCTGACCGAGTGTCACGACGCGGCGGCCCGCACCCAGGAGTACGGGGACGACGGCACCAACGACCTCCTGGTCTCGGAGGTCCTGCGCACCAACGAACTCCAGGCGTGGTTCGTGGCGGAACACCTCGTGGACACTCCGCTGGTCCACGCCTGACCCCGCCCGGACATGGCGCACACGTCCCAGGACACCGAAGGCGGTCCCCCGGCGCGCGGCCGGTGGTCCGCCTTCCGGCAGTCGCCGTTCTGGCCGGCCACCGTGCTGGTGCTGATCCTCGCGGCCGCGGCGGGTCTCTTCGCGGGCTCGTACACCTACTCGATGGCGAACCCGACACCGCGGCTGATCCCCACGGCCGTGGTCGGTTCCTACGAGAAGGCGGGCGGACAGGCCTACCTGCTCGGCCTGGAGAAGGCGCTCGACACCTCGGTGAAGGTGCATCCGTACCGGACCCGTGCCGCGGCCCACGAGGCGATCGAGCAGCAGGAGGTGTTCGCGGTCTTCGAGCTGCGCGAGGACGGGCGGCGGGCCGTTCTCGACGTGTCCGGCGCGTCCGGCTCGTCGGTCGCGGAGCTGCTCTCGCAGACGGCGCCGGCCGTGGGCGAGAAGCTCGGCGTCCAGGTCACCGTCCGGGACGTCAACCCCCTCCAGGAGGGCGACCCGCGCGGCCTGGCCATCTTCTACATCTCACTGGCCGCCGTGATCATCGGTTTCGTCGGGGCGATCCAGCTGAGCGTGCACGCGCGCTCGCTCACCCCGGTCGAGCGCATCCTGTTCACGGTGGCCTACGCGCTGCTGGGCGGATTCGCCATCGCCGCCACGGTGGACTGGCTGCTGGGCGCGCTGGACCTGCCGTTCGCCGAGTCGTGGCTGATCCTGGCGCTCACGATGTTCGTGTCCGGCATGGTCTTCACCATGTTCAACACCCTGTTCGGCCGCTGGGCGATGCTGCCGACCTGGGGCCTGATGGTGATCATCGGCAACCCCTCCTCGGGCGGCGCGGTGTCCTGGCCGCTGCTGCCGTCGCCGCTGGGGCTGATCGGCCGGTGGCTGCCGCCCGGGGCCTCGGTCAACGCCCAGCACACGGCGGTGTACTTCCAGGGCCATCAGCACGCCTTCCCCTTCCTGGTGCTGGCCGGGTGGGCGCTGCTGTCCTGCACGGTCTTCTGGGTCTGGCGGCACCGGCATCCCGGCGGACGCGAGAAGGACCCGTCGGAAGCCGGGCCCGAGGCCACCCCCTCCTGACGCCGCGTCCTGCTCACGGGGAGGTGAGGGCACGGCAGGCCGTCTGGAGGGCGAGCCGGTTGCCGGGGCCGTCCAGCGGGACGCCGAGCCGTTCGCGGACCCGGCGCGACCGGGCGGCGGCGACGGTGTCGTGGTGCAGGCCGAGGACGCGGCCGGTGGCGGCCCGCCGTCCTCCGGGGACGCCTCGCGGCCGAGGGCCCCTTCGCCCCTGTCGTCGACCCCACCGGGGCTGCGATCATGTGACTGGAGCCGCAGGTGCGGCTCGGGGCGGACCCAGGGGGTGTCGTTTGGAACGTGCCGCGGTCGCGGGGCCCGGCAGGCACATCCGCGGCGTTGTCGTCGGTTGCCGGGGCTCCGCCCCGGCGCCCTCCTCCGTCTTGCGGCCGCACGCCCCGGACCCCGCTCGGGCCGGCACCAGGGCATCGTGGCCCGGAGCCGGCCTGAACCGAACGACACCCCCGTTCGCACCACCTCCCCGCCGCCGCGGCCGAAGGCCCGCATCGCCCGACCACCGCCCCGTCCGTCCGTCCGTCCGGACCACGATCCTGGAGTTGCCCCCATGGCCCTCGACGTCGCCGCGATCCGCGCACACGTGCCCGCCCTCAAGTCCGGTACCGCGCGGTTCGACGCGCCGGGCGGTACGCAGACCCCGCAGCCGGTGATCGACGCGATCGCCGCGGCGCTGACCGCTCCGCTCGCCAACCGGGGCCGCAACACCGAGGGCGAGCGCAACGCCGACCGGATCGTGGCCGAGGCCCGGTCCGCGCTCGCCGACCTCCTCGCCGCCACGCCGCAGACGGTCGCCTTCGGGCGCAGCGCCACCCAGCTCGCCTACGACCTGTCCCGGACGCTGGGCAAGGGCTGGGGGCCCGGCGACGAGGTGGTGGTCACCCGGCTCGACCACGACTCGAACATCCGGCCGTGGGTGCAGGCGGCCGAGGCGGCGGGGGCCCGCGTGCGGTGGGCGGACTTCGACCCCGCGACGGGCGAGCTGCGGCCCGAGCACGTCGCGGCGGTACTGGGCCCGCGCACCAGGCTGGTCGCGGTCACCGCCGCGTCGAACCTGATCGGGACCATGCCGGACCTGCCGGCGCTGGCGTCCCTGGTCCACGCGCACGGGGCGCACTTCCACGTCGACGCGGTGCACTACGCCTCGCACGCCGTGGTGGACCTGGCGGAGACGGGCGCGGACACGCTGGTGTGCTCGCCGTACAAGTTCCTCGGCCCGCACCTGGGCGTGCTGACCGGCCGGGCCGAGGTGCTGGAGTCGCTGCGCCCGGACAAGCTGCTGCCGTCCGCCGACGCCGTGCCCGAGCGGTTCGAACTGGGCACGCTGCCCTACGAGTTGCTGGCCGGGGCGAGCGCGGCGGTGGATTTCCTGGCCGGGCTCGCCCCTGAGGCCCGGGGCTCGCGCCGGGACCGGCTGGTCGCCTCGTTCGCCGCGCTGGAGACCCACGAGGACGTGCTGCGCGAGCGGATCGAGGAGGGGCTGGCCGCGCTGGACGGCGTCACCGTGTACTCGCGGGCCGCCCGGCGCACGCCGACCCTGCTGTTCACCGTGGCGGGCCTGCGGCCGGCCGAGGTGTACCGGCAGCTGGCCGAGCGGGGCGTCGACGCCCCCGCCGGGTCCTTCTACGCCCTGGAGGCCTCGCGCCGCCTGGGCCTGGGCGACGAGGGCGCCGTCCGCGTCGGACTGGCGCCCTACACCGGCGCGGACGACGTGGAGCGTCTCCTGACCGCGCTGGACGGCCTCGACCGCTGACCGCGTCCCCGCGTCACGACAGCGGCACGGTCACCTCCCCTTCGCCCTCCGCGCTCCCGCCGCCCGCGATCCGGACGGTGAAGGGGCGGTCGGTGCCGTTCGCGGTGACGCGCAGGGCGTCCCCCTCGCGCCGCACGCGGAAGGCCGCGGCCGGTGTGCCCAGGAGGTCGGGCACCCGGACCTCGGCCGCGTAGTCGGCGTCGGCGGTCGGATGGACCAGCAGGGTCGGGGCGTCCAGCCAGTCGCCGTCGGGGCGCGTGTCGTCGGCGGCGAGCGGCAGGACGGCGCCCTCCCTGACGTACAGGGGCAGGCTGTCGTAGGCGTGCCGTTCGGTGCGCCAGGCCGGGCCGGTGACGCGCTCGCCGGTCAGCAGGTGGGTCCAGGTGCCTGCGGGGAGGTAGACCTCGACCTCGCCGTCCTCGGTGAAGACCGGGGCGACGAGGAGGTCGGGGCCGAGCATGTACTGGCGGTCCAGCGGGCGGCAGGCCGGGTCGTGCGGGTACTCCAGGACCATCGGCCGCATCATCGGCATGCCGGTGCGGTGGGCCTCGGCGGCGACGCCGTACAGGTAGGGCATGAGGCGGTGCTTGAGGAGGGTGAAGCCGCGGGCGACGTCGACCGCCTCCTCGCCGAACTCCCACGGCACCCGGTAGGACGAGGAGCCGTGCAGCCGGCTGTGCGAGGAGAGCAGGCCGAAGGCGAGCCAGCGCTTGAAGACCGCCGGGTCGGGCGTGCCCTCGAAGCCGCCGATGTCGTGGCTCCAGAAGCCGAAGCCGCTGAGGGACAGGGAGAGCCCGCCCCGCAGTGACTCGGCCATCGCCTCGAACGACGACCAGCAGTCGCCGCCCCAGTGGACGGGGTACTGCTGGCCCCCAGCGGTCGCCGAGCGGGCGAAAAGGACGGCCTCGCCCTGACCGCGCTCCTTCTCCAGGAGTTCGAAGACGGTGCGGTTGAACAGGTGCGTGTAGTAGTTGTGCATGCGCTGCGGGTCGGAGCCGTCGTGCCAGACCACGTCGGTGGGGATGCGCTCGCCGAAGTCGGTCTTGAAGCAGTCCACGCCCTGGTCGAGCAGCGGCTTGAGCTTCCCGGCGAACCAGTCGCGGGCGGCCGGGCTGGTGAAGTCGACCAGACCCATGCCCGCCTGCCACAGGTCCCACTGCCAGATGTCACCGTCGGGCCTGCGCACCAGGTGCCCGAGGGCCGCGGCCTCGTCGAAGAGCGGGGACTTCTGGGCGATGTAGGGATTGATCCAGGCGCTGACCCTCAGCCCCTTGGCCTTGAGCCGGGCGAGCATGCCGTCCGGGTCGGGGAAGACGTCCGGGTCCCACTGGAAGTCGCACCACTGGTACTCGCGCATCCAGAAGCAGTCGAAGTGGAAGACGGAGAGCGGGATGCCGCGCTCGGCCATGCCGTCCACGAACTTCGTCACCGTCCCCTCGTCGTACGAGGTGGTGAAGGATGTGGTGAGCCACAGGCCGAAGGACCAGGCCGGCGGCAGGGCGGGGCGGCCGGTGAGGGCGGTGTAGCGGGTGAGGACGTCCTTGGGCGTGGGCCCGGCGACGACGTAGTACTCCAGCGTCTGGTCCTCGACGCTGAACTGCACCTGGCCCACCGACTCGGAGCCGACCTCGAAGGAGACCGCGCCGGGGTGGTTGACGAAGACGCCGTAGCCGCGCGAGGACAGGTAGAACGGGACGTTCTTGTAGGCCTGTTCGCTGCTCGTGCCGCCGTCCGCCTGCCACATGTCGACGACCTGGCCGTTCTTGACGAACGGGGTGAAGCGTTCGCCGAGGCCGTAGATCTGCTCGCCGACGCCGAGGGTGAGGCGGCCGAGCATGTGGTGCGCTCCGTCCCCGGTGGTGGCGAAGGCGGTGCCCTTGGCGTCGGCGCGGGTCAGCTCGCGCCCGTCGGCGTCGTGGAAGGTGAGGCCCCAGGGGCCCTCGCGGTCCAGGCGGAGGGTGAGCGGACCGCTGGTCAGCTCGGTGAGGCCGCCGTCCTGGCGCACCTCGCCCGCGCCGTCCGGCGCGCCCGCGAGGGCGAAGTCGGGGCCGGGCCGGCGCTTCCCGGCGTGGTGGGTGACGCGGACGCCGATGACGCCCTCGGCGGGAGAGAAGCACTCGACCGTGAGGAGCGGCACGTTGAGCGTGTCCCCCCTCCGCGTCACCTTCTTCACGGCGGCATGGGCGGTGAAGCGCTTCGATTCGGGGCGTACATCGCGTACCTCGGTGGCGTACGAGAGATGCACGCCCTCGCGGATGAGCCAGAAGCCGTCGGTGAACTTCATGATCTTCCTCGGGTGGGGCGGGAGCTGTCGGGTGGGAAGCACGGGGGCCGTCTCACAGCGTTTTGATCGTACACAGAACAAATCCGTCCACCGAGTCGTTCACGGCCACTCCACCGCGCTGAGCTGGGAGTATCACCTAAGAGAACGCATCGCTCACCGCACGGAACCAGGAGACCGGGGCCACTTTCCTCTAGCGCGGGAGTGGGTCGGTGACGTATTAGTCATCACATCAAACAAAACAGTCCGGCGGCGGAGCCGGACAGTACGACAGCAAGGGCCGCACCATGTCGAAGCGCTTCACCTCGCTCGCCTTGACAGCACACCCTCCGGCTGCCACGCGCCGCGGGCGAGGACGCTCACGCCGAGTCGTCGCCCCGTTCACGGCCGTGTCCGTACTGGTCGCCGGGGCGGCACTGGCCGGCTGCGGGCAGCAGCGCGACGCCGACACGTACACCGTGATGAACTCGTCGACCGACGAGTCGTACCACCGCTGGGACGCGGAGGCGATGGCCCGCTGCGGCGAGCAGCTGGGCGTCACGATCGAGCAGCAGAGCGTCCCGGCGGCGCAGGTGATGACGAAGGCCCTGCGCATGGCCTCGTCCAAGTCGCTGCCCGACATCGTGCAGTTCGACGCGTCCGAGATGCCGACGTTCGCGGACGCGGGCGGTCTGGTCGACCTGCGGACGATCGGGCTGAGCACCGACGGCATCCCCGACGGCATCGTCGACTTCGGCTCCTACAAGGGCACGTACTACGGCGCGGCCCGCTCCGTGAACACCCTGGCCCTCTTCTACAACAAGGACGTCCTCGACGAGGCGGGCGTGAAGGTCCCCGCCACCTGGGCCGAGTTGCGCGAGACCGCGAAGCAGCTCACGCAGGGCAAGCGGTACGGCCTGGCTCTCAGCGCCGGCGGCGCGGAGGACGGCGTCTTCCAGTTCACGCCGTTCATGTGGTCCAACGGGGGCGACGAGACCGACCTGGGCGGTCCGAAGGTCGTGGAGGCCCTGGACTACTGGAAGAGCCTGCTCAAGGACCGTTCACTGTCGAAGTCGACGGTCAACTGGACCCAGGCGGACGTCAACGACCAGTTCATGGCCGGCAACGCGGCGATGATGATCAACGGGCCGTGGCAGGTGGAGACCCTCAACAGCGACACGTCGCTGCACTGGGGCATCGCGCCGATCCCGGTGCCCGCGGCGGGCGACGACTCGGTGGGCCCGCTCGGCGGCGCGGTCCTGACCGTGCCCAACACCGGCGACGAGGCCCGGGAGAAGACGGCCGGGAAGATCGTCGCGTGTCTGGCGAGCGAGAAGGAGCAGCTGACGTACGCGCTCAACAGCTGGATGGTCCCGGCCAACGCGAAGGCCGCCGCCGAATGGCGCGAGAAGGTGCCCGAGCTGGACTCCCTCGCCGACCAGGTGGCCGTCGCCCGGTCCCGGACCGCGAAGCTCGGCGCCGGCTGGTCGAGCGTGTCGCTCGCCCTGCAGAGCGCCTTCCAGTCGGCCCTGACCGGCCAGTCCAGTGAGACCGCCCTGAAGCGCGCCCAGCAGCGGGCCACGAGCGGGAACTGAGGTACGCCGCCATGACCACGCCCATGCACACGTCCACCGTCTCCGGGCAAACGCCCGTGAAGGCGTCCACGCCGCCCGCCGCTCCCGACCCCGGCCGGATGGCGCGCCGGCGCAGGCTCACCCGGTGGGGGTTCGTCGCCCCCGCGGTCGTCTTCATGCTGCTGTTCTTCGGCTACCCGCTCGTGCGCAACGTCGTGATGAGCTTCCAGGACTACACGCCGAAGACCTTCTTCACCGGTGAGGCGCCCTTCAACGGCGCCGACAACTGGTCCAACGTCTTCCAGGACGCCCTGTTCGGCAAGGCCCTGTGGCACACGCTCGTCTTCACGGCGGGCTCGCTGCTCGGGCAGTTCTGCATCGGACTGGCGCTGGCGGTCTTCTTCAGCCGCCGCTTCCCGCTGGACGGGGTGCTGCGCTCGCTGATCCTGCTGCCCTGGCTGGTGCCCATGGTGGTCTCCGGCATCGTCTGGCGGCGCATCCTCGACCAGGACACGGGTGTGCTCAACTCGTTCCTGGACACCCTCGGCCTCGGCGGCCACACGCCGTGGCTGACCAGCCCCGAGATGGCCCTGCTGTCGGTGATCCTGGTCAACATCTGGATCGGCATCCCGTTCAACATGGTCATCCTGTACGGCGGTCTCCAGGAGATCCCGAAGGAGCTGCACGAGGCGGCCGCCCTCGACGGCGCCTCGGCCTGGCGGACCTTCCGCTCGGTCACCCTGCCGATGCTCAGGCCCGTCGTCACCGTCGTCCTGGTGCTCGGCTTCATGTCGACGGTCAAGATCCTCGACCTGATCCTGGCCCTGACCGACGGCGGCCCGGCCGACGCCACGCAGACGCTGGGCACCCTGACATACCAGAACTCCTTCGTTCAGCTGGACTTCGGCGCGGGCGCCGTCGTCGGCAACGTACTCATCCTGATCTCCGCCGTGTTCGCGGTGTTCTACCTGCGGGCCAACCGCACCGAGGGGAAGTGACGTCCATGGCCTCCCACACGCCCACCGCCTCCCGGCGCCGCTGGGGCTCCACCGTCGCCGGCGTTCTGATCCTGTGCGTGATGCTGTTCCCGCTGTACTGGATGCTCAACACCGCGCTGCAACCCGACGCGGGCCTGCTCCAGGTCGACCCGGTGCCGGGCAGCCCGGACCTGTCCGGCTTCTCCAAGGCGATCAGCGACCAGGGCGGGCACCTGCTGACCTCGCTGGCGGTCTCGCTGGGCGCGGTCGCCATCTGCCTGGTGATCTCGGCGCCGGCCGCCTACGGGCTCGCGCGGTTCGGGCTGCGCGGCTCGCGCACCATCGTCTTCGGCACGCTGATCACCCAGATGGTGCCGGGCATCGTCATCGCCAACGCGCTCTACAACTCCTACGTCGACCTGGGCCTGGTCAACTCCTACTTCGGCCTGATGCTGGCGGACGCCTCGCTGGGCATCCCGTTCTCCATCGTGCTGATGCGCTCGTTCATGGTGTCGATCCCGGGCGAGGTGATCGAGGCCGCGCAGATCGACGGGGCCGGGCCGCTGCGGACGTTCGTGCGGGTGGTGCTGCCGATGAGCCGCAACTCGCTGATCACGTCGGGGCTGTTCGCGTTCCTGTTCTCGTGGAGCGACTTCATGTTCGCCCTCACCCTGAACACCACCGACGACGTCAAGCCCATCACCCTGGGCATCTACCAGTACATCGGCGCGCACGTCGGGGACTGGGGCTCGGTGATGGCCGCCTCCGTGCTGTCCGCGGTGCCGGCGGCGATCCTCCTCGTCCTCGCCCAGAAGTACATCGCCGCCGGAATCTCCGGCGGTTCCGTCAAGTGAACCCACCACCGCACCCCGCACGTCACGCAAGCACGGAGATGAGCACCACAGCATGAGCGACTACCCCGGTTTCCCGCCCGGTTTCGTCTTCGGCGCCGCGACCGCCTCGTACCAGATCGAGGGCGCGGCGACGGAGGACGGCCGCGGTCCGTCGATCTGGGACACCTACAGCCGCACCCCGGGGCTGGTGGTGAACGGCGACACCGGTGACGTGGCCTGCGACCACTACCACCGCTACCCCGAGGACGTGGCCCTGCTGCGCGGCCTCGGGGTGGACTCCTACCGCTTCTCGATCGCCTGGCCGCGGATCGTGCCGGACGGCTCGGGCGCGGTGAACCCCAAGGGGCTCGACTTCTACTCCCGGCTGGTGGACGAGCTGCTCGCGGCGGGCATCGAGCCGGCCGCCACCCTCTACCACTGGGACCTGCCGCAGGCCCTGGAGACTCCGTCCGGCAGCGGCTCCGCCGCGGGCGGCGGCTGGCGGGTGCGGGAGACGGCGGAGCGGTTCGCCGAGTACACGGCGGTGGTCGCGGAGCACCTGGGCGACCGGGTACCGCGCTGGATCACCCTCAACGAGCCGTGGTGCAGCTCCTTCCTCGGCTACTCCATCGGCCGGCACGCGCCCGGTGCAAAGGAGGGCCGGGGTGCGCTGGCCGCCGCCCACCACCTGCTGGTCGCCCACGGACTGGCCGTGCGGGCGCTGCGCGCGGCCGGGGTGCGCGAGGTCGGCATCACGCTCAACCTGGACCGCAACCTGCCCGCCACCGACTCCCCCGCCGACCGGGCCGCGGTGGTCCGCGCGGACACCCAGCACAACCTGGTGTGGACCGAGCCGATCCTCGCGGGCCGCTACCCGGCCACCGAGGAGGAGACCTGGGGCGAGCTGATCACCGGCCAGGACTTCCGCCGGGACGGCGACCTGGAGCTGATCTCCCAGCCGCTGGACTTCCTCGGGATCAACTACTACCGGCCGATCGTGGTCGCCGACGCCCCGCACCGCGAGAGCGACCCGGCGCGGCGGGTGGCCACGGACAACCGGTACGAGGAGGTACGGCTGCCCGGCGTGCGGCACACCGCGATGGACTGGCCGGTCGTGCCGGACAGCTTCACCGACCTGCTGGTGGAGCTGAAGGAGCGGTACGGCGACGCCCTGCCGCCGGTCCACATCACCGAGAACGGCTCGGCGGAGGACGACACGGCGGCCGCCGACGGCACGGTGCACGACACCGACCGGGTCGCCTATCTGCGCGACCACCTGACCGCCCTGCGGGCGGCGATGGACGCGGGCGTGGACGTGCGCGGGTACTACGTGTGGTCCCTGCTGGACAACTTCGAGTGGGCGTACGGCTACGACAAGCGCTTCGGCATCGTGCGGGTCGACTACGGCACACAGCGGCGCACGCCGAAGGACAGCTACCACTGGTACCGGGAGATGATCGCCACGAACCGCGGGTGACGCCGGGGGCGGGGGCGCTGGACGGCCACGGCCCGGCCGCGCACGGCGTCACGGGAACGGCGCCGTCACGGCCGAACAGCGGGCGGGCCGCTCCCGCGTCAGTCCGAGGCCCGTTCCGCGTACGCCGCCGGGTCGGCCAGGACCTCGCGGACGATCACGCCGGCCGCGCCCCGCGCCGCGTCGCCGAGCGAGGACGCGGCGCGCAGCCGCTTGCCGTCCTCGCTCCACAGCCCGGAGACCACGCGCCGGGCGAGTTCCCGGTCGACGGCGGGGGCGAGCCAGTCCATCAGCTCGCGGTAGACACCGCCGAGCATGACGGCACCGGGGTCGAAGAGGTTCACCGCGCCCGAGACGACGACGCCCAGCCGCCGTCCGGCCCGTTCGATCGCCGACAGCGCGGCCGGGTCGCCCCGCCCGGCGCGGCGTTCCAGTTCGGCGACGCCCTGCACGCCCGCGTCCGCGTCGATTCCGGCGGCGGCGAGCAGCGCGGCCTGGCCGACGTACTGCTCCAGGCAGCCGTGGGCACCGCAGCGGCACCGCGGACCGTCGGGGTCGACGACCATGTGGCCGATCTCCCCGGCGAAGCCGTGCGCGCCGCGCAGCAGCTCGCCGTCCAGCACGAGGGCACCGCCGACGCCGATCTCGCCGGTCAGGTACAGGAAGCTGCGCACGCCCTCGGTGCCCGCGCCGAACCACAGCTCGGCGAGGGCGGCGGCGTTGGCCTCGTTGTCGGAGCTGACCGGCAGCGGGCGGTGAGCGGGGCGCAGGGCGAGGAGCGCCTGGGCGAACAGGCCCTCGACCGCGACCCGTTGCCACCCCAGGTTGGGGGCCTGGCGCACGCTGCCGCCGGTGACCAGGCCCGGCAGGGCGACGTGGGCACCGGCCGGGACGAGTCCCTGCTCGGCCGCCGAGCCGATGGCGCGCGCCGCCAGCCGGGCCGCGCGCGTGACGACCTCGCCGGGCTGGACCCCGCGGTTGTCGGAGTGCTCCACCAGCCGCACCCGGTCGGTGCCGGCGAGGTCGACGACGCACACGGCGATGTAGTCGATGTTGATCTCGACGCCGAGGCCCGCGGGGCCCGACCTGGACACCTTCAGGACGGTGCCGGGCCGCCCCGCCTGGCCGCTGCTGGTCTTGCCCCCTTCGGAGACGAAACCGTATGCGAGGAGCTGTTCCACCAGGGACGACACCGCGGCGCGGGTGAGGCCGACGTGCGTGGCGACGCCGGCCCTGGTCGCCTCCCCCGCGTCGTGCACGGCCCTCAGGACCAGGCTGAGGTTGTGCCGTCTGACCGTGGCCTTGTCGGCCTTCGGTTCCAAGGGGGTGAGGTTGTTCATCATCGTGCTGTCGAGCGTATGCGAGCACTCGGGGCGCCGGTTCCCGGGTGCTCCGCCCGCCGCGGCCGGAGTGTCCGTCCGGGAGTGCGGCCGGGAGTGCGGCCGGCCGGGGCGCGGGCATGCTCCCTCCTTCGCCCTTGCCTCCTCCCGCTGCCGACCGTTCACCCTCCCCTGTTCGCCCCCCGTCCGCGCACCCTCTCCGCACTCTTGCCGCCGCCCCGCCCGACCCCTAGCCTGACTTTGTGCCGCAGATAAACAAAACCCGATCGCACAGTGTCGTGCCGGGTCCCCGCCCCGATCTCACCCGTCTCCGCATCGCCCTGACCGCCTTCTTCGCCCTCGACGGCTTCGTCTTCGCCGGCTGGGTGGTGCGCATCCCCGCCATCAAGGAGCAGACCGGCGCCTCCGCCAGCGCCCTGGGCCTCGCCCTGCTCGGCGTCTCGGCGGGTGCCGTCGTCACCATGACGCTCACCGGGCGGCTGGTCCGGCGCTACGGCAGTCACCCCGTCACCGTCGTCTGCGCGGTCCTGCTCTGCCTCAGCATCGCCCTGCCCCCGCTGACCCGTTCGGCCCTGGCCCTGGGTGCCGTGCTCCTGGTCTTCGGCAGTGCCTACGGGGGGATCAACGTCGCCTTCAACAGCGCCGCCGTCGACCTGGTGGCCGTCCTGGAGCGCCCGATCATGCCCAGCTTCCACGCGGCGTTCAGCCTCGGCGGCATGGTCGGCGCGGGGCTCGGCGGGCTGGTCGCCGGGGCGCTGTCGCCGACGCGGCATCTGCTCGCCCTCACCGTGACCGGTCTGCTGGTCACCCTGTTCGCCGGCCGGGCCCTGCTGCGCTGCGAGCCCGCGGCGCCACCGGACCGCACCGACCGCACGCCCGGGAAGGACGGTGCCCCGCACCGCCGGGACCGCCGCACCCGCCGCCTGGTGATCACCTTCGGCCTGATCGCCCTGTGCACGGCCTACGGCGAGGGTGCCATGGCCGACTGGGGCGCCCTGCACCTGGAGCAGGACCTCGACGCCTCGCCGGGCCTGGCCGCCGCGGGGTACTCGTGCTTCGCCCTGGCCATGACCGTCGGCCGGCTGACCGGGACGACCCTGCTCGAACGCCTGGGCCGGACGGCCACCGTGGTGGCCGGCGGTACCACCGCCGTGGCCGGCATGCTGCTCGGCTCGCTCGCCCCGTCCCTGTGGGCGGCGCTGTTCGGCTTCGCGATCACCGGTCTCGGACTCGCCAACATCTTCCCGGTCGCGGTCGAGCGGGCCGGTGCGCTGGGCGGTCCGAGTGGGGTCGCGACCGCGTCCACGCTGGGCTACGGCGGGATGCTGCTCGGGCCGCCCGCGATCGGCTTCATGGCCGACTGGTTCTCCCTGTCGGCCGCCCTCGTCAGCGTGGCGGCGCTCGCGGCGGTGGCGGTGCTGGTAGCGGTCGCGACGCGGCGGGCGGCGGTGCCCGACTGAGCCGCTCGGCCGTTCCCGGTGCGCGCGGACCTGCCGCCGCGCCCGGGCCCTGCGGCACACTCCCTGTCATGAAGACTGCCGCTCTCATCGAAGTCCTGGACCGCGAAGGCGTGTTGCTGGCGGCCGCCGCCGAGTCGGCCGGCACCGACGCCGCGGTACCGACCTGCCCCGGCTGGCGGGTGCGGGACCTGTTGCGGCACACGGGAATGGTGCATCGCTGGGCGACCGCGTTCGTCGCCGAGGGGCACACCGGTCCCCGGCCCGCCGAGGATCTCACCGACCTCGACGGAGCCCCGCTCCTGTCCTGGTTCCGGGAGGGACACGGGCGGCTCGTCGACACCCTCGCCGGCGCCGCGCCCGGCGTGCGGTGCTGGTCCTTCCTGCCGGCGCCCTCGCCCCTGGCCTTCTGGGCCCGGCGGCAGGCGCACGAGACGACCGTGCACCGGCTCGACGCCGAGTCGGCCCGGGGCGGTGAACCGACCGGCATCGGCGTGGAGTTCGCGGTGGACGGCGTCGACGAACTGCTGTGCGCCTTCCACGCCCGGCCGAAGAGCGCCGTACGCACCGAGGAACCCCGCACGCTGCGGGTACGGGCGACGGACGCACCGGACGCCGTGTGGACCGTCCGGCTGTCCGCGCAGCCGCCGGTGACCGTGCGGGAGGACGCGGAGGACGCCGACTGCGAGCTGTCCGGACCCGCCGCCCAGCTCTACCCGGCGCTGTGGAACCGCCGGCCGTTCCCGGCGGTGACCGGCGACGGTTCGCTCGCCGCGTTGTGGCGGGAACGGTCGCGCGTCACGTGGAGCTGAGGCGTTCAGAAGCTGGGGCGTCGGTCGCTCGGCACCGTACCCCCTGCCGGGCCGCAGTCGCTCTGGGAGACTTGCGGGCATGGACGCATACGGGGGACGGCGTACGCAGGGCGAGCGGGACGCCATCACGGTCGAGATCGGTTACGCGCTGTGCAGTGCGGCGTTCGCGGCGGCCGTGCTGTTCGGGGCCGTGGCCGGACCGGCGTATCTCTTCGGTCTGCCGGGCCGGATGCGCGGCGCCCTCGTCGGGGCGGGCGTGGTGCTGGCCGTGGCCGTGTTCCTCGTCCGGGTGGTGAGCGTACTGGTCCGGTTCGCTCGCGGCGGTCAGCCCAGCCAGCCCGGCCGCACCAGTCCCGACTCGTAGGCGAGGACCACCAGTTGGGCCCGGTCGCGGGCGCCCAGCTTCACCATGGTGCGGCTGACGTGGGTCTTGGCGGTCAGCGGGCTGACGACCAGTCGGCGGGCGATCTCCTCGTTGGACAGTCCGATGCCCACCAGGGCCATCACCTCGCGCTCCCGCTCGGTCAGCCGGGCCATCTCACCGGCCGCCGCGGGCTCCTTGGAGCGGGCCGCGAACTCGGCGATCAGCCGGCGCGTCACCCCCGGTGACAGCAGCGCGTCGCCGTCCACCACCGCCCGTACGGCGCGCAGCAGTTCCTCGGGCTCGGTGTCCTTGACCAGGAAGCCGGAGGCCCCGGAGCGGATCGCCTCGAAGACGTACTCGTCGAGTTCGAAGGTGGTGAGCATGACCACCTTCACGTCGTGCAGCCCCGCGTCCTCGGTGACCCGGCGGGTCGCGGCGAGGCCGTCCAGCAGGGGCATGCGGATGTCCATGAGGACGACGTCGGGCCGCAGTTCGCGGATCGCCCGCACGGCCTCCTCGCCGTCGGCCGCCTCCGCGACCACCTCGATGTCCGGCTGCGCGTCCAGCAGCGCCCGGAAACCGGCTCGTACCAACGACTGGTCGTCGGCGAGCAGTACGCGGATCACCGGTCGTCCCCTTTCGCCTGCGTCGTGTCCTTCGCCTGTGCCGTGTGCCCCACGTCGACCGGCAGGGCCGCCAGGACGCGGAAGCCGCCGTCGGGACGCGGGCCCGCCTCGATGGTGCCACCGAGAGCCGCCGCCCGCTCCCGCATCCCGGCCAGCCCGTTGCCGCTGCCGCCCGCGTCGGCGCCCGTCGCGGGGCCGTCGTCGTCGACGCGCAGCCGCAGCGTGCTGCCGTCCCGGGCGAGCCGGACGCGCGCGTGCCGGGAACCCGAGTGGCGTACGACGTTGGTGAGCGCCTCCTGCGCGATGCGGAACGCGGCCAGGTCGGTTCCGGGCGACAGGCGCGGCGGCTTGCCCTCCACCTCGACGGTGAGTCCCGCGCTCGCCGCCTGTTCGACCAGTTCGGGGAGCCGGTCGAGGCCGGGGGCCGGAGCGCGCGGCGCGTCGCCCGGGGTGCGCAGGGTGTCGAGCACCTGCCGTACCTCGCCGAGCGCCTCCTTGCTCTGGTCCTTGATGGTGGTGAGCGCCGTGCGGGCCTGCTCCGGGTCCGTGTCCAGGAGGGCCAGCCCGACGCCGGCCTGCACGTTGATGACGGAGATGCTGTGCGCGAGGACGTCGTGCAGCTCGCGGGCGATCCGCAGCCGCTCCTCGTCCGCGCGCCGCCGGGCCGCCCGGGCCCGCTCCGCCCGCTCCCTCGCCCACTGCTCGCGGCGGGCCCGGGCCAGCTCCGACAGGGCCGCGACGGCCACGACCCAGGCGGCGATCCCGAGTTCCTGTCCCCAGGACGCGGCGGAGTCCCCGGCCGGTGGCAGCCAGCGGTAGAGCCAGTGCGCCATCAGGGCGTGCCCCGCCCACAGGATCCCCATCGCCGCCCATGCGGCCTCGCGGTGCCCGGCGACCACGGCGCTGAAGCAGGCCACCGCCACGGCCAGGAAGACCGGGCCGTACGGGTAGCCGGCGCCCAGGTAGACCAGGGTGGCGACCGCCGTACCGAACACGACCGGCACCGGGTACCGCAACCGCCACAGCAGGGCGGCCCCCGTCACGAACAGCAGCGCCCGGGCGAGAGGGTCGAGACCGGCCCGCTCCCCTTCCTGCACGTGGGCGGCGAAGTTCGAGCCGACCAGCACGAACGCCGTGACGAGCGCGGTGGAGGCCCACGGCCACCGGGGGCGGCGCTCCTCGTCGACCCGCCGGTTCCACCACGGGGGCCCGTGCCACCGCCACTGCGGTGCCCGGTCCCCGCGCTCGCGCTGTCCGTCCATGTCCGCCACGCTAGACGCCGGGCAGCGCGGCCGGCGTCACCCGCGCGCGGTGCCCGCACGTACTCCCGGGGAAGTACGCCCCCGCCCGGCCCCGGGCCGGTCCCGGCCGCGACGGACGGTCAGGGGTGCGACGACCCGAGCGCGGGTCAGGCGCCGGACTCCTCCCCGGAGGACGACCCCGACGACCCGGTCGACCCCGACGACCCGGTCGACGCGGACGGTCCGGTCGGTTCGGACCCCCCGGAGGGCTCGGGCGAGGAGGACGAGGCGGACGGCTCGGGCCGCCGGTCCATCGCCGCCAGCGCCCGCTGGGCCAGCGGATGACCGCGCACCAGCTCGCCCAGCGAGGTCGAGCCCTGCGTGATGTCCCGGAACGCCTTCCAGGCCGGACGGAACCCGGTCAGGGCCGCGTGGAACAGCCCGGGCCGGCGCTCGAACACCGCCAGCATCCGCTTGCCGACGCTCATCTCCACGCCCAGCCCGGCCTTGATCGCGAACGCGTAGTTCAGGGCCTGCCTGCGCGCGTCCACCGCGTCGTGCGCCTCGGAGACGCGCACCGCCCACTCCCCCGCGAGCCGTCCCGAGCGCAGCGCGAAGGAGATGCCCTCTCGGGTCCACGGCTCCAGCAGCCCGGCGGCGTCGCCGCACACCAGGACCCGGCCTCGCGACAGCGGCGAGTCGTCCGCGCGGCAGCGCGTCAGATGGCCGGAGGAGATGCTCGGTTCGAAACCGGAGAGCCCGAGCCGGGCGACGAAGTCCTCCAGGTACCGCTTGGTCGCCGCGCCCTCGCCGCGCGCCGAGATCACCCCGACCGTCAGCGTGTCGCCCTTGGGGAAGACCCAGCCGTAACTGCCGGGGATCGGACCCCAGTCGATGAGCACCCGGCCCTTCCAGTCCTCGGCGACCGTCTCGGGCACCGGGATCTCCGCCTCCAGGCCCAGGTCGACCTGGTCGAGCTTCACCCCGACGTGCGCGCCTATCCGGCTGGCGCTGCCGTCCGCGCCGACCACGGCCCGGGCCAGGACCGTCTCGCCGCCCTGCAGGACGACCGCGACCGTGCGCCGGTCCGGCACCGCCGACCCGTGTTGCTCCACCCGGGTCACCGTCGCCCCGGTCCGCAGCTCGGCACCGGCCTTCTGGGCGTGCTCGACGAGCTGCAGGTCGAACTCGGGCCGGTTGATCAGCCCGAACAGCATCTGCCGGGAGCGGCGGGTCCGGGTGAAGCGCCCGTTGTTCGAGAAGGTCACCGCGTGCACCCGGTCCTGGAGGGGCAGCTCGAAGCCGGGTGGAAGGGTGTCGCGCGAGGGGCCGATGATGCCGCCGCCGCACGTTTTGTAGCGGGGCAGCTCGGCCTTCTCCAGCAACAGCACGCGCCGCCCCGCGACCGCCGCCGCGTAGGCGGCCGAGGCCCCTGCCGGTCCCGCGCCCACCACGACCACGTCCCAGACCTGACGCGCGTCGTCCGCCGAAGAGTTCTCGCTGCTCACGATGGTCTACTGCTCCGATCAAACCGCATGCCGCACCTGACCCCCGCATCCTACGGCGGGCATCGCCGCAGGCCACTGTGGGAGGATCGGCCCGATCATTCCAAGTACTCCTTGGTACAACGTCGCACCCACAAGGAGCGTGCCCATGTCGCCGAATCCGGTCGCCGAGACCGTCGCTTCGCTGATGCCCCGCGCGAAGGAGGAACTCGCCGCGCTGGTGGCCTTCAGGTCGGTGGCCGACTTCGACCAGTTCCCGCGCAGCGAGAGCGAGGGTGCCGCCGACTGGATAGCGACGGCCCTGCGCGCCGAGGGCTTCCAGGACGTCGCCCTGCTGGACACGCCGGACGGCACGCAGTCGGTGTACGGATACCTGCCCGGCCCCGAGGGCGCGAAGACGGTGCTGCTCTACGCCCACTACGACGTGCAGCCGCCGCTGGACGAGGCCGGCTGGGCCACTCCGCCGTTCGAGCTGACCGAGCGCGACGGCCGCTGGTACGGACGGGGCACCGCGGACTGCAAGGGCGGCGTGCTGATGCACCTGCTCGCGCTGCGCGCCCTGAAGGCCGACGGCGGCGTGCCGGTGCACGTCAAGGTGATCGCCGAGGGTTCCGAGGAGCAGGGCACGGGCGGCCTGGAGCGGTACGCGGAGGCGCACCCCGAGCTGCTGGCCGCGGACACCGTCGTCATCGGCGACGCGGGCAACTTCCGCGTCGGCCTGCCGACGGTCACCTCCACGCTGCGCGGCATGACGATGCTGCGCGTGCAGGTCGACACGCTCGAAGGCAACCTGCACTCCGGCCAGTTCGGCGGTGCGGCACCCGACGCGCTGGGCGCCCTGATCCGCGTACTGGACTCGCTGCGCGCCGAGGACGGCTCGACGACCGTCGACGGGCTCGCGGCGGACAGCACCTGGGAGGGGCTGGTCTACGACGAGGAGCAGTTCCGCCGGGACGCACGGGTGCTGGACGGTGTGGAGCTGATCGGCAGCGGCTCCGTCGCCGACCGGATCTGGGCGCGCCCGGCCGTCACGGTGCTCGGCATCGACTGCCCGCCGGTCGTCGGCGCCACCCCGTCGGTGCAGGCGGGCGCGCGGGCGCTGGTGAGCCTGCGGGTGCCGCCGGGCGTGGACGCGGCCGAGGCCACCAAGCTGCTTCGGGCCCACCTGGAGGCGCGGACGCCGTGGGGCGCCCGGGTCGCCGTCGAGCAGATCGGCCAGGGCCAGGCGTTCCGCGCCGACACCACGAGCCCCGCGTACCAGGCCATGGCGGACGCGATGGCGGTGGCGTACCCCGGCGAGGAGATGCAGTACGCCGGTCAGGGCGGTTCCATTCCGCTGTGCAACACCCTGGCGGCCCTCTACCCGGACGCGGAGATCCTGCTGATCGGCCTGAGTGAGCCCGAGGCCCAGATCCACGCCGTGAACGAGAGCGTGTCCCCCGAGGAGCTGCAGCGGCTGTCGGTGGCGGAGGCGCACTTCCTGCTCAACTACGCCGCGAGCTGAGCCGGGCCGCGTTTCGCGCTCTGCCGTCGGCAGAGGTGTCTCGCCCCCGGGCGGGGCCCCTGTCTACGGTCGCCGTATGGATGTCGTCGAGCTCCTCCCGCGGCTGAGTCTGCTGCGCTTCCCGGTCGGTCAGGCCTACCTCTGGCGTGACGGGGACGAGGTGACGCTGATCGACGCGGGGCCGGCCGGGTACGGAGCGCGCGTCGTCGAGGCCGCGCGGGCCGCCGGCCGGCTGCGGCGTGTGGTGCTCACCCACTTCCACGAGGACCACGCCGGCGGGGCCCAGGAGGTCGCCGCGCTGACCGGGGCCGAGGTGGTGGCGCACACCGTCGAGGCGCCCGTCGTGCGGGGCGAGCTGCCCGGTCCGCCGCCCGTCTTCGAGGACTGGGAGCGTCCGTTGCACGCGGACGCCGTGCGCCGGCTCCCACCGGGTGACTTCGCCCGGCCGGCCCGGGTGACGGAGGTGGTGGACGGTGACGTCCTGGACTTCGGCGGCGGGGCCCGGATCGTGCACGCGCCGGGTCACACGGACGGGAGCATCGCGGTGCACCTCCCGTCCCACGGCGTGCTGTGCACGGGGGACGCGGTCGCCGTGTCGCCGGTCGACGGCGGTGTGATGCTCGGTGTGTTCAACGTCGACCGGGACCTGGCCGTGGCCTCCTTCGGACGGCTGGCGGACCTGGACACGGAGGTCGCCTGCTTCGGTCACGGGGATCCGGTGACCGTACGGGCCGGGGACGCGCTGCGGGCCTCGGCGCGGACGTACCGGACCGTCGGCTGACGTCAGCCGACCGGCGTGCCCGCGGGACTTCAGCCGACCGGCGTGCCCGCCTCCAGGTAGTGGGCGGCGCCGCGTTCCCTGGCCCGCAGCGCCCAGCGCAGCCGCTCGTAGCGGACCGGGGGCAGCAGGGCGGCGGCCTCGTCCTCGGTGGCGAAGCACCAGTCGCGCAGCTCGGCGCCGGGCAGCAGGACCCGGTCCGCGTCCGCCGAGTCGAGCCGGCCGCCGTCGAAGAGCAGCCGCAGACCGCCGTGGGCGGGGGGCGCCGGTGGTTCCCAGTCGACGACCAGCAGCGCCGGTACGTCGTCGAGGCTGAGCCCGGTCTCCTCGGTGACCTCGCGCATGCCGGCCCGGGCCGGGGCCTCGCCGGGTTCGACGACGCCGCCGGGGAACTCCCAGCCGGGCTTGTAGGTGGGGTCGACGAGCAGGATCCGGTCCCGCTCGTCGAAGAGCAGGACGCCGGCGGCGACGGTCTCGCCGGTGGGTTCCGGTGTCTGCACGATCTCGCAGGCCGGCACGGCGCCACTGCCGACGGCCTCGGCCACCCGGGCGGCGGCCTGGTACGGGGTGAGGGCGCCGGTGTCGACGGGGTGGGCGTCGGCGGTGAGCCAGGAGGCGAGGGCCGTGCGGTAGGGCTCGATGTGGTCGTAGCACCACTGCCGTACCCGTATCTCGCCGTCCGGCAGGTCGTCGGGTGTCTCACGGCGGGCTATGCGCTCCCGCAGGATCGTTTCCGCCGGGGCCAGCAGGATGTGGTGGACCTCGATCCTGCGGGCGGCGAGGCCGCCGAAGATCTCGTCCCGGTACTCCTGGCGCAGCAGGGTCATCGGGACCACCAGCGTCCCGCCGAGGTCCGCGAGCAGCGCGGCCGCGGTGTCGGTCACCAGGCGGCGCCAGATCGGCAGGTCCTGGAAGTCGCCCACCTCCGCCAGGCGTTTGGGCGGCAGCAGGTGTGCGAGCGCCGCGCCGACGACTTCGGGATCGAAGAGCGTGCTGTTCGGGATCAGTTCGATCAGTTCCCGTGCGGTGGTGGTCTTTCCCGCACCGAACGCGCCGTTGATCCAGACGACGGTCACAGGTCCCCCTCTTCTGTTGGCCCCCTGTGGCTTGCCCGCTTCACCCTGCCACGAAAACCAGGCCCGGTCGGTGGACGGCGAAAAGGGCATATGACAGCGGCGCCGGCGCCCTTTCGGGGCACCGGCGCCGCGTGGCCCGGCGGGGGCCGGACGGCCCTGCCGTGGACGTCAGCCCAGCGATCCCAGGGCGTCGTCGTCGAGGGACAGGCTCTCGGTGGCGACGGTGTCCTGCAAGGAGCTGACGGTGTCGTCCACGTCGAGGTGGAGCGGGAGATCGCTCGGGGCGGCGTGCGACGGGCTGACGGCGGCGACGACGAAACCGGTGGCGAGGGTCGCGAGGGCGAGCATGCTGCGCTTCTTCATGCCCCGTTCAACTGCGCCGCGGCGCCGGAGTCACGGGCGCGGCCCCGGAAGTCCCGGAAGGCATCACTCCGTACCGGCGCCGCGCGGGGGCTCAGACGTGCGCGGCGGTCACGCCCGCCGTCGTCGAGAGGGCCGCCGCGGCCGCTCCGACCAGCCCGGCGTCCGTCCCCGTCTGGGCCGGGACCACCGCGAGGCGCTGGACGAAGGACAGGGTCGCGTACGCGGTGAGTGCCTTGCGCAGCGGGGTGAAGAGGACGTCCCCCGCCTTGCCCACTCCCCCGCCGACCACGGCGATGTCGATCTCGACCAGGGTCGCGGTGGCGGCGATGCCGGCGGCCAGCGCCTGCGCGGCCCGCTCGAAGGAGGCGACGGCGACGGGGTCGCCCGCGCGGGCGGCGGCGGCGACCGCGGCGGCGGAGGTGTCCCCGTCCGGGCCGGGAAGCCAGCCCGCGTCCAGGGCTCGGCGGGCGATGTTGGGGCCGCTCGCTATGCGCTCCACGCAGCCGCGCGCGCCGCAGGGGCAGGGGTCCCCGTCCAGATCGACGCTGATGTGTCCGATGTGACCGGCGTTGCCGGTCGGTCCGGGATGCAGCCGGCCGCCCAGCACCAGGCCGCCGCCGACTCCGGTCGACACCACCATGCACAGCGCGTTGTCGTGCCCGCGGGCCGCGCCCTGCCAGTGCTCGGCGGCCGTGATGGCCACTCCGTCGCCGATCAGCTCCACGGGCAGCCCACCGGTGGCCGACCGCACCCGCCGGACCAGCGGGTAGTCGCGCCAGCCCGGCACGTTCACCGGGCTGACCGTGCCCGCCGAGGCGTCCACCGGGCCCGCGCTGCCGATCCCGACGGCCGTGGCCCGGCCCCACAGGGGCGACGCGGCCAGGTCCGCGAGGACGGCCTCGACGGCCCCCATCACGGTGTCGCCGTCCTCCCGGGCCGGTGTCGCACGCTGCGCGCGCGCCTGGATGCGGCCGTGGCCGTCCACCAGCGCGCCGGCGATCTTGGTGCCGCCGATGTCCAGCGCTGCCACGAGGTCGGTGTGCATCAGAGTCGGATCTCCCCGTCGGACCGAAAGCGAAAAAGCCGTACAAAAAAGCCGTACACGAGAGCGCGCAGCGACCGGCCCCGTGGTGGGGACGAGAGGCCGGAGAGTGCGATGGACAGTGTCTCCCGCATCTGACAACGTTGTCCAGGCTCTATGCTCGACGCCACATCCTCATACAAGCCCATGACCGACACATCCCCCCGGACAGCAGGAGCCGACGCATCCCCGTGGACGACAGGACAGGACACCGCACCGTGCCCGACGCGACCCGCCGCGCAGACCGCCTCCCCGGGAACCGTTACGGCAACCGCCCGACCATGAAGGACGTCGCCGCCCGGGCGGGTGTCGGCCTCAAGACCGTGTCCCGGGTGGTCAACGGGGAGCCCGGCGTCACCCCGGAGACCGAGCGCCGGGTCCAGGAGGCCATCGACGCACTGGGCTTCCGCCGCAACGACAGCGCGCGGGTGCTGCGCAAGGGCCGCACCGCGAGCATCGGCCTGGTCCTGGAGGATCTGGCGGACCCGTTCTACGGGCCGCTGAGCCGTGCCGTGGAGGAGGTCGCCCGCGCCCACGGCGCGCTGCTGATCAACGGATCAAGCGCGGAGGACCCGGAGCGCGAGCAGGAGCTGGTGCTGGCGCTGTGCGCGCGGCGTGTGGACGGTCTCGTGGTGATTCCCGCCGGCGACGACCACCGGTACCTGGAGCCGGAGCTGAAGGCGGGCGTCGCCACGGTGTTCGTGGACCGTCCGGCGGGGCAGATCGACGCGGACGTGGTGGTGTCGGACAACTTCGGCGGCGCCCGGGACGGCGTGGCGCACCTGATCGCGCACGGGCACCGCAGGATCGGCTTCATCGGCGACATGCCCCGCATTCACACCGCCGCCGAGCGGCTGCGCGGCTACCGGGCCGCCATGGAGGACGCCGGGATACCGGTCAAGGACTCGTGGATGTCCCTGGGCGTCACCGATCCGGTGCGGGTGCGCCGGGCGGCCGAGGAGATGCTCGCCGACCCGCACCCGGTCACCGCGATCTTCACGGGCAACAACCGGGTGACGGTCACCGTGATCCGGGTCCTGGCCGAGCGCACCCGGGACGTGGCCCTGGTCGGCTTCGACGACATCGAACTGGCCGACCTGCTCCGGCCGGGCGTCACGGTGGTCGCGCAGGACGCGGCCGCCCTCGGCCGCACCGCCGCCGAGCGGCTCTTCCGGCAGCTGGACGGCACCCTGCTCGCGCCCGACCGCATCGAACTGCCGACCAGACTGGTCACCCGGGGCTCGGGCGAGCTGCCGCCCTCGCACTGACGGGGCCGGCCGCCCCACGCACCGCCGCCGGGAGGAACCACACCGTGTCGCGACCACCGCACCAGGACCGGGAGACCGCACGGCCGCCCGGCGGGGACCGGACCCTGGCGGCGCTCGGGCTGGCCGGGGTGCCGCGCGAGGAGCCGTTGCTGTACCCGGGTGCCTGGCCCCGTGAGTCCGGGCTGCTGGACGGGGACCGGTTGCTGCCGCTGGAGCGGCCGGTGCCCGAGGACGCGGACCGCCGGGTCCCGGTGCTGGCGATCGGCTCCAACGCGAGCCCGGGCCAGCTGCGGCACAAGATGGCCGAGTTCGGGATCGGCTCGCCGATCCCGATGGTGAGGTCGCGGGTCACCGGCCTGGACATCGGCGTCTCCGCGCACGTGAGCCGCATGGGCTACGTGTCCGCCTCGCCGGTGGCCGCCCCCGGCGTGGTACGGGAGCTGTTCGTCCTGTGGCTGGACGCCGAGCAGCTCGCGGTGATCGACGCGAGCGAGGGCGTGCCGATGGCGGGCGGCAACTTCGACCGCGTCTGGCTGCCCGCTCCCGAGGTGCGTGTCGAGCCGGGTGACGGCTCGGTGCTGCGCGGCGCCTACGCGTACGTCAACCGTCACGGCGTGCTGCACGACGGCACCGGTGCGCCGCGGCGGCATCCCGGCGAGCAACGGCCGCTGATCACCGAGCTGCTGCTCGCGTCGGCCCCGCTGCGGGAGCTGTTCGGCCGGACGCCGGAGGAGTTCTGCGCCAGGGCGCGGGCGGACCGGCGGCTGTGCGACCGGGGGACGCGCCTGTTCGCCGAGGAGCGGCGGGTGACGGCGTCCGGCCTGGAGCGTTACGCGGGCTCCGGGCCGGACGATCCCTTCGCCGGGACGGGGCCGCCGACGGGACCGGGGCCTACTGCGCCGACGCCGTGAGGTCGCCGCGCCGCGGGCCCGAGAAGCCCTCCAGGTCGGCGCGGGTCAGGCCGGTCAGCCGGGCGACCTCGCCGATGTCGAGGGCGCCGCAGTCCAGGCCGCGCAGCAGGTAGCCGCTGAGGGCCTTGGCGGTGGCGGGCTCGTCCATGACGTCGCCGCCGGCGCGGTTGGCGTAGCGGGCGAGACGGGCGGCGGCCTGCTCGAAGCCCTCGCGGTAGAAGGCGAAGACGGCCGCGTACCGGGTGGGGATGTGGCCGGGGTGCATGTCCCAGCCCTGGTAGTAGGCGCGGGCGAGGGCACGGCGGGTGAGGCCGTAGTGCAGCCGCCAGGCGTCGTGGACCTGCGCGGTGGGGCCGACGGGCAGGACGTTGGTGGAGCCGTCCGAGACGCGTACGCCGGTACCGGCCGCGGCGACCTGCATGACCGCCTTGGCGTGGTCCGCGGCCGGGTGGTCGCTGGCCTGGTGGGCGGCGGAGACGCCGAGGCAGGCGCTGTAGTCGAAGGTGCCGTAGTGCAGGCCGGTGGCGCGGCCCTCGGCGGCCTGGATCATGCGGGCGACGGTGGCGGTGCCGTCGGCGGCCAGGATGGACTGGCTGGTCTCGATCTGGATCTCGAAGCCGATCCGGCCGGGCGTGAGGCCGCGCGCCTTCTCGAACGCCTCCAGGAGCCGCACCATGGCGGTGACCTGCTCGGGGTAGGTCACCTTGGGCAGGGTGAGGACCAGACCGTCGGGCAGGCCGCCGGCCTCCATCAGCCCGCTGAGGAAGACGTCGAGGGTGCGGATGCCGCGGGCGCGCACCGGCGCCTCCATGCACTTCATGCGGATGCCCATGTAGGGGGCCGCGGTGCCCTGCTCGTACGCCTCGGCGACCAGCCGGGCCGCGCGGGCGGCCGCCTCGTCCTCCTCGGCGTCCGTACGGTTGCCGTAGCCGTCCTCGAAGTCGACGCGCAGGTCCTCGACGGGCTCGCGCTCCAGCTTGGCGCGCACGCGGGTGTACACGGGCTCGGCGAGGTCGTCGGCGAGGCCGAGCACCGCGGCGAACGAGGCGGCGTCCGGGGCGTGCTCGTCGAGGGCCGCGAGGGCCCGGTCGCCCCAGGAGCGGATCGTGTCGGCGGCGAAGACGTCGCCGGGTACGTAGACGGTGTGGACGGGCTGGCGGGTGCCCGGGTCTCCGGGGTAGCGGCGCTCCAGCTCCGCGTCGACCGGTGCGAGGGAGGCACTGATCTCCTCGCCGACGGCGCCCGCGAGGCTCGTTGCCACCTTCTCCTGCTGACCCATCCGACACCCTCCTGATGTTCATTTTTCCGCTGAACGGAATCACTTATCCGTAGAGCGAAGTTATCTGTCGGTCTCCCGCCGGTCAACACCCATCCTGCGCACGTGCCGAGGCCCCCGCGACCACGGTCGGTCGCGGGGGCCTCGGCACGTGCTGCGGCCGGGAGGGTCAGCCCTTGCGGGACTTGACCTCCTCGGTGAGCTGCGGGACGACGTCGAAGAGGTCGCCGACGACGCCGTAGTCGACCAGCTCGAAGATCGGGGCCTCGGCGTCCTTGTTGATCGCCACGATCGTCTTCGAGGTCTGCATGCCCGCGCGGTGCTGGATCGCGCCCGAGATGCCGGAGGCGATGTACAGCTGCGGCGAGACGGACTTGCCGGTCTGGCCGACCTGGTTGGTGTGCGGGTACCAGCCCGCGTCCACCGCGGCGCGCGAGGCACCGACGGCCGCGCCGAGCGAGTCGGCCAGTGCCTCGATGATCGCGAAGTTCTCCGCGCCGTTGACACCGCGGCCGCCGGAGACCACGATCGCGGCCTCGGTCAGCTCCGGGCGTCCGGTCGACTCGCGCGGGGTGCGCGCGGTGACCTTGGTACCGGTCGCGGCGTCGGAGAAGGTGACCGACAGGGCCTCGACGGCGCCGGCGGCCGGGGCGGGCTCCACGGCGGCCGAGTTCGGCTTGACCGTGATGACCGGAGTGCCCTTGGAGACACGGGACTTGGTGGTGAAGGCGGCGGCGAACACCGACTGGGTGGCCACCGGGCCCTCGTCGCCGGCCTCCAGGTCGACGGCGTCGGTGATGACGCCCGATCCGAGACGCAGCGCCAGGCGGGCGGCGATCTCCTTGCCCTCGGCGGAGGACGGGACCAGCACGGCGGCCGGGGAGACCGCGGCGACGGCGGCCTGCAGGGCGTCCACCTTCGGTACGACCAGGTAGTCGGCGTACTCGGCGGCCTCGTGGGTGAGGACCTTGACCGCGCCGTGCTCGGCGAGGGCGGCGGCGGTGTCACCGGCACCGTTGCCCAGCGCGACGGCGACGGGCTCGCCCACGCGGCGGGCCAGCGTCAGCAGCTCCAGGGTCGGCTTGCGGACGGCGCCGTCCACGTGATCGACGTAGACGAGAACTTCAGCCATGGGACTTCTTCTCTCCTGCTTGCGAAAGATGAGGGGCGGTAAGGGGGCGGGCCTCAGATGAACTTCTGGCCCACGAGGAACTCAGCGAGCTGCTTGCCGCCCTCGCCCTCGTCCTTGACGATCGTGCCCGCGCTGCGCGCCGGACGCTCGGCCGCCGACTCCACGACCGTGTACGCGTTCTCCAGGCCGACCTCGTCCTCGTCGATGTCGAGGTCGGACAGGTCCCAGGACTCCACCGGCTTCTTCTTGGCCGCCATGATGCCCTTGAAGGACGGGTAACGGGCCTCGCCCGACTGGTCGGTGACCGACACGACCGCCGGCAGCGACGCCTCCAGCTGCTCCGTGGCCGCGTCGCCGTCGCGACGGCCCTTGACCGTGGCACCCTCGACCGAGACCTCGGACAGCAGCGTCACCTGCGGCACGCCCAGGCGCTCCGCGAGCAGCGCCGGGACGACGCCCATGGTGCCGTCGGTGGAGGCCATGCCGGAGACGACCAGGTCGTAGCCGGCCTTCTCGATCGCCTTGGCGAGCACCAGGGAGGTGCCGATGGCGTCGGTGCCGTGCAGGTCGTCGTCCTCGACGTGGATCGCCTTGTCCGCGCCCATGGACAGCGCCTTGCGCAGGGCGTCCTTGGCGTCCTCGGGGCCCACCGTCAGGACGGTGACCTCCACGTCGTCGTCCGAGTTCTCCGAGATCTGCAGCGCCTGCTCGACCGCGTACTCGTCCAGCTCGGAGAGCAGACCGTCCACGTCGTCCCGGTCGACGGTCAGGTCATCGGCGAAGTGCCGGTCGCCAGTGGCGTCGGGCACGTACTTCACAGTGACAACGATCCTCAAGCTCACGCCGGCTCTCCTACTGCGTCGACATTTCAGTGCTGCCTCTTGCAGGCAGCATAGGCGCCCCAAGCGGCCGATCCCGGTCGGGGCGACCCGCGCTCCGCCCGGAATATTACTCGTCAGTACATCCAGTTCTTTCCCGCTAAGCAAGCGCTTTGAACTGTGACCTTCGCAACGCAGCGTAACCGGAACCCGACACCCCCGCAGAAGGCGCCCCGCGGGCCGATCAGTCGCGCAGCCCCTGGTAGCGCCCCTGGTGGTACAGAAGTGGCCTGCCCTCTCCCGCCGGGTCGCCGAGGAGTACCTCCGCCAGCACGATCCGATGGTCCCCGGCGGGCACCCGGGCGACCGCACGGCACACCAGCCAGGCGAGCACACCGTCCAGTACGGGCACCCCCTTCGGCCCCTCCCGCCAGGCCGTGGGCGCCGCGAAGCGGTCGGCGCCGCTGCGGGCGAAGGTGGCCGCGAGCTCCTCCTGGTGCTCACCGAGCAGATGGACGCCGACGTGCTCGGCCTCGGACACCGCGGGCCAGCTCGACGAACCGGTGCCGATCCCGAAGGAGAGCAGCGGCGGGCGGGCGGAGACGGAGGTGAGGGACGTGGCCGTGAAACCGACCGGGCCGCCGGGACCGGGTGCGGTGATCACGGCGACGCCCGCCGCGTGCCGCCGGAAGACGGACCGCAGCAGGTCGTCGGTGGCGGGCCGCGGCGCGGCGAGGTCGGGGCCGACCGGCATGCGGGTCCCTCCTTCCGCGTTGCGCCTCGGCCCCGGGAGCGGGGAACGGGACGCGGGGGCAGGCTGACGACGGGTGGTACACACAGTCAATTACGTCTCGGGGTCTCGAAGCAGTGGAGAAGACCTCACGACTGCCGTGTCGCTCGTCACACCGCCTCGCCCAGCGCGGCGACGACGTCCGCCTTGCGCGGCAGGCCCACGGCACGGCGTACGACACGGCCGTCGGCGTCCAGCACCAGCACGGTGGGGGTCTTGACCACGTCGAGGGCGCGGACGAGGTCCAGGTGACCCTCGGCGTCGATCTCGACGTGGGTCACGCCTGGGACCATACCGGCCACCTCGCCGAGGACCCTCCGGGTGGCCCGGCAGGGCGCGCAGAAGGCGCTGGAGAACTGCACCAGCGTCGCGCGCGGGCCGAGTTCGGCACCCAGGTCGGCCGCACCCAGCCGCGGGACGGCGGCCTCGGACCGCCTGCCGTCGTGCCGCTCGCGCATCGGCGCGCCCCCGTTCCGCCGCCGTCGCGGCACTCATCGGCACGCGTTCGCCCGCGCGCCGCCGGTCGGTCCTCCGCAGGTGCAGCGCTCGCGGGGCGGCGGAGATTCCCGCTCACCAACGCTTTTCGGCCACGACAGGGCCGCGCGAGTGATGAGGATTACGCCGCACCCGGGCACCAAGGCTGGTACACCGGCCGTTCTTGGGGCACGATCTGCGACAAGCCGCAAACCTACGGCTGCGTAACTTTCGACTGGGAGTTTCCCTTCCCAGGCTGACAAGGAAGGGCCCGACCCGCCCATGGCAGAACTCGTCTACCGCCCGGTCATCGGTCTCGCCTGCACCATGTTCAAGGTGTGGGACCTCAAGATCGACTGCCGTGGGTCGGAGAACATCCCGCGCACGGGCGGCGCCGTCCTGGTGAGCAACCACATCAGCTACCTGGACTTCATCTTCGACGGTCTGGCCGCGCTGCCGCAGAAGCGGCTGGTGCGCTTCATGGCGAAGGAGTCGGTCTTCCGGCACCGCGTCTCCGGTCCGCTGATGCGCGGGATGAAGCACATCCCGGTGGACCGCAAGCAGGGCGAGGCGGCCTACGCCCACGCCCTCGACTCGCTGAAGTCCGGGGAGATCGTCGGGGTCTTCCCGGAGGCGACGATCTCCGAGTCGTTCACCCTGAAGAGCTTCAAGTCGGGAGCCGCGCGGCTCGCGCAGGAGGCGGGCGTCCCGCTGGTGCCGATGGCGCTGTGGGGCACCCAGCGTCTGTGGACCAAGGGCCACCCGCGCAACTTCAAGCGCAGCCACACCCCCATCACCATCCGGGTCGGCGAGGCGATGGAGGCCCCGCGCGAGCAGTACGCGGGCGCCATCACCCGGCGGCTGCGCGAGCGCGTGCAGGAGCTGCTGGAGGCGGCGCAGCGCGCGTATCCCGTGCGCCCCAAGGGCGCCGACGACACCTGGTGGATGCCGGCCCATCTCGGCGGCTCGGCGCCGACGCCCGAGCAGCTGCGCACCGCCCAGGCGCACTGAGCCGCACGCCTCACAGCGCGGCCGGCAGGGTCCGCCACAGGTGCGGACGGTCGGTAGCCGCCTTGAGGACGTCCAGCACCACCGGATGCGGCGCGGCGTACAGCTCCGGGTAGTCCGCCTCGCCCGCCGCCCGGTCCGGCGTGAAGGCCAGGTGCTCCCTGCCCAGGGAGAACCGCGCGTCCACGCCGGGCTTGTTCCCGCGCGGGTCCTGCCGGTGCCAGGCGCCGTCGAGGCGGACCGCGACCAGACCGTGCACCACGTCGAACCGCTGGTAGCACAGCGCGGTGGGGATGTCCTCGGCCCGCAGCAGCGCGGCCAGCGCGTGGGCCTTGGCGTAGCAGATGCCGGTGCGCTGCTCCAGGACGTCGGAGGCCCGCCAGGTGACGCGCGGGTCCCCGGAGTCCTGTGAGTGCGGGATGGTGTCGCGCACGAACTCGAAGGCCAGCCGCGCATAGGCATACGTGTCCTCCGCCTCTTTGGCGAGCAGGCCGGCCGTCTCCCGCACGCGCGGGTGCTCGTGGTCGATGGCCTCGTCGGACGCCAGGTAGGCGGACAGGTCAGGGGTTTGCTGGATCAGCTCCATGCCCGCAGAGCATAGGAAAGCGATCACCCGTCAGTCAATGACTTTTCAGGTGACCGCATACCTATGCAGCCTCGCTCGATCCATGGGGATCTCGCGTCAGCGCGCCGTCTCCTCCTTCAGGGCGGCCACGAACGCGTCGACGTCGTCCTCGGTGGTGTCGAAGGCGCACATCCAGCGCACGTCCCCGGCGGCCTCGTCCCAGAAGTAGAACCGGAACCGCTTCTGCAGGCGCTCGCTCACGTCGTGCGGCAGCCGGGCGAAGACCGCGTTGGCCTGCACCGGGTAGAGGATCTCGACCCCGTGCACGGCGCGCACGCCCTCGGCCAGGCGCTGGGCCATCTCGTTGGAGTGCCGGGCGTTGCGCAGCCACAGGTCCTTGGCCAGCAGAGCCTCCAGCTGCACGGACACGAAGCGCATCTTGGAGGCCAGCTGCATGGACAGCTTGCGCAGGTGCTTCATGTGGCGCACCGCGTCCTGGTTCAGCACCACGACCGCCTCGCCGAACAGGGCACCGTTCTTGGTGCCGCCCAGGGAGAGGAGGTCGACGCCGACCGCGTTGGTGAACGTCCGCATGGGCACGTCCAGCGAGGCGGCGGCGTTGGCTATCCGGGAGCCGTCCAGGTGCACCTTCATGCCGTGCGCGTGGGCGTGCTCGCAGACGGCACGGATCTCGTCGGGTGTGTAGAGGGTGCCCAGCTCGGTGCTCTGGGTGATCGAGACGACCTGCGGCATCGCCCGGTGCTCGTCGTCCCAGCCGTACGCCTGCCGGTCCATCAGGTCGGGCGTGAGCTTGCCGTCGGGGGTGGGGACGGTGAGCAGCTTCAGGCCGCCCATGCGCTCGGGGGCGCCGCCCTCGTCGACGTTGATGTGCGCGCTCTCGGCGCAGATCACCGCGCCCCAGCGGTCGGTGACCGCCTGGAGCGCGACGACGTTGGCGCCGGTGCCGTTGAAGACCGGGAACGCCTCGGCGCCGGAGCCGAAGTGGCTGCGGATCACCTGCTGGAGGTTGGCGGTGTAGTCGTCCTCGCCGTACGCGACCTGGTGCCCGCCGTTGGCCAGTGCCAGGGCGGCGAGCACCTCGGGGTGCGCGCCGGCGTAGTTGTCGCTGGCGAAACCGCGGACCTCGGGGTCGTGGTGGCGACGCGCGTCGGTCTTCGGGGGGTTCACGGCTTCTCGGTCAGCCACAGACGGTTTCCGTTCACTTCCGCGGCAGGCTTGTCCCAGACACCGGCGACGGCCTCGGCGAGGTCACGCACGTCCGTGAAGCCCGCGAACTTCGCGTTGGGACGCTCGGCGCGCATCGCGTCGTGCACCAACGCCTTGACCACCAGGATCGCAGCCGCCGACGTCGGCCCCTGCTCGCCCCCCGCCTTGCGGAAGTAGTCCCCCATGGCCAGCGTCCACGCCTCGGCGGCGGCCTTCGCGGCCGAGTAGGCGGCGTTGCCCGCGGTGGGACTGGACGCGCCGGCGGCGCTGATCAGGACGTAGCGGCCGCGGTCGCTGCGCTGGAGCGCCTCGTGGAAGGCGAGGGACGTGTGCTGCACGGTGCGGATGAGCAGGTTCTCCAGGAGGTCCCAGTCGCCCAGCTCGGTCTTGGTGAAGGTCTTGCTGCCGCGCCAGCCGCCCACGAGGTGGACCATGCCGTCGACGTGGCCGAACTCCTGCTCGATGCGGTCGGCCCAGGCCCGGGTGGAGTCCAGGTCCAGCAGGTCGACGGTCTCGCCGGTGACCGTGGCGCCGCCGTGCGCGTAGCGCGCCGCGTCCACGGCCTCGGCGAGCCGCTCCGGGTCGTTGTCCGCGCCGACGACGGTCGCGCCCGCCTCGGCGAGCCGCAGCAGCGCGGCCCGTCCGGCGGGTCCGCCCGCCCCTGCCACCGCGATCACCGCGCCGTCGAGCGCCCCGTTCCCCATGGTCCTCGCCTCCCGAGCCTGCCGAGCCTGTGTCCGTTCGTGTCCGTGCGTGCCGCCGCCGTCGCTCACGCGGCGGCCCGCTCGGCGCCGTCCGCGGCCGCGGTGATGCCCCGGGTGGCGGCGATCACCTTCTTGAGCTTCTTGGACAGGGCCTCGTAGAACATGCTCAGCGGAAACTCGTCGGGAAGCACGTCGTCGACGAGTTTGCGCGGCGGCAGGGACAGGTCCAGGGCGTCGGGGCCCTTGGCCCACTTCGAGCCCGGGTGCGGGGCGAGGTAGGTGGAGACCAGCTCGTAGCCGGCGAACCAGTGGACGATCTTCGGGCGGTCGATGCCGTCGCGGTAGAGCTTCTCGATCTCGGCGCACAGCTGGTTGGTGACCTGCGGGGCGCGCTGCCAGTCGATGAAGAGCTTGTTGTCGGTCCAGCGGACGACGTCGTGCTTGTGCAGGTAGGCGAAGAGGAGCTGGCCGCCGAGACCGTCGTAGTTGCGCACCCGCTCGCCGGTCACCGGGAAGCGGAACATGCGGTCGAAGAGGACCGCGTACTGCACGTCGCGGGCCTGCGGGACACCCTCGTCCGCCAGCTTCACGGCCTCCTTGAAGGCGGTGAGGTCGCAGCGCAGCTCCTCCAGGCCGTACATCCAGAACGGCTGGCGCTGCTTGATCATGAACGGGTCGAACGGCAGGTCGCCGTGGCTGTGGGTGCGGTCGTGGACCATGTCCCACAGGACGAAGGCCTCCTCGCAGCGCTTCTGGTCGTCGACCATGGCGGCGACGTCCTCGGGCAGCTCCAGGCCCAGCAGGCCCACGGCGGCCTCGGTGACGCGGCGGAAGCGGGCGGCCTCGCGGTCGCAGAAGATGCCGCCCCAGGAGAAGCGCTCGGGGGCCTCGCGCACGGCGATGGTCTCCGGGAAGAGCACGGCCGAGTTGGTGTCGTAGCCGGCCGTGAAGTCCTCGAAGGTGATGCCGCAGAACAGCGGGTTGTCGTAGCGGGTGCGCTCCAGTTCGGCCAGCCAGTCGGGCCAGACCATGCGCAGCACGACCGCTTCGAGGTTGCGGTCCGGGTTGCCGTTCTGCGTGTACATCGGGAAGACGACCAGGTGCTGGAGGCCGTCCGCGCGGTTCGCGGCGGGCTGGAAGGCCAGCAGCGAGTCGAGGAAGTCGGGGACTTCGAAGCCGCCGTCGGCCCAGCGGCCGAGGTCCCGCACCAGGGCCTCGTGGTAGGCGGCGTCGTGCGGCAGCAGCGGGGACAGCTCGCGCACGGCTCCGGTGACGCGGCGCACGGCCTCCTCGGCGGCGGCCCGCTCGGGGGCGCCCTCGGCGTCGAAGTCGATCGACCCGTCCGCGGACTGCCATGGCCGGATCTGCTCCACGGCATCCTTGAGCACGGGCCATGCCGGGTGCTCCACCACCCTGCTCACCGGAGGAACGTTCCCCTCCGCACCCACCTGCACAAGAATTTCCGTCATGTCCCATCCTCCACGGGAGAAGCTAGCGTCACGACACCGTAGACATACGACGTTTCTCCAATCAAGGGGAGGTCCCGTAAATTATCCTGCCTCACCCCGGGCTTCGCCGCATTTTTTCCTGTCGAACGCCGAGTTCGTATACCCGGCGCGGCACAGGGGAAACGGTCCGGCAGGGCCGTTAGGCTGCCGCCCTGCCCACGCCGACGTCGACGGAAGCGAGTCGAGCCTTGAACTTCCTCACCATCGGTCACCGCGGAGCGATGGGTGTCGAACCCGAGAACACCCTGCGTTCCTTCGTCGCCGCCGAGCAGGCCGGCCTCGACGTCGTCGAACTGGACCTGCACCTGAGCAAGGACGGTGCGCTCGTCGTCATGCACGACGCCGACGTGGACCGCACCACCGACGGCACCGGAGCGATCGCCGACAAGACGCTGGAGGAGCTGCGCGCCCTGGACGCGGGCCGCGGGGAGCGGATCCCGGTCTTCGAGGAGGCGCTGGACGCCGTCTCGGTCCCGTTGCAGGCCGAGATCAAGGACGCGGCGGCCGCGCGCGTCCTGGCCGAGGTGATGCTGCGCCGGGACCTGGTGGACCGGGTGGAGGTGATCTCGTTCCACGACGAGGCCATCGTCGAGATCGCCCGGCTGGTACCGGGGGTGCGGACCGCCCTGGTCGCGCAGTACTACGGCCCCGAGGTCGTGGACCGCGCCGTGGCGGCGGGCGCCGGGACCCTGTGCCTGGACATCAACAGGATCACGCTGGAGATCGTGAAGAAGGCCCGCAAGGCGGGTCTGCGGGTCTTCTCCTGGACCGTGAACACCCAGGACCACCTGCGACTGGTGCGCGCCCTGGGACTCGACGGCGCGACGACCGACTACCCGGAGATCAAGCGCACCGGCCGCTTCACCGCCTGAGCGCGCCGCGCCGGCTCACCGGGCGGGCCGAGCGGCCGGAGACCGGTCACACCAGCGGCTTGACCAGCAGCTCGAACTGGAGGTCGTCGCGCTGCGGGATGCCGAAGCGCTCGTCGCCGTACGGGAAGGGGGTCATCTCTCCCGTGCGGCGGTAGCCGCGGCGCTCGTACCAGGCGATCAGGTCCTCGCGCACGGAGATCACGGTCATGTGCATCTCCGTGACGCCCCACGTCTCGCGGGCCCGCCGCTCGGCCTCCGCGATGATCGCCTTGCCCAGCCCCGAGCCCTGGAGCGCCGGGCTGACGGCGAACATCCCGAAGTAGGCGTGGGCCCCGCGGTGCTCCAGCTGGCAGCAGGCCACGATGCGGCCGTCCCGCTCCACCGTCAGCAGACGGCTGTCCGGCGCCTTGACGACGTCCAGCACGCCCTGCGGGTCGGTGCGCTGCCCCTGGAGGATGTCCGCCTCGGTGGTCCAGCCGGCCCGGCTGGTCTCGCCCCGGTAGGCGGACTCTATGAGCGCCACCAGCGCGTCCACGTCGGTGTCGGTGGCGTCGCGGTAGGTCAGTGGGCCGGCGGTGGTGTCCATGTGGGGCGTCTCCGGTTCGTGCTCGGGCGCGGCGGGGGCACCGAAGAGAGTAACGCTGCCGCTAGGGTCGGTCCGCATGGTGCATGTACTCAGCAGCCGGACGCTGCTCCGCCCCACCGACCCCGACCGCTCCCGCGCCTTCTACGGCGAGCAGCTCGGCCTCGCCGTCCACCGGGAGTTCGGCACCGGTCCCGAGCGGGGCACCGTCTACTTCCTCGGCGGCGGCTTCCTGGAGGTCTCCGGCCGCTCCGAGGCGCCCGCCGCGCCCGGGCTCGCCCTGTGGCTCCAGGTCGAGGACGCCGCCGCGGCCCACGACGAGCTGCGGGCCAAGGGGGTCGAGATCGTGCGGCCGCCGGTCGAGGAGCCGTGGGGGCTGGTGGAGATGTGGATCGCCGACCCGGACGGCACCCGGATCGTGCTCGTGGAGGTGCCCGCCGGGCATCCACTGCGCTACCGGCCCGGGATCTGATCCCTCGGTCGGGCGTCGCGGGCGCGGTGCGTTCCCGCCGGATGGCCGCGGCCCCGGCCCGGCCTTAGCGTGCTGGAGGGGGCGGACGGTCCGCGGCCCCGGCGGAAGGACGCCACCACGATGAAGCTCCACGAACCGGTGACCGGCGGGCCCTGCTGGGCGGAGCTGGGGACCACCGACCTGGAAGCGGCCAAGAGGTTCTACACCGAGCTGTTCGGCTGGTACCCGCACTCGGACCCGCGGCAGCAGGCGGGCGGCTACACGATCGCGCGGATCGACGACGCGGCGGTCGCCGCCCTGACCCCGCTGCGCCGGCCGGGGCAGCCGGTCGCGTGGAACGTGTCGTTCGCCGTGCGGGACGCGGACACGGCCCTGCGGCAGGTGACGGCGGCCGGGGGGACGGCCCTCCAGGGGCCCGCGGACGTCTTCGACACGGGCCGCTTCGCGGTGGCCGCCGATCCCACCGGGGCGTCGTTCCAGTTGTGGCAGGCACGCACCTTCCCCGGTGCCGGGCTGTTCAACGCGCCCGGCACGCTGGGCTGGGTGGAGCTGCTGACCCGGGAGCCCGACCGGGCCGCCGACTTCTACACCACGGTCTTCGGGTGGAGCGTCACCCCCTCGCCGGGTTACCCGCAGTGGGGGATCGACGGGGCGGACTTCGGCGGCATGGTGACCATGGACGACAAGTTCCCGCACGAGGTGCCGGCGCACTGGCTGCCGTACTTCGCGGTGGCGGACGTGGACACCGCCGCGGCCGGCACGACCGACGGCGGCGGCACCGTGCTCATGGAGCCGACCTCCGTGCCCGACGGGCCGCGCATCGCGGTGCTGCGGGATCCGCAGGGCGCGATGTTCGGCGTGTACCGGGCGGGCGACGAGCGCTGACCCGCCGGGCGCAGGAGGACGGCGGGGCGTCGGAGGGCGGCAGGGGCGGCGGAGGACGGCAGGGGCGGCGGATCAGGCGCGCAGCGCGTCCAGGCGGCCCTCCAGCTGGCTCAGCAGCCCGCCGAGGAGCGCCGCCAGCTCACCCTGCCGGGGTCCGTCCACGCCGGACAGCACGGCGGACTCGTAGGCGAGCTGATCGGGCAGGATGCCGTCGACGAGGTCACGCCCGGCGTCCGTGAGGCGGAGGTGGGCGACCCGGCGGTCCCGGGTGTCGCCGCGCCGCTCGACGAGACCGCGCTCGGTGAGCTGCTTGAGGCGCTTGGTGACGGCGGCGCCGGAGGAGAAGGTCTCCCTGGCCAGCTCACCGGGGGTCAGCTCGTGCCCGGTGCGGCGCAGCGCGCCGAGCAGGTCGAACTCGGCCCGGCTGAGGCCCGCCCGGCGCAGCGGAGCGTCCTCGGCCTGCTGGAGGAGGGCGGCGCAGCGGTTGATGCGGCCGATGATCTCCATGGGCCCGGTGTCGAGGTCCGGGCGGACGGCCCGCCACTGACGTACGACCGCGGCCACGGTGTCCCCGTCCGGTCCCGTCCCCCCGTCGCCGGCTCCCCCGCCGTCGGCTGTCCCGTCGGTTGCGGTCATGGCCGTACGTCCTCCGTTCTCGTGCCCGTGTCCAGGTCCGGACGCGCTGCCCGGCGTCGCACCACCTCGGCGAGCGTACGGTGTCCGGACTGCTCGGCGAGCACGACCCTCTCCTGGGGCAGCGCGCGTCCCCACCATTCGCCGGCCGCCCCGTCCGCGGTGGCCCGCAGGTCGGTCAGCGCGGCGGCCAGGCTCCGGCGGGCGGCTTCCAGGGCGCCGGTGGCGGGGGCCGGCTCGGCGAGGAGGCGCGCGGCGCCTTCCCGGGCCCGGTCGGCCGCGGCCACCGCCTGTTCGACGCGGTTGCCGGCGCGCCGGTTGGTGACGGCGACGGCGGCGAGGAAGCCGACCAGGGCCCCGACGAGGGTGTCGACGGCCCGCTCGGTCATCAGGTCGCCGGGGGCCTGGTAGCCGGCGAACTCGGTGACGAGCAGGGCCATCGGGGTCACGCAGACGCTGCCGAGCCAGTAGTTGCGGGTGATGAGGGCCTCGGCGCCGAAGTTCAGGGCGAGGCAGCACAGGACGAGCAGCGCCTGACCGAGGTGCGCGAGCGGGGCGATGGCGGCGAAGAGCAGCACCCCGGCGAGGTTGCCGACCACCCGCTGCACGGCCCGGCTCCAGGTCAGGGTGAGATTGGCCTGGTAGAGCGCGGCGGCGGTGACCAGCGCCCAGTACGGGCGGCCGATGCCGAGCGCGAGGGAGGCGTAGCCGGCCAGCGCGCAGCCGAGGGCGGTGCGTGCGGCGATCGGGGCCAGCGGGCCGAGCCGCTGCCGCAGGGGCGCGGGGCGGGCGGCGAGTTCGGCGTCCACGCCGAGGAGTTCCTGCCGGTCCCCCGGTGTGCCGCCGGTGCGGGGGATCCGGCCGCCGCCGCGCAGGGCCAGGGCCCAGCCGCGCAGCCGCTCGGGGTCGGTGTCGGCCGGGGCGGCCAGTGCGACCTCGGCGCGCACGACGAGGCGCTCCAGGGCGTGCCGGGTGGTGGCGCGGGTGCCCGTGGCGGGGAGGGACAGCAGCGTCTGCCAGGCGGCCTGTACGGCGGCGTACCCGGCGGCGCGGGCGGAGGCGTGGCCGTCACCGGTACCGCCGGTGACGGCGTACGCGGCGGCGGCGTTCAGCGCCTGAGCGGTGGCCCGGCGCTCCGGGCCGTGCGGGCGGACCAGGGCGGGGGCCATGCCGACCAGCCAGGCCCAGACGCCCGCGGCGGCGGCCAGCGCCAGGTGACCGGGGACGTGGTCGAGGGTCTGCGGGACGAAGAGGGCGGCGGAGCTGATGAAGGTCAGGACCACGTTGCCCGGCGGGCCGACCCGGGTCGCGTCGCACAGCGTCTTCTGCACGGCGGCCAGCAGGGCGCCGACGGTGACGAGGACGACCGCGTTGCGCGTGAGGGAGGCGGTGACGAGGGCGACGGCGACGCCGCCGAGCATGCCGAGCACCACCCACGCCAGGGTGCGGGCGCGGGCCGCGTAGGGGCGGTTGTGCGCGTAGAGCGCGCACAGGGACCCGGCCATCGTGTACATCGCCAGGTCGAGCCGGCCGAACGCCAGCAGGAGCAGGTTGGGAGGGGCGACGGCGGCGACCGAACTCAGGGCGGGCTTGAACCAGATCTCGGAGGGCCGGCGCAGGCGCAGCACGCCTGCCAGGGACAGACGTCGGACCGGTGGGGTGCCGGGGGTGGGGGTCGCACTGCTCATGAGAAGGAGATTAACAAGTGTTTTACCAGTAAATCAAATGTGCCGGAGGTCACCCCGCGCCCTGTCCGCCTCGCGACCTGCGGCGTTCCCGGGCGACTGGAACGCGCGCTCCCCTGGTGCCCCCCGCGTACCCCCTTGCGCTCGCGTGCACGCCGCGTGGCCCGGGCAGTCCTTGACGGACCGTGGACCGCGGAACGGGGAGGTGCTGTGCACGGACCGGCGTCGTCCGGATGGCTGCTGGTCGCGCTGTGCGCGGCGACCGGCGTGTACTGCCTGCTGCGCATGCGCAGCTGCGTCGAGGAGCAGCGCAGCGCCGCGGGCGGCGAGGCCCTCATGGGGTTCGGCATGGCCGCCATGGCCGTGCCCGCGGCCGCGTTCACCCCGCCGGCCTGGGTCTGGCCCGGCTATGCGGTGGTGTTCGGCGCGGCCGGGCTGCGGGCGTTGTGGGCCGCCCGGACCGGGCGCCACCACGTGCACCATCTCGTGGGCGCCGCGGCGATGGTCTACATGGCGGTGGCGATGACCGGGTCCCCCGCGCACGCCCATGCCCACGGCTCGTCCGGCACACCGGTGCTGACCGGAGTGCTGCTGCTCTACTTCACGGGATACGTCCTGCTGACCGGCGTACGCCTGATACCCGTCGTGGCGGTGACCGGCGGCGGCCCGGGGACACCGGTCGCGTCCGCGGCGGACAGGTCGGGAGCCGGCGGCCGTCCGGCGACGGGGTGGGGCGACCGGCCGGAGCTGGCCCTGGCCTGCCGCCTGTCCATGGCGATCGGGATGCTGGCGATGCTGCTGCCCCTGTGACACGGACGCCGACGGCCCGCCCACTCGGAGCGTGCCGCACGGCCGGCCCGCACGGACACCCGGCCTGCACGGAGCCCAGACTGCACGGGGACCGGCGGGCACGGAGCCGGCTTGCACGGGACCCGGCCTGAGCGGGCGTCGGCCTGCGTGGAGCCCGGCCTGCGGGGCCTGGCCTGCCGGGGCCCCGGCCCGCGCGGGCCCGGCCTGCGTGCGGCCCCGGCCTGCCGAGACCCCGGCCTGCCCGGCGGACGTCGTGGGCAATCGTTGGCTGCGTCACTTCGCGTCCAGGGCCGTACTGCCGACGGCGCGGCGCTCATAGGCTGCCCCCATGATTCTCCCCGCGGCACTGCTGCTGCTCGGCACGCTGACCGCCGTGCTCGCCCCGAGGCTGCTCGCCCGGGCCGACTGGCCGGATCGCGAACCGGTGGTCGCCCTGTGGGCCTGGCAGTGTGCGGTGGCGGCGGTGATCGTGTGCTGCGCGCTGTCGATGACGTTCAGCGCGGCGGCGGCCTGGCACGCCGTGGGCGGTCCCGTCTTCGCGACGGCCCCCGGACGCGTGGTCGAGGCGTACGCGCTGGGCACCTCGGGACTGTGGGCCGACACGACCGCGCTCACCCTGGCTTGCGGCGGTCTGTGGAGCGTCGCGATGCTGACCCGTGAGGTCGTGCGGGCCCGCTCCCGGCGTCGGCTGCGCCGGGCGGAGCTGAGGCACCGCGCTCCGCTGCTGCCGGGCGAGGAGCCCGGCCCCGGCCGGCTCGTCGTCCTGGAGGGCGAGCGGCCGGACGCCTGGTGGCTGCCCGGCACTCCCCCGCAGCTGGTGGTCACCACCGCCGCGCTGCGCCGCCTCGAAGGCCGGCAACTGGACGCGGTGCTCGCCCACGAGAAGGGCCACGCGCAGGCGCGCCACGACTGGCTGCTGCACTGCTCCGTCGCGCTGGCCGACGGTTTCCCGCGGGTCCCGGTCTTCGCGGCGTTCCGCGACGAGATGCACCGCCTGGTCGAACTGGCCGCCGACGACGTCGCCTCCCGCCGCTTCGGGCGGCTGACCACCGCCCTGGCCCTGGTCGAACTCAACGAGGGCCGGGGCGTCTTCGGCCCGTGCCCGACCGCTCAGGCCCAAGTCCCGCAGCGGGTCCACCGCTTGCTCACCCCACCGAACCGGCTCACGGCGGGCCGGAGGCTGCGGCTGACGGCCGCCGCCGCGCTGGTGCCCGCGGTTCCGGTCCTGGTGGCCTTCGCACCGGGACTGCGGGCGCTGGGCTAGCAGGGGAAGTGGCCCCGGAGGACCCGGTTCGGCGAGTATCGCAGCATGCAGACGCCGCCGGTCGACTCCCCGCCCGCCCCGCCGCAGCCGCGCACGGCCCTTCGTGCCGCCTGGGTACTGGCCGTGTGCTCCGCACTCGTGCTCACCCTGGTCGCCGTCGAGTGGGGGCCGCTGCTGAGACTCGACGACGACGTCGCCGGCACGACCCACCGCTGGGCCGTCGAGGAAGGCGGCATCACGCGGACGATGCGGGTCCTCACCGACTGGGTGTGGGACACCTGGACGATGCGCCTGCTGTGCGCGGCGGTGGTGGTGTGGCTGTGGTGGCGCCGTGGCGACCGGTGGACGGCCGGGTGGCTGGCGGCGGCGTGCCTGTCGGGCAGCCTGCTGCAACAGGTCCTGAAGGCGGCGGTGGACCGCCCCCGCCCGGTCTGGCCCGACCCCGTGGACTCCGCGCACTACGCGGCCTTCCCCTCCGGGCACGCCATGACCGCCACCTTCGTGTGCGGCCTGCTGGTGTGGCTGCTGCACCATTACGGCGCCGGGCGCCTCTGGCGTCGGGCCGGCCTCTCCGTGGCCCTGCTCTCCGTGGCCGGGGTGGGCGTGACCCGGGTGTGGCTCGGCGTCCACTGGGCCTCGGACGTCGCCGGCGGCTGGCTCCTGGGCTCCCTGGTCGTGGCCCTCGCCGTGCTGGTGCACCGGCGAGGGCATCCGCGAACCGATCGGCCGGGTCCTGACCTGGGCTGACGGGTTTCGCCCGGTACGCATGTAGCCCGAGGCAACCATGGGGCGGTGCCGTCCGCCTCGGACGATCCCCCGTGTCGCCCGAGGCAGACGGTGCGGACGATCCGTGAAGGTCCGTCCGCCTGCGCCGAGTATAGTTGGCTGGCAGCCAGTCAACGCAGGAGTACAGCATGTCCCCGCGCAGCGCCTCGGTCAATGAAGAATTGCGGCGGCGCTCGAAGGAGCGTCTTCTGCAGGCCGCCGTGGAGCTGGTGGGCGAGCGCGGGTACGAGGCGACCACGCTGGGCGACATCGCCGACCGGGCGGGCTCGGCACGCGGACTGGTCTCGTACTACTTCCCCGGCAAGCGCCAGTTGGTGCAGTCCGCGGTGCACCGGCTGATGCACCGCACCCTTGAGGAGGCCCTGGAGCGCGAGCCGCGCACCTCGGAGGGGTGCGAGCGGCTGGCGCGGGCCATCGACGCGATCCTGGGACTCGCCCGGGACCGGCCGGTGCTCATGCGCCAGCACATGGCGGGGCTGCTCCAGGCCGAGGTGGGCTTCGTACCGTGCCCCGAGCAGCGGCGGCTCGCCGAGCTGCTGCGCGACACCATGGCCCGGCACGGCTCGCAGGACGTCGACCGTGACTACCCGATGCTGCGCGCGCAGTTGATGGGCGCCGTCTTCGCGGCCCTCGTGCCCGGGGTGCCGATGCCGGTGCCGGAGCTGCGCGCCGAGCTGTTCGAGCACTACCGGCTGGACTGGAAGCTGGGCGTCCCGCCGGATGCCGGGGCACCCGGCGGGACGACGTGCGACCCGGACCTGTCGCGGTTCTTCGAGACCGGCGGCCCGGTCCACCCGGACCACGCAGACCACGCGGACCACATGGGCCGGGTGGACCGGACGGACCCGGCCGGGCGGACGGACCCGGTGGACCGGACGGACCCGGCCGCTCAGTCGAAGTAGTCCGGCTGCGTCTGCGTGTTGAGCTCCCGCAGGTGGACCCGCTTGGCCGGGTCGGTGCGCCGGTCGCTGAGCTTGAGGACGTCGAAGCCCTTGGCGATGTCGTTCGAGTAGATGTAGCCGTTGTAGTAGTACGCCGACCAGGAACCGCCGGTGATCATCGTGTCGGTGCTCAGCGGGCCCCGCTCGAAGTAGGCGATCTCCTTGGGCCGCGAGGAGTCGGTGAACTCCCAGACGGAGACGCCGCCCTGGTACCAGGCCTGGACCATGATGTCCTTGCCCTTGACCGGGATCAGCGAGCCGTTGTGAGCCACGCAGTTCTCGGTGTCCGCCTGGTGGCGCGGGATCTTGAAGTAGCTGCGGAAGACCAGCTTGCGGTGGTCGCCCCGGCCGACGATGTCGTAGATGCCGTCGGCGCCGCGGTCCGGGCCGATCTCCGCGTTGCAGGTGGCGGCTCCGCCGCCGCCCAGCTCGTCGGTGAAGACGACCTTGTTCGCCTTCTGGTTGAAGGTCGCCGAGTGCCAGAACGCGAAGTTCACGTTGTCCTGGACACGGTCGATGACCTTCGGGTGCTCGGGGTCCTTGAGGGAGAACAGGATGCCGTCGCCCATGCAGGCGCCCGCCGCCAGGTCCTCGCTGGGCAGGACCGTGATGTCGTGGCAGCCGGTGGTCTTGGTGACGCCCGGGTTGGTGGGCCCGCCCGGGTTGCCGCCGCCGTCGGGGCCCTCACCGGGGAACAGCACGGGGAAGCCCACCAGGGCCGCCCGCTCGGGTGCCTGGCGCGGCACCTTGATCACGGAGATCCCGTCGTGCGGCGGTTGGCAGTCGGGGTAGGCGGCGTTCGGCGAGTAGGAGGAGACGTAGATGTAGACGTTCTTGCGCTCGGGCACCAGCGTGTGGGTGTGCGAACCGCAGGCGGTCTCGACCGCGGC
Organism: Streptomyces sp. NPDC051136; assembly: GCF_044455745.1. Lineage (NCBI taxonomy): Bacteria > Bacillati > Actinomycetota > Actinomycetes > Kitasatosporales > Streptomycetaceae > Streptomyces > Streptomyces sp. NPDC051136. The sequence continues at coordinate 96,353 of NZ_JBITFE010000010.1, read as the reverse complement.
GACGTACTTCGGGTTCCGCTTGTCGCTGATGTCGAAGACCTTCATGCCCTCCCAGGAGGACTTCTCGGTCGCGGGCTGCGTGGTGCTGTTGCAACTGCTGTCGCTGCGCGAGGAGTCGGTCGACAGGAACAGCAGGTCCCCGGAGACGGAGATGTCGTTCTGCGAGCCCGGGCACAGCACCTGGGCGACGGTCTTCGGCTTCTTCGGGTTCTTGATGTCGAAGATGCGGAAGCCGTCGTAGTTGCCTGCGAAGGCGTAGCTGCCCTGGAAGGCCAGGTCCGAGTTGGTGCCGGGCAGCGCGTCCTTGGGGATGTTGGTCAGGTGCTCGATGTTGTCGGAGTGGACCGGCTCGTCCTGGCCGGGTATCCCACCGCTCTCGATGGCTTCGCGCACTTCGGCGCGCGCGCTCTTGGACACCTCCTTCGACGTGGCCGGACCGTCCCCGGGGTCGGGGGTGGCCATGGCCGGTCCTGCGGTGAGCAGCGCGGACAGGAGTCCGGCGGCGGCAGCCGCGACTCCCAGGCGTCTGCGCCGCGTTCGCGGGTCGCTCAACAGGGTCACTGTTTCCTCCCAACGTCCGTTCCGGTTGGAACGGTTCACGCACCACGCAGTATCGTCTTCGCCATGCACATACCAACAGGGGGCAACAAAGACGCAATGAAGTTTTTTGATCACTGACGCGCGGAAGCGTGCTAGGACGGTCATCGCACCCCCAAGGTGTTCCGCTTCCCTCCCGCAGGGAGCGCCCCCAGTCACAGGAGGTCGTCGTGTCCCCTCGCCCCGGGTTGTCCAGCGCGTCGCTCGTCATGGCCTCGATGAGCGCACTGGCGGTGCTCGCGCTGGGAGCCTGCGACTCGGGATCGGACACCGGCGCGGCGGCCGCGGCCGGCCCCTCGGTGATCGCGCCGGGCAAGCCGGGCGAGGGCAACCGGACCCTGTCGGCCGAGGACGCGGAGAAGCAGCGCGCCGACGACGACTCCCCCAACTCGGCGGACGTCTCCTACGCGCAGATGATGATCCGGCACCACGCCCAGGCGCTGGAGATGACCGAACTGGCCCCGGAGCAGGCCGACTCCGGCCGGGTCAGGAAGCTGGCGGAGCGGATCTCGGCCGCTCAGGGTCCGGAGATCAAGGCGATGGAGGGCTGGCTCGAGACCAACGGCGAGAAGACGGCGGGTGGTTCGCACGAGCACGCCGCGATGCCGGGCATGGCGACCGAGGCACAGCTGAAGAAGCTGCGCGCGGCGCGCGGCAAGGCCTTCGACCAGCTCTTCCTGACACTGATGATCACTCACCACGAGGGCGCGATCAGTATGGCCGCGGACGTCAAGTCCGAGGGAAACAACGTACGGATCGAGGAGATGGCCGACGACGTGGTCGCCCAGCAGACGAGTGAGATCTCCCGGATGCGCGCGATGCTGTGACGCCGCGACGCTCCGGCGACGGAACGGACTCTCGCCGCGACGGTGGAACGGGCTCCCGGTTGCGCCTCAGCGGCGCGCGCGACGCGGCGTCAGGAAGCCTTCGTCGCGCGCCTGGCCGATCAGCCTGAGCGACTTGCGCCTGCTGTGCCCGGTCGCACTCATCACCGCGAGGACCGGATCGCCGCCCTCCTCCCGGGCCGCCCGGTACTCCTGGGCAACCAGCCTGCGTCCCTCCCGTCCGCGCGGCCAGGCGGGCCTGGCCCGCCGCGACGCGGCCGGAACGCCGCGGGCCGCGACCGGCACGCAAGCCTCGAACAGCGGGTTCTCCAGCCACTCGGCGAGCACCGCCAGGTCGTCGAGGGACAGCGGCGGCCGGGCCCGCACGTCCTCGACCCGCACGTCCTGGCCGAACAGCACGGCGAGCGCGTCGATCCGGGCACCGTCGGCGAAGGCCAGCCGGACGTCGAACCACGAGGTCGTGGTGCCGCCCTCGCTCACCACCCAGGCGTGCCGCACGGACATCTCACCCTCGTCCGGACAGCGGTCGGAAAGCTGAAGAAAACGATCAACGAAGGATGCTTCGAGCACATACGCAACGTAACCGAATGATCACATTCCATACGAACGGAACACGCTTCGTTCAGTCGGCGCGGCACCCTGTCAGCGGAGCGGCCGCGCCGGGACAGGCGGCCCGGCGCGGGGGTCAATCGCCCCCGACGACGGCCGCCTGACGGGCGGCCGCGGTCAGCAGCGCGTCGAGCAGCCCGGGGAAGAGGGTGTCCAGGTCGTCCCGGCGCAGACCGTTCAGCTTGGCCGTGCCCCGGTAGGTCTGCCGGATCACCCCGCTCTCGCGCAGCACCCGGAAATGGTGCGTGGTGGTGGACTTGGTGACCGGCAGGTCGAAGTGCGAGCAGGAGAAGAGCGCGTCACTGTCGGCGGCGAGGTCCCGCACGATCCGCAGCCGCACCGGGTCGGACAGCGCGTGCAGCACCCCTTCGAGCCGGATCTCCGCACGCGTGGGATGGGGCAGCTCGCGGGCGCCGGCGGCGGTGGCGGCGGGGGGCACGGCGACTCCGGTTCGTCAGGGGTCCCGCCGGTCGGCGGGGTATCCATTGTACGAAGGACGCCGTAGTTTGACACTCGACGTACTACGAGGGTTACCGTACGAGTCGTCCCGAACCGCAGCGTCCCAGGGAGCAGCCCGCCATGAGCGCACTCTTCGAGCCCCTCCGGCTCCGCGACACCACGATCCCCAACCGGATCTGGATGCCGCCGATGTGCCAGTACTCGGCCGCGCCGGAGGGCCCGGCGACAGGCGTGCCGGGCGACTGGCACTTCGCGCACTACGGCGCCCGCGCGGTGGGCGGCACCGGTCTGATCGTCATGGAGGCCACGGGCGTGTCGCCCGAGGGCCGCATCTCCCCGCAGGACCTCGGGCTGTGGAACGACACGCAGGCCGAGGCGTTCCGCCGGATCACGGACTTCATGCGCTCCCGGGGCACGGTCCCGGCGATCCAGCTGGCCCACGCCGGCCGCAAGGCGTCGACCGCGCAGCCCTGGAAGGGCGGGGCGCCGGTGGGGCCGGACGCGTACGGCTGGCAGCCGCTGGCGCCGAGCGCGCTGGCGTTCGACGAGCGGCACCCGGTGCCGACCGAGCTGACGGTCCCGCAGATCCAGGAGCTGGTCGGCCGGTTCGCGGACGCCGCACGCCGGGCACTGGCCGCGGGTTTCGAGATCGTCGAGATCCACGGCGCCCACGGCTACCTGATCCACGAGTTCCTGTCGCCGTACTCCAACCACCGCACCGACGCCTACGGCGGCTCGTACGAGAACCGCACCAGGTTCGCCCTGGAGGTCGTCGACGCCGTACGGGAGGTGTGGCCCGACGACAAGCCGCTGTTCTTCCGCGTCTCGGCGACCGACTGGCTGGAGGAGGGCGGCTGGACGCCGGACGACACCGTCCGCCTCGCCGGTGACCTCCGGGACCACGGCGTCGACCTCCTGGACGTGTCCACCGGCGGCAACGTGCCGCGCGTCCGGATCCCCACCGGGCCCGGCTACCAGGTCCCGTTCGCCGCGCAGGTGAGGGCCGGGAGTCCGCTGCCGGTCGCCGCGGTCGGCCTGATCACCGAGGTCGGGCAGGCCGAGAAGATCCTGGCCAACGGCGAGGCCGACGCGGTCCTGCTCGGCCGCGAGCTGCTGCGCAACCCGTCCTGGGCGCAGTACGCGGCGCGGGAGCTCGGCGCGGACGCCCGGATGCCGGACCAGTACGGCTGGGGGATGTAGCGGCGGGGACGCGGGGGTGGGGTTTCGCGCGAGGCGTTGACCAGAAAGCGCTTACCCTCTACGGTCCGTTCATCAGCATGACCGTCTCGAACGTCGCAGGCCTCCGTTTCGCCTAGGGGAGCCTGCGGCGTTCGGGTAAGCGGTCAGACTGACGGGCAAGGTTCACGTACATGTTCCGTTCCACCCCCACCCCTTCGGAAGGGACCAGAACATGACCGCTGCGACACACCCCCGCCTGCCACGGCGCGCGGCGACCGGCGCACTGACGGCGCTCGGACTCTCGATTGGCATGCTCATGACTTCCGGGGCCACCTCGGCCCACGCCGCCACCTGGCCGACCCCCAACGGCAGTCAGGGCGTCTCCTCCACCATCTCCGTCTCCGGCACCAAGGACTACGGGATGAAGCGCCTGTACGGCACCGGCGACCTGGGCTCCGACGGCCAGGACGAGGACCAGGGTCCGATCCTGGAGCTCGCCCCCGGCGCCGTCCTCAAAAACGTGATCATCGGCGCCCCTGCCGCGGACGGCGTCCACTGCAAGGGCAGTTGCACGCTCCAGAACGTGTGGTGGGAGGACGTCGGCGAGGACGCGGCGACCTTCCGGGGCTCCTCGTCGTCGAACGTCTACACGATCTCGGGCGGCGGCGCCAAGGAGGCCAGCGACAAGGTCTTCCAGTTCAACGGCGCGGGCACCCTGAACGTCTCCGGTTTCGCCGTCAAGAACTTCGGCACCTTCGTCCGCTCCTGCGGCAACTGCTCGACGCAGTACAAGCGGACGATCAACCTCAGCGGTATCGAGGTGAACTGGAAGGGCGGCCGGATCGCCGGCATCAACACGAACTACGGCGACAGCGCGACCCTGCGCAACATCACGATCGTCGGGGACAGCAGCAAGAAGATCGTCCCGTGTCAGAAGTACATCGGCAACGACGACGGGGACGAGCCGGACTCGAACGGTTCGGGAGCCGACGGCACGTACTGCAAGTACTCCTCGTCCGACATCACCTACAAGTGACGCCTCAGGTCCGGGTGGTGTGCGCCCGGACCTGTCCGGACTGCTCCCGCTGATAGCGCGCGTAGGCGTCCCGCAGGGCCTCCCCCGGCCAGCCGGGCGGGAGCAGCTCCGCGGGCAGCACCGGATCGGCGAGCAGGTGCCGTACCACAGCCGCGAAGGCGGTGAGGCGGTCGGCCGGGCGCCGTGCCCGGCCGACGTGGTCCAGCAGGGCCCGGGCGTGCTCGGACCACTCCCCCAGCGGCCACAGGCGCGCGGCCAGTTCGGCGGCCGGGGACGCGGGCCGCGAGACGAGCCGCTCGGCGACCGGGCCGAGGTCGGCGGGCAGCGGGCGGTCGAGGTTGGCGGGGCGCAGCCAGACACCCTCGCGGAGTTCGGCCAGGCGCAGGGCCGTCAGCCGGGTGCGCAGTTCGGCACGGGCGGCGGGCCCGCGCCCCGTCGCGGTGATCACGAGCGTCTCCCAGTCGCCCTGCCACGCGCGCGTGTGCGGGCCGAGGGCCTCGTCCTGGCGCCGCTGGCGCTCCAGCAGCCGCTCGCTGAGCCGGTATCCGGTCCCCGTGCGCCGCAGGTCCCCGGCGGCGGCCATCCGGCTGAGCGCCGCGCGCGCGGTGGAGGCACCGACGTCGAAGCCCTCCACGAGCCGCACCAGCTCCCGCGCCGGAAGCTCGGGCGGATGGGTGCCGAGCAGCAGGCTCAGGATGACCGACCGCGCGGACAGCGGACGCGGTCCGGGCCCGCCGAGGGCCTCCGCACCGTTCATCCGCGCGGGTACGTGTCGTTCGTCCACATGGGCACGTACTGTACGTGCGCCCACCGTGTTGCACTATTGCTGCGACCGCAGGGACAGTGCAACACTCGGGTCATGACGACACTCGCGCAGGAGCCGCCGTACGAGCCGTACGAGCCGTCCCGGGAGCCCTGGGCCCACCCGGCGGGGTACGCGACGCACGACGTCACCAACCAGCCTCCGCCCCTGGCCCCCTACGACGCGGCCGACGACACGGTCCTGCTGGAAGGCCTACGGCGGGAGGGCGCGGGGTGGGCCGAGGACGACCTGCGGCGGCTGGGCCGGCGCGCGGGCAGTGCCGAGGCACAGGACTGGGGCGACCTCGCCAACCGGCACGAGCCCGTCCTGCGCACGCACGACCGGTACGGCGACCGGGTCGACGAGGTCGAGTACCACCCGAGCTGGCACCACCTGATGCGGGTGGCGGTCGGCGAGGGCCTGGCCGGGTCGCCGTGGGCCGACGACCGGCCCGGCGCCCACGTGGCGCGGACCGCCGGGGGCCTGGTCTGGGGGCACACGGAGGCGGGGCACGGGTGTCCGACGTCGATGACGTACGCCGCCGTCCCGGCCCTGCGGGCCCAGCCCGAGCTGGCGGCCCTCTACGAGCCGCTGCTGACCTCCCGCGCGTACGAACCGGGGCTGCGGACGCCCTTCGAGAAGCAGGGCCTGCTGGCCGGCATGGGGATGACCGAGAAGCAGGGCGGCTCGGACGTGCGGACGAACACCACGACGGCCACGGCGACCGCCGAGCCCGGCGTCTACACGCTGCGCGGGCACAAGTGGTTCACGTCGGCCCCGATGTGCGACGTGTTCCTGGTGCTGGCGCAGGCGGCCGGCGGGCTGTCCTGCTTCCTGGTGCCGCGCGTCCTCCCCGACGGCACCCGCAACACCTTCCGCATCCAGCGCCTGAAGGACAAGCTCGGCAACCGGTCCAACGCCTCCTCGGAGCCCGAGTTCGACGGGACGGTGGCCTGGCTGGTCGGGCCGGAGGGGCAGGGCGTCAAAACGATCATCGAGATGGTCAACTGCACCCGGCTGGACTGCGTGATGTCCTCGGCGACGCTGATGCGCAAGACCCTCGTCGAGGCCGGTCACCACGTACGGCACCGCAGCGCGTTCGGCGCCCGGCTGGTGGACCAGCCCCTGATGCGCAACGTCCTGGCCGACCTCGCGCTGGAGTCCGAGGCCGCGACCACGCTCACCCTGCGGCTCGCCGGCGCGGCCGACCGTGCCGTGCGGGGGGACGCCGGGGAGGCGGCGTTCCGCAGGATCGCCACCGCCGTCGGCAAGTACTGGGTGACCAAGCGCGGGCCGGCCTTCACCGCCGAGGCCCTGGAGTGCCTGGGCGGCAACGGGTACGTGGAGGAGTCGGGCATGCCCCGGCACTACCGCGAGGCACCGCTGCTGTCGATCTGGGAGGGCTCGGGGAACGTCAACGCCCTCGACGTGCTGCGGGCACTCGGCCGCTCCCCCGCCTGTGCGCACGCCCTGTTCGAGGAACTCGCCCTCGCGCGCGGCGCGGACACCCGGCTGGACGCGGCGGTGGCCCGGCTGGAGACGGGGCTCGGCGAGGCCTCCGAGACCGGTGCCCGCCGCCTGGTGGAACTGATGGCCCTGACCCTCCAGGGCTCGCTGCTGGTCCGGCACGCTCCGCCCGCCGTCGCCGACGCGTTCTGCGCCACCCGTCTCGGCGGCGACTGGGGGCACTCCTTCGGCACGCTGCCGGACACGGCCGACCTCGACGGCGTGCTGGCGCGGGCGCTGCCCGGCACGGACTGAGCGAGTGACCCGCCAGGACCCCTCACCGGACCCGACACCACCGGTCTGACCTGCGACGACAGCCTTCCAGGCGGTCACTGTCAGTGGCTGGGTGCAGACTGACCCGTGTCCGAGACGAAGGCGTCGACGAGGACGCCGCGGAGGTGGTCGGCATGACCGAGGTACTGCTCGCAGTGGGCACCCGCAAGGGCCTGTTCATCGGGCGTCGGCGGGGTGGCACCTGGGAGTTCGACGAGAGTCCCTACTTCAACGCACAGGCGGTGTACTCGGTCGCCCTCGACACCCGCGGCGACACCCCGCGCCTGCTGGCCGGCGGCGACAGCGCGCACTGGGGTCCGTCGGTGTTCCACTCCGACGACCTGGGCCGGACCTGGACCGAACCGGCCGCGCCCGCCGTCAGGTTCCCCAAGGAGACCGGGACCTCGCTGGAGCGCGTGTGGCAGCTGCATCCCGCCGCCGCCGAGCCGGACGTGGTGTACGCGGGCACCGAGCCGGCCGCGCTGTACCGCTCGGAGGACCGCGGCGAGAGCTTCGAGCTGGTCCGCCCGCTGTGGGAGCACCCGACGCGGTCGCAGTGGGTGCCCGGCGGTGGCGGTGAAGGACTGCACACCGTCCTCACCGACCGCCGCGACCCCCGGTCGGTGACGGTCGCCGTCTCGACCGCGGGCGTGTTCCGCACCTCGGACGGCGGCGCGAGCTGGGCGCCGTCCAACTCCGGTGTCTCCGCCGTCTTCCTGCCGGATCCCGACCCGGAGTTCGGCCAGTGCGTGCACAAGGTCGCACGGGACGCGGCCACCCCGGACCGCCTGTACCTCCAGAACCACTGGGGGGTGTACCGCAGCGACGATGCCGGCGGGCACTGGACGGACATCGGTGAGGGTCTGCCCTCCACCTTCGGTTTCGCGGTGGCCGCCCATCCGCACCGCGGGGACACGGCGTACGTCTTCCCGATCAACGCCGACGCCGACCGGGTGCCGGCGGACCGCAAGTGCCGGGTCTTCCGCACGGCGGACGCGGGCAAGAGCTGGGAGCCGCTCTCCGCGGGCCTGCCCCGGGAGGACCACTACGGCACGGTGCTGCGCGACGCGCTGTCCACGGACGACGCGGACCGGGCGGGCGTGTACTTCGGCAACCGCAACGGCGAGGTGTTCGCGTCGGCCGACGACGGCGACAGCTGGCGGCAGTTGGCCTCGCACCTGCCGGACGTGCTGTGCGTGCGGGCCGCGGTCGTCGCGTGAACCGGACCGGGGGGACCGGCTTCGGCCACCGGTCGATCGGCGTCACCCGTACGGCGGTAGGGTGACGCCCGTGGCACCACGACCCTTGAACGAAATCGTCGAAGCGGGCTGGGCGAGGGCTCTGGAACCCGTCGCCGGGCGGATCACCTCGATGGGTGAGTTCCTGCGCGCGGAGATCGCCGCCGGACGCACCTACCTCCCGTCCGGGGCGAACGTCCTGCGGGCCTTCCAACAGCCCTTCGACGACGTGCGGGTGCTGATCGTCGGGCAGGACCCGTATCCCACTCCCGGCCATGCCGTGGGGCTGTCCTTCTCCGTCGCCCCCGAGGTACGTCCACTGCCCGGCAGCCTGCTCAACATCTTCCGGGAGCTGAACGCCGACCTGGATCTCCCGCAGCCCTCCAGCGGTGACCTGACCCCCTGGACCGATCAGGGTGTGCTGCTGCTCAACAGGGCGCTCACCACGGCCCCGCGCAAGCCCGCCGCTCACCGCGGCAAGGGCTGGGAGGAGGTCACCGAGCAGGCGATCCGGGCGCTCGCGGCGCGCGGCAAGCCGCTGGTGTCCATTCTGTGGGGCCGGGACGCCCGCAATCTGCGGCCGCTGCTCGGCGACCTGCCGGCCGTGGAGTCCGCGCACCCGTCCCCGATGTCGGCGGACCGGGGCTTCTTCGGCTCCCGCCCGTTCAGCCGGGCCAATGACCTGTTGATGCGTATGGGGGGCCAGCCGGTCGACTGGCGGCTGCCGTGAGCGGCGCCGGCTTCCCGGCCGTCGCCCCGGGCGGGCCCGGCCGGCCGGGCTGACCGGGTCGGCCGGCATGTCCAGGACGCCAGGGTCCCAGGGTCCCAGGGTCCCAGGGCCGGAGTCTCCGCCGGAAGGCCGGTCCGGATCGCGGCTGCCCCGCTGACCAGCCCGCTCACGCTTCCGAGTGATGCGGGACCGTCGTGACCGAGGAGCGTGCCGGGCAGTCACAACCGGCCCGGCGGTGAGGTGAATCGTGCCGATGTCGGCCGATCCGTACATCACTCATCAGACAAAACCGGACGGATACCGCTCACCTGCACCCTCCCCGAACAGGGAAGCCCCGGAAACCAGTAACATGCGGCGCCATGAGCTCCCCCACTGGGCCCGCGTCCGGCCTGCCCGTACGAATGCCGCGCCCCCGCCAGCCCGGACGGCACCGTCGTCCCGAACCCCTGGTGGCTCCCGAGGGCGCGCCGGCGCTCGTCCTCGCGGTGCCGGGGACGCCCAGTAGTGCCACCCGCGGCCTCGCCGACGAGGTCATCAGCATCGCCCGCTCCGAGCTGCCCGGGCTCGACGCCCGGATCGGCCACCTCGACGGGGACGACGACGAGTTCCCCACCCTGTCCACCGTGCTCGTGCGGGCCGCCGAGGAGCGCACCGCCCGCTTCGAGCAGGCCCGTGCCGCCGGTCTGGACGTGAGGGAGCCCGAGGGCCCCGTCGCGGTCGTCGTGCCGCTGCTCGCGGGCCCGGACAACGCGCTGCTGCGCCGGATCCGGCAGGCCGTCATGGACAGCAGGATCGCGGCCGAGCTGACCGATGTGCTGGGACCGCACCCGCTGCTGGCCGAGGCGCTGCACGTGCGGCTCTCCGAGGCGGGTCTCGCCCGCGCCGACCGCGCCCGCCTGTTCACCGTGGCGACCGCGGCGGACGGCATCATCCTGGCCTCCGTGGGCGGTGACGAGGCGGTCCAGGCGGCCGGGATCACCGGCATGCTGCTCGCCGCGCGCCTCGCCGTGCCGGTGATCGCGGCGGCGCTGGACGAGGAGGGCTCGATCGCGTCCGTGGCCGAGCAGCTGCGTTCCTCGGGGTCCCAGCAGCTGGCGCTCGCGCCGTACCTGATCGGGCCGGAGATCGAGCAGTCGGTGCTGGAGGAGGCGGCCAAGGAGGCGGGCTGCTCCGCCGCCGAGCCGCTCGGCCCGTACCCGGCGATCGGCAAGCTGGCGCTGGCCAAGTACACGACGGCGCTCGGCATCTCGCCGCAGCAGGCTCAGGGGACGCCGGTCCGGTGACGTGCCGCGCCCTGCACGGGCGTGCGTGGGAGGGGCCCGCTCCGGGACAGGAGCGGGCCCCTTTCGCTCGCGGGAGGGATCGTCCGCCCGCGACCGGGTGCGGGTCCGTTTCGCCACCCTGAGCCGTGCGCCGAGTCCGTGCCGGTGGGTCTGCCGCCCGCGGGGGCGTCAGGCCGGGCCGAAGACCACGCAGGACGCCGCCGGGGCTGCCAGGGAGCCGGTGCGGCGGGGAATGCCGGTGGCCGGGTCGAGAGCGAACCAGGTCACGTCTCCGGAGCGTTCGTTGGCCGCGTACAGGAAGCCGTCCGAGACGGTGATGTCGCGGGGCCACTGTCCGCCGCAGGGCACGGTGGCGGACAGCCGGAGTCCGTCCGGCTCCACGACGAGCACGGACAGGACGTCCTCACCGCGGGTCGCGGTCCACACGAAGCGGCCGTCGGGCGAGACGGCGATGCCGGACGGGTAGGCGTCGCCCGCCGGGGCTCCCGGCAGCACCGGCACCTCGGTGAGCGGCTTGAGCAGGCCGTCGGCGGCGTCCCAGTGGCAGACGGTGACGGTGGGCGACAGTTCGTTGACCACGTAGGCGTGGGAACCGTCCGGGTGGAAGGCCAGGTGCCGCGGGCCCGATCCGGGGCGCAGCGCGATCTCGCGGTGCACGGCGGGGGCACCGTCGGCGAGGGTGCAGACGCGCACCGAGTCGGTGCCGAGGTCCACGCTGACGGCCCACCGCCCGCTGGGGTCGGGCCGCACCTGGTGGGCGTGCGGCCCCTGCTGCCGCTGGGCGTGCGGGCCCGAGCCGGTGTGCCGCAGGACACCGGACGCCGACCGGGCCAGGGTGCCGTCGGCGCGCAGCGGTACCGCGGTGACGGTGCCGGAGCCGTAGTTGGCGGTCAGCACGTGACCGGCGTACAGGCCGAGGTGGGTGGGTCCTTCGCCCTCGACGGACACCGGACGCCCGAGGGGCTCGGGCTTGTCGCCGCTCACGCGGTAGGCGGCCACCGCGCCCTCGGCCGTCTCACTGACGGCGTAGAGCGTCTCCCCGTCGGGCGACAGGGCCAGGTAGGAGGGGTCGGCCAGACCGTCCGTGCCGCTCACGACCGTGAGGGCTCCGCCGTCGGGCGCGACGGTCGCCGTCAGGATCCCGGGGCCGCCGGCCGCCGTGAACGACCCGATGTATGCCCGCCGCTGCCGCCTGTCGCCGTCCGCCACCGCTGCCCCTCTCGTCCCGCTCCGTCTGCCCGCTCGACCCGCGTCGCATCACGCACCGACCGGCCGTCCGGCTCCAGCGCGTCCGGCCTGTCCGGCCCGGGCGCCGCCTCCGGCTCCGGCCGTCCGACCGCCCGGCCGTCCGACCCGGGCGTTCACCCGGGAGCGACGGTAGCAGTCGATCACGTGCGGTCTAGACCAAACGGGTGCCGCGGGTACGCGGGTCAGGCGCCGGCCAGTCGCGAACCGGAGGGGGCTCCCAGCGGCGCGGCGAGTTCGGCGAGGGCGTGTTCCAGGTCGTGCAGGTGGGCCAGCGCCGGTTCGGCGGCACGCGGACCGCCCGCGCGGGCGGGGACGCCGCCGCCGGTGAGCGCCTCGACCGCGGCCTCGACACGCCAGCAGGCGGCGGCCAGCCGGGCGTCGTGGGAGGCCTCGGGGTCGGCGGCGACGGCGACCAGTCCGCGGATCTCCCGGGCGCAGTCGTCGAGCAGGCCGAGGACCCGGCGGGCCCGCCGCCTGCGGCCGTACATCGGGCTCAGCGGGTGGACGAGCGGGGCGACCGACAGCCGTACCCGGCCGAGCAGCTGCTCCAGTTCCGCGACCCGCGGTGCCGGGTCGGCGCCCTCGGTGCCGGCGAGGCGGGCGGCGGCCTCGGCGGTGCAGGCGTGCACGCAGCGCAGGGCGCGCTGGATCCAGGCGTCGGTGACGGCGTGGGTGGTGACGGGCAGGACGAAGAGCACGGCGAGCGCGGCACCGAGCGCGCCCACGCCGGTCTCGGCGAAGCGCAGCGCCAGCAGGCCGGGACTGAGGACGCCCAGCAGGCCGTAGAGCAGCTCGGCGAGCAGGGTCACGCAGAGCATCATCCAGGTGTAGGAGACCGCCGCGGTGTAGAAGATGCCGAACACGCAGGCGGCGGCGAGTACGGCGGTGGGCACCGCGGACCCGGCGAGGGGCACGGCGATCAGGAAGCCCAGGCCGATACCGACGACCGTGCCGAGGACGCGCCGGAAGCCGCGCACCAGCGTCTCTCCGCGCGACGTGGTGTTGACGAAGACCCACCAGGTGGCGCCGACCGCCCAGTACCAGCGGTCGCCCGACACCAGCTGGCCCACGACCAGGGCGAAGCCGGCGCCGGCGGTGGCCTGCACGGCCTGGCGGGTGGTGATGCGGGCCAGCCCGGTGCCGGCGGGCGGCGCGGGGACGGCGGGCGCGGGGCGACGGCGCTCGTAGCACCACAGGCCGAAGCGCACCGCCGCGGCGGTGGCCACGGACAGCAGGACGGCGGCGTACATCTCGGGCAGCCGGTCCGTGGTGGCGTGCAGGAACTGAGCGACGAAGAAGGTCATGAAGGCGAACACGCCGAGACTGTGCCCGCGCGGCCCCCAGCGGCGCGCGTACACGCCCGCGCCGACGACGGCGAGGAAGGTGAGGTCCCGGACCACGGGCAGGTCGTGCAGCGCCGCAGCGGCGGTGAGGACGGGCAGTCCCGTCACCGGCAGCAGCGCGGTGGTGACGGCCTGGCCGCGCACGGTGGCGTCGGTGACGGTGAACAGCGCCAGCAGCGCGGCGAGCCCGCCGGTGATCGCACCGACCAGGGAGGTGCCGGCCAGTCCGCAGACCACGACGGCCAGCCCGATGCCGAGGACGGCCCGGGCGGCGAACCGCAGCCGGGACCGTCCCGGGTCCGGGCTCACGAACACCTTCTTCAGCACTGCCTACCGCCCCCTCGCTCGTTCACGTTCACGGCTGGAAGTCACCGCATGCAAAAGGCGCCGCGGGGGTCCGCAGCGCCATCGACACGTCTATAGGAGCATCTCTGCCACCAGTGGCTCAACAGGCCGCTGCTCCAATGGGCCATTGGTACAGTGATCACGGCATGTTCACGGCCACTGGGGTGCCAATGGCCGACGAGAGAGGGGCCCCGCCCGCGATGGCCGTCGACGAGCTCGACACCCGGATCCTCCGTCTGCTCCTCGAGCAGCCGCGCACCAGTGTGCGCGAGTACGCCCGGCTCCTCGGGGTCGCCCGCGGCACCCTCCAGGCCCGTCTCGACCGTCTGGAGCGGGACGGTGTGATCACCGGTACCGCTCCGTCCCTGTCCCCCGCCGCCCTGGGCCATCCGGTGCTCGCGTTCGTGCACATCGAGGTCACCCAGGGGCATCTGGACGAGGTGGGCGAGGCGCTGGCGGCGGTGCCGGAGATCGTCGAGGCCTTCTCCATCACCGGGGGCGGGGACCTGCTCACCCGTGTCGTGGCCCGTGACAACGCGCACCTGGAGGATGTGGTGCAGAAGCTGATCAGCCTGCCCGGTGTGGTCCGCACCCGCAGCGAGGTGGCGTTGCGCGAGCGGGTGCCGCACCGGCTGCTGCCGCTCGTGGAGTCGATCGGCCGCTCGGCCCGCAGGTGATCCTTGGCATCCTGGACGCCATGAGCACCATGGGACCGCTCGGCGGCATCTCGGCCGTCTTCGATCTGGACGGAACACTCGTGGACAGCGAGCCGAACTACTACGAGGCGGGTCGACGCACCCTCGCCGAGTACGGCGTCGCGGACTTCACCTGGGCCGACCACGAGGCGTACGTGGGGATCAGCACCCGGGAGACCGTCGCCGACTGGAAACGGCGGTACGGGCTGCGGGCCACGGTCGGGGAGCTGCTCGCCGTCAAGAACCGCCACTACCTCGACATCGCCCGCACCTCGGTCCGCGCGTACCCCGAGATGCGCGCCTTCGTCGAGCTGCTGGCCGGCGCGGGCGTGCCGATGGCCGTGGCGTCGGGTTCGTCGCCCGAGGCGATCGGGACGATCCTCGCCCGCACCGGCCTGGACGCGCACCTGCGCACGGTCGTCTCGGCCGACGAGGTCGCACGGGGCAAGCCCGCCCCCGACGTCTTCCTGGAAGCGGCCCGCAGGCTGGGGGCGCAGCCGGCCCGGTGCGTGGTCCTGGAGGACGCCGCTCCCGGGGCCGCCGCCGCGCACGCGGCCGGGATGCGCTGCATCGCGATCCCCTACGTCGCGGCGCAGGCCGACGCGCCGGAGTTCGCCACCGCGGGGCTGTTGCTGCGCGGGGGCCAGGAGGAGTTCACCGCGCGGGCGGCGTACGACTGGCTCGTGCGCGAGGCGCGCGCCGCCTGAACCGACGGCGAACGGCGGCGACCGACGGCGACCGACGGCGACCGACGGCGACCGACGGCGACCGACGGCGTCCCGCGTCGGGAAAGAATCCGAGCAAGTGCCCGGGACGGTGATCAGACCGGCTCCCGTATCCGTATCTCCCGGTGTCCGAGCCTGTCTTCGCCCAGGAGGCACGATGCGCATCACGCGCGCCACGGCAGGGACCGCCTTCGTGGCCGGTGCCCTGGTCCTCACCCTGACCGCACTCGCCTACCCGACCATGCTCGGAGTGCAGAACGCGGGCAGCGACCAGGCCCGCGTCGTCACCAACACGCGGTACGGGCCGCTCACCGAGCAGGACCGGGACTTCGTGGTGAAGGTGCGTGCCGCCGGACTGTGGGAGCACCCCCTGGGGCTGATGGCCATGGAGCGGGGGACGACTCCGGAGATGAGGGAGGCGGGTGAGCACCTGGTCGTCGGCCACTCCCGACTGGACGCGACCTGCCGGAAGATCGCGCCGGAGCTGGGCATCACCCTGCCCAACCTGGCGTCACCGCAGCAGCAGCAGTTCGTGTCGACCGTGGACGGGACCACGGGCAAGCAGTTCGACACGACGGCGGTCAACATCATGCGGATCACGCACGGCCAGATCTTCCCGGCCATCGCCAACATCCGCGCCAACACCAAGAACTCCCTGGTGCGGCAGCTCGCCGACCAGGCCAACGACACCGTCCTCGACCACATCACGGTGCTGGAGAAGACGGGGCTGGTCAACTTCGACCAGGTCAACTTCCAGCAGACCGCCCCGCCGAGCCTGCCCAAGGTGCAGCTCACCCCGCCGGCCCCGCAGCCGGGCGAGCCGGTGCTCTCGCTCACCGCGCCGCCCGGCCTCGAGGTCAACACCTCGGCGCCCACGCCGAGTCCGACGGTCCGCTGAGTCAGCGGTGGCCCGGCCTGCCGCCGCGTCCGCCGCCCTTGCCCTTGCCCTTGCCGCCGCTGCCGCCCCTGGACGAGCCCCCGGCACCGCGCCGGGCGGCCCCTCCGGCCTGCCTCCCGCCGGCCTTGCCACCCGTCCTGCCACCCGCCTTGCCGCCGCCCGACCTCGCGCCGCCCGGCTTGCCGCCGCCCGTCCCGCCGCCCTCGGCCGTGCGGCGCGCGGAAGCCGACGCCTCGGGCTGCCGGCCCCGGGTGCTGTTGACGGTCCGGCCCCGGACGATGCCGATGAAGTCCTCGACCCGGTCCGTATGCGCGTCCTCCCGCCAGGACAGGGCCACGCTCGACTCGGGGGCGTCCGTGACCGTGCGGTACGTGAGGTCCTTGCGGTGGTGCAGCCGGGCCAGCGACAGCGGCAGGAGCAGCACGCCGATCCCGGCCGCCACCAGCTCGACGGCGTCCGCGGTGCCGGCCGGACGCTCCAGGGCGGGCCTGCCGGGCAGCCGCTCCCAGTCGAGGACGTCGTCGAGGGGGTGCAGCACGATCTCGTCGGCGAGGTCCTCGACGCTCACCTCCTCGGCCGCCGTGACGAGGTGGTCCCTGGGGACCAGCACGACCGTGGTCTCGGTGTAGAGCGGGATGGCGCTGAGCACACTCCGGTCGACGGGCAGCCGCACCAGTCCGGCGTCGGCGTCACCGTGCAGCAGCGCGCCGCCCGCATCGGCGGCCGGGACCTGGGTCAGGGCGAGCGGGACGTCCGGCAGCCGCTCGTTCCAGATGCGCACCCATTTGTCGGGCGTCACCCCCGGGACGTACGCGAGCCTGAACGAGGGGGGAGCTTCCGAGCCTGTCACCAGGCCAGGTTACCGGGCGTGGTCGGGAGCCCCTCACACGATCGATACCCTTGACGGCATGACGTCGCACCAGAACACCCAGACCATGAAGCCCGCGACCGCGGCGAAGAAGCTGGGTGTGTACCTCGAGGCCACACCCGCCGAGTTCCAGGAGGGCGTCGTCACCCGTGCCGAGCTGAACGCGCTGCAGGCCGACCCGCCGGAGTGGCTGCGCGAGCTGCGGCGCGACGGCCCGCATCCGCGGCCGGTGGTGGCGGCCAGGCTGGGCATCTCCATCGCGGGCCTGCACCGGGGCGGGGTGGCGGAGCCGCTCACCACGGAGCAGATCGACGCGCTGAGGCAGGAGCGTCCCGAGTGGCTGGAGCGGGAGCAGGCAGTCCAGGCGGACGTGCGCAAGGAGGCGGCCCGCGTCAAGAAGCTGCACGCCGAGCGGGCGGAGCGCGCCGAGCGCGACTGACCGGACTCCTGCCGGGCCGGCGGCCCCCGCGCGGCCCGGCCCGGCCGTCACCCGCTCGTTCCTCCGCTCTCGTTCTTCCGCTCACTCCTCGGCCTTCTGCGCCGTCAGGCTCCAGGCGTACTGCAACCAGTCCGACAGGGCGACCGCGCTGAGGCCTGCGCACAGCAGCCGCCCCGCGCGCGGCGCGACGGCGTAGGTGCCGACGAGTCCGCCGGCCACCCAGGCGGAGGTGCAGAACGGGCAGGAGAGCAGGTCACCGACGGCACGGCGCAGACCGGTGCCGCGTCCGGCGTCCATCACCTCGTTGGCGTTGCCGTGCCCCTCGCGGCGGGTGAAGGGCGCCCGCAGGAAGCTGGTGACCTTGTCCTTGGTCAGCAGCCGGGAGGCCTTGAAGGTCGCCGTTCCCAGCAGGGCCACGTCCCAGGCGGGGACGGTGTCCGGGAGCCGGACGCCGCGCCGCCACGCCGTCGCCGCGAACACGCCGGCACTCGCCGCGAAGGTCGTCGCGAGCGTCGCGTATCCGGCGAGGGGTGTCTCCTCCCCGTCGGCGTAGCGCTGCTCAACGTCCGTCATGGGTGTCTCCTCGATCTCGGTGGGGCTCGGTGGGGTCGGCGGTTCAGTGGGGCGTGCCGCCGGGGCGGTCCGGGTGGGGCGGCGGGTCGCCGAAGAGGTCGGCACAGTCGGCGGGCAGCCCGGCCAGCAGACGGTCGACGCGTTCGCGGGGCACCGCCTCGGCGAGAACGGACAGCACGGCGCCCGCGTCCCACTCGGCGGTGCGCGGCCGCGCGCCGGTCTGCTGGGCCACCCGCCGGAGGAACTCCTCGCGGCCGAAGGACTCGGGACGCCCGCGCTCCGGGCGCAGCGCGTCGTCCAGGGGTGCGGGCAGGTCGGCGGCCAGGGCTGCGGCCTCCTCGGGTGGGACGCGGGACGCGATCACCCACAGGACGGCCGTGGAGACCTGCTCGGCCTCGTCGTCGCTGTGGAACTCACCCCGGTCGCGGACCCGGTCCAGGAATTCGTCGAGTCGCACGACGTCGCCTCCTTGTGCCGGTTCGCGCTCCGTGCCGGGTGCCCTGGGGCCGGGCGGGAAAACGGCCGCGTGCCGACGCGCGGGCGCGCTGTCGCCGCCGTGCGCGCTCGCACCGCCGTGCGCGGCCCGTGGGCCGTGCGCGTTCTCACCGCCGCAGGCGTGCCCGCGCGGCGTCGGCGGCGCCGGTCAGCGCGGTCAGGGGGTCGGGCTGCTCGGTGAACAGGGCACGCCCGGCGGCGATCCGCCGGCGTCTGGCCGGACCCGGTGCGGTGAGCCGCCGCAGCGCGCGCAGCAGCGCGTCCCCGTCCTCAGCGGCTTCGGACACGCCCAGCTCCGCCATCCGCCGGACGCCGTCCGCGCCGTGGCCCGGGATCGGGCGGTGGCCCACGACCGGCAGTCCGGCGGCGAGTGCCTGTACGGCGGTCTGGCCGGCCGCGTTGTCGATCAGGGCCCGGGCGGCGTGCAGCAGGCCGGGCATGTCCGTCACCCAGCCCAGGGCGAGGACGCCCGGGGTGCCGGACAGCACACGGCGCAGCCGCTGGTTGTCACCGCAGAGCACGACCGGCAGGAAGCCGTGCTCCGCCAGGAGCCGGACGGTGGTGTCCAGGCGCGAGCCGACGCCCCAGGCACCGGCGGAGAGCACCACGGCGGGCCGGCCGGGGCCTAGCCGGTCGAACAGGTCCCGCCACGCGGCCGCCCCCGGGACGTCGGGGGTGCCGGCGAGGAATCCGGGCGCCACGAGGGGCCCGCAGGCCGACGCGGGCCTGCCGGTGCTCGTCCGCACCCGGCGCGCCGCGTCCTCGGTGAGGCACAGGCAGTGGTCGTTGCCGGGGTGCAGCCACTGCCGGTGGACCTCGAAGTCGATCACGAGGACGACGCTGGGCACGGGAAGCAGCCCGCGTGCCCGCAGATGGCCGGTCAGCTGGGCGCCCAGGTGGAAGACGGGCACGACGACGTCCGCGCCCGTGCGCTCGGCCAGCTCGCGCAGTCTGCTCCCGGCGAGCCGGGCCAGGGGCGTCCCGCTGGGGCGGCGCCCCGGGCCGGGGCGCAGGAAGAGGCGGTACAGGGCGGCGTACGCCCAGGGGAAGTGCCGTACCGACCCGCGGTAGAAGCGCCTCAGGACGGTGCCCAGGCCGTACGGCAGGAGCGCCAGGACGTCGACGACCTGGGCGGTGTCGCCGCGCTCCCCGGCCCGGCGGACCAGTTCGGCGGCGACCGTGTCGTGGCCGGCGCCCATGCTCGCGCTGAGTACCAGCAGGCGTCGGCCGCCTCCCGGGCCGCCCGCGGCGGCGACCCGGTGGGGCACGGATGAGCTGCGAGGATGCACAGCGGACCAGGTTGCCGACGCGAAGGGTTCCAAACCACCGCACATGCGGGCGTTTCGGGTGTACCGCGGCTGGATACTCCGTGACCGCCCGTCCGGACGGACGGCGGAGCCCGGCCACCCGGCCGGTCGCTTCGCGGTGCCCGCCCCGAGTCAAGGTGGTCCCCATGGTCCATGCGTTCTCCCGTCCCCGGCCCGCTCCCGGACCGCAGGTCGTCGCACCCGACGCGGACCGTGCCAGGCCCCGGCGGCCCGCGGGAGGCCAGGACACGGGGACCCGTACGGCGCTCGTGACGGGGGCGTCCTCCGGCATCGGTGCGGCCGTGGCCCGCCGGCTGGGCGGCGAGGACGGCTGGCGGCTGGTGCTCACCGGACGGGACCCGGTGCGGCTGCGCCGGGTCGCCGACGACACGTCGGCCACCGCCTTCGCGGCGGACCTCACCCTCCCGGGCGCCGACCGGCAGCTCGCCGACTTCGCGCTGGCCACGGCGGGCCCGGTGGACCTGCTGGTGGCCGGAGCCGGGGTGGGCTGGGCCGGCGAGTTCCTGGACATGCCGCCGCACACCATCGACGAGGTGCTCGACGTCAACGTGCTGGCCACGCTGCGGCTCGTGCGGCTGGTGCTGCCGGGGATGGTGGCGGCCGGTTCGGGGCGGGTGGTGCTCATCGGTTCGCTGGCGGGCAGTGTCGCGGTGCGCGACGAGGCCGTGTACTCGGCGGCGAAGGCCGCGATCGGCGCCTTCGCGGACTCGTTGCGCTACGAGCTGCGGGGCACGGGCGTGGGAGTCACCCATGTGGTGCCCGGCGTCGTCGACACGCCGTTCTTCGAGCGCCGCGGCACCCCCTACCGGCGGTCCAGGCCGCGTCCGGTCCCGCCCGAGCGCGTGGCCGACGCGGTGCACGGCGCGGTCGTGCGGGGCCGCGACGAGGTGTACGTGCCCTCGTGGCTGCGGCTGCCGTGCCGGGTGCGGGGCACGGCCCCCGGACTGTACCGGCGGCTGGCCGCGCGGTTCGGATGACCGGGAGCGCGCCGCGGTGAGTGTCCTCACCGTCGTCCTCGCCCTGTTCGCCGCGCTGTCCAACGCGGCGGCGTCGGTGTTGCAGCGCCGGGCCGCGGCGCAGGACGAGGACCGGGCGGGCGCCCGGCACACGGCGCTGCACTCGCTGCTGCGGATGGTGCACGACCGGTACTGGGTCGGCGGGGCGGCGCTGCTGGCGCTGACCACGGTGTTGCAGGGGGCCGCGCTGGCGGTGGGCAGCCTGGCCGTCGTCCAGCCGCTGATGGCCACCGAACTGCTCTTCACGCTGGTGGTGGGCAGCGTCGTCTTCCACCGGCGCCCGGACTCGCGGACGTGGCTGGCCTTCGCGGCCCTGGCCGTGGGGCTCGCGCTGTTCCTGGGCGCCGCCGCTCCGTCGGCCGGTCACGACACGGCCGCCTCGGGCCGGTGGATCTGGGCGGGCCTGGCGCTGTTCGTACTGATCACGGTCCTCGCCTCGGTCGGCAGCATGGTGCACGGCGCACCCCGGGCGGCGCTGTTCGGATCGGCGTCGGCGGTGGGGTTCGGCGGGACGGCGGCGCTGCTCAAGGAACTCACCGGGCGGCTGCCCCAGGGGGTGGGCGAGGTGCTGACCCAGTGGCCGCCGTACGCGACGGGGGTGGTGGGCGTGATCAGCTTCCTGCTGTTGCAGAGCGCCCTGCGGGCGGGGACCCTCGCGGCCTCGCAGCCCGCGCTGACCCTCGGCGACGCGCTGACCAGCGTCGCGCTGGG
This sequence comes from Streptomyces sp. NPDC051136, assembly GCF_044455745.1. Lineage (NCBI taxonomy): Bacteria > Bacillati > Actinomycetota > Actinomycetes > Kitasatosporales > Streptomycetaceae > Streptomyces > Streptomyces sp. NPDC051136. The sequence continues at coordinate 75,112 of NZ_JBITFE010000010.1, read as the reverse complement.
CTGGGCCCTGTTCGGCGAGGAGATCGTGCTCGGCGTGCGGGTGCTGCCCGAGCTGATCGGCGTGGCTCTGATCGGCCTCGGCAGCGTCGGGCTGGCCCGGGCACCGTCCGTCCACGGCGCCTGGGACACGGCCACGGCGGCGCGGGACGGGCCGGGGCGAGGAGCGAGGCGATGAGCGGTCCGAGACGGGCCGACCGAGCGGGCCGGAGGCACCAGCAATGGGTCAGAGTCTTCACGCGGGACACGCGGGACACCCGGGACACGCCGGGCGTGCGGTGTACGCCGTCGCAGCCGCCGCGCCGGTCGCGGCCGCGCTGGCGCACATCGGCCCGGCCGCGACCTGGCTCCCCGGGCTGCGCCGGCGCCGTTTCCCCGCGCTGGCCGGGCAGGGCGGTCCCGGTCACGTGGCGCTCACCTTCGACGACGGGCCGGACCCCGTATCCACACCGCACTTCCTCGACGTCCTGGACGCGCTCGGGGTCCGGGCGACGTTCTTCGTCCTCGGCGAGAACGTGGCACGGCATCCTGCCGTGGCCAGGGAGCTGACCCGGCGCGGGCACGAAATCGAGGTGCACGGCTGGGCGCACGACCGCCCCTGGTGGCCGGCGCCGCCGCGGGACGCGCGCGAGGTGCTGCGCGCCGCGCGGCTGGTGGGCGAGGTGACCGGCCGGTCCCCCACCTGGTACCGGCCGCCCTACGGCATTCTCACCTCCGGACGCTGGGCGGCCGCCCGCCGGGCCGGGCTGCGGCCGGTGCTGTGGACGGCGTGGGGCAAGGACTGGCGGCACGACGCGACGCCGGCCTCGGTACGCGCGAACGTCGCGGCGGACCTGGGCGGCGGCGGCACGATCCTCCTCCACGACACCGACCACGCCTCCACTCCGGGCAGCTGGCGGGCCACGCTCGGCGCGCTGCCGGACATCGTGCGCGACTGCCGCGAGGCGGGGCTGGCGGTGGGCCCGCTGGGCGAGCACGGGACGGGCGGGGGCGCGGTGGCGGCGAGGTGTGCGCGCAGCGGGCGGAGCGCACGGAACGCACCGTTTCGGTCAACGGCGCCGGGACAGCCGTAGGTCATGGAGGACAGCGCCGATCAGCGCGCGGCGGCACCGGACCCGTCGTGCCCGCCCTGGGCCCTGCGGGAGTACGCCGTGCTCGCCGACGGCGAGCGGGGGGCGGTCCTGGACCCCCGGGGCCGGATCGTGTGGCTGTGCGCCCCGCGGTGGCACGACGACGCGGTGTTCTCCGCGCTCATCGGCGGCGCGGGGCACTTCACCGTGGAGCCCACGGACCCCTGGCACGTCTGGGGCGGCTCGTACGAGGAGGGCTCGCTGATCCGGGTGAGCCGGTGGGTGACCGCCGACTGCGTCATCGAGTGCCGCGAGGCCCTGGCCCTGCCGGCCCGCACGGACCGGCTCGTGCTGCTGCGGCGCATGCGGGTGGTGCGGGGCGAGGCCCGGCTGACCCTGGACCTGGACCCGCGGCCCGGCTTCGGCGCGGCCCGGATGCGCGAGCCCCGGTGTGAGCGGGGCGTGTGGACGGCCGGGGCGGAAGGCCTGCGTATGCGGCTCGCCGGGGCACCGGACGCGGTCTGGCGGGACGGGGCCGGGCTCCGCGGCGACTTCCGGCTGCGCGAGGGCGAGACGCACGATCTGGTGCTGGAGCTGTCCCGGGGCCGGGAGAACGGGCCCCTGGACGCCGACGCGTTGTGGCGGGCCACGGAACGGGAGTGGCGGGCAGCCGTCCCGGACTGCTCGCGGCTGGTGGCGCCCCGCGACGCCCGGCACGCGTACGCCGTGCTGCGCGGGCTGACCAGCATCTCCGGCGGGATGGTCGCGGCGGCCACCACGTCGCTGCCGGAGCGGGCCAACAGCGGGCGCAACTACGACTACCGCTACGCGTGGCTGCGCGACCAGTGCTACGCCGGTCTCGCGGTCGCCGCGCACGGACCGCACCCGCTGGTCGACGACGCGGTGCGCTTCGTCGCCGAGCGCATCCTCGAGGACGGCGACGGGGTGCGCCCCGCGTACACGGTCGACGGACGGCCGGTCGGGCGCGAGCGGTCCCTGCGGCTGCCCGGCTATCCCGGCGGCAACGACCACGTGGGAAACGACGCGGGCGCCCAGTTCCAGCTGGACACCTTCGGCGAGGCGCTGCAGCTGTTCGCAGCGGCGGCCGGGCACGACCGGCTGACCGAGGAGGCGCGACGGGCCGCCGACGTCGCCGTGGACGTCGTCGAGCGGCAGTGGCTGAAACCGGACGCCGGCCTGTGGGAGCTGGAGGACCGGTGGTGGACCCACTCCCGGCTGAGCGTGGTGTGCGGCCTGCGGCGGATGGCCGAGGTGCTGCCCGGGAGCGCCGGGCGCCGGTGCACCGACCTCGCCGACACCGTGCTGCGGGAGACGGAACGCCGCTGTCTGCGTGCCGACGGCCGCTGGCGGCGGGCCGAGGACGACGACGGGGCCGAGGCCGCACTGCTGGTGCCGATGGCCCGCGGCTGCACGTTCCTGAAAGGCGACGGCGACGGCGATGGCGACTGCGACGCCGCCACCCGCGCGTACATCGAGTCCCAGCTGGCCGAGGACGGGTACCTGTACCGCTTCGAACACCCCGGTAAGCCGCTCGGCGGGGCCGAGGGCGCCTTTCTGCTCTGTGGCTTCACCATGGCGCTCGCCACGCACCGGGTCGGCGACCGCATCGGCGCGTTCCGCTGGTTCGAGCGCACCCGCGCGGCCTGTGGACCCCCCGGGCTGTTCGCCGAGGAGTACGACGTGCGCCAGCGCCAGCTCCGCGGCAACCTCCCGCAGGCCTTCGTGCACGCCATGATGCTGGAGTGCGCGGTCCGCCTCGCCGGCGAGTCGACCCTGCCCTGACCGCAGACCGTCCGGCCCCGTCCGCCTGGCGGACAGGAGCCGCACACGGCGGTGCGGTGGGTCGGGGCCGGCCGACACGGTGTTGGTGGGTCGGGGCCGGCCGACACGGTGTTGCGGTGGCGGGCCCGGGCGAGGCCCGCCACCTGTCTCCTCCTCAGGCAGCCGCCCCCGTCACCTCCCGGTGGATCGGCGCCGCCCCGCCGGTCAGGGGGACACCCGTGCCGCCGCGGCGGAGGGCGACGATCTCCGCCGCGATGGACAGGGCGGTCTCCTCCGGGGTACGGGCGCCGAGGTCCAGACCGATCGGTGAGCGCAGCCGGGACAGCTCCTCCTCGGTCAGGCCCGCCTCGCGCAGCCGCCGGTCGCGGTCCTCGTGGGTGCGGCGCGAGCCCATGGCGCCGACGAAGGCGACCGGCATCCGCAGCGCCTCCGTCAGCAGCGGCACGTCGAACTTGGCGTCGTGGGTCAGTACGCACAGCACCGTGCGCCCGTCGGTCGGGGTGCCGCGCAGGTAGCGGTGCGGCCAGTCGACGACGACCTCGTCGGCTTCCGGGAAGCGGGCCCGGGTGGCGAAGACGGGCCGGGCGTCGCACACCGTCACGTGGTGTCCGAGGAACTTCCCCGCCCGCACCAGGGCCGCGGCGAAGTCGACCGCGCCGAAGACGATCATGCGGGGCGGCGGCACGCTGGACTCGACGAGCAGGGTGAGTCCGCCGGGGCAGTGCGAACCGTCCTCCGAGAGCCCGACGGTGCCGGTGCGCCCGGCGTCCAGCAGGGCACCGGCTTCGGCGGCGGCGGTGCGGTCCAGGTCGGGGTGGCCCCCGAGTCCTCCCTCGCGGGTGCCGTCGGGGCGGACCAGCAGGGCCCGCCCCAGCAGGCCTGCCGGGCCCCGGACGACCCGTGCGAGGGCCGCGGTGCCGCCCCGGGCGGCGCTGTCGAGCGCCGCCCGGAACACCTCACGCGACGGCGCGTCCGCGCCGACCGGCGTGACCAGGACGTCGACGATGCCGCCGCAGGTCAGCCCGACCGCGAAGGCGTCCTCGTCGCTGTAGCCGAAGCGTTGCCGCACCGTCTCGCCGCTGCGCAGGGCGTCGGTGCACAGCTCGTACACCGCGCCCTCCACACAGCCGCCGGAGACGGAGCCGATCGCCGTGCCGTCGCTGTCGACGGCGAGGGCGGCGCCGGGCCCGCGCGGTGCGCTGCCGCCGACGGAGACGACGGTGGCGACGGCGAACTCCCGGCCCTCGGCGAGCCAGCGGTTCAGCTCGTCGGCGATGTCAAGCATCCGCGCCGCCCCCGGCCGCGGGCACCCCCGCCGACAGCACGCGGTCCGGACGGATCGGCAGACTGCGGTGGCGCACGCCGGTCGCGTGGTGCACCGCGTTGGCGACGGCGGCCGCGGCGCCCACGATGCCGATCTCGCCGACCCCCTTGATGCCCACGGGGTCGTCCGGGTCCTCGTCGTCCACCCAGTCCGCCTGGATGTCGCCCACGTCGGCGTGGGTGGCGACGTGGTAGCCGGCGAGGTCGGGCGCGTAGAGGGCGCCGCTGGCCCGGTCCCGGACCGCCTCCTCGTGCAGGGCCATGGAGACGCCCCAGACCATGCCGCCGACCAGCTGGTTGCGGGCGGTGAGCGGGTTGACGATCCGGCCCGCCGCGAAGATGCCGAGCATGCGGCGCACCCGTACCTCGCCCGTGGCGGGGTCCACGGCGACCTCCGCGAACTGCGCCCCGAAGGAGTGCCGTTCCTTCTGCGCGAGACGGCCGAGGGCCTCGGTGGTGTCGGACCGTACGGTGATGCCCTCGGCGGGGATGTCGGTGCCCAGGGCGAGGCGTTCGCGCAGTTCCGCGGCCGCGGCCGTGATCGCCCAGGCCCACGAGCGGGTGCCCATCGAGCCGCCCGCGATCATCGCCGGGCCGAAGTCGCTGTCCCCGATGCGGACATGGACCCGCTCGGGCGCCACCCCCAGCGCGTCGGCCGCGACCAGGGTGAGCGCGGTACGGGCGCCGGTGCCGATGTCGGCGGCGGAGATCCGCACGGTGAAGCCGCCGTCGGCCTGGGCGGTCAGCGCGGCCGTGGAGGGTCCGGCGCCGGCGTGGAAGGAGGCGGCGGCCGTGCCCGTGCCGAGGAGCCAGCGTCCGTCCCGCCGGGTCCCGGGGCGCGGGTCGCGCTCGGCCCAGCCGAACCGCCGGGCGCCCTCACGGAAGCATGCCTCCAGGTTGCGGCTGCTGAAGGGCAGGCCGGACACCGGGCCCACCTCGGGCTCGTTGCGCAGGCGCAGTTCGATCGGATCGACGCCGCAGCGCTCGGCGAGTTCGTCGAGGGCCGACTCGACGGCGAAGGACCCCGGCGCCTCGCCCGGCGCGCGCATGAACGTCGGGGACGGCACGTCGAGGGGCGTGACCTCGTTGGCCGTGTGGTGGGCGTCGGCGTCGTACATCACCCGGGCCACGCCCGCACTGGGTTCGACGAACTCGTAGACGGTGGACGTCCGGCTCAGCGAGCGGTGCTCCAGGGCGCGCAGCCGGCCGTCGGCGTCGGCGCCGAGGCGCACGCGCTGGACGGTGGGGCTGCGGTGGCCGGCCAGCGAGAACATCTGACGCCTCGTCATGACCACGCGTACCGGCCGCTGCAGTTCGGTCGCGGCCATCACGGCGGCGACCTGGTGGGCCCGCAGGCCCTTGCTGCCGAAGCCGCCGCCGATGTGCTCGGAGCGCACCCGCACGGCGGACGCGTCCAGCGAGAACATGTTCGCCAGTTCGCCCTGGATCCAGGTGGTGCCCTGGTTGGAGTCGACGACCTCCAGGCGGCCGCCGTCCCACCGGGCCGTGGCGGCGTGCGGCTCCATCATGCTGTGGTGCTCTTCGGGCGTGGTGTACTCCGCGTCCACCACGACGGCGGAGGCGGCGAGGCCGGCCGCCAGGTCGCCCTTGGCGGTCTCGCCGGGCATGACGCCGCCGGCCGGGTGGGCGCCCGGGTGTCCGGAGGTGAGCGTGGTGTCGTGCGGTTCCTCGTCGTAGGAGACGACCAGGGCCTCGGCGGCCTCCCTGGCCTGTTCGGACGTCCCGGCGACGACGAGGGCGACCGGCCAGCCCACGTGCGGCACCCGGTCGTTCTGGAAGAGGGCGGCGGTGGGGTCCGGCGCGATGCCCAGCAGACCCACGTAGTCGGTGTCGACGCGCGGGGCGTTGCCGTGGTCCAGGACGGTGAGGACGCCGGGCATGGCGAGGACGGGCTCGGTGTCGATGGCGCGGATCCGGCCGCGGGCCACGGTGGACAGCACCAGCCAGCCGTGCGCGAGGTCGGCGAAGGGGATCTCGCCGGCGTAGCGGGCCGCTCCGGTGACCTTGTCGCGGCCCTCGACGCGCGTGTGGGCGGTGCCGACTGCGCCCCGGGCCGTCGTGCGGCCGGTGGTGGCGGTGCTCATCGGGCGGCCTCCTCGGCGAGTTCGGTCAGGACGGCCACCACGAGGTTGCGCATGAGGGTCACCTTGTATCCGTTGTCGGGCAGCGGCCTGGCGGCCGCGAGTTCGGCGTCGGCGGCGGCGGCGAAGGCGGCGCCGTCGGCCGGTGCCCCGGTCAGCACGGCCTCGGCGGTACGGGCCCGCCAGGGCCGTGAGGCGACCGCGCCGAGGGCCAGCCGGGCCTCGCGCACCACGCCGTCCTCGATGTCGAGCGCCGCGGCGACCGAACCGATCGCGAAGGCGTACGAAGCGCGCTCGCGGACCTTGCGGTAGCGGGATCGGGCGGCGACCGGGGCGGGCGGCAGGGTGACGCCGGTGATCAGTGCCCCAGGCGGCAGGGCGGTCTCCCGGTGCGGGGTGTCCGCGACGGGGAGGTAGAAGTCGGCCAGCGGCAACTCGTCCGGGCCGTCGAGGGTTTCGTACTCCACGACGGCGTCGAGGGCGGCGAGGGCCACGCCCATGTCGGAGGGGTGGACGGCCACGCAGTGGTCGGAGGCGCCCAGGACGGCGTGGTTGTGGTGCTCACCGGTGATCGCGGAGCAACCGCTGCCGGACGCCCGCTTGTTGCAGGGCCTGCTGAGGTCGGTGAAGTAGCCGCAGCGGGTGCGCTGGAGGAGGTTCCCCCCGACGGTGGCCATGTTGCGCAGCTGGCCGGAGGCGCCGGCCAGGACCGCCTGGGTCAGGACCGGGTAGCGGCGGCGCACCTCGGGGTGGGCGGCGAGGTCGCTGTTGGTGACGGTGGCGCCGATGCGCAGGCCGCCGTCGGCGCTCTCCTCGATGCCGTTCAGCGGCAGTTCGCGGACGTCGACGAGCCGGGCGGGGCGCTCGACGCCGGTCTTCATCAGGTCGACCAGGTTGGTGCCGCCGCCGAGGAAGCGGGCGTCGGGGTCCCCGGCGAGCAGGGCCACGGCGCCGGAGACGTCGTCGGCGCGCTGGTAGTCGAACTCCCTCATGCCGCCGTCTCCTTCACCGTCTCGGCGGACAGGTCGCCGTCGTCGTGCCGCCCGGCGGCGGCCTCGTGGGCCTCGGCCGCGCGGGTGACCGCCTGGACGATGGAGACGTAGGCACCGCAGCGGCAGAGGTTGCCGCTCATCCGTTCGCGGATCTCGTCCGGTGTCAGGGGTGGCGGTCCGGCCTCGGGACGTACGTCCTCGGTGGCGGCGCTGGGCCAGCCGGCCGCGTGCTCCTCGATGACGGCGATCGCCGAGCAGATCTGCCCGGGCGTGCAGTAGCCGCACTGGTAGCCGTCGAGGTCGAGGAAGGCCTGCTGGACCGGGTGCAGCCGGTCGCCGTCGGCCATGCCCTCGATGGTGGTGATCTCGCGCCCCTCGGCGGCGACGGCGAGATTCAGGCAGGAGACGGCACGGCGTCCGTCGACCAGGACGGTGCAGGCGCCGCACTGGCCCTGGTCGCAGCCCTTCTTGGTGCCGGTGAGGTCGAGCCGCTCGCGCAGGGCGTCGAGGAGCGTGGTGCGGTGGTCGACGGTCAGCTGATGCTTCTCCCCGTTGATGTTCAGGGTGACGGCGCTGGACGTCGACGAGGGCTCTGGAGCCATGGTCAGCCTTCTTTGGTGTCTGGTGACAGGTGTCCGGTGACAGGGAGAATGGGGCTGTAGGCAGTGGGGGGTGGGTGCGTGGCCGATGGCCGGTGGGCCGTCGGCCGGTCCTTCCGGTCGCGTCCGCCGCTAGACTGGGCGGGTAACCGGACAGTTGTCCGCTCACTGGAAAACGTAACGGACAGTTGTCCGGTTAGCAAGGACGGGATTCGGTCACGAACCCGGGAGGAGGACGAGTGTCGCCGTCGAGGAGAGACGAGGCGGACCCGCCTCTGCGGTCGGACGCGCAGCGCAACCGTGAGCGCATCCTGCGTGTGGCCACGGAGGAGCTGACCCGCTGCGCGCGCGTCCCGCTGAGCACCATCGCCAAGAAGGCGGGCGTCGGCCAGGGCACGTTCTACCGCAACTTCCCGCACCGCGAGGCGCTGGTCCTGGAGGTCTACCGCTACGAGATGCAGCAGGTGGCCGACGCGGCGCCCGAACTGCTGGCCACGCGGGCACCCGAGGACGCCCTGCGTGAGTGGCTGGACCACCTCGCCCGCTTCGCCATGACCAAGGTCGGGCTGGCGGACGCGATCCGGCTGGTCACGAGCGCGCCCGGGGGCCCGGCGAAACCCGAACCCGCCCCGGTGATGGACGCGGCCGACCTCCTGCTGCGCGCCAACGAGGCGGCCGGCACCATCCGCCCGGGCGTCTCCGCCGACGACTTCTTCCTCGTCATCGGCGGCCTCTGGCTGATCGACTCCGGTGACGACTGGCAGCCGCGGGTCACCCGGTTCCTCGACTTCGTCATGGACGGGCTGCGGGCGGGAGCGCCAGGCCGGTGACCGTGCCCAGGAAGCGGTACCGGCGCTCGGGGCGGCCCGCCACCCCGTAGCGCAGGGAGACGTCCGCGCTGCCCACGGTGTGGAAGTACTCCAGGTAACGGCGGGCGCTGACCCGGGAGACGCCCGTCAGCGCCGCGCACTCGCTGGCGGACAGGGTGCCGTCGGTCTCACGCAGGGTGCGCTCGACCAGCTCGGCGGTCTCCACGCTCATGCCCTTGGGCAGTACGGGGGCGGTGGCCGCCTGCGCCGCGGCTCCGGCCAGTACCCGGTCGACGTCGGCCTGGCTGCGCACGACCGTGCCGAGCAGCCGGCCCCGTTGGACGGCGTAGCGCTCCAGCCGGACCCGCAGGTCCTCGAACTCGAACGGTTTGAGCAGGTAGTCGACCACGCCGTGGCGCACGGCGCCGCGCACCGCGTCCGCCTCGCGGGCCGCGCTGACGACCATGACGTCGCAGTCGTGGCCGGCGGCGCGCAGCCGTGGGACGACGTCCAGGCCGAAGACGTCCGGCAGGTACAGGTCGAGCAGGATCAGGTCGGGGCGCAGGTCCCCGACGGCGGCGAGCGCCTGCTCCCCGGTGCCGGCGACCCCGACGACCCGGAAGGGCTCGACCCGTTCGACGAACGCGCGGTGGACGCGGGCCACCATGAAGTCGTCGTCGACCACGAGCACGCCGATCGGGTCGGCGGCCCGGGGCGTCCTTTCGGGTTCGGCGGCCCGGGGCGTCCCCTCGGGGCCGGGGGTGGGGGCGGCCGCGTCGGACGGGCCGCTCGGTGCCGTCATGGTGCTGCTCCTTCCGCCACCGCGTCGGTGAGGTGGCTGACGGTCATGCGTGCGGTGAACACGGCCCCCTCGGGGGTGTTGGTCACCGAGATCTCACCGCCGTGACGTTCGCAGACCAGCCGGGTCAGCGCCAGGCCGATACCGCGCTCGCCCTGCCGGGCGGCCTTGGTGGTGAAGCCGTGGGAGAAGACCTCCCGGGCCAGTTCGGGCGCCACCCCGGGGCCGGAGTCGCGGACCACGATCTCGACGCTGGCGGCGTCCTGCCGCAGCTCGATCTCGACCCAGGCCCCGTGGGCGTCGTCGGGGGACGCTGCGGCGTCCACGGCGTTGTCGACGAGGTTGCCGAGCACGGTCGCCACGTCGGCGGCGTCCGCCGGGTCCAGCCGGTCCAGCGCCGTGCGCTCCGACACGCGCAGCGCGACCCTGCGCTCGGCCGCCAGCGAGGACTTCGCCGTGATCAGCGCGGCGACCGCGGTGTCACGGACCCGGCGGCTGAGGGTCAGGTCCAGGGACTGGCGGCGCCGGGTGAGCCCGCGCACGTAGCGCACCACTTCGTCCTGCTCACCGATCTGGATCAGGCCGGAGATGGTGTGCAGCTGGTTGGCGAACTCGTGGGCCTGGGCGCGCAGCAGCTCGGAGGTGCTGCGGAAGGAGCCGATCTCGCGTTCCAGACGGGCCAGTTCGGTGCGGTCGCGCAGAGTGGTGACCGAACCGAGCGTGCGGCCGTCCTTGGTGACCGTCATGCGGTTCATGACCAGGACCCGGCCGTGACGGACGACGACCTCGTCGCTGGGCCCGGCCGCCGCGGAGGTGGCACCGGCGAGGACGTCCCGCAGCCGTCCGTCGATGCCGAGGCCGTCCAGGCTCCGGCCCACGCAGTCCGCGGGCAGGTCGAGCAGGCGCCGCCCCATCTCGTTGACCAGGGTGAGCCGGTGCTGCGGGTCGAGGGCGACGACGCCCTCGGCGATGCCGTACAGCATGGCCTCGCGGTGTTCGGCGAGGCCGGCGATCTCGCGCGGCTCGAGCCCCAGGGTCTGCCGCTTGACGCGCCGGGCGAGCAGCCAGGACCCGGCGACGCCGAGGCCGCTGGCGATGCCGAGGTAGGCGAGGAGGTAGGAGGAGGCGCCGCTCAGGCGCTGCCACACCGTCGGGTCGGCCTCGCCGACCATCACCGTGCCGAGGTGACGGCCGAGGGTCTGCCGGGTGGCGCCGAGCACCGGGACCTGGGCGACGAGTTCCCGGCTGCCCCGCACGGTCAGCGGCCCCGACCAGCCGCTGGTCACGTCGGCGCCCTCACCGCGCGGCACCCGGGCGCCGATCAGCGTGGGGTCCGTGGAGCTGACGACGCGGCCCTCGGCGTCGGCCACCGTGACGGAGGTGACGCCCGACTGGGTCTGTGTGGCGTTGACCAGCGGGGCGAGGGCCTCCTGCGGCAGGGGGCCGAGCAGCTGGCTGCGCACCAGCGGCGTCGCGGCGAGCTGTTCGGCGAGGGCGGTGACCCGGCGGCCCTCGACGCGGTTGAAGGTGGCCCTCGACTGGGCGAGCGAGACGGCGGCGACCGCGAGCAGGACGACCACGACGATGGCGAGCTGGAGGACCAGCATCTCGCCCGCGAGGGTCTGACGGCGGAAGGTGGGGGCCACGGCGGACTCGTTCTCGGCTCACGGACGGGTGCGGGGGACGGGGATGCGATGCGGTGACCGGCGGGGGGACCGGTCGGTGTGCCGGGACGCCATGATGGCGCCCACCTGCGGCGAAGGAAAGGGATGTGCCTTCATCGCAATGAACCGGCGGCCGACCGGCGATACCCCGGTGATGCACCCGCGCCGTGTCGGCGAGGCTCGCACCGGCGCCGGCACGGCACCCGCGCTTCCGCACCAGCGGACCGGTGCCGGTTCGGCCTCGACCCGGTGACCGCAATGAACACAACCTCCCTTGGTTCCGCAAGGAAGACACGAGGCAGGCGTCCGGGCACCATGTGGCCCACGTCACCCCCCCCACAGGGCTCCCCCCCCGTACCGATCTACCCGACCGACAGGTGGTGTCATACGTGCGCCTGCGCACCCCCCTCGCCCTGCTCGGGGCCGCCGTGCTCGTGCTGGCGGGACCGCCGTTGCTCTCCTCCGGCGACGACTCCGACTCCGGCACCCGCATCCCGGGCCTGCGCTTCATGGTTCCCAACACGCCCGGCGGCGGCTACGACATCACCGCCCGCACGGCCGCGAAGAACGCCGAGGACGCCGGACTCACCCACGGCATCGAGGTGTTCAACCTGCCCGGCGCGGGCGGCACCGTGGGCCTGAGCCGCCTGGTGAGCGAGCACGGCAACGGCAGGCTCGCCATGTCCATGGGCCTCGGTGTCGTGGGCGCCGCCCGCTCCAACCACGCGCCCAAGACCCTCGCCGACGCCACGCCGATCGCGCGTCTCACCGAGGAGCAGGACGTCGTCGTGGTCGCCAAGGACTCGCCGTACAGGACGATCGACGAGCTGATCGGCGCCTGGAAGAAGGACCCGGGCAAGATCCCCGTGGGCGGTGGTTCGTCCCCGGGCGGGCCCGACCACCTCGCGCCGATGCTGATGGCGCGGGCCGCCGGGATCTCCCCGAAGGCGGTCAATTACATCCCCTTCGACGGCGGCGGCGAGCTGCTCGCCTCGATCCTCGGCAACAAGGTCGGCTTCGGGGTCTCCGGCGTGGGCGAGTACCTGGACCAGATCAAGGCGGGCGAGCTGAGGGTGCTCGCGGTGACCGGCCCCGAGCGGGTGGACGACCTCCGGGACGTGCCCACGCTCAAGGAGTCGGGTTACGACGTGAACTTCACGAACTGGCGCGGCGTCGTCGCCCCGCCCGGTCTGTCCGAGGCGCAGCGCACCAAGCTGACCCGCCTGTTCGAGGAACTGCACGACTCGCCCGAGTGGAAGAAGTCCATGGACCAGAACGGCTGGGACGACGCCTTCCTGACCGGTGAGGAGTTCGGCGACTTCCTGGACGCCCAGGACGAGCGCGTGGTGTCGGTGCTGAAGGAGCTGGGACTGTGACGACGCCGACCGACGTTCCCGAGGAGAGGGCCGTCCGACGGGGCTCGTGGCTGCGCGAGCACTCCGAACTCGGCGTGTGCGTCCTGCTGCTGGCGCTCGGCGTGCTCGTGCTGACCGACGCGCTCACCATGGACGTCGACATCACCCAGCGCGGCCCGGTCGGCCCCAGGACGGTGCCGGTCGTGGTCGGCATCGGTCTGCTGGTGATCGCGGCGCTGCTCGCCGTCGACGTGCTGCGCGGCGGCCGGGGCGAGGCGGAGGGCGGCGAGGACGTCGACCTGTCCGAACCGGCCGACTGGCGCACGGTGCTGCTGCTGTCCGGGATATTCCTCGGCGCCGCCGCCCTGATCGAACCGGCCGGTTTCCCCGTGGCGGGGGCGCTGCTCTTCTGGGGTGCCGCCTTCGCCCTCGGCAGCCGCCGCGTGGACCGCGATCCGCTGATCGCCGCGGTGCTGTCCCTGATCACCTACGTCGTCTTCGACAAGCTGCTCGGCGTGCCCCTGCCCGGCGGTCCGCTGATGGGAGTGCTCTGACATGAACGCCCTCAACTCCCTCATGGACGGGTTCGGCACGGCGCTCACCCCGCTCAACCTGCTGTGGGCCGCCCTCGGCGTGCTGCTGGGCACGGCCATCGGTGTGCTGCCCGGCATCGGACCCGCGATGGCGGTGGCGCTGCTGCTGCCGGTGACGTACGGCCTCGACCCGGTCGCCGCGTTCATCATGTTCGCGGGCATCTACTACGGCGCGATGTTCGGCGGTTCGACCACCTCCATCCTGCTCAACACCCCCGGCGAGAGCGCCGCCGTGGTCGCGGCCATGGAGGGCAACCCCATGGCGAAGGCGGGGCGCGGCGCCCAGGCGCTGGCCGCCGCGGCCATCGGTCACTTCGCGGGCGGCATGATCGGCACGATCCTGCTGGTGGCGCTGGCGCCCACGGTCGCCGACCTGGCGGTGGACATCGGCGCTCCGGACTACTTCGCCATCATGGTGCTGGCGTTCATCGCCGTGACGTCGGTGCTGGGTTCGTCGCGCGTCAGAGGCCTGGCCTCGCTGCTGATCGGTCTGACCATCGGCCTGGTGGGGCTCGACCAGATGACCGGCCAGCAGCGGCTGACCTTCGGTTCGCTGCAACTCGCCGACGGCGTGGACGTGGTGATCGTGGCGGTCGGTCTGTTCGCGATCGGCGAGGCGCTGTGGGTGGCGGCGCATCTGCGGCGCGGCGGGGCCGAGCCCATTCCGGTGGGCCGCCCCTGGCTCGGCCGCGACGACGTCCGGCGCACCTGGAAGTCCTGGCTGCGCGGTCCGTTCATCGGCTTCCCGTTCGGCGCGATCCCGGCGGGCGGCGCGGAGATCCCGACCTTCCTCTCGTACGTCACGGAGAAGCGGCTGTCCAAGCACAAGGACGAGTGGGGCAAGGGCGCCATCGAGGGGGTGGCGGGCCCCGAGTCGGCGGCGTCGGCCTCGGCGGCGGGCACGCTGGTGTCGATGCTGACCCTGGGCCTGCCGACCACCGCGGTCGCGGCGGTCATGCTGGCCGCCTTCCAGCAGTACGGCATCCAGCCGGGGCCGCTGCTCTTCGAACGCGAGCCCGAGCTGGTGTGGGGTCTGATCGCCTCGCTCTTCGTCGGCATGGTGCTGCTGCTCGCCCTGAACCTGCCGCTCGCGCCGGTGTGGGCCAAGCTGCTGCGCATCCCGCGCCCGTACCTGTACGCGGGGATCATGTTCTTCGCGGCCGTCGGCGCGTACGCGGTCGGCGGTGAGGTGGTCGACCTGGTGATCCTGCTCGTCATCGGCCTCATCGGCTTCGGCATGCGGCGCTACGGGCTGCCCGTCCTGCCCGCCGTGATCGGCGTCATCCTCGGTCCGAACGCCGAGCAGCAGTTGCGCCGCGCCCTGCAGATCAGCGACGGCAGCGTGTCGGGCCTGGTCGACACGCCGTTCTCGGTGACGGTGTACGCGGTGATCGTGCTGCTGCTCGCCTGGCCGCTGGTGAAGCGGCTGGTGGTGCGTGGCCGGAAGCGGGCGAACGCCTGACCCCCGGTCGCCCGGCTCGGCAGCGCGTGCCGCTCTCGGGAAGGTGTGTGTGGCCCGGTACGCCGACCCCGTACCGGGCCGTCGCACGGCGGCCCGGCGCCGAGACCGGTGTCCGCTTCGTCGGTAACCTCGTCCGCAGCCCCTCGACCCGGGCGGGCGGACCGCTGCCGGGACCCCCGCCGTCCGCGGGCTCCCCTTCCGGTCCCCGCCCCCTGCGACCCCAGAAAGGGAACCGGCCCCATGATCTTCATCACGGCGAAGTTCCAGGTACTCCCCGAGCACGCGGACCGGTGGCCGGAGATCGCCGGCGAGTTCACCCGGGCCACCCGGGCGGAACCCGGCTGCCTCTGGTTCGACTGGTCGCGCAGCGTCGACGACCCCACGGAGTACGTGCTGGTCGAGGCGTTCCGCGACGACGAGGCGGGCGCCGCGCACGTCGGGTCCGCGCACTTCCGCGCCGCACGGGAGAAGCTGCCGCGGCACCTGGCCCGTACCCCGCGCATCGTGAACGCGACGGTCGACCAGGAGGACTGGTCGGAGCTGGGCGAGATGGCGGTGGAGTAGGGCCTCCCGCCCCCATGGAGGGCGCCCCGTCAGCCGAGGAAGCTCAGCCGGACCCGGCGGTCGGGGTTGTCCTTGTTGGTGTCCACCAGGCACACCGACTGCCACGTCCCGAGTTCCAGGCGGCCGCCGATCACCGGCAGTGTCGCGTGCGGCGGTACGAAGGCCGGCAGGACGTGGTCGCGGCCGTGGCCGGGGCTGCCGTGGCGGTGCTGCCAGCGGTCGTCGGCCGGGAGCAGGGTGTGCAGGGCGGACAGCAGGTCGTCGTCGCTGCCGGCGCCGGTCTCGATGATCGCGATCCCGGCGGTGGCGTGCGGGACGAACACGTTGAGCAGACCGTCGCGGCCGGACGCCGCCTCGCGCAGGAAGGACTCGCAGTCGCCGGTGATGTCGGCGACCCGCTCCGCCGCGCCGGTGGCGAGGTTCAGGACTCGGGTGGTGAGGGCATCTGGCATGCCCCCATCCTGACACCGGGGGAAGATCGCGGCCTCCGGCACCGTTGGTAGAAGCGTGAACAACATGCGCGAGGTCGACGTCGTCGTCATCGGGGCCGGTCAGGCCGGACTCGCCGCCGCCTATCACCTGCGGCGCACGGGTTCCGAGCCGGAGCGCGACTTCGTGGTGCTCGACCACTCCCCCGGGCCCGGCGGCGCCTGGCAGTTCCGCTGGCCGTCCCTGACGTACGGCAGGGTGCACGGCATGCACGCCCTCCCGGGCATGGAGCTGACCGGCGCGGATCCGGCGCGGCCGTCCGCCGAGGTGATCAGCGGGTACTTCGCCGCGTACGAGCGGACCTTCGACCTGCGGGTGCGGCGCCCCGTCGACGTGCGTGCCGTGCGTGAGGGGGTGGACGGGCGCCTGCTCGTCGAGACGTCGGCCGGGTCGTGGGCGACACGCGCCCTGATCAACGCGACCGGCACGTGGGACCGGCCCTTCTGGCCGCGCTACCCCGGGCAGGAGACCTTCCGGGGACGGCAGCTGCACACCGCCCGGTACGCGGGGCCCGAGGAGTTCGCCGGGCGGCGCGTGATCGTGGTGGGCGGCGGCGCCTCCGGGACGCAGCACCTGCTGGAGATCGCCCCGTTCGCGGCGGCCACCACCTGGGTGACCAGGAGGCCGCCCGTCTTTCGCGAGGGGCCCTTCGACGAGGGGGCGGGCCGGGCTGCGGTGGCACTCGTGGAGGAACGGGTGCGGCAGGGGCTGCCGCCGAAGAGCGTCGTCTCGGTGACCGGGCTGCCGCTGAACGACGCGATCCGGGCCGGACTGGCGTCGGGAGTGCTGGACCGGCAGCCGATGTTCGACCGGATCACCCCCGAGGGCGTGGAGTGGAGCGGCGGGCGGCGGGTGGCGGCGGACGTGATCCTGTGGGCGACCGGGTTCCGGGCCGCCCTCGACCACCTGAGGCCGCTGCGGCTGCGGGAGGCGGGCGGCGGCGTCCGGGTGGAGGGGACGCGCGCGGTCGCCGATCCCCGGATCCATCTCGTCGGCTACGGCCCCTCGGCCAGCACCATCGGCGCCAACCGGGCGGGCCGTGCGGCCGTGCGGGACATCAGACGGCTGCTGGCCGGAGGCGAGCCGGTCGCCGCATGACGCCCCGACGGGTCACTCGGCCGCCTCGGCCCCGCCCTTCCTCCCGGCACTCGCCTGAAGGCGGTTGAACTCGGCCACGTTGCGCTGGTGCTCTGCGTAGTCGGCGGTGAAGCGGGTGTCACCCGGCTTGACCGTGACGAAGTACAGCCAGTCCCCCGGGGTCGGGTTGATCGCGGCACTCATCGCCTCGTCGCCGGGATTGGCGATGGGCGTCGGCGGCAGGCCCATGCGCTGGTACGAGTTGTACGGACTGTCGATCTTCGTGTCCTGGGTGGTGGTCCTCAGCGTCGAACGGCCCAGGGCGTAGTTGATGGTGGAGTCCATCTGCAGCGGCATTCCGCGTTCCAGCCGGTTGAAGATCACCCGGGCCACCTTGCCCATGTCCTCCTCGTCGGCGGCCTCCTCCTGCACGATGCTGGCGATGGTGACCGCCTGATAGACGTTCAGCGCGTTGCGCTGGGCGCCCGCGGCGACCGGCGCCCCGGTGAACCTCTTGTTCGCCGTGTCGACCATGGCCGTCAGCAGCTTCTCCGGGGTCGGGTTCCCGCCCAGCGGGTAGGTCGCCGGGAAGAGATAGCCCTCGGGGTTGCCCTCGGCGTCGTTCGGCAGCTTGAGACCCGCCTTGGCCAGGGACTTCTTGGTGGTGCCCGCGGGCAGGGCGAGGGCCTTGTCGACGGCCTCGTAGACCTCCGTGGCGCGCCGGCCCTCCGGGATCGTCAGGGAGGTGGGACGGGACTCGCCCTCCTCGCCCGTCGTCAGCAGCGGCACCGCGACGGCGGTACCGGCCACCACGGCGCCGATCGCGATCAGGGCGATACGGCCCCGGCGCGTCAGCCGGATCGTCCTCCTGGGGGTTCGGGGACCTCTGGGACCTCCGAGGCCTCCAGGCCCTCCGGGGTTCCTTGGGCTGCCGTGACCTCCGGCGCTCCTGGCGCTCCCGGCGCTCCCGGCACCTCTCGCGCTTCTCGCGTTCCGCGGCGGCGTGTTCATCTGCATGCGGGCACGGTAACCCCCATATGCGCGCAAACCCGGCATATCGTCATTTTGTCGGCTCCAGTCGGGCGTCCCTGCGGACCAGCGCGGCATACCTCCCGTCCTGCGCCAGCAGCGCCTCGTGCGTGCCCTGTTCGGCCAGGCGTCCGGAGTCGAGGACCACGATCCGGTCGGCTCCACGGACGGTGGAGAGGCGGTGAGCGATGGTGATCGTGGTGCGGTTGGCGGACAGGGCGTCGATGGCGCCCTGCACGGCGGCCTCGGTACGGGTGTCCAGGGCGCTGGTGGCCTCGTCCAGGACGAGGACGGGCGGGTCGCGCAGGATGGTGCGGGCGATGGCCAGGCGCTGCTTCTCGCCGCCGGAGAAGCGGTGGCCGCGCTCGCCGACCACGGTGTCGTAGCCCTCGGGCAGGGCGGCGATGTGGTCGTGGATCTGGGCCGCCCTCGCCGCCGCCTCCAGCTCCGCGTCGGTGGCGTCCGGCTTGGCGAAGCGCAGGTTCTCGGCGACGGAGGCGTGGAAGAGGTACGTCTCCTGCGACACGACGCCGACCGCGCGGGCGAGGGTGTCGAAGTCGAGGTCCCGCACGTCGACCCCGTCGAGGGTCACCCGGCCGCCTGTCACGTCGTACAACCGCGGCACCAGGTGCCCGAGGGTGGACTTGCCGGCACCGGTGGGGCCGACGACGGCGAGGCTGCTGCCCGCGGGGACCGTGATGTCGATGCCGTCGAGCACCGGGCCGCCCTTGCCGCCGTAGCCGAACTCGACGCGCTCGAAGCGGATTTCGCCCTTGATGTGGTCGAGGTGGACCGGGTCCCGCCGTTCGGTGATGTCGATCGGCAGGTCGAGGTACTCGAAGATGCGCTGGAAGAGCGCGAGCGAGGTCTGGATCTGGACGCCGGTCGACAGCAGGCTCACCGTCGGCCGGAACAGGCCCTGCTGGAGCGAGACGAAGGCGACGATCGTACCGAGCGACACGTCCGGCCCACCGAGTTGCAGGGCGATGCCGGCGGTCCAGTAGATGACGGCCGGCATGGCGGCCATGACGATCGTGATGACGGCCATCCGCCAGCGGCCCGCCATGTTCGACCTCACCTCCAGGTCGACCAGACTCTCCGACTCCTCCGCGAAGGCGCGGGTGAGCGAGTCGGACCGGCCCATGGTGCGGCCGAGCAGGATGCCGCTGACGGAGAGCGACTCGGTGACCGTGGCGGCCATCGCGGCCATCTGCTTCTGCCGCCGGGTGGTGATCTTTTTGCGCTCTCTGCCCACGCGGCGGCTGATCCACACGAACACCGGAAGCAGGAGCAGGGAGACGACGGTGAGGCGCCAGTCGAGGACGACCATGGCGACGATCGTGGCCACCACGCTGGTGAGGTTGGAGACCAGGGAGGTCGCCGTGGAGGTGACGGTGGCCTGCATGCCGCCGATGTCGTTGGCGATGCGGGACTGGACCTCGCCGGTGCGGGTGCGGGTGAAGAACGCGAGGGACATCTGCTGGAGCCGGCCGTAGACGGCCGTGCGCAGGTCGTGCATGACGCGCTGTCCCACGGTCGTGGAGATGAGCGTCTGCAACACGCCGAAGACACTGGTCAGGACGGCACCGAAGATCATGCCGAGGGCGAGCAGGCTCAGCAGGCCGGTGCGCCCCTCGGGGATCGCGACGTCGAGGATCTCCCTGAGCATGAAGGGCGTCGCGACCGACACCAGGGACGCGGCGCCGACCAGCAGGCCGACGACCGCGAGACGGCCGCGGTAGGGCCGGAACAGCGTGAGGATGCGACGCACCTGCCGGGGCTGTTCCTTGGCGTCGGCAGGCGCGGTCCAGGCGGATTCGCGATCGGGGCGCATGGGCTCCCTAGGAGACGAGGATTACGGATCGACAGTCATTGTTACCTATACTCACAATGAATGCCATCCTGATATTGTTCCCGCATGACCGCCCCCGATCCCGACGGCCTGCTCGCCGAGCAGCTGCTGCGGCTCACCCGCCGGGTGCACCGCATCCAGAAGCGCCACCTCGAGCACCGTGACCTCGGTATCACCCCGGCGCAGTCCCGGCTGCTGCGCACGCTGGCGCACTGGGGCTCGCCCCCGCGCATGGCCGACCTCGCCGAGCGCCTCGAGGTCGTGCCCCGGGCGGTGACGACACTGGTCGACGGTCTGGAGGCGGCCGGGAAGGTGCGCCGCGTCCCGGACCCGGCCAACCGCCGCGTCATCCGCATCGAGCTGACCGACGACGGACGCGCGGCCCTGGGGGAACTGCGCGCGGCGCGCCGGTCCGCCGCCGAGGAGATCCTCGCCCCGCTGACGGACGGGCAGCGCGCGGTCCTGGGTGGGTTGCTGGACACACTGGTCGACGGTCCCGACAGCGGCGGGGGCCACAGCCCCACGGTCTGATCCGGGGCCGGGGCAGACCAGGGACCGGCTTCACGTCCGGGGCCGGCTTCGTGCTCGGTCCCCGGGTTCGGTCCCCGGGCTCGGGTTCGGGTTCGGGTTGCTTCCCGCTCAGGCCTTCAGATCGGCCCTGTCCCCCATGACCACCACCGGGTGCAGGTCCGGGTCGAGGGTGCGCAACAGGTACTCCATCGCCGGCTTGGGCAGACTGACGCAGGCCGACGTACCGCTGCCGTGGTCCATGTGGAGCCAGATCGAACCGCCCTTGGCCGAACCCTCGGGGCGCGTCGGATCGTTGGGCGGGGTTCCCTTGACGCGGTTGTAGTCGATGGCGATGACGTAGTCGAAGTCGTGCCAGTACGACTTCGCCCACCAGCGCGGTGCCGCGAAGCTCGCGGACCTGCTGTACGGCAGCCCGGTGCCGGGGGCCGGATCCGGGTCCGGGAGCACGCCGCCCGCGTCGCTGAGCGTGAACACCCCGACGGGACTGCGCTTGTCGTTCTCGTGGTGGTCGGTCGTCCAGCCCCTGGTGCCGTTGTGCGCCGCCCAACTGCGGGCGCGGTGCCAGCCGGAGCCCCGCTTCGTGTACAGCACGGCCGTGGAGTCGGCGGAGTCCTCTCCGTCGCCGTACACCGCGACGATCTGGCGCGATTCGGCGGGGATACGCCGCTGGAGCCGGTCGCCGACGCCTGGGACGGTCTTCGGGTCGGCCGTCGCGCTGCCGCGGCCCGCGCCGGCGGGGGGCGCGCTCGCCGCGGAGTCCGCGCCGGGGCCGGACGGGCCGCCGCAGGCGGACAGCGCCGACACCGTCAGCAAAGAGCCAAGGGCCGCTGCCACGACCGCCGTACGCCGTACTCCACCACTCACCATCCGTCCATGGTCGCACTCGTGCCGGGCATGCCGTCAGGACGGTGGCGGGGAGGAGCACCGGGAGTGAGGCGGGCGGCGTGCCACGCACCACGCGCGTGCGGGACATCGCGGCTCGATTCCCGGCCCTACCCGGAAAACCGCTTGATTTTGGGCGCCCGGCGACGCGAACCTTTCACGGTTTGCAGCCTCCTGATGCCGCACAGCGACGGCACCCCCTGACACGAGCCACTGGGACGTCATGCAGATCCAAGACCTTCCGTATCCCGACCCGGGCGTGCCCGACGCACGCACGGGCCCCCGATTCCTGTGGTGGCTGTTCCGCAACCAGCTCGGTGGCCAACTCAAGTCACTGGCCTGGGGCCTGCTGCACTTCGCCTCCGTCTCCGCTCTGCCCTTCTGCGTCGGTCTCGCCGTCCAGGCGGTCGTCGACCGCTCCGGCACCCGGCTCGCCGTCGCGGGCGGCGTCATGGCGCTGTGCTGCGCCGGCAACGCGATCGGCGACACCTTCCTGCACCGCACCGCCGTCACCAACTGGATCACCGCGGCGGCTCGCGTCCAGCAACTCCTGGCCCGCAAGACCGCGCTGCTGGGCTCCGCGCTGACCCGACGCGTCGCCGCCGGCGAGGTCGTGGCCGTGTCCACCGGTGACGTCGAGAAGATCGGCTGGTTCGTGGAGGCCGTCTCCCGCTTCACCGCGGCCGCGCTCACCATCGTGCTGGTCTGCGTGGCGCTGGTCGTCTACCAGCCGGCGCTCGGTGTCGTCGTGATCGTCGGCCTGCCGGTGCTGGCCCTGGCCGTCCTGCCGCTGCTGCCGCGCGCCACCCGGCGGGCCGACGTCCAGCGGGACAAGGCAGGCCGCGCCACCGAACTCGCCTCGGACACCGTCGCCGGACTGCGCGTGCTGCGCGGCATCGGTGGTGAGGAACTCTTCCTCGACCGCTACCGCGACGCCTCCCAGGAGGTGCGCCACGCGGCCGTACGCAGCGCCCGCATGTGGTCCCTGATCTCCGCCATCCAGGTGCTGCTGCCGGGGCTGCTGCTGATCGCGGTGGTCTGGCACGGCGTCCACCTGGCCCGCGAGGGCCGCATCGACGTCGGCGAACTCGTCACCGTCTACAGCTCGGTCATGATCCTCACCTACCCCCTGCGGCACTTCGAGGAGATCGCCATGGCGTACTCCTTCTCCCGTCCTTCGGCCGGCCGTGCGGCCCGGGTGCTGTCCTTGGAACGCGCCACGGACACCACGGGTTCGCGCGCCGCCGAGACCCCTGCCGGGGATCTGTACGACCCGGCCACCGGTCTGCTCGCCCCGGCAGGCCGGTTCACCGCCGTGGTGTGCGGTGACCCGGACGCCGCCGGGCGGCTGGCCGAGCGGCTCGGCGGCCACCCTTCGGAGAAGGGCACGTCGGCACTGCTGGGCGGCGTGCCGTTGGACGAGCTGCCCCTGAAGTCCGCGCGCACCGCGGTCCTGGTCCAGGACAAGGACCCGGTCCTGCTCTCCGGCACGCTCCGCGAACTGCTGGACGTGCCCGCCTCCGGTGCCGTCCGCGCCGACGACGCGCTGAACGCCGCCCAGTGCGGTGACGTCCTGACGGCGCTCACGCAGGGGTCGCTCGGCGCCGAGGACCCGATGAACGCCCGGATCACCGAACGCGGCCGTTCGCTTTCGGGCGGCCAGCGCCAGCGGCTGGCGCTGGCCCGGTCCCTGATCACCGACCCGGAGGCGCTGGTCCTGGACGAACCGACCTCGGCCGTGGACTCGCACACGGAGGCGCGGATCGCGGAAGGCGTTCGGGCCCTGCGTGCGGGACGCACCACGGTGGTCCTCACCTCGTCCCCGCTGCTCCTGGACCGCGCGGACCGGATCGTGTTCCTGCACGACGGCGAGGTCGCGGCGGTCGGAGCCCACCGGGAGCTGCTGCACACCGAGCCCCGGTACCGGGCGGTGGTGACCCGCGAGACCGACGAGGAGACCGCGGCACGCCCGGACGCCGTACCGGCCGGCCGCAAGCCGGCCCGGACCATGGCCGACGACGGACGCGGCGACCAACGTGACGGCGGACGCGGCGCCGAACGTGACGGCGGACGCGACGACGGACGCGACGGCGCCCTCAGCGACGACGCTCTCAGCGGCGACGCCCTGCGGGAAGACGACGTACTGCACCGACTGGAAGAGATCGAGGAAACGGCATGATCGGCGTCGCGCCCCCGTCCTACGACCCGGCGGCTCCCACGACGGCCAGCACCCTGCCCGTGGGCTCCCGCCCGACCGTACGCGCGTACGCGGGAGAGCTGCTGCGCCGGCACCGCCGGGCGTTCCTCTTCCTCGTCACCGTCAACACCGTCGCCGTGATCGCCTCGATGGCGGGTCCCTACCTGCTGGGCGGGCTCGTGGAGCGGGTCGCGGACGACACGCGGGAGCTGCGTCTCGGTCTCACCGCCACGCTCTTCCTGCTCGCCCTTCTCGTGCAGGCCGTCTTCGTGCGCGAGGTGCGGCTGCGAGGGGCCATGCTCGGCGAGCGGATGCTGGCTGACCTGCGGGAGGACTTCCTCGTGCGGTCGGTCGGATTGCCGCCCGGCGTGCTGGAGCGGGCCGGCACCGGCGACCTGCTCTCCAGGATCACCACGGACATCGACCGGCTCGCCAACGCCATGCGAGAGGCCGTGCCCCAGCTCGCGATCGGCGCCGTGTGGGTGGTGCTGCTGCTCGCCGGGCTGGTGGTCACGGCGCCACCGCTGGCGCCCGCGGTACTGATCGCGGTTCCGCTGCTGGTGATCGGCTGCCGCTGGTACTTCCGCAGGGCACCCGCCGCCTACCGCTCGGAGGCCGCCGGGTACGCCGCGGTGGCCGCCGCGCTCACCGAGACGGTGGACGCCGGGCGCACCGTCGAGTCCCACCGTCTCGACACCCGCCGCATCGAACTGTCGGAGCGCCGGATCAGCGAGTGGACGGCCTGGGAGCGCTACACCCTGTGGCTGCGGTCGGTGCTCTTCCCCGTCATCAGCGTCACCCATGTGACCGTGCTCGCCTCCGTCCTGCTCATCGGCGGTGTGTTCGTCCTCCAGGGCTGGATCGGCGTCGGTCAGCTGACCACGGCGGCCCTGATCGCGCAGATGCTCGTCGACCCGGTCGGCCTCATCCTGCGCTGGTACGACGAGCTGCAGGTGGCCCAGGTCTCCCTGGCCCGGCTGGTGGGCGTGCGGGACATCGAGCCGGACGCCGGTGACTCGTCCCTGGCCCCCGACGGACGCCACGTGCACGCCGACCAGGTGCACTTCGGCTATCTGGAGGGCGTGGACGTCCTGCGCAAGGTGTCGCTGGAGGTCGCCCCCGGCACGAGGCTCGCCCTGGTCGGTCCGTCGGGCGCCGGGAAATCCACCCTCGGCAGGCTGCTCGCGGGGATCTACGGTCCCCGCGAGGGCCGGATCACCCTGGGCGGCGCGGAACTCTCCCGGATGCCCGCGGAGCGGGTCCGCTCGCACGTCGCCCTCGTCAACCAGGAGCACCACGTCTTCGTCGGCTCCCTGCGCGACAACCTCCGTCTCGCCAGGTCCGGCGCCACCGACGCCGAGCTGTGGGCGGCGCTGGGCGCGGTCGACGCGGACGACTGGTCCCGTGCGCTGGAGGAGGGACTGGACACCGAGGTCGGCTCCGGCGGCTTCGCGCTCACTCCGGCCCAGGCCCAGCAGATCGCGCTGGCCCGCCTGGTGCTGGCCGACCCGCACACCCTGGTGCTGGACGAGGCGACGTCCCTGCTCGACCCGCGAGCGGCGCGCCATCTCGAACGGTCCCTGGCCCGGGTCCTGGACGGCCGCACGGTGATCGCGATCGCCCACCGCCTGCACACCGCCCACGACGCGGACGTCATCGCCGTGGTCGAGAACGGCCGGATCAGCGAGCTGGGCAGTCACGACGAGCTGGTCGCGGCGGACGGCGCCTACGCGGCACTGTGGCGGTCCTGGCACGGGTAGCCGGCCGGGCGGCCCGTAGGAGGCCGGCACGGGGCTGGGGCGGTCGAACACCAGCCGGAGGCGGCCGGGGCCGGGCCGGGCAGGTGCCGGCCGGTCCGGTTCCGGCCTGGCGCCCGGCTGCCCTGGTCCGCCGGGAGACGGTGGTGCCGGGAAGACGTGCCTGCCGGGTACCCGGGCGGGTGCCGTGCCGTTGCGCGCTCCCGAACGGGAGTGGAAGGCTGGAAGGAGGCACCGGCTCGAGGCAGGCCCGGGAACCGGGTGGTTCCGTGACGGGTGAGGCCTGTGCTCCGTGCAGCGGCGGCCCGCCGCGGTCCACGGCGAGAAGGGGCCGGTCCCCATTCCCTGGAGGTATCCGTGAACAGCGTCGACGGATGGGGAGATGACGTCTACCAGCCGGACGGATCCGAGCAGCGGGAGGACACCGGTCTGCTCGACGGCGAGGACACCCTGGAGGAGGACGGCGTCGACGATCCCCTCGACCGGGGCTGGTCCCCGCCCGAGCGTCCCTGGGCGGTGGAGCACACCGGTGTGACGGCCGCCGAACGTCAGCGCGGCGAAACGCTGGACCAGCGGCTCTCCGAGGAGCGTCCGGACGAGCTCGCACCCGACGGCGACGGGCTGGGCGACTCCGCCGGGACCGACGGGGAACTGCTGGACAACGAGGTCGGCGCGGGCCGTTCCGGTCGGCTCGTGGCACCCGACGAAGGGGCGCACGAGGACGAGGAGCCGGCCCTGGTCGCCATGGACGTGGGTATCGACGGCGCGGCCGCCTCCGCCGAAGAGGCCGCGATGCACGTGGTCGACGAGGACTCCCTGCCGGGCTGAGGCCCTCCGCGACGGCGGACCCGTGCCGTCGCCCCGACGATTTCTCCCGCACGAGGAGCAGCCATGCAGCAGGACAAGCACCCCGACTACCGGCCTGTCGTCTTCCGGGACCGCAGTGCCGGATACGCTTTCCTGACCCGGTCCACGGCGGTCAGCGACGAGACCATCGCCTGGGACGACGGCGAGACGTACCCGGTGGTGGACGTGGAGATCTCCTCGGAGAGCCACCCCTTCTACACGGGCAAGGCGCGGACGGTGGACTCGGAGGGGCGCGTCGCCCGCTTCGAGCGGCGCTACGGTGCGGACGAGGGACAGGAGACCGGGGAAGCCGGCTGAGCCGGCCGGGCCCGCGTCGCTCAGATGAAGTTGAGCGCCGCCGCGCCACCCACTCCCCCGAGCAGCATGAACACGGGCATCAGCACCTTGAGCTCCACCCAGCTGCCCGCCCGGAACCGCATGACCTTCGGCGGGCCGATGGGATACCAGCGCTTGCGGCCCACGGGTATCGGCCAGAGTATCGGGCAGCCCGAGACGGTCAGCGCGTCCCCGATGTCGTGCACCAGGGCCCCGAGCACGATCGGCAGCCCCAGCCACAGGTACTCCTGGCCAGGCGCGGTGAACAGCCAGTCCGCTCCGCCGTCCGTCTTGTCGAGGATGCCGGCGATGATCCACGCGCTGGTCCCGGCCAGCAGCCAGACCAGCACGTCGCTGCTGGAGCCGCGGGCGGCCCGCCAGAGCAGGCCCTCGATGGCCAGCACCATGTGCACGAAGAGGATCGCCAGCACCGCCCAGCGGCCACCTGTGATGGCCAGGGCCGACGTGCCCGCACCGATCATGACCGCCCACAGCCAGGTGTGCGTCAGCGTGCGGTGCCCGCCGGAGCGCCGCGGGTCGGCTCGCTTCTTCGTGGCCTTGTAGACGGCGTAGGACAGCTTGTCGACGATCTCGCACAGCCACCGTGAGACCGGCCCGAAGGACCGGGAAATGGTGGCCGCCTTGTGGTCGAGGTCGGGGGCCAGCGCCGCTCCGGCGCAGATCAGGGCTCCGGCGAGCAGCACGGGCCAGGGCATCGGGTGACCGGCGGCGGCGGTCGCCGCCCCGACGCCGAGCCACGCCGCGGCGCCCGACAGTGAGTGTGCTGGTCCCATCATCGCCGTTGCCCGCCCCATTCCTCGTGTGCCGCTGTGCAGTTGTCCGGGTCCGTGGTTGTCGCACCGGCGACCCAGCGTAGCGTTCGTGATCTTGCCGCCGACAGCCGATTCCCCCCTTGCGCCCCGGGGCAGGCAAGATGGGGGCGTGACCCTCATCGATCAGCTGCCGCGGACCGCCGACCCCGATGCCCTGTACGAAGCCTTCGAGGCGTGGGCCCGGGAACGCGGTCTCACGCTCTACCCCCATCAGGAGGAGGCGCTGATCGAGGTGGTCTCCGGTGCGAACGTGATCGTGTCGACGCCCACCGGCTCCGGCAAGAGCATGATCGCGGCGGGTGCGCACTTCGCGGCGCTGGCCCGGGACGAGGTCACCTTCTACACGGCTCCGATCAAGGCGCTGGTGTCGGAGAAGTTCTTCGAGCTGTGCAAGATCTTCGGCACCGAGAACGTGGGCATGCTGACCGGCGACGCCTCCGTGAACTCCGACGCCCCCGTCATCTGCTGCACGGCAGAGGTGCTGGCCTCCATCGCCCTGCGTGACGGCAAGCACGCGGACATCGGCCAGGTCGTCATGGACGAGTTCCACTTCTACGCGGAGTCCGACCGCGGCTGGGCCTGGCAGATTCCCCTGCTGGAGCTGCCGCAGGCCCAGTTCGTGCTGATGTCGGCGACGCTCGGCGACGTCTCCTTCTTCGAGAAGGACCTCGCGCGCCGTACCGGCCGCCCCACCGCGGTGGTCCGCTCGGCCACCCGTCCGGTGCCCCTGTCCTACGAGTTCCGCTACACCCCGCTCACCGAGACCCTCACCGACCTGCTGGCGGCCCGGCAGGCGCCCGTGTACATCGTGCACTTCACCCAGGCGCAGGCCGTGGAACGGGCGCAGGCGCTGATGAGCATCAACATGTGCACGCGTGAGGAGAAGGAGCGGATCGCCGACCTGATCGGCAACTTCCGTTTCACCACGAAGTTCGGCCGCAATCTCTCCCGCTACGTGCGGCACGGCATCGGGGTGCACCACGCCGGCATGCTGCCCAAGTACCGGCGGCTGGTGGAGAAGCTCGCGCAGGCCGGTCTCCTGAAGGTGATCTGCGGAACGGACACGCTGGGAGTGGGCGTCAACGTACCGATCCGGACGGTGCTGTTCACCGCGCTGACCAAGTACGACGGCACCCGGGTCCGGACGCTGCGGGCGCGGGAGTTCCACCAGATCGCCGGCCGGGCCGGGCGCGCCGGGTTCGACACGGAGGGGTTCGTGGTCGCGCAGGCGCCCGAGCACGTCGTCGAGAACGAGAAGGCCCTCGCCAAGGCCGGCGACGATCCGAAGAAGCGGCGCAAGGTCGTCCGGAAGAAGGCTCCCGAGGGCTTCGTCGCCTGGTCGGAGAGCACGTTCGACAAGCTCATCGGCTCCGAGCCGGAGCCGCTGACGTCCCGCTTCAGGGTCACGCACACCATGCTGCTGTCGGTGATCGCCCGTCCCGGTGACGCCTTCTCCGCGATGCGGCACCTGCTGGAGGACAACCACGAGCCGCGCAGGCAGCAACTGCGGCACATCCGGCGCGCGATCGCCATCTACCGCTCCTTGCTGGACGGCGGCATCGTGGAGAAGCTCGACCAGCCGGACGCCGAAGGACGCATCGTGCGGCTCACGGTGGACCTGCAGCAGGACTTCGCGCTGAACCAGCCGCTGTCCACGTTCGCCCTGGCCGCCTTCGAACTGCTGGATCCGGAGTCGC
Source organism: Streptomyces sp. NPDC051136 (assembly GCF_044455745.1). NCBI lineage: Bacteria > Bacillati > Actinomycetota > Actinomycetes > Kitasatosporales > Streptomycetaceae > Streptomyces > Streptomyces sp. NPDC051136. The sequence continues at coordinate 46,454 of NZ_JBITFE010000010.1, read as the reverse complement.
CGTCGTACGCGCTGGACATGGTGTCGGTCGTGGAGTCCACGCTGGACGATCCGCGGCAGATCCTCGCGGCCCAGCAGAACAAGGCCCGTGGTGAGGCCGTGGCCGCGATGAAGGCGGACGGCGTCGAGTACGAGGAGCGCATGGAGCGCCTCCAGGACGTCACGTACCCGAAGCCCCTGGAGGAGCTGCTCTTCCACGCCTACGACACGTACCGCAGGAGCCACCCCTGGGTCGGCGACCACCCGCTGTCCCCGAAGTCGGTCATCCGGGACATGTACGAGCGGGCGCTGACCTTCACGGAACTCGTCTCCCATTACGAACTGGCCCGCACCGAAGGCATCGTGCTGCGCTACCTGGCCAGCGCCTACAAGGCCCTGGACCACACCGTCCCGGACGACCTGAAGTCCGAGGACCTGCAGGACCTGATCGAGTGGCTCGGCGAGATGGTGCGCCAGGTCGACTCCAGTCTCCTCGACGAGTGGGAGCAGCTCGCCAATCCGGAGGAGATGACGGCCGAGGAGGCCCAGGAAAAGGCCGATCAGGTACGGCCGGTCACCGCCAACGCGCGCGCCTTCCGGGTCCTGGTCCGCAACGCCATGTTCCGCCGTGTCGAACTGGCCGCCCTCGACCAGGTCGGTGAGCTGGGTGAGATGGACGCCGACGCGGGGTGGGACGCCGACGCGTGGGGCGAGGCCCTGGACAAGTACTGGGACGAGTACGACGACCTCGGCACCGGGCCCGACGCCCGCGGGCCGAAGCTGCTGGTCATCGAGGAGGAGCCGCAGAACGGGCTGTGGCGCGTACGGCAGATCTTCGACGACCCGAACGACGACCACGACTGGGGCATCAGTGCGGAGGTGGACCTCACCGCCTCCGACGCGGAGGGCCGTGCGGTCGTCCGTGTCACCGATGTCGGCCAGCTGTGAGCACAGGAGAACTTCACCCATGACGAATCCGGCCGAGAGCCTCGTCGACCTGCTCGACCTGGAGCAGATCGAGGTCAACATCTTCCGTGGCCGCAGTCCCGAGGAGTCACTGCAACGTGTCTTCGGCGGCCAGGTGGCCGGCCAGGCGCTGGTCGCCGCGGGCCGCACCACCGACGGCGACCGCCCGGTCCACTCCCTGCACGCGTACTTCCTGCGTCCCGGCCGCCCCGGCGTGCCGATCGTGTACCAGGTCGAACGGGACCGGGACGGGCGGTCGTTCACCACCCGCAGGGTCACCGCGGTGCAGCAGGGCCGCACGATCTTCACGCTCACCGCCTCCTTCCACAAGCCTGAGCAGGGGAGTTTCGAGCATCAGCTGCCGCCGGCCCGCAAGGTCCCGGATCCGGAGTCGCTGCCGACGGTCACCGAAGAGGTGCGCGAGCACCTGGGCGCGCTGCCGGAGCAGTTGGAGCGGATGGCCCGCCGCCAGCCCTTCGACATCCGCTACGTCGACCGGCTGCGCTGGAGCGCCGACGAGGTCGAGGGTTCCGAACCCCGCAGCGCGGTGTGGATGCGCGCGGTCGGCCCGCTGGGCGACGATCCGCTCGTGCACACCTGCGCCCTGACCTACGCCAGCGACATGACGCTCCTGGACGCCGTGCGCATCCCGGTGGAGCCGCTGTGGGGGCCCCGGGGCTTCGACATGGCGTCGCTGGACCACGCCATGTGGTTCCACCGGCCGTTCCGGGCGGACGAGTGGTTCCTGTACGACCAGGAGTCCCCGATCGCGACCGGTGGCCGCGGCCTGGCCCGCGGACGGATCTACGACACGGAAGGACGCATGCTGGTGTCGGTCGTCCAGGAAGGGCTGTTCCGGGCCCTGTAGGTCACGAGTCTCTGCGCCGGAGCCGGCCCAACAGGCCGCTCAGCCGTCCCGGGCGGGCCGTTTCACGCGGCGTCGGCCGCTCCGTCTCGGGCGGCATCGTATGCGGCCGGGGGGCCGGGCTCTGCCGGCGGGCCGATGCCACCGCCTCCGCGAGGTCCGAGCGGAGCCAGGCGATCTCGTCCGGGCCGGAGGCCGTCGCGATCTCCTCGGCCAGCCGTGCGGCCGGGGATGCCGGCGAGCCGTGGGCCACCGGTGCGGGGCGCAGCCGGAGCAGATGGAGGCGCTCGTGGGGGTCGCCGACGATGTCCGAGACGTCGTCGGCGTCGAGCAGCGAGGCCACGGCGGCGGCCCGGGCCCACGGGTCGTCGGCCTGGCGGAGCAGGAAGCCCAGCTGCCTTCCCCGCCAGTTGCGGGGACGCAGGTCCAGCCCTTCCCTCAGTTGGTCCCGCAGCCCTTCGGGCGCACGGCCCTTCAGCAGCACGGCGTTGCGCTCGTCGTGCTTGAACTGCCGTAGCTCTTCGGCCAGATACAGCCAGACGACGGTGCGGTACCGGTTCACGTGGAACCTGACGGGCACCAGGAGTCCCAGCCGTGCCAGACGAGTGAGCCGCGCTCCGGTCACCTCCATGAGGGCCGCGCCCTCCGTGGTCCCGACGGTCCGGACCTCGGCCCGGAGCCGCTCGGGAAAGCCGTCCGCCGCCCGGATCCGGTCGATCTCGTCGCGGGGGACGCGCCGTCCCCCTCCTCCTTCGCCGGGCGTCGTACGGATTCGGCCGAGGAGCACGGCGAGGTTGAACTCATCCCGCCTGAGGCCCAGTTCCCGTGCCGCGCGCGTCGGCGCGAGTGAGGGGTCCCGGGTCGTCCCGGCCCGCTCGCAGGCCGCGGTGGTCTTGTGCGTGACGGTGTTGCCGGACATGGTTCGTCTCCCCCGTGGAGCGTGGCAGGTGCCGTTCGCACCCGCTGACACCAAAACCGTAGCCGTGTCCGCGTTGTCCGTTCCAGCCCTGTGGACAACTCTGCGGCGGCGCCCGACGGAGCGACGAATCCCCAGCTCAGAGCTCTGTGGGCGTTATTCGTCCCGGCTGCCGCGCATCGACGTCGAGATGCTCGCCCACCCGGTTCACCAGCAGTGTCATCTCGTACGCGATCTGTCCGATGTCGGCCTCCGCTCCGCTGAGCACGCACAGGCAGCTGCCCGAGCCCGCCGCGGTGACGAACAGCACGGCGTCGTCGAACTCGACCATCGTCTGCCGTACCTGGCCGGCGCCGAAGTGGCGGCCCGAGCCCTTGGCGAGGCTGTGCAACCCGGACGAGACGGCGGCGAGGTGCTCGGCGTCCTCACGTCGCAGGCCCGTACTCGCCCCGGTCACCAGTCCGTCGTTGGACAGGACCAACGCGTGCCGTACGTGCTCGACGCGCGCGGTCAGGTCGTCGAGCAGCCAGCCGAGTCCCTGGTTGTGCACCATGGTCCGATCTCCCCGTGTCTCCCCGTACGTGTAGCCTCCCCCTGGCCGGGGGACCCGTCCGCCAGCCTTCCCCACGCCCGTGCTCCGGGCAAGGAGGATGGGGGCATGGCACAGAAGATGACCGATGAGGAATGGCGGGCCTTCGTCTCTGACGGCACCCGCACCGGGAAGCTCTCGACCGTTCGGGCCGACGGCAGGCCGCACGTGGCGCCCGTCTGGTTCCTGCTTGACGGGGACGATCTGGTGTTCAACACCGGCAAGGACACCGTGAAGGGGCGCAATCTGGTCCGTGACGGTCGTATCGCGCTGTGTGTGGACGACGACCGGCCGCCCTTCGACTTCGTGGTGTTGCAGGGGCGTGCGCGAATCTCGGAGGACCCGGGCGAGCTGCGGCACTGGGCCGCCCGCATCGGCGCCCGGTACATGGGTGAGGAACGCGCCGAGGAGTTCGGGGCACGCAACGGTGTCCCGGGTGAACTCCTCGTCCGTGTCACCGTGGACAAGGTGCTGGCCCAGAAGTCGGTGGCGGACTGAGACCGGGGCACGCCTGCCCCGGCCGCGGTCGCGGTCATCGCACGGAGTCGAGGAGCCGGGCGGTGTGCATCCGCCCGGCGTACTCGACGAGCCGGATGAGCACCTCCTTCCCCGAGTTCCGGTCCCGGGCGTCACACAGCACCACGGGCGTCCCCGGATCGAGGTCGAGGGCGCGCAGCACGCTGTCGGTGTCGTGCCGGCGTGCTCCCGTGAAGCAGTTCACGGCCACCACGAACGGGATGTGCCGGTGCTCGAAGTAGTCGACCGCGGGAAAGCAGTCCGCCAGGCGCCGGGTGTCCGCGAGGACGACGGCGCCTAGCGCGCCCTGCGCCAGTTCGTCCCAGAGGAACCAGAACCGGTCCTGTCCGGGAGTGCCGAAGAGGTACAGGGAGAGGCCGGACCTGATGGTGATGCGGCCGAAGTCCATGGCGACGGTCGTGGTGACCTTGCGGTCGATGCCGTCGGTGTCGTCCACCAGCCGCCCGGCCTCGCTGAGCAGTTCCTCCGTGCGCAGCGGTCGGATCTCGCTGACCGCGCCCACCAGAGTGGTCTTGCCCACGCCGAACCCTCCGGCGACCAGGATCTTCAACGCCAGCGCACTCGTGTCGTCGTCGGGGGCGTCGGAACGTTCGGAGCGTTCGGAGCGTTCGGAGCGTTCGGAGCGTTCGGAGGGCATCGATCACTTCTCTCGCTGCGGGTGGTCGTGCACGTGCGTGCGGGTCACGGTTTTCACGGGTTCTCTAAAGGGCGCGCAGTCCGTCGATCACTTCGCGCAGGATCCGTTCGTCGGGCAACTGCGCCGGCGGCACGGGACGGCTGACGGTGACGGACCCCAGCTCCACCAGATCTCCGAGGAGCACTCGGACGACGCCCACGGGCAGGTCGGCGTCGGCGGCGAGTTCGGCGACCGACTGGGTTTCCGTCCGGCACAGGTCGATCAGTGTCCGGTGTTCCGGTCCCAGCGCGCCGTCGCCGGCGTCCGGTGCGCCGACGGCACGCGTGACGAGGGCGATCAGATCGAACCGCACTCCGGCGGGGCCGGGCCGGGTGCGGCCGCCGGTCATCGCGTAGGGGCGGACGAGGGGCCCGGCCTCGTGGTCGTACCACTGGCTGCCCGGCCCTTCCCGGCCGCCGCCCGCGCTGTCCTCGGTCATCCGTGAGGCCCTTCCGGTCATCCGCCGAAGGGCGGCCGCGCGGCAGCACGCGGTGCGGTGCGCAGGTGTTCGCCGACGCGTCTGACCAGCCGTGCCATCTCGTAGGCCACGAGGCCGATGTCGGCGGTCACGGCGGTGAGGACCGCGATGCAGGAGCCGTCTCCGGCGGCGGCCACGAACAGGAAGCCGTCGTCCATCTCGACCATGGTCTGGCGCACACCGCCCGCGCCGAAGTGCCGCCCCGCGCCCTTGGCCAGACTGTGGAAACCCGACGCGACGGCGGCGAGGTGTTCGGCGTCTTCGCGGCCGAGGCCGTTCGACGCGCCGACGGCGAGGCCGTCGTTCGACAGCACCACGGCGTGCCGTACCTCGTGCACCAGCCCGACGAGGTCGTCCAGCAGCCAGTCGAGTTCACGGGTCCGGCGGGTGGCGCCCGTGCCGGGATTGCGGATCATGCCGGGTCTCCTTCGGTGCTGTTGCCGGTCGGCGGGGCCGCTCGGCCGGGGTGACGGCCGCCGCCTCGCGACCACCCGTCGCGGTAGGCGGTCATGCGGTCCCGTACGGCTTCGGGGGTGCGTTCCTCGTCCTCACGCGGCCGGCCGGGCCGGACCGGTTCCACGGGACCGGCTTCGCGCAGCTGGGGGGCGAGGCTGGCCTGCCGTACCCGCCGGGGAAGCTCTCCGGACTCCCCCGCCGGACGCGGCGCTCGACGGTCGTCGCTCTTCGCGGGGTCGTCGTCGGCGCCGGGACGGCTGGTGGCGTCGCGGGGCTCGGAAGCGTCGGACGGCCGGTGCAGTCGCAGCGCGGGCACTCCCGGAGGCCGACCCTGCGCAGACGCGGTGGCGGGCGTCGCCGCCGGTACGGCGGACGTCAGCGCGGGCCGGTCGACCGGTGCGGGAGCCGACTCCTGCTGCCCGGTGGCGTCGGTCACGCGCGTGAACAGCTGTTCTTCGGCCTCGGCCGCCTCGTGTGCCGCCGCGGAACGGGTCGCCGTCGTCTCGCCGTGCAGGAGCCCGGTGGGCAGCAGGACGACCGCGGTGGTGCCGCCGTAGGGGGATGCCTTGAGGTGCACCCTGATGTCCTGCCGGGCGGCCAGCCGGCTGACGACGAACAGGCCGAGCCGGTCGCTGTCGAACAGGTCGAGCGTCCCGGACCGTGTGATGCGGTGGTTTGCCTCGGCGAGGGTGTCCTTGCCCATGCCGAGGCCGCGGTCCTCCACCTCGATCGCGTAGCCGTTGCCGACGGGTTCGCCGGTGACGCGCACGCGCGTGTGGGGTGGTGAGAACTGGGCGGCGTTCTCGATGATCTCGGCCAGGAGGTGGATGACGTCGGCGACGGCCGCGCCGGTGACGTGCGCCTCGGGAAGGTGGCGCACCTCCACCCGCGCGTAGTCCTCCACTTCGGACACGGCGGCACGGACCACGTCGGTCAGGGAGACCGGCATGCGCCAGGCCCGGCCGGGTGCGGCGCCGGAGAGGATGATCAGGCTTTCGGCGTGGCGCCGCATGCGGGTGGTGAGGTGGTCGAGGCGGAAGAGGTCACCGAGTTCGTTCGGATCGTCGGAGCGGCGTTCCATGCTGTCCAGCAGGCTCAGTTGGCGGTGGACGAGGATCTGGCTGCGGCGGGCGAGGTTGACGAAGACCCCGGCGATGCCGTCGGCGAGTTCGGCGCGTTCAACCGCCGCGCGCAGGGCGGCCCGGTGCACGGTGCCCAGCGCCTCGGCGACCTGCCCGGCCTCGTCCTCGGCGAACGGCCGCGGCGGCGCCTCGGACCGGATGTCGATCTCCTCTCCGGCGCGCAGCCTGCGCATGGCCTCGGGGAGTTTGTGCCGGGCGATCTCCAGGGCGCTGTTGCGCAGGCGCACCAGCTCGACCACCAGGTCACGGCCGATGCGGACGGAGATGACCAGGGACGTGGCGACGGCGAGGAGGCCGAACAGGACCGCGGCCCCTGCCGAGGTGAGCACACCGCGGGTGAACGGGTCGGCCCGGTCGGCGGCCGAGCGTCCGGCGTCCTGCTCGATCGCCCGCATGCCGTCCCGTACGCGCGCGTGGGCGTCGTCCCAGGTGGACCGGGGCACCGTCGCCTCGACCGCCGGTCGTCGCGCAGCGCCGTCGAGCAACCGCTCCTCCGCGGCTCCCACCGTCGTGTACGCGCTGCCGCCCGCCAGTTCCTGCCAGGCGGCGCGCTCGGCGCCGCGCAGGTCCACGACGGCGGACTCGGTCAGCGCCCGGCGGGTGTCGACGGCGCCGGTGAACAGGCGCAACCGCTCACCGGCGAGCCCGCCGGAGAGCCGGGCACCGGCCAGCAGGGCGTCTTCCTGGGCCAGTGCCTCGCCCGCGCGGGCGAATTCGACCAGCACGCGCGCGTCGGATCCCGGCTCGGCGCCCTGGACTCCGCTCAGCGCGCCGCCCACGGGGAAGGCCGCCGAGATGGCCGTCGTGTAATGGCGGTAGGTCTCCTCCCAGTCCGCGCGGTGGTCGAGTACGGCGGTGCGCAGCGGGCCCAGCCTCTCCGCGCCGGTGACGAACGCCTCCAGCCGCCGGGCCACCGCGGCCGGCAGTTCCTCGCTGTCGGCGACGGTGTGACGGTCGCCCAGCCGCAGCTTCGCCACCGCGCGGTCGGTGCGCGCGGACCGTTCCCGGTAGTCGGCGGCGGGAACCGACGAGGGATCGGTGGCGTGGCGGACGGCCGCGGACCGTTCGGCCTGCAGGGCGGCGACGGCGGCGCCGACCGGGGCGCGGACACGGGCGTCCACGCGTTGGGCCTGCCGCAGCCGTGAGACGTCCTGGGCGGTGGTGACGGTGGCGTACGCCCACAGGGCCAGCAGGGACACGACGGGCACCATCAGGAGGCAGACGATCCTGGCGCGCACGGTGCGGGGGCGCACCCGTCCGGGCCACGCACGCGTGGTGAATGCGCCGTGCGCCCTGTCCCCGGAATCTGCCGGGCCCTCTCCCGCAAGCTCTGCCGGGCCTTCGTCGGCGGGTGGTCCGGCGTGGGCGCGACGACCGCGTGCGGACGGCTGCGCCGGAGTGGCGCCGCCTGAATCGGGCGTGCGGGCGGGGTTGCCACGGGTCGGGCGCATGGCCTCCTCACTCGGGCCGGGGTCAGTGCGTTGTCGCGGGATCCTCCCGCCCGGGGCCGCCGTCACGGGGCGGTGCTCCCTGCGGGGCGCTGCCGGGCCGAGGCGGACGCCTCGCGCTCCCCGGCCGTCGGCGACAGCGCGACGAAGGCCGATGTCAGGAAGAGGTACGACCCGAGGCCGACGGCAAGGGGGAAGATGAACTGCTTGGCGGTGGCCCCGGGCAGCGTCTCCCCCGAGGGCGTGACCCGCACGCTCACCGCGAACATGCCGGTGTAGTGCATGCTGCTCACCGCGGCTCCCATGATCAGCGAGGCGAGGACGACCGCGAGAGGCGATTCGGTGTTCAGCGCCGCCCACAGGGCCGCGGTGGCGGCTGCGACGGCGATGAGCACGGAAAGCGCGACGCGCACCGGGTCGTAGCTCACCTCGCCGTGCAGCCGCATGGCCGCCATGCCGAGATAGTGCATGCTCGCCACGCCGATCCCCGTGGTGAGACCGCCGAGCAGAAGTGCTCGCACACGGTGGCGGCCGTAGCCGACGGCGAAGACGCCGACGCACACGACGAGCACGGCGACGAGCAGACTCACGAGGGTGAGCGGTACGTCGTACCGGATGTCGGTGCCTTCCACGCGGAAGCCGAGCATGGCCACGAAGTGCATCGTCCAGATGCCCGTGCCGATCGCCGAGGCCGCGGTCAGGAGCCAGTTGCGGCGGACGCGCCCGGTGGCGGCCAGCGCGCGCACGGTGCAGCGCAGTCCGAGGGCGGCGCCGATGCAGGCCATCGCGTACGACAGCGCGGGGGTCAGCCAGCCGAGGGCGGCGTGGTCCAGGTGTCCCATGGCCCCGGGACGCTAGTCCCGGACCGGGCGCATCACGGGGGCGCATTTCGAAAGGTGTTGTTATCTGACACCGAGGAGCGCTGGAACGATCGCGTCACGCTCGAACGTGTGCGCCGCGACGCCGTCCGTGCCCTTGGGGGATCATGCGAGGCATGAGCGACGACCACACGCACGTTCAGGAATTCTTCGGCTCCCGGGCCGCCGACTGGGACCGCCGCTTCCCCGACGACGGTCCGGCCTACGCGGCCGCGGTCGCCGGTCTGGGGCTCCGTGAGGGTGATCGCGTGCTCGACGCGGGATGCGGCACCGGACGCGCCCTGCCGCCGTTGCGCGCCGCCGTGGGACCGTCGGGACTGGTCGTCGGGGCCGATCTGACCCCCGCGATGCTTCAGGCCGCCGTTCGGGCCGGAAGGGACGGTGACGGGCGTCTGGTGCTGGCGGACGTGGCCGCGCTGCCACTGCGTTCGCGGTCGCTCGACGCGGTGTTCGCCGCGGGCCTCATCGCTCACCTGCCCGATCCGGCAGCCGACCTGCGGGAGTTGGCCCGCGTGGTGCGCCCCGGCGGCGTGCTGGCACTGTTCCACCCGGTCGGCCGGGCGGCCCTCGCGGCCCGGCAGGGGCGGCGCCTCACACCGGACGACCTGCGCGCCGAGCACAATCTCCGTCCGCTGCTGGCCGGTTCGGGGTGGGAGGTGACGGCCTACGTCGACGAGGACGCCCGGTTTCTGGTCCGGGCGACCCGCGCGTCCTGAGTCAGCGCCGCCCTGCGACCAGCGCCGCGAACGCGTCCGGGCGGTCGAGCATGACGTTGTGCCCGGCCCCCGGCACCGTGGTCACGCGCACGCCCGCGGTCTCCAGAGCCTCCCGGCCCTCCACCTCACCGCTGCGCTCGCCCTGGATGTACACGCGCTCGATCGCGAGTCCTTCGAGGAGGGTGCGCGGGGCAGGATCCGACCCTCGGCAGAGTCCGACGGCGGAGCGGTGCAGGGCGCGGGGATCGGCGAGCCGCATCGTCGCCGCCCACGGGGGGCCGACTTCCTCCAGCACGCGCGCGTGGCCGCCGTCGACGAAGTCGTCCTCCTCGTACGAGGCGATGATGCTGCTGCCGGCGGTCGGCGGCGGGGGCGCGTCGAGGTTGGCCTCCGTGAGGACGAGGCGGGAGACCAGGAGCGGCCGCCGGTGGGCGAGGAGGACGGCGACGGCGCCCCCCATGCTGTGCGCGACCAGTTCGACGCCGGTCAGTCCGGTCGCGTCCAGCACGGCGGCCAGCGCGTCGGCGTGGTCGGTGAGGGTGTAGCCGAAGTCCTCGGGGCGGTCGCTGATCCCGTGGCCGGGCAGGTCGACGAAGAGGCTGCGACGGCCCGCCAGTTCGGCCCGGGCCGCGATGTGGGCGTGGTAGACGGACGAGACCGAGCCGAGCCCGTGCACGTACACCCGCGCGGGCTCCTCCCCGGGCGTCTCCGTCCAGCGGACCACACTTCCCCTGCCGTCGAAGCGCACCTCGTTCATACCGTCCCCCTGTGCCGCGTCTGGTTCCGTGCCGTGTCTCGTTGTCCTTGCCCGCCGACAATACATCGCTACCGATGTATTCATCTACCGATGTACACCGGCGCATCAGTCGGGAGGGCGGTGGAGGATAATGCGGGCATGCTGGAGCTCGCCGTCCTCGGTTTCCTCTACGACGCCCCGCTGCACGGCTACGAGCTGCGCAAGCGCATCACCGCGCTGACAGGACACGTCCGTCCGGTCGCCGAGAGCACGCTCTACCCCGCGATCAAGCGTCTGGAGAAGGCGGGCCTCCTGGCGCGCACCACGCAGCCCGGGTCCGTGGCAGCGCCGCGTCACGTTTTGACCCTCACCGAGGAGGGCCGGCGGGAGCTGCGTCGACGGCTCGCGGAGCCCGGCCAGCGCGACATCACCGACGAGAACCGCTGGTTCACCGTGCTCGCCTTCCTCCGGCACCTTGACGACGCCGCAGCCCAGGCCGCCGTGCTGCGCCGCCGCCTGGCCTTCCTGGAGGAGCCCGCGAGCTTCTTCTACGACGGTGACCGGCCGCTGGGCGCCGAAGAACTGGAGGACCCCTTCCGACGTGGCGTGCTGATCGTCGCCCGGGCCACCTCTCGGGCCGAACTCAGCTGGCTGCGGGAGACGATCGCCTCACTCGACGGCTGACGTGTCGATACCGCGGACCGGACAGCCCCGGACGCCGGGGATCGGGCGGGTGCCCAGCTCCGCCAGCCGGTAGCCGTTCGGGTAGCCCTTGATCTCCCGGTTCTGACGGGCATGGTGCGGAGCGCGCCTGGGTGGCAGCAGACGGACCGCGCGCCCGCGCAGTCTGACGGCCCGGCGCACGACCGCCCGCGTGACGGGGCCCGGCGGGGCGTAGCCGAAGGCCCGCAGGAGGGAATCGTCGAGCAGGGCGAGAGTCCCCGTCCGCAGCAGCGGTGCGAGGGGGCGGGGGTACCAGGAAGCCATGAGGTCGAGGGTGGCGTCCGAGACGCGGCGTCCGCCCTCGTCCCGGGCGAAGTGCGCCTCCTCGTAGGCGTCGAGACAGGTTTCGAATTCCTCGTAGGTGCCGGGAAGGTCTCTGATGCCCATGTGCCGTCCGAGCGTGCGGTAGTGGACGGCTGAGGCGACGGCCTCGTGGCGCGACATCCTGCGCCACCCGTAGGCGTCGATCCAGCGTTTGGGGATGACGACGAACGTGCACAGGACGTACCGCATGTCGTCGTTGCTGATGTCGTAGCTGCGGTGCATCCGGTTGATGCGCCGGATCGCCGTGCGGCCCTGCTCGCTGTCGAAGCCGTGCTCGACGACGGCGTCGAGCAACAGTGCCGTGTCGTCGTACCGCTTCTGCGGCCGCTCGGTGAACTCCGCCGTCTCGGCGAGCAGTCGGCCGATGCTCGGCACGGCGTAGGTGCGGTAGAGCGCCAGTTCCAAAGCGCGGGCGAAATCCCAGGGGAACTCGTAGGCCGAGGACAGCCGGTAGATCTCCGAGGCGTCCGCGTGCGGGTCCATGCTCCTGATCCGTGCCAGTAGCGCGAAGCGCCGCGTCATCGCCGCCCCCTTCTGCCGTCGGGGCCTCAACTCTACGTTGGACAGCGGAAGACGCACCGTCAAGCCGAGTGATGACAAGGGATTGGGTGGTCCGCTTGTTCAGCAGAATCCTTGAGGCCTGGGACAGATCTCGCACCGCTCGGCGTACGGAAGCGGGGCAGGACGGGAAGGCGGGCGGCGGGGCACGGTCGCACAACCTGTTCGAGGCCGCTGCCGCCTACATCGCGGCGTGCGTGGACGACGACCAGGACCGGATCGACGAGGCGGCGGGCCGTGTCTCGCCGGAGGCCCTCTCGTTCGGGGTGAACGAACTGGCGTGCCGGGCCGTGATCGCGCTCGCGCGGGAACGGGACGAGTCTCCGGAGACGGTGGCTCGCGCGCTTCTCGGCCTGCCCGCGAACTGAGCGTGGCAGGCCGGTGGCCGGTGGTCGATTCGCCCCCGTCCAGCCGGAAAACTGCAGCTCGCGTGCGTCTGGACGTCGTGACAAGGGCTTCCCGGGCGCACTAGGGTGCCCGCCATTGGACGAACCGATGGGGAGGCTGGGATGGCAGGGACGGACGAGGACGCCGTCGCCGCCGCGGACGATGCGCTCTATGTGCTCACGGCGGTGCTGCTGACGCCGGCGAAGTTCCCGAGTGTGCTGGGCGACGACTATCCGGAGGCGTGCGCCGCGCTCGGGCTGCCACCGCTGGCCGACGGCTACGGCCTGGTGCTCGGCCAGGACGGTGACGGCGCCCGGTGGACCGTCGTCGTCGACGACGTCTCGCTGGTCGCCGTCGCCGTGGCGTCGTGGGACTGCGGCATGGAGTACGACCTGTCGCCGGACGAGCGCACGGTCGTCACCGCGCTGCCGGGCTGGCCGCTCGCGGTCGCGGTGGCGGCGCCGGGCGTGCCCCTGCCGCACGATCCGGGTCCCGAGTCCGCCGATCAGCCCGCGCTGCGCCCGCCGGACACCACCGTCTGGGGGCCGGCGCAGCGCCGTCTGGGGGCGGACGAGATCGCCCTGCAGTGGGCCCAGTGGCGGGAGCAGATCGACGACGCCGAGTTCCCGGCGCCGGACGGCGGTGCCGGTTCCGCGGGCGGTGCCGCTGGCGAGGACGGGCAGGCCGGAGCGGGCGGCGGCGCGGACGCACCGGCCGACGGCACGGACGGGGCCGACGCCACGGGCGATCGGGCCGGCGCGGAATCCAGCGGCCACAACGGCGTCCGGCGGGTGCTGGCGGAGGCCCGCGCCTACGTCGACACGCCGCCGCCGCTCGGCCGGGTCCGCTCGTCGTTCGCCCCGGGAGACGCGCGGACGCTGCGTGCGGACGGTCCCGGCTGGTCGCTCGTCGCCAGGACCGACGACATCGCCTTCGTCCTGCTCGACGACGAGCCCGGCGAGGTCCTCCCGGTGGGACGGGGACCGTCCCTGCCGGGTCTCCTCGAAGCGCTCGACAAGATGGCCGTGCGTCCGAGCTGACCAGGCACACGGAAGGCACCCCCTCCGGAAGCAGAGGGAACCGCGGGTCGTCGCGGCGTCAGCGCCTCAACGGCCTATCTCCTTGCGCGAGACGCGCCGCAGCCTGCGCCGCTGCGAGGGATCGAGCGCGAGGTAGGCGGCGGCCGGGACTCCCAGCACGATCAGCAGGGCGGCCCACCAGGGCAGCCAGATCAGCAGGACGAGTCCGGCCGCCACACCGCCCGCTGCGACCTTGGCGTTGTTCGACATGGTGTCGCCTCCTTCGCGGCCACTGCCGCTCTCTGTATCGAAAACGGGCCCGCGCTCCCGGCAGTTCCGTACCGTGACCCTGAGAACACCCTGAGAACCGACCCCTACGTGACCTGAAGGCCCCGCCGAAGTCCGGATGAACTGGCCCGGCGACGGGAGGCGTCGAGGTACCACCTCCCCCCTCTGAACAGTGACCCATGCCACATCCGGATCGCACCTCAGACTAACAGCGGTGGGGTATCATCGGCCGCCGCATCCCAACTAGTCAAATTTGAGGAATCCATCATCGCTGCGCAGAACGCTTCTCTCACCTCCTCAGAGATCTCCGCACTCGCCGACTGCTGCGCTGTTTTTCTGCCCGGCGACCCAGGTCGCACCGGCACCGTCGCGTTCTGGCGGCCCGACGGCGAAACGCCCGGCACCGTCCCCGCCGGAGGTCCGGAACACCCTTGCCTGACCGTCGTACTGCCGGACGGCGAGGGTGTGGAGGCGGTGAGCGTGCCGGCCGTGCTGCTGCCGGTGCGGGCCGCCCTGCCGGTGCTCACACGCGCGCGTGCCGGCGCGCACGGCCACCGGGCGTCGGCCTTCTGGGGTGCGGTCGCCGTCGAGGCCCTGCACCTCGTGGCGCGCGGGCTGTTGTTGCCCGGACTGTCCGTGGGCGGGCACGACGCGTGGCGGGTGGGTCCGCTGGGCGCGGAGGAGACGGAGCGGATCCGCCATCTCGCCGCCGCCATGCCACCGGAGGCCGGGGCGGTCCCGGTCCACGGTGCCGTTCCCCCGAGGCTGCCCGACCCCGAGAGCCTGGTGCGGTCCTTCCTGGACGCCGTCGCGGACACGCTGCCCCGCTCCCCCGCCGCCGAACTCCTGACAGCGGGACCCGCCTACGCCTCACGGGAGCCACGGCGCTCACCCGAACTGCGCGAGTGGGCCGCGGACGTCGCCGCGGGGCACGACACGGGTGTGCGGCTGTCCCTGCGTATCGAGGTGCGGGGACTGTCGGCCAAGGCTCCCCGGGACGCCCGGCCGACCTTCCGCGCGGTGCCCCAGGTGCACAGTGTCCGCGATCCGGCCCGGGTCGCGGACCTCACCGAGGTGTGGGCCGGCACCGTGGGCGACGCGTTCGGCACGCGCGCGCGGATGGACGCCCTGCTCGCCCTGCGCCGGGCGGCACGGGCCTGGCCCTCCCTCGGGCCTCTGCTGTCGGCGGCCGTACCGGACGTCGTCGACCTCACCGACGAAGAGGTGACCGAGCTTCTCGGGGCGGGCTCCTCCGCGCTCGCCGGCGCGGGAGTCGACGTGCACTGGCCGAGGGAGCTGGCGCGCGAGCTGACGGAGCGCGCCGAGGTCGGACCGCCGGACGACACGCCGGGCACCCGCGCGGACCTGTCCGAGGCCGGCCCGTCGTTCTTGTCCGCCGACGCCCTGCTCGCCTTCAACTGGACGTTCGCCGTCGGCGGTGAGGGCCTCACACGCGAGGAGCTGGATCTGCTGGCCGAGGCCGACCGCCCCCTCGTGCGGCTTCGCGACCGGTGGGTGCTCGTCGACCCCGAGGAGGCTCACCGTGCCCGTGCCCGGCAGGACCACAAGGTCACGCCGGTCGACGCGCTCGCCGTGGCTCTGACGGGTTCCACGGAGGTCGGCGGACGCCGTGTGGAGGTGCGCCCCACGGGGTGGCTGGCGACCCTGCGGGAGCGCCTCGCCGACCCCGAGGCGCAGGCGAGCGTGGAGCAGCCCGCCGCCCTCCGTGCCACGCTGCGCGACTACCAGCGACGGGGCCTCAACTGGCTGGTCCGCATGACGTCGTTGGGACTGGGCTGCTGTCTGGCCGACGACATGGGGCTCGGGAAGACCATCACCCTCATCGCCCTGCATCTGCACCGGCAGACGGACGCCGACGCCGCGGGCCCCACTCTGGTGGTCTGCCCGACCTCCCTCATGGGCAACTGGCAACGGGAGATCGAGCGGTTCGCGCCCGGCACGCCGGTGCGTCGCTTCCACGGCACCCGCCGCGACCTCGACGGCCTGGCGGACGGCGAGTTCGTGCTGACCACCTACGGCACCATGCGCCTGGACAGCGACCGGCTTTCGGCCGTCTCGTGGGGCATGGTCGTGGCGGACGAGGCACAGCACGTGAAGAACCCTTACTCCGAGACCGCCCGGCAGTTGCGTTCCATCGGCGCACGCGCGCGCGTGGCGCTCACCGGCACACCTGTGGAGAACAACCTCTCGGAGCTGTGGGCCGTCCTCGACTGGGCCACCCCGGGACTGCTCGGGACTCTCGGTACCTTCCGCCGGCATCACGCCCAGGCCGTCGAGGGCGGACAGGACCCGGCGGCGGCGGAGCGACTGGCCCGGCTCGTGAGCCCGTTCCTGTTGCGACGCCGCAAATCGGACCCGGGCATCGCACCGGAGCTGCCGCCGAAGACCGAGACGGACCATCCCGTGTCGCTGACCCCGGAACAGACGGGCCTGTACGAAGCCGTGGTGCGCGAGGCACTCGCGGAGATCGCGGCGGCCGACAGCATGGCGCGACGCGGCATGATCGTGAAGCTGCTGACGGGCCTCAAGCAGATCTGCAACCATCCGGCGCAGTACCTCAAGGAGGACCGACCGAGGATCACCGGCCGCTCCGGGAAGCTGGAACTCCTGGACGAACTGCTCGACACCATCCTCGCCGAAGGGGCGAGCGTGCTGGTCTTCACGCAGTACGTGCAGATGGCGCGGCTCCTGGAACGGCATCTGGCCGCACGCGGCGTGTCGTCGCTGTTCCTGCACGGCGGCACGTCCGTGACGGCACGGGAGTCGCTGGTGCGGCGGTTCCAGGACGGTGAGGTGCCGGTCTTCCTGCTGTCGCTGAAGGCGGCGGGAACCGGCCTGAACCTCACGCGCGCGGAACACGTCGTGCACTACGACCGCTGGTGGAACCCCGCCGTCGAGGCACAGGCCACCGACCGCGCCTACCGCATCGGCCAGACGCGCCCGGTGCAGGTGCACCGGATGATCGCCGAAGGGACCATCGAGGACCGCATCGCCGCCCTGCTGAACCGCAAGAGGGAACTCGCCGACGCCGTCCTGGGCACGGGCGAGGCGGCACTCACGGAACTGACGGACGCGGAACTGGCCGACCTGGTCGAGCTGCGAGGGGGTACGCGATGACTCGGTACGACAACGACGTGGAACGGACGTTCGTCGCCCTGCCGCCCGCGCAGGGACGGGGCTTCGCCCAGACCTGGTGGGGTCGCGCCTGGCTGAAGGCGCTGGAGGACGCGGCCATGGACGCGGCGCAGGTGAAGACGGGGCGGCGGCTCGCGCGCGCGGGAGCGGTCGGTGCGGTGTCGGTACGGCCGGGGCGCATCACCGCGATCGTTCAGGACCGGGACCGCACGGCGCATCGGGCCGACGTCCTGTGGGGGCAGCTCTCCGACACCCAATGGGATCACTTTGTCGACATGGCGATCGAGCGGTCGGGGCACGTGGCGGCGCTGCTCGACCGTGACATGCCGCCGCACCTCGTGGAGGACGCCGCGGCGGCCGGCATCGACCTGCTGCCGGGCATGGGCGACCTGGAACCGGAGTGCGACTGCGGCGCCTGGGACCACTGCGGGCACACGGCGGCGCTCTGCTACCAGGTCGCCAGGCTGCTGGACGAGGACCCCTTCGTCCTGCTGCTGATGCGGGGGCGTGCGGAGAGCGCCGTACTCGACGCCCTCCAGGCGCACGTCGCCCGGCCCGCGGAGACGGTCGCACCCGGGACGGAAGGGGTGGACGCCGCCGAGGCGTACGCGGCGGGGCAGCTGCTGCCCCCGTTGCCCGCGCCGCCCGGGCTCCGGGAGGGGCCGGGGGCACCGCCGTCGCTGGACACCGAGGCGGCGCCCCCGCCCGGCGTCGACCCGTCGGGGCTGGCCCTGCTGGCGTCCCGGACGGCGACGGAGGCCCACCGCCTGCTCGCCGAGGCGCTGCGCGACGGGCACGACCGGCACGCCGTGGCTTGTGAGCCGACCGTGGCGCAGGACGCGGTGCGCCTGGCCGCGGGGGAAGATCCCGCACCGGAGGTGCTGGACCGTCTCTGCGCGGGGTCGGGGCGGACCCGGGAGGCTCTGGCCGTGGCCGTGCGCGCGTGGCGGCTGGGGGGTGCGGCCGCTCTGTCCGTGCTCGATGAGGAGTGGGCGGTTAAGGGCGACACGCTGGCACGCGCGCGTGCGGTTCTGGAGTCGGCCTGGGAGGAGGGCGAGCACCCCTCGTTGCGGGCGCGGGCCAACCGGTGGACCGTCGCCGACGCGCCGCACCAGCTGCGCCTGGACCGCGACGGGCGCTGGTGGCCGTACCGCCGGGAGCACGGCCGGTGGGTCCCCGCCGGCGGCGCGAGCCAGGACCCCGCGACGGCCCTGGCCTCGGCGGCGCACGCGCCCGGTGACGACACCTGACACGAGCACGGAAGGAAGTCTCCTACGGGCTCCGGCCCCGCCCGGGAAGGGCGGGGCCGGAGTGTTCGCACGGGGACCGAAGTGATCAGCGGGCGCCGAGCAGGTGGTCCATGGCGAGCTGGTCGAGGTGCTCGAAGGCCATACCCCGCGCCGCGGCCGCGTCCACGTCGAAGGTGTCGTAGGCGCTCCGGTCGGCCAGCAGAGCCGCGAGACCGTCCTCGGCGGTCGGACGGGCCAGCTCGTCCAGCCGGGCCGCGGCCAGCGCCTCCTGCACCTGGGGGTCGGCGCGGAAGGCGGCCGCCCGGTCCTTGAGGATCAGGTAGTTGCGCATGCAGCCGGCCGCCGACGCCCAGACGCCGTCGAAGTCCTCGGTCCGCGGCGGCTTGAAGTCGAAGTGCCGCGGCCCGGCGTACCCGGCCCGCTCCAGCAGATCGACGAGCCAGAAAGCGGCCCGCAGGTCGCCCGCGCCGAACCGCAGGTCCTGGTCGTACTTGATGCCGGACTGGCCGTTGAGGTCGATGTGGAAGAGCTTGCCCGCCCACAGCGCCTGGGCGATGCCGTGGGGGAAGTTCAGACCGGCCATCTGCTCGTGGCCGACCTCCGGGTTCACGCCGTAGAGCTCCGGCCGCTCGAGGCGCTCGATGAACGCGAGGGCGTGACCGACGGTCGGGAGCAGGATGTCGCCGCGCGGCTCGTTCGGCTTCGGCTCGATCGCGAACTTCAGGTCGTAGCCCTGCTCGGTGACGTACTCGCCCAGCAGGTCGAAGGCCTCCTTCATGCGGTCCAGGGCGTCCCGCACGTCCTTGGCCGCGCCGGACTCCGCACCTTCGCGGCCGCCCCAGGCGACGTAGACGCTCGCGCCCAGCTCGACCGCCAGGTCGATGTTGCGGATCGTCTTGCGCAGCGCGTAGCGGCGCACGTCCCGGTCGTTCGCCGTGAAGGCGCCGTCCTTGAACACCGGATGCGTGAACAGGTTCGTCGTCGCCATCGGCACCTTCATGCCGGTCGCGTCCAGCGCCTGCCGGAAGCGCTTGATGTGTCCCTCGCGCTCGGCGTCGCTCGACCCGAACGGGATCAGGTCGTCGTCGTGGAACGTGACGCCGTAGGCGCCCAGCTCCGACAGACGCCGCACCGACTCCGCCGGGTCCAGGGCCTGCCGGGTGGCATCACCGAACGGGTCACGGCCCTGCCAGCCGACCGTCCACAAACCGAAAGTGAACCTGTCCTCGGGAGTGGGCTGGTAGTTCATTCCGCGGCTCCTCACTCGCTGCCGATCAATCGCTGCCGACTATTTCGTCATGGCGCTTTACAAATTAGTATGCACACACGGTCCTGGGAAGGGACAAGGTGTCCCCGAAGGAGTGAGTCCGGGTCACAGGACCCGCCGAAGAGGGAGAGAAGCCCGATGTCAGCAGCCGAGGGTCCGCTCGTCGTCGGTGTGGACACGTCCACCCAGTCCACCAAGGCACTGGTCGTGGACGCGGCCACCGGCCGGGTCGTCGCGAGCGGCCAGGCACCGCACACCGTGTCGTCCGGGGCCGGCCGTGAGAGCGATCCCCGCCAGTGGTGGGACGCGCTGGGCGAGGCGCTGGCCCAGTGCGGCGACGCCGCCCGTGAGGCTGCCGCCGTGTCCGTCGGCGGGCAGCAGCACGGACTGGTCACGCTGGACGCGCAGGGTGAGCCGGTGCGCCCCGCCCTGCTGTGGAACGACGTGCGCTCGGCCCCGCAGGCCCGCCGTCTGATCGACGAGCTGGGCGGCGCCAAGGCGTGGGCGGAACGCACGGGAAGTGTCCCCAGCGCTTCCTTCACGGTCACCAAGTGGGCGTGGCTGACCGAGCACGAGCCGGACGCGGCCCACGCGGTGAAAGCGGTACGGCTCCCCCACGACTACCTCACCGAGCGCCTCACCGGCGAGGGCACCACCGACCGCGGTGACGTGTCCGGCACCGGCTGGTGGGCGTCGGGCACGGAGGAGTACGACGAGGGAATCCTCGCGCGCGTGGGGCTCGATCCGGCGTTGCTGCCCCGGGTGGTGCGGCCCGGCGAGGTGGCGGGCACCGTGCGCGACGGCCACGGCCTGCCGTTCGCCAAGGGCACCCTGGTCGCCGCCGGCACCGGCGACAACGCCGCTGCCGCGCTGGGCCTCGGCCTGCGTCCCGGCGTGCCCGTGATGAGCCTGGGCACCTCAGGCACGGTGTACGCCGTGTCGCAGCGCCGGCCCGCCGACCCGACCGGCACCGTGGCGGGCTTCGCCGACGCGCGCGGCGACTGGCTGCCGCTGGCCTGCACCCTCAACTGCACGCTCGCCGTCGACCGTGTCGCGGCCCTGCTGAACCTGGACCGGGAAGGGGTCGAGCCGGGCTCCGGTGTGACGCTCCTGCCCTTCCTGGACGGCGAGCGCACACCGAACCTCCCGCACTCCTCCGGGCTCCTGCACGGGCTGCGCCACGACACGACCGCGGGCCAGCTGCTCCAGGCCGCCTACGACGGCGCCGTCCATTCGCTGCTCGGCGCGCTCGACCTGGTCCTCGACGCCGACGCGGACCCTTCCGCGCCGCTGCTGCTGATCGGTGGCGGTGCCCGGGGAGCGGCCTGGCAGCAGACCGTACGACGGCTGTCCGGACGCCCGGTCCAGATCCCGGAGGCCAGGGAACTGGTCGCGCTCGGTGCCGCGGCACAGGCGGCCGGCCTGCTCACGGGCGAGGACGCGGCCGCGGTCGCCCGGCGCTGGAACACGGCGGCCGGTCCGGTGCTCGACGCCGTGGAACGGGACGGGGCGACGCTGGAGAGGATCACCGGGGTACTCTCCGACGCGGCACCGCTGCTGGAACGGGACGCGTCCTCCCGCTGAGGGCACGCTCGTCACGGCTGCGGCCGCCGACGGACGGTACGCGACCGGTTTCCGCGTCGGGCGTCGCGGGCCTGGTCCCGCGAAACCGGGGCATGGCGGTCGGGGGCGCTCCCCGGCCGGCACGTCCGGGGCGTCCTGGGCGTCCCGGGCAGGGTCGCCCGCATGCGGACCGGGCCTGACCGTGTCCGGCCGGGGACCGGGCCGCGCGACACCGCGTCCCTGGCCTGGGACTGGACCGAGCGTCACCGTGGCTCCCGGCCGCGGGCCGGGCCGTACGACCCGGGTCCCCGACCGGGGGCCGGACGAGCGACGACAGACCAAGGACTGACGGAGGCATGACCGCACCGCCGCACGAAGCCCATCCGGCCCGCCCCGGGCGCGCGTTGCCGGACACGCAGCAAGGGATGCGACGCCGCAATCTCGCGCGCGTGATGCACACCGTCAGCGCCGAGGGCCCGCTGTCCAGGGCCGCCGTCGCCTCACGCATCGGGTTGACGCGGGCGGCCGTCTCCACTCTCGTGGACGAGCTCATCCGCTCGGGCCTGCTGGAGGAGCTGGGTCCCGAGCGTCCGGGTCGCGTGGGCAGGCCCGGGTCCGCGCTCGCCGTCAGCGGACAGGGCCCGGCCGGTATCGGGGCGGAGGTGGGTGTCGACCACCTCGCGGTCTGCGCGGTCGACCTGCGGGGGCGGGTACGCGCGCGTGCCGTGCGGTACGGGAGCAATCGGGGCCGTTCGCCCGAGAAGGTACTCGATCAGCTCACAGGCCTCGTGGGGCAGGTCGTCGCGGAGGCAGAGGCCGAGGGGCTGTGGCCGGCCGGGCTCGCGGTGGCGGTGCCGGGTCTCGTGGCGCGGGACGGCCGGACCGTCGTACGGGCCCCCAACCTGGACTGGCACGACGCGGACCTGGGCGCGCTGCTGCCCGCGGACCTGCCGCCGACCGTGGACAACGAGGCCAACTTCGGCGCGCTCGCCGAACTCTGGCTCGGTGACGGCACTCCGCGGGACTTCCTGCACGTCTCGGCCGAGATCGGCATCGGCGCGGCTGTGGTCTTCGACGGCCGGCTGCTGCGCGGTACCCGCGGTTTCGCCGGTGAGCTCGGCCATGTGCCGGTACGCCCGGACGGCCCAGAGTGCGCCTGCGGCGGGCGAGGGTGCCTGGAGCAGTACGCGGGCGAGAAGGCCGTGCTGCGCGCGGCGGGCGTGGCCCCCGGGGAGGACCGCGTCGGACTGCTCGCCGGACGCGCCGCTGAGGGCGACGAGGACGTACGGCGCGCCCTGCGTGACGCGGGAACGGCGCTCGGCATCGCCCTGACCGGCGCGGTCAACCTGCTGGACCCCGAAGGAGTGGTGCTGGGCGGCGCCCTGGCCGGGCTCGCGCCCTGGCTGCTGCCGTCGCTGCGCGACGAACTGGCCCGGCGCACGGCAGGCCCGGCGTGCCCGGTCTCGGTGTCGGAACTGGGTCCGCAGGGACCACTGCTCGGCGCGGCGCACTCCGTGATCCGGGCCGTGCTGGACGACCCGGGCGCGGTGGCGGAACGGGCCTGACGCCCATCCGTCCTCCTCCCCCCGCCGCCCCGTCTCCCTTCTCGCCCGAGCGGCTGCCCCTGCCCCCAGCCCCAGCCCCAGCCCCAGCCCCAGCCCCAGCTCCAGCTCCCGATGGTCCTCAGAAGGACCGGCTCGACACTCTCGTCACTCGATCGAGTGAGCGCAGTGTCCACAAGGTGGTGGCTGTCCACCGAACGGCGCGGCGCTCTACTGCGCAATCCCCGCTCCCCGTACGGTGATTCACGCGGACGCACCTCGCCCCACGGGTGACCGGACGTCCGTGTCGGCTTCGGCTCCGCAGCCATGCCTCGTTGACGTGACGCCCTGTCATGACGGCCCGTCCCTGCCGTCCCGTCATGACGGTCCGCCATGCCGCCGGGTCGTGTCGCTCGGTCATGCCGGACAGCTGAGCACCCACCCCCCACCGGGCCGAGGGCCCACCGACGAAAGGGCAACCCCCATGGACAGGGAGAGGACAGTACCCGTTCCGAGCAGGCGGCGGATCCTTAAGGGCGCCGCGCTGGCCACCGTCCCCTGCACCCTGCTCTCCGGCACCCGGGCGGCCGCCGCACAGGCCCGCGCCGCCGACTACCCCACTGCCGAGTGGCAGCCGGCCACCTCGTCCAACTACAGCCGGTCGACCCGTCCCACGAGCTATCCCGTCGACTACGTGGTCGTCCACGTCACGCAGGAGACGTACGACGACACCTTGTCCATCTTCCGCGACCCCGGGAAACAGGTCTCCGCGCACTACGTCGTCCGGTCCGGCGACGGGCACGTGGCGCAGTGCGTCCGCGAGACGGACATCGCCTGGCACGCGGGCAACTGGGACTACAACACCCGCAGCATCGGGATCGAACACGAGGGGTGGGTGGACCAGCCCGAGTACTTCACCGACGCCCTGTACGAACAGTCGGCCCGGCTCACCGCGGCGATCTGCACCGCCTACGGCATCCCGAAGGACCGCAGCCGCATCATCGCCCACCACGAGGTTCCCGGCAGCGACCACACGGATCCGGGTCCCTTCTGGGACTGGACCCGCTACATCAGACTGGTCAACTTCTTCTGACCCACTTGCGGGGTTCGGCCGGTCCAGGTGGTTGTCCGCGCCTGGCCACGGAGTCACGATGTCCCGTACCGCACCGCCGCCCGGGGAGGCCGAGTTGACCGAGTCATGGCTGGCCCTGGAACCGGGGGCGGATCCCGTGGAGCGTGCGCGCGCCCTTCGCCGGGCGCACGAGGCGTTCACCGAGGCGGGCACGGTGTCTCGGCCCGTGCGCGCGGTGGTGGCGGACTCGTGGCGGCGGTCGGTCCACGCGGGTGTGGGCCCGGACGGCACCGCGAGCGTGGAGCTGACGGACGGTGACCTCGGCACCTACCGGTCCGAGCACCCGCTGGCCCGGGTCATGCCACTGGTCCGGGAGCTCCTGGGGTCGTTCGCCGCCGACGGCGAGCATCTGCTCGCGGTGTGCGACGCGCACGGCCGGCTGTTGTGGGTCGAGGGGCATCCGGCCACCCGGCGCCTGGCGGGACGGATGAACTTCGTGCCCGGCGCCCGCTGGGCGGAGTCGGCCGTCGGGACGAACGCGCCGGGCACGGCGGTGGCCGTCGGGCGCCCGGTGCAGGTCTTCGCGGCCGAGCACTTCATACGCCGGGTCCATCCCTGGACCTGCGCCGCCGCTCCGGTGCACGACCCCCGCACCGGGCGGGTGCTGGGCGCCGTGGACATCACCGGAGGGAACGGTCTGGCGCATCCGCACAGTCTGGGCTTCGTACAGGCGGTGGCGCGGGCCGCCGAGTCGCAGCTGGCGCTGCTCACTCCGGAGCGGCCCGGGACCGGGGCGGCCGAGCTGACCGCGCTGGGCCGCGACGAGGCCCTGCTGCGCACGGACGGCCGCCGGGTGCGGCTGAGCCGGCGGCACAGTGAGATCGTCGTACTGCTGGCCCACCACCCGGAGGGCCTGAGCGGTGACGAGCTGCTGTGCGCTCTGTACGAGGACGAGACGGTGCCGCCGGTGACGCTGCGGGCGGAACTGGCGCGGCTGCGGGGCATCCTGGGCCCGGGGCGGCTGGCCTCCAGACCGTACCGGCTCACGATGCCCGTCGCGTCCGACGCCGCCGTTGTCGAACGTCGTCTGCGGGCCGGTGCGGTCACGGCGGCCGCGGCGGAGTACGCGGGGCCCCTGCTGCCCGGCTCCCGGGCTCCGGCGGTGGCACGGCTCAGGCGCCGGCTCGCCGACGGTCTGCGCGCGGCCCTGATCGCCTGCGGCGACCCCGACCTGCTCGCCGACTGGGCGCACGCCCCCTGGGGGGAGGACGACTTCGACATATGGCGCGCGCTGGCGGCGGTCCGCCCGACGGCGGCGACCGCCGCCCGGCTCGCGGCACTGGAGTCCGAGCTGACCGCGGCGGACACGTGGTGAGCGTTCACCGGTGAGCGTTGCTCCAGGAAGACCGAGCGGTCACGACGGCGCACGCGGCCTCACTGCAACGTCACTGCAACGTCCCGCTTCCTAGCCTCACGCGCGGAGCTGTCCGACGACGGGCAGTGCTCGACGAGGGAGGCACTCAGGATGACCCGTTACGCGGCGCCCGGCACCGAAGGCGCGATCGTCTCCTACCAGTCCCGCTACGACCACTTCATCGGCGGGGAGTACGTGCCCCCGGCGCGCGGTCAGTACTTCGAGAACCCGTCCCCGGTCAACGGTCTGCCGTTCACCGAGGTCGCGCGCGGCACCGCGGACGACGTGGAGCGGGCGCTCGACGCCGCCCACGAGGCAGCTCCGGGCTGGGGCCGCACCTCGGTGACGGAGCGTTCCGACGTCCTGCTGAAGATCGCGGACCGCATGGAGGCGAATCTGGAGCGTCTGGCGGTCGCCGAGAGCTGGGAGAACGGCAAGCCGGTGCGCGAGACGCTGGCGGCGGACATCCCGCTCGCCATCGACCACTTCCGTTATTTCGCGGGCGCGGTCCGGGCCCAGGAGGGCTCTCTCGGTGAGGTCGACGACGACACCGTGGCGTACCACTTCCACGAGCCGCTGGGAGTGGTCGCGCAGATCATCCCGTGGAACTTCCCGATCCTGATGGCGGCCTGGAAGCTCGCCCCCGCCCTCGCCGCCGGGAACGCGGTGGTCCTCAAGCCCGCGGAGCAGACGCCGGCCTCGATCCACTACTGGCTGAGCCTGGTGGCGGACCTGCTGCCGCCCGGTGTCCTCAACATCGTCAACGGCTTCGGGGTGGAGGCGGGCAAACCGCTGGCGTCGAGCCCCCGGGTGGCGAAGGTGGCCTTCACCGGGGAGACCACCACCGGGCGGCTGATCATGCAGTACGCCTCGGAGAACATCAAGCCGGTCACGCTGGAGCTGGGCGGCAAGTCACCGAACATCTTCTTCGACGACGTCTGGGCGCGGGACGACGATTTCCGGGACAAGGCCCTCGAAGGCTTCACGATGTTCGCGCTCAACCAGGGCGAGGTCTGCACCTGCCCGTCCCGGGCCCTCGTCCAGCGCGGCAGCTACGCCGAGTTCATGGAGGCCGCCGTCGCCCGCACCGAGCTGATCAAGCCGGGCCACCCGCTGGACACCGACACGATGATCGGCGCGCAGGCCTCGAACGACCAGTTGGAGAAGATCCTCTCCTATCTGGACATCGGCCGCCAGGAGGGCGCCAAGGTGCTCACCGGTGGGGAACGGATCGAGCACGACGGCGAGTTGAAGGGCGGCTACTACGTCCAGCCGACGGTCTTCGAGGGCCACAACCGCATGCGGATCTTCCAGGAGGAGATCTTCGGCCCGGTCGTGTCGGTGACGTCCTTCGACGACTTCGACGACGCCGTCGGGATCGCCAACGACACCCTGTACGGCCTCGGCGCCGGGGTCTGGACCCGCGACATGAACACCGCCTACCGCGCGGGGCGTGCGATCCAGGCGGGACGTGTGTGGACGAACTGCTACCACGCCTACCCTGCGCACGCCGCCTTCGGCGGTTACAAGCAGTCGGGCATCGGCCGGGAGAACCACAAGATGATGCTGGAGCACTACCAGCAGACCAAGAATCTCCTGGTGTCGTACTCGCCCAGGAAGCTCGGCTTCTTCTAGGCACCCGGGAAAGGGGGCCTGACTGGGCACGACCAGGCGGCTCGCCCGGCCGGGCCCCCGTGGGCCGGGGACCTGCGCTCTCGGTAGTGTGTCCGGCCGGTCCGTGCGACGGCTTCCGGCTGAGAGTGATGAGGCTGCAATGAGTGAACCGACGAAGCCCGAGGTCGACGTTCCGGAGGGTGACGCTCCTGCCGAGCTGACCGTCCGGGACCTGGTCGTCGGGGACGGTGCCGAGGTGAAGCCGGGCATGGTGGTCAGGGTCCACTATGTCGGGGTGACCTTCGAGACCGGGAAGGAGTTCGATGCCTCCTGGGACCGGGGTCAGCCGTTCAAGTTCGCCCTGGGCAGTGGCAAGGTCATCAAGGGCTGGGACCGGGGGGTGAGGGGGATGAAGGTCGGCGGTCGGCGCGAGATCATCGTTCCCCCGCGTCTCGGCTACGGCAATCAGTCGCCCTCTCCCTTGATCCCGCCCGGCTCGACCCTGGTCTTCGTGGTGGACCTGCTGGACTCGTATTCCAGGACGACCGGGTGGAGCAAAGTCTGGTGAGGCCGGTCGCCCCTCCCCCGCGCCGCGGAAGCGACAGCCTCAATGCGGCGTCCGGACCTCGGTGTTCTGGCAGGCGTGCAGCAGCCAGCGTCCGTCGTCCTGCTTGGTCATCACGTACAGCGGGGCGCCCTCCGTGTCGCCCTCGGCCGAGCGGTAGACCTGCCGGACCTTGACCGCGGCCACGTCCGGGCGCAGGAACTGCGTGTGGGTCACCTCGTAGGTGACGTCGCCGTCCCACACGGCGGCGGGCAGGACCGCACGGGTGAACCCGGCGATCGCGTCGAGGCCCAGGAGGACCTTGCCGTGGGCGGTGGTCCAGAGCGCGTCGGGGTGGAAGAGGGTGAGGAACCCTTCGGCGTCCTTGGCGCGCTGCGTGCGTTCGACGGCGGCCACGACGCCTTCGATGGCCTTGATGTAGGCCGGGTCTGCTTCCACGTATGCGTCTTCTGCGCTCATGCGGACCACTGTCGTACCTCAAGTGCGCGTGAGGTCAAGGCCGCAATGGTGGACGGGCGGGCTGTGCGGGCCGGCCGGTTGCCCGGGGGCGTCGGCCCGTGGTTGACCCTCGACCTGGTCGAGGGACCAGGGTGGCGGACGTGGAGAGCGAGATGCGCAGCATTGGGGAGATGGCCCGCGACAGCGGACTGGGGGTGAGCGCCCTGCGGTTCTACGACCGCGCAGGCGTGCTGGTCCCGGCGCGGGTCGATCCCGTGAGCGGGTACCGCTGGTACGCCCCGGGACAGCTCGAGGAGGCCAGGGTGCTGGCCCGGCTACGGCGGGCGGGCATGCCGTTGGCGGACATCCGGCTGGTGCTGGCCGGCTGGTCCGGCCCGGACACGGACCTGGTGCGCGGGCTTCTCGGGGCGCACCTGCGCCGTCTCGAACACGGGCTGACCGAGGCCCGCGGCGAGTTCTCCGCACTCGAAGCGCTACTCGATCGCAGGGAGAACCCCATGACCGCCTCGCCGCGTACCGGCACCGTCCGGCTGTCCCTTTCCGCGTCCGCACTGGCGGGCGCGCTCGACGCGGTCCGTTTCGCCGTCGGCAAGGATCCCGAGCTGCCGATGCTCGGCGGCGTGCTGTTCGACGTCGACGGTGACGCGCTGCACGTGGTGGCCACCGACCGGTACCGGATGGCCGTCGCACGCGTGGGCGGTGCCGGACACGGTGGCCCGCGTGAGCAGGTTCTCGTGCCCGCCCCGCTCGCCGACGCGATGCGCGCGCTGCTGGGTGACGACGGGGCCGCGGACTTCGCCGTGGAGGGCGACCGCATGACGCTGGAGGCGGGAGAGCGCCGGGTGTCGGGCGAGCGTCTCGCGCACGACTTCCCCGACTACCGCCGTCTCGTCCGGCTGCCGTCGGGGCGGCGGACCGTCGTCGACGTCGCCGGGTTCCGGGAGGCGCTGAAGGTTGGTCCCGTCCGCGTGGCGGAGGCGGGCGGGCCCGGCCGTGCGGCGCGGGACGTCAGTGTGCTGGCGACGGCGGACGACGGCTCGGTGGTGGTCTGCGGGGACAGCGACGAGGACTGGAACAGCGTCGGCGTCGACCGCGGGTTCCTGCTGGACGCGCTCGCCGCCGCGGGCCGGGACCGGCTCGTCCTGGAGTTCGGTGCCGCCCCCACGACACCCCTGGCGATCCGCCGGGTGGACGACGCGGGGACGTTCTCGCTGCTGATGCCGGTCCGCCTGGACGACTGACGGTGAGCGGGCCGCCCCTCGCCGCGGCCCGCCCCGTCCCCGCCCCGCCGCCGCCTTCGCTCACGCCCTCCCCCGCGGCCCGCGCCCACGCCCTCACCCTCGCCCTCGCCCTCGCTCTCGCCCTCGCCCTCGCCCACGGTCCCCGCGTTTCCCGGACTGGCCACGTTGTCAGTGGTCTCGCATGGTCGACCCCGCCGACACGGCAAGGCCGCGCGGGCACTGGGACGGCCCGGTCCGGCGCCGTGCCGAGCAGGGTCGACCGCCTGGCCCACCCTGGGGGACCTGCGCACCGTCCTGAAGAGCCGCCGGCCGGGGGCCCTTCCGGACCTGCCCCCTGCGCCGGCGTCGGCCGACCTCCACCCGTACGATTCCCACCGGTCTGCCCGCCTCCACCCGCACGATCCCCCGCAGGGCCCGGGCGGGTCGCCGTAGTATCGGATGATCTCGTGGGGGAAGGCGGGCGGACATGGGCAGACAGCGTCCCGGTACGCCGACGCTGGAGGAGGTGGCCGCCCGCGCAGGCGTGGGCAGGGGCACCGTCTCCAGGGTCATCAACAACGCGGCCGGCGTGCGGGATTCGACCCGCCGCGCCGTGCAGCGGGCCATCGCCGAGCTGGGGTACGTGCCGAACCTCGCGGCGCGTTCCCTGGCGGGCCACCGTGCCGACGCCGTCGCGCTGGTGATGACGGAGCCGGACTGGCGGCTGTTCGGGGAGCCGTTCTTCACCGAGATCGTCCACGCCGTCGGCGACGCCCTCACGGACACCCCGGTGCAGCTGCTGCTCACCCTGGTCCGCACGGACACCGAGCGGCAGCGCTTCGTGGAGTACGCCCGCGGCGGCCGGGTCGACGGCGTGCTGCTCATGTCCGTGCACGCCGAGGACCCGCTGCCGGACATGCTGGCCAAGGCGGGGCTGCCCACCGTGATGCTGGGGCGCCGTTCCGGCGAGGAGAGCGTCACGTACGTGGACGCCGACAACGCGGGCGGGGCGCGCGGCGCGGTGACGTACCTGCTGGAGGCCGGCCGGAGCACGATCGGGGCGATCAGCGGACCGCTCGACATGTACGTCGCCCAGTGCCGGCTGCGCGGATACCGCGATGCGCTGGAGTCGGCGGGCGTGGCCGCGGGGTCGTCGTTGGTCGTCGAGGGGACCGACTTCACGGAGGAGAGCGGGCACCGGGCGATGACCGAACTGCTCGACCGGCACCCGGACCTCGACGCGGTCTTCGCCGCCTCCGACACGATGGCCGCCGGGGCGCTCCACGCGCTGCGCGCCGCGGGCCGCCGGGTGCCGCAGGACGTCGCGGTGATCGGGTTCGACGACTTCCACCCGGCCCGCCGCACGGATCCGCCGCTGACGACCGTCCGGCAGCCCCTTGAGGAGATCGGCCGCACGATGGTGCGGCTGCTGCAGGAGGAGATGGAGGACACCCCGGTCGCCTGGCGGCAGGTCATCCTCCGTACGGAACTGGTGATCCGAGCCTCCGCCTGAGCGAGGGGGACCGACGCCCGAGGGCCGTGTCCGCCGGGGACTGCGCCGGGAGCGCTCCCGGCAGGGCGTGCCTCTCACCTGGGGCTTCGAGATTCATTCGACAATCCGGGTGCGCACAGTCTTGTCAGGAACATGAACCACTCCTACAGTCCTCAATCAACCGGTAAGTGGGAGCGCTCCCATCAGTGGGGAGTTGGGAGCGCTCCCGCACCGGCCCCTCCCTCCCCCGCACCCTCCCGGAGAGGCCCCCCATGCGAACGTTACGGCCCCGAGTCCGCGCCCCCCGCGGCCTCTTAGGCGCCCTCGGCGCGGCCTGCGCGACCTTCGCCCTCGTCGCGTCACTCGTGACCGCCGCGGCGCCGGCCCAGGCGGACACCACACTCTGCGAGCCCTTCGGGACGACCACGGTCCAGGGGCGGTACATCGTCCAGAACAACCGCTGGGGCTCCAGCGCCACCCAGTGCGTCACCGCCACCGACACGGGCTTCCGGGTCACCCAGGCGGACGGCTCGACGCCGACCAACGGGGCGCCGAAGTCCTACCCCTCGATCTTCAACGGCTGTCACTACACGGCTTGTTCGCCGGGCACCAAGCTCCCCGCCCGGCTCGACACCATCTCCTCGGCGCCGTCCAGCATCTCGTACACCTTCGTCGGCAACGCGGTCTACAACGCCTCGTACGACATCTGGCTGGACCCGACCCCCCGTACCGACGGGGTGAACCGGACCGAGATCATGATCTGGTTCAACCGGGTTGGGCCGATCCAGCCCATCGGCTCGCCGGTGGGGACGGCCACCGTCGGCGGGCGGACCTGGGAGGTGTGGAGCGGCGGCAACGGCTCCAACGACGTGCTGTCCTTCGTGGCCCCGTCGGCGATCAGCGGCTGGAGCTTCGACGTCAAGGACTTCGTGCGGGAGACGGTCGCCCGCGGACTCGCCGGGAACGACTGGTACCTGACGAGCGTTCAGGCAGGGTTCGAACCCTGGCAGAACGGTGCCGGGCTGGCCGTGAACTCCTTCTCCTCCAGCATCGAGACCGGCGGCACACCGGGCGGCGACCCCGACCCCGGGAATCCGGGCGGCACGTCGGCGTGCGCGGTGTCGTACGGCACGAACGTCTGGCAGGGCGGTTTCACCGCGGACGTGAAGGTCACCAACACCGGCACCGCCCCCGTCGACGGCTGGCGGCTCGCCTTCACGCTGCCCTCCGGTCAGCGGATCGCCAACGCCTGGAACGCGTCCGTCACGCCCGCCACGGGCAGCGTCACGGCGACCGGAGCGAGCCACAACGCCCGCATCGCCCCCGGCGGCAGCCTGTCGTTCGGCTTCCAGGGCACCTACGGCGGCACCTTCGCCGAGCCGGCCGGGTTCCGCCTGAACGACGTCGCCTGCACCACGGCGTAACGGTCACACACCCACCGTCTCCTCGCCCGTCCGGTCGATGCGCCCGCCCCGGACGGGCGAGGGTTCCATCGTGACTCGATCTTGTCATGAACCGATCACCACGATGCTCACCACCAATCTGCTCATCCATGGACCGGAACCAGGAGACCCCTATGGTTCGACGCACCAGATTCCTGTCTCTAGCGGCAGTACTGGCCACCCTGCTCGGCGCGCTCGGCAGCGCCCTTCTGCTCGGGCAGGGCCGGGCCGAGGCGCACGGCGTGGCGATGATGCCCGGCTCCCGCACCTACCTGTGCCAGCTGGACGCCAAGACCGGCACCGGAGCCCTCGACCCGACGAACCCGGCCTGCCAGGCCGCGCTCGACCAGAGCGGGGCCACGGCGCTGTACAACTGGTTCGCCGTACTCGACTCCAACGCGGGCGGCCGCGGCGCCGGTTACGTGCCGGACGGCAGCCTGTGCAGCGCGGGCGACCGCTCCCCGTACGACTTCTCCGCCTACAACGCGCCCCGTGGTGACTGGCCCCGCACGCACCTGACGTCGGGGGCGACGATCCCGGTGCAGTACAGCAACTGGGCCGCCCACCCGGGGTCCTTCCGGGTGTACCTGACCAAGCCGGGCTGGTCGCCCACGTCCGAGCTGGGCTGGGACGACCTGGAGCTGATCCAGACGAAGACCAACCCGCCCCAGCAGGGCTCGCCCGGTACCGACGGGGGCCACTACTACTGGGACCTCGCGCTTCCCTCGGGCCGCTCGGGCAACGCGCTGATCTTCATGCAGTGGGTGCGTTCCGACAGCCAGGAGAACTTCTTCTCCTGCTCGGACGTCGTCTTCGACGGCGGCAACGGGGAGGTCACCGGCATCCGCGGTTCCGGCAGCACTCCGGACCCGGACCCGACAGACCCGACCGACCCGACCGACCCGACGGACCCGCCCACCCACACCGGGTCCTGCATGGCCGTGTACGCCGTGCAGAACTCCTGGAGCGGCGGCTTCCAGGGCTCGGTCACGGTGATGAACCACGGGACCGAGCCGCTGAACGGCTGGGCGGTGCGGTGGCAGCCGGGCAGCGGCACGACGCTCGGCGGAGTGTGGAACGGCTCGGCGTCCAAGGGCAGCGACGGCACGGTCACGGTGCGGAACGTGGACCACAACCGGGTCGTACCACCGGACGGGAGCGTGACCTTCGGCTTCACCGCGACGTCGACGGGCAACAACTTCCCGGCCGACTCGATCGGCTGCGTCACTCCCTGAGGAGCTGAGGAGCTGAGGAGCTGAGGAGCTGAGGAGCTGAGGAGCTGAGGAGCTGAGCAGCTGAGCAGCCCCTGCGACCTCACGTGCCGGTTAAGAATCGCTCAACCCCTGGTTGCGAAGCGGTGATAGGGCGACGATAGGGCCATGACTCTGGCCCAGCGCGCCTTTGAGCGGCTGCACGCCTGGCCGGACCTGACCGCAGGTCCGGCCAGTTGCCGAACCGGACGGGCGCTGCGCTCCGTCCGGGACGAGATCGTCCACTTCCACTCGGACCGGGACGTGGACCTCCACCTCACCCACCGGGCCATCCAGCGCTTCCAGTACGACCTCGGCGGGTCCACCGCCATCCGTCTGGTGCCCGACTCCCGCTGGGTGACCGTGCACCTGGACTGCGACGCGGACGTCGACCTGCTGCTGAGCCTGACGAGCATCGCCCTCAAGGCCCACCAGTCCCGGCCCCCGGCCGACCTCACCGCGGCGGCCCCCGGGGTTTCCGGGCCCTCGGCGCCCCCGGGGTGCAATTTCCACCGGGTCACGGTGCTTCCGCGCTCCGTGGCCGGGGAAGCCTGAGTCCGGCCGCGGCGAGGACCGCGCCCAGCACGCAGAGGGCGCCGGTGACGATCACGGCCACGTGGACGCCGTTCATGAACGCCTGCCCGCTGCCCTCCACCACGGCGGCCCGCAGCCCGGCCGGCAGGTCGCCGGAGACGGGTGCCACGCCCATCGCCACGGCGTCCTCGGCCTCGCCGAGACGGTCGGCCACGGCCGGCGTCACGCCGGCGTCGATCAGCTCGCCGGTGAGGGTCGCCCCGACTCGGGCGCTGATCAGGGAGACCAGCACCGACGTGCCCAGCGCGCCGCCGATCTGCAGGGTCGTCGCCTGGAGGCCGCCCGCCACGCCGCCGTCGCGGACGGGGGCGTTGCCCACGATGGCGTCGGAGGAGGCGGACATCACCATGCCGACGCCGAGGCCGAGCGCGATGAACGGCGGCCACATCGTGGCGTAGGAGGAGTCGGTCTGCCAGGTGAGCATGCCGAAGCAGGAGGCCGCCTGGAGCAGCATGCCCAGCGGCATCGTCAGCCGGGGGCCGAACCGCTGGGTCAGGGCCGCGCCCAGGGGTGAGGCCACCAGCGAGGCGAGGCTGAGCGGGAGCGTCCGCACGCCGGCCTCGACCGGCGTGAAGCCGCGCACGTTCTGCAGGTACAGCATGACGAAGAAGATCACACCGAGCATGACGAAGAAGTTCAGCGCGGTGACGATCGCCCCGATGGTCAGCGCGCGGCTGCGGAACAGCCGCATCGGCAGCAACGGGTGCTCCACGCGCATCTCGTACCGGCCGAACACGAGCAGGAGTACGAGGCCGGCGGCGACGGCACCGAGGGTGCCCGCGGAGGTCCAGCCCCAGGTCTCGCCCTTGACGACACCGAAGACGACGGCCAGGAGGCCGAGGGCGAGCAGGACGAGACCGGGTATGTCGAACCGTTCCCGGCCGCCCGCGTTGCGGCTCTCCGGAAGGACGAGTGCGCCGAAGACGACGGCGGCGACTCCGATGGGCGCGTTGATGTAGAAGACCGACTCCCAGTCGACGTGCTCCACGAGGAGGCCGCCGACGATGGGCCCGAGCGCTGTCGCGACGGCGGAGACCATGGCCCAGACGCCCACCGCCATGGCGAACTTCTTCGGCGGGAAGACGGAGCGGAGCAGTCCGAGCGTGTTGGGCATCAGCAGTCCGCCGAAGGCTCCCTGGAGGGCCCGGAAGGCGACCACGCCCTCGATCGAACCGGACAGGCCGATGGCGACCGAGGCGAGGGTGAACCCCGCGACGCCCACCAGGTAGTAGGTGCGGCGGCCGAAGCGGTCACCGAGCTTGCCGCCCAGGATGAGGGTGGCGGCGAGGGCGAGCAGATAGGCGTTGGTCACCCACTGGAGCTGGGCGGTGGACGCGTGCAGGTCGCTGCCGATCTCGGGGTTGGCGATGGCGACGACGGAGCCGTCGAGCTGGACCATGAACAGTCCGAACGCGACGGCGAGGAGGGTCAGCCACGGGTTGGCCCGCAGACGGCCGGCCGCCCCTGGGGCGGGGGCGGTCTCGGCCGCGGGCATGGTGGAGTGATCCACGGACGTGGACGGCATGAAGGAGCCTTCTCTTCCTGAGGCGGGGGCACCGCAGCGAGGCGTGCTGCGGGAAGGGGAACTGCCGGAAGGGGTGGTACGGGAAAGGGAACGGCGCGCCGCGAGGGGCGGGCCCGCGTGTCAGCGAGCGCCGGGGTGGAGATGCCGCGTCAACGCGTCGAGGGCGTCCAGGGCGGAGCCCAGCGCGCCCTGCTGGCCCTCGGTGAGGGAGGTCAGGGCGTGGCGGATGAACGTGGTCTCCAGTTCCCGCACCTCGGAGAGCCGCTCACGGGCCGTGGCCGTGAGGTGGAGGTGGGCGACCCGCTTGTCGGCGCTGTCCCGCCGGCGCTCCAGGTCACCCTGTTCGGTGAGCTGGGAGACCAGCGCGCTGACGTTGTTGGGCTTCATCAGCAGGGACTCGGCGGCCTCGCGCACCGTGGCGCCCTCGTGCTGCGCGACGAACCGCAGCAGGGCGAGCTGGCCCTCGGGGGGCTTGGGGTGCGGGTACCGGGCGGCGACCTGTCGGTCCAGCGCCCGGTGCAGCGCGGGAAGGCACGCCGCGAGGCCGGAGGCCACGTGGTCGATGTCCCGGCTACGGGTGCTGGATTCGGTCACCCGCGGATAATAAGTATGGGCTCATAGGTATGTCAAAAGACATATATGAGAGAGGCGTGCCGAGAGGGACACGTCGAGAGCGGTACACCGGAAGCCGAGAGGGCTGCTGCCGCGCAACGCACTCGCAACCTTCCCCGTGGTGCCATACGCGACATGGGCGACACACACGAGGAGATCCCCCGCGTCGAGCTGACCCCCGAGGCGGCACTGCTGCTGCGACGGCTGAGCGACGCGCACGGCCCGTTGATGTTCCACCAGTCCGGCGGCTGCTGCGACGGCAGCGCCCCCATGTGCTACCCGGCCGGCGAGTTCCGCACCGGCGCCTCGGACGTCCTGCTCGGCGAACTGGCCGTGGACGGCGTCGCGGAGCCGGTGGGGTTCTGGATGTCGCGCAGCCAGTACGAGGTGTGGAGCCATACCCGGCTGACGGTGGACGTCGTCCCGGGCCGGGGCAGCGGCTTCTCACTGGAGGCACCCGAGGGGGTGCGTTTCCTCATCCGCTCCCGGGTGATCGACGGCTGAGACGCCGGGGCCCGGGGCGCCGGGTCACGGTCTGAGGCTGCTCACGATGTCCGCCGTCGCCGTCAGACCGCTGCTGATGGTCGGGGCGATGCTCGTGCTCGCCAGGTAGAAGCCGAGCAGCAGGCACACCAGCGCGTGCGAGACCTTCAGCCCGCCGTTGCGCAGGAAGAGCACCGCCAGGATGAACAGCAAGAGCACCACAGAGATGGAAATGGCCATCGTCAACCTCCTCCGCCACGTCCACTTCGCGGCGTTCGGCCGTAAGTGTGGCGTAGCGGAGGGTTCGTCCGGGCAGCTGACCTGTCCGCCGAACGAGTGGTGTTCCGGTGCCGTCCCTACCGCTTTCGGTGGGCGTCGAGGAAGGCCTCCAGGCCCGCCAGGTCGTCGGTGTTGAGATGGTCGACCCCGGCGGCGAGCAGTTCGCCCCACACGGCGTCCCGCGCGGGCCCGGCCACGTCGGGCGTGGCCCAGAAGCGCACCCGCTGCCCGCGCGCGTGGGCCGCGTCGGTGATCTCCCGCAGCCTGCGCCGCTCGGCGGCCGGGAAGGCGCCCACGCCCTGCCAGGTGAAGGTGAGCGTCCAGTTGTCGCTGATGAGCGGGACGAAGGAGGCCGGTGCGGCGGTGCCCAGGTCGGTGAGGCGGCCGTCGTAGAAGGCGCGGCGGGTGCGCTGGGCCGCCATGGGCGCGCGGGCGGCCCGGTCGCCGGAGACCACCGCGGTGACCGCGCCCGGGCGGACCCGTCCGTGGGCGTAGGAGGTGAACAGGTGCGGGTAGCGGCGCAGTCGGCGGTCCAGTTCGAGGTACGTCGACGCGCCTTCGGTCTTGATGTCGATCAGGAGTTGCAGGGAGCCTGCCTCCCGCGGGTACACCCGGCCGTGGCCCGCGCGGACGCGGGCGGCGAGCGGGTCGAGGTACAGGGACTCCAGGGTGCGGGAGGGGTCGAGGTCCTCGGGGTCGTGGGCGACGAGGAGTTGGCCGTCGACCAGGTAGATGTCGGCCTCGACGCTGCCGAAGCGGTGGTCGAGGGCGTCGAGGAGGGGGCGGGGGTGCTCGTAGTCGTTGTGGGCGTGCGCGCGCCACAACGGGCGCGGTCCGTGCCTGCCTTCGGACGCCAGCGCGGTGCCGGCGGGCAGGGCGACCGCGCCCGCGAGGGCGGCGCCGAGGGTGGTGAGGGCTCTGCGTCGGGTGGTGCCGGCCATGCTCTGCCTCCCTGGAGGTGCCGTACGGGACCCCAGTGAGTATGGGGGCCCGGTGGCCCCGGGGAGCAGAGCCCTGCGGGGAGTTGGCCGGACCGCCGCCGATCGTTCACTCGGGCTGCGCGGCGCCCGGACGACGCGTCAGGGCGCTCGCAGGTCGACCAGTTCGGCCAGCGCCGTGCGGTGGGTGCCCGCCGCCCCGTAGGCGATCGAGTCAGCCTTGGCCCGCTTGAGGTACAGGTGGACGGGGTGCTCCCAGGTCATGCCGAGCCCGCCGTGCAGTTGCAGCGCCTCCTCGGCGGCGTGGACGGCGACCTGGGCCGCGTACGCCTGGGCCACGGCGACCGCCACGTCGGTGTCCTCGCCGGTCGCCAGGGCGTCGGCGGCGCTCCGGGCGGCGGCGCGCAGGCCGGCCACCTCGAGCCACAGCCGGGCGAGCCGGTGCTTGAGCGCCTGGAAGCCGCCGACCTGCCGGTTGAACTGCTTGCGTTCCTTGAGGTAGCGGACCGTCTCGGTCAGCAGCCAGTCGGCGAGGCCCAGTTGTTCGGAGGCCAGCAGTCCGGCACCGGCACGCAGGGCCCGTCGCACGGCGGGCTCCGCGTCGCCGATCCGGCGTCCGGGCACCCCGTCGAGGGTCACCCGCGCCACCGGGCGGGTGGCGTCGAGCGACACCTGCGGGGTGACGCTCACGTCGGCTGCGGCGACCGCGTACAGGCCCCCGTCGTCCGCCGGCACCAGCAGCACGTCGGCGAAGGACGCGTCGGCGATTCCCGTCAGCTCCCCGTGCAGCGTGCTGCCTTCGAGCCGTACGTGCGGCACGGCGCCGCCCGGTGCGACGTGCAGCCCGACGGCGAGCGCGGCCACGGTCGTGGCGGCCGCCAGCTCGGTGAGCAGGTCGTCGGCCCCGCAGGCCAGCAGCGCCTCGGTGGCGACGACGGCGCTCGTCAGGTACGGCACCGGTGCGACCGCGCGTCCCAACTCCTCCAGGACCACGGCGGCTTCCCGGTGCGTGGCGCCCTGCCCGCCCAGCCCCTCCGGGACCAGCAGTCCCGCCAGGCCCATCGAGCCGGCGAGGGTCTTCCACAGCGTCAGGTCGTGCGGGGCGGCCGATTCGGTGCGCGTGACGACGCCCGCCGGGTCGCAGTGGTCGGTGAGCAGGTCCCGGACGGCGGCGCGCAGCGCCTCTTCCTCCTCGGAGTAGAGGAGAGCGGGTTCCGGCTGTGCGCTCATCGGGCGAGGTCCTTCCATGCGACGTCCTTGTCGGTGCGCGGTTCGGCGGGCAGACCGAGGACGCGCTCGGCGACGATGTTCAGCAGGACCTCGCTGGTCCCGCCCTCGATG
Source organism: Streptomyces sp. NPDC051136 (assembly GCF_044455745.1). Classification (NCBI taxonomy): domain Bacteria; kingdom Bacillati; phylum Actinomycetota; class Actinomycetes; order Kitasatosporales; family Streptomycetaceae; genus Streptomyces; species Streptomyces sp. NPDC051136. Next base: position 7,697 of record NZ_JBITFE010000010.1, on the reverse strand, counting down.
CTGTTGCCCTTGGACCGCAGGTAGCGGTATCCGGCGTCGCGGCCGGTGAAGTCGACCAGCTCGGGGCGGCGCATGGTCCAGTCGTCGTAGAGCAGGCCCTCCTCGCCGAGGAGTTCGACCTCCAGGCCGCTGATCTCCTGGTTGAGGCGGGCGAAGTTCAGCTTCATGCCGGCGCCCTCGGGGCCGGGCTGGCCCGCCACCAGCTGCTGGCGCAGGCGTACGCCGGTGAGGCGGGCGACCTCGGCCTCGACCCACAGCCCGAGCAGTCGCTGGTGCAGGTCGTGGGAACGCAGTTCGGGACGCTCCCGCCAGGTCGCGGCGATCTTGCCGATCATGCCGCCCTCGCGGGGGATCGGGGTGCCGCCGATGGCGACCCGCTCGTTGTTGAGCGTGGTCTGCGCGACCCGCCAGCCGTCGCCGACCTCGCCGAGACGGCGGGAGTCGGGGATGTGGACGTCGGTGAGGAAGACCTCGTTGAACTCGGCCTCGCCGGTGATCTGGCGCAGCGGCCGCACGTCGACGCCGGGGTCGGTCATGTCGCACACGAAGTAGGTGATGCCCCGGTGCTTGGGCACCTCCGGGTCGGTGCGGGCGATGAGGATGGCCCAGCGGGCGAGGTGCGCGCTGGAGGTCCACACCTTCTGCCCGTTGACGGTCCAGTCTCCGCCGTCGTCCCGCACCGCGCGCGTGCCGAGGGCGGCCAGGTCGGACCCGGCGCCCGGCTCGCTGAAGAGCTGGCACCAGACCTCCTCCCCGGTCCACAGCGGGCGCAGCAGCCGGCGCTTCTGCTCCTCGGTGCCGTACTGGAGGATGGTGGGGGCGGCCATGCCGAGGCCGATGCCGATGCGCCGCGGGTCGTTGTCGGGGGCACCCTCGGCCGCCAGCTCGGCGTCCACGACGGCCTGGAGGGAGCGGGGGGCGCCGAGTCCGCCGAGGCCCTCCGGGTAGTGCACCCAGGCCAGTCCCGCGTCGAAGCGGGCCCGCAGGAAGTCCAGGCGTTCGGTGGTCGACGGCGGATGAGCGGCCAGCAACTCCCGGGTAAGGCGGCGCAGTTCCGCTGCGTCCCTCATGCGTCGGCTCCCTTGTCCAGGTTCTCCGGTACGACGGCCACGCGGCCGGTCGTCCTTCCGTCGGCGACGCGCTGTACGGCGTCGGCGGCACCGGCGAGCGGCACCCGCTCGCTCACCAGCGGCTTGATCGCGCCCCGCGCGGCCAGCTCGGTGAGCTGCTCGTGGCAGTGCCGGACCAGCTCCGGGTTCTTGGTGTTGTACAGGCCCCAGTGCAGGCCGAGGATCGCGTAGTTCTTGACCAGCGCGTGGTTCAGCGCGGGGCTGGGGATCGTGCCGCTCGCGAAGCCGACGACGACGATCCGGCCCTCGAAGGCGACGGCCTTCGCGGACTGGGCGTAGGCCTGGCCGCCGACGGGGTCGTAGATCACGTCGGCGCCCCGGCCGCCGGTGGCCTCCTTCACCGCGGCGACGACGTCCTCGCCGTGCCGGTCGACGACCGTGTCGCAACCCAGCTCACGGGCGACGGCCGCCTTGTCCGGGCCACCGACGACGCCGATGACGGTGGCGCCGGCGGCCTTGCCGAGCTGCACGGCGGCGCTCCCGACGCCTCCCGCGGCGGCGTGGACGAGCAGGGTCTCGCCGGCCTCCAGGCGGGCCCGGCGGTGCAGGCCGAACCAGCCGGTCTGGTAGCCGATGTGCAGGGCGGCGGCCTCGGCGTCGTCCAGCGCGTCGGGCGCGGGCAGCAGGGCGCGCGCGTCCGCGAGGGCGTACTCGGCGAAGCCGCCGTGCGGCAGCGCGGGGTTGGCGATGACGCGGCGGCCGTCCTCGGTCTCGCCGCAGATCTCCACGCCGGGCGTGAACGGCAGCGGCGGCCTGACCTGGTACTGGCCCCGGCAGAGCAGGGCGTCCGGGAAGTTGATGTTCGCGGCGCGGACCCTCAGCAGGACCTGGCCCTCGCCGGGTGTCGGCGGCGCCACGTCCGCGAGGCGCATCACCTCGCCCGGTTCGCCGTTCTCGTGCACCTGCCATGCCTGCATGCGGGGCCTCCACCGACTGCGTCGTCCGACCGGGTCCATCGCATACTAAGCGGTCGCTTGCCGTTCAGGGAACAGCTTCCACGGCAGTCGTGCGTCACGGCCGTCAGGACCGCTTGGGCCGCGCCCGCACATGCATCCGCTCCCCCTGCGGGCCGAAGAGGCTGAGGAACTCGACCGGTGCCTCCCCCGCCGACCCGAACCAGTGCGGCACCCGGGTGTCGAACTCGGCGGCCTCTCCCGCCGTCAGCACCACGTCGTGCCGGCCGAGCACGAGCCGCAGCCTGCCGGAGAGGACGTACAGCCACTCGTACCCCTCGTGCGTGCGCGGGTCCGGCTCTTCCTCGCGACGGGGTATCAGCACCTTGAACGCCTGGAGTCCGCCCGCCTGGCGGGTGAGCGGCCAGTGGGTGCGGCCGTGGCGCGTGATCGGCTCGGCGTGCACCCGGGGGTCGCGGACCGGCGGAGCGCCGACCAGCTCGTCCAGCGGCACCTGGTGCGCCTGGGCGATCGGCAGCAGGAGTTCGAGGCTCGGTTTCCGCAGCCCCGACTCCAGCCGCGACAGGGTGCTCACCGAGATGCCGGTCGTCTCGGAGAGGGCCGCCAGAGTCACCTCCCGCTCCTTGCGGAGCTGGCGGAGCCGGGGTCCGACACCGGCGAGGACATCGTCTGCTGTCATACGGATATTGCAGAATCGGCAACTCTGTTTGTCAATCCCGGGGTCCAGGAGTGACCTTCTACGTGGAGGTGGTCACCATGACCCAGCACAGCACCACGACGCAGAGCAGCGACCCGACCGGCCGGTACGACGTGATCGTCGTCGGCGGCGGCGCGGCCGGACTCTCCGCAGCGCTCCTCCTGGGCCGCTCGCGGCTGCGCACCCTGGTCGTCGACGCCGGCGAGCCGCGCAACGCGCCCTCGGCCCACATGCAGGGGTACCTGACCCGGGACGGCATGTCCCCCGCCGAGTTCCTGGCCCTCGGCCGGGAGGAGATCGCCCGTTACGGGGTGGAGCTGGTCCGCGACCGCGCCGTGGACGTCGCGCGCGGCACGGACTTCGCGGTGGAACTGGCGAGCGGGGCCACGGTGCGCTCCCGCAGGCTGATCGTCACCACCGGGCTGAAGGACGAGCTTCCGCCCGTGCCGGGGGTCGCCGAGCGGTACGGGCGGGACGTGCTGCACTGCCCGTTCTGCCACGGCTGGGAGGTGCGGGGCGAACGCTTCGGCGTCCTGGCCACCAGCCCGCTCAGCGTGCACCAGGCCCTGATGGTGTCCGGCTGGTCGGACGACGTGACGCTCTTCCTGCACACGGTCGCCGAGCGCGAGCTGTCCGACGACGACCTGCGCCGGCTCGCCGCGGCCGGGGTCAAGGTGGTGCCGGGCGAGGTCGCCGGGTTGCGGGTCGAGGACGACCGGCTCACCGGGGTCCGGCTGGCGGACGGCACGGCGCACGAGCGCACGGTGCTGTTCGTCGCCCCGAAGGCGCTCCCGCAGACCGGCCTGCTGGAGCGGCTGGGGGCGGAGCTGCAGGAGACCCCGTTCGGCGCCTACCCCGTGGTCGATCCGACGGGCCGCACGAGCGTGCCGGGCGTGTGGACGGCCGGCAACGCGATGGGCTTCGCCGAGCAGGTCGTCCACGCGGCGAGTGGCGGCTACCGGGCGGCGACGGCGATCGTCGGCGACCTGATCATGTCGGACCTGGACGCGGCCGTCGGGGAGTGAGGGCACGGCAGAGCACCCGGAGGGGGCGTCCGCTGCCTCGCGTGGAACGCGCGGGGTGTACGACCGGCCACCGAGGTGCACCCTGTTGGCATGCTGCTTGCCCGGTTGGCCCAGGTGTCCCGGGAGGTCGCCGCCACGTCGGCGCGGTCCCGGAAGACCGTCCTGCTCGCGGAGCTGTTCCGCGAGGCGGAGGCGGAGGACGTGCCGGTCGTCATCCCGTACCTGGCGGGACGGCTCCCGCAGGGCCGGATCGGCGTCGGCTGGAAGGTGCTGGGCCGCCCGGTCCCGCCCGCAGACGCGCCGACCCTGACGGTACGTGACGTGGACGCCCGCCTGACCCGGCTGGGCGCGGTCTCGGGCGCCGGTGCGCAGGCCGAGCGGACCCGGCAGGTGGGCGAGCTGATGGGCGCGGCGACCGAGGAGGAGCAGCGCTTCCTGATCGGGCTGCTCACCGGGGAGGTGCGCCAGGGCGCTCTGGACGCGGCCGCCGTCGAGGGACTGGCCGCGGCGACGCAGGCGCCCCCGGCGGACGTGCGACGTGCGGTGATGCTCGCCGGCTCGCTCCAGACGGTGGCCGAGGCACTGCTCGCAGACGGCCCCGCCGCCCTGTCGGCCTTCCGGCTCACCGTCGGGCGGCCGGTGCTGCCGATGCTGGCGCACAGCGCGTCCTCGGTCGCCGAGGCGGTCGGCAAGCTGGGCGCGGCGGCCGTGGAGGAGAAGCTGGACGGCATCCGCGTCCAGGTGCACCGGGACGGCGGCACCGTGCGGATCTACACCCGCACCCTGGACGACATCACCGGCCGGCTCCCCGAGGTCACCCAGGCGGCCCTGGCACTGCCCGGGGAGCGGTTCATCCTGGACGGCGAGGCGATCTCCCTCGACGCCGACGGCCGCCCCCGCTCCTTCCAGGAGACGGCCGGCCGGGTCGGTTCCCGTACGGACGTCGCCACGGCCGCGCGGGCGCTCCCGGTCTCCGCGGTCTTCTTCGACGTCCTGTCCGTCGACGGCCGCGACCTGCTCGACCTGCCCCTGACCGAACGGCACGCGGAGCTGGCCCGGCTGGTCCCCGAGCCGCTGCGGGTACGGCGCACACTGGTGCACGACGCCGGGGACACCGGGGCCGCCGAGGAGTTCCTCGCCCGGACGCTGGAGCGCGGGCACGAGGGCGTCGTCGTCAAGGGGCTCGACGCCGCCTACAGCGCGGGCCGGCGCGGCGCCTCCTGGCTGAAGGTGAAGCCCGTCCACACCCTCGACCTGGTGGTGCTGGCCGCCGAGTGGGGCCACGGCCGCCGCACCGGCAGGCTGTCCAACCTCCATCTGGGCGCCCGCACCGCCGACGGTTCGTTCGCGATGCTCGGCAAGACCTTCAAGGGCATGACGGACGCGCTGCTGGCCTGGCAGACCGAGCGCCTCCAGGAGCTGGCCGTCGAGGAGCACGGCTGGGGCGTGACCGTACGCCCCGAACTCGTCGTGGAGATCGCCTACGACGGTCTCCAGCGTTCCACCCGCTACCCGGCCGGCGTCACCCTCCGCTTCGCCCGTGTGGTCCGCTACCGCGAGGACAAGCGCCCCGAGGACGCGGACACCGTGGAGACCCTGCTCGCCGCGCACCCCGGGGTGGCGCCGTGAGGCGCAGTGCGGGCCTGCTGCTGCACCGGCGCGGCCTCGGCGGGGAGCTCCAGGTGCTCCTCGGCCACATGGGCGGCCCGTTCTACACCCGGCGCGACGCGGGGGCCTGGACGGTCCCCAAGGGCGAGTACGACCCGTCGGAGCCGGCGTGGGAGGCGGCCCGGCGGGAGTTCGAGGAGGAGCTGGGGCTGCCCCCGCCCGAGGGCGAGGCCGTGCCGCTCGGCGAGGTGCGGCAGGCGGGCGGGAAGGTCGTCACCGTGTGGGCCGTCGAGGCGGACCTCGATCCGGCGGCGGTCCTGCCCGGCACCTTCACCATGGAGTGGCCGCCCAGGTCGGGGCGGACCGAGGAGTTCCCGGAGCTGGACCGGGTGGCGTGGTTCGCACTGGACGCGGCCCGCGAGGTGATCGTGAAGGCGCAGGCCGCGTTTCTCGACCGCCTGACGGAGCACTCGCACTGACGAGACGCCACGAGCAACACCGCGGCCCGTCCCCGTTGCGGCGCCCCGCGCCGCGCGCCGGGGTCGAGGCACGCACGCACCCAGGGAGGTCGGCCATGCCCATCGCGACGGTGAACCCGGCGAACGGCGAGACGCTCAGGACGTACGAGGCCATGGGCGAGGAGGAGATCGAGCGCCGGATCGAGCTCGCGGAGGCCACCTTCCGCACGTACCGCACCACGGGGTTCTACGAACGGGCCGGGCTGATGCGCCGGGCCGCCGACCTGCTGGAGGCCGACCAGAAGGAGATCGGCAGGGTCATCACCACGGAGATGGGCAAGCCGGTCAAGCAGGCCCGCGCCGAGGCGGTCAAATGCGCCAAGACGATGCGCTGGTACGCCGACCATGCGGCGGAGCTGCTGGCCGACGAGGAGCCCGCGGAGGCCGACGTGAAGGACTCCGGCGCCTCCCGGGCCCTGGTCCGCTACCGGCCGCTCGGTCCGGTGCTCGCGGTGATGCCGTGGAACTTCCCGCTCTGGCAGGTGATCCGCTTCGCCGCGCCCGCGCTGATGGCGGGCAACGTGGGACTGCTCAAGCACGCCTCGAACGTGCCGCAGACCGCCCTCTACCTGGAGGACCTGTTCCACCGGGCGGGCTTTCCCGAGGGCTGTTTCCAGACCCTCCTCATCGGGTCCGCCGCGGTCGACGACGTCCTGCGCGACGAGCGGGTACGGGCCGCCACCCTCACCGGCAGCGAGCCGGCCGGCCGCGCCGTGGCCTCCACCGCCGGAGAGATGATCAAGAAGACGGTGCTGGAGCTGGGCGGCAGCGATCCCTTCGTCGTCATGCCGTCCGCCGACATCGACCGGGCGGCAGCGGTGGCGGTGACCGCCCGCACGCAGAACGCCGGGCAGTCGTGCATCGCCGCCAAGCGTTTCATCGTGCACACGGACGTGTACGACGCCTTCGCCGAGCGTTTCGCCGAGGGCATGCGGGCGCTCAGGGTCGGCGACCCGATGGACGAGGAGACCGAGGTCGGCCCGCTCTCCAGCGAGCAGGGCGTGAACGACCTGGTGGAGCTGGTCGACGACGCGGTGCGCGGCGGCGCGACGGTGCTGTGCGGTGGTGAACGCCCGGACGGTCCCGGCTGGTACTACCCGCCGACCGTGCTGGCGGACGTCACCCGTGAGATGCGCATCCACCGCGAGGAGGCCTTCGGGCCGGTCGCCACGCTCTACCGGGCGGCGGACCTGGACGAAGCGGTGCTGATCGCCAACGACACCGACTTCGGGCTCAGTTCCAACGTGTGGACCCGCGACGACGCCGACGTGGACCGCTTCGTGCGCGACCTGGAGGCCGGCGGCGTGTACGTCAACGGGATGACGGCGTCCCACCCGGCGTTCCCGTTCGGCGGGGTCAAGCGGTCGGGGTACGGGCGTGAGCTGTCCGGGCACGGAATCCGCGAGTTCTGCAACATCACCACCGTATGGCACGGAGCGTGAGCCTTCCGCGACTACGATCCCCGTTGTGAACCGCGAAGTGACCCTGCCTCTGATCGTCGACGACCGCGGCACGCTCCAGGTCGCCGCGTCCGACGTGAGCAAGCTGCTGCGCACGGTGGGCGGGCGGTGGCTGCGGCTGGTGGAGACGGGCGAGGAGAGTCTGGACGAGGACACCGTCGCGGCCCTCACCATCGAGCTGGCCAAGCTGGCCGACCGGATCGACGTGGCCTGCATCGCGCACAGCAGCGGTCCCTCCTCCTGACGCCGGGGGGGGGGGGGGCGGGGGGGGGGGGGGGGGGGGGGGGGGGGGGGGGGGGGGGGGGGCGCGCCGCGCGCCCCGGGGGGGCGGGGCAGAGCCCCCGG
>NZ_JBITFE010000009.1:0-455458 GCF_044455745.1 Streptomyces sp. NPDC051136 | reverse complement strand
CGCCGTGCCCTGGGCAGGCGCAACCGGAGTGATGTGCAGCGCTACCGCGTCATGCCGGGGCGCACGGGCGGTCGTCCGGCCGGGGGGGGGCGGGGGGGGGGGGGGGGGGGGGGGGGGGGGGGGGGGGGGGGGGGGGGCGGGCCCGGGGGGGGGGGGGGGGGGGGGGGGGGGGGGGGGGGGGGGGGGGGGGGGGGGGCCGGGGGGGGGGGGGGGGGGGGGGGGGGGGGGGGGGGGGGGCCCCGCGCCCCCCCCCGCGCCGAGATGCACGAGCCGCAGGTACGGGGGGAACCCCGGCTCGGTGCAAAAGCCGATGACCAGTCGGCTCATTTCTTACTGCGTCACGGCGGCGGAAAGTGTCACACCCTCGGCGGGAGAATCTTCGCGGGCCGCGAAAGCCCAGGTCAGGAGGGCTGCTCGGAGGGGATGGCGTGGGGTGCGTGGGCCGCGTGAGGCGCCCGCTGCGGGCGGGACTCGTCGGCCTTGGGGGCGTGCGGGGCGTGGTGGCGGTGGTGGGGGCGGTGCGGACCGCGCGAGGGCGGGGCCGCGTGGTCGGCGTCGTCGTCTCCGTCGTCGTCGCCCTTCTTCCCGTTGCCGCCCTTGTCGCCCGTCCCGTTCTTGTCGCCCTTCCCGTTCTTGTCGTTGTCGCCCTTGTCGCTCTTGACGCTGTTGCCGTCCTTGCCGTTCTTGTCGTCGCCCTTGCCGTTCCCGTCGCCCTGGCCGCCGTCGCCGTGCGGGGCGCCCTCGTGGGCGGACTTTCCCGCGTCGCCGTGTTCCCCGCCGTCCCGGCCGCCGTTGCCGGTGCCTGAGAGGAGACCGCCGCAGTACTTCACGACCCGTGACGCTCCCCCGGCCGCCTCCGTGAGCGCGCGTCGGCGGGCGGCGTCGAGGGGCTTGCCGGCCCGCACCTTGCGGCAGGACGCGGCGAGGCGCGACCGGCTCCCGTCGGACCCGCCCGCCTCCCGGCCGCCGGGGCCACGGTCCGCGGACCCCTCGTCGTCCCGCGCGGCGCCGCCGCCGGACGCGTCCGGACCGGCGCCGGGCCCCTTTCCGCCCTGCACGCCGTCCAGGGGGGAGGTCGGGGCGGGCGAACGGTCGGGGGAGGTGGCGGCCGAGGCGGTCACGGCGGGTTCCGGTTCGGTCCGGTCGAACGGCGTCGGAAGCACTCCGGTTCCGGCCGCGACCGCCACCCCGCCGACCATGCCCACGGTCAGCGCGGCGGCCAGACCGAGGCGCAGGGGACGGCTCCAGCGCGCCCGCCGGGCACCTTCGCCGCGCGGGCCTATGCGGACGACGCCGGTGTCGCGGAGCCCGGGTGCGGCACCGTGCCCGAGGGCGGCCCGCGCCTGTGCCGACGCGTCGGCCCGCTCGGCGTTCACCTTGCGGAAGGCGGCCAACGCGGCGGCCTCGCCGGGGAGTTCCTCTTCGGACGGCGCCGGCGGGGGGACCAGCGCGCCGAGGGCCACGACGAGTCGTTCGGCCCGGTCGCGGGCCGCGGGGTCGGCACTCTCCAGACCCTCCAGCGGCTCTCCGCGCAGCAGGAACTCCGCCGTTTCGCGGTCCAGCCACTTGTCCTGCTCGTCGGCCATCACATGTCCTTCTGCGTCCGCGCACGCATATGCGTCACACTCGCGGACGACACCGCACGGCCGTTCGGTTCTCGCTGCGGCGGCAGGGCCTCCAGCCCGCCGCCCGATTCCGGATCGCCGCCCAGGAGCTCGGCCAGCCGCTTCAGGCCGCGGTGCGCCGCCGTGCGGACGGCACCGGGCCGCTTGCCGAGCGTCTCGGCGGCGCTCTTGGCGTCGAGGCCCACCACCACGCGCAGGACCACCGCCTCGGCCTGGTCCTGCGGCAGCCGGGCGATCAGCGAAAGGGTGCTTCCGGTGGCCAGGGCCTCGATCGCCTCGCCCGCGGTGTCGGACTCCGCGGGCCTGCCGGTCAGCTCCGTCTCGTCGCCGCCGATCACCGGGCGGCGTCCGCGCATGCGGATGTGGTCGAGCGCGCGGTTGCGGGCGATGCGGGCGGCCCAGCCGCGGAACCGGTCGGCGTCGCCGTCGAACCGCTCCAGGTCGCGGGCTATCTGCAGCCAGGCCTCGGACGCCACGTCCTCGGCGTCGGACTCGCCGACGAGTGTGCGCACGTACCCCAGCAGTCGCGGATGCACGGCGCGGTACACGGTCCGGAACGCGGACTCGTCCCCGTCCTGCGCCGCGCGCACCGCGACGGTCAGCTCCGCGTCGTCCCCCAGCACCGAGAAGCCTTTCTGCGCCTAAACCGGCGCCGCTCTCGCGGACGTGGTCCTCGCCGTCGTGGTGTCGCATGCGGCCGCGGTGGTCTCCCGCGGCCCCGTCGCGGGGGCGAGCCCCCCGCTGGTCGGCGCGAATGGCACGTTACGTCGTGAAACAGCCACGCGTCCATGTCCCGCTCGCATTGCCGTACAAGATGCAACTAACCCGTGACGCGGTGAGGTGTGACAGAAAACGCAGTCGCGGCGCTGAAGGGAGTACGGGCCGCCGCGCGACCCGTACCGCGCGACGGCCGGGGCCTCTCCTGTGGGGGGTGGCGGCCCCGGCCGTCGCCACGGTCCGCACGTCCGTGCCGGTCCGCCGGACGCCGTCGGTCACGGGTGCCGCGCCGCCGAGGCGTCCCGGCACAGCAGCCGGAGCGACCCGTCCCCAGCGAAGCAGCGGCGGGCCTCGTCGACCGGGTCCCACAGGCGGCCGTCCGGGGTGCGGACCCAGTGGTCTCCGCCGCTCGCCCACCACTCGCCGCCCGTCCGGCGCACGATCACCTCACCGGCGTACGCGCCGAGGTCCCGCAGGGCCGTCTGCACGGCGGCGTACGGCGGCCGTTCGCGCCGGATGCCGTCGATCACCCGGTCGACACGCCACAGACTCTGCTCCGAGTAGTCCAGGCGCAGCCGGGCGCCCTCGCGCAGGGTGGCCACCGCGTCCGCCGCCCATCGCACGGGCTTCGATGCCGCCGCCGGGCGGGTCTGCTGCGGGCCGGTCGATCCGCTCGCCGCCCCGCCGGGTCCAGTCGTCATTCGGCTCGTCAATCCGCTGGTCACAGTCGTCACATGGGCTACAGCGCCGTGGGTCCGCGCCGCGTCACACGCCGGCGCCGGTCGTTCCGCAACCGGCGCAGGACCGCCCCACCTCCCCCACGTCCGCCGCACCGCCGCCGCGCGTTCACCTCACGACGGTCACAGGCGGACCGGGGTTCAGCCCCGTCCGCGCGCCCGGCGGGAGACCACCGCGCGCAGCACCCGGCGCCCTTCCGTGGCGACCTCGAGGGCGGGACGCAGCCCGGCCGCGCCGTGGCCGGCGAGCAGCTCCAGGACGCACGTCTGGCGGCGCAGTTCCGCGGCGACGAGCGGTGACAGTCCCTCCGTGCCGCTGTCGCGGGGGACCTCGGTCCCCGGGGCCGCGTCCGCCGCGGGGTCGAGGAGCCGGTGGATGCGGAGCGAGGCGACGGAACCGGTGTCGGCCCACGTCCGCACCGCCGGTCCGGAGCACTCGTCCGGCGCGGTGGCGAGCATGCGGCGGGCCAGCACCACGGCCTCGTCCTCGCCAGTGGCGCCGGGCCCGGCGAGCCTGTCCCGCACCTGTGCCAGACCCTCGGCCCAGTCGCGTCCGGCCGCGCGGCCGGCGTCGGCGAGGGCCGCCCAGAGGGGTCGGAGCACCTCGTCGTCGCCGTCCAGCAGCGGGACGCAGCGATCCAAACAAGCCAGTCCGCTCGCGGCGAGTCCGCGTGCGTCGGCCCGCGCGATCAGTTCCACCAGGCTCATCGGATGCCTCCCTGTTCCTGCCGCTGCGCCCCGCCCACCACCACGGAGCCCGCACTGACCCTTACTGCGTGCGACGGACCGGGAGTGTCACAGCGGCACGACGCCGAGCAGGTCGAGGAGCCGGAAGAATGGTTTTCGGCCACCGGACGGGCCAGCGCGCCGGCGCCCTGGCCCGCGTCCCCGGCGACGTCGACAGCCGCGTCCCGGCGACATCGGGGCCGGCGTGCGCGTCCGCGGCGGCGCGCGCCCGGGTCGTCGGCCGGCACCTCGGTCAGGTCACCGGCGCTCGCGGTGCGTCCCGCCTCCGCGGCCCGGGCGACGGCGCGTTCGGCGCTGCCGGCCGACTCGGGGAACCAGTCCTCCAGGGTGAGTCCGCCCCGCTCGGCGCTCAGGTACCGGCCGTCACGGTCCGCGCCGGACCGGTCGTCCAGGCACCGCTCCGGCCGACGGCCGCCTCCACGATCACGCAGTCGCCGTCTTCGGACGATCGGCGCGCCGCCACCGGACGCCCGGCGTCAGTCGAGCCGGTCGGCCAGCGCCTTGAAGTCCGCCCAGGACAGCTCGGGCTTGCCGGCGTCCCACAGCTTCTGGACCGTCGCGGCCAGCGGCAGCCTGATGCCCTCGGCGACCTGGGCCTGCGTCTGGGCGTTCGGGAAGTCGCCCCAGACGGCGAAGCTGCCGCCGAGGATCTGGTCGTCGTACTTGGCGTCGACGGGCGTGGTGCCGCGCAGGACGCGCGGGGTCCACTGCTCGTAGATGCGCTCGCCGGTCGGGTAGACGAAGGTCTGCGGCTGGCCGAGCACGTAGTAGAGGAACTCGTCGTTGTAGTTGAGGACCTGGCGGCCGGCGCTCAGGTACTCCGTCGGCGGGCGGGCGCCGATCTCCTTGCCGGTCCAGTAGGCGACCTTGATGTCCTCGACCGGCTCGACGGACGTGTCCTTGAAGAAGCCGTCGTTCCACGCGCGCGGGGTGCGGTGGTGCGCCATGACGGTCTTGGCGCGGCCGTTGAGCCAGCCGGTGGTGAGGTCGGCGACGGTGCCGTCGGAGCCGTAGGCCTTGCGGGCGGCGGCGGCCAGCGTCGGGTAGGACGCCTCCGGGTTCGGCACCACGAGTGCCTGGTACTCGTCGGCGCCCAGGTGGAACTGGGAGCCGGGGAAGAGGTCGGCGTACTCGTTCAGCAGGTCGTCGACGATCTTCGCGGCCTCCGGCTCGGAGATGTCGATGGCCCCGCGGGTGGCCGTGCCCTGCGCGTTGCGCAGTTGCAGGTCGGGGTGGGCGGCGATCACGGCGCCGAGGTGTCCCGGCGAGTCGATCTCGGGGACGACGGTGATGTGCCGCGAGGAGGCGAGATCGATGATCTCCTTCATCTCGGCCTTGGACAGGTGCTCGTCCGAGACGATCTCGGGGTGCGAGTCGGACTCGATGCGGAAGGCCTGGTCGTCGGAGAAGTGCAGACCCAGCTCGTTGTACTTCAGGTCGCCCAGCTCGCGTATCCGGTCCTTGATCCAGTCGGCGTCGTAGTGCTTGCGGGCGATGTCCAGCGAGAAGCCGCGCTTGGGTTTGGCCGGCTCGTCGCGCACCACACCCTCGGGCACGGTGCCGCCGCCGTCCGCCGCCTGCTTGACGGTGCGGGTGCCGTAGTAGACGCCGGCCTCGGAGGGCCCGGTGACGGTGACCCGGCCGTCGCGCACGGTCATGGTGTACGACTCGGGGTTCGCCCCCTTGTCGGCCTTGACGTCGAGCAGCAGGTCCCCGGCCCGCTCGTCGTCCTTCTCCCCCGCGTACGTCATCCCCAGGTCGCCGGCGATCTGCTTCCCCTCGTCGGCGAGTCCGGCGTCGGCGACCACCACCCGATGGTCCTCGGCGGGCTGCCAGCCGGGACCGCGGGCCGCGGTGTGCTCGCGCACGGCGGGTATGGTGCGCGGCTCCTTGGACAGCGGGTAGGAGCGGCTGGGGCTGGGCGCGGCCGCCTCGTCCGTCCGGGTCGCCGCACCCTGTGGGCCGCCGCCGTCGCCGTCTCCGTCGGCGGCCCACAGCCCGGCTCCGACGCCCAGCGCGGCGACGACCGCGCCGGCTATGACGGCCCGCTGTCTCGTCTTGTGTGCCGGTGACCGGCTTCCGTGCTGGCTCACAGCGTCAACTTAAGGTCGCCGTTGCCATCATGCGTCCACCACATGTTCTGAAACTCTCCCGTTCGGGTGAAATTCGGGCATCGGACGGACACGTGTTGCCGTCACTCGATAACGTGACGCCACATCTTTCGCACAATCCCCTGCCGACACACACGTGAAGCCCACGAGGACCCACGCTGCCTGCGCACCGTCTCCCAGACCTCCCCCGCCGAGTGGCCATACCGGTACCGGAGCAAACACGCGCCACACCGGTGACGGCCACACCGCTGGGGCGCTTCAACACGGCATCCGCCGAAGAGGCCGCCCGGACCCTTCTCGCCTGCCTGAGCAGCCGCGCCTGGGCCCACCGTCTCGCCTCCCACCGCCCGTACCCGGACCTGCCCGCCCTCCTGGCGGCGGCGGACGAGGCGGCCTACGACCTCTCCCCGGACGACCTGACCGAGGCCCTGGCGGCGGAGACGCTGCCCGCCCTGCCCGAGGACACGTACGCGGCCGCCCACACGGCCCTGAGCGCGGCCCACGCGGCCTACGAGTCCCGCTTCGGACACGTGTTCGTCATCAGCCTGGCCGGCCTGTCCCCGGACGAGACCCTGGACCACGTACTGACAGCCATCCGGTCACGTTTGAACAACGACCCGGACGAAGAACGCCTGGTAGCGGCGGAGGAACTCCGGCACCTGGCGAGAGGCAGATTGATCAGCACGCTCAGGGGCGCGGGGAACTGCGCGACCAGCCACTGACCACCCGCACCCGGCAAACCACCCAAACCCCCGCCCCAGTGGCCGCCCGGCACCCACCCCACTGCTCCTTTGAGTGCAACTTTGATCACACAAGCAGGCCCCCCGTAAGCACCGCAGGTACACGTCGCTACCATGCTGGGGGCCGGTGGACCGTACCCGGCCGGGCCCGACCGACAAGGAAAGCCGGCGCGGCCCCAACCCCCGCTCCCGGAGGAAATTTCCGTGCCGGCTGGAACGCTGTACCGCGGCCGGGAAGGAATGTGGTCCTGGGTGGCTCACCGAGTCACCGGCGTCCTCATCTTCTTCTTCCTGTTCGTTCACGTGCTGGACACCTCTCTCGTACGGGTGTCCCCCGAGGCCTACGACACCGTCGTGGCCACGTACAAGACGCCGATCGTCGCGCTGCTGGAGTACGGCCTCGTCGCCGCCATCCTCTTCCACGCGCTCAACGGCCTGCGTGTCATCGCCGTCGACTTCTGGGTCAAGGGCGCCCGCTACCAGAAGCAGATGCTCTGGACCGTCGTCGCCCTGTGGGTCGTGCTGATGCTCGGGGCGATCTACCCCGTCCTCGGCCACGCCGCTCGTGAACTGTTCGGGAGCTGACGCCAATGTCCACGACTGAATCCCCCGCTTCCGGGATCGGCCCCGTCGAGGGTGCCTCCCTCTACTCGGCCGACAACCCGGCGCTGCTCATCGAAGCGCCCCGCGCCCGCACGAAGAAGTCCCCGAAGTCCACCCGGGGCAACTTCGAGATGGCCGCCTGGCTCTTCATGCGCCTGTCCGGCGTCGTGCTGGTCGTCCTGGTCCTCGGCCACCTGCTGATCCAGCTGGTGCTCGACGGCGGTGTCTCCAAGATCGGCTTCGCCTTCGTGGCCGGCCGCTGGGCCTCCCCGTTCTGGCAGGTCTGGGACCTCCTGATGCTCTGGCTCGCGATGCTGCACGGCGCGAACGGCCTGCGCACGGTCATCAACGACTACGCGGAGCGTCCGAACACCCGCCTGTGGCTCAAGGGCCTGCTCTACACCGCCACGGTGTTCACCATCCTGCTGGGCACGCTGGTGATCTTCACCTTCGACCCGAACATCCGCTAGGCACGGGGCTGCGAAAATCATGAAGGTACACAAGTACGACACCGTCATCGTCGGCGCCGGTGGCGCCGGCATGCGCGCGGCCATCGAGTCGACCAAGCGCAGCCGCACCGCCGTGCTGACGAAGCTCTACCCCACCCGCTCCCACACGGGCGCCGCGCAGGGCGGCATGGCCGCCGCGCTGGCCAACGTGGAGGAGGACAACTGGGAGTGGCACACCTTCGACACGGTCAAGGGCGGTGACTACCTGGTCGACCAGGACGCCGCCGAGATCCTGGCGAAGGAGGCCATCGACTCGGTCCTCGACCTGGAGAAGATGGGCCTGCCGTTCAACCGGACCCCGAACGGCACGATCGACCAGCGCCGCTTCGGCGGGCACAGCCGCAACCACGGTGAGGCCCCGGTCCGCCGGTCCTGCTACGCGGCCGACCGCACCGGTCACATGATCCTCCAGACGCTGTACCAGAACTGCGTGAAGGAGGGCGTGGAGTTCTTCAACGAGTTCTACGTCCTCGACCAGCTGATCACCGAGGTCGACGGCGTCAAGAAGTCGGCCGGTGTGGTGGCCTACGAGCTGGCGACCGGCGAGATCCACGTCTTCCAGGCGAAGTCCGTGATCTACGCCTCCGGCGGCACCGGCAAGTTCTTCAAGGTGACCTCCAACGCGCACACCCTGACCGGTGACGGCCAGGCGGCCGTGTACCGGCGCGGGCTGCCGCTGGAGGACATGGAGTTCTTCCAGTTCCACCCGACCGGCATCTGGCGCATGGGCATCCTGCTGACGGAGGGCGCCCGCGGTGAGGGCGGCATCCTCCGCAACAAGGACGGCGAGCGCTTCATGGAGAAGTACGCGCCGGTCATGAAGGACCTCGCGTCCCGTGACGTCGTCTCGCGCTCCATCTACACGGAGATCCGCGAGGGCCGCGGCTGCGGTCCCGAGGGCGACCACGTCTACCTGGACCTCACCCACCTCCCGCCGGAGCAGCTGGACGCCAAGCTGCCCGACATCACGGAGTTCGCGCGGACCTACCTCGGCATCGAGCCCTACACGGACCCGATCCCGATCCAGCCGACCGCGCACTACGCCATGGGCGGCATCCCGACCAACGTCGAGGGTGAGGTCCTCGCGGACAACACCACCGTCGTCCCCGGCCTGTACGCGGCCGGCGAGGTCGCCTGCGTGTCCGTGCACGGCGCCAACCGCCTGGGCACCAACTCGCTGCTCGACATCAACGTCTTCGGCCGCCGCGCGGGCATCGCCGCCGCGGAGTACGCGCAGAAGGCGGACTTCGTCGAGCTGCCCGAGGACCCGGAGTCCCTGGTCGTCGAGCAGATCGAGCGGCTGCGCTCGTCCACCGGCACCGAGCGGGTGGCGACGATCCGCCGCGAGCTTCAGGAGTGCATGGACGCCAACGTCATGGTGTTCCGCACCGAGCAGACGATCAAGACGGCCGTCGAGAAGATCGCCGAGCTGCGCGCCCGCTACAAGAACGTGTCGATCCAGGACAAGGGCCGGCGTTTCAACACCGACCTGCTGGAGGCCGTCGAGCTGGGCAACCTGCTGGACCTGGCCGAGGTGATGGCGGTGTCCGCCCTCGCCCGCAAGGAGTCGCGCGGCGGCCACTACCGCGAGGACTTCCCCAACCGCGACGACGTCAACTTCATGCGCCACACCATGGCGTACCGCGAGGTGGGCGACGACGGCGCCGAGTCCATCCGGCTCGACTACAAGCCGGTCGTCCAGACCCGCTACCAGCCGATGGAGCGTAAGTACTGATGGCTACCCCTGTCATGGAGAAGAGCGACAAGGCCCCCGAGCCCGGCTTCGCCGACTCCCCGTACATCACGGTCACCTTCCGCGTCCGGCGGTTCAACCCCGAGGTCGCCGCCGACGCGACCTGGGAGGACTTCCAGCTGGAGATCGACCCGAAGGAGCGCGTCCTCGACGCGCTGCACAAGATCAAGTGGGACCTGGACGGAAGCCTGACCTTCCGCCGTTCCTGCGCGCACGGCATCTGCGGCTCGGACGCCATGCGGATCAACGGCAAGAACCGTCTGGCCTGCAAGACGCTGATCAAGGACCTCAGCCCCGAGAAGCCGATCACGGTCGAGCCCATAAAGGGCCTGACGGTCCTCAAGGACCTGGTCGTCGACATGGAGCCGTTCTTCCAGGCGTACCGGGACGTGATGCCCTTCCTGATCACGAAGGACACCAACGAGCCGACGCGTGAGCGCCTCCAGTCCGCCGAGGACCGTGAGCGCTTCGACGACACGACCAAGTGCATCCTGTGCGCCGCCTGCACGTCGTCGTGCCCGGTGTTCTGGAACGACGGCCAGTACTTCGGTCCGGCCGCGATCGTCAACGCCCACCGCTTCATCTTCGACTCGCGCGACGAGGCCGGCGAGCAGCGGCTGGAGATCCTGAACGACCGCGACGGCGTGTGGCGCTGCCGTACGACCTTCAACTGCACGGACGCCTGCCCGCGCGGCATCGAGGTCACCAAGGCCATCGCGGAGGTGAAGCGAGCGCTGATCACGCGCCGCTTCTGACGTCCGTCCGGCCGTAGCCGCCGCAGGGCCCCGTCTCCCGCCGGAGACGGGGCCCTGCGGCGTTCCCGCGGCCTCCTGGGGCCCGGCCGCGCCGTCCCCGCCGCCGTCGCTGCGGCCGGACGGCGTAAGCCCGCAGCGGGCTCGCAGGGGCAATCAGCCGTTCCGGCCGACGATCGTCCTAGCCTGACGCCATGTCAGATGACGAGTCGTACGAACTGCTCGGGTTCGACAACGTGCTGCTGCCCGTCGGGGACCTCGGCGAGGCCGTCGGGTTCTACGAGCGGGCCGGCTTCCCGGTCGCCTACCGGCTCGACGAGGCCGGGATCGCGCTGCTGAAGGCGGGCGTGGAGACACCGGGGCTGCTGCTGCGGGCGGAGGAGGAGTTCGGCCGGCAGCCCCCGATGTGGCCCTCGGCGCGGGTGTGGCTGGAGGTCACCGACGCCCGCCTGGCCGCCCGCGCGCTGCGCGAGGCGGGGGTGCGGCCGCTGGACGAGCCGTTCCCCGTGGCCACCGGCTGGACCGTCGAGTTCGCCGATCCGTGGGGCAACGTCATCGGCCTCACCGACTACTCGAAGCGGCCGGAGCTGGGCCGCCGCCCCTGAGCCGCCCACGTCGGCGAATTCGGGCTTGAACGTGTTCAAAAACAGGTCTACAGTCCTTCCCGTCAGCGTTTTGAACGCGTTCAAGAAGGGGTGGGGCATGGACCGCACCGTCATCGCCTACGTCATCTACCTGGTCGTCAGCATCGGTCTGACCGTCTGGGTGGCCCGCACGCTCAGCCGCAACGGACGGGTCTTCCTCTCCGACGTCCTGCACGGCAACGAGAAGCTCGCCGACGCCGTCAACCACCTCCTGGTGGTCGGCTTCTACCTCGTCAACCTCGGCTTCGTCGCCCTCTACCTGAGCGGCGACGACACCATCGCCGACACCCGGGGCATCTTCGAGGCGCTCTCGACCAAGCTCGGCGTGGTGCTGCTGGTGCTCGGCGTGATGCACCTGGGCAACGTGTACGTGCTCAACAAGATCCGGCGGCGCGGCCTGATGGAGCGCGAGCAGCTGCCCCCCGTCCCGCCGCAGGGCTGGGTGGCCCCGACGGCCGGGGCCTGACCCGATGGCTCCCGCTCCGGGGACGACGGCCGGCGCCCCCGTGCGCCGGCTCACCGTCCTCTACGACGCCGAGTGCGCCCTGTGCGTCCACGTGCGGGACTGGCTGCTGCGCCAGCCCCGGCTGGTGCCGCTGGAGCTGGTCCCGGCCGCGTCCGCCGAGGCCCGCCGGCGCTTTCCCGGGCTCGACCACGGCTCCACCCTCGACGAGGTCACCGCCGTGGGCGACGCCGGGCAGGTGTACCGGGGCGCCGCCGCCTGGGTGGTCGTCCTGTGGGCGCTGCGCGGGTACCGCAGGCTCGCCCACCGCCTCAGCACGCCCAAGGGCGCCCTGCTGGCCCGGGGGGCCGTCCTGGCCGCCGCCAAGTGGCGCGCCGGGCAGCGGCAGTGGGGCGGCAACGGGTACCGCCGGGCCGACGGCTGGGTCTACGAGCCGGGTCTAGGGTGGATCTACGCCGGGCCGGGCTGTGACGACGGCACCTGCGCCACTGGATAGGCTCTGGACCCGTGCCTGCGACCAACGACGGCCCCGACGACGGCGCCCACCTCAGCAAGTCCGAGCAGACCCGCGCGCTGATCCTGGAGACGGCCATGCGGCTGTTCCAGGAACGCGGTTACGACCGGACCACGATGCGGGCCATCGCCCAGGAGGCCGGGGTCTCCGTCGGCAACGCGTACTACTACTTCGCCGGCAAGGAACACCTGATCCAGGGCTTCTACGACCGGATCGCCGCCGAGCACCGGGCGGCGGTCCGCGAGGTCCTGGCCAGGGAGACCGATCTGGAGGCACGGCTGGCGGGCGTGCTGAAGGTCTGGCTGGACATCGCCACGCCGTACCACGAGTTCGCGGTGCAGTTCTTCAAGAACGCCGCCGACCCGGACAGCCCGCTCAGCCCCTTCTCGCCGGAGTCGGAGCACGCGCGCGTGGAGGCCATCGGCATCCACCGCGCGGTCCTGGCCGGGGCGAGGACCAAGGTGCCCGACGAGCTGCGGGACATCCTGCCCGAGCTGATGTGGCTCTCCCAGATGGGCCTCGTGCTGTACTGGATCTTCGACCGCACCGAGGGCCGCGAGCGCAGCTACCGTCTCGCCGAGCGCGGCGCCCGGCTCACCGCCCGGGGCGTCGTGCTGGCCCGCTTCCGGGTGCTGCGCCCGCTGGTGCGCGAGGTGCACGAGCTGTTCACTGACTTCCTGCCGGGCATGACCAAGGCGTTTCCCGACCCGGCCGGCCGCAGGCCCGCGGATCAGGCCTGACGGGACGCCAGCTCGATCACCGTGATGTCCGAGGGCGCCCCCACACGCGTGGGCGGGCCCCAGGCGCCCGCGCCGCGGCTGACGTAGAGCTGCGTGTCGCCGTAGCGCTCCAGCCCGGCCAGCGTCGGGTTGGCGGCGCCCGCGATGAGGTTGCCGGGCCAGAGCTGGCCGCCGTGGGTGTGGCCGGAGAGCTGGAGGTCGACGCCGTGGTCGACGGCGTCGTGGATCTGCACCGGCTGGTGGGCGAGGAGCACGCAGGCGCGGGAGCGGTCCCGGTCGCCGAGGGCCTTGGCGTAGTCGGGGCCCTGGCCCTCGTCCTCGCCCGCCACGTCGTTGACGCCGGCGAGGTCGAAGTGGGGCAGTTCGGTGCGGGCGTTCTCCAGCGGGAGCAGCCCGAGCCGCCGCACCTCGGCGACCCACTGCTCGGCGCCGGAGAAGTACTCGTGGTTCCCGGTGACGAAGTACGCGCCGTGCCGGGCCTGCAACCCGGACAGCGGCGCGGCGGCCGGGCCGAGGTCCTTCACGCTGCCGTCGACCAGGTCGCCGACGACGGCGATCAGGTCGGGCTGCGTGGAGTTGACGGTGTCGACGACCTTCTGGGCGAAGCCCCGCCCGAGCACCGGGCCCAGGTGGATGTCGCTGACGACGGCGATGCGGAAACCGTGCGCCGCGCGCGGGAGCTTGGCCAGCGGCACGGTGACCCGCTTCACCTTCGGGCCGCTCAGCACGCCGTACGTGCCGTAGCCCACCGTGCCGACGGCCGCCGCCGCGGCCGCGCCGGCGACGACGCGGGAGACGAACAGGCGGCGGGAGGGGAGGGCCAGGGGGCTCGGAGAGCCGCTTCCCGGGGCGGGGTCCGGCGCGTCGAGCACGTCTGGCGTGTCCGGCGTGTCGGTCTCCGGCGTGTCGGTCTCCGGCGTGTCGGTCTCCGGCGTGTCGGTCTCCGGCCTGCCGGGCTCGGGCGGATCGGACGTCTCGCGTGCCTCGGATGCCCCGGACGCCCCGGACGCCTTCGGCGGGGCCGCTCCCCCCGCCGTTATGCGCTCCGCGTCAGCGGCGGCCGACGGCTCCGCCGCCTCCCCGGTCCGCCGCGCGGCCGCCCGGCGTTCCAGGAGCCGCAGCAGCAGCGGCCGGACGACCTCGCCCGCGATCACCGCGAGCAGCAGGTAGATCGACAGGGCCAGCCACAGGAAGCCCGGCCAGGCGAGGACCCGCTGGAGCCAGAACGGGGCGCCGGTGCGCTCGGCGACCAGGGCTCCGACCGCCAGCACCCAGCCTCCGGCGATCACGGCCGCGCCGATCCGGCGCGCGGGGCCCCCAGCGCGGGTCGTGTCACGGAACAGGCGCAGCCACAGGTACCGGTTGGCCGCCACGAGGACGCCCACCACCAGCAACGCGACCAGCACGAAGACGACCACCATGCCGTCGTATCCCCTCGGTTGTGACGCCCGGGACGCCCGGGACGTCCTCGACGCCTATGACGTTCGGCGCAGTGCGCGCACCCCGCGCAACCCGATGATCCCGACGACCGTCCCCAATACGAAGGAGACGATCGCGAGCAGCAGGTGCACCCAGAAGTAGGCCGTCGGGTCGCCGTCCTCAAAAGCGAGCCCGCTGCCGTCCTTGACCAGGTTTTTGACGAAAGTGATCCAGATGATCCAGCTCCACACCCCGAAAGCGAGCAGGAACCAGGAGACGGGGCGGCTGAGCTTCACAAGAACGGACCTTTCCTCAGAACGCCGTGCACCCGCGACCGGCCGGGGGTCCGGGGGTGGTCCCCCGGATGAGCACGGCACGGGTTCAGTATCTCCGCCGCGTGTCCGGAACCGTACGCGGGGTGGGGAGGGGGCTGGGACGGCTCCGCCCGCGGAGGGTACGTTTCCGCTCGTGCCCGCTCCCAAGAAGGCCCTCAGGCGCTCCCTGACGGTCACCTCCGCCGCCCTGACCGCTCTGGCCGTCCTCTCCCCCGCCGCGCTCGCCGCACCCGACCCGTCGGCGAGTCCGTCGACGAGCCCCTCGGCCACTCCCCCGGCGTCGATGTCGACGGTCGGCGGCCCGCGGCTCGGAAAGCCCGGGACGCAGGTGGGGCTGGCGGGCGGTGCGCCCGTGCTGCCGAAGGACCTCACCGCCCGGTCGTGGATCGTGGCGGACGCCGAGTCGGGCGACGTGCTGGCCGCGCACAACGCGCACTGGCGGCTGGCTCCGGCGAGCACCCTGAAGATGCTGTTCGCGGACACGCTGCTGCCGAAGTGGCCCAAGACGACGAAGCGCAAGGTCGAGGTCTCCGACCTCGCGGGCATCGGCGCCGGGTCCAGCCTGGTCGGGGTCAAGGAGGAGGAGACCTACACCGTCCACGACCTGTGGCTCGGGGTCTTCCTGCGCTCCGGCAACGACGCGGTGCACGTCCTGTCCGCCATGAACGGCGGTGTCGACCGGACCGTCGACGACATGAACGCCCACGCCGAGGAACTCCAGGCCCTCGACACCACCGCCGTCAGCCCCGACGGCTACGACATGCCGGGGCAGGTGTCCTCCGCGTACGACCTCACGCTGTTCGCCCGTTCGGGGCTGCAGAAGAAGGACTTCCGCGAGTACGCCTCCACCGTCCGGGCGAAATTCCCGGGCGTGACGGAGAAGGACAAGAAGGGCAAGACGTCCCGCAAGCCCTTCGAGATCCAGAACACCAACCGGCTCCTGTCCGGCGACTACGACATCGACGTCTACCCGGGCATCGCGGGCGTGAAGAACGGCAACACCACCAACGCGGGCTCCACCTTCACGGGCGTCGCCGAGCGCGACGGCCGGGTGCTGCTCGTCACCGTGATGCATCCGGCGAAGGACGAGCACAACGAGGTCTACAAGGAGACCGCCCGGCTCTTCGACTGGGGCTTCGAGGCGGCCGGCAAGGTGCAGCCGGTGGGGCAGCTGGTGGGCCCCAGGAGCGCCGGCCAGGGAAGTCCCGCGCCGGACGCCTCCGGGGAGGCCGGGGGCACCGGCAGGGGCTCCGCGGGCACGAAGCCGGTGGCGGCGACGACCGGGGGCGGGGCCGGCGGGGTCGGGATCGCGGCGGGCATCACCGCCGGGGTGCTGGTGCTGCTCGCGGGCGGCGTGTTCCTGATCAACCGGAAGTGGCCGCTGCCGGACCTGGTCCGCCGCCGCTCCCGTCCGTGACCCCGTCGTCCGCGACCTCCTCCCGCTTGCTGCCCGTCGCCGTCCAGGAGGCGCAGTACAGCACCAGCTTCGCGGTGAAGTTGATCCACAGCAGGAGGGCGACGGGGACGCCGAAGGCGCCGTACATGCTCTTCGCCGCGACGCCCTGGATGTAGCCGCTGATCAGCAGCTTCAGCAGTTCGAAGCCGATCGCTCCGGTCAGCGCGGCCACCACCAGGCGGCGGCGTTCGGGCTGGACGCCGGGGAACAGGGTCAGCACGTAGAGCAGCAGCAGGAAGTCGGCCAGCACGGCGACGGCGAAGGCGGCGACGTAGAGCAGGACGCCGCCGAAGCCGCCCTCGGCGAGGCCGAGGGTGCGGATGATCCAGCCGACCAGCGCCGAGGCGACGGTGGAGATGCCGACGGTGATCAGCAGGGCGCCGCCGAGGCCGAGGAGGACACCCCCGTCCTTGACCCGGTGCAGGATCGGGTTGTCCTCCTCGTCGGGCAGCTCCCAGACGGCCCGCAGGCAGTCCCGGGTGGCCTCGACCCAGCCCATGCCGGTGAACAGCAGCAGCAGGGCGGAGATCACGCCGACGGTTCCGGCGTTGTCGACGAGGCCCTGGATGTTCAGCTGGTCGGAGATGCCGGGGATCTGGTCGGCGAGCTTGTCCTGGAGCTTGTCCTGCTGCTCCTTGGTGAGCGTGGCGGCGGCGACGGCGGCGGCCAGGCTCAGCAGCGGGAAGAGCGCGACGAAGCTGGTGAAGGTCATGGCGGCGGCCAGCCGGGTCCACTTGACCCGGTCGAGACGCTCGTACGAACGCCACGCGTGCGTGATCATCAGGCGCGCGATCCAGGGCCCCACGACGGGGATCTTCTTCAGCCAGTCCATGATCCGACCCTGCCCCCGCTCGTCCCGTTCCATGATCCCGTCCGGCCGCCGGACCGGCCGCCGGATCCGCCGACGCACCCGGCGGGAGCGGTCCCGGACCGGAAGACCAGTGTCCTTGTGCCCCAGAAGCGCAGGATCGTGCCCAGGAACATGCCGACCCCTGCGCCGGAGACCGTGTCGGCGCGCTGCGAGGTGAGACCGAGCCCGTAGTGGCTGACGACCAGGCAGAGCAGCTGTACGGCCGCGCCCGCGGCGTTCACGGCGAAGAACACGGCGCAGGGGCGCAGGCCGCGGGGGCGGCGGACGTGGCGGTAGGTGCCCAGCGCGTTGCCCGCGTAGGCGACCGAACAGGCGGCGACGAAGGAGAGGGCCTTGGCGGTGAGCGGGCCGAGGCCGGCCGGGCCGCGCAGGCAGGTGAAGAGGCCGAGGTCGACGGCCCAGGCGAGCAGACCGACGGAGGCGAAGCCCAGCAGTTCGCGCCGGCCGGCTACCAATTGGCCACCGCCAGGCCGTACATCGCGAGCCAGACCGCGCCGATCAGCGCGAGAGCGCGGTCGCGCAGGACGACGTCCTCGGGCTCGCCCGCGGTGCCGCGGTCGGCGAAGACGGCGTAGCGCAGGACGGCGAGGACGAAGGCCACCATGGACAGCTGGCGCCAGGGCAGCACGCTGGTGTGCGGGACGCCGCCCTCCTCCATGGCCCACAGGCAGTAGCCGAGCACGGCGACGCCGGCGGCGAGCTGCCAGACGAAGCGGAGGTAGCCGGTGGTGTACTCGGTGAGCAGGGCGCGGGTGGCGCCCGCCTTCCCGGCCATCTGCACGGCTTCGGAGTACCGCTTGGCGGCGACCATGAACAGGGCGCCGAAACCGGTCGTGATGAGGAACCAGCGCGACAGCGGGATGCCGAGCGCGAGCCCGCCGATCATCGCCCGCATCAGGAAGCCGGTGGTGACGACGGCGAGGTCGACGACCAGGACGTGCTTGAGGCTGACGCAGTACGCCAGTTGCATCACCAGGTAGGCGGTCAGCAGGGCCGCGACGGGCGGCGGGCACAGCCAGGCCGCGGCGACGGGCGCGAGGAGGCCGAGGACGCCGCCGACGGCGTAGGCGAGCGGCACCGGGACCTGACCGGCGGCGACCGGGCGGCGCCGTTTGACGGGGTGGGCGCGGTCGGCCTCGGCGTCGCGGGCGTCGTTGACGAGGTAGACGGCGGCGGCGCAGGCGGTGAACAGCACGAAGACGAGTGCGAGGCGGGTCAGGGCGTGGACGGAGAACAGCTCGCCCGCGGCGGCCGGGGCGGCGACGACCAGGACGTTCTTGACCCACTGGCGGGGGCGTGCGGTGCGCAGCAGCCCGGCCGGGACGCCTCCCTTGCGGGGCGGCGCGGGCTTCCGTCCCCGGTCCGAGGCACGTGGGGGCAGGACGGCGGTGTCGGTGGGGGCCGTGTCGGCGAGGGTCGTGTCGGTCAACGGGTGCCTCCGCGCATCCAGTCGGCGCCGAGCCGGGCGGTGAGCGCGCCGAGGGCGGCGCCCGCCGCGACGTCGGAGGGGTAGTGGACGCCGGCGACCAGCCGGGAGGCGCACACGGCGGCGGCGAGCGGCCAGGCGGCCCGCACCCCGAGCGCCCCGAAGACGACGGCGGCCGCGGTGGCCGAGGTGGCGTGGGAGCTGGGGAAGGAGTGCCGGCCCGCGGTGCGCACCAGGGGCACGACGTGCGCGGGGCGGGGGCGGCGTACGACGCGCTTCACCCCCATGCTGACGAGGTGGGCGCCGGCGGTGAGCGCGGTGCCGCGCAGCCAGGCCGTGCGCCGGGGCGCGTCCACGGCGGCCGCGGTGAGACCCGCCGCGAGCCACAGCGCCCCGTGCTCCCCCGCCCAGGACAGGGCGCGCGCCGCGCCCGCGACGCGCGGGTCGGTGCCGCAGGCCCTGAGCGCGGTGACGATCCGGTGGTCCATGTCGTCGAGGTCGTCCATGTGGACTCACTGTTCCCGCCCGCGCCACGGGAAGGTGGGCACTCCGGAGCGACATACCATTAATCACCCGTTTCAGGGACGGCCTGAATGTTTTGGAACTAATCATTCACATAGGGGCGATACGGTCACCGCCATGTCTGCCGACACCGTTCCCGACACCGACCGGGACCCCGGCGCCCACCGCCCCGACGCCGACTGGGGCACCGTCACCGGCTGGGGCCGCACCGCGCCCACGGGGGCGCTCGTCGTCCGTCCGCGGACGTACGAGGAGGCGGCCGTCGCCGTCCGGGACTGCGGGGCGCGCGGCGGCATCGCGCGCGGGCTCGGGCGGGCGTACGGGGACGCGGCGCAGAACGCGGGGGGCGCCGTGCTCGACATGACGGCCCTGGACCGCGTGCACGCGATCGACGCCGCCGGCGGCACCGTGCTGTGCGACGCCGGGGTCTCCCTGCACCGGCTGATGGAGGTGCTGCTGCCGCTCGGCTGGTTCGTGCCGGTGACGCCCGGCACCCGTTACGTGACGGTCGGCGGGGCGATCGGCGCGGACATCCACGGCAAGAACCACCACGTGTCGGGGTCCTTCGCGCGGCACGTGCTCTCCCTGGAGCTGCTCACCGCCGACGGCACGGTCCGTACCGTCACCCCGGGCACCCCCCTGTTCGACGCGACCGCGGGCGGCATGGGGCTGACCGGGGTGATCCTCACCGCGACGCTGCGGCTCCAGCCGGTCGAGACGGCCCTGATGTCGGTGGACACCGAGCGGGCCGCCGACCTGGACGACCTGATGGCCCGGCTGACCGCCACCGACCACCGCTACCGCTACTCGGTCGCCTGGATCGACCTGCTCGCCCGCGGCAGGGCGACCGGCCGCGCGGTGCTCACCCGCGGCGACCACGCCCCGCTGGACGCGCTGCCGGCCCGCTCGCGCGCCCGGCGGGCGCCGCTGGCCTTCCGCACCTCCCGCCTGCCGGCCGCCCCCGACCTCGTGCCGGACGGACTGCTCGGCCGGACGACGGTGGGCCTGTTCAACGAGGTCTGGTACCGCAAGGCCCCCCGGGTGAGCCGGGGCCGGCTCCAGCGGATCTCCACGTTCTTCCACCCGCTGGACGGCGTCCCGCACTGGAACCGGGTCTACGGCCGGGGCGGCTTCGTGCAGTACCAGTTCGTCGTCGGGCACGGCCGGGAGGAGGCCCTGCGCGCGATCGTGCGGCGCATCTCCGCCCGCCGCTGCCCGTCCTTCCTCGCCGTCCTCAAGCGCTTCGGCGAGGCCGACCCGGGCTGGCTCTCCTTCCCCGTCCCGGGCTGGACCCTCGCCCTCGACATCCCGGCCGGGCTGCCCGGCCTCGGCGCGTTCCTGGACGAGCTGGACGGGGAGGTCGCGGACGCGGGCGGCCGGGTCTACCTCGCCAAGGACTCCCGGCTGCGCCCCGAGCTGCTCGCCGCGATGTACCCGCGCCTGGACGACTTCCGCGCCCTGCGCGCGGAGCTGGACCCGCGCGGGGTGTTCGTCTCCGACCTGGCCCGCCGCCTCGCGCTGTGACGCCCCTGCCCGCACCGACCTGTCTGGAGCAGTCGTGAAGGACGCCTTCGGCCTCCCCCAGTCCCTCCTCGTCCTCGGCGGTACGTCCGAGATCGCGCTCGCCACGGTGCGCCGCCTGGTGGCCCGCCGCACCCGCACGGTGTGGCTGGCCGGGCGGCCCTCCCCCGCCCTGGACGCGGCCGCCGAGCAGCTGCGCGGCCTCGGCGCCGAGGTGCGCACCACCGCCTTCGACGCGCTGGACCCCGAGTCCCACGACGCGGCGCTCGGCAAGGTGTTCGCCGAGGGCGACATCGATCTGGTGCTGCTCGCCTTCGGCATCCTCGGCGACCAGGCGCACGACGAGCGCGAGCCGCTGAACGCCGTGCGGGTCGCGCAGACCAACTACACCGGCGCGGTCTCCGCCGGGCTGGTCGCCGCCCGTTCACTCCAGGCGCAGGGGCACGGTTCGCTGGTGGTGCTCTCCTCCGTCGCCGGGGAGCGGGCCCGCCGCGCCAACTTCATCTACGGCTCCAGCAAGGCCGGCCTGGACGCCTTCGCGCAGGGTCTGGGCGACGCGCTGCACGGCACGGGCGTGCACGTCATGGTCGTACGCCCCGGGTTCGTTCGGTCGCGGATGACCGAGGGGATGGAGGAGGCGCCGCTCGCCACGACGCCCGAGGCGGTCGCGACGGCCATCGAGCTGGGGCTGCGCCGGCGCTCGGAGACGGTGTGGGTGCCGGGGGCGCTGCGGGTGGTGATGTCGGCGGTGCGGCACCTGCCGCGGGCGGTGTTCCGGCGGCTGCCGGTGTGAGGCGCCGGACGGCTACCCGGCGGCTGGCAGTGCTGCAGTGGGCGGCCTTCCGGCGGCGGGCGGTGTGAGGCCGCGAGGGCGGTCTTCGGGGCGGCTGGCCGGCCGAGACCGCGGGCGGTGCTGCGACGGCGGGCGGTGCGAGGCGGGGCTACCGCGTCGGCAGGGTGCCGGTCTCCACGCGGCCGGCCTGCGGGGGCACGGTGGCGCTGCCGAAGGGGAACTCGCGCAGCTTGCGCCAGACCGCGTCGGGCCCCTGCTCGTACAGCGCGAAGCCGGTGCAGGGCCACTGGGCCTCGTAGTCGGACAGCTCCTCGTGGGCGCGGTCCATCGCCGCCTCGTCGATGCCGTGCGCGACGGTGACGTGCGGGTGGTACGGGAACTGCAGTTCGCGGGGGACCGGGCCGGACGCGTCGCGCACCCGCTTCTGCAACCAGGAGCAGGCCGCCGCGCCCTCGACCACCTGGACGAAGACGACGGGCGAGAGCGGGCGGAAGGTCCCGGTGCCGGACAGCCGCATCGGGAAGGGCCGGCAGCGCGCCGCCACCTCCGCGAGGTGCGCCTCGACCGCGGGCAGCGCGCTGCCGTCGACCTCGGTCGGCGGCAGCAGGGTGACGTGCGTGGGGATGCCGTGAGCAGCGGCGTCGCCGAAGCCCGCGCGCAGCTGCTGGAGCTGGCTGCCGTGAGGCTCCGGGACCGCGATCGACACGCCGATCGTTACGGTCCCCACTTCGTCTCCTGTCGTTGTGTGTCCTTCGGTCGGACACCCGGATATCGACTGTACGGCCACCGCCGTGCCCTGGGCAGGCGCAACCGGAGTGATGTGCAGCGCTACCGCGTCATGCCGGGGCGCACGGGCGGTCGTCCGGCCGGCCGCCCCGGGCGGCGGGGCGGCCGGGGCGGGTCAGTGCTTGGCGGGGAGGAAGCCCACCCGGTCGTACGCCCGGGCGAGGGTCTCCGCGGCGACGGCCCTGGCCTTCTCCGCACCCTTGGCGAGGATCGCGTCGAGCGTCTCCGGGTCGTCCAGGTACTGCTGGGTGCGCTCCCGGAAGGGGGTGACGAACTCCACGACGACGTCGGCGAGGTCCGTCTTCAGCGCGCCGTAGCCCTTGCCCTCGTACTTCTGCTCCAGCTCGGCGATCTCGGCGCCGGTGAGGGTGGAGTAGATCGACAGCAGGTTGCTGACGCCGGGCTTGTGCTCGCGGTCGAAGCGGACGACGGTGTCGGTGTCGGTGACCGCGCTCTTCACCTTCTTCGCGGTGGCCTTCGGCTCGTCGAGGAGGTTGATCAGGCCCTTCGGGGTGGCCGCCGACTTGCTCATCTTGGCGGTCGGGTCCTGGAGGTCGTAGATCTTCGCCGTCTCCTTGAGGATGTAGGCGCTCGGGACGGTGAAGGCGTCGCCGTAGGTCTGGTTGAAGCGGTCCGCGAGGTCGCGGGTTAGCTCCAGGTGCTGGCGCTGGTCCTCGCCCACGGGGACCTGGTCGGCCTGGTAGAGCAGGATGTCGGCGACCATCAGCATGGGGTACGTGAACAGGCCCACGGTGGTGCGGTCGTTGCCCTGCTTGGCGGACTTGTCCTTGAACTGCGTCATCCGGGACGCCTCGCCGAAGCCCGTGATGCAGTTCATCAGCCAGCCGAGCTGGGCGTGCTCGGGGACGTGACTCTGCACGAACAGGGTGCAGCGGTCCGGGTCGAGGCCGGCCGCGAGCAGCTGGGCGGCGGCGACGCGCGTGTTCTGGCGCAGCTCTTCCGGGTCCTGCGGGACCGTGATCGCGTGCAGGTCGACGACCATGTAGAACGCGTCGTGGGTGTCCTGCATGTCGACCCACTGGCGGACGGCGCCGAGGTAGTTGCCGAGGTGGAACGAGCCGGAGGTCGGCTGGATACCGGAGAGCACACGGGGACGTTCAGAGGCCATGAGGCCATTCTCTCAGGCTTCGCGGGCCGGTCGGGCACGGGTTCGGGTACAGGGGGCTCCGATGCGGGCCCGCGGGTGTACCAAGGGTGGGGACGAACGGGAGGGACACGGGTGGGGCGACGGTGGGTGTGTGCGCTGGCGGTGGCCGGGGCGGCGTGGTGGACGGGCACGGCGGGGACCGCGGCAGCGGCGGCCGGGGACGCCGACGAGCCGGACGTGGCGGTGGTCGTGTGGGCGGGAGCCGGGCGCACCGCGTCCTGGCACGCCGGCGAGGGGGACTTCGACCGGCTGCGGAGCCTCCTCGGCCCGGACCGCACGGATACGGAACGGGTCCCGGAGGCCTGGACGGAGGGGCGGCGGCCCCCGGTGCGGTTCACCGTGCTGTGGGGGCTGACCGGGGTCGGGGGATGGCCGCAGACGCAGCGGGCGCCGGGCGGGGACGTGGCCATGCTGCGCCAGGACCAGCTGTTCCTGGCCGAGGACGGCACCCCGTGGGTGCGCACCGACCTGGCGCCGGACGTGACGGACGACGACATCCGCTGGCACCGCGTACCCCGGGACACCTACGAGAGGCTCGCCGGCGAGGGCTTCCTCGCGGCGGACGCGACCGGCGCGGAGGAGGACGGCGGCGAGCGGGACGGGCTGTGGTGGGCCGGGGCCGCCGGGCTCGGGGCGGGCGTGGCGGGGACGCTGCTGGTCCGCCGCGCGGCGGACCGGTACCGTGCCGGACCGCCGCGCGGGGAGCCGCGTCAGGAGCTGATCGACCTGTAGCGCGCGGGCGGGTCAGCCCAGGTCGATCTCGGGGTACAGCGGGAAGCCGGCCACCAGGTCGGTCGCGCGGTGGGAGATCTCGTCGGCGACCTTCGCGTCGAGGACGTGGGAGGCCTTGGACGGGGCGCCGGACTTGGTGGTGCCGGGCTCCGTCGTGGTCAGGACGCGGTCGATGAGGCCCGCGACCTCGTCCATCTCCGCTGTGCCGAGGCCGCGCGTGGTCAGCGCCGGCGTGCCGATGCGGATGCCGGAGGTGTACCAGGCGCCGTTCGGGTCGGCGGGGATGGCGTTGCGGTTGGTGACGATGCCGGAGTCGAGCAGGGCCGCCTCGGCCTGGCGGCCGGTGAGGCCGTAGGAGGACGCCACGTCGATCAGGTTGAGGTGGTTGTCCGTGCCGCCGGTCACCAGGGTGGCGCCGCGGCGGGTCAGGCCCTCGGCGAGCGCGCGGGCGTTGTCGACGATGCGCCGGGCGTAGTCCTGGAACGCGGGCTGCCGGGCCTCGGCGAGGGCGACGGCCTTGGCGGCCATGACGTGCGGGAGCGGGCCGCCGAGGACCATCGGGCAGCCGCGGTCGACCTGGTCCTTGAGGGAGTCGTCGCACAGCACCATGCCGCCGCGCGGGCCGCGCAGGGACTTGTGCGTGGTCGTCGTCACGATCTGGGCGTGCGGGACCGGGTCGAAGTCGCCGGTGAGCACCTTGCCCGCGACCAGGCCGGCGAAGTGCGCCATGTCGACCATGAGGGTCGCGCCGACCTCGTCGGCGATCTCGCGCATGATCCGGAAGTTCACCAGCCGGGGGTACGCGGAGTAGCCCGCGACGATGATCAGCGGCTTGAACTCGCGGGCGGAGGCGCGCAGGGCCTCGTAGTCGATGAGGCCGGTGGCCGGGTCGGTGCCGTAGGAGCGCTGGTCGAACATCTTGCCGGAGATGTTCGGGCGGAAGCCGTGGGTGAGGTGGCCGCCGGCGTCCAGGGACATGCCGAGCATGCGCTGGTTGCCGAAGGCCTGGCGCAGCTCGGCCCAGTCGGCGTCGGTCAGGTCGTTGACCTGGCGGACGCCGGTCTTCTCCAGGAAGGGCACCTCGACGCGGGCGCCGAGGACGGCCCAGAAGGCGACCAGGTTGGCGTCGATGCCGGAGTGCGGCTGGACGTAGGCGTGGCGGGCGCCGAACAGCTCGCGGGCGTGCTCGGCGGCGAGGGACTCGACGGTGTCGACGTTGCGGCAGCCGGCGTAGAAGCGGCGGCCGACGGTGCCCTCGGCGTACTTGTCGCTGAACCAGTTGCCCATCGCCAGGAGCGTGGCCGGGGAGGCGTAGTTCTCGGAGGCGATCAGCTTGAGCATCTCGCGCTGGTCGGCGACCTCCTGACCGATGGCGTCGGCCACCCGGGGCTCGACGGCGCGGATCGCCTGCAGCGCGGCGCGGTAGGCGACGGACTCGGGGGTGAGGTCTGCGGACACGGGGGCCTCCGGACGTTGGAATCAGCGTTCAGGTCGGCCCAGGCGCTCGGCACTTGTCGTTCGGGCCGCTTCCCGATGGTTCGTCCCATCCTTGCGCGCCAGTCACGGCCCGGGGCCAGGCTACCGGAAAGCGTCTGCGGGGTCGCTGTCCGTCGCGGAGTGCGGCTTCGTCCGGCTGGTCGCGCAGTTCCCCGCGCCTCTTGAAGGCCCCTGCGGGGCCGATCAAGGGGAGTCAGAGGATCACGTGGGGCAGGAAGCGGGCGTACTCGTCCGTGATCAGGCCGCTCGACTCCCTGATGCCCAGGCCCGCCGACTCGTCCTCGACCACCCAGGCGCCCAGGACGACGCGGTTGCCGTCGAAGTCGGGGAGGGGGGCCAGTGCCTGGTAGCAGCAGGGCTCGGGGCGGGGGGCCGGGTCGGTGCCGGGCTGGTGGATCGTGACGCCGGCGCCCTCGCGGCCCAGGAGGGGCTTGGCGACCCAGCCGGTGGTGGTGGCGAGGTCGCGCGGGCCGTCGAGGTGGGCGGGGAGCAGGTTGGGGTGGCCGGGGTACAGCTCCCAGAGGATGGCGAGCAGCGCCTTGTTGCTGAGCAGCATCTTCCAGGCGGGCTCGATCCACAGGGTGGTGCCGGTGCCGCCGCCGTTGTCGAGGGTGTCCAGGACGTGGCCGGCGAAGCGGTCGGTGGTGAGCCACTCCCAGGGGTAGAGCTTGAAGAGGCTGCGGATGAAGCGCAGCCTGTTGTCGACGAAGCGTCCGGAGAGGCGGTCCCAGCCGATCTCCTCCATGGAGATCCAGTCGGTCTCCAGGCCGGCCTGTTCGGCGGTCTCCTTGAGGTAGGCGACCGTCATCAGGTCCTCGCCGAGCTCGTCGTCCGAGGAGTGCGCGAAGTACAGGGGGTTGCCGGGCGGCAGCAGCCCGGCCTGCTTCTTCCAGGCGTCGACGAGACGTTCGTGGAGGCTGTTCCACTGGTCGGCGCCCGGGAAGCGGTCCTCCATCCAGAACCACTGCGGGGACGCCGCCTCGACCAGCGAGGTCGGCGTGTCGGCGTTGTACTCCAGGAGCTTGGCGGGACCGGTGCCGTCGTAGCGCAGGTCGAAGCGGGCGTAGACGGAGGGGAGTTCGGCGCGGCGGTGCCAGGCCTCGGTGACGGCGCGCACGACGCGCGGGTCGGTGATGCCGAGGTCGGCGAAGCGGTCCTCGGCGACGATGTGCCCGGCGGCCGCCAGGCACATGCGGTGGAGTTCCTCGACGACCTCCTCCAGCGCCTCCACCTCGGGCAGGGAGAAGACGTAGTAGGCGCTCTCGTCCCAGTAGGGGCGCAGGGAGTCGTCGGGGTAGCGGGTCAGGGGGTAGATCAGCCCCTGTTCCTCGACGGTCCGCTGCCAGCCGGGGCGGGGTTCGGTGGTGCGGCGTTCCATGGCCGTGCTCAGCCGCCGCCGCTGCCGGAGCCCGAGCAGCCGAAGCCGCCCCGGTCGACGGCCTCGGACCGGCTGAAGGTGCCGGAGTCGGCCCGGCCGTTGCTGACGTCGCCGTCGTAGTACCAGTCGGCGTCGCCCACGGACCTCGACGCGCCCTTCTTCTTGCCGCCCTTGCCGTAGGAGCTGCCGGACGAGCCCGACTTGCAGTTCTTGTCGGCGACGACCTTGTAGCCGTTCAGGTAGTCGTAGCTGTCGCGGTCCACGCAGCGGCGGTCGGGGTCCGACCCGCACGCGCTCAGGGCCGCCGCGAGCACTCCCATGCCGCCGAGCACCACGGTGCTCGACCGCAGCCGTCGCCGGGTCTCCGCCATGTCCGTCTCTCCCCGTTGTCCGTGCGGTTGTACGGCGGTTGGGCCGGTCGAGTGTACGGCCCCCGCCGCGGACGGACTTTACGGCAGCGCGCGGCACAGGGCGTCCAGCGCCCCCGCCCAGGCGTGGTCGGGCGGGGTGCCGTAGCCGACGACCAGGGCGTCCCGCGGCGGGAGGGCGGCTTCGGGGTGCCGGAACATGGACAGGCCGTGCACCGCGAGCCCGTGCCAGGCGGCGGCACGGACGGTCTGCCGCTCGGTGCCGGGCGGCAGTTCGAGGACGGCGTGGAGTCCGGCGGCGATGCCGCTGACACGGACCCCGGGGGCCCGTTCGGCGAGTGCGGCCACCAGGGCGTCGCGGCGGCGCCGGTAGCGCAGGCGGGCGGAGCGGACGTGGCGGTCGTAGTCGCCGGAGGACAGGAACGCGGCGAGGGTCAGCTGGTCGAGGACGCCGGGGGCGCGGCCCGCCATGGCGTCCATGGCCTCCTCGACGAGCGCGGGCGGCAGCACCATCCAGCCCAGCCGCAGGGCGGGGGCCAGGGACTTGCTGGCGGTGCCCAGGTAGACGACGCGGTCGGGGTCCAGGCCCTGGAGGGCGCCGACGGGCTGGCGGTCGTAGCGGAACTCGCCGTCGTAGTCGTCCTCCAGGACCAGGCCGCCGGTGCGCCGGGCCCACTCGATCAGGGCGGTCCGGCGCTCGGGGAGCAGGGGGAGACCGAGGGGGAACTGGTGCGAGGGGGTCAGCAGGACGGCGTCCGCGGCGGCCCGGTCCTCGGGTGAGCCGTCGGGCGGGAGGGTGCCGCGGTCGTCGAAGGGCAGCGGGGGCGTGGCGCAGCCCGCGTTCTCGAGGAGCCGGCGGTGGTGGGGCAGGCCGTAGGACTCGACGGCGACGGTGTCACCGCCCCGGCGGCGCAGCAGTTCGGCGAGGACGCCGAGGCCGCCGAGGAAGCCGGCGCACACCACGATCCGGTCGGGGTCGGCGTGCACGCCCCGGGCGCGGGACAGGTATCCGGCGAGGGCGGTGCGCAGCTCCACGCGGCCGCGCAGGTCGCCGTAGCCGAGGGCCTGGTCGGGGGCGGCGGCCAGGGCGCGGCGGGCGGCCCGGAGCCAGTGGGTGCGGGGGAAGGAGGCCAGTTCGGGCGTGCCCGGGACGAGGTCGTAGGCCGGGCGGGTGCGCTCGCGCGGGTGGGGTGCCCGGCGCCGCTCGGGGGTGGCGGGGGTGCGGTCGGCGACCCGGGTGCCGGAGCCCTGGCGGGCGGCGAGCCAGCCCTCGGCGATCAGGTCGGCGTAGACCTCGGCGACGGTGTTGCGGGCCACGCCCAGGTCGGCGGCGAGCGAGCGGGTGGAGGGCAGCCGGGTGCCGGGCGCCAGCCGGCCGCCGCGGACGGCCTCGCGCAGTGCTTCGGTGAGTCCCCGGCGCAGGCCGGGGCCCGACCGGTCCAGATGCAGGTCGACGCCGAAAGTGGCCCATGATTCCACCATGGGAATGGACCATACCCTTGGGCTGCATCGCTTCTAGGGTCGGTGCCATGACCACGAACACGACGACCGAAGAGAACACGGTCCCCGAGCCCTTCGCCGCCGAGCACGCGCCCCGCCTGGAGTGGGCCAAGCACGCACCCGAGGTCTGGAAGGCGATGCTGCGCCTGGAGAAGGCCGCCGCGCAGGGCCTCGACCCGAAGGTGCGGGAGCTGGTGAAGATCCGCGCCTCCCAGCTGAACCACTGTGCCTTCTGCCTGGACATGCACACCAAGGACGCGCTGGCGGCCGGCGAGAGCGTGGAGCGGATCGTGCAGCTCGCGGCCTGGGAGGAGTCGCGGCACTTCTACACGGAGCGGGAGCTGGCGGCGATCGAACTCACCGAGGCCGTCACCGTGCTGACCGACGGTTTCGTGCCGGACGCGGTGTACGAGCGGGCCGCCGCCCACTTCGACGAGGCCGGGCTGGCGCAGCTGATCGCCGCGATCACGGTGATCAACGCCTGGAACCGCTTCGGGGTGGCCTGCCGGCTGACGCCGGGCCACTACACGCCGGGGCAGTACGCGTGACTCCACGCACGACCCGCCTGGACGCCGGCGTCCGCTCCGCACTGCGGGCGGTGGGCGCCGCCGCCAAACGGGGCCTGGCCGACCCGGATCTGGCCGAGCTGGTGCAGATCCGGGCCTCGCAGCTCAACCACTGCGCCTTCTGCCTGGACATGCACCTCGGCGTGGCGCGCGAGCAGGGCGTGAGCGAGGGCCGGCTGGACCTGCTGGCCGCCTGGGAGGAGGCCGGGGAGGTCTTCGACGCGCGGGAGCGGGCCGCGCTGGCGCTGACCGAGGCGGTGACGGTGCTGACGGAGGGCTTCGTGCCCGACGCGGTGTACGAGGAGGCCGCCCGGCACTTCGACGCCGACGGGCTGGCCCACCTGCTGGCGCTGATCGCGGCGATCAACGGCTGGAACCGGCTGATGGTCGCGCGGCGGATCCCGGCGGGGAGCGCGACGTGGTGACGGCGGGGGCCGGGCGGTTCCGCGCGCTGCACCACGGCCGGCCCCCCGAGGAGCCCCTGGTCCTGCCCGGTCCGTGGGACGCGGCGAGCGCCCGGGTGTTCGCGCAGGCCGGGTTCCCGGCGCTCGCGACGCCGAGCGCCGGGGTCGCCGCCTCGCTCGGGTACGCGGACGGGGCGACCCCGGCCGACGAGATGTTCGCGGCGGTCGCGCGGATCGCCCGGGCCGTGGACGTACCCGTGTCGGCGGACGTCGAGGACGGCTACGGGCTGGCTCCGAAGGAGCTGGTGGAGCGGCTCCTGGAGGCGGGCGCGGTCGGCTGCAACGTGGAGGACTCCGCGGACGGGGTGCTCAAGGACCCGGCGGAGCACGCCGAGTGGCTGGCCGAGGTGCGCCGGGAGGCGGGCGACCGGCTCTTCCTGAACGCCCGGATCGACACGTTCGTCCGGGGCGTCGACGATCCGGGGGCGACGATCGAGCGGGCCGCCGCGTACGTCGCCGCGGGCGCCGACTGCGTGTACCCGATCGCCGCGCCCGTCGCCGTGCTGCCGTTGCTGCGGTCCGGCATCCAGGGGCCGGTGAACGTGCTCGCCCGCCCCGGCCAGGGCCCCTCGCCCGCGGAACTCGGCGGACTCGGGGCCACCCGGGTCACGTTCGGACCGGGTCTCCAGCGGCACGCGGAGGACGCGGCGCGGGAGCTGGCGCGACGGCTCGCGGACCGGCGCACGGAGTGAGGGTCAGGGCAACCACTTCTTCCAGACGGACTTGTGGCTGTCCACCCACTTCTCCGCCGCGACCTGGGGCCGCATCTTCTTCTCGGCGATCATCAGGGAGACCTGGTTCTGGTCCTCGGTGGTCCACCTGAAGTTCTTCAGGAACCGGGCCGCGTCGCCGCCCTTCTTCTCGAAGTCGGCGTTGAGGTACTTCTGCAGCGGCGTGACCGGGTAGGCGCAGTCGACCTTCTCGGGGTCGGCGTCGCAGCCCTCCTCGTACGGCGGCAGCTTCACCTCGGTCATCGGCACCTTCTCCATCAGCCACTGGGGTGTGTACCAGTAGCTCAGGAAGGGCTTCTTCTCCTTGGCGAACTGCTGCATCTGGGTGATCTGGGCTGCCTCGGAGCCGGCGAAGACGACCTGGTAGTCCAGGTCGAGGTTCTTCACCAGCGCCTTGTCGTTGGTGACGTAGGACGGGGAGCCGTCCATGAGCTGGCCCTTGCCGCCGCTCTCCGCGGTGCGCAGCAGGTCGGCGTACTTGTTCAGGTTCTTCCAGTTCGTGACGTCCGGGTGCTTCTTCGCGAAGTACGTCGGGACGAACCAGCCGATGTGCCCGGTGACGCCGAGGTCGCCGCCGGCGGCGATGGTCTTCTTGTCCTGGACGTAGCGCTGTTCCTGCTCGGGGTGGCCCCAGTCCTCCAGGATGGCGTCGACGCGGCCCTGGCTGAGCGCGTCCCAGGCGGGGACCTCGTCGACCTGGACGGTGTCGACGCGGTAGCCCAGCTCGTGCTCCAGCAGGTACTGGGCGACGGCCACGTTGGCCTGGGCGCCGACCCAGGACTGCACGGACAGGGTGACGGTCCGCGCGCCCTGGGCGTTGGCGAACGGGGACGCCTGCTTGGTCATGTCGGCGGCGCCGCAGCCGGTGAGCAGCATCAGCGCGGCCACGCCCGCGATCGCGGAGGTCGTGCGCAGTCGCATGTCAGGCTCCCTTCCTGGTCGTACGGCGTTCGGTGGGCTGGGTGACCCGGTCGAGCATCAGGCCGAGGCAGACGATCGCGGCGCCCGCGACCAGGCCGGTCGCCAGGTCGCCCTGGGCGAGGCCGAAGACGACCTGGTAGCCGAGGGCGCCACCGCCGACCAGGCCGCCGATGATGACGACGGCGAGGACCAGGACGACGCCCTGGTTGACGGCGAGCAGCAGGGCCGGGCGGGCCAGCGGGAGCTGGACCTGGCGGAGCTGCTGGCCGCTGGTGGCGCCCAGCGAGCGGGCCGACTCCAGGGCGGCCGGGTCGACCTGGCGCAGCCCCTGGGCGGTGATGCGGACGACGGCCGGGAGGGCGTAGACGACGGCCGCGGCCACGGCGGGCGCGCGGCCCACGCCGAACAGGGCGACGACCGGGATCAGGTACACGAACTGCGGCATCGTCTGGAAGACGTCGAGCACGGGCCGCAGCAGGCGTTCGAAGCGGTCGCTGCGGGCGGCGGCGACACCGGTGGCGAAGCCGACGACCAGGGTCACGGCGACGGCGGCGAGCACCTGCGAGAGCGTGTCGAGGGACGGGTCCCACACGCCGAGCACACCGATCGCGGCCATGGCGAGGACGGCGGTGAGCGCGGTGCGCCAGGTGCCGATCAGCCACGCGAGGGCGGCGACTGTCAGGAGTACGGACCACCAGGGCAGCCACTGGAGGCCGTCCCGCAGCGGGTTGAGGACCCAGCTGGTGAAGTGCGCGGCCCAGTCGGCGGTGCCGCCGACGACGGGGACGCCGGAGTACAGGTGGGCGGTCATCCAGTCGACGGCCCGGTTGACGGGCTCGGCGATGTTCACCTTCCACCCGTCGGGCCAGTCGAGGAAGCCGGCCAGTCGCCCGGCGAGCGCGACGGCCGCGGCGACGACCAGCGCGTACAGCCAGGTCACCGGGGACTTCCCGGACTCGCCGAGCCGCTCCCCCGCCGCGCCGGTCACGCGGTCCAGGACGACGGCGAGCAGCACGATCGGGATGCCGGCCGCGAGGGCGGCACCGACGTCGACCGAGGCGAGCGCCTGGTAGACGCGGTCGCCGAGGCCGCCGGCGCCGATGACGGACGCGATGACGGCCATGGACAGCGCCATCATGATCGTCTGGTTGACGCCGAGCAGGAGTTCCCTGCGGGCCAGCGGGATGCGCGCGGTGAGCAGCCGCTGGCGCGCGGTGGTGCCGAGGGACTCGACGGCCTCCAGCACCTCCTTGTCGGCGCCGCGCAGGCCGAGGGCGGTGAGCCGGGCCATGGGCGGGGCGGCGTAGACGACGGTGGCCAGGACGGCGGCGGGAACGCCGATGCCGAAGACCAGGACGACGGGCAGAAGGTAGGCGAAGGCGGGCAGCACCTGCATGGTGTCGAGCACCGGGCGCAGCACGCGGTCCATCCGGCCGGACAGGCCCGCGGCCAGGCCCAGCAGGGCGCCGACGGCCACCGAGGCGAGGACGGCCACGACCATGAGCGCGAGGGTCTGCATGGTCGGCACCCACATGCCGAGCAGGCCGCAGGCCAGGAACGCGGCGGCGGTGCCCGCGGCGAGCTTCACGCCGGCCACCCGCCAGGCGACCAGGGCGCCGATCGCGGTGACCCCGGCCCAGCCGACGGCGAGGAGGGCGAGGTACACGGCGCGGACGGCGAGGACGACGACGTTGCTGACGTGGCCGAGGAAGTAGAGGAACAGCGGGTGGCTGTCGCGGTTGTCGATGATCCAGTCGCTGGCCTTGCCGAGCGGTTCCGAGACGTCGACGGTGAGGGCGGTGGGCCAGGCGGCGCCGGGCCACTGCGTGATCGCCAGGGGCACGAGGATCGCCGCCGCGAGGGCCAGGACGAGGAGCTTGCGGACGGCTCTGTTGGTGAGGATGCCCGGCGGGGCGGGCTTTCGGGCCGTGGCCGTGATCGTTGCCATCAGACCGGCTCCTCGGTGGTGGGCTCGGCGGGGGTGGTCGGCTTGCGGCGCGTGGCCGGTGCCCCTGCGCCCACCCGTGCCGCCCCGGAGGCACGACTGCCCGCAGGGGCGGCACCGTCCGCCGCGGCGGGCGCGTCGGTCGTGCCCGCCACCACCGACAGGAGGTCGGTCGCGTCGACCACGCCAAGGCAGCGGCCTTCGTCCATGACACGGGCCGGGGAGCCTGCCCGGGCCACGGCCTCGATGGCCTCCGAGACCGTGGCTCCCGGGCGGATCGCGGGGCC
This sequence comes from Streptomyces sp. NPDC051136, assembly GCF_044455745.1. NCBI lineage: Bacteria > Bacillati > Actinomycetota > Actinomycetes > Kitasatosporales > Streptomycetaceae > Streptomyces > Streptomyces sp. NPDC051136. The sequence goes on along the minus strand of NZ_JBITFE010000009.1, from coordinate 422,117 downwards.
GGTGCCCGCCTCGTCGGCGGAGGCGGCGGGTCGCATCGCCGTGCGCACGGTGAGGACCTGCTCGCGCGGGACGTCGCGGACGAACTCGCGGACGTAGTCGTCGGCGGGCGCGCCGACGATCTCCTCAGGGGTGCCGAGCTGCACCACGCGGCCGTCGCGCATCAGGGCGATGCGGTCGCCGAGTTTGAGGGCTTCCTGGAGGTCGTGGGTGATGAAGACCATCGTGCGGCCCTCCTCGCGGTGCAGCCGGACGACCTCCTCCTGCATGTCCCGCCGGATCAGCGGGTCGAGCGCGCTGAACGGCTCGTCGAAGAGCAGGACCTCGGGGTCGACGGCGAGGGCGCGGGCGAGGCCGACGCGCTGGCGCTGGCCGCCGGAGAGCTGGCCGGGGCGGCGGTGCTCCAGCCCGTCGAGACCGACCTTGGCGACGAGGGCGGCGGCGCGCTCGCGGCGCTCGGCGCGGCCCATGCCCTGGACCTCCAGGCCGTAGGCCACGTTGTCCAGGACGGTGCGGTGCGGGAGCAGGCCGAAGTGCTGGAAGACCATCGCGGCGCGGTGCCGGCGCAGTGCGCGCAGCCGGGACCTGTCCATCGCCCGGACGTCCTCGCCGTCGATGGCGATGGATCCGGCCGTCGGCTCGATGAGGCGGGTCAGGCAGCGTACGAGGGTGGACTTGCCGGAGCCGGACAGGCCCATGACGACGAAGACCTCGCCCTTGCGCACGTCGAAGGAGACGTCGGCGACGGCGGCGGTGCAGCCGGTGCGGGAGCGCAGCTCGGCCGGGCTCAGGGCGGTGAGGTCCGGGTCGGCGGGGACGCGGGCGGCCTTGGGGCCGAAGACCTTCCACAGGCCGTCGACGGAGAAGACCGGCGGGCGCTCGGCCACGGTGTCGGTGGCGGCGGCGGTGTCCTTGGCGGTGGTGCTCATCGGGCGTCACCACCGATCATCTCGACGGCACGCTCCCCGACCATGAGGACGCCGATCATCGGGTTCACGGCGGGCATGGTCGGGAAGACGGAGGCGTCGGCGATGCGCAGGCCCGAGAGGCCGCGTACGCGCAACTCGGGGTCCACCACGGCCTGTTCGTCGGTGGCGGCGCCCATGCGGCAGGTGCCCGCCGGGTGGTAGACGGTGTGGGCGACCTTGCGGGCGTACTCGCTCAGCTCGTCGTCTCCGGTCACCTCCGGGCCCGGGCAGACCTCGCGCTTGAGCCAGCCGGCCAGCGGCTCGGTCTGGGCGACCTCCCGGGCGATGCGGATGCCGTCGACGAGGGTGCGGCCGTCGTAGTCGTCCTCGTCGGTGAAGTAGCGGAAGTCCAGGGCGGGCTTCGCGGCCGGGTCGGCGCTGGTCAGGTAGAGGCGGCCGCGGGACTTGGGCTTGGGGATGTTCGGGGTCATGGAGACGCCGAACTCCGGGCGCTCGTAGCCCAGTCGCTCCGGGTTGTCCGTGAAGGGGATCTGGTAGAAGTGGAACATCAGGTCGGGGCCCGCGTGTTCGGGGTCCCGGCGCACGAACAGACCGGCGTCGGAGTCCATCGCGGAGTTGTCCGGGATGGGGCCGTTCGTCTCCCACACGATCACCGACTCCGGGTGGTCGAGCAGGTTCTCGCCGACGCCGGGCAGGTCGAGCACCACGGGTATGCCGAGGGCCTCCAGCTGGTCCTTCGGGCCGATGCCGGAATGCAGCAGCAGACGCGGGGAGTCGACGGCCCCGGCACTGAGGACGACCTCGTTCCTGGCCTTGACCAGGATCTCCTCGCCGTCCTTGGTGCGGACGTGGACGCCTTCGGCGCGGGTGCCGTCCAGCTCCAGCCGGTACGCCCAGGTCTCCAGCATGAGCGTCAGGTTGGGACGCTCGTCCATCACCGGGTGAAGGTACGCCACCGACGCCGACGAGCGCTTGTTGTTCTCCGGGTGGTAGGCGAGGTCGAAGAAGCCGACGCCCTCGGTGAACGGCTTCTTGTTGAAGCCCTCGACCCGGGGGACCTCCAGCGTCTTCTGCGCGGAGTCGACGAAGTCGCGGGCGATGGCGTTCCGGTCCTTCTCGTCGACCGGGACGATGTTGTTCTTCAGCCGGGCGAAGTACGCCTCCATCTGTACAGCGCCCCATCCCTCGGCGCCGGCCGCCTCCCACTCGTCCCAGTCGGACGGCAGCGGCTTGAAGGCGATGAGGGTGTTGTGCGAGGAGCAGCCGCCGAGGACGCGGGCGCGGCTGTGCCGGATGTGCGAATTGCCGCGCGGCTGCTCGGTGGTCGGGTAGTCGTAGTCCAGCTCGCCGCCGAGCAGGCCCATCCAGCGGCGCAGGGTCAGCACGTCGTCGCGGCCGACGTCACTGGGGCCGCCCTCGATGACGGCGACGGTGACGTCCGGGTTCTCGGTGAGACGGGAGGCGATCACGGAGCCTGCCGTACCGCCGCCGATGACGACGTAGTCGTAGACGTGAGTGGTTTCTGGCATGGGGGTACTCCAGTGGGGCGAGCGGATGGTGCGGGGACGTACGGAGACGGGAGTGGTCAGCCGGTGAACCAGCGGACGGGCTTGGGCGCGAGGTTCTGGTAGACGTGCTTGCTCTCGCGGTACTCGGCGAGGCCGGCGGGGCCGAGTTCGCGGCCGACGCCGCTCTTGCCGAAGCCGCCCCACTCCGCCTGCGGCAGGTAGGGGTGGAAGTCGTTGATCCACACGGTGCCGTGCCGCAGCCGGCCCGCGACCCGGCGGGCCCGTCCCGCGTCGGCGGTCCAGACGGCACCGGCCAGACCGTACTCGGTGTCGTTGGCGAGGGCTACGGCCTCGTCCTCGGTGCGGAAGGTCTCGACGGTGAGGACGGGGCCGAAGACCTCCTCGCGCACGACCCGCATCCCGCGGTGGCAGTGGTCGAGGACGGTCGGTTCGTAGAAGTAGCCGGACTCGGGCCGCTCGGGCGAGGGCTCGGGACGCTTGCCGCCGCAGCGCAGTTCGGCGCCCTCGGCCAGGGCGGAGGCGACGTAGTCCTCGGTCCTGGCGCGCTGCTGCTCGGAGACGAGCGGCCCGCACTCGACGCCGTCCTCGGTGCCGCGACCGAGGCGGATCCTGGTGGCCCGGCGGGCGAGTTCGGCGACGAAGCGCTCGCGGACCGACTCCTCGACGATGAGGCGCCCGCCGGCCGAGCAGACCTGGCCGCTGTGGATGAAGGCGGCGTTGAGGGCCTGGTCGACGGCGGTGTCGAAGCCCTCCTCGGTCTCGCAGGCGTCGGCGAAGACGACGTTGGGGTTCTTGCCGCCGAGTTCGAGGGCGACCTTCTTGACGGTGACGGCGGCGGCCTGGGCGACCTTGGTGCCGCTGACCAGACCGCCGGTGAAGGACACCAGGTCGACGTCGGGGTGCTCGGCGAGCCGGGCGCCGACGGTGTGTCCGGGGCCGGTGACGATGTTCGCGACGCCGGTGGGGAGGCCGGCCTCAAAAAGCAGGTCGATCAGGGCGACCGTGGTGAGCGGGGTGATCTCGCTGGGCTTGATCACGAAGGTGTTGCCCGCGGCGAGCGCGGGGGCGATCTTCCAGCTGGCCTGGAGCAGCGGGTAGTTCCAGGGCGTGATCATGGCGCAGACGCCGACCGGCTCGTGCACGACGACGCTGTGGATGTCGGGCGAGCCCGCGTCGACGACCCGGCCGGGGGCCTCCCCGGCGACCAGGTCGGCGAAGTAGCGGAAGGCGTCGGCGACGCAGTCGATGTCGACGCGGCCCTCCTCGACGGTCTTGCCCGCGTCGCGGCTCTCCAGCAGGCCGAGCCGCTCGCGGTCGCGCACGAGGAGGTCGGCGACGCGGCGCAGCAGGGCGGCGCGCTCGGCGACCGGGGTGTGCGGCCAGTCGCCGGCGTCGAAGGCGCGGCGGGCGGCGGCCACCGCGAGGTCGGTGTCCTTCTCGTCGCCCTCCGCGACCACGGCGAACGGCAGGGCGTCCGCGGGGTCGAGGATCTCGCGCGTGGCGCCGGAGGACGCCGCGAGCCATTCGCCTCCCGCGTGGATGGTCCGGTGCGCCCGCTCCGCCGGGGTGGGTGTGCTGTTCGCCATGGCCGGTGTTGCCTTCCGTTCCTGATCGATCCCCCTGTGTCACCCGCACGTCACTCTCGGGGACCGTGAGCCCCTGCCCCGCCGCCCTGTTTGCATGCCGAATCACCGGTCGAAAGTGTGGTGCATCACGGAGAAAAGGGGCGGGCGGGGCATAACGGGGCACGGAAACGGGCACGGGCCCCGTCCCGGTCGTGCGACCGGAACGGGGCCCGTGCGGGGCTGTGGGGGCCGGGCTCAGATGAGGCCGAGACCGCGGACCGCCTCGCGCTCCTCCGACAGCTCCTTGACGGAGGCGTCGATGCGGGCGCGGGAGAAGTCGTTGATCTCCAGACCCTGGACGATCTCGTACTTCCCGTCCTTGGTGGTGACGGGGAAGGAGGAGATGATGCCCTCCGGCACGCCGTAGGAGCCGTCCGACGGGATGCCCATGGAGGTCCAGTCGCCCTCGGCGGTGCCGTTGACCCAGGTGTACACGTGGTCGATGGCGGCGTTGGCGGCGGAGGCGGCCGAGGAGGCGCCGCGGGCCTCGATGATGGCGGCGCCGCGCTTGGCGACGGTCGGGATGAACTCGTCGGCCAGCCACTTCTCGTCGTTGACGGTCTCGGCGGCGTTCTTGCCGGCGACGGTGGCGTGGAAGATGTCCGGGTACTGGGTGGCGGAGTGGTTGCCCCAGATGGTCAGGCGCTTGATGTCGGCGACCGTCGAGCCCGTCTTCTTCGCGAGCTGGGTCAGCGCGCGGTTGTGGTCCAGGCGCGTCATCGCCGTGAAGCGCTCGGCCGGTACGTCCGGGGCGGCGGCCTGGGCGATCAGGGCGTTGGTGTTGGCCGGGTTGCCGACCACGAGGACCTTGATGTCGTCCGCGGCGTGGTCGTTGATGGCCTTGCCCTGCGGCTTGAAGATGCCGCCGTTGGCCTCGAGGAGGTCGCCGCGCTCCATGCCCTTGGTGCGGGGGCGGGCGCCGACGAGGAGGGCGACGTTGGCGCCGTCGAAGGCGACGTTCGGGTCGTCGGTGATCTCGATGCCCTGGAGGAGCGGGAACGCGCAGTCGTCCAGCTCCATCGCGGTGCCCTCGGCGGCCTTGAGCGCCGGAGTGATCTCCAGGAGGCGCAGCTTGACCGGCACGTCCGCGCCGAGCAGCTGGCCGGAGGCGATGCGGAAGAGCAGGGCGTAACCGATCTGGCCGGCCGCGCCGGTGACGGTGACGTTCACGGGAGTGCGGGTCATGGCGTTCTCCGTATGACAGCTGGCGGTGGGGCGTCCCTGCCCCGGGCGTTTGATCGATCTCTTGGTATCAAGAGATCGATCCAGCGGTCAGGCTATCGCGCCCGCGGTGTCCGGCACGTCCGGGTCGGTGTGGCCCGTCCCACAGGACGACGGCGGGCTCATCCGTTCGCCGGGAACGGAGGCACACGAAAGAGGCGGCCGCCTGTCCGGGAGAGGGGGGACTGAGGCGACCGCCGCTCGGGGATACCGTTGCCGGACTCCCGTGGGGGTACCTTTCGCGTGCCCGGGAGGACGCGGGGCATGCCTGTCGCGACGGATTTTCTTCGCCGGCCCGCCCGGCGCCTGCCGCGGGGCCCCGCTCTGCGGCTGCCGTACGGCGTCTGCTCCGCGCCTGCCGCGGGCCCGCGCGCCGCTACCGCGTGCAGCCCTCCGTGCCCGATGCCAGCGTCGCGCACGCGGTGGCGTCGGCGACGGACTTCACGGCGACCATCGTGGTGTACGCGGCGGTGTCGCCCGCGGTGCCGACCGTCGCCCGCTGCTCGTTCGCGCCACCGGCGCTCACCTTGACCTCGTCGCCCTGCGCGGCCTGGGTGACGCGGGCCCACGCGGCTCCGCAGACCTTGCTGTAGCGGACCTCGACGGCGGCCGTGCCGACGACGGCGGACGCGCCGGTGGTCACCAGGTCGCCACCGCAGCCCATCTGCTCCGGGTCCTTGCCGGTGCAGGCGTCGCCGCTGCACTTCACGCCCGGGGGCAGCTGCGCCTCGCTGGTCACGGTGGGCGACGGGGAGGGTGCGGCGCCCTCGTTCTTCCGGTCGTCTCCGCCCTTCAGGAAGAAGAAGGCGCCCGCGGCCACGACGAGCACGCCGACGACTCCCGCGACGAGCGCCGTCGTCCGCTTGCTGCCGCCGCCCGGGGACCGCCGGGGCGGACGCGGACGGCCGCCGTGCGGGGGCTCGCCGTACGCGGGTTCCCGGTAGGCGGGCGCACCGTGCGAGGGCCCGCCGTACGAAGCTCCGCCGTACGCGGGTCCGTCGTACGTGCCCGCGGGGCCGGTGACCGGGCCCGAGGGTCCGTCGTACGTGCCCGCGGGGCCGGTGGCCGGGCCGGGGCCGTGCGGCTCGGCGCGGCCGGCCGGTTGGGCCGACTCCCCGGTGCCGGTCCGGGGCCGGGAGCGGGCCGCGCGGTTGCCGGTCGGCGCGGGCCCCCGGTATCCGGCGAGCCCCCACGAGTTGCCCTCGGTCGCTCCGCCGGGGGACGGCGAGGAGGAGGCCCCGGGTGCGTCGTCCCGGACCGGGCCGAGGGCCGAGTCGGGGCTGTCGGCGGCCGTCGGCTGTGCCGGGACGGCCGGCGGCAGCGTGGGCGACGCACCGGCCGGTCCGGCGGCCCCGGACCCGGCCGACGCGCCGCCGCCGTGACGGCCGGGCCGGCTTCCCCTGCCGTTCTTTGCGCCGCCGCCCGGCTCGGCCGCGGAGCCGCCCGACGGGGCCGCGGACGTGCCCGGTTCGCCGAGCGCGGCCCGCGCCTGCGAGATCCGGATGGCTTCCATGGTCATGTCGTGGCGCATCTCCGAACGGCTCCAGGCACGTTCGGCCAGCTCCCACAGGGTGGTCAGGTGGACCGGGTTGGTCTCCGTCACCTCGGCCAGGGCCACGACGGCACCCTTGGGCGCCAGCAGCCGGCCGTTCAGATACCGCTCCCAGGACGTCTTGCTGTAGCCCGTGGCGTCGGCCACCGACGCGACGCTGAGCTCGCTGCGGTCCACGAGCCGACGCAGCTGACCGGTGAACTCCGCGATCTGCGGATCGAGTTCATCCGGCAAGGCCTTCCAACGAGGCACTGCTTCCCCCTCTTCCCCCGGTGACGTGCTGGTCGTTCCCCCGCTGGTCACCGCGCGGCGTCCGGCGCACGATGCCTGGTTCTGGCTACCCACCGGGATGCGCCCGCCCGGGATCTCGGTTCCCGGGGTGGGGGCGCACAGGAGCACAGAGGCCCAGGCGGTGCACAGTCGCACGCCCGCGGACCCGTGGTCCAGTGTCCCACCGGAGCCGCCGCGTCCGAACGGAACCCCCGGCACCGGGTCCGCGTAGCCGAGTAGCGGAACGGTCACTTCCGTGCCACAGCGCCCTGACAGCCGTTGAACAGGGCGTTCCGCATGCAGGAGGGTTGATCCCGGCGACGGCCCGTCCTCCCACGGGGGTGGGGACGGGCCGTCGCGCCGGGGACCTTCCGGGTCCGGTCAGATCTTCCGGGTCCGGTCAGATCTTCCGGATCCGTCTAGCTGACCGTGAAGTGCAGGGTGTCCTTGAGGAACGGGATCTCCAGCACCGGTTTCGGCTGCGCCATCAGCGCCAGCAGGGCGATGGAGAGACCGAGGACGGCGTACGTCGTGATGTCCGTGAAGCGGGAGCGCACGGCGAGCATGCCGACGTCGGGCACCATCCAGCGCAGCACCGCACCGCCCAGGAGCGCGACGCCGATCAGCACCGTCCCCCAGCGGAACACGTCCAGCGCGGTCAGCAGCAGGCCGAGTCCGACCAGCAGCACCACCACGAGCACCGGCCACTGCCGGGCGGGCGCCGGGGCGTCGCGGGCCGCGGCCCGGCCACCGCCCTCGGGGCGGGCGGTGTCGCGGGTGAAGAGCGGGAACCGGCGCGTGACACGGCGGGGGCGTCCCGTGGCGTCGGGCGCGCTGACGGGATCGCGGACGGTGATGTCCTCGGGGTGCTCCGTGCGACGTCCCTCCGAGTCCCCTGAGGCGCTCGTGTCCCTTGAGTCCTTCGGGTGTCCTGGAGCCCCGTCGGCCTCATGAGCCTTCGATTCCTCCGGAGCGTCCGAAGCCGTCGGGGCGTCCGAAACCTTCGAGGCGTCCGAGTCCTTCGGGGCGTCCGAATCCTTCGAGCGGCCCGGGGTCCCCGAGGCGTCCGGGGTCCCCGTGCTGTCCGGGGCCCGCGTGCCGGCCGGTCGCGCGGCGTTGGTCTCCTCAGCCGGCACTGCGCTCCGCCGCCTCCACCACGTTGACGAGCAGCTGGGCCCGGGTCATGGGGCCGACACCGCCGGGGTTCGGGGAGATCCAGGCGGCCACCTCGGCCACGCCGGGGTGGACGTCGCCCATGATCTTGCCCTCGGCATTGCGGGAGACGCCGACGTCGAGGACGGCGGCGCCCGGCTTCACGTCCTCGGGGCGGACCAGGTGCGGGGAGCCGGCGGCGGCGATGACGATGTCCGCCCGCTTGAGGTGGGCGGCGAGGTCGCGGGTGCCGGTGTGGCACTGGGTGACGGTGGCGTTCTCGCTGCGCCGGGTGAGCAGCAGCGGCATCGGGCGGCCGATGGTGACACCGCGGCCGACGACCACGACCTCGGCGCCCTTGATCTCGACGCCGTAGCGGCGCAGCAGGGTGAGGATGCCGTTGGGGGTGCAGGGCAGCGGCGCCGGCTCGTTCAGCACGAGGCGGCCCAGGTTCATCGGGTGCAGGCCGTCCGCGTCCTTGTCCGGATCCATCAGTTCGAGGATGCGGTTCTCGTCGATGCCCCGGGGCAGCGGCAGCTGGACGATGTAGCCGGTGCAGGCCGGGTCCTCGTTCAACTCGCGGACGACCGCCTCGATCTCCTCCTGCGTCGCCGTGGCCGGCAGTTCGCGCTGGATGGAGGCGATGCCGACCTGCGCGCAGTCACGGTGCTTGCCGGCGACGTACTTCTGGCTGCCTGGATCGTCGCCGACCAGGACGGTGCCGAGGCCGGGGGTGACACCCCTCTCCTTCAGCGCCGCCACGCGGGCGGTCAGTTCGGACTTGATCGCGGCTGCGGTGGCCTTGCCATCGAGAATCTGGGCGGTCATACCCCCATCCTCGCGGATGACCGGCCCCCGGTTCCAATCAGGTCGCCATGCGGGCGGCGCCCCGGGACCTTCCGGACGCCGTGGGACACGTCCGGTCCTGTCCGCTCATGACCGGCGGTGTTGCACTTGCACAACGCATCGCGGGCGGGCTGGACAAGTAAGAGTTCGGTCAAGAACGATTGGACGGCACAGTGCCGCGGGGCCGTACCGGGGGGACGAACCGCTTACGAACAAGCTCCTCCGCGTCGGGCCGCGCGTCGTCCCCGCACCTGACAGCGACGGAGGAAGACCCGCCATGAGTTTCGGCGATCCGAACAACCCCTACGGCCAGCCCCAGGGCGGCCAGCAGCCGAACTACGGCTACCCCCAGCAGCCCCAGGGCCAGCCCGGCTACGGGTACCCGCAGGCGCCTCCGGTGCAGCAGCCGTACGGCGGTTACGGGCCGGGCCCGACGGAGATGCCGGGCATCACGCGCGCGGCGCAGATCATGCTCGCCGTGATCGCCGCCGCCCACCTGATAGTCGCCGCGGTCTACGCCTACAACCTGTCCCAGTGGGACGAGGTGATGCTGGAAGCCGGTGTCACCGGGGACTCGGAAGCGGAACGATTCGCCGACCTGGGCAAGGGCATCGTCGTCTTCTTCCTCGCGCTGGCCGCCGTCTACGCGATCCTGGGTCTCGTGCTCGTGTTGCAGTACGCGAAGGGCGGCAACGCGGTCCGGGTCTGCTCGATCGTCTACGGCTCCCTCGCGATCGTCACCGGCATCTTCACCCTGGCCGTCTACGGTCTCGGCCTGCTGATCATGATCGTGTCGATCCTGCTGATCGTGTTCGCGGCCAAGCGCGCCACCGCGGAGTGGTTCAGGCGGCCGCGCTACTGAACGGCCGTCCGGCACGGCACAGTTCTCGCCAATCACGTCACAGGGCCGTGTCTCACCCGTACGAGGGGGGCACGGCCCCGGTGCGTCGCCCTAGTCTGAGCCGGTAGCCGTCAGGCACGGGGAGACGCACCTTGTACAGCATCATCGTGGTACCTCCGCCGACCACGGGGGACGAGGACAGCAGCACCCAGTTCCGGCTCGCGCCCGGCGAACGGCTCGTCTTCGGACGGTCCGTGCCCGAGGGCGGCCTGCTGATCGGGCACGACGGGGTGTCCCGCAGAGCCGGTGAGATCGCGGCCCACGGCACCTTCTGGACGGTGAGCAACCTCTCCGCCCACCAGACCTACGTGGTGGAGAACCCGGAGGGGGCCGGCGAGCACATCAAGGTGGCTCCGGGCCGGCTCGACGCCCCGGTGCCGTTCGAGTTCTCGCGGATCGTGCTGCCCGCCGCCGGCGACCTGCTGCCCGTCGAGGTGTGGGCGCCGCGCCACGACTACCTGCGCGGCGAGGACGGCACCGACGGCGAGCCGACCGCGCCGGCCTTCTCCGTCGACCGCACCAAGCGGTACTTCGCGGTGCTGGCCGCGTTGTGCGAGCCGCGGCTGCGCGGGGCGCCGCACGCGCCGCTGCCGACCACGGACCAGGTCGTCGAGCGGCTCCGCCCGGCCTGGCCGGCCGCCTCCCGTACGTCGGTGCAGTGGAACATCGACTACCTCGCCGTGAAGCTGCGGCTCAAGCCCGGCCCGGAGACCGCCGAGCCGGGTCCCCGGCTGAACGGCAAGAAGGAGTCTCTGGTCTCGCTCGCGCTCCGGTTCGACCTGGTCCGCGAGGACGACCTGGTGGTCCTCGCGGCGCCGTCCGGACAGGCGCTGCGGTGACCGAGTCGTACGCCGTCCCGGTGCCCAGGGGGTACCGGGTGGGCGTGTGGGAGGTGCGCGAGCCGCTCGCGACCGGTGCCTTCGGCAGCGTGTACGCCGCCCGCCGCGTCGGCGCCGCCACCGACGGGACGCGTGCCGACGGGGGCCTGCCGGAGACGGCCGCGTTGAAGTTCCTGCCCACCGGCACCGGCACCCCGCGCCGGCTGTCGCACCTGCGGGACCTGGTCGAGCGGGAGGTGGGACTGCTGCGCCGGCTGCGGCGGCCCCGGCTGATCCGGATGTACGAGACCCTCACCGTCGACGACCCGGGTCACCCCCGGCTCGACGGCGCCACCGTCCTCGTCCTGGAGCGGGCCGAGGGCTCACTGTCCGTCCTGCTCACGGCCGCGCCCCGGCCGCCCGCCGGGCCCGCGCTGCTCGCGCAGGTCTGCGAGGGCCTGCACCAGCTGCACCGGGCGGGCTGGGTGCACGGCGACCTGAAACCGGCCAACGTGCTGCTGATGGCGGACGGTTCGGTGCGGCTGGCCGACTTCAACATGGCCGCCGAGCTGGAGGGCACCCACGCCTACACGCCCGCCTTCTCCACCCCGGACTACACGCCGCCCGAGCTGCTGTGGTCGGAGATCGGCGAACGGGGCCGCCGCATCCGTCCCTCCACCGACATCTGGGCCTTCGGCGTGCTGGCCCACCTGGTGCTCACCGGGTCGTTCCCGCTGCCCGGCGGCACCCCGGCCGCCCGTCGCGACGCCGCTGTCGCGTACGCCCGCGGCACCCAGGAGCTGCGGCTGTCCCCCGAACTGCCGCCGCCCTGGCGGGAGATCGTGCGGGCCTGTCTGACCCGTACGCACGCCGACCGGATCGGCACCGACGCCCTGCTGCGCCGGGTCACGGCCGCGTCCGGGGGTGCGAGCGGCCCCGCGAGGTTCTCGCTCCGGTCCCGCGCGCGCCCCCGGCGCAGGGCCCTGGCCGCCGGGTCCGTGGGGCTCGTCGCCCTCGCCGCCCTGGTCCTCGGCGTGCTCCGCTGGTCCGACGGCGGCCGCGCGCCCGCCGCGGCTCCGGGCACCGGCACCGCCGCGAGCGTCGCCGCCGCCTCCTACGGCGCGGCCGAACTGCGCACCGACCGGGACGTGCCGCCCGCCTACCGTCTGCTGATCGTGGAGACGGCACACGACTGCGACCGCGAGGAGGTCAGCCCGGCCCTGCTCGCGGCCATACTCAAGGTCGAGAGCGACTTCGACCCGGACCTGGCCGACCCGGCCAGGGACGAGTACGGCATCGCCCGCTGGACCCCGAGTGTGCTGCGCTGGTGGATGAACGAGGACGGCACGCCCGGCGAGACCGTCCCGGAGCCCCCGTTCCCGCCGGCCGAGTCCATCCCGGCGATGGGCCGCTACCTGTGCTGGATCGCACCCCGCCTCGGCGCCGGCCTGACGGGCGACCGCAGCGTGCTGGTCGCGGTCGCCTACCGGACGTCGTACCGGAAGGTGAACGACGCGGGCGGAGTTCCCCCGAAGTACCGCGACTACGCCGACCGCGTCGCTCACCACCTCAAGGAGTACACGCCTCCCGGCGGTACGTGACCCTGGGAGTTCCGAGGTACCGCCCGGCCGGCGTCCGGGGCACGGTGTGGGCACACCGCTTCGGCGGCACGACACCGAGATCCACGGGGGATCGAACGATGAACATCCTGAAGCCCGCAGCACTCCTCCTCGCGGCCACGGCCCTGGCCGCGAGCTCGACGGTCGCGGCCACGGCCGACGACAGCCCGGGCGGTACCCGGGTGACCGGCCTCCAGCAGAAGGCCGAGCGGGTGCTGGCCGACAGCCCGGCGCCCCGCCGCGTGACCGCCGACGCGGTCGAGTACGAGGGCCTGACCGTGACCGACGCGCCCAGGACCAGGAGCGCCCAGGACCTGGCCTGCGACTACGGCCACCTCTGCATGATCGTCAACGGCACGAAGTTCGACTTCTACCGGTGCCAGACGTGGAACCTGACCAACTGGACCGGCAACGGCCCGTTCACCAACAACCAGACGCCGGGCACGGTCGCCAAGTTCTTCAACCGGGACGGCAGCGTCCGCTGGACGTCGACGGCCTACCAGGCCGGCACCGCGACCTGGGACCCGATCTGGTCGCTGCGCCCCTGCTGATCCGCGCACCGGGCCCGCCGGGCCCGACACCGCGGCGGCCCCCGGTCCCCTTCACGGAGGGGACCGGGGGCCGCCGTTCGGCCTTCGGGGCGAGCGTCAGTGGAAGAAGTGCCGCGTCCCCGTGAAGTACATGGTCACGCCGGCCTTCTTCGCCGCCTCGACGACCAGCTCGTCGCGGACCGAACCGCCGGGCTGGACGACGGCCTTCACGCCGGCCGCGGTGAGGATCTCCAGGCCGTCCGGGAAGGGGAAGAAGGCGTCGGAGGCCGCGTACGCGCCCTGCGCGCGCTCGGCGCCGGCCCGCTCCACCGCGAGCTTCGCGGAGTCGACCCGGTTGACCTGGCCCATGCCGACGCCGACGGAGGCACCGTCCTTGGCGAGGAGGATGGCGTTGGACTTGACGGCCCGGCAGGCCTTCCAGGTGAAGGCCAACTCGGCCAGCTCCGCCTCGGAGAGCGCCTCGCCGGTCGCGAGGGTCCAGGTGGCCGGGTCGTCGCCCTCGGCCTGGAGGCGGTCGGCGACCTGGAGCAGGGCGCCGCCGTCGATGGGCTTGACCTCGACCGGTGCGGCGGGGGCCTCAGGGGCGCGCAGCACGCGGATGTTCTTCTTCTTGGTGAGCGCTTCGAGGGCGCCGTCCTCGTAGTCCGGCGCGACGATGACCTCGGTGAAGATCTCGGCGACCTGCTCGGCCATCTCCTTGGAGACCGGACGGTTGACCGCGATCACGCCGCCGAACGCGGACAGCGGGTCGCAGGCGTGCGCCTTCCGGTGCGCCTCGGCGACGTCCGCGCCGACGGCGATGCCGCACGGGTTGGCGTGCTTGATGATCGCGACACAGGGCTCGGTGTGGTCGTACGCGGCACGGCGGGCGGCGTCCGTGTCCGTGTAGTTGTTGTACGACATCTCCTTGCCGTGCAGCTGCTCGGCCTGGGCCAGGCCACCGCCCTCGGGGGAGGTGTAGAGCGCGGCGGGCTGGTGCGGGTTCTCGCCGTAGCGCAGGGTGTGGGCGCGCTCGTAGGTGGCGCCGAGGAAGTCCGGGAAGCGGGACTCGTCGACGGGGGCGTACTCGGCGGCGAACCAGGAGGCGACGGCCACGTCGTACGCGGCGGTGTGCTGGAAGGCCTCGGCGGCCAGCCGCTTGCGGGCGGCCAGGTCGAAGCCGCCGTCCTTGACCGCGGAGAGCACGTCGGCGTACCGGGCGGGGCTGGTGACGACGGCGACCGAGGGGTGGTTCTTCGCCGCGGCGCGCACCATCGACGGGCCGCCGATGTCGATCTGCTCGACGCACTCGTCGGCGGTGGCGCCGGAGGCGACGGTCTCGCGGAACGGGTAGAGGTTGACCACGACCAGGTCGAACGGGGCCACGCCCAGCTCGTCGAGCTGCTGCCGGTGGCTGTCCAGGCGCAGGTCGGCGAGGATGCCGGCGTGCACCTTGGGGTGCAGGGTCTTGACCCGGCCGTCCAGGCACTCGGGGAAGCCGGTCAGCTCCTCGACCTTGGTGACGGGGACGCCGGCGGCGGCGATCCGCCCGGCGGTCGACCCGGTGGAGACCAGCTCGACGCCGGCCTCGTGCAGTCCGCGCGCGAGCTCCTCGAGCCCGGTCTTGTCGTAGACGCTGACGAGCGCGCGACGGATGGCCCGCTTGTTGCTCCCGGCGGTGGCGGTGGCGGTCACTGGATAACTACCTTTCGTCCCTCAATGCGATAGCCGTTGCGGGCGAGCCGCCCCACGACATCGACGAGCAGCCTTCGCTCGACTTCCTTGATGCGCTCGTGCAGAGCGGCACCTTCGTCTTCGTAGTCCTCGTCCCGGACCTCCACCACGCCCTGCGCGATGATCGGCCCGGTGTCGACGCCGTCGTCGACGAAGTGGACGGTGCAGCCGGTGACCCTGGCGCCGTACGCGAGCGCGTCCCGCACACCGTGGGCTCCCGGGAAACTGGGGAGGAGGGCGGGGTGGGTGTTGACGAGGCGCCCACCGAACCGCGCGAGGAACTCCTTCCCCACGATCTTCATGAACCCGGCCGAGACGACCAGGTCCGGCTCGTGGGCGGCGACGGCATCGGCGAGCGCCGCGTCCCACTCCTCGCGGGTCCCGTAGTCCTTCACCTTGCGGACGAAGGTCGCCACCCCGGCACGCTCGGCGCGGGCGAGCCCCTCGATGCCGTCGCGGTCGGCGCCGACGGCGACGATCTCGGCCCCGTAGGTCTCGACGCCGGCGGCGGCGATCTCGTCGAGGAGTGCCTGGAGGTTGGTGCCGGATCCGGAGACCAGCACGACGAGGCGCTTGGCTCGCCGGTCCGCGGGCTTGGCGGCCACGGTGGGGGCCTTTCTCGGGACAACGGATCTGTTTGTACGGTCGTACGAATGCGTCGCATCCCGGGATACGGGGAAGTCTACGAAGCGGCCGACCGTCAGCAACGATACCGGCACACCGGACGGCCCCCTCGGGACGGGGGCGTGGCCGGACGGTAGCGTCTGCGTGGAGCGGGAGCGGGAACGCCGCCCGCGCGCCACGCGTTCAGCAGATGTGCCGACCGGTGCGGGCGTTCCACCAGCTCGCCCGTTCCACCAGCCGCTTGTTCATCGTCGCCAAGGGGAAGACGCTCAGTTGATGCCGGACCGCAGCCCGCGACTGCTCACGCTCCCCCAGCAGTCGGCGCAGCCAGGGGCCCGCAGCACCGTGCTGCTGCGGGAGCGCCCCTCGTCGCCGCCCGACTCGCCCTCGGACCGCAGGACCGGCGGCGAGCAGGACGGCTCCTCCGACCAGGACAATCCGTTCGCTCCGCCTCCGGAGGGCACGCCGGACCGTCCGTGGCAGCCGCGGCACCCGTCGGGCGACAGCGGCGACGCCCAGGGCGACGGCGACCGCTCCCCCTGGGGCGGCCGGTGGAGCGACCGGCAGCCCGGCAGGTCTCCCGGCGGCTTCGGCGAGCGCCCCGGCGGTTCGGGCGGCCCCGAGGGTCCGGCCGGCGGCCCGGCTCCGCGCTGGGACCCGACGGACCCCGCCCAGCGGCGTGCCCGCTACGCCCTGCTGAGCGGCATGTGGGCCCTCTTCTTCGCCCTCTTCACCTGGCCGTACGTGGCCCTGCTGCTCGGCGTCCTGGCCCTGTACTGGGGCATCAGCGCGCTGCGCGCCAAGCCCCGCACCGCCTCCGACCCGGAGAGCCCGGCCCCGCCCCCCGAGCAGACCGGCCGCCCGCAGCGCACCGCCGCGATCAGCGGCCTGGTCACGTCGTCGCTGGCGATCGTCCTGGTCGCCGCGTCCTTCGGCACCCAGCTGATCTACAGCGACTACTACACCTGCCGCGACGACGCCCTGACCAACGCGGCGGAACAGTCCTGCGAACGCCACCTCCCCGAACAGCTCAGGGACCTGCTGGGCTCGGGCGACTGAGGCGCCCGTCAGCCCGTCCGGCGTTTGAGGACGAGGCCGTTCAGGCCGAAGCGGGGGTCTGGGGGCGGCAGCCCCCAGGGACGGGAAGGGAAGGGGCGGCGGGGGCGAGGAAACCTCCCCGCCCCACCGCACCGACCGTCACTCCCCACTGCGAGGCGACTCCCCAGACCCGTCGGCCGGGAGAAGGTCGTACGCGCCCCCGCCGTCCTCGTCCTCGTCGTCGTACAACCCGAACGGCACCGCGTCCTCGTCCACCTCGCCCTCACCCCCCGCACCCACCACACCCTCGGCTCCCTTCGCCCCCCGCTTCCGCCACCGCGCCACCGAGAACACGGAGGACACGGCGGACACGGCGGACACGGCAGAGCCGGCAGAGGCAGAAGACACAGCGGACCCAGAGGACACAGCAGACGCGGAGGACACGGCGGACGCAGCAGGCAGCCGCCGCCCCGGCATCGCAACCGCACCACCCCCACCCTCCCGCACCGCACCACCCCGACAGCGCCACGCCCGCGCCGTCACCGCAACCGGCACCGCCACCACCCCGAGCCACGCCAGCGTCGCACCCCCGGCCTGCCACCACACCGGCCCGAACCGGGCGAGCGCGGCGCTGCCCAGCGGGCCGCCGGCGAAGCCGGCCAGCAGGGCGACGAGGACCGCGCACAGCACGGCGGCCACCACGGCGGCACCGGCGGTCCGCCGCCACGACCAGGCCCCGTCGGCCGGGTCCCCCGCGCCCGCCGCCCCCTCCGCGGCCATTCCCGCCGAGGCCATTCCCTCCGCGGCGCCCTGCGCCGTAGCCGCCCGTGCCGTGAACCACCCGACCACCACCCCCGCCACCAGCGGCACCGCCCCCGCCGCCCAGTGCAGCGCCGTGCCGGGACCCGCGTCCGGCACCGCGGCCAGCAGCGGGAACGGCGGCAGCAGCGGCGCCGGGGCCGAGGAGGCGGGCGCCACGACGTGCCCGGCGCCGAGCACGAAGCCGGGCCCGAGGGCGTACACCGCGGCCCACACCGCCGCGTTGGGCACCAGCGCCAGACAGAGCAGCAGCACGGCGAACCTCCCCGACCACCCGCCGGTCAGCCGCAGGAACGCCTCCCCCGCGGCGGCCCCGTGCCACACCAGCGACACCGCGAGCAGCAGCGCGCCACCCCCGACGAGCACCGCCGCACCGGCGCCCGCGGCGCGCGTCGCGGCGCCCAGGCGCGCGTCCGGCTCCACCATCAGCTCCCGCAGCTTCCGGGGCAGTACGCGCAGCGCCCGCCCCACCGGGCCGCCCGGCCGGCCGAACGCCGTCCACACCCCGGCGCCCGCCGCACCCATGGCGACCAGCGGCAGACACACCACCGCCCACCACGACGAGGGACGCAACGCGCCCCCCTGCGCGTACAGGACCACGGGCGCGGCGACGGCGAGGTGACCGAGGACGACCCCGGCCCAGGCCATGCGCGCGGAGACGGGCGGCGGACCGGCGTCCGGCACGCCCGCCATCCACGCCGGGCGCGCCCCGGCCCCCGGCTTCGGGGCCGCACCGACGGCCACCCCGACCCCGTCCCCGGGGTCCGTGGCGTCCCGGGCGGCGCGGTGCAGCAGCCACACCGGCAGCAGGAGGAACAGCAGCGGGGTGACGCCGAGGGGCGCGGGGGTGCCGGAAAGCGTGTCGGTACGCACCAGTTCGGCCCCGTGCGCCAGCACCCACAGCGCCGCGGCGACGTGGAGGGCACCGCCGGGCCCGCTGTCCGGGTACGGCGAACTGATCCACAGCAGTGTCACGAGCGCGGCGCACCCGGCCAGCCCGAGCAGCGCCGCGAAGACGCCGCCCAGGAGGCCGGCGGCCAACCCGGGTGACCGGTCGAGCCACCGGGTGCGCAGCTGGGAGAGCGGGGTCGGACGAGCGGTCGTCTGCATCACGCCCGCCATGCTCCCAACGACACGCGCTTTCACGGCGTAACGGGCGAAGCCCCGCTGTGTCGCTCAATATATGTTTATGTACTTTTTCGTACGGAGGGGTACCCAGTGACTCGCCGCCCCGCAACCTCGCTCCCACCCCCCAAGCTGCGCCGACGCCTGCGCGAGGCCGCCGCGCTGACGCAGACTCAGCTCGCGTCACGGGTGGGCGTCACTCCCGGGACGGTCCGCGCGTGGGAGAGCGGCCGCACGACCCCGCGAGGCCGGAAACGGGAGGCGTACGCGAAGCTGCTGAAGACGCTGGCCGAGGAGGACGCGGCACGGCAGGCGGAACGGTCGCCGCAAGGGGGACGGGACACCGGGCCGGCATCCGCCTCGCAACCGAAGGCTCGCCCCGTACCGGTGGTGGTGGCCGTCGGCCCGGGCGGGGACGCCAAGCACGAGACCTCCGAGGCCGTCGACGGCCCCGTACTGCCCGCCAAGCCGCTCACGGAGATCGCCGCAGAGCCGGACACGGCAACGGGACAAGACCCCGGCCCGGGACCGGGACCGGGGCCGGGACCGGGGCCGGGGCCGGGCAGGCGAACGGAACCCGGACCCGAACCGGTGCCCGGGCCGGCCGCGCTGACGCCCGCTCAGGCGTTCGACGCCCTGTACGAGTTCAGCGCCCCCGCCCTCGTACGGCAGACCTACCTGCTGACCGGCCGGCGCGAGCAGGCGCGCGAGTCGGTGGAGCGGGCCTTCCAGACCGCCTGGGAGCACTGGCCCGAGGTGGCCCGCGACCGGGACCCGGTCGGTTGGGTACGGGCGACGGCGTACGAGTACGCGCTCTCCCCCTGGCAGCGGTTCCGACCGCGTCACCGGCATCCGGAGCCGCCGCCCGCCGACCCGGGCGACCGCACCCTGCTGAACACCCTGCTCAGGCTTCCCCCGAGGCATCGCCGCGCCCTCGTGCTGTACGACGGGGTGGGCCTGGACCTGCCCGAGACGGCGGCGGAGACGGAGGCGAGCACCCCGGCGACGGCGAACCGGCTGCTGCACGCCCGCGAGGCGGTCGCCGGCCGGCTGCCCGCGCTGGCCGACCCCGAGGTGCTGCACCAGCGGCTGGCCGAGCTGGCGTCGAACGAGCGGCTGCGGGCGGGCCCGCCGACGACGGTGCGCCGGGGCGGCGAACGCCGGGCACGGTTCCGGACACGGGCGGCGATCGCGTTCACCGTCGCCCTCATCGGGACCACGGCCCTGACCGTGCACACCGCGCCGACGCACTACGAACCGCCCGTGTCCCCCGGGGTGACGGTGCGCGGGGTACCGCCCAGGGTGGTGCAGGGCGCGCTGTCGGACGAGGAGCTGGAGCTGCGGCGGAAGCTGCGGGACCAGGCGCAGGACGGCCCGGAGCGGCTGAGCCCGAAGGCCGAGTGACGCGGCGAGGCCGCCGGAACGCCGAGTGGCCCGCCCCCTGCGGACAGGGGGCGGGCCACTCGGTGGCGAGCAGGCGCTCGGCCGACGGGGCGGTGTCAGCCGGCCAGGATGGCGCGGGCGAGCTTCGCCGTCTCGGTCGGCGTCTTGCCGACCTTGACGCCGGCGGCCTCCAGGGCCTCCTTCTTCGCCTGGGCGGTGCCGGACGAACCGGAGACGATGGCGCCGGCGTGGCCCATGGTCTTGCCCTCGGGCGCGGTGAAGCCCGCGACGTAGCCGACGACCGGCTTGGTCACGTTCTTCGAGATGTACTCGGCGGCACGCTCCTCGGCGTCGCCACCGATCTCGCCGATCATGACGATCAGGTCGGTCTCGGGGTCGGCCTCGAACGCGGCGAGCGCGTCGATGTGCGTGGTGCCGATGATCGGGTCGCCACCGATGCCGACGGCGGTCGAGAAGCCGATGTCACGCAGCTCGTACATCATCTGGTACGTCAGCGTGCCGGACTTCGAGACCAGGCCGATGCGGCCCGGCTTGGTGATGTCGCCCGGGATGATGCCGACGTTGGACTGGCCCGGGGTGATGATGCCGGGGCAGTTCGGGCCGATGATCCGGGTCTTGTTGCCCTTCTTGCCGGCGTACGACCAGAAGGCGGCCGAGTCGTGCACCGCGATGCCCTCGGTGATGACGACGGCCAGCGGGATCTCGGCGTCGATGGCCTCGACGACGGCGTCCTTGGTGAACTTCTCCGGCACGAAGATGACGGAGACGTTGGCGCCGGTCTTCTCGATGGCCTCCTTGACGGTGCCGAAGACCGGTACCTCGGTGCCGTCGAAGTCCACGGTGGTGCCCGCCTTGCGCGGGTTCACGCCGCCCACGACCTCGGTGCCGTCACCCAGCATGAGCTTGGTGTGCTTCATGCCGGTGGCGCCGGTCATGCCCTGGACGATGACCTTGCTGTCCTTGTTGAGCCAGATAGCCATGGTGTGTTGGTGTCCTCGTCCTGAGTGCTTACTTGGCGGCGGCGTGAGCCAGCTCGGCGGCCTTGTCGGCCGCGCCGTCCATGGTGTCGACGCGCTGGACCAGCGGGTGGTTGGCGTCGGTGAGGATCTTGCGGCCCAGCTCGGCGTTGTTGCCGTCGAGACGGACGACGAGCGGCTTCTCGACCTTCTCGCCGCGGTCCTCCAGGAGCTTCAGCGCCTGGACGATGCCGTTGGCGACCTCGTCGCAGGCGGTGATGCCGCCGAAGACGTTGACGAACACGGAGCGGACGTCCGGGTCGCCGAGGATGATCTCCAGGCCGTTCGCCATGACCTGGGCGGAGGCGCCGCCACCGATGTCCAGGAAGTTGGCGGGCTTGACGTTGCCGTGCGCCTCACCGGCGTAGGCGACGACGTCGAGGGTGCTCATGACGAGACCCGCGCCGTTGCCGATGATGCCGACCTCGCCGTCGAGCTTGACGTAGTTGAGGTTCTTCTCCTTGGCGGCGGCCTCGAGCGGGTTGGCCGCTGCCTTGTCGTGGAGGGCCTCGAAGTCGGGGTGACGGAACTCGGCGTTGTCGTCCAGCGACACCTTGCCGTCGAGAGCGAGGACGTCACCGGAGGCGACCTTGGCCAGCGGGTTGACCTCGACCAGGAGGGCGTCCTCCTTGATGAAGGTGTCCCACAGCTTGACCAGGATGTCGGCGACCTTGTCGGCGACCTCGGCCGGGAACTTCGCGGCCTCGACGATCTCGCGCGCCTTCTGGGGCGTCACACCGTCGATCGCGTCGATCGGGGTCTTGGCGACGGCCTCCGGACGGGTGGCCGCCACCTCCTCGATCTCCATGCCGCCCTCGACGGAGGCGATGGAGAGGAAGGTGCGGTTGGCACGGTCGAGGAGGAAGGAGACGTAGTACTCCTCGACGATCTCGGGGGCGGTCTCGGCGATCATCACCTTGTGGACCGTGTGGCCCTTGATGTCCATGCCGAGGATGTCCGTCGCGCGGGCGACGGCCTCGTCCGCCGAGGCGGCCAGCTTCACGCCACCGGCCTTGCCGCGGCCACCGACCTTCACCTGGGCCTTGACGACGGACTTGCCGCCCAGACGCTCGGTGATCTCGCGCGCCGCCTCAGGCGTGTCGATGACTTCACCGGCCAGCACCGGTACATCGTGCTTGGCGAAGAGGTCCCTCGCCTGGTACTCGAACAGGTCCACGCGCTTCCGTCCCTATCAGTGATCTCGCGGTTCGTTGGATGCGTGGGCGTGCCGCGAAGGGCAACGTGACGTCCGCTGTGAGTCACAAGGGGGGCGCACACGGTGTCCGAGCGCGCGGCATGTCCGTCTCGCAGGTTATCGCCGCTTGCGGGGGGTCTCTAAATCGTGGGTCACACCTGAGCGGTGATGCCTGTCACATGATGCCGCGCTCACTGGCACGCGGTGCCGGAGGTGAGCCCGAACCGGGGGGCTCTCCGGGGGACGGCGAAGGGCCTCACCGGGCTGGGGTTGGCCCGGTGAGGCCCGTGGGCGTCCCGGCGGCCGCACGGGTGCGGTCCGCCGGGGCGCGGGCGGTGCGGTCCCCACCCCAATGGGGACCTGACCGCCCGGACCGCGGGGTTTCGGCCGGACGGAGGCCGACGGATTTCGGCCGTCCGGGGCCTGTCGCCCCGCGGGGTCTGTGCTGCCCGCGGAAGCCGGGGCAGGAAGTGTGGTGCCGGTGGGCCGGTGGCTTGCGCCGGGCCCGGCCGGGGGCGGAGAGGGGCGCCGCTGAGCCGCTCGGGTCGTGGTGAGGACGTGCCCGGCTCCGACCGGCACCCCCCGGTCCCCCAGTACCTCCGGTACGTCCTGGGCGAGCCGGACGTACCGGGGTGCCGGTCCGTCCCGGGCGAGCCGGACGTACCCGGGTGCCGGTCCGTACCGGTCCGTCCCGGGCGTCCTGGGCCCTCCAGGGCGTCCGGTGCGTCCGGTGCGTCCGAACTGCGAGACGGCGTCTGGGCTCGGGCTGCGGAGGTGCGGGCGGCGGGGGTCGACCCGAGGGCACGGCCCGGGGGACGTACCGGCGGCGCGGCCGGCTCACGTCGGCTGCACGGCCGGGCACCCGCCGGGGCGCGGCGCGGGGTGCCGTTCTAGGCGGGAGAGACGGGGATGTCCCGGTACGACTCCCGGAGCCCGGCCGCGTCGGCCCGTTCCGGGTTGCCGGGTACGAGGCGGAACGCGATCCGGTACTGCGGGGTGACCGCGCACGCGTCGCCGTGGCGCGGCGTCCCGTGGTCGGCGCCGGACGCGGTGCCGAGGGCGCCGTCGGGGTCGCCGCCGGGCACCGGGCGGACAGGGGCGTACCCGGTGGGGCCGGTGCGCTCGGACGCTGCTCGGTGTGCGCCGGCGTGCGCGGTGGGCGCGGTCGGCGTCACGGGTGCCGTTCCGGGGCCGGACCGGGGTCCGTACCCGGCGATGGGGGCCCGGCTCCGGGCTCCCTCGGCGTCAGCGTCGGCGTCGGCGGCACCGGACGCGTCGGCCGCGGTCGGGGCCGGCGCGACTTCGGTTCCGGTCGCGGATCCCGTCGCGGGACCGGTTGCGGCACCGGTCGCGGATTCGGAGGGGGAGGCCGATGCGGACTGCTGCTCCGACTCCGAAGGCTGTGCGTTTCCGGTCAGGTCACCGATCACCGACGGGTCGGGCAGCACCGGCAGCGGCGGCGCCTCGGCCCCGGTCCCGGTCCCGTTCCCGTTCCCGGTGCCCGCGACCGCCTCCAGTCCTGCGGTCACCGTCGCCACCACGTCACCGACCGGTCGTACGACCCGGTCCTCCACCGTCCGGACGATGTGCTCCGAGACGGAACGGAGACCCGGCAGCACCGGTCCGGAGCCCTGCCCCGAGCCGGTTCCGGCCTGCTGGGCTCGAACGGCGTCCGGTGGGCTCTGTGCCCCGTCGGCAACGCCGAGCACCCGGCCGACCGTGTCCCGCAGGGGTGCCGGTGCTTCGTCGGCCGCCTGGGCCCGCCCTCCGCAGAGCAGCCCGAGGACGAACAACCCGCCCACGAGCAGTGCCACGTGCAGCGCACGCCGCCCGGCCGCGACGCGCAGGACGCGTGAGGCGGCACCGGGCAGGGCTGCTGACCAGATCAAGAGGGGAGCTTCCTCCGTGCGGTGGAACGAGCCGCGCGTCGCACATCGCATCGACACGCCGCGCGATACTCGCACGGAGGTGTGGATATTGCGCAAGTCCAGTGGCGCCGACGGCCCGTCATATCCGCCCTTGCCGGTCGCAATCGGGTCACCCGGATCGACGCGTCATCGGCCGGCGTCCGGTATCGGCAGGGGCCGCCCTTCGATCGCCGCCGCCATCACCTCCGGGAAGAGATCGGGCGTGCAGGCGAAGGCCGGTGCGTCGAGTGCCGCGAGCGCCGCCGCGTGTTCCCGGTCGTAGGCGGGCGCCCCTTCGTCGGACAGGGCCAGCAGCGTCACGAACCGCACCCCCGCCGCCTTCATCGCCGCGACCCTCTTGAGCATCTCGTTGCGTATGCCTCCCTCGTACAGGTCACTGATCAGCACGACCACCGTGTCCGCGGGCCGGGTGATCCGCGACTGGCAGTACGCCAGCGCGCGGTTGATGTCCGTACCGCCGCCGAGCTGCGTACCGAAGAGCACGTCGACCGGGTCGTCGAGCCGGTCGGTGAGATCCACGACCGACGTGTCGAAGACGATCAGCCGGGTGTCGATCGAGCGCATCGACGCCAGCACCGCCCCGAACACGGACGCGTACACGACGGACGCCGCCATCGACCCCGACTGGTCGACGCAGAGGACGATCTCCTTCCTCACCGAACGGGATGCCCGCCCGTATCCGACGAGCCGCTCCGGCACGACCGTGCGGTGCTCCGGCAGGTAGTGCTTGAGGTTGGCCGCGATCGTGCGGTTCCAGTCGATGTCCCGGTGACGGGGCCGGCCGGTGCGGGCGCTGCGGTCCAACGCGCCGGTCAGCGCGGCGCGGGTGCGGGGGGCGAGCCGCTTCTCCAGGTCCTCGACGACCTTGCGCACCACGGCCCGCGCCGTCTCCTTCGTCGTCTCCGGCATCGCCTTGTGCAGGGAGAGCAAGGTGCCCACGAGGTGCACGTCGGCCTCCACGGCCTCGAGCATCTCCGGCTCCAGCAGGAGCGTGGCGAGCCCCAGCCGGTCGATCGCGTCCCGCTGCATGACCTGGACGACGGAGGAGGGGAAGTAGGTGCGGATGTCCCCCAGCCAGCGGGCCACGGCCGGCGCCGAGGCCCCGAGTCCCGCCGTACGGTCCCGCCCGGCCCGCGAGGCGTCCTCCTTGCCGTAGAGCGCGGTGAGCGCGCCGTCCATCGCCGCGTCCCGTCCGCCGAGGGCGTGGCCGGTTCCGTCGGCCGGATCGCCACCGAGGACGAGACGCCACCGCCGCAGCCGCTCCTTCCCGGGCGCTTGACCGGGCGCTTGACCGGTCGTCTGATCAGGCGTC
The DNA here is from genome assembly GCF_044455745.1 of Streptomyces sp. NPDC051136. Lineage (NCBI taxonomy): Bacteria > Bacillati > Actinomycetota > Actinomycetes > Kitasatosporales > Streptomycetaceae > Streptomyces > Streptomyces sp. NPDC051136. The sequence goes on along the minus strand of NZ_JBITFE010000009.1, from coordinate 396,932 downwards.
TGATCGGCCGTCTGAACAGCCGTCCGGTCATCGACCGCCCCTTCGGTCGCAGGTCGGGCCGGAGGTTCGGTCACGCGTCCGGTCGTGGGATGAGTCGTGGGATGAGTCCTGGGCTCGGTCATGTGGCCGCCTCCGCCAGCTCGTTGTCGTCCGGTGCCGGGTCGCGGCCCAGCAGCAGCCGGACGACCGGCAGCACCGCGTCGGCACGCCCGGTGTCGATGTCGGCCGCGAAGCCCGGTACGGCGGCGCCGGTCGTCGTGACGCTCGCCCGCGCCTCCGGTCCGCGCCTGACCAGCTCGCCGAGTTGGCGGCGCACCCCCGGCTCGTAGGCCGAGAAGGTGCGGCGCAGCAGGGGCAGGACGTCCGTGAACGCGTCCCCCGGTACGCCGGTCAGCCACGCGTCGATCAGGGCGAGCAGCCGCTCGTCGTGCAGGAGGAGCATGCCGCCGCCCGAGCCGCCGCCGACGAAGCCCTCGATCCAGGCGGCCGCGTCCGCCGGTGGCGTCCCCGGGGACAGCACCAGGCCCAGGAGCCGCGCCGCCTCGTCCGGTGCCAGCTCACCGCCGTCCAGCAGGATCCGTACGGCACGCCCGCGCACGACGCCGGGCACGGTGTCCCGCGCGCCCAGGGTCCGCAGCACGGCCCGCCACCGGGCCCGCAGGTCGCCGTGGCCCGGTGCGCGGGCGTCGCCGAGCAGGCCGACGGCCGTGTGCACGGCGTCCACGTGCCGGCGCATCTCCTCGGCCGCGTCGGCGTCCAGGGCGGCGCAGGCGGCGGGCAGGCCGACGAAGACGCGCTCGGCGAGACCCGCGGCGACCTCGGCCAGCGCGCCGGTGTCCGTGCCGCGCACATCGCCGTAGCGCAGCGAACGCACGAGGGCGGGCAGGGCCTCGGCGAGGTGGCCGACGTCCGTGTCGAGCGCCGCCCGGTCGGCGAGGATCCGCATCACCGGCGTGAGCGCGTCCGGCAGTTCGGCCAGCAGGCAGCGCTCGGCGAGCGCGGTGACCTCGGCGAGCCCCCGCGCGGCGACGGCGTCCGCCTCGGCTCTCGCGGTGGCGGCGGAGAGCACGGTCGTGCCCCACACCCCTGCCTCGGCGACCCGCACCGACAACTCCGGCTCCCACCGCAGCCGCCACGTCTCCCGGAACGTGCCCGTGCTGCGCGAGGCGACCGGCTCTCCCCAGCCGACGCCGAGCAGCCGCAGCCGGTGCAGGAGTCTGCTGCGCCCGGCGTCGGTCTCCTTGCGCAGGTCGAGTTCCAGCTCTCTCTCCCGCGCCTCGGGCTTGAGCCGGAGCCGCCGCTGGACGCGGGTCAGGTCCTGCTGCAACGGCACGGCGGGCGCCCCGGCGGGAACCTCTCCGAGCACGTCTCCCACCACCAGGCGGTCGTGGATCAGCGTCAGCGGCACGTCCGAGCCGTCGCACAGCACCGCCCGCACGGCGTCCGTCGTCTCGCCCAGTCCGGGGAGCGGGCGGCCACGGATCGTCGCGAGCGTCCCGGCCAGCCGTGCCGCCTCGATGACGTGGGCCGGGGAGACGATCCTGCCTTCCTCGCGCAGCAGTCCGGCCACCCTGGTCAGCCAGCGCTCGACGGGCCGGTCGGCCGCGGTGAACAGATGCCCGTACCAGCCCGGTGACTCGATGCCCGCCCCGTACCCGCCGGCCCGGGACAGCCTGCGATGGGTCCAGGGCACCCAGGTCATGTCCACCTTGGTCCTGGGCAGCCCCTTCACCAGGGCCCGGTCGGCGCCGACGGCGACCCTGCGCCGCAGCGCGGGCACGTGCCAGGCCCCGCAGACCACGGCGACGCCGTCGGCGAACTCCTGCTCCGCGTCCCGGAGTCGGAGCCGCATGTGAGCTTCCCGCACGAGCTCCCGGTCCTGCGGACCGCCCGGCCCGCCGTCGCACTCCCTCTCCCCCTCGGTCTCCCGCAGCGCCGTCATCGCCTCCTCCAGCGCCTCGAACGGGGCGAACGCGTCCCCCTCTCCCCCGCCGCGGTGCTCGATCACGTCCTCCCACCAGCGCTCGGGGTCGTCGTGTCCGGCCGCCGCGGCCAGGACCGCGAGCGGATCACCCCGGACGTCGGGCTCGGTCGCACCGGGGCCGGCGTCCGCACCCCGGCCGTCCGCCTTTCCGTCCCCCCGGTCGTCGGCTGCCTGCCATGCCAGCGTGTGCGTGGCCGGGAGGTCGATGAAGCGGGCCGGGACACCGTGCTCCAGGGCCCACCGGAGGGCCACCCACTCCGGGGAGAACTCGGCCAGCGGCCAGAACGCCGAGCGGCCGGGCTCGTCCACGGCGTGGGCGAGGAGCGCGACCGGCGGTCGCATGTCCTCGTCGGCGGCCAGCGGGACGAGGGCGTCGGCCTCCGGCGGCCCTTCGATCAGTACGACCCCCGGCCGGGCCGCCTCCAGTGCGGTGCGCACCGCGCGGGCCGACCCCGGCCCGTGGTGCCGCACGCCGAGCAGCAGCGGCCACCCACCCGCGTCCCCCACACCACCCGGCCCGCCGAACACACCGCCCCCGGCACCGCCCAGCCCACCGGCCGCGCCGCCCTCAACACCGCCCACCCCACCGGGCACACCGCCCCCGGCACCGCCTGCTCCTCCGGCCGCACCACCCGCTCCTCCGGCCGCACCGCACACGGCCCGGTCAGTGCCCGACACGCCGTCCCCCTCGCCGGCGGGTCCAGCTCGAGTCCCCGTCGTCCCCCGTCGCATCGACCACCGCCGCAGCCCTCCCGTCTGGTGTCCGCATCTCCACGCCCGTGTCCCCGCTCGTGCCCCCGCCCCGGCCCGCGCCCGTGCCGCTCATGCGGTCACCTCCCGGCAGGCGCGGTAGAAGTCCTGCCAGCCGTCGCGCTCGCGCACGACCGTCTCCAGGTACTCCTGCCAGACGACGCGGTCGGTGGCCGGGTCGCGGACGACCGCTCCGAGGACGCCCGCAGCGACGTCGCCGGACCGCAGCACCCCGTCGCCGAAGTGGGCGGACAGCGCGAGACCACCGGTCACGACGGAGATCGCCTCGGCCGTGGACAGGGTGCCGCTGGGCGACTTGACCTTCGTACGGCCGTCGCTCGTCAGCCCGTCGCGCAGTTCGCGGAAGACGGTGACGACACGGCGGATCTCGTCCGTGCCGTCGGGTGCCGACGGCAGGTCGAGTGAGCGCCCGATCTGGTCGACGCGGCGCGTGACGATGTCGACCTCGGCCTCGGCACTCTCCGGCAGCGGCAGCACGACGGTGTTGAACCGGCGGCGCAGGGCGCTGGAGAGGTCGTTGACCCCGCGGTCGCGGTCGTTGGCGGTGGCGATCAGGTTGAATCCGCGGACCGCCTGCACCTCCTGGCCCAGCTCCGGTATCGGCAGCGTCTTCTCCGACAGAAGCGTGATCAGGGAGTCCTGCACGTCGGCCGGGATGCGGGTCAGCTCCTCCACGCGGGCGGTCATGCCCTCCGCCATGGCCCGCATGACCGGGCTGGGCACGAGGGCGTCCCGGCTGGGGCCGCGGGCGAGGAGCTGTGCGTAGTTCCAGCCGTAACGTATCGCCTCCTCCGGGGTGCCGGCCGTCCCCTGCACCAGCAGGGTCGAGTCGCCGCTGACGGCAGCGGCGAGGTGCTCGGACACCCAGGTCTTCGCCGTACCGGGCACTCCGAGCAGCAACAGGGCCCGGTCGGTCGCGAGGGTGGAGACGGCGACCTCGACGATGCGGCGCGGGCCCACGTACTTGGGGCTGATCACCGTGCCGTCGGGCAATGTGCCACCGAGCAGGTAGGTGGCGACCGCCCACGGCGACAGCTTCCAACGGGCCGGACGCGGGCGGTCGTCCTGCGCGGCCAGCGCGGCCAGTTCGGTCGCGAAGGCATCCTCGGCGTGCGGCCGCAGCACCTCGGCTCCGGACGACGGTTCTGCGTGTGCGGACATGGCTGGTTCCCCCTCCAGCTGGGCCGGTTCGATCTGTCCTCCACGGTGCACCACGCCACTGACAATCGCTCTGACCTGCGGAAACGCTCTACCTCAGTCCATTGTCAGTGGCGGGATCTACCTTCGATGTCATGACTCACGAGGGGGTGCGCCGGACCACGGACCGGTCGCCGGCCTCGGCACCTGACGCTGCGTCACTCTGCGCGGACGGCGGCTTCGGTGCGGTGAAGTCGTGGTGCGGGGGCGGGGAGTTGCGACGAGAGGACGGTGCGGGGGTGACAAGGGGGCCGAGCGAGGAGAGCGCGGTGCCGGAGTCGGAGGGGGAGGCATCCGATCGGGCCGAGGGCTGGAGCGCCGGACCGCGCGGGCCCGAGGAGGGGGAGACGGCGGACGCCACCGCGCCCGCCCCTCCGTCCGCGCCCACGTCCGGTGACCCGGAGGCCGCCCGGCGTCGGGCGGAGCGGCGGGCCGAGCGGATCACGGCGGGCGCCACGGAGCTGGAGCAGCGGCTCGCGGATCTCCTGCGCGGTGGTCTGGCCGGCGTCGAGCAGACGGGATACGGGCTGTGGGAGGAGACGGCGGCCCGCATGGTCGACGCCCAGGCACCGGGACTGGCCTCGCGCGTACGGGAGCTGGGGGCCATACCGTCGTCGGGGCCCGGCTGGCCGGTCCGGCTGCTCGAGGAGTGTGCCCTCCTCCACCTGCTCGACCAGGGCTGGTTGCGCCGCACGCGGCTGCCGGACGACCTGGCGGCGACCGTCCGGTCCCGCGTGGGCCTGCAGGCGCCCGCCGACGGCCCGCCGGTACGGGACCACTGGCTGGTCCTCGCCCAGTACGACACCGTGGACGCCCGGCTGACGACCCGTCGCGTCTGGCTGTACGGCGCGGAGTCGGACCGCACGGCGCTGCTCCTCTCCTACGGCGCCGCGGGACGGGCACCGGAGCTGGAGCTGCCGGTGGGACTGGCCCTGGATGCGGAGGTCTCCGCGTACCCGGGTGCGGGCCGGCGGCGCGTTGCCCTGGGCCGACGGTTCGCACCGCCCGGAGCGGCACGCATACGCCCGAGCGGGGTGACGACGGCGCAGGCGACCGTCCGGTACGGCGACGCGCTCCGCGACGACCCCTGGCTGGACTCGGTGCCGGTGACCTTGGAGCGGGTTGTCCCGGTACCGGACGGCGACGGCTGGCAACTGGCGGACGCGGACGGGGAGACGGCGCTGCCGCTCACCCGGTCCACCGGGAGCCAACCCGGGCTGTGGCGGCTGGTCGCCCTGTCGGGCGGTGCTCCCGTCACAGTCTTCGGCGAGTGCGGCCACCGGGGCTTCACACCACTGACGGCCTGGCCGGCCGGGCCGGGCGCGGCGGTGCCGCTCCGCTGATCCGTTCACGCGAGGGAACCAGACCGGAAGGAGAGGGGACCACATGACCAGGACGCCCGCCCCCGCCGACACCTGCGCCCCGGCGCCGACCACCAGGCCGGCGGCCTCCGCGGTGCGCGCATCAGCCGCCGCGCCGCGCGCCGGTTCCCTGCCGCAGCCCACCGCCGCACAGGACCCGACACAGACATCGGCACCAGCACAGGCACAGGCAGCCTCACCAGAAACGACACCGGGGTCCGCATCCGCACCGGCACCGGCACCCGAGACGGGTCGCGCCGCCCGGCAGACGCCGACCGCCCACGCGCCGACGACCTCCTCCCAGCCCACGGCGGCCTCCGAACCCACGGCGGCTCCCCATCCCACACCGACTCCCGGCCTCACGCCATCACCCGAACCCACGCCGGCTCCCGGCCTCACACCAGCACCCGAACCCACGCCACTTCCCGAACCCACACCCGCTCCCGGCCCCGGACCCGACCCCAACCCCGGCGTCTGGGAGACGCTGGTCACCTCGGCGTTGCTGGGTACGGACCGGCGTACTCCACCGGGTGGAGAGCGCGGGTCGGCCGGCGCGTACGCGCTGCTGGACGCGGCGGCCGCGCAGACCGTCCGACGCCGTGCGGGACTGCGCCCGGCCCGGGCGGCGCGGCGTCCCGAGCCCGCGCCCGAGGACCCCCGCCCGCCGCTGCCGGCCGCGGCGGCCCGGCGGCTCACGACCCTGCTCAGCGACCGCCCCGGCCCCGCGGGCGGCGGCCGCAGGGGCAGCGCGCCCGACCTGATGGAGTTGCTGCCGCAGTGGCTGGCGACCGCGAACGCCCGCGGTTTCGCGGCGCCGCCCCACGCGCTCCCGGCGCTGCTGGACGCCGCGCGAGGGCGTACGGATCTGCGGCCCGCGGCGCTGAGGTTCGCGGGGCCGCGGGCCCTGTGGCTGGCCCGGCTGAACCCGGACTGGCGGTTCGCCCTGCGTGCGTCGGCGGCCTCCGGTGACGTTCCCGTGCCGCCCGGGTCCGGTGCCGCACAGCGGGTGCGGCGGCTCTGGGACGAGGGTCTGTTCGCCGAGCGGGTCGGTCTGCTGTCCTCCCTGCGTTCCCGCGACCCCGCAGACGCACGCGCGTTGCTGGCGTCGACCTGGGCGACGGAGCGGGCCGAGGACCGGTTGATGTTCCTCGACTCGTTGCGGACGGGGCTGGAACCGGGGGACGAGCCTTTCTTGGAGCAGGCGTTGACCGACCGCAGCCGCAACGTACGGGCGACGGCGGCGGAATTGCTCACGGCACTGCCGCACTCCGCCCTGGCGGCGCGGATGGGAGCGCGGGCCGCGACGTGCGTGTCCCTCGACCGCTCCCTCACCCCGCCGGCGATCGTCGTCGAGCCGCCCTACGAGTGCGACGCGGCCATGGAGCGGGACGGCGTGGTGGCCCGGCCGCCCGCCGGGCGGGGTGAACGGTCCTGGTGGTTCGGTCAGTTGGCGGAGGCGGCACCGCTCGCCACCTGGTCGGTCCGGCTGGCCGGGCGGACCCCCGAGGAGATCGTCGCCCTGCCGGTGTCGGAAGGCTGGCAGAGCGAGCTGCACGCGGCGTGGTGCCGTGCGGCGGTACGACAGCGCGACGGCGCGTGGGCGCGGGCACTGCTGGGAGCGCCCACGGCGCCCGAAGCCGGCGGTCCCGGCGCGGTGTCCCTGGCCGAGCGGGCCAAGCTGCTCGGCACACTGGGCCCCGGTGAACGCGCCGAGTGGGTCGCCGGGTTCATCGCGACGCACGGCTTGTCCGAGGCGTTCCAGCTGCTCGGCGTGTGCGCCGTGCCGTGGGCGGTGCCGCTCGGCCGGGCGGTGGTCGACGCGCTGGACATCGCCCGGGACGCCGGGAGCTACCCGTGGAGTTTCAGCGGGGTCATGGGCCTGGCCGAACGCTGCCTCGACCCGGCGGACGCGGGCCGCCTCGACGGCCTGCTGGCGATACCGGACGAGTCGGAGGACGCGTCGCCGGGCGCCGGTGGGTACTGGGCGGAGGCATTCCAGCGGCTCGTCACGACACTGCGCCTGCGGGCGGCGATGACCGAGGAACTCCGGGCGGGGTAGCAGCCGACTCTGCCCGCCGACTCTCCCCGCGGCCGCGGCGGTCCGCGCCATGACCGTGACACTCCGGGCCATGACCGTGGCACTCGATGCCGCCGTGGCCACACCCGTGGCGGTCCGAACGAACCACACCCGCGACCGTCCGGGCCACACTTGCGACCGTCCGGTCACACCCGCGACCGTCCGGGCCACACCCGTGTCGACGCCGGTGCGACAGAACCCGCACCGGCGGAGCGGGCCGCGTTACGCCCCCGCGTGCTCCCGCACGTTCGCCCGGACCCAGTCGACGATGGACGCCGTGGTCGCGCCCGGCGTGAAGATCTCCGCGACGCCCTTGTCCTTCAGCGGGGCGATGTCCGCCTCGGGGATGATCCCGCCGCCGAAGACCAGGATGTCCGCGGCGTCCCGCTCCCGGAGCAGCTCGATCACGGCGGCGAAGAGCGTGTTGTGGGCACCGGAGAGGATGGACAGGCCGATCGCGTCGGCGTCCTCCTGGATCGCGGTGTCGACGATCTGCTCGGGAGTCTGGTGGAGCCCGGTGTAGATGACCTCCATACCGGCGTCGCGCAGGGCCCGCGCGATCACCTTGGCCCCGCGATCGTGGCCGTCGAGCCCCGGCTTGGCCACCACCACGCGGATCGGACCGGCTGCCACACCCATCACTGCCTCCATGAAGCGACTACATCCATCCGTACCGACAAGTACCGCACACTTCCGTCCTCGCGGCGCGGAAAAGCCGCACCACAGCGTCCGGGGAAGTGAACGAACGTTATCCCCAGCATCCCGCAACCGGCAGTTTCGCGGTGGATACAGAGGGGGAAATCACACGGTGGGACATGTTCGCCGCGTACCGCTCCGGGCCGCGGCGACACCATGCGCACGCCAGAGCCGCAGCGAGGGCAGCACGGGTCGGCGGCGAGCCTCGCCGCCCTTCCCCCTACACCACCGGCCTCCCATCGACGCACCTCAGAACACTTGAGCGGACTTAAACCTCGCGAACACCACCAAACACTGGTGTCACGGCTCTCCACGAGGGCACACGAGGGACAGAGGCGTCCCTGCGCGTGCCGACAGGAGGTCGGCCCATGAAGGTCACCACGGCAGCACTGCCCCTTCTCCCGCTCTTCCAGCGTCTTCTGCCCGGTCTGCCGGCGCTCCCCGGGCTTTCCGGACTTCCCGGCATTCCCGGGCTTCCGGCGCTCCGGGGGCTGTCCGACGTGGCAGCCCTGCCGGGCCGGCTGACGGGGCTCTCCCTGACCCTCCTGAAGGCGAGCGCACTGGAGGCCGCGATCCTCGCCGGGCATCTCCTCCTCTATCCCTCGGGGATCGTCCAGGAGCGCCGCCCGGTCCAGGCCCTGCGGCCGACGGAGCCCCGGGACGCGCAGGACGACGCGCAGCCGTCCCCTCCGCCCTCCAGGCTGCCGGTTCCCGTCAGCCCCCCGGTCGTCCTGCTGCACGGCTTCATCGACAACCGGTCGGTCTTCCTGCTGCTGCGCCGCAGCCTGGTCCAGCACGGCAGGCACGAGATCGAGTCGCTGAACTACTCCCCCCTGACCTGCGACATCCGTACCGCGGCCGAGTTGCTCGGCCGGCACATCGAGGAGATCTGCGAGCGGACGGGCAGCGAGCGCGTCGACGTCGTCGGGCACAGCCTGGGCGGTCTGATCGCGCGCTACTACGTGCAGCGCCTCGGCGGAGACCGCCGGGTCCGCACCCTCGTCACCCTCGGCACCCCGCACGCCGGCACCAGGGTGGTCCCGCTGGCGAACGCGCACCCCATCGTGCGCCAGATGCGGCCCGGGTCGGCGGTGATCGAGGAGCTGACCGGACCGGCGCCCGGTTGCCGCACCCGGTTCGTCAGCTTCTGGAGCGACCTGGACCGCGTGATGGACCCGCTGGAGACGGCCTGCCTGGACCACCCCGACCTGAGCGTGGAGAACGTACGGGTGAGCGGCATCGGCCATCTCGCCCTGCCCGTGCACCCCACGGTCGCCACGGGCATCCGGCAGGCACTGGACACGGCCGGACCGGAAGCGGGGAGCGAAACGGCGACGGACACGGACGAACGAGCCGGCGGGCTGACCATCGCCTGAGCCCGACGCAACCCGTTCGGACTCGAACGACAGTCGAACACAAAGCCAAACCCGCGCCCGCCCTCCCCCAAAACACGGCCGATTGCCCGTTTCCTTCGGGCATGAAACCTGCCGAAGATTGTCGTGCCCGTATACCGCCGGGTACAGTCGCCGCACTGCTCTGGCAGCCCCTGTTGTCGAGGCGAAAGAGAAGTTGGTGAACGACCGTCACCCGTCGGGGAGCACGACCACCCCGGCTCCGGCTTCCGACGCCGCATCGGCGCACTACGCGTCGTACGGCACAGGGGAGGCCCAGTACGGCGACCTCACCACGTACGGCGGCTACGAGACCACCGGTTTCTCCACCGGCGGGATCGACTCCTCGGCCTTCGACGCGGACCCCCTCTTCGGCAGCATGCCGGGCCACTACACCGGCACCCACGACGCCACGGGCGCGCACGACGCCACCCAGTGGTCCACGGGCGGCGCGCAGCACCTGCCCTACGACGCGTACGCGGCCCAGCACCACGCCGCCTACGACACCGGCGCCTACGACACGACGTCCTGGACGGCCGGATACCAGCAGCAGCCGGGTCCCGTGCCGCCGCAGGCGACGGGCGAGGCCACCGGGCAGTGGGACACCGGGGCCTGGAGTTCGCCGGACCAGTCGGGCGGACCGGCCGACGGGACCCAGCAGTGGCACTGGGGCACGCAGACCTTCGACACCGGCGCGTTCGCGGGCGGTCCGATGGACACCGGCGCCTACGACGCCACACAGTGGAACGCGAACCCCGCCTCGGTCGAGGACCCGACCGATCCGGCCGCCGGACACCCCGCGCCGGACGACACCCCGCCGGACGGCTCCCCCGTCGCCGCGGACGCCGGCTTCGCCGCATCGACGGAACCGGCCGAATCCGCGCCTTACGACGGTGAGTTGGCCGCCACCGGCGAACTCCCCACGATGACCGGTCTCCTGGACGGCCAGGAGGAGAGCACGTCGGCCGCCCGCATCCCGGCCTCCCGCGCCGGCTCCCGCGCCGGGGCGCGTTCCCGTCGCCGTCAGCCCGCGAAGCGCTCCGCGCTGCTGACCATCGCCGTCCCCTCGGCCTGCGTGATGAGCGTCGCCGGTATCGCCGCCGCGTCCGTGGGCAACCTGACCGGGGACGACGGCACGGACACCGCGGCGTCGGCGCCGGACCCGGGCAACGCGCAGGCCGCGCCGGTGAAACCGTCCGCCGCCAACAACACGCTGGACACCCAGCTCACGAGCCTGGCCGCCGGCGCCAACGACTTCGCGGACCGCGCCAGCCGGACACAGGAGCGCATCGACCTCAAGGCGGAGCAGGCCGCGGAGAAGAGGCGGGCGGCGGAGGAAGCGGCCCGCAAGGAGCGGCTGCGCCCCAAGTTCGCGCTCCCCGTGAAGCAGCACGGCCTCAGCGCGTACTACGGCCAGGCCGGCATCAACTGGATGTCCTCGCACACCGGCATCGACTTCCCCGTGCTGCAGGGCACGACCGTCATGGCGGCGACCGACGGCACCGTGCGGACGCAGTTCAACAGCGCGTACGGCAACATGATGATCGTGACCGCGAAGGACGGCACGGAGACCTGGTACTGCCACCTCTCCGGTTACCAGGTTCCCTCGGGTACGACCGTCAAAGCGGGCGACGCGATCGCGTTCTCCGGCGACTCGGGCAACTCCACCGGCCCGCACCTGCACTTCGAGGTGCGCCCGGCGGGCGGCTCGTCGATCGACCCGCTCCCGTGGCTGCGCAGCCACGGCCTCAACCCGACGTGACGCCGTAACGTCTCAGCAGACCAGGCAGACCGGGCAGACCGCTCCGCCGGGCCGGACCGGCGATCGTCCCGGCCGGGCGGCGACGACCGGCCCGGACGGAAGCCCGGCCCCTCGCCACGCCGCCCCGGGGCCCGCCCTCAGAGCTTCTCCACCGGCGCGTACCGCAGCAGCAGCCGCTTCGGCTTGGTGTCGCCGAAGTCGATCGTCGCCTCGGCGTTCGACCCGGTGCCCTTGACCCCGACCACCGTGCCGAGGCCGAACTGGTCGTGCGTGACGCGGTCGCCGACCGCCAGCGAGACCGTCGGCTGCTCGGCGCCGGACGACCGGCGGGTGGCGAAGCCGGACGCACCCGAAGCCGAGGACCGGGACCGGGACGACGACAGCGAGGCCGCCACGCCCGAGACCGCCGCCGACGGCGCGGGCCCGTTCGCCCCGGTGCGCTTCCACTCCAGGTGGGGAGCCGGGATCTCCTCCAGGAAGCGCGAGGGCGGGTTGTACGACGGCTGGCCCCAGGCGCTGCGCAGCGTCGACCGGGTCAGGTAGAGGCGTTCGCGGGCGCGCGTGATGCCGACGTAGGCGAGGCGCCGCTCCTCCTCCAGCTCCTTGGCCTGACCGAGGGCGCGCATGTGCGGGAACACGCCGTCCTCCATGCCGGTGAGGAAGACGACCGGGAACTCCAGGCCCTTGGCGGTGTGCAGGGTCATCAGGGTGACGACGCCGTCGCCGTCCTCCTCGTCCGGGATCTGGTCGGAGTCCGCCACGAGCGCGACCTTCTCCAGGAAGTCGGCCAGCGTGCCGGCCTCCTCGCCCTCGGCCCGCTCCTGCTCGAACTCCAGGGCGACCGCCGCGAGTTCCTGGAGGTTCTCGATACGGGTCTCGTCCTGCGGGTCGGTGGAGGCCTGCAACTCGGCCAGGTATCCGGTGCGTTCGAGGATCGCCTCAAGAACGGTCGCCGGTCCGGCCCCGGACTCGACGATGGTGCGCAGGTCCTCCATCAGCGTGTTGAACCGCTTGACGGCGTTCGCCGAGCGCGCGGCCATGCCGTACGCCTCGTCGACGCGCCGCAGCGCCTGCGGGAAGCTGATCTTCTCGCGCTGGGCGAGGGCGTCGATCATCGCCTCGGCGCGGTCGCCGATGCCGCGCTTGGGGACGTTGAGGATGCGGCGCAGCGGCACCGAGTCCTCCGGGTTGGCCAGCACCCGCAGGTAGGCCAGGACGTCCCGGACCTCCTTGCGCTCGTAGAAGCGGACGCCGCCGACGACCTTGTAGGGCAGGCCGGTGCGGATGAAGACCTCTTCGAAGACACGGGACTGCGCGTTGGTCCGGTAGAAGACGGCGACGTCGCCTGCCTTCGCGTCGCCCGCGTCGGTGAGGCGGTCTATCTCGTCGGCGACGAACTGCGCCTCGTCGTGCTCGGTGTCGGCGACGTACCCGGTGATCTGCGCGCCGCTGCCCTGGTTGGTCCACAGGTTCTTGGGGCGGCGGGACTCGTTGCGCTCGATGACCGCGTTGGCGGCGCTGAGGATCGTCTGCGTGGAGCGGTAGTTCTGCTCCAGGAGGATCGTCGTCGCGTCCGGGTAGTCCTCCTCGAACTGGAGGATGTTGCGGATGGTGGCGCCGCGGAAGGCGTAGATCGACTGGTCGGCGTCGCCCACCACGCACAGCTCGGCGGGCGGGACCTCGGCCTCCGGCGGCACGTCGACAGCGTGCTCCGAGGGCACGCCGACCAGCTCGCGCACCAGGGCGTACTGGGCGTGGTTGGTGTCCTGGTACTCGTCGACCAGGACGTGCCGGAAGCGGCGGCGGTAGTGCTCGGCGACGTCGGGGAAGGCGCGGAGCAGGTTGACCGTCGTCATGATCAGGTCGTCGAAGTCGAGGGCGTTGGCCTCACGCAGCCGCGACTGGTACATGGCGTAGGCCTGGGCGAGGGTCTTCTCGAAGCCGTCGGCGGCCTGGGCCGCGAAGTCCTCCTCGTCGATCAGCTCGTTCTTCAGGTTGCTGATCTTCGCGCTGAAGGATTTCGGCGGGTAGCGCTTCGGGTCCAGGTCGAGGTCGCGGCAGACCAGCGCCATGAGCCGCTTGGAGTCGGCGGCGTCGTAGATCGAGAACGACGAGGTGAAGCCGAGCTTCTTGGACTCGCGGCGCAGGATGCGGACGCAGGCGCTGTGGAAGGTCATGACCCACATCGCGTTCGCCCGCGGGCCGACGAGCTGTTCCACCCGCTCCTTCATCTCGCCCGCGGCCTTGTTGGTGAAGGTGATCGCGAGGATCTGCCCGGGGTGGACGTGCCGCTCGGCCAGCAGGTGGGCGATGCGGTGGGTGAGGACGCGGGTCTTGCCGGAGCCGGCACCGGCCACGATGAGCAGAGGGGAGCCGGAGTGGACGACGGCGGCGCGCTGGTTGTCGTTCAGCCCCTCCAGGAGGGCGGCGGCGTCCAGGGCGGGGCGCGGGGCGCCGTCCCGGTAGTGGGTGTCCCGGTCCGGAGGCACGTCGAACTTCCCGCCGAACAGATCGTGCGGGACCGGCTCCGGTCCGTGATCGTCCTCGGGCGGCGGCGGAGGTTCCTCGTCGTGACCCCGGGGGGTCTGGAGGCTCGCCAGGAAGCTGTCGTCAAAGAGGCTGCTCATCGCTCTCCGAGTCTAGGGCGCCCCACCGACAACCCGGTGCCACCCCGGAAAATGACCGGCTTCCCGGACACGGGCACGCCCCGCGACCGGCCGGAACACGAAGGGTGACGACTGCGAGCGGCCCGAAGGCGCTCGAACGAAAGGTCACGAAAATGTATCGGGCATATCACCCAGCAACCTTCACAGCGGCCACACGAGTTGGCTACGGTGCGGGTCAGGCCGCTCGACCCCCTCCGGCGAACCTCGCCGGGCCGCGCGGCCTCCGCCGAGTCCGGACTGCCCGCACGGCACCCGGAGCCGGGGACCCACCGAGACCTTGGGGGGAATAGGCCGCACCGCCCTCGACGAGGGGCCGGTGCGCCGCAGGGCAACCCTTCCGAACCGCCCGAACCCTCCCCCAGTGCCCGAACGGCCTGGGAGGTACCCCCCTCGCCGACCCGGTAGGCGGAGCACTGGAAGGAGTCGCCTCCTTGGCGTCGCACCGCAAGTCGCGTCCCACCGGCGCCCGCGTCGCGGGCATGCGCACCCCGGCCCTCGCCACCGCGGCCCTCACCTCCGTCGCCCTGCTGTCCCAGACCGCGAACGCCGCGCCGTCGGACGACCGGCCGACCCTTGAGGAGGTCGAGAAGAAGGTCGACGACCTCTACCGCCAGGCCGGGTCGGCGACCGAGAAGTACAACGCGGCCAAGGAGAGGACCACCAAGCAGCGCAAGAAGGTCGACACGCTCCTCGACGACGTCGCCCGCCGCACCCAGGACCTCAACGACGCGCGCGAGGAGCTGGGTTCCTTCGCCTCCGCCCAGTACCGCACCGGCGCCGCCGTCCCGGAGACCGCGACCCTGCTGCTCGCGGACTCGCCGCAGGACTACTTCGACCAGAACCAGCTGATGAACCGGCTCACGGGCCGGCAGAAGAGCGCCGTCGACGACTACGTCACCCAGCAGTCCGAGACGATGAAGAAGCGCCGGGAGGCCACCGAGAGCCTCGGGACGCTCACCGCATCGCAGAACGACCTCAAGACGGCCAAGTCGACCGTCCAGAAGAAGCTGGCCACCGCGCGGCAGTTGCTGTCGGAGCTGACCGCCGAGGAGAAGGCCCGGCTCGCGGCGATCGAGAAGAAGAAGCAGCAGGAGGCCGCCCGCAAGGCCGCCGAGCTGGCGAAGCGGCAGGCGGCGCAGGAGGCGGAGCGCAAGCGGCAGGAGGAGGCCGCCCAGCAGCAGGAGAGCGGCGCCGGATCCGGTTCTCCGGGGACCTCCGGCGGCACCGGTTCCTCGGGGTCCTCGACGCCGGACACCTCGAACGGCACCAGGGCCGAGAAGGCGATCGCCTTCGCCCGCGCCCAGATCGGCAAGCCGTACGTCTGGGGCGCCACCGGCCCCGGCTCCTACGACTGCTCGGGCCTGACCCAGGCCGCCTGGAAGGCCGCGGGCGTGAGCCTGCCGCGCGTCACCTACGACCAGGTCGACGCGGGCACGACCGTCCCCGTCTCCCAGGCGCAACCCGGTGACCTGGTCTTCTTCTACGACGACATCAGCCACGTCGGCCTGTACATCGGTGACGGCATGATGATCCACGCCCCGAAGCCGGGCGCGTACGTCCGCGAGGAGTCGATCTTCTACGACGGCGAGTCGTCGATCCACAGCGTGGTGCGCCCGGCCTGACCGACCGGGGTCCTTAGCATCGAGCCCATGTCATCGGCGTCCTCGGCAGCGGCCACCCGTCCCCACGCTCTGCGCGCCTGGTGGGCGCAGCGCCCGCCGGCCGCCGGGGCCGCGGTGATGGCGACCGGCATCGTGTCGGTCGCCCTGCATCTGACGGGCCGCGAGGTGCTGTCCCGGATCGCCCTGGTCCTGGCCTGTGCCGCCTGGCTCACGCTGGCGGCGAACTTCGTCTACCTGCTGCTCGTCGAGCGGGCGCAGTGGGTGAAGCAGGCGGGGACGCCGGGCGCGCTCACCGCCGTGGCCGCGACGACCGTGCTCGGTACCCGGTTCTCTCTGCTCGGTTGGACGCTGCTGGCGGCGGTGCTGCTGGCGCTGTCGGCCCTGCTGTGGCCGTGGCTGCTGTCTCTGGTGGTGCGGCACTGGGGGCGGAGGATGCCGGGGGCGGTGTTCCTGGGCTGCGTGGCCACGGAGGGGCTCGCCGTGCTGGCCGCCACGCTGGCCGCGGCCACCTCGACCCCGTGGCTGGCGCACACGGCCCTGGTGCCGTTCTGGCTGGGGATCGCGCTCTATCTGATCGCGCTGTTCCGCTTCGATCTGCGGCAGGTGGCCCGGGGTTCCGGGGACCACTGGGTGGCGGGCGGCGCGCTCGCCATCTCGGCGCTGGCCGGCTCCAAGCTGCTCGCGGCGGCCGGCACCGGCATGTACCTGTGGAACGCCGACGACCAGGCCGTGCTCCACGACCTGACCGTCTTCCTGCTCGCCCTCGACCTCGCCTGGTACGCCGTGCTGCTGGCGGCCGAGATCGCCTGGCCCCGCGTCCGCTACGACGTGCGCCGCTGGTCGACGGTCTTCCCGCTCGGCATGACGGCGGCGGCGACGCTGTCGGTGGCCGCCGCCGTCGACGTCCCGTGGCTGGACGCGCCCGGCCGGGCGCTGCTGTGGATCGCGGTGGCCGGGTGGCTGGCGGTCGCGGCGGGGGCGGTCGCCCAGGCCCGGGCGGGGCTGCGGTCCGGTCCCGGGGACGCCGGGGCGGTCAGGTCCACAGCACCGCGATGAAGACGTTCGCCAGGGTCAGCGCGCCCACCAGGGCGAACAGCGGCTTCTCCACCTTCTCGTCGTCGCGCTTCACGTAGACCAGGCCGAGGATCACGATCAGGAGGGCGAGCTTCACGCCCATCTTGACGTTGTCGACGGGGTGGTCCTGAGCCTGGTTGAGGCCGATCAGGACGGCACCGGTGACCAGCATCGTCAGCGCGCCGTGCAGCATCGCGGGGGTGTACCTGGCGGTGCCCCGGCCCATCGCCTTCATCTGGGTCAGGAACCCCCCGAGGAGCGCGGCGATCCCGACGATGTGCAGGCCGACGAAGAGGTGGATGAGTACGTCCATGAGGCCGGAGCCTAGTGAGCACCCGCACCCGCCCGGGCACCGGGCCGCCTCGGCGCTCCCATAACAGCTCACGCACCCCGCCCGCCCCCGGTCCGGCATATCGGTCATCACCCTGTGTGAAGACGACGGGCTCCGACGGGGGTGACGCTCACTTACGGTCGCCGTCGATCCGGTACCGCCACTTCCGCGCATCCCGTCACCGGACCGTTACCGACGCGCCTAGCGTCCTGGCCCGGGCAGCCGGCGCGGACCGGAGCCGACCCGGCGCGGGCCGGAGTCGAGTCGTACGGAAGGACGTGGAGCACAGGTGGGAACGCACCGCAGGCCGCGACAGCGCGCGACGGGCGGCGGCAGAGCCCGTACCGCGGCCACCCTCACCCTCGCGGGCGCGGCCACCGCGGCGGGGCTGGGCGGTACCGGTCACGCCGATCCGCAGCCGACGGCGGCGCAGGTCAGGGCCAAGGTGGACAAGCTCTACCAGGAGGCAGAGGTGGCCACGGAGAAGTACAACGGCACGAAGGAGAAGGCGGATGCCGCGGAACGGCGCCTGGAGGAGCTGCGGGACGAGGCCGCCCGCAAGGAGGACCGGCTGAACACGGCGCGGGAGGCGCTGGGCGCGGTCGCGGCCGCGCAGTACCGCAGCGGTGGCCTGGACCCGGCGCTGCAACTCGCGCTCTCCTCCGACCCGGACCGCTACCTCGACGGCGCCGCGTTCGCCGAGCGCGCGGGCAGCCGGCAGTCCGCGGCCGTCGGGCGGGTGCGCAAGGAGCTCCGCGACATCGAGCAGCTGCGCGGCGCGGCCCGCATCGAGGTGGCCTCGCTCACGTCGCGACGGGCCGAGCTGAGACGCCACCGCGAGACCGTCAACGGCAAGCTGGAGGCGGCCCGCCGCCTGCTGTCCCGGCTGACCGCCGAGGAACGCGCCGGCGCCGGCGGGGCGACCGCGGACGGTGCTCCCCGCGCCTCCCGCGCCTCTTCCGCCGGGCCCCGGGAGGGCCTGGCCGCGTCCGCCCAGGCACCCAACCCCCGGGCGGCGGCGGCCGTCGCCTACGCCTACCAGAAGCTCGGCAGCCCCTACGTGTGGGGCGCGACCGGCCCGAACGCCTTCGACTGCTCGGGCCTCACCCAGGCCGCCTACCGGGCCGCCGGAATCTCCCTGCCGCGCACGACCTACGCCCAGATCGACACGGGCCGCCGGGTCTCACGGTCCGAACTCCTCCCGGGCGACCTGGTCTTCTTCTACTCGGGCATCAGCCACGTCGGCATCTACGTCGGCAACGGGCAGATGATCCACGCCCCGAACCCGTCGGCGCCGGTCCGCGTGGCCCCCGTCGACGAGATGCCGTTCGCGGGGGCCGCGCGGGTGGCCTGAGACACCTGTCGCGGGGCGGTCAGACCAGCCGTCGTGCCGTCGCCCAGCGGGTCAGCTCGTGCCGGTTGGACAGCTGGAGCTTGCGCAGGACCGCCGACACGTGGGACTCGACCGTCTTCACCGAGATGTACAGCTGCTTGGCGATCTCCTTGTAGGCGTAGCCGCGGGCGATCAGGCGCAGCACCTCGCGCTCGCGCTGGGTGAGCCGGTCGAGGTCCTCGTCGACCGGCGGGGCGTCGGTGGAGGCGAACGCGTCGAGGACGAAGCCGGCCAGCCGCGGGGAGAAGACGGCGTCCCCCTCCTGTACGCGGAAGACGGAGTCGACCAGGTCGGTGCCGTTGATGGTCTTGGTCACGTAGCCCCGGGCGCCGCCGCGGATCACGCCGATCACGTCCTCCGCCGCGTCCGAGACGGACAGCGCGAGGAAGCGGACGGGCCGCTCGGCGTCGCTCATCAGGGGCGCGCAGCGGCGCAGCACCTCGACCCCGCCTCCGCCGGGGAGGTGCACGTCGAGCAGGACGACCTCGGGGCGGGTCGCGGTGATGACCGTGACGGCCTGGTCCACGTCGGCGGCCTCCCCGACGACCTCGACCCCGGTCTCGGCGGTCTGGCCGATCTCGGCCTGGACGCCGGTGCGGAACATGCGGTGGTCGTCGACGAGCACCACGCGTACGCGGCGCTCCCCCGCGCCGTCACCGGCCGGCCGCGCGGGCTCGGCCGCTCCGCCCGCTCCCGCCGTTCGGTTCGCCTCGGTCGGGTCGCTCATGACGTCTTCTCCGCCCTCTCCATCTCCAGTTCGACCTCCGTGCCGCCGTCCGGCACCGCGCGCAGCCGCGCCGTGCCGCCGTTGCGCTCCATCCGGCCGATGATCGATTCTCTGACGCCCATGCGGTCGGCGGGTATCGAGTCCAGGTCGAAGCCGGGGCCGCGGTCCCGGACGGACACGAAGACCGTCCTGCCCTCGACTTCGGCGAAGACCTGTACGGCGCCGCCCTCGCCACCGTACTTGGCCGCGTTCACCATCGCTTCACGCGCGGCCTGCATCTGTGCGCTGGTCCGCTCGTCGAGCGGGCAGTCGCCGACGACCACCACCTCGATGGGGACGCCGTGCTTGTCCTCGACCTCCGCCGCGTTGCGCTTCACGGCCTCGGCGAGGGTGGTGGGCTCGTCGTCCTCGTCCTTGCCGTTGCCCTCCGGCTTGTAGAGCCAGGTGCGCAGGTCGCGCTCCTGGGCGCGGGCCAGGCGGCGCACCTCGCCCGCGTTCTCCGCGTTGCGCTGGATCAGCGTCAGGGTGTGCAGCACGGAGTCGTGGACGTGTGCGGCGACCTCGGCGCGCTCCTGCGCGCGGATGCGCATCAGCCGCTCCTCGGACAGGTCCTGCGTCATCCGGACCAGGTAGGGGCCGGCGAGGAGGGTGATGCCGACGAGGACGGCGAGGGCCGCCTGGAGGACCGAACCGAGGTGGGCCGCGGACCCCTGGAGGACGAAGATGCCGGTGACGCCCGCCGTCACCAGCAGGACGCCCGCCACCGAGCGCAGCAGGGTGACGGTCCGGCGGTGGCGTCCCACCTCGGCCCAGCGGGCCCGGCGCGCGTTGTCCGCCTGGCGCCAGACGAGGGCGACGCCCGCGCCGACGAGCACGGTCGGCCAGAGGTACGCCTTGGCCCCGCCGCCCAGGTCGACGTTGCCCACGAAGACCAGGGCGACGACGACCATGAGGAGCAGCGCGACCATCTGCCCCTTGTCCGGTCTACGGGCCACGAGCCGGCGGCGGCCGTCCGGCGTCGTCTCGGAGGTGACGAGGGACGGCGGCTTCTGCGCCTCCACGCCCCCGACCCCCAGCGGCACGAAGAACCAGAAGGCCGCGTACAGCAGCGCGCCCAGGCCGTCGGCCATGAACAGGCCGACGAAGGCGAACCGGACCCAGATCACGGGCAGCCCGAGATGCCCGGCGAGCCCCCGCGCCACCCCGCCGAGCCAGCGTCCGTCGCTGCTGCGGTAGAGCTTGCGCGGCGGCCGCGGTCCGACGACGGGTGCTGCTGCGGCTTCCGGCATGACACCGATGTTCACACGCGGGCGGGAGTAGGGGCATCAGGGTCGTTCCCCCACTCGCCCCTGATCTTCGGCCCGTGGCGCTCCCGGCGCGCCTCGAACGCCTCCCGGGCCCGGAGTCAGGGCCGATATCAGGGTCCGACCAGGGTCGAACCGGCTCCCGTCACGGCGTCACGGCCGTCACCATGGACGCATGACAGATCACGAGCACGCCGCGACGGGTCCGGGACCCGGCTCCGGCCCGCGCCCCCCGCAGGGCGACGGGCCGCAGGGTGCCGCGCCCGCCGCGGACGCCGGTGCGGGCGGCGCGGGCGCCACGGCCGGCGCGGGCGCCGTCGGCGGCGCGGATGCTCCCGGGCCGCCGCACCGGTTCCGGCGCGACCGGCGGCACAAGACGCTCGCCGGAGTGTGCGCGGGTCTCGGCCGGCAGTGCGACCTGGATCCGGTGATCTTCCGGATCACCCTCGCGGTGCTCTCCGCGACCGGCGGCATCGGTCTCCTCTTCTACGGCTTCGCCTGGCTCTTCGTCCCGTACGACGACGAGGAGGAGAACGAGGTGCGCAAGCTGCTGACCGGCCGGGTCGACGGCCAGGCCCTGGCGGCCGTGCTCTTCGCCCTGGTCGGCTGCGGGGTCTTCCTCACCATGTTGCACAACGGCGGCGTGCTGACCTTCGCCGTCGTCCTCTCCCTGCTGCTGGCGGGCGCCGGATACTGGTCGCGGCACCGCCGGACGCCCGAGCCGGACCCGCTGTCGGCCCAGGCCGTCGCCGACGCCCCGCCGGAGGCCCAGGCACCGCCGATCATGTACACCTGGCCCTCCTGGTGGCGGGACCCCATCGTCAAGGACGGCACGCACGACGGCGGGACGGGATACATGTGGGGCCCGCCGGACTCCGCGCGCCGCGACGTCGCGGCGGCCGTCACCATCGGCCGCGGGACCCGGGGGCGCCGCGACCGGGCCCTGGAGGACGACCTCGGTTCCCGGTCGCCGCAGGTGCGCGGCTCCCGGGGGATCGGCGGCTGGGTGTTCCTCCTCGCCCTGCTCGCGGGCTTCCTCGGGACCCGGCTGACCTGGGACGACCGGACGCTCGCCACCAGCCTGCAAACCGGGCTCGCGTGTGCCCTCGCCGCCTTCGGCCTCGGTATCGCGGTCAGCGCCTTCCTCGGGCGTACGGGAGCCGGCTCGGTCTTCCTCGCGGTCGTCACGGCGGGCCTGCTCGCCGGGACGACCGCGATCCCCCAGGAGGTCGGCACCGAATGGGTGCGCACCACCTGGCGGCCCACCGCGGTCGCCGACGTGCGCGACCGGTACGACGTCGGCGCGGGCAGCGGCACCCTCGACCTGTCCCGCCTCGACCTGGCCGAGGGACGGACGCTGACCACCCGGGCGGACGTGGGCGTGGGACGGATACGGGTGGTGGTGCCGAGGGACGTGACCGTGCGGCTCAGTGTCGAGGTGGGGGTGGGCGACATCCAGCTGCCGGGCGACGACGAGAAGGACGTGGACGTGGCACCGGGCAAGCACAAGGAGATCACCCTGCCTCCCGCCGAGGGCGGCGGGAACGGCGGCACGCTCGACCTCGACCTCCAGGTCGGCGTCGGTCAGGCGGAGGTGACCCGTGTGGCGTCATGAGTTCCAGCCGGGGCGGCTGGTGGCCGGTGTCTTCCTGATGCTGGCCGGAGTCGTCTACGCCGGCGACGCGGGCGGCCTGTGGGAGACGCCGTGGTTCGTGCTGGTCCCGGTCGTCACGGGCGGGCTCTGCACCGCCGGCGCGGTCGGGGTCGTGGCCCGCTCCGTCCACCGGCGCCGCGGGGCGCGCCGCGCGACGGCGCCGGACGAGCCGGAGACCGGCTTCCCCCGCTGACGGGCAGCGGGGGCGGCCGCCGCTACCGGTAGCCGCCGGTGCGGCGCCGGCGCCGGGAGCGCAGCACGGCGTCCAGGGACAGCAGCGGGGCACCCGCGAGGACGAGGGGGAGCCAGGCCATCAGGTAGGCGAGGTCGTTCCCGTAGTAGTACGGGTCGGAGGCCCAGCTGACGGTCAGCCACAGGCTGAGCGAGATCAGCGCGCCGCCGAGCGCCGCGATCCGGGTGAGGAGTCCGAGCAGCGTGCCGAGACCGACCGCCAGCTCGCCCAGGGCGATGGCGTAGCCGAAGCCGGACGGGCTCTTCAGGGCGAGGTCGACCAGGGCGGGGACGGCCGAGGAGTCGCGGACGGCACGCATCATGTCGCCGACGGAGCCGGCGCCCGCGTCCTTCATGAAGGCGCTGTCGGTGAGCTTGTCCAGGCCGGCGTAGACGAAGGTGACGCCGAGGAAGATGCGCAGCGGGACGAGCGCGTACCGGGCGGCGTGGTCCCGCCAGGTCCCCCCGCCCCCGGGGGAGAGGTGGACGTCCGTCCGCACACCGTGAGTCATCATCGCCAGCCGCCTCTCGCCCCGTGTGCCCGGACCCCCCAGCAGACCATACGTACGACAGGGGGTCCCCGCTCACCCCTCGGCGACCGGTTTCTCACCGTGTTCCGACAGGTCACCGACGCCGGCCGGCCGCCGGGCCGGGGCGCGGGGTGTCAGTCCGTCACGTCGATCGCGTACCGGTTGGTCTCCACGCCCGCCCCGGTGACCACCTGGACGTCCACCCGGCCCGGTTCGACGTCCGCCGGGACGGGCACCGTGAGCAGGTCGTCCGTCGGGTTGCTGAAGCCGCCCGTCACCGGGACCAGGGGCACGTGGACGTTGACCGCGCCGATCCGGACGACCATCCGGGACAGCCGGTCCGCCCGCTGGGCGCCCGGCGGCACGAAGCCCGCGCCGCGGATCTCGATGTCGTCGCCGGTGCGGATCGGCGCGTCCAGGTCGCCGGCCTCCCGGGCCCGGACCACGGAGAGGATCACCGGCCGGCCGCCCTCGGCGTACTTCCCGGCCACGTAGGTCGCCGCCGACACGAGCACCACCACCGCCAGGCCCCACGGCAGGTCGGGCAGCTGCTCCGGGCGGCGGGCCAGGCGCACGGCCGCGAACACGAGGGCCACGGCGGCGATCACGACGTACTGGATGTCGGCGAAGGTGCCGCGGCCGGCGTCGTCCGTCAGCAGGTCGGAGGCGCGCGGCCGGTCGGCCCGTACCTTCTGCAACCGCTGTCCCAGCACGCGCAGCCCGACCACCCGGCGCACCAGGACCGCGATCCCGCAGACCACCGCGAGCACCGTCACGGTGCCGGTGCCGCGGCCCAGCCCGAGGCCCGAGATCAGCGCGTCGCGCCGGTCCGCGTCCGAGGCGACGGCCAGCTGCCCGGCCAGCACGAGCACCGCGTAGGCGACGAAGAGGACCCAGGCCGCCGCCACGGCACGGGAGGTGGACAGCCGGTTGTCCTCGCCGACGACCGGGGCCAGCGCGCCGCCCCGGGCCCGGTGGAAGTACGACGCCGCCGTCAGCGCCCCGGCCAGCACCAGCGCCGCCGCCAGCCCGGCGGTGCGCGCCGCCGACCAGCCGGCGCCGACGGCGGTGAGGCACTGCCCGAGCAGCAGCAGGACGGTCCCCGCCCACACGGCGGCCGCAGTGCGCCGGCCCAGCCCCGCGAGCCAGGCGTCGCCCTCGGCCCGGCCGCGTTCGGCGACGGCTTCCGCGGACTGGGTCAACTCCTCCGAGACCCACTGGCGGGAGGCGGAGGCCGAGTGGGCCACCGCCGCCGGAAGGCCCTGCCCGGCCGCGAACTCGTCCCGCCGCCTCAGGAACGCGGCGACCGCCCGGCGGTGCCCCTCACGGGCCCCGTGCGGGCAGTCCCCGCAGGTGCAGCCACCGCCGTGCGCCGCCTCGTACGCGCCCTTGTCCGAGCCGCTCCCGCGTCTCGCCTCCTGCACCGCCACGCCCGACGCCCGCCTTCCCGCACCCTGGTGAGAAACCGTCCCGAGCGACCGTGGGAAGAAGCCGTCCAAGCCTCTAAGTCCCTTGGGACGAAAGCGAATTGTGCCGTACTCCGGCCCCCGTCCGCCCGCCGCCCCGCTGCGGGTCCGCTCAGCGGGGGTGATGCGCCGGTCGCCGTGTTGACCCCCGGCCGGTCACCCGGCAGAAAGGCCGACCCCGGAGCGGGCACCGGCATGAGCGGCGGGGACGTGCGGATCACCGGACGGGCGGTGGAGGTCGCGGACCCCGCGGTGAAGGACGGGTACGGGAAAGAGGTGGAACCGCCGGAGCCGTTCCACCTCTTCCGGACCGAGCTGACGGAGGTCGTGCGGACCTCCGTGGAGGACCACGCGTACCTCGTCGTCGAGATCTGGCAGCCCGGTCAGCCCGTGCGCACCGTCAGGCGCACGTGGAGGGAGCCTCGCGGCTCACTCCCACTCGATCGTCCCCGGCGGCTTCGAGGTCACGTCGAGGACGACCCGGTTGACGTCCTTGACCTCGTTGGTGATCCGGGTCGAGATCTTGGAGAGCACGTCGTACGGCAGCCGGGACCAGTCGGCGGTCATGGCGTCCTCGGACGAGACGGGACGCAGGACGATCGGGTGGCCGTAGGTGCGGCCGTCGCCCTGGACGCCGACGGAGCGGACGTCGGCGAGCAGCACCACCGGGCACTGCCAGATGTCGCGGTCGAGGCCGGCCGCGGTCAGCTCCTCGCGGGCGATGGCGTCGGCCTCGCGGAGCAGGTCGAGCCGCTCCTTGGTGACCTCGCCGACGATCCGGATACCGAGGCCGGGGCCCGGGAACGGCTGGCGCTGGACGATCTCCTCCGGCAGGCCCAGCTCGGCGCCGACCATCCGGACCTCGTCCTTGAACAGCTGGCGCAGCGGCTCGACCAGCTCGAACTCGATGTCCTCGGGGAGTCCGCCCACGTTGTGGTGGGACTTGATGTTGGCGGTGCCGGTGCCGCCGCCGGACTCGACGACGTCCGGGTAGAGCGTGCCCTGCACGAGGAAGGCGACCTCGGGGCCGTCCTCCTCGAGGATCTCCAGCTGCGCCTGCTCGAAGACGCGGATGAACTCGCGCCCGATGATCTTCCGCTTCTCCTCGGGGTCCGAGACCCCGGCGAGCGCCTTGAGGAACCTCTCCTCGGCGTCCACGACCTTGAGCTGTACGCCGGTCGCCGCGACGAAGTCCTTCTCGACCTGCTCGGTCTCGCCCTTGCGCATCAGACCGTGGTCGACGTAGACGCAGGTCAGCTGGGTGCCGATGGCCTTCTGGACGAGGGCGGCGGCGACGGCGGAGTCCACGCCGCCGGACAGGCCGCAGATGGCCCGCTTGTCGCCGACCTGCTCGCGGATGGCCGCGACCTGCTCCTCGATCACGTTGCCCGTGGTCCAGTCGGGGCGCAGGCCCGCTCCCCGGTACAGGAAGTGCTCCAGCACCTGCTGCCCGTACGTGGAGTGCATGACCTCGGGGTGGTACTGGACGCCGTAGAGCTTCTTCTCGTCGTTCTCGAAGGCGGCGACCGGGACCACGTCCGTGGAGCCGGTGACGGCGAAGCCCTCGGGCGCGGCGGAGCAGGCGTCGCCGTGCGACATCCACACGGCCTGCTCGGCGGGGGTGCCCTCGAAGAGGGTGGAGGACGGCTTGGAGACCGTGAGGTCGGTGCGGCCGTACTCGCGGGCGCCGGAGTTGTCGACGGTGCCGCCGAGGGTCTGCGCCATCAGCTGGAAGCCGTAGCACATGCCGAAGACGGGGACGCCGGCCTCGAACAGGGAGCGGTCCAGGGTCGGGGCGCCGGGCTCGTACACCGAGGAGGGGCCGCCGGACAGGATGATGGCCGCCGGGTTCTTGGCGAGGATCTCCTCGACCGGCATGGAGCTCGGCACGATCTCGCTGTAGACCCGCGCCTCGCGGACACGACGGGCGATGAGCTGGGCGTACTGCGCGCCGAAGTCGACGACCAGGACGGTGTCGGGGGCGGCGGCAGCGGGAGTCGCTGATGACACGGGGTGCCTTCCGGCGGTCGGGCGGGGGGCTTGGTACCCCCGATTCTACCGAGCCGGGCGGGTGGCCCGGCCCCGCCCGCCGTCACCTCCCCCGCCCCGGCGGGTGTCCCTCCCCCGGCGCCGCCTCGGGTCTTACCATGCGAACCGGCTTGGACACCGACCGTCGCCGGGGCATACTGGGGCCATGCGCAAGCACCAGACCTTCCTGTTTACCTATGGCAACCGGCCCACCGGCTGCCATGGTCGTGCTGCTTGAGCAACTGACGAGCGACTTCCCAGGCGCCCCGGGCCGACAAGGTCCGGGGCGCCTGGCGTTTGCGGACCGTGCCGGTCCGGGGTGCCGCCACCCTTCGGCGAGGAGCCACCGACATGACCGTCACCGCAAGCGACAAGACCGGCGCGCACACCTCCGAGGCCGCCGGCGTGATCACCGGCGCCCGGGAGCGGATCGACGCGCTGGACGACCGGATCATCGGGCTGATCCAGGAACGGATGGCCGTGTCCGCCGTCATCCAGGAGGCGCGGATCACCTCCGGCGGCCGGCGCGTGAACCTCTCGCGCGAGATGGAGGTGCTGGACCACTACCGGCAGGCGCTGGGCAGGCCGGGCACGGCGCTGGCGATGACGATGCTGGAGCTGTGCCGCGGGCGCGTGTGACGCGTGCGACCGCCCGCGGGGCGCGGCGCGACCCGCGTCGTTCCTGAGGCCCTGCCCGTGGTCGTGTCCGAGGCCGCATCTGAGGTCGTATCTGAGTTCGGGCGATTTCTCACCCGTACGGCGCGTGACCGGCGGGCGCGTGGCTTCGTTGGTCCCGGTGTCCGTGTCAGCCAGGGGCGGGCCCGAAAGAACCACGCGTGGCTCGCTGGAGCGATGAGACGTACGGATCGTGCCGTGCGTCGTGGGACCTCGCTCCAGGAAGTGACCGGACGGCAGGGGACAGCAGCCCGGTCACCCAAGAGAACGGCCGGCTCCGGGGACGCCCGGAGCCGGCCGACGGAACGGGTCCCTCGTTCGATCGCAAGCATCTTCGGCCAGCGGCGCAACCCCCCGGCGCCGCTCCCGAGGCACCGGCGCTGCCCTGACGCCGGTGCCGGCTGAGAGGGAGGGCCCCGCGGCCGCAGTTCCGCGGGGCCCTTCGCCATGCCGTCCCGCTGTCACGTCTGCCGCTCCTGTCGCGACTGCGGCGGCTGTCGCGGCTGTCGCGTCCGCCGGCCCCTCCCGTCACTTCAGTGACACAGGACACATAAGAATTCTGTGAACACGGGAGCAACCATTCACAGGTTTCACTGATCACACCAGTCATGAGGCTGCGTCGCGCCGCGGCAGCGGTCGCCGTCACGGCGGCCGCCCCCGCCGCGACCGGGCCGGGGTGAGAGGAACCCGCACTCGGAGGGGGGTGCGGGTCCCTCTCGCCGCTTCACTTCTGCGGAGCCGTTCCCCGCGGCCGGCTACTTCTTCGGCGGCACCGTCGGCAGGTTCACGAAGGGCAGGCGCAGCGCGCCGAAGGCCTTCTCCGGGACCGCCGGGGAGCGGGGCGCGACGGCGGCCAGACGCTCGTACGCGGCGCCCTGCGCGGGGCGCGGGTCGCTCTCGCCGTTGTTCGGCCAGTACGACATCGCGCGCTCGGCCTGCGCCGTGATGGTCAGGGACGGGTTGACGCCCAGGTTGGCGGAGACCGCGGCGCCGTCGACGACCGAGATGCCGGGGTGGCCGTAGAGGCGGTGGTACGGGTCGATGACGCCGGTCTCGCGGGAGGCGCCGATCGGGCAGCCGCCGAGGAAGTGGGCGGTGAGCGGGGTGCCCATCAGTTCGCCGACGTTGGAGCCGGCGAAGCCGTTGATCTCGGCGGCGATCGCGGAGGCGCCGTCGGTGGCGGCCTTGATCTGCTTGGGGTTGGGCGAGCCGTGGCCCTGGCGGGCGGTGAGCAGGCCCTTGCCGACGCCCGTCGGTTTCAGGTGCGTGGTCAGGGAGTTGTCCAGGGACTGCATGACCAGGCCGATGATGGTCCGCTCGGACCACTTGCGGTTGGACAGCGAACGCAGCACCAGCAGCGGGTGCTTGGCCGCGTGGCCCAGGAAGCCCAGGACGCGCGAGGCGCCCGAGGCGGTCTGTCCTGCGTAGGGGACCTGGAGGATCGACAGGCCGCCCATCGAGTTGGAGCCCTTGCCGTAACGCACCGGTTCGATGTGGGTGTTGGCGTCGGGGTGGATCGAGGACGTGATGGCGACGCCGCGCGTGAAGTCGGCCCGGGCCTCGCCGGTGGCGGTGCGGTAGCGCC
Source organism: Streptomyces sp. NPDC051136 (assembly GCF_044455745.1). Classification (NCBI taxonomy): domain Bacteria; kingdom Bacillati; phylum Actinomycetota; class Actinomycetes; order Kitasatosporales; family Streptomycetaceae; genus Streptomyces; species Streptomyces sp. NPDC051136. Next base: position 368,407 of record NZ_JBITFE010000009.1, on the reverse strand, counting down.
GGTCGTCGGTCTGGGCGCCGACCAGCGCCTCGGAGTTGGTGCGGGTCAGCTCGCCGAGCCGGTCGGACAGGTGGGGCAGCTGGCCGCCCGCCTTCATGCGGTGCAGCAGGGTCTGGGTGCCGTAGGTGCCGGCGGCTATGACGACGCGGCGGGCGGTGAAGGTGCGGCCCGTGTCCTTCTTCTGGCGGTCGGTGGCGAGCGTGGCGATCGCGAATCCGCCGCGCGAGTCCTCGGTGACGGAGACGACCGTCGTCATCGGGTGGACGACGGCGCCGGCCTTCTCGGCGAGGTACAGGTAGTTCTCGTTCAGGGTGTTCTTCGCGCCGTGCCGGCAGCCGGTCATGCACTCGCCGCACTCGTTGCAGGCCTTGCGGTCGGGGCCCGCGCCGCCGAAGTAGGGGTCGGGCACCTGCTCGCCCGGCCCGGCCTTCGCGGTGCCGTCGGCGTCCTCGCCGTCCCCGAAGAAGACGCCGACCGGGGCCATGTGGAAGCTGTCGCCGCAGCCCATCTTCTCGGCGGCGGCCTTCAGGTGGACGTCGGAGGGGGTCATCGTCGGGTTGAGACGGACTCCGAGCATGCGCCGGGCCTGGTCGTAGTACGGCGACAGTTCCGCGTGCCAGTCGGTGATGTCCCGCCACTGGGGGTCGTCGAAGAACGGTTTCGGCGGCACGTACAACGTGTTGGCGTAGTTGAGGGAGCCGCCGCCCACGCCGGCCCCGGCCAGGACCATGACGTTGCCGAGCAGGTGGATGCGCTGGATGCCGAACATGCCGAGCTTCGGCGCCCAGAGGTAGTTCTTGAGGTCCCAGGAGTTCCTGGGCAGCGACTCGCGGGTGAAGCGGCGGCCGGCTTCGAGGACGCCGACGCGGTAGCCCTTCTCGGTGAGGCGGAGGGCGGAGACGGAGCCTCCGAATCCCGACCCCACGACGACGACGTCGTAGTCGTACCCGGCCCCGTTCTCGCTCTCGTCCCGGGTCTGGACGGACTTCTCCTGCGACACGTGCTCTCCTCGTCGAGAACGGGTACGGGTGGCGGCTGCTCAGGCTGGTTCGGGGTGGCTGCGGGCTGCTCAGCGAAGACGGAAGGTCTTCATCAGGCGCAGGCTGCGGCTCATGAACGCCGCGTACTTCTCGTCGTCCATGCCCAGCGACGGTGCCATCGGCAGCAGCCGCTGGTGGGCGACCGTCTGGGCCTCGGTGTACTTGAGGATGCCCTCGGAGCCGTGCCGGCGGCCGAGGCCGGAGTCCTTCATGCCGCCCATCGGGGACTGGACGCTGCCGTAGGCGGACGCGTACCCCTCGTTGATGTTGACGGTGCCGGTGCGCAGCCTCGCGGCGACGTCGCGGCCGCGCCGGGCGTCCTTCGTCCAGACCGAGGAGTTCAGGCCGTACGGCGTGGAGTTGGCGTGCTCGACGGCCTCCTCCTCGGTCGTGAAGCGGTAGACGGAGACGACCGGGCCGAAGGTCTCCTCGGCGCAGACGGTCATGGGGGCGGCGACGCCGTCGAGGATGGTCGGCTCGAAGAAGTACGGGCCGATGTCGGGGCGGGCGACACCGCCGGCGACCAGCTTGGCGCCCTGCTCGACGGCGTCCGCGACGTGCCGCGTCACGGTCTCCAGCTGCCGCTCCCCCACCAGTGAGCCCATGTCGGCGCCGTAGGAGAGGGAGGTGCCGAGCCGCATGGCCCTGGTGCGGGCGGCGAAGCGGTCCAGGAAGGCGTCGGCGACGGACTCGTGGACGTAGAGCCGCTCGATGGAGATGCAGAGCTGGCCGGCGGAGGAGAAGCAGGCGCGGACGGCGCCCGCCGCGGCCTTCTCGATGTCGGCGTCCGCCAGGACCAGCATGGCGTTCTTGCCGCCGAGTTCGAGGGAGACGCCGACCAGGCGGGCGGCGGCGCCCTGCGCGACCTCGCGGCCGGTGCGGGTGGAGCCGGTGAAGGAGACGTAGTCGGCGTGCCGGACGACCTCGGGGCCGACGACGGGTCCCTCGCCGAGGACGACCTGGAAGACCTCGGCCGGCAGCCCGGCCTCGACGAGCAGGTCACGGGCCCACAGGGCGGTCAGGCAGGTCTCGGTGTCGGGCTTCATGACGACGGCGTTGCCCGCGACGAAGGCGGGGAGCGCGTCGCCGACGGACAGTTCCAGGGGGTAGTTCCAGGGCGCGATCTGGCCGACGACGCCGCGCGGGTGACGCAGTTCGGTGACCTTGGTCAGGGTCGGCACGGCGCCGGTGTGCCGCTTGGGCCGCAGGTACGCGGGGGCCTTGCGGCCGTAGTGCCGGGCGGCGACGGCGACGGCCTGGACCTCCTCGTGGGCGTGCAGGCGGGCCTTGCCGGTCTCCAGCTGGATGAGGTCGAGGACCTCGGCCTGGCGCTCCAGGACCAGGTCGTGGAAGCGCAGCAGGACGGCGGCACGCTGCCGCACCGGCACCCGCGCCCAGACGGCCTGGGCGGCGCGGGCCCGTCCGAAGGCGGCGGCCACGTCCTCGGGCGTGGACTCGGGCAGGTCGGCCAGCTTCTCGCCGGTGAAGGGGGTGTGGTTGGCGGTGCGGCCGGAGCCGGCCACGCCCTTGGTGAGCTGGGCGACCAGCTCGGGCGTGACCACGTCGGCAGCGGTGCGGGCGCCCTCCGGGGTGGGGGCGAGGGGGTTCGTGCCGGTGAGGGCCGGGGCCTGCGCGTCCGTCATGAGCCGCAGGGTATGACGCCGGGCGGCCTTTGTGTACCCGTCGGTAACGGGGATTCACCGTGATTCACCGACCGCTCACACGCCGCCAGTGACCGCTGGCAACAAACGTGCTGATCAGGGCGTTACGCGGTGGGGCTGGACCTGAGCGCTTCTTTTCGGTCCGCGGTGGGCGGCGCGGCGCCGGCCACCGCCTCCAGCAGCCGGCCGGTCTCCTCCGCCCCCGGCCCGGCTCCGGCGTCCGGCGAGTGCAGCCGGCCGACCAGCGGGTCCAGCGGTCCGGCCGGTGCCCCGTCGCCGCCCAGGGCGGTGTGCAGCAGGACGCCCAGGGCCCGCAGGTCGGCCGCGGGTCCGGTGCCCCGGAGGGCTTCCTCGCCCGGCGGGTGGGCGGTGCCGAAGCCGGTGAGGACGACCCGGCCGTGCGGGCCGAGCAGCACGTGGTCGGGTCCGAGCGCGCGGTGCACGATGCCGACGGCGTGCGCGGCCCGCAGGGCGCCGAGGACGGCGAGGCCGATGCGGGCGGCCTCGGGGGGTGCGAGCGGGCCGCGCAGCAGCGCCTCGTGCAGGGACTCGCCGGGGACCCACTCCATGACGATCCAGGGCAGCCCGTCGGGTCCGGCGTCCTCGACGACCACGTCGTGGATGCGGACGGCCGCGGGGTGGTCGACGCGGGCTGCGGCCCGGGCCTCGTGGTGGAGGCGGTGCACGGCCCGGCGGTACGCGTCGTCCGCCGGGTCGCCCGGCAGCCGCGGCCGCCGGACGGCGACGTCGCGGTTCTCGGTCTCGTCGAGACCGTGCCAGACGGTGCCCGCCGCCCCGGAGGCGACGCGCCGCAGCAGCCGGTAGCGCTCGCCGACCAGCCCTCCCCGGTCTGTCATCAGAGCTTGCCGACCTCCCAGTTGGCGATCACCGTCCGGGCGATCTCCCGTCCCTGGTCGGCGAAGTAGCCCTCGCGGGGGTAGTCGACCGAGACCTTGTACATGTCCCCGTCGCCTGCCCGGTAGTACAGGATGTGGAACTCGCGGGCGCGGGGGTTCTGCGTGTCCGCGGTCGTGTACGCGATGGTGTTCTCGGCGGCCTTCCCGCCCCGGTACTCGGTCTCGCTCGGCTCGCCCTTCGGCGCGGGGTCCGCGGCGAAGTTCCAGGAGTACTCGCCGTCCTTGAGCATCTCCCAGTCCGCCCAGGCGGCGGCGCCCGCGGTGTCCGGCATCTCGCCGGTCTGGTCGTCTGCCTTGACGTCCCGGTCCACGACGACGGTGACCGCGCCGCTCGGGTCGGCGAACGTCTCGTTGGTGCCGTCCCAGTCGTCCGGGTGCTTCCCCTTCACGAACTCGGCGGGCACTCCGACGCTCATACCGAGCCTGCCGCCGAGTTCGTGCTGCTTCCAGCCCTCCGGCAGGGGGCCGGCGAAGGGGTCGGCGACCACGAGGTACGACGCGACCGCCGCCGCGACCGCCGCCGCGGCGAGGGCGATCCACGCGTTGCGGCCCAGCCGTACGCTCCAGCGGGACGCGGGCGGCGCTCCCGCGCCCGGTCCCGGGACCGAGCTGGCCGGGACCACCTGGGTGGGCTGCGGAGCGGGCGGGTTCGCGGCGGCGTCCAGCAGGGCGCGGACCCGGGCGGCGTCCGGGCGGCGCGCGGGGTCCTTGTCCAGCAGGCCGGTGATCACCTCGGCCAGCGGGCCCTGCGCGGCGGCGGGCGGCGCGGGCGTGGCGTTGAGGACCGACTGAAGTGTGGCCGGGGTGTTGCTGCGGCGGAACGGCGAGACCCCCTCCGTCGCCGCGTACAGCACCACGCCCAGCGACCACAGGTCGCTCGCCGGACCCGGGCGGCGGCCCAGCACCCGTTCCGGCGCGATGTACTCGGGTGAGCCGACGAATCCGCCGGTGTCGGTCAGGCTGGTCTCGCCCTCGATCTGCGCGATGCCGAAGTCGGTGAGGACGACCCGGTCGTGCCGGCCGAGCAGGACGTTGTCCGGCTTCACGTCCCGGTGCAGCACGCCGGCGGCGTGGGCGGCCTCCAGCGCGCCGAGCACCTCCAGGCCGATCCGGGCGGCGTCCCGTGCGCCCAGGGTGCCCTCCTGGAGGGCGTCGCCGAGCGAGCGCCCGCGCACCAGCTCCATCACGATCCACGGCTGTCCGTCCACGACCGCCACGTCGTGCACGCCGACCACCGCGGGATGGTCGAGCCGGGCGGCGGCGCGCGCCTCGCGGCGCATCCGCTCGAAGGCGTTGGCCCGTTCGCGCTCGGGAAGATGGTCGGGGACGCGGGGTTCCTTGACGGCGACCTCGCGGTCCACGGTCTCGTCCTTCGCCCGCCACACCGTGCCCATGCCGCCGTGCCCGAGCCTGGAGATCAGCCGGTAGCGCCCGGCGACCAGCCGCCCGGCCCCCGGGTCGGGCGCGGCGGCGGCGGGCGCGGACGACGGGGACGCCGGGGACGCCGGGGACGACGAAGGAGCCGCCGCCGCGGGCGTGGCCGCCGGGGCCTGCGCCCGCTGCGGTACGACCTGGGTCGGTGTCGCGTACGGGTTGCCGGGGTGCGGCACGGCGGCCGCCCGGTCCGGCGGTTGCAGCTCAAAACTCGTCGGCTCGTCCGGCCTGCTCCGTGATCCCCCGTCACTGCTCATGCGTCCATCCATACCGCGCCGGGCGCGTCGCTTTCCACCGCCGGTGGACGGTGGTCACAGACCCGTGACGCGGGGTGCCGCATATCTCCCGTTTGGGGGGGCGTCGTTCGGATCCTGCCGAGGGTCGCTGGGCGGCAACAGGGCACCCTCGCCCGGAGCCGGCCTGATCCGAAGCACACGCCTAGGTGCCGGAACCGTGCGCCGACGGGAACGGCGGCGCCGCCGTCGGCGCCTCGGGCCGGTGCGGCGCCGAGGTCGGGGGCGGCGTCGGCGCCGAGGTCGACGTCGGTGCCCGTGTCGGCGTCGCGGGTACCGAACTCGTCGGCGTACCGCCCCCTTCGCCGCCGCCGTCCGCGAGCAGTGCGGCCGCCGAGACGCCCGCGCCGACCGCGGCCACAACCAGCAGCACCGCCATGAGCACGCTCCGTCCGGTGCTCCGCCGTGCGCGCGGCTCACCGGCCGAGGCCGCCCCCGGGGTCGCGGGCGTACGGCCCGTCCTGAGGTAGGCGCGCAGCATCCGCTGTGCCGACGCCGCGTCCAGCCGTCGTCGCGGGTCCCGCTCCAGCAGGCCCCGTACGACCGGGAGGAGCGGTGCGGCCTGCGCGGGCGGGCGGATCTCGTCGCTGACCACGGCGTGCAGGACACCGCCCAGCGAGTCGCGGTGGAAGGGCGACGCGCCGCTGAGGACCGCGCACAGCAGCACGCCGAGCGACCACAGGTCGGACGCGGGACCGGTCCCGAGTCCGGACATCCGCTCCGGAGCGGTGTACTCGGGGGACCCGACGAAGGAGCCGCTCTCGGTGAGCGTGGTGGAACCCGCCACCTGGGCCACGCCGAAGTCGGTGAGGACGACCCGGCCGTCCTCGGCGACCAGCACGTTGGAGGGCTTCACGTCCCGGTGCAGGATGCCGGCCGCGTGGGCGGTGCCCAGGGCGTCGAGCAGGGCGACGCCGATGCGTGCGGCCTCGGCCGCGTCGACGGGGCCGTGACTGAGGACGCGGTCGGCGAGCGAGCCGCCGTCGACCAGTTCCATGACCATGTAGGCCCGTTCGTCGTCCTCGACCACGTCGTGCACGACGATGACGTGCGGGTGCCGCAACTGCGCGACCGCGCGGGCCTCGCGCAGGGTGCGCTCACGGCGCCGCCGGGCCTCCGCCGCGGAGAGGGACTCGTCCAGGGGGAGCGCCTTCACGGCCACCTCGCGGGCCAGCAGTTGGTCGGTGGCCCGCCACACGATGCCCATGCCGCCGCTGCCGAGCCGCTCGTGGAGCCGGTAACGGCCCGCGATGACACGCCCGCCCGCCCCCTCGGTCACCATGCGTCCCATGATGCCCCACCGGACGCATCGGCTCCGGGTCGCCGTCACCCGGGTGGCCGACAACCGACGGGCGCACGGCAGCCGTTGTGAGCGCGCGGCGGGTCAGCCGGTCCGCTCCTGCCAGCTCTGCAGCACGGCGGCGAACCACCGCCGCGTGGCCGGCCAGTCGCTCGCCGGCCCGGACATGTTGAGGGCGTACTCGACGCCGTCGCGGGACATGTACATCTGCGACACGGCGCGGCGGGGACCGGGGAACCGGGTGTCCTTCGCCAGCGCCGTGAAGGTGTACTCCCACCGGGTGCTGTCGCGGTCGCGGTAGCCGACGCGTTCCAGGCCGACACGCCGGTAGTCGACCAGCCGCTGGAGGAGTTGGGCGTCCAGGTCCTGCGCGTGGGCGTACGGGTCGTTGTAGTCGGGAGCGGTGTCGACGGAGACGCGGAGGAAGTGCTCGCCGCCGTCGGGGGTGTAGTCGATCTGCCGCAGTTCGCCGCTGTCGCCGTCGAAGTCCTTCCGCTGCCAGTTCTCGGGCAGGTAGAGGCTGAAACCGAGCGGGTCGTCCCGGCGTACCCAGTCGGCCGGGACGGAGCCGCCGGGGCCCTTGCCGGTCTTCTCGGACGCGGAGGGCGACGCGGAGTCCGACGGCCCGTGCGTGGGGTCGGCGTCCGCCGACGAGCCGCCGTCGTCCCGCTGTTGCAGTACCACGGCGGTGCCCGCGCCGCCGATGAGCGCGGCGGCGGCGACGACCAGGGCCAGCGTGCGCAGGCGATGACGCCGGGGGCGCCGGGGAGCGGTGCCGGGAGCGGCCCCGGCCGCCGCGTGACCGGGCACCGGGTGCCCCGCCACCGCGGGACCGACGGCGGTGGGCCCGGTCGCCTGCGGGTACGGCGTGGCGGCGGTCCCGCCCGCCGGCCCGCGGGCCCCCGGCGTCCCGGGCACCTCCGGCGTGCCCGGGACGCCGGGCATCTGCTGGTGGAGCGTGTCGCCCGTACCCGGCGGGGGCCCCGGGTACCGGGTCGTCGGTACGTACGCCTGGGCCGCGTCGGGGCGGCGGCCCTCGGCGGCCTGGGCGAGCAGGTACTCGGCCTCGGTCGCGTCGGGGCGCCCGGCCGGGTCCTTGCGCAGCAGGGCGCTGATGACGGGCGCCAGCACACCCGCGTACCGGGGCTCGGTGGCGTCCTCCTCGACGACCGCCTGCATGGTGGTCAGCGGCGAGGTGCGGCGGAACGGCGACCTGCCCTCCACCGCCGTGTACAGCGTGGCGCCCAGCGCCCACAGGTCGGAGGACGGGCCGGGGTCGTGCCCGCGGACGCGCTCCGGGGCGAGGTAGTCGACGGAGCCGACGACCTCCCCGGTCCGGGTGATGGTGGAGTCGCCCTCGATCTGCGCGATGCCGAAGTCGGTGAGCAGGACGCGTCCGTCGTCGGCGAGCAGCACGTTGCCCGGTTTGACGTCGCGGTGCAGGACTCCGGCGGTGTGCGCGGCACGCAGCGCGCGCAGTACCCACAGGCCGATCCGGGCCGCCTCCCGCGGGTCGACCCGCTCGTCCTCCTTGACGGCGTCGGCCAGCGAGCGTCCCTCGACCAGCTCCATCACGATCCACGGCCGGCCGTCGTGTTCGAGCACGTCGTGCACCGTGACGACGGCCGAGTGGTTGATCCGCGCCGCCGCGCGCGCCTCGCCCCGGGTGCGTGCCAGGAGGATGGCCTGGTCGCTCTCGGAGACGTACAGCGCGGCGGTCAACTCCTTGATGGCGACGGACCGGTGCAGCACCTCGTCGTGCGCGCGCCACACCCGGCCCATGCCGCCGCTGCCGATGGCTTCCCCGAGCCGGTAGCGTCCCGCGACGAGCCGGCCCTGCATCTGATTCACGTTGCCCCGCAATGGTCTTGTCAGGGTCAGACTAGGGACCGGCCTCCGTCCGGGGAACGGGTGGGGTGGTACGGAAACCGCTCTGTGACGGTTGTCGCTTTCCGTGACGGGAGGCAACCATCGGGGCGAACTGCCGTCAGCGCGTGTACTGGTAGGTGGCCGAGGCCTGTTCGAACAGCCGGTTCACCTCGTCACGCTCCGCCTCCGGACCGCGGACCTGCAACACGTGGTAGCGCCCGTCGATCAGAACGGCGACGTTGCGCACGTACAGCTCGCCGCCGGCGCCGGTCCAGGTGAACTGCCCCTCCGCCATGGTCCGTCCGCCGACCTCGATGGTCTTCAGTCCGCTGGAGGTGGCCCAGCTGGAGGCGCGGTAGGAGGCCAACTCCGGTTCGCTGTCCCGCTGGTAGACCATGGGGTCGTCGCCGAACTCGGAGGCGCGGTCCCGGCCGGGCACGACGAGCAGCTCGAAGCCGCCCTTGCCGTAGACGACCTGGCCGCTGCCGTTGCGGGGCGTGCGGTCGAAGCCCTCGGCGACGGCGACCTGGAAGCCCTCCGGGTCCTTGCGCAGGGTGAATCCGTCGGCCACGTCGGACTGCGTCTCGGTGCCGCCCGCCGTCTGCGTGGCCTCGGGGTCGGGCTTCGGGGACGTCCGGTCCGGCCGGGGCTCGCGGCCGGCGTCCGGCGACTGCTGGGACGGGGACTGCGCGGACGGCGACTGGCCGGCGGCGCCCGTGCGGTCGCCGGCCCCGGCCCCGCTCGTGTCGCTCTTGGGCAGGAAGAACATGGCGTACGCGACCGCACCGGCCATCGCCAGCAGGATCAGCAGGAGCAGGGTCCGGCCCAGGTTGCGCGGGGAGCGGCCGGTGTCCGGCCTGCCTCTCTTGTGCCGGCCGTGGTGCGCGGGCAGTCCGGCACGGCGCCGGCGCACCAGTTCGCCGCGGCGGCGCACGATGGGCAGCCGGCCGGTCTCGACGGGCGGGGCCGAGACGACGTGCAGGCCGGCCTCCGGCTCGGGGGCGGACCGCACCAGCGAGCGGAGCCAGCCGCTCAGTTCCTCGAAGTCGATGCGCTCGGTGGGGTCCTGACGCAGCAGCGACTCCACCACCGGCCGCAGCGGTCCGCACTCCTCGGCGAACGCCGGCGGCTCCGCGCACACGATCTGCACCAGCTCGGCCGTCGACTCCTCCGGGTAGGGCGCGTGCCCCTGTACGGCGCGGAAGAGCAGCGCGCCCAGGGCCCACAGGTCGGTGGCGGGGCCGATGGGCGCGGCCAGCTGCCAGTTCTCGTGCACCGGCCCGGCCTGCTCCGGCGCCCAGCGCTCGGTCACGGGTCCGACCAGGGCCATCCGCGTCTGCCGGGCGCGCTCGGCGGCGAGCGCGGTGGCCGGTCCGCGCGGCGCGGGGGTCCGGGCGGCCGGGCCGTCCCAGCGGGCGGCGGGCGCGGACGCGTCGTCCCGCGCCGGGCCGGCCGGCCCGGGGGTGCCCTCCCGGGGCTGGGCGGCGGGGCCCTCGGTGGTCTCCTGCCACGCCGCGGCGGAGCCCGCGGTGGTCTCCTGCCGCGCGGCGGGCAGGGCCCGTCCGGGTGCGGGGCCCGGGCCGGCCGGGGGTTCACCGGCCGGGCGGGGCGTGGGCAGCGCCGGGTCGCCGGGTGTGCGGGGGGCGGCGCCGTGCCAGGAGGTGGTGCGTACGCCGTAGGGGTCGGCGATCCGCCCGGGCGGGACGCCGGCACCGGGTGTCGCGGGGTCACCGGCTCCGCCGTCGCCCCGGGGGACGCCGGGCCGGGTCTCGGGCGCCACGGCGTGCGCGTCCCGGCCGGATCCGGCGGTGAAGCCCTCTCGCCCGATGCCGGCATCACCGGCCCGTGAGGCGTCGTCGGGAGCGGGGCGGGCGCCCGGCAGCGCCGCGTGGCCGTGCTGCGCCTCCTGGACGCGGGCCGCGGCCCTGGCCCCCGCGCGGTAGGCGGCGATCGCACCGGCGCGAGCGGCGCGGGCCTCCCCGGCGGCGTCGAGCGACGCGGGCGCGAGGGAGGCGGGTGAGGCGGGGGACGCGCCCAGCGCCTGGGCCCCCGGGGGCACCGGGAGCCCGCCGACGCCCCGCGCCTCGATGGCGGCCCGCCGGGCGGCCTCGGGGTCGGCGTCGCCCGGCCCGAAGACCGCCGTCCGGGTGGTGGTGCCGCCCGGGCCGAAGGTCCCGTTCGGGTCGACGGCGGGTGCCGGCTCCTCCTCGGGCGGCGGGGGCACCGGGTCGTACCCGCACAGCGCCTCCTCCGCCGCCCCGACCGCCAGGCCGGTCAGCATGACGCGCCCGTCGTCGCAGACGAGCACGGTGCGTGCGGTGATGTTGCGGTGCACCCAGCCGTAGGAGTGGAGCACCCGCAGCGCCAGGACGACGTCGGAGGCCACCTCGGCCGCCCGGTACGGCGTCAGGGTCTGTTCGGCGAGCAGCGCGGCCAGCGGCCTTGCGGCCACCAGCTCGCTGACGATCCACAGTGAGCCGCCCTCGGCGAAGACGTCGAAGACCTGGTCGAGGCGCGGATGGTCGGGCACCGCCGCCGCGGCCTGCGCGGCCTCGACGGCCCGCCGTACCACCGGATCGGCCGGCCGCCTCGGGCCGCCGCCTCCGGCCGGTGTCCGCCGGCCGGGGTACCGGGCGCCGCCGTCCCGGGCCGTGAAGCCGTCGGGCAGGCCGTCCGCGTCGAGCACCTCGGCCTCGACGACTTCGGGCAACGGCACCTGGCGGACCAGTACTTCCTGGCCGCTGTAGGTGTCGAAGGCCGGGGTCTCGGTGAGTTCGTACTCGTCGGAGGGCGGCAGGGGCAGGCGGTAGCGGTCGGCGAGCACCCGGCCCGCGTAGTCGTCCACGTCACCACCCCCGGCAGCCGTTGGTCAATTCCGTTCGTCCTGCGGGCCGTTCCGGCTGCGTACGGTCCGCAAGCACTCACGATACGTGCCGGAGGCAACCCGCAAAGAGCTGATGCCAGATATCGCGCGGCTCAAACCCGGGGCCCTCGGTCGCCGGACCGCGGGCCGGCCGGCTCAGGACTTCGGCTCGAAGGTCTTCGTCAGGGTCCGCCAGGTGTCGCGGCGCAGATCGTCACCCCAGTCGGCGGCCTGCGCGGTGTACATGAGCGCGTAACCCTGGTGGTCGTTGACGACGAAGCCCCGGTCCACGGTGCGGTACTCGGTGCCGCCGTCGGTGTAGGTGAACTCCCAGTCGGCCGTGTTCCAGCCGCGGTAGCCCACCTTCTCTATCCGGATCTTCTTGTAGTTGGCGCGGACCATGTACCGCTCCTGGCTCTTCCAGTCCGCGACGGGGTCGCCCTTGGGCGAGGAGGTCCAGGCCACGAGCAGCTTCTGGCCGCGGGGCCCGGTGAACCGGTCGCCCGAGGAGCCCGTGGAGGAGAACTTCCAGCCCTCGGGGAGGCCGATGCGGTAGCCCTGGCCGCCCTTGTGGGTGGCGGCCGCGGTGTCGTCGTCGGACTTCCCGGAGTCCTCCGACGCGCCGTCGCTCTCGCCGGACGCGCTCGCTCCGCCGGCCGGGGCGCCGCTCGCCTCCCCGTCGGTCGCCGGGTCGGAGGCGGAGCCGTCGGTGCCGGTGCCGCTCTCCTCGTCCTGCTTGGTCTCGCCGCTGGGTCCGGCGGTGGCCGCGGTCTTGCCGCCGCTGCCGCCCTCGGCGCCCGTGTCGTCGTCTCCGCCGAGCGTGAGGGCCAGCACGGTGCCGAGCACCGCCAGTGCGGCGACCACGGCGATGATGATCAGTGTGCGGCGCGGCACCACGTCGGTGAGCGGCGCCCGGGGAACGGGCCTGGCCGGCAGGTCCGGCGGCGGTACGACGGGCCAGCCGGAGCTCTTCGCGCCCCCGGCGGCGCCCGACGCGCCGGAGCCGGAGCCGCCCGTCCCGGCGGTGCCACCGGCCCGCGTGCCCGGCGCCACCCGCGGCGCGGGCGGACCGGCAGCCGCCCCCGCCGAACCGGCGGTACCGGTGGTACCGGCAGAACCGGTGGAGTCCGCGGCACCGGTGGCACCCGCGGCGCCCGCCGCCGCGCCGCGGCCGCCCGGCCTGGTCCGCGAGGCGGTCCGTGAGGCCGCCGCCGCACCGGCCGCACCGGCCCCGGCGGCGGCCTTGCGCACGTTGCGCAGGGCTCCGCGCAGCCGCTCCCCGGCCTCCTCGGCCCGCTTGCCGCCCGCGCCGCCCGTACCCGGGGCGCCGCCTCGCCGTCCGCGGCCGTCCTGCTGCGGGGGCAGCGGCACGACCTTGGTGGCGTCCACCGGTTCGTCCCCGGCCGCCCGCTCCGGGGCGTGGACGACCTTGGTGAGCATGGCCCGGGCACCGGCGTCGTCGAGCCGCTGGTCGGGGTCCTTGGTGAGCAGGCCGTAGATGACGTCGCGCAGCGGGCCGGCGTTCTTCGGCTCCTCCAGGTTCTCCGTCATCACCGCGGTCAGCGTCGCGATCGCCGAGCCCCGGTCGTAGGGCGGGGTGCCCTCGACGGCGGCGTACAGGAGTCCGCCCAGCGACCACAGGTCGGCGGCCGGTCCCGGCTTGTGGCCGCGGGCCCGCTCGGGGGAGATGTAGGAGGGGGCGCCGACGAGCATGCCGGTGGAGGTGATGGAGGGGTCGCCCTCGACCTGGGCGATGCCGAAGTCGGTGAGCACGACCCGGCCGTCCTCGGCGATCAGCACGTTCGACGGCTTCACGTCGCGGTGCAGGATGCCCTCGCGGTGCGCGGAGCGCAGCACGTCCAGGATGGCCAGGCCGACCTCGGCGGCGCGCCGGGGTTCCAGCAGGCCGTCCTCACGGATGGCCTCGGCGAGCGACTTGCCCTCGACGAGTTCCATCACGATCCACGGCCGGTCGTCCTCCTCGACCACGTCGTAGACCGTGACCGCGCTGTTGTTGCGGATCCGCGCGATCGCCTTGGCCTCGCGCAGCGTGCGCGTGATCAGGCGCCGCTTCTCCTCCTCGTCGATGTTCCCCGGGAACCGCAGCTCCTTGACGGCGACCGTGCGTCCGAGGGTCTCGTCCTCCGCGCGCCACACCGTCCCCATGCCGCCGCGGCCGAGCACGTCTCCCAGCCGGTACCGCCCGGCGAGGAGACGTGCGCTCTTGTCCGTACGGGATGTCCCCGCCCGCTCCGCCTCCGACATGCGTCCCCTCATGCAACCCGCCCTGACAGAGCCTTCATTGTCCCTCACCCGACAAGTGCTCGACGCCCAGGGTGCCCGGAGGGTTCCCGGCCGCCCCCTCTACCGTGCCACGATGTCCGGCGCCCCCAGCCGGGCCGCGTCGGCCGTCAGGTCGTCGGGCTGGCGCTGCGACTCCCGCTCGGCCTCGACACGCTTCTCGTAGTGCTCGATCTCCCGTTCCACCTGGCCCTTGTCCCAGCCGAGCACCGGCGCCATCAACTCGGCGGCCTCGCGGGCGCATCGCGTACCGCGGTCGAAGGTCTCGATGGAGATGCGGGTGCGCCGGGTGAGGACGTCGTCCAGGTGCCGCGCGCCCTCGTGCGAGGCGGCGTAGACGACTTCGGCGCGCAGGTAGTCGTCGGCGCCGGTGAGCGGCTCGCCCAGGGAGGGGTCGGCGGCGACGAGTTCGAGCAGCTCCTCCGTCAGCGAGCCGTAGCGGTTGAGCAGATGCTCCACCCGTACGGCGTGCAGTCCGGTGCGCGCGGCGATCCGGGCCCGCGCGTTCCACAGCGCGTGGTACCCCTCGGCGCCGAGCAGCGGGGTCTCCTCAGTGACGCAGTCGGCGACCCGCAGGTCCAGGGCGTGCACGGCCTCGTCCACGGCGTCCTTGGCCATCACCCGGTAGGTGGTGTACTTGCCGCCCGCCACGACGACCAGGCCGGGCACCGGGTGGGCGACGGTGTGTTCGCGCGACAGCTTGCTGGTGGCGTCCGACTCGCCGGCCAGCAGCGGGCGCAGTCCGGCGTACACGCCCTCGACGTCGTCGCGGGTGAGCGGCACCGACAGCACCGAGTTGACGTGCTCCAGCAGGTAGTCGATGTCGGCGCTGGACGCGGCCGGGTGGGCCTTGTCCAGGTCCCAGTCGGTGTCCGTGGTGCCGATGATCCAGTGCCGGCCCCAGGGGATGACGAACAGCACGGACTTCTCGGTGCGCAGGATCAGGCCGGTGCTGGAGTGGATGCGGTCCTTCGGCACGACCAGGTGGATGCCCTTGGAGGCCCGCACATGGAACTGGCCGCGCTCGCCCACCATGGCCTGGGTGTCGTCGGTCCACACGCCCGTCGCGTTCACCACCTGCTGGGCGCGGACCTCGTACTCGCCGCCCGCCTCGACGTCCTGCACCCGCGCGCCGACCACCCGTTCGCCCTCGCGCAGGAAGGAGGTGACCCGCGCCCGGTTGGCGACCTTGGCGCCGTACGCCGCGGCGGTGCGCACCAGCGTGGCCACGAAGCGGGCGTCGTCCATCTGGGCGTCGTAGTACTGCAGCGCGCCGACCAGCGCGTCCTTCTTCAGGGCGGGCGCCACGCGCAGGGCGTGACGGCGGCTCAGGTGCCGGTGCAGGGGCAGGCCGCGGCCGTGACCGCGGGCCATGGACATGGCGTCGTACAGCGCGACGCCCGAGCCGGCGTACAGCCGCTCCCAGCCCTTGTGCTGGAGCGGGTACAGGAACGGCACCGGCTTCACCAGGTGCGGGGCCAGCCGTTCGAGCAGCAGCCCGCGCTCCTTCAGCGCCTCCCGGACGAGGACGAAGTCGAGCATCTCCAGATAGCGCAGGCCGCCGTGGATCAGCTTGCTGGACCGGCTGGAGGTCCCCGAGGCCCAGTCCCGCGCCTCGACCAGGCCCACCGACAGGCCGCGCGTCACGGCGTCGAGCGCGGTGCCCGCACCGACCACACCGGCGCCCACCACCAGCACGTCGAGCTCGCGCTCGGCCATGGCCGCGAGTGACTCGGCGCGCTGCGCCGGCCCAAGGGTCGCTGTCCTCACTGCTGCCTCCCGCTGTCGGTCGCGTCGGCCGCACCCGTCGGGCGAGCCCGGTTCCTGGTACCCACCATGCCCAGATTCTGACCGTCCTGCCCGACTTCGGCAGGTGCGGGCCTCAGCCTGTGGACAAGCGGTGGATCCGGCCGGCTCCACCCTGTGGACAAAAGGAGGGCCTGACGGCTCCCCCTTGTGGACAACGTCCCCGCGGTCCGACGTCGGCCCGCCCCGCCCCATCGACACGGGTCGAAACGCGCCGAAACTCCGCAGACCAATCCCGCAAATCGGTCATATTTACTCCTAGTCTGACGTTGTGCTCGCCCATCCTGTCCACCGGGCTTGCGCACCTGTCCCGCTTCGGCTACTGGGAAGGACGGCCCACGCCATGCCCGCAGATCTCGCCGTCATCGGACTCGGCCCGTACGGCCTGCCCCTGGCCCAGGCCGCCGTCGCCGCCGGCATCCCCACCCTCGGTTACCGCACCGGCCCCGAGGCCGACCCGCTCACCCCCGCCGAGGTGCGGCGGATGCTCGCCACGGGCTTCCGCACCCCGACCGGTCCGGCCGGGCCGGCCGAGCTGGGCCGCGTCCGCACCGCCGTGATCTGCGCGCCCACCCCGCCCTCCCCCGGCGGCGGCCTGGACCTCGGCCAGGTGGAGGCCGCGGCCCGCACCCTCGCCGCGCACATGCGCCCGCACACCACGGTGATCCTGGAGTCGCCGGTGCGCCCCGGAACGACGGAGGAGTTCCTGCGCCCGCTCCTGGAGCAGGGCTCCGGGCTGCGCGCCGGCCGCGACTTCCACCTCGCCTACTCCCCCAGCCGCGTGGACCCCGGCAACCGCGACTTCACCCCGGCCAACACCCCGAAGGTCATCGGCGGCCTCACCCCCGCCTGCACCGAGTCGGCCGCCGCCTTCTACAGCCGCCTCACCGACAAGGTGGTCCGGGCCCGGGGACCGAGGGAGGCGGAGACGGTCCAGCTCCTGGAGACCAACTTCCGGCACGTGAACATCGCCCTGGTCAACGAGATGGCCGTGCTCTGCGACGATCTCGGCGTCGACCTGTGGGACGTCCTGCGCTGCGCGGAGACCAAGCCCTTCGGTTTCCAGGCCTTCCGCCCCGGACCCGGTGTCGGCGGCCACTCCGTCGCCCAGGACCTGACCGGCCGGGCCCCGCACAGCCTGCGCATGGTGGAGCTGGCCCAGCAGGTCAACGCCCAGATGCCCCGCTACGTCGTCCAGCGCGGCGCCGCCCTCCTCAACGAGCACGGCAAGTCCGCCCGCGGCGCCCGGATCCTGCTCCTCGGCGTCACCTACAAGGCCGACCTCGCCGACCAGCAGGCCACCCCGGCCGAGGAGATCGCCACCCGCCTGATGTCGATGGGCGCCGCCGTCAGCTACCACGACCCGCACGTCCCGTCCTGGAACGTCGCCGATCGCCCCGTCCCGCGCGCCGACTCCCTCTACGAGGCCGCCGCCGACGCCGACCTCACGATCCTGCTCCAGCAGCACCGCACGTACGACCTCCAGGGCCTGTCGGTCAAGGCCCAGCTTCTCCTGGACACCCGGGGGGCCACACCGACGGGGGCGGCGCACCGGTTGTGAGGCGGGGGCGCACGGCGGGTGACCGTGCCACGGAGCTGGTGGTGAGAGGGCAGCTGCGCCGGTACGGTGAGGAGCGGATGGTGCCCGCCGCAGTGGGCCTGCGGCCGGGTACGGGTGTCCGCCCCTATTTCTCCTGGGGACGGCCGCTCACCATCTGCAAAGGGTGGAGCCCACCGCACTGGGAATGCGGCGGGCTCCAGAGAAGTGAACGGAGTGTCCACCCCTACCTCTCATAGGGGTGGCCGCTCACTTCCCATAAATCCACAAGATGCACCTCCTCCGGAACTTCACCATCCGCAGACGGATCCGGTCCCAGCGGGTGGGCTTGCGGTGACGGCCCATGGCGCGCCCCCTTCCACGATGCCGCCCATGTCCCGGTGAGGCGGTCCGTCTGGAAGTCGGGCCGGGCCCCGAGGAGCGGGGCCCGGAACGGTTCCTTGGAAGGGGGCGCCCCAGAGAGCGGGTCGCCGATCAGGGACGCTACCGATCCGGCACGGCCCTCCCCCGCGCATTCGCCCCGAACACCACCGCACGCCCCCGCGCCGCGTCACGCGCCCCCTCAAGAGCCCCCGAGCACGCGAAAGGGGCCGGTCACCCGCCAGGTGACCGGCCCCTTCACATGCCGTGACGACTACCGCCGGTGCTGCGAGTCCGCGACCGTCACCTCGACGCGCTGGAACTCCTTCAGCTCGCTGTAGCCGGTGGTGGCCATGGCGCGGCGCAGGGCGCCGAAGAAGTTCATCGAGCCGTCGGGGGTGCGGGACGGGCCGGTGAGGACCTCCTCGATGGTGCCGACCGTGCCGAGGTCCACCTTCTGGCCGCGCGGCAGCTCCTCGTTGACGGCCTCCATGCCCCAGTGGTGGCCCTTGCCCGGCGCGTCGGTCGCGCGGGCCAGCGGGGAGCCCATCATCACGGAGTCCGCGCCGCAGGCGATCGCCTTGGGGAGGTCGCCGGACCAGCCGACGCCGCCGTCGGCGATGACGTGGACGTACCGGCCGCCGGACTCGTCCATGTAGTCCCGGCGGGCCGCCGCCACGTCCGCGACCGCAGTGGCCATGGGCACCTGGATGCCGAGCACGTTGCGCGTGGTGTGGGCGGCGCCGCCGCCGAAGCCGACGAGGACGCCCGCGGCGCCGGTGCGCATCAGGTGCAGCGCGGCGGTGTAGGTGGCGCAGCCGCCGACGATCACCGGGACGTCCAGCTCGTAGATGAACTGCTTCAGGTTCAGCGGCTCGTGCGAGCCGGACACGTGCTCCGCGGAGACGGTGGTGCCGCGGATGACGAAGATGTCCACGCCCGCGTCCACGACGGCCTTGGAGAACTGGGCGGTGCGCTGCGGGGAGAGCGCGGCGGCGGTGACCACGCCCGAGTCGCGCACCTCCTTGATGCGCTGCCCGATCAGCTCCTCCTTGATGGGAGCCGCGTAGATCTCCTGGAGGCGGCGCGTCGCGGTCTCCGCGTCGAGGCCGACGATCTCGTCGAGCAGCGGCTGCGGGTCCTCGTGGCGGGTCCACAGCCCTTCCAGGTTGAGGACGCCGAGGCCGCCCAGCTCGCCGATGCGGATGGCGGTGGCCGGGGAGACGACCGAGTCCATGGGAGCGGCCAGGAACGGCAGCTCGAAGCGGTAGGCGTCGATCTGCCAGGCGATCGAGACCTCCTTCGGGTCCCGCGTACGGCGGCTGGGGACGACGGCGATGTCGTCGAAGGCGTACGCCCGGCGGCCGCGCTTGCCGCGCCCGATCTCGATCTCAGTCACGTCTGTGGCCTTTCCCTGATGCGTTGCAGCGCCTCCCAGTATCCCCGACGGGCTCGCCGGGGCACCGCAGAGGGCGGCCCCGGATGGTCCGGAGCCGCCCTCGGGAGGCTGCTGCCTGCTCTGCTTACTTGCTGCGGCTGTAGTTCGGCGCCTCGACCGTCATCTGGATGTCGTGCGGGTGGCTCTCCTTGAGGCCCGCCGAGGTGATCCGGACGAAGCGGCCCTTGGACTCCATCTCCCCGATGGTGGCGGCACCCACGTAGCCCATGGTCTGGCGCAGACCGCCGACGAGCTGGTGCAGCACGTTGGCCAGCGGACCCCGGTAGGGGACCTGGCCCTCGATGCCCTCGGGCACGAGCTTGTCGTCGGAGGCGACCTCGGCCTGGAAGTACCGGTCCTTCGAGTACGACCGGCCCTGGCCGCGGGACTGCATGGCGCCCAGCGAGCCCATGCCGCGGTAGGACTTGAACTGCTTGCCGTTGATGAACTGCAGCTCGCCCGGCGACTCCTCGCAGCCCGCCAGCAGGCTGCCCAGCATCACGGTGTCGGCACCGGCGGCGAGCGCCTTGCCGATGTCGCCGGAGTACTGCAGGCCGCCGTCGCCGATCAGCGGCACCCCGGCGGCGCGGGCGGCGAGGGAGGCCTCGTAGATCGCGGTGACCTGCGGGACGCCGATGCCGGCGACCACCCGGGTCGTACAGATGGAGCCGGGGCCGACGCCGACCTTGATGCCGTCGACGCCCGCGTCGATCAGGGCCTGGGCGCCGTCACGGGTGGCGACGTTGCCGCCGACGACGTCGACGCCGACGCTCGACTTGATCTTCGACATCCAGCTCAGCGCGTTGCTGTTGTGGCCGTGCGAGGTGTCGACGACCAGGAAGTCCACCCCGGCCTCGGCCAGGGCCTGGGCGCGGTCGAGGGCCTCGGGGCTGGCGCCCACGGCGGCCCCGACGAGCAGGCGGCCCTTTCCGTCCTTCGCGGCGTGCGGGTACTGCTCGGCCTTCACGAAGTCCTTGACCGTGATCAGGCCCTTGAGGATGCCGTCGCCGTCGACCAGCGGCAGCTTCTCGATCTTGTGGCGGCGCAGCAGCTCCATGGCGTCCACGCCGGAGATGCCGACCTGGCCGGTGACCAGCGGCATCGGCGTCATGACCTCGCGCACCTGCCGGGAGCGGTCGGTCTCGAAGGCCATGTCGCGGTTGGTGACGATGCCGAGCAGCCTGCCCGCGCCGTCGGTGACCGGGACACCGCTGATGCGGAACTTGGCGCACAGGGCGTCGGCCTCGTCGAGGGTGGCGTCCGGGTGGATGGTGATGGGGTTGGCCACCATGCCGGACTCGGAGCGCTTCACCAGGTCGACCTGGTTGGCCTGGTCCTCGATGGACAGGTTGCGGTGCAGGACGCCGACGCCGCCCTGGCGGGCCATGGAGATGGCCATCCGGGACTCGGTCACCTTGTCCATGGCCGCGGAGAGCAGCGGGATGTTGACCCGCACGTTGCGGGAGATGCGGGACGAGGTGTCGACCGCGTTCGGGAGCACCGCGGAGGCGCCCGGCAGCAGCAGCACGTCGTCGTAGGTCAGCCCGAGTGTCGCGAATTTCTCGGGCACTCCGTCGACGTTGGCAGTCATGACACCTTCCCCAAATGGCCTTGATCGGTGCGGATGTCCATGCTAACGGGAAGCGGAGGTAGGTCATTCCACGATCAAGGAAGCACGCGACCTTCGTACTTTCGCACGAGGAGAGTCATGGCGCCGACTGCCGGGAGGACGGCCCGGACTACTGCTCCGCCAGCGCCCGCAACCGGCTCAGCGCCCGGTGCTGGGCGACCCGGACGGCCCCCGGTGACATTCCCAACATCTGCCCGGTCTCCTCGGCCGTGAGCCCGACGGCGATACGCAGCAGGAGCAGCTCGCGCTGGTTCTCGGGCAGGTTGGCCAGCAGTTTCTTGGCCCAGGCGGCGTCGCTGTTGAGCAGCGCCCGCTCCTCGGGGCCCAGCGAGTCGTCCGGCCGCTCGGGCATCTCGTCGGAGGGCACGGCCGTGGACCCGGGATGGCGCATCGCGGCGCGCTGCAGGTCGGCGACCTTGTGTGCGGCGATGGCGAAGACGAACGCCTCGAAGGGGCGTCCGGTGTCCTTGTAGCGGGGCAGGGCGAGCAGCACCGCGACGCAGACCTCCTGGGCGAGGTCCTCGACGAAGTGCCGGGCGTCACCGGGCAGCCGGGACAGCCGCGTGCGGCAGTAGCGCAGCGCCAGCGGATGGACATGGGCGAGCAGGTCGTGCGTGGCCTGCTCGTCCCCGTCCACGGCGCGGTGGACGAGCCCACCGACCGTCCCCTGGTCCGGGGGCGCCTCGTCGTCACGCATCGGTCCATGGTGCCTTGCGGCCGTCCGATCCGTGGCTCCGTGCCCGTTGTTGTGCACCGAAGCGTTATGAGCAGGTGCGCCGGAACTCATCCCCTGCGCCCTCCCCTTCCGCTCGACCGACTCGTCCCCGAGGAACTCCACACCTCAAGGATGCGTCATCGGCGCCGAAACGAGCAGCGGGCACCCGGCGGGTCGCCTTGTCACCCCCGCTCACCTCGCGATAAGCGGGGATCGTCACCTCCCCGACCGGCCTCGTCGGCCTCCCTCGCACGGGGTGCCCCTAGCGGACCAGGCCCCACCGGAAGCCGAGCGCCACCGCGTGCGCCCGGTCCGAGGCGCCGAGCTTCTTGAAGAGCCGACGGGCGTGGGTCTTGACGGTGTCCTCGGAGAGGAACAGCTCACGGCCGATCTCCGCGTTGGAGCGGCCGTGGCTCATGCCCTCCAGGACCTGGATCTCCCGCGCGGTGAGCGTGGGCGCGGCGCCCATCTCGGCCGAACGCAGCCGGCGCGGGGCGAGCCGCCAGGTCGGGTCGGCGAGCGCCTGGGTCACGGTGGCGCGCAGCTCGGCGCGCGAGGCGTCCTTGTGCAGGTAGCCGCGGGCACCGGCGGCGACGGCCAGGGCCACGCCGTCCAGGTCCTCGGCGACGGTCAGCATGATGATGCGCGCGCCGGGGTCGGCGGACAGCAGCCGCCGGACGGTCTCGACGCCGCCCAGGCCGGGCATGCGCACGTCCATCAGAATCAGGTCCGAGCGGTCGGCTCCCCAGCGGCGGAGGACTTCCTCGCCGTTGGCGGCCGTCGTCACGCGCTCGACGCCGGGCACGGTCGCGACCGCGCGGCGGAGCGCCTCTCGGGCAAGCGGGGAGTCGTCGCAGACGAGGACGGAAGTCATGGCCGTCCTCCGCAGCTCTTGCGCGTCACGTTGAGCCTCCAGGCTGGTACGAAATCGTCACCTGTGCGGTCGACCGTCCCGGACGCCCGCCCGAGCACTTGTTCCTTCAACCGCCTCCGCACTCTCAACGACGGTCACTCGAAAGAGTTACGGGGCTGTGTGTCGTCTTCGGCACTCTACGTGAGGGGGCGGCCACGCAGCAGACATGCGCGTGCTACTCACGCCGTTTCACCACAAGCCATGCCCCATTCAGCCGCTTTTCTTCCGCTTCGCTGGTGTCTGCGGCTAGATTCGCAATGAGTCATATTTTCATCTCCTTAGATCGTAGTTGTACGGTCGTGGACACCGTATCCACCCAGAACGGCTACAAGGGGTCACGCAATGGCAGATTTCTCCCGCCTTCCCGGACCGAACGCGGACCTGTGGGACTGGCAGCTCCTGGCTGCGTGCCGCGGGGTGGACAGTTCGCTCTTCTTCCATCCGGAGGGCGAACGCGGTGCGGCGCGGAGTGCTCGCGAGAACTCGGCCAAGGAGGTCTGCATGAGGTGCCCGGTCCGCGCCGAGTGCGCGGCGCACGCGCTGGCGGTGCGGGAACCGTACGGCGTCTGGGGCGGCCTGACCGAGGACGAGCGCGAGGAGCTCATGGGACGGGCCCGCAACCGCCTGGTGGCGACGGCATCGGCGTCGGCCGGCGGGGACGCGTCCGCACCTCACTGAAGGAACGTTTCTCTGAAAAACGCCTGCCACGGGGCCGCCCACGAGCGGCGGGTCCTGCGACCGGTCAGCGCGCCGCCGACAGGCGCGCGCCCGCCCGGGCCAGCTCGTCGAGGGTGGCCGTCACCGCCGGCACCTGCGCCAGGTCGGGCAGCGTGAGCGCGACGATCTCCCGCCGCACGGACGGTTCGAGGGAGACCGCCCGCACACCCCGGGGCCGTACGGACTCGACGGCGAGCTGGGGCAGCACCGCGACGCCCAGACCGGCACCGACCAGGCCGACCACCGCCGGGTAGTCGTCGGTCGCGAAATCGATGCGCGGGGTGAAACCGGCCCCCTCGCACACCTCGACCAGCTGGCCGCGGCAGCGCGGGCAGCCCGCGATCCAGGACTCCCGGGCCAGCTCCCCGATGGCCACGGACCCCTCGGCACGGGCGAGCCGGTGCCCCTCCGGGACCAGCGCCACCAGCCGGTCGGTGAGCAGCGGCCGTACGACGAGGTCGTCCCACTCCTCCGCGCCGGCCGCACCCTCGTAGCGGAAGGCCAGCGCCACGTCGCAGTCGCCCTCGCGCAGCAGCTCCACGGACCTCGGCGGCTCGGCCTCCTCCAGGGAGACCCGGGTGCCGGGGTGCGCGGCGCGCAACGCGGCCAGGGCGGTCGGTACGAGGGTGGAGCTGCCGCTGGGGAAGGAGACCAGCCGCACCCGCCCGGCGCGCAGCCCGGCGATCGCGGCGACCTCCTCCTCGGCCGCGGTGAGCCCGGCGATGATGCCGGCCGCGTGCCGCACCAGCGCCTCTCCGGCTTGGGTCAGGCGCATCTCGCGGCCGGTGCGTACGAGCAGCGGGGTGCCGACGGACGACTCCAGGGCCTTCATCTGCTGGCTGACGGCGGGCTGGGTGCAGCCCAGCTCGCGCCCGGCGGCGGAGAAGGAACCGGTCGATGCCACGGCG
Organism: Streptomyces sp. NPDC051136; assembly: GCF_044455745.1. NCBI lineage: Bacteria > Bacillati > Actinomycetota > Actinomycetes > Kitasatosporales > Streptomycetaceae > Streptomyces > Streptomyces sp. NPDC051136. Next base: position 344,684 of record NZ_JBITFE010000009.1, on the reverse strand, counting down.
CGCAGCACGCGGAGATGACGAGCCTCGATCACACCGTCGAGGATAAGCGACCCTTTGACCGGACGCCGAATAATGCGTCGCCGCTTTGACGGTGGATGGCCTACCGTGCCTCCATGCGTCTTCCCGCCATGAGGCTTCTGTCCGTCAACCTGGGCCGCGCCGAGGCCGTGCCGTACACGGACCAGCCCGAGGGTCTCACCGGCATCGACAAGCGCCCCACCGACGGTCCCGTGCGCGTGGCGGACCCCGGCCCGAAGGGCGTCGGGGCGAGCGGTCTGGCCGGCGACACCGTCTGCGACCGGCGGCACCACGGCGGTGAGGACCAGGCGGTGTACGCGATGGCGCGCGAGGACATGGACGACTGGGCGCGCGAGCTGGGCCGCGAGCTGCCGAACGGCTCGTTCGGCGAGAACCTCACCACCACGGGCCTGGACCTCACCGGCGCCCTCATCGGAGAGCGCTGGCGGGTCGGTCCCGAGCTGCTCCTCGAGGTGACGTCCGGGCGCATCCCCTGCCGCACCTTCCAGGGTCACCTGGACGAGCGCCGCTGGGTGAAGCGCTTCACGGAGAAGGGCGCGCCGGGCGCCTACTTCCGGGTCCTCGAACCGGGTGAGATCCGCGCGGGCGACCCGGTGCGGATCGTGCACCGGCCCGCCCACGAGGTGACGGTGGCCGTGCAGTTCCGCGCGATGACGACTCAGCGGGAGCTGCTTCCGCGGCTGCTCGCGGCGGGTCCGGCGCTGCACCCGGAGTCACTGGCGGCGGCGCGGAAGTACGTGGCGGAGTACGGCGCCTGAGCGAAGCGGACGTGCTCGGTCCGCACCGGTGATCGCGCGCCCTAACCTTGCGCCATGACAACGGCATTGATTACGGGCTCGACGGCGGGCCTCGGCGCCGCGTTCGCGCGTCGGCTGGCGGCCGACGGACACGACCTGGTGCTGGTGGCCCGCGACACCAAGCGGCTGCGCGAGCAGGCCACCGAACTGCACGACCTGCACGGCATCGAGGCGGAGGTGCTGACCGCCGACCTCTCGACGGACACCGGCATCGAGGCGGTGGCCGACCGGCTCGGCTCCCGCCGGAACCCGGTCGACCTGCTGATCAACAACGCCGGTTTCGGCAACAAGGGCCGCTTCCTCGACGTCCCCATGGCCGACGAGCTGACCATGCTCAAGGTGCACTGCGAGGCGGTGCTCCGGCTGACCTCGGCGGCGGTGGAGCCGATGCGGGAACGGGGCCGCGGCGGCGTCGTCAACGTCGCCTCCGTCGCCGCCTTCGTCCCGCGCGGCACCTACGGCGCCTCCAAGGCGTGGGTCGTGCAGTTCACCCAGGGCGTGGCGAAGGACCTTGCGGGCAGCGGCGTACGCCTGATGGCCCTGGCCCCCGGTTTCGTGCGCACCGAGTTCCACCAGCGCGCCGGGATGGGCACGGACAACATCCCGAACTGGATGTGGCTCGACGCGGACAACGTCGTCGCCGCCGCCCTCGCCGACCTCTCCCGCAACAAGACCCTGTCGATCCCGGACCCCCGCTACAAGGCCCTGATGGGCGCGGCGAAGCTGGTACCACGGGGCCTGCTGGGCGGACTCACCTCACGGACGGGACGGAAGTACGGACCGCAGTGAGGACGCGGGCACGCGCCGCTGGTCTCGGAGTCAGCGCCATGAACACCGTGCATGGATCCGCATGCCGTATGCCTGCCTCGACCCGAGGCACACCACGGCGCCGGTGACCCCGCCCGGATCACCGAAACCGCCTGGCCGTGCGCCCGAGTCCTCGCGTCGGCCGTCTGGTCGCCGCACGGGCGCGAACACCACGACGCGTCACTCGAACGTGTGGTCTATCCCCGTCTGTCCCTTGCCGGGCGACGGTGCGACTTAGCGTCGGGTGGCTGCGCCCGCAGCGGGCGGGGGGTCGCAGGTTTCGGCGAGGGAGAGGGCGGCATCGCGTGAACGCGGGCACTGGTGACCGGGGCGGAGAATGCGTCGACGGCACGGACAGGGGACGTACGGACCGGCCGAAGGCAGGCCGGGGGCCGGTGGCCGGGGGCGGGGCGGTGCTGTTCTCCGACGCTCCCGGCGGCGGGGTGCCGTCGGCGGACCCGGCCTCCGCCCGCCGCGGTGCCACCGGGGCCGGGGCGGCTTCCGTCCCGGCCGCCCGGCCCGCCCCGTCCGTCCGGCCCGGCGGTGTCCCCGCCCGGGCCCGGAAGGCGGGGCGATGGGCGAAGGTCGCGCAGCGGATCGTGCCGGACGACCTCCAGCCCGAGGCGCTGCGCGTGGAGCTGACCGATCTCGGGGACGCGTTCCGCGCGTACCAGCGGCGGCCCGAACCGGACCTCGCGGTCCTCGCCGATCTTCACGACCGCAAGGCCCGCGCGTTCGCCCGCTGGGCCGACGTCACCGGCGACGCGTCCCTGCGGGAGGAGGCGGACCGGGCCGCGGCGGCCGCGCGGACCACCCGCGAGATGGACGCCAACCGGCGCGGCCTCCTGGTGGACGGGGAGGAGCCGGCGATCGAGCGGTTGCTGACCCGGGGCCAGGGCGTCCACGCACGCAACGTACTGGAGCACGTCCGGGCCCGCTCCCCGCTCCCCGGGGCCGATGCGCGGCTCGCGGTGCTGATGCTCACCCTGCGGGCCGCGCGTGCGGGCACCGGGAACGTCACCGGGCAGGACCTCGGCGGCTGGCTGGCGTCGGACGCCGAGCAGGTGCTCCAGGAGCTGGTCGACGCGGGCTGGCTGGTGCTGCCGGAGGAGGTCACCGTCGAGGACGTGCTGCTGTCCCGGCCCGAGGAACCCACCCGGGTCACGGTGCCCACGCTGATTCCCACCCAGCCCCGCCCGTTCTTCTTCGGCAAGGTCACCCGGGCGCGGCTCTCGGGGTGGGCGCAGAAGGTGGTGGGCGACCGGAAGCTGCGGAAGAAGAAGGCGGGGCCCGCCACGCGGCTGCTCGCCGTGTACACCGCCGCCCACAGCCGTCCCGACGGGCGCCTCGCGGGTGCGGGCGAGGACGGGGACGGGATCGCGCTGGACCCGGTCGCCTCGTTCTGCGGCCTGCGGCCCGAGGACGTCGCCGAGCACGCCGGGCTGCTGGTCGCCGCGGACTGGCTCGTGGAGGACGTCGACACCGCCGGGGAGCGGCTGCGGGGGCGGCTCGCCGAGCGGGTACTGCCGCTGAGCGGGCTGCTGTGACGGCGCTTGTCCGAGGTCCGTCGGGCGCGACGCCCTGAGGGGCGCGGGGAACCGCGCGACCGGCCACGACGGCACGACGGCGCCGCACGCGGCGGCGAACCCGACGGGGCAGGCGGGTTCCCCGCCCCGGTGCCCCGAAGCACCGGTGCCCCGAAGTACCAGTGCCTTGAAGCAAAGGTGTCCCGGAACGACGGTGCCCGGCCCCCCGCAGGGGACCGGGCACCGGGCGGTTCAGCTCAGCGCGGCGCTCAGTGGGCGTGGCCGTGGCCGTGGCCCGCGGCGGCCGGCTCTTCCTCTTCCTTCTTCTCGACGACCAGGGTCTCGGTCGTGAGGAGGAGGGAGGCGATGGACGCGGCGTTCTCCAGGGCGGAGCGGGTGACCTTCACCGGGTCGATGACGCCGGCCTTGACCAGGTCGCCGTACTCGCCGGTGGCGGCGTTGAAGCCCTGGCCCTTGTCGAGGTCGGCGACCTTGGAGGTGATGACGTAACCCTCCAGGCCGGCGTTCTCGGCGATCCAGCGCAGCGGCTCGACGGCGGCGCGGCGGACGACCGCGACACCGGTGGCCTCGTCGCCGGTCTTGCCGAGGTTGCCCTCGAGGACCTTGACGGCGTGGACCAGCGCGGAGCCACCACCGGAGACGATGCCCTCCTCGACCGCGGCGCGGGTCGCGGAGATGGCGTCCTCCAGACGGTGCTTGCGCTCCTTCAGCTCCACCTCGGTGGCGGCGCCGACCTTGATCACGCACACGCCGCCGGCCAGCTTCGCGAGGCGCTCCTGGAGCTTCTCGCGGTCCCAGTCGGAGTCGGTGTTCTCGATCTCGGCCTTGATCTGGTTGATGCGGCCCTCGACCTCGTCGCGCTTGCCGGCACCGTCGACGATGGTGGTGTCGTCCTTGGTGACGGTGATGCGGCGGGCGGTGCCGAGCACGTCCAGGCCGACCTGGTCGAGCTTGAGGCCGACCTCCTCGGAGATGACCGTGGCGCCGGTGAGGACGGCCATGTCCTGGAGCATCGCCTTGCGGCGGTCACCGAAGCCGGGGGCCTTCACGGCGACCGCGTTGAAGGTGCCGCGGATCTTGTTGACGACGAGGGTGGAGAGCGCCTCGCCCTCCAGGTCCTCGGCGATGATCAGCAGCGGCTTCGAGGCGCCCGCCTGGATGACCTTCTCCAGCAGCGGCAGCAGGTCCGCGATGGAGGAGATCTTGCCCTGGTTGATCAGGATGTACGGGTCGTCGAGGACGGCCTCCATACGCTCCTGGTCGGTCACGAAGTACGGCGACAGGTAGCCCTTGTCGAAGGCCATGCCCTCGGTGAAGTCCAGCTCCAGGCCGAAGGTGTTGGACTCCTCGACGGTGATGACACCGTCCTTGCCGACCTTGTCCATCGCCTCGGCGATCAGCTCGCCGACCTGCTGGTCCTGGGCGGACAGCGCGGCCACGGCGGCGATGTCGGACTTCTCGTCGATCGGGCGGGCGGTGGCGAGGAGGTCCTCGGAGACGGCCTTGACGGCCGCGTCGATGCCCTTCTTGAGCAGCGCCGGGGAGGCACCCGCGGCGACGTTCTTCAGGCCCTCGCGCACCAGCGCCTGGGCGAGCACGGTGGCGGTGGTGGTGCCGTCACCCGCGATGTCGTTGGTCTTGGTCGCCACCTCCTTCACCAGCTGGGCGCCGAGGTTCTCGTACGGGTCCTCGACCTCGACCTCGCGGGCGATGGTGACGCCGTCGTTGGTGATGGTGGGGGCGCCGAACTTCTTGTCGATGACGACGTTGCGGCCCTTGGGACCGATCGTCACCTTCACCGTGTCGGCAAGCTTGTTGACGCCGCGCTCGAGGGCGCGACGGGCGTCCTCGTCGAACTTCAGGATCTTCGCCATGGGAGCGTGAGCCCTCTTCCGGAAATCTCGGGGTTATACGGCAACTGCGCCCCCGACGCCCGGCTTTTTATGGTCGCGGGAGCCAGGGGCGCAGCTGGAAAGCAAGGTGCTTCGGTGAAGCGAAGTACTACTTCTCGACGATCGCGAGCACGTCGCGGGCCGAGAGGACGAGGTACTCCTCGCCGTTGTACTTCACCTCGGTGCCGCCGTACTTGCTGTAGAGCACGACGTCGCCGACGCTGACGTCGAGCGGAAGACGGTTGCCGTCCTCGAAGCGGCCCGGGCCCACGGCCAGGACGACGCCCTCCTGGGGCTTCTCCTTGGCGGTGTCCGGAATGACCAGGCCCGAAGCCGTGGTCTGCTCGGCGTCGAGCGGCTGGACCACGATGCGGTCCTCGAGCGGCTTGATGGCAACCTTGGAGCTGGTGGTCGTCACGATCCGACCTCCCCCTTCGGAGATCTCACGGGGTTAACTGTCTGAGGTGGCGACCAGGTGGATCCGTCGTCGCGGGTGCCGGACCTGCCCGTCGCGTAGTTGGCACTCTCCAGTGGGGAGTGCCAGAGCCGAGACTATGACTGCGATTAGCACTCGGTCAAGCGGAGTGCCAATGCCGACGGCGCGTCGGCGTGGTTTTGGGGTGAACGCCGGTGTGTTTCGCACCCTGCGCGGGCGCGGGCGTCGCCGGGTGATGCCGACCGGCGGCAAGAAGGGCAGCCACCACGGGGTCAGAGGTAGTTCTCCAACTTGCCCACCCTCAGCCCCTGCTCCTCGATCGACCTCAGCAGGCGTTCCGTGCGCGCCGTGAGGTTCGTGGCGCTCGGGCGGTCCGGGTCGACGGCCACGATGTCGCCGGGGCGCAGGCGGTGGGCGCCGCGGGTGTAGGTGAGGTCGCCGTCCGGGGCGAGGGCGGCGCGCCACAGGACCAGGGCCGTGACGCCGCAGTCGGCGGCGGCGCGCAGGGTCGTGGTGTCGTACGTGCCGTGCGGCGGGCGCAGGAGGTGGGCGCGGACCCCGAAGCGGGACCTGAGCTTGGTCTGCTGGCCGCAGATCTCGGCGCGCTGGCCGGCGCGGGGCAGGCCCCGCAGGGAGCGGTGGTCCAGGGTGTGGTTCTGCAGGCTCGCGCCGAACGGACGCAGCCCGGCGAGGTCGCCGTACGCCGGTCCGGTGACGGTGTCGGTGAGGAACAGGGTGACCGGCAGGTGCCGTTCGCGCACCAGGCCGGCGAAGGCGGGGTCGCGCTCGGCGCCGTCGTCGTAGGTGAGGAAGACGACCCGGTCGGTGGTGCGGACGTGGTCCACGACGGGCGGCAGGGTCCGGCCCCGGCCGCTGTCCCCGCCGGGGCCGCGGCCACCGCCTCCGCCGGCGCTCCGGTCCGCGTCACGGTCGCCGCCCCGGCCGCCGCCCCCGACGGGGTCTGCCGCCACCGGGTGGGCGGCGGGGGCGGCGGGGCGGTCGCAGCCGGTGAGCGGCAGCAGGAGGGCGGTGAGGGCGGCCAGGGCGGCGCCGGCCGCGCGGGGCCGCCCCGGCCTCACAGGTAGTCCTCCAGGCGGGCCACCGCGTACCCGTCGGCGGTGATCCGGTTCAGGAACCGGCGGACCATGTCGGTCATCGTGCCGTCCCAGTCGTCGGTGCCCCGGAAGTGGGTGAGGACGATGTCGCCGGGGTGCAGGTCCTGGTCCCACTCGCGGTACTCCCAGTGGTCGACGTACACCTCCTCGCTCCAGATGGGGGCGTACTCGATGCCGCAGGACTTGGCGGCGCGCAGGGTGTCGCGGTTGTAGTTGCCGAAGGGCGGGCGGAAGAGGACGGGGCGCTTGCCGTAGTGCTTCTCCATCACGTCCTGCATGCCGCAGATCTCCTCCTTCTGCTCCTCGTAGGAGAGCGCGGGGAGGTAGGGGTGGCTGAGGGTGTGGTTGTTGAGCGTGACGCCGCGGGCCTGCATCTTCTTGAAGTAGCCGTAGTCGTCCTGGATCTCCTCGTCGGTGAGGAAGACGGTGTACGGGATCTTCAGTTCGCTCATCATCCGCAGGAACGCCGGGTCCTTCTCGGCGCCGTCGTCGATGGTGAGGAAGACGATCTTCTCCTTGGTGGGGATCGTGGTGAAGACCGGCGGGAGGCCGTCCTCCTCCTGGCCGTCGACCTCGAAGCCCTCGCGGGCCTCGATCTCCGGCTTCTTCGCGGGGGGCGCGGGAGCCGTCAGCGGGACCTTCTTGAGCTTCCAGCGCTCGGCGGCGGCGACCAGGGCGGCCCGTGCCTCGCGCGCCCTGGCCGCGCCGTCGACCGCGCGGGCCGGGGCCGCCTCCGGGCCGGCGGCACCCCGCTCCCCGTGGCCGTCGCCCTGCGCACAGCCGCCGGCGAGAGCGGCGACGGCGAGGACCGCGGCGGCGGTCGCCGCGCGCCTGCCGAGGGCTCTGCGCAGCGCTCCGCGGTGTGCGGGACCGGACGCCCGGGACACGCGACGCGACGCCCGACTTTTGTCATTTTGTACGACTGCTCGCATGGTGCCGGATCCTCGCAGCCGCCGGCAGGCGATCCCGGTCCGACACCGCGCCGGAAGCGCACCATCCACCGACTGGCCCACAATGAGGCGGTGAACGACCTCGACTCCCTCCTCACCCTGCTCACCCCCGAAGGCCGCGCGCTCCTCGACGAGGTGCGCGACACCGACCCTGCGCGGGAGTTGGCGGTGGCGACCCGGCTGCGGCGCACCCACCCCGCCGAGCTGGTCTCGGCCGCGCTCGGGCAGGCCCGGCTGCGGCAGCGGGCGGTGGCGAAGTTCGGGGCGGAGGACGCCGGACGGATGTTCTTCACGCCGAACGGGGTCGAGCAGTCGACGCGGGCGAGCGTGGCGGCGTACCGGGCCGGGCGGTTCGCGGCGCTGGGCGTCGGCTCGGTCGCCGACCTGTGCTGCGGGATCGGGGGCGACGCGATCGCGCTGGCCCGGGCCGGGATCCGGGTGCTCGCCGTCGACCGCGACCCGGTGACGGCCGCGGCGGCCCGCGCCAACGCCGACGCGCTGGGGCTGTCCGGCCTGATCGAGGTGCGCGAGGCGGATGTCACGGAGGTGGACACGGGTGCCTACGACGCCGTGTTCGTCGACCCGGCACGGCGCGGCGGACGGGGCAGGATCTTCGACCCCGAGGCGTACTCGCCCCCGCTGTCCTGGGCCGTCGAGGCGGCCCGTACGGCCTCCCGCGCCGCCGCGCTGAAGGTCGCGCCCGGCATTCCGCACGAGGCGGTGCCCGAGGACGCCGAGGCGGAGTGGATCTCCGACGGCGGGGACGTGAAGGAGGCCGTGCTGTGGTTCGGCACCGGTGCCTCGGCGGGGGCGGTGCGGGCCACGCTGCTGCCGGGACCCCGCACCCTGCCCGGCGGCGGCCTGCCCGACCCGGAGGTCCGCACCCCCGGCCGGTACTTGTACGAGCCGGACGGCGCCGTCATCCGGGCCCACCTGGTCGCCGACGTCGCCGAAGAGGTCGGCGGCGGGCTGCTGGACGCCACGATCGCCTACGTCACCGCCGACGAGCTGCGTCCGACGCCGTACGCCACGGCGTACGAGATCACCGACCGGATGCCGTTCAACGTCAAGAAGCTGAAGGCGCTGCTGCGCGAGCGCGGCGTGGGCACGCTGACCGTGAAGAAGCGGGGCTCGGCGGTCGAGCCGGAGGAGCTGCGGCGCAAGGTGAAGCCCCAGGGGCCGAACGCGGCGACGGTGTTCATGACCCGGGTCGCCGGGGCGCCGACGATGCTGATCGGGCACCCGGCGCGCTAATCGGCCGCCTCGCGGGCCCGGCGCAGCAGGAGGGCGCGTTCGCGGGCGTTGCGGGTGAGGGACGCGGCCCGTTCGAACGCCGCGCGGGCCTCGGCGGTGCGGTTCAGGCGGAGCAGCAGGTCGCCCCGGACGCTGGGGAGCAGGTGGTAGTCGCGCAGGGCGGGTTCGGCGGCGAGGGCGTCCACGAGGGCCAGCGCGGGGGCGGGTCCCTCGGCCATCGACACGGCGACCGCGCGGTTGAGCTCGACGACCGGGGACGGGGCGCGGGCCGCGAGCAGGCCGTAGAGCGCGGCGATGCGGGGCCAGTCGGTCTCCTGCCACGTGTGGGCCGTCGCGTGGCAGGCGGCGATCGCGGCCTGGAGGGCGTACGGGCCGGGCACGGCGGAGCCGGTGGTGGCGTGGGCGTGGCCGAGGGCGGTGACGCCGCGGGCGATGAGCAGGCGGTTCCAGCGGTGGCGGTTCTGGTCCCGCAGCAGGACCGGCTCGCCGTCCGGACCGGTGCGGGCGGCGGTGCGGGAGGACTGGAACTCCAGCAGCGCGGCCAGGCCGTGCACCTCGGGTTCCTTCGGCATCAGCGCGGCCAGGACGCGGGCCAGGCGCAGGGCGTCCTCGCACAGGGCGGGGCGGAGCCAGTCGTCGCCCGCGGTGGCCGCGTAGCCCTCGTTGAAGATCAGGTAGATGACCTCGAGGACCGAGCCGAGACGGGCCGCGCGGTCCGGCCCGTACGGCACCTCGAAGGCGATGTTCTTCCTGGCCAGGGTGCGTTTGGCGCGCACGATGCGCTGGGCTGCCGTCGTCTCGGGGACGAGGCAGGCGCGGGCGATCTCGGGTGTGGTCAGGCCGCCGAGCAGCCGGAGGGTGAGGGCGATGCGGGCCTCGGCGGACAGCACCGGGTGGCAGGCGGTGAAGACCAGCCGCAGCAGGTCGTCGTCGATGTCCTCGGGGTCGGCGGGTTCCTCCGGCGGGGGCGCCGCGGCGGGCAGGTCCCGTCCGATCTCCGCGAGCTTGCGGGCGTAGTTCTCCCGGCGCCGGACGAGGTCGACGGCGCGGCGGCGGGCGATGGCCGTCAGCCAGGCGCCCGGGTTGTCGGGCACGCCGTCCCGGGGCCACTGCTCCAGGGCGGCGACCATGGCGTCCTGCGTGAGTTCCTCGGCGATGCCGACGTCCCGGACGATCCGGGCGACGGCGGCGATCACGCGGGGCGACTCCAGCCGGAAGACGGTTTCGAGGGCCGCGGCGGGCTGCGCTTCCACAGCCCACCATGCAACACCCTCCGGCCGCCGGGGCAAAGCGGAACCCGGTCCGCCGTCCGCGGGCTCAGCCCTCCATCAGCTCGCGGACCTCGCAGGTCACCGTCCAGTACTCCTCGTGCACCTTCAGGAACCGCTTGGTCCACTCGACCGCCTCGGCCCGGTCCTTGGCCTGGAGGAGGGCGTAACCGCCGACGACCTCCTTGGACTCGGTGAAGGGACCGTCCGTGACGGAGATCTGCCCGCCCTCGTAGTGGACGCGGGTGCCCTGGGCGGTCGGGGTGAGCCCGGCCGTGTCGAGCAGGACGCCCGCCTTGGTCATCTCGTCCATCAGCTTCTCCATGCGCTGGATCAGCTCGGGGCTGGGGCCGCCGGCGAAGGCGTCGGACTCCTCGATGCGGATCAGGGACAGGTAGCGGGGCATGGTGACTCCTCGGGGTGGTGCGCGGTACGGCGGCCGGGCGTCTTTCCCGGCCCCTCACCCGTACGTCGATCGGGCGGGCCCCGGATCGACACCCGCCGCGACATTCCCCAAGATTCCCCGAAGAATTTTTCTCAGCGCAGTGATGTCCACAGGTCACCGGCGTCCGGCTGGTCCGCCACCACCCGGTTGGGGTCGAGGGGCGCGGGCCGCACCGGCATCGTCAGGGTGCGTACGTCGTCCGCCGCCAGGTCCCCGAGGCTGCGGCCCAGGTCCGTCAGTTCGCCCAGGGAGTCCAGGCCGGTGTCGGTGGTGAGGCTGCCGGTGAGGGCGTCGGCGACCTGGTAGAGGCGTGCGGGGTCGGTGAGCAGGTCGGTGGCGGAGATCTGCTCCAGCAGCGCCTTGACGAGCGTGTGCTGGAGTTCTATCCGGGCCAGGTCGCTGCCGCCCTCCAGGCCGTACCGGGTCCGGGCCAGACCGAGGGCTTCGGTGCCGTCCAGGTGGTGGGTGCCGGCGTCCAGGTGCAGGTGGCTCTTGTCGTCGTCGATGTCCACGTCGGTGGTGACGGTGACCCCGCCGAGCGCGTCGACCAAGTCGGCGAAGCCGGAGAAGTCCACCTCGACGTAGTGGTCCATGCGGACCCCGGTGAGGGTCTCGACGGTCTTCACGGCGCAGACCGGCCCGCCCAGTTCGTAGGCGGTGTTGAACATGGCGCTGCTCGCCGCCCTGGTCGTGCCGCCGGACGGCAGCGGGCAGGAGGGCCGCTCGACGAGGGTGTCGCGCGGGATGCTGACCACGGTGGCGGCGGTGCGGCCCGCGTCGAGGTGGACGACCATCGCCGTGTCGGACCGGGCGCCCCCGCTGTCGCCGCCGCCGAGTTCCCGGTTCTCCTCGCCGCCGCGCGAGTCGGAGCCGAGGACGAGGAGGTTCAGGGCGCCGGTCGGCACCGGGGACGCGGAGGGCGAGGCCGAGGGATCGGTGACCGGGCGGGCGGGGCGGTCGTCGCCGAGCGCGCTGTCGATGTCGACGCCCGTGATGTTGCCGTTGAGGTGCCAGTAGGCCCAGCCTGCCGCCCCGGCGCCGAGCAGCAGCGCGCCGGTCAGGGCCAGGCCGGCCGCCTTCAGCCCTCTCCGGCGGCCGTCCCGGCCGTCCTGACCGTCCCGCGCCGCCATGCGTCAGCCCCCGCCCCGGCCGTCCCGTTCGCGTTCCCACCCGAATGCCCCGCCGGAAGGAACGTAAGTCCGAATTATTGAAACTGGAACAGGTGAGTCGGACTTCTGCGGAAATTCTCAGACGGGCGGCTCATCCCTCCCGGGGCGGCGCGGTACTGCTGCGCACCTCCAGGCTGGTGGCCAGCTCCACGCGGGTCGCCGTCGGGGACCCCTCGTCCCGCCCGAGGTCCAGGACCAGCCGGGCCGCCGCCTCGGCCATCTCCATCAGCGGCTGCCGTACGGTCGTCAGCGGCGGTCCCACCCAGCGGGCCACCGGCAGGTCGTCGAAGCCGACCACGCTCAGGTCCTGCGGGATGCGCAGCCCGAGCTCGCGCGCGGCCTCGTACAGGCCGAGCGCCTGGAGGTCGTTGCCGGCGAAGACGGCGGTCGGGCGGTCCGGGCGGCGCAGCAGTTCCAGGCCCTGCCGGTAGCCGGCCTCGTGGTGGAAGTCGCCGGTCACGATCAGGTCCGGGTCGACCGGCAGCCCGGCCGTCTCCAGCGCGGCCCGGTAGCCGTCGATGCGGGCGCGGCTGCACATCATGCGGGTCGGTCCGCTGATCGCGCCGATGCGGGTGTGCCCGAGGTCGACCAGGTGCCGGGTGGCGGCGAGGCCGCCCTGCCAGTTGGTGGCGCCGATGGACGGCACGTCGGCGCCCGGGTCGCCGGCCGGGTCCATCACCACGAACGGGATGGACCGGCTGGTGAGCAGGGCGCGCTGGGACTCGTCGAGGCCGGACAGGACGAGAATCACGCCGTGCGGACGGCGGGCGGCGACCTGGTCGGCCCAGGTCCGGCCGGGGGTGAGGCGGCCCGCGCTCTCGGAGAGCACGACGCTCAGGCCGGTGTCCCGGGCCACGTTCTCCACGCCCCGGATGACCTCCATCGCCCAGGCGCTCTCCAGCTCGTGGAAGACCAGGTCGATCAGGGGCGAGCGGGTCGACTCGGCCCGCCTGCGCCGGTAGCCGTGGGTGCGCAGCAGTTCCTCGACGCGGGACCTGGTCGACGGGGCGACGTCGGCGCGGCCGTTGAGCACCTTCGAAACAGTCGGCGCCGACACACCGGCCTCTCGCGCGATCTCGGCGAGGGTCGCGGTCTGCGCGGACCGCTTTCGCGTCGGGGTCTCAGCAGGCTGCGGGGATGTCATGGCGGCGATCGTAACCCCAGGGGGCCGCCTGGCGAAGGGGACGGTGACGGGCATCTCGTCGGAACATTCGACGTGTAGACCGAATCATTCGCCCCGACCGTCGCCGTTCCCGGTCGGCCGACCGCCGTCCGCGCCGCCCCGGCCGCCGTCGCCACCGGCTCCGTCACCGCCCATCGGCGCCGCCTCGGCCGCCGTCGCCACCGGCTCCGTCACCGCCCGTCGGCGCCGGCCCGGCCGCCGTCGCCACCGGCTTGGTCACCGCCCGTCGGCGCCGCCGGACCCGTCGCCGCCGACCGACTCGAACCGCCATCGGTGCACCGCCCGCGCCACCAGCCGCGCGTCCGGTTCGGGCAGTTCCGGGAGGTCGGCGTCGTAGGCGGCGTCCCACCAGGTGATGACGAGGACCCGGTCCTGCGGGGCCCGCAGGGTCTCCCGGCGGACCGGGTCGGCCGGGAGCGGCTGTGCGCGCGCCCAGGCCAGCAGCTCCTCGCCGCGGCCGGGCAGCGCCCGCGCCTCCCACATCAGCGCGACGGTCACGAGTACAGGTTCTCCTTGCTGACCTCGTGCACGTGGTCGTGGCCGTGCGTACGGCCGTGGCCGTGGCCGTGGCCCAGACCCGGTACGTGCGGGTCCGTGACCGGCAGGGAGGAGTCGGCCGAGAGGTCCCAGTCGGAGGCGGCACGGCCCCGGGCCACCATCTCGGCGCCGAGCGCGGCCACCATCGCACCGTTGTCCGTGCACAGCTTGGGACGGGGGACGCGCAGCCGGATGCCGGCCGCCTCGCAGCGCTCCTGGGCCAGCGCCCGCAGCCGCGAGTTGGCGGCCACGCCGCCGCCGATCATCAGGTGGTCGACGCCCTCGTCCTTGCAGGCCCGCACCGCCTTGCGGGTCAGCACGTCCACGACCGCCTCCTGGAAGGAGGCCGACACGTCGCGCACCGGCACCTCCTCCCCCGCCGCCCGCTTCGCCTCGATCCAGCGGGCCACGGCCGTCTTGAGACCGGAGAAGGAGAAGTCGTAGGCCGCGTCGCGCGGGCCGGTCAGTCCGCGCGGGAAGGCGATCGCGTCCGGGTCGCCCTCGCGCGCGTACCGGTCGATGACCGGGCCGCCGGGGAAGCCCAGGTTCAGCACCCGGGCGACCTTGTCGAAGGCCTCGCCGGCCGCGTCGTCGATGGTGGCGCCCAGCGGACGGACGTCGGAGGTGATGTCCGTCGACAGCAGCAGGGAGGAGTGTCCGCCGGACACCAGCAGCGCCATCGTCGGCTCGGGCAGCGCGCCGTGTTCGAGCTGGTCGACGCAGATGTGCGAGGCGAGGTGGTTGACGCCGTAGAGGGGCTTGCCGAGCGCGTAGGCGTACGCCTTGGCCGCCGAGACGCCGACCAGCAGGGCGCCCGCGAGGCCGGGTCCGGCGGTGACCGCGATGCCGTCGAGGTCGCGCGCGCTCACCCCCGCCTCCTTGAGGGCGCGCTCGACGGTCGGCACCATCGCCTCCAGGTGGGCGCGGCTGGCCACCTCCGGGACGACGCCGCCGAAGCGGGCGTGCTCGTCGACGCTGGACGCGACGGCGTCGGCCAGCAGGGTGGTGCCGCGCACGACACCGACGCCGGTCTCGTCGCAGGAGGTCTCGATCCCGAGGACGAGGGGCTCGTCGCGTGAGTCAGCCATGGTTGTCGGTTCCTCGTTCGGTTCCCGGTACGGAGGTGGAAGGGTCGGTCAGGCGCATCACCAGGGCGTCCACGTTGCCCGGCTGGTAGTAGCCGCGCCGGAAGCCGATGGGCTCGAAGCCGAAGCGCTCGTACAGCCGCTGGGCGCGGGTGTTGTCCACCCGGCACTCGAGCAGCACCTCGGCGCACTCGAAGTCGGTCGCCGCGCGCAGCAGCTCGGTCAGCAGCCGCGCTCCGAGGCCGGTGCCCCAGTGGTCGCGGGCGACGGCGATGGTCTGCACGTCGGCCTGCTCCCCGGAGGCGACCAGACCCGCGTAGCCGACGATCCGGCCGTCCTCCTCGGCGACCAGGTAGCGCCGGCTCGCGCCGGGTCCGCGCGCGTGCGCCAGCTCGGACCAGAACATCCCCCGCGACCAGGCGTCCTCCGGGAACAGCTCGCGTTCCATGAGCAGCACGGGGTCGATGTCCCACCAGCGCATCTCGCGCAGTACGGCAGGTGCCCTCTCGTCGGTGGCTGTCCCGGTCACTTGGGGGTGACCACCTTGTAGTTCTTGGGGACCTGGGCGTCGGGCCGGCGCAGGTACAGCGGCCGGGGCGCGGGCAGCTCCTCCCCCGCCGCCAGCTTCTCGGCGGCCAGCCGGGCCAGGGCGGCGGCGGACACGTGCTCGGGCTCGTGCGCCCGGGGGAAGGTGTCCGGGTACAGCAGCGCGCCCGCGCCGACGGCCGGGAGCCCCGCGACCTGCTCGGCGATCTCGGCGGGCCGGTCGACCGCCGGGTCGGTGAGCCGGGTGCGGGAGTCGGCGTACCGCGCCCAGTAGACCTCCTTGCGGCGGGCGTCGGTCGCCACCACGAAGGGTTCCTCCAGGTCGGCGGCGAACGCGAGGCCGTCCAGCGTGCACACGCCGTGCACGGGCACGCCGAGCGCGAGCCCGAAGGCGTCCGCGGTCGCCAGGCCGACGCGCAGTCCCGTGTACGGGCCGGGGCCGGTGCCGGCGACGACGGCGGTGACGTCGTCGAGCCGCAGACCGGCCTCGGCGAGCACCCGGTCGACGGCGGGCAGCAGCAGCTCACCGTGCCGGCGTGCGTCCACCTGGCTCGACGAGGCGATGACGTCCGTACCGTCGTGCAGCGCGACGGTCACGGCGGGCGTGGCGGTATCCAGAGCGAGCAAGAGCACGCAAACAGCCTACGGCGCCGCGGGCCTCCCGTCGGACGCCCTGTGGACAACCCCGGTGCGCTCGGCCGGCCGGGACCGGTCACCCCGTGTCGCGCACCGCGTCCGTCCGCTCACGTACTGCTACCGTCGCCCCGGGGGTACGGCGCGCGGGACGTGCGAGGACGACGACGAGGTGGTCGGGCAGTGGCAAGCAGCAGCGCCGGTATCGTCACCGGCCTCGTCACGGCGGCCCTGGTGACGATCGGTGTCCTGGCCCATCAGGCGTCCGACGGCGTTCCGGGCGACCTCGGCCGGACCCGGGCGACCCCCAGCCCCGCCCCGGGCGCCACCAAGGCCCCGCGCGACCGGCGCCACCCCGACGCGCTGCCCGCGGGGTCCGGTACGGGTGAACGGGTGGTGTACTCGGTGGACGACGACCGCGTGTGGCTGGTCGGCCCCGGCAACGGGGTGCGGCGCACCTTCGGGGTCTCGCCCGGCACGGTCGACCCGGCGCCGGGCGTCTACACGGTCACGTCCCGCTCCAACCGGGTCACCGGGTCCGACGGCGTCCCGATCGAGCACGTGGTGCGGTTCACCGGGGCCGAGGGGGTGGCCGTCGGGTTCAGCGCGGCGGTCGACGGCTCCACCCCGGAGCCCGACCCGGACCGGCGCACCGGCGGCATCCGCGAGTCACGCGCGGACGGCGACGCGATGTGGGAGTTCGCGACGATCGGACGGCAGGTCGTCGTCGTCCCCTGACGGGGCGGCGGACCGGAGACGGACGCGCGAGGCGTCAGGCGGCCTCGCGACGCTCGCGGGGGTCGCGGTCGCCGCGGTGGCCGGGCCGGTCGTGGGCCGGTCGGCACGCCTGCGGCTCGGGCGCACGCGGCGGTGTCGAGACCGCCGTCGCGGCGGCGCAGGAGGCGAGCAGGTCACGCATCGACACCCCGGCCGACGCGGACGCCCGGGGCGTCGGGCGGCCCTGCGGCTGGGCCTGGGACATGGACGACATGGACGCCTCCTGGAACTCGGGGGCGGGCGCAGTAAGGCATGCCTAACTACGAGCTGAGTACCATGTGACCACGCGCAAGTCCCCGAATGCAATCTTTTGCCGACGACTTGTCGGATCCCCGGCCGGAATTCCCGCGCACGGGACGCCGGAGCCGCGGATGAGGGGCCGCCGGGCGACCACGGAGCCGCGCCGGGACCGCGATGGGACGGCGTTGCAGCCGCGCACGGGGCACCGCGGGGCGGCGTCGAGGCCGCCGGAGGGCGTCGGAACCCCGGGCCGGCCGACCGCCGTACGGCCCGGAGCCGGGAGGGCGTCGGTTTCGCGGATACGGCGGCGCTGGAACCGCTACACGGAGCGCCGCCGGACGGCGTCGGAACCGCGGAGGGCGTCGGAGGCCGGGCGGGCGGGCGGCGCCGGACGGCATCGGAGCCGGGACGGCGCCAGGGGCGCGAGTGCGAGCGGCGCTGGGGAAGGGCACGCGGGCGCGCCGCCGGACGGCACCGAGCCAGGACGGCGCCAGAGCCCGAGGCGGGGTGGCGCCGGACGGTGTCGAGACCCCCGAAGCGCTTTCCGCAGCCGCAGGCCGGGCGCAGCCGCGCGCCACCCGGGAGGCTCCGAAACCGCGGCGAAGGGGTGCCGCTGCCGCGGGCGAAGGGGTGCCGCTGCCGCGGGCAGGGCGCCGTCGGCGGTGGCTCAGCCGGTGAGGACGGTCACGTCGGTCCGGGCCCACCGCTCGCCGAGTCCCGTCACCGTCACGTGCCGTACCTCGTCGGTGGTGTCGCCGACCCCCCGGTCGATGCGGACCCTCAGCCGGTCCTCGGTCAGCTCCTCGACCTTGCCCTCGCCCCACTCGACCACGATCACCGAGTCGGACAGCGAGACGTCGAGGTCGAGGTCCTCCATCTCGTCCAGCCCGCCGGACAGCCGGTAGGCGTCCACGTGGACGAGCGGTGGGCCGTCGCCGAGCGAGGGGTGCACGCGGGCGATCACGAACGTCGGGGAGGTGACGGCACCGCGCACGCCGAGGCTCTCGCCGAGGCCCCGGGTCAGCGTCGTCTTGCCCGCGCCCAGCTCCCCGCTGAGCATCACCAGGTCACCGGCGCGCAGCAGCTTGGCGAGTCTGCGGCCCAGGTCGCGCATCTGCTCGGGGGAGGTGACGGTGATCTCGACGTCGGAGGACGGTCCGGCGGACGGACCGGAGGTACCGGAGGGACCGGAGGGCTCAGCCGGGCCCTGCGCTGCTGCTGGTGCTTCCATAGCCGTCCACGGTAGCCGCTGCCGGCAGCGCGCCCGCGCGCGCGAGCAGATCGGCGAGGCGGTCGGTGACCAGCTCCGGGTGCTCCAGCATCACCAGGTGCCCCGCGTCGGGGACCAGCACCAGCTCCGCGTCCGGCAGCAGGTCGGCGATGGCCTCGCTGTGCTCGCTGGGCGTCACCAGGTCCCGCACCCCGGCCAGCACGAGGACCGGAAGGCCGGCGAAGTGGGCGAGGGCCTCGGTCTTGTCGTGGTCGTTGAAGGCGGGGTAGTACTCGGCGACGACGTCGATGGGCGTCGACTCGATCATCCGCTCGGCGAACCGGGCCACGGCCGGGTCGACGTCCCGGGACGCGAACGAGTACCGCTTGATGATCCCGGCGAACAGGTCGGCCGTCGCCCGCCGTCCCCGCTCCACCAGCTCGGCCCGCTGCCCCAGCGCCCTGAGCACACCCGGAAGCACCCGCCGCACCGCGTTGACGCCGGCCACCGGCAGCCCGAAGTTGACCTCGCCGAGCCGCCCGGACGACGTACCGACGAGGGCGACGCCGACGACGCGCTCGCGGACCAGCTCGGGGAAGGCGTCGGCCAGGGCCATCACGGTCATGCCCCCCATGGAGTGGCCGACCAGCACGATCGGGCCCTCGGGTGCGGCCGCGTCGACGACGGCCTTGAGGTCGCGGCCCAGCTCCTCGATGGTGACCGGCAGACCGTCCCGCGTCTGGGAGACGCCCCGTCCGGACCTGCCGTGGCTGCGCTGGTCCCAGTAGACGGTGCGGACGACGCCCCTGAGGGCCGCCCGCTGGAAGTGCCAGGAGTCCTGGTTGAGGCAGTAGCCGTGGCTGAAGACGACGGTGACGGGCGCGGGCGCCTTGCGTCCGAACAGCCGCCTGCGGCGCCGGGCACGGTCGGACTCGGCGTCCGGGTCGAGGTCGTCGACCTCGTAGTACAGCTCGGTGCCGTCCTCGGCGTACGCCCGGCCCGGGGTGCCGCGCAGGCCGCCGTACGGGCCCGCGGAGTCGAGGGCGAGCCGGGCCTTCTGACGCATTCCGCGGCCGACGGTGAGCCGCTCTATCGCCACGCCGGCCGCGGCGCCCGCCGCGACCACGCCTATCGCGACCCCGGCTATGCCGGTCGCCCGGCGCCAGCCGCCGACGGCGACCTCGGCGGCGGCCTCGGCCGCGGCCTCCGTGGCGGAGACGACGGCCGCCGCGACGGCCTCCCCGTTGCTCTCGCTCACGTACACCGCTCCTCTTCGCCGGGCCGCTGTGCGGATGCGGATACCCGCTGCTGATCGCTGTCTATCCCGGACGCGGGTCCGGAGGGGCCTGCCGTCACTCGTCGACGTAGACGCGCGGGACGCGGCTCCCGATCCGGGTGACGATCTCGTAGCCGATGGTGCCGGCGGCCTGGGCCCAGTCCTCGGCGGTGGGCTCACCGCGGTCGCCGGGGCCGAACAGCACCGCCTCCGCGCCCGGTTCGGGCCGGTCCCCGTTCAGGTCGACGACGAACTGGTCCATCGCGATCCGGCCCGCGACCGTGCGCCACTTGCCGCCGACCAGGACGGGTCCGGTGGAGGAGGCGTGGCGCGGGACTCCGTCGGCGTAGCCGAGCGGGACGAGGCCGAGGGTGGTCTCGCCCGGGGTCGTGTAGTGATGCCCGTAGCTGACGCCGTGCCCGCCGGGGACCTGCTTGACCAGGGCCAGGGAGGCGGCCAGCGTCATCACGGGGCGCAGTCCGAAGTCGGCGGGGACGCCGATCTCGGGGCTCGGCGAGACGCCGTACATCGCGATGCCGGGGCGTACGAGGTCGAAGTGGGTCTCGGGAAGGGTGAGGGTGGCCGGGGAGTTGGCGATGTGCCGCACCTCGGGGCGCAGGCCCCGGCGCTCGGCGTAGGCCGTCATCTCCCGGAAGCGGGTGAGCTGGGCGGCGATGGAGGGGTGGCCGGGCTCGTCGGCGCAGGCGAAGTGGGACCAGAGCCCGGTGACGCGCAGCGCCCCTTCCGCCTCGGCCCGCAGCGCGGCCCCGACCAGTTCCTCCCAGTCCGCGCCTGGCTGGCAGCCGCCCCGCCCGAGCCCGGTGTCGGCCTTGAGCTGCACGCGCGCGGGGATCCCGGCCGCCCGTGCCGCGCCGGTGACCTCCTCCAGGGCCCACAGGGCGCTGACGGACACGTCGAGACGGGCCTCGACGGCTTCCCGCCAGGGCCCGCCGGGGGTCCACAGCCAGCACATGATCCGCAGGTCGTCCGGCAGTCCGGCCTCCGCCGACCGCAGGGCGAGGGCTTCGTGCGGGGTGGCGGTGCCGACCCAGCTCGCGCCCGCCTCGACGGCGGCGCGGGCGCAGCGGAGCGCGCCGTGGCCGTAACCGTCCGCCTTGACGACGGCCATGAGAGCCGCCCCGGGGGCCCGTTCGCGCAGCGCGCGGACGTTGGCCCGCAGGGCGGCCAGGTCGATCTCGGCCCGGGCGCGCAGTGCCGCGTCCGCGTCCCGCCGAGCAGTTGTCTCGCTCATCGTGACCCCAGTCTCTCAGAGCGCCCCGCGGCTCCCGCCGCACGCCGCCCGGTGGTGGTCAGGCCCTAGGGTTCTCCGCATGAGCATCATCGGGGTCGGGATCGACGTGGCCGAGGTCGAGCGGTTCGGAGCGTCGCTGGAGCGCACGCCGGCCCTGGCGGGGCGGCTCTTCCTGGAGAGCGAGTTGCTGCTGCCGAGCGGTGGGCGCCGGGGTGTCGCCTCGCTCGCCGCCCGCTTCGCGGCGAAGGAAGCGCTGGCCAAGGCGCTGGGCGCGCCGGCGGGACTGCTCTGGACGGACGCCGAGGTGTACGTCGAGGACAGCGGGCAGCCGCGGCTGCGGGTCACGGGGACGGTGGCGGCGCGGGCGGCGGAGCTGGGCGTGGCGTCGTGGCACGTGTCGTTGAGCCACGACGCGGGGATCGCGTCGGCGGTGGTGATCGCGGAGGGGTAGCCCCGACGGCCGCCGGGTCAGTCGGCGGGTCGGTCGGCGGTCGGCCGGACCCGGATGTGCATGCGTTCGCCCTGCGCTCCGTACAGGGCGAGCCACTCGACGGGCTGGTCCCCGGCGTTGGCGATGCCGTGCGGGACGCGGGTGTCGAACTCGGCGGTCTCCCCGGCCGCCAGGACCAGGTCGTGCTCCCCCAGGGCGAGGAGCAGCCGGCCGGAGAGCACGTAGAGCCACTCGTGTCCCTCGTGCGAGCCCTGTTCGGGGCGGGGGGTCCACTCGGTCCGCGGGGTGGCCGGGGCCGGGAGGATCTGCTTGTAGGCGTGCAGGCCGTCGTTCGGGTTCCGGGTGAGCGGGACCCACGTCTGTCCGTGCCGGGTGAAGGGACGGGGGTGCACGCGGGGGTCGCCGGTGCGCGAGCCGACGAGTTCGTCCAGGGGCAGCCGGTGTGCCCGGGCCAGCGGCAGCAGGTGCCGCAGCCCCGGCTCGCGCTGCCCCGACTCCAGCCGGGACAGGGTGCTCACGGAGATCCCGGTGTGGGCGGCGAGCCCGGCCAGGGTGAGCCCGCGGGCCTGCCGGATGGCGCGCAGGCGGGAGCCGAGCGAACCCATCACCTGCGCCGTCGTCTCGTCGTCACCGCCGCTCATGGGACAACTGTCCCCCATCCCGCTCGCCACGGGACGCCGGGCCGGCACGACAGCACGCGCCCCGGCGTGCACGTCACCGGCGCCGCCTCGCGCGCCGGGGCGGGCGCACCCGTACGCCGGCGTACGTCTCGGGGCCCGGTGATGCCCCGTACGCGGGTGCCCGCGCAGCGAGTGCTCCCGGCGTGCACGTATCCCTGTCCCGGACCGGACGTGTCCGGGACCGCGCCCGCCCCGGACCGTACGTGTCACGGACGGTACGTGTCCCGGACCATGCGTCTCCCGGACCGTGCGTGTTCCCGGTCCACGGGGAAGACTCGACGGCATGCGGACTGCGTACAGCGTGGAAACGGTCAGGAGCGCCGAGCGGGAGCTGATGGCACGGCTCCCGGAGGGGGCGCTGATGCAGCGGGCGGCGGCCGGGCTGGCCGCCGCCTGCGCCGAGGTGCTGGGGCGGGTGGCCGGGCGGGTCTACGGCAGCCGGGTGGTGGTGCTGGTCGGCAGCGGCGACAACGGGGGCGACGCCCTGTACGCGGGTGCCCGGCTGGCCCGGCGGGGCGCGGGCGTGACGGCGGTGCTGCTCGCGCCGGAGCGGGTGCACGGCGGGGGCCTGGCAGCGTTGCGGCGGGCGGGCGGGCGCGTCGCCGGCGCCGCCGCGGAGGAGTCGATCGCGCGGGCCGACCTCGTCCTCGACGGCATCGTCGGGATCGGCGGCAAGGGCGGGTTGCGCGAGGAGGCCGTACCGCTGGCCGGTGCGGCGGCGCGCTCGGGGGCCGTCGTCGTCGCCGTGGACCTGCCGAGCGGGGTCGACGCGGACACCGGTCAGGTGCCGGGGGACGCGGTCCGCGCCGACCTGACGGTGACGTTCGGGGCGCACAAGCCGGGGCTGCTGGTCGACCCGGCACGCGAGTACGCGGGGTCGGTGCGACTGGTGGACATCGGCCTGCCGCTGCCCGCCGAGGCGGCCGAACTGGAGGCGTTGCAGCACGCGGACGTGGCGCGGCTGCTGCCGGTCCCGGCGGCCGAGAGCGACAAGTACCGGCGCGGAGTCGTCGGCATCGCCGCCGGGTCGGCCCGCTACCCGGGCGCGGCCGTGCTGGCCGTCGCGGGGGCGCTGCGGGGCGGGGCCGGGGCGGTGCGCTACGTCGGTCCGGCCGCGGACGCGGTGATCGCCCGTTTCCCGGAGACGCTCGTGTCCGACCGGGGGCCGCAGCGGGCGGGCCGGGTCCAGGCGTGGGTGGTCGGACCGGGCGCCGGTGACGACGCGGCGACGGTGGCGGAGGTGCTGGCGGCCGAGGTGCCGGTGCTGATCGACGCGGACGGGCTGCGGCTGGCCGACGTGGAGGCGGTACGGGCCCGCTCGGCACCGACGCTGATGACCCCGCACGCCGGTGAGGCCGCGGCGCTGCTCGGGGTGGGCCGCGAGGAGGTCGAGGGCGCGCGGCTGGCCTCGGTGCGCGAGCTGGCGGCGCGGTACGGGGCGACGGTGCTCCTGAAGGGCTCGACGACGCTGGTGGCCAGTGCGCGGGGCGGCCCCGTCCGGGTCAACGCGACGGGGACGTCGTGGCTCGCCACGGCCGGAAGCGGGGATGTGCTGTCCGGCCTGGCGGGGTCGCTGCTGGCGGCCGGGCTGTCGGCGATGGACGCGGGAAGCGTGGGCGCGTACCTGCACGGCCTGGCGGGCCGCTTCGCGACGCGGGGCGCCCCGGCGGGGGCACACGACGTCGCCGAAGCGGTCCCGCGGGCCTGGCGCGACGTGCGGGGGGCCTGAACGGGCCGGGGGCGGGTCTCGCCGTACGGTGATCACTGGCCCCGCGGAACGGGCCTCAACCGGTCGTTGACCGGCCCTGAAACGCTCCCGGGCCGCGTCCGGCGCCGGCGCCGCCCCGGCCGCCGAGGAGCCGCCCCGGGTTACTCCACCGTCACCGACTTGGCCAGGTTCCGCGGCTGGTCCACCTCGTTGCCCCGGGCGGTCGCCAGCTCGCAGGCGAAGACCTGCAACGGCACCGTGGCCACGAGCGGCTGGAGCAGCGTCGGGGTGGCCGGGACGCGGACGACGTGGTCGGCGTAGGGGACCACCGCCTCGTCGCCCTCCTCCGCGATGACGATGGTGCGGGCACCGCGGGCGCGGATCTCCTGGATGTTGGACACGATCTTGTCGTGCAGGACGGAGCGCCCGCGCGGGGACGGCACCACCACGACGACCGGCAGGTCCTCCTCGATCAGCGCGATCGGCCCGTGTTTCAGCTCGCCCGCCGCGAAGCCCTCGGCGTGCATGTACGCCAGTTCCTTCAGCTTGAGCGCGCCTTCGAGGGCGACGGGGTGGCCGACGTGGCGGCCGAGGAAGAGCACCGTGTCCTTGTGGGCGAGCGAACGGGCCAGTTCCCGTACCGGCTCCATGGTCCTGAGGACCTCGTCGACGGCGCCGGAGATGCCGGACAGGTCACGCACGACGTCGCGGATCTCGTCGCCGTACTTGTCGCCCCGCACCTGGCCCAGGTAGAGGGCGACCAGGTAGCAGGCCACGAGCTGGGTGAGGAAGGCCTTGGTGGAGGCGACGGCGACCTCGGGACCCGCGTGGGTGTAGAGGACGGCGTCGGACTCGCGGGGGATCGTCGAGCCGTTGGTGTTGCAGATGGCGAGGACCCTGGCGCCCTGTTCGCGGGCGTGGCGCAGGGCCATGAGGGTGTCCATGGTCTCGCCGGACTGGGAGATCGCGACGACCAGGGTCTGCTGGTCGAGGATCGGGTCGCGGTAGCGGAACTCGCTGGCCAGCTCCACCTCGCAGGGGATCCGCGTCCAGTGCTCGATGGCGTACTTGGCGATCAGCCCGGCGTGGAAGGCGGTGCCGCAGGCGACGACGACGACCTTGTCCAGCTCGCGGAGGACTTCCGGCGGGATGCGCACCTCGTCCAGGCTCAGCGTGCCGGAGCCGTCGATGCGGCCGAGGAGGGTGTCGGCGACGGCCTTCGGCTGCTCGGCGATCTCCTTGAGCATGAAGGAGGCGTAACCCGCCTTCTCGGCGGCCGAGGCGTCCCAGTCGACGTGGTAGGAGCGCACGTCGGCCGGGGTGCCGTCGAAGCCGGTGACCCGCACGCCGTCCCGGCGCAGCTCGACGACCTGGTCCTGGCCCAGCTCGACGGCGTCCCGGGTGTGGGCGATGAAGGCCGCGACGTCCGAGGCGAGGAAGTACTCGCCCTCCCCCACGCCCACCACGAGCGGCGAGTTGCGGCGGGCGCCCACCACCACGTCCGGCGCGTCCGCGTGCACCGCGACCAGCGTGAACGCGCCTTCGAGCCGTCGGCACACCAGCCGCATCGCCTCGGCGAGGTCGGCGCAGGCCGAGTACTCCTCGGCGAGCAGGTGGGCGACGACCTCGGTGTCGGTCTCGGAGGGCAGTTCGTGGCCGCGCTCGGCCAGCTCGGTCCGCAGCGGCGCGAAGTTCTCGATGATGCCGTTGTGGACCACGGCCACCCGGCCCGCGTTGTCGAGGTGCGGGTGGGCGTTGGCGTCGGTGGGGCCGCCGTGGGTGGCCCAGCGGGTGTGGCCGATGCCGGTCGCGGCGGCCGGCAGCGGGTGTTCGGACAGTTCCTTGTCGAGGTTGACGAGCTTGCCGGCCCGTTTGGCGGTGGCGAGGCCACCGTCCGCGAGCACGGCGACGCCCGCCGAGTCGTATCCCCGGTATTCGAGCCGCTTCAGACCGGCCATCACGACATCGAGTGCCGACTGAGACCCTACGTATCCCACGATTCCGCACATAAGCGGCAGCCTACGAGCAGGACCGGCCGCGCGGCGGCCGCACGGCGGGCTTCCCGTGCCCGAAATCGGAAATTCCCACCGGGGTACGAACGTCCCCGGTGGGACCGGTGTCAGCCGAGCTTGGCGAGCTGGGCGTCGGAGATCTCCGTGGGGAAGGGGAAGTCCTTGCCGGTGCCGGCGGAGGCCAGGTTCAGCACGGTGAACGAGGCGACGGTGGAGCCCTTGCGGGTGACGTAGACCTTCACCGGGAAGGCGTCGCCGTCGTCGCCGGTCATCGTCATCGTCATCGCGACCGCCTCGTCGGCACCGCCGGGCGCCGGGTCCTCGGCCACCTTGGCGATGCGGGCCTTCTCACCCATCGCGGTGAAGGTGAAGCCGCCCGCGCACGCGCCGGCCGCCTCCTTCACGTCCTTCAGGACGGCCTCGGCGCCGCCGTCCTCGTACGACGCCAGCGTCACCAGGGCCTTGTCCAGGTCGAACGCGGCTCCGATCTCCTCCTCGGTGCTCGCGTCCCCGGACGGCTTCTTCGGCCCCTCCGTCCAGCTGCGCTTGACGGACGCGGCGGGCTCGCCCAGCGGCACGCCCGTCTCGGCGAGGGCGAGCGGCTCGCACGCGGCCTTCTCGCCCTTCACCTTGTCCTTGGCGACGTCGTCCGCCGCCGACACCTTGGTGACCTTGCCGCTCTTGACGTCCGCCTGCGCCAACGCGGCCTTCTCCAGTTCGGCGGTGGTGAGGGCCTTGGCCGCCGGGGCGGCGGAGGCGCCCTCACCCTTGCCGTCACCGGCCGCCTTGTCACCGTCGTCCTGCGAGGAGCCGCACGCGGTGGCGAGCAGGGCCAGGGCGGCGACGGACGAGGCGAGGGCGGTACGGCGCACAGCGGACAGTCTCACGTCGGGCTCTTTCTTCCAGATGTTCTTCCAGATGGCGGATACTCCGCACAAACGTGCGAAGACTGTAAGCACAGCCGCCACACAGTTGATCAAGACCGCATCACCCGGTATCCGACCGTGACACCCGCGTGACCTCCCCGGCCCCGCGGCCGGGCGGGCGTGACGCACCCCACCTGCCGCCCCGTTCGTACTCCGTTAACAATGGACTGTGATCTCTCCGGTCCCCTCGATCCCCCGGAGCGCCCACCGGCAGCGGCCGGAGGCGACTCCCTACGTCGACCTCACCCGTCCCGAGTGGAGCGCGCTGCGCGACAAGACGCCGCTGCCGCTGACCGCCGAGGAGGTCGAGAAGCTGCGCGGCCTCGGCGACGTCATCGACCTCGACGAGGTGCGGGACATCTACCTCCCGCTCTCCCGGCTGCTCAACCTCTACGTCGGCGCCACCGACGGTCTGCGCGGTGCGCTCAACACGTTCCTCGGCGAGCAGGGCTCCCAGTCCGGCACCCCCTTCGTCATAGGGGTCGCCGGCTCGGTGGCGGTCGGCAAGTCCACGGTCGCCCGACTGCTCCAGGCTCTGCTGTCCCGCTGGCCCGAGCACCCGCGCGTGGAGCTGGTCACCACCGACGGCTTCCTGCTGCCGACGCGGGAGCTGGAGGCGCGGGGCCTGATGTCGCGCAAGGGCTTCCCCGAGTCGTACGACCGCCGGGCCCTGACCCGGTTCGTCGCCGACATCAAGGCGGGCAAGGCGGAGGTGACGGCGCCGGTCTACTCCCACCTCATCTACGACATCGTCCCGGACCAGCGGCTCGTCGTCCGCCGCCCCGACATCCTGATCGTCGAGGGCCTCAACGTGCTCCAGCCCGCGCTGCCCGGCAAGGACGGCCGCACCAGGGTCGGACTCGCCGACTACTTCGACTTCAGCGTGTACGTCGACGCGCGCACGGAGGACATCGAGCGCTGGTACCTCAACCGCTTCCGCAAGCTGCGCGCGACCGCCTTCCAGAACCCGTCCTCGTACTTCCGCAAGTACACGCAGGTGTCGGAGGAGGAGGCCCTCGACTACGCCCGCACCACCTGGCGCACCATCAACAAGCCCAACCTGGTGGAGAACGTCGCGCCCACCCGGAGCCGGGCCACCCTGGTCCTGCGCAAGGGCCCCGACCACAAGGTGCAGCGCCTGAGTCTGCGCAAGCTGTGAGACGGGCGGGGCGCACGGGGCGGGCGGCACGATAGAAAGACCGGATGCTGCATCTGCGCCTGATCACTCCGGCCGACCGCACCGACGAGGTGGTCCGCCTGATCGACCGTACGGTCGGCACCACCCACCTCGTCGTCCTGCCGGGCGCCGCCCGCGAACCCGAGGGCGACGTCGTCATGTGCGACGTGGCCCGCGAGGCGGGTGACGAACTCATCAACCGCCTGCGGGCGTTGGGCATCGACAGCTGCGGCGCCATCACCGCCGAGAACATCGACCTGTCCCTGTCCGAGCACGCCGACAAGGCGGAACGGGACGCGCCAGGCGAGGGCGCCGACGCGGTGCTGTGGGAACAGCTGGAGGAGGCGACGCACGAGGAGTCGACGCTCTCCGTCACCTACCTCGCCTTCATCACCCTGGCCACGATGATCGCGGCCTGCGGTGTCGTCCTCGACAACGCGATCCTGATCGTCGGCGCCATGGCGGTCGGCCCGGAGTTCGGTCCGCTCGCCGGCGTCTGCACGGCGATCGTCCAGCGCGCCCCCCGGCTGGCCCTGCGCTCGCTGACCGCCCTGCTGGTGGGCTTCGCGGTGGCGATGGCGGTGACGGTGGGCTTCAGCTGGGTCATGGCCGCTCTCGACCTGTTCACCGAGGGCAAGCTGGAGGGCGACCGGCCCAACACCGGCTTCGTCTACGCCCCGGACGCCTTCTCCTTCGTGGTGGCGGTCCTCGCCGGCATCGCGGGCACGCTGTCCCTGACGTCGGCGAAGTCCGGCGCCCTGGTGGGCGTCGCCATCTCGGTCACCACGGTCCCGGCCGCCGCGAACGCCGCCGTCGCCCTGAGCTTCGGCGACACCGGCCAGACGGTGGGCTCCTCCGAACAACTCCTGCTCAACCTGGCGGGCATCGTGGTGGCCGGAACCCTCACCCTCCTGACCCAGAAGGCACTGTGGTCAACCCAACGACGCCGGATGACGAAATCCACCTGAGGGGCGCGGGGAACTGCGCGACCAGCCACCACGAGTCGCGCAGCCCGCATCGCACGGAACCCCCCGCCCCGAAGCCGCCCCGGACCCGGCACCAGGGAACTAACCGAGCGCCGACTTCACCACATCGGCCAACCGCCCGGCGACTGACCGAGCCTGCTCGATGTCGGCCGCCTCCACCATCACCCGAACGAGCGGCTCCGTCCCGGAGGGACGCAGCAGCACCCGCCCCGTGCTCCCCAGCTCCCGCTCCGCCTCGGACACCGCGGCGGCCAGCTCCGCGGAGGTCGTCACCCGCGACTTGTCCACGTCCGGCACGTTCACCAGCACCTGCGGCAGCCGCTCCATCACCGAGGCGAGGTCCCGCAGCGAACGACCGGTCTGCGCGACCCGCGCCGCCAGCATCAGGCCGGTCAGCGTGCCGTCGCCGGTGGTGGCGTGGTCGAGGATGATGACGTGGCCGGACTGCTCACCGCCCAGGGCGTAGCCGTGCTGCT
The DNA here is from genome assembly GCF_044455745.1 of Streptomyces sp. NPDC051136. Lineage (NCBI taxonomy): Bacteria > Bacillati > Actinomycetota > Actinomycetes > Kitasatosporales > Streptomycetaceae > Streptomyces > Streptomyces sp. NPDC051136. Next base: position 315,810 of record NZ_JBITFE010000009.1, on the reverse strand, counting down.
TCATCTCCTCCAGCACGTACCGGTCGCCGACGCCGGTCTGCACGAACCGGATGCCCTCGCGCTCCATGGCGAGCTTGAAGCCCAGGTTGGACATGACGGTCGCGACGACGGTGTCCGAGCGCAGCGCGTCCCGCTCCCGCATCGCGAGCGCGAGCACCGCGAGGATCTGGTCGCCGTCGACCTCCGCGCCGGTGTGGTCCACGGCCAGGCAGCGGTCGGCGTCGCCGTCGTGGGCGATGCCGAGGTGGGCGCCGTGCTCGACGACGGCGGCCTTGAGCAGGTCGAGGTGGGTGGAGCCGCAGCCGTCGTTGATGTTGAGGCCGTCAGGCACCGCGCCGATGGTGACCAGCTCGGCCCCGGCCCGCGCGAACGCCTCCGGGGAGACCCGGGAGGCCGCGCCGTGCGCCTCGTCGAGGACGATCTTCAGCCCGTCGAGACGGTTCGGCAGGACACCGACGAGGTGGGCGACGTACTGGTCGAGCCCCTCGTCGTAGTCGCGGACGCGGCCCACCCCGGCGCCGGTCGGGCGGTCCCAGGGGGCGCCGGTGCGGTGCTCGGCGTAGACGGACTCGATGCGGTCCTCCAGCTCGTCGGCGAGCTTGTGGCCGCCGCGGGCGAAGAACTTGATGCCGTTGTCGGGCATGGCGTTGTGGCTGGCCGACAGCATCACGCCGAGGTCGGCGCCGAGCGCGCCGGTCAGGTGGGCCACCGCGGGCGTCGGCAGCACGCCGACCCGCAGCACGTCCACGCCGGCGCTGGCCAGGCCCGCGACCACCGCCGCCTCCAGGAACTCCCCGGAGGCGCGCGGGTCCCGGCCGACCACCGCGGTCGCCCGGTGCCCGGCGAAGGTGCCCGCCTCGGCCAGTACGTGCGCCGCGGCGACGGAGAGGCCCAGCGCCAGCTCGGCCGTCAGATCCGCGTTGGCGACACCGCGCACGCCGTCCGTGCCGAAGAGTCGTCCCACTTGTCCTCCTGAGGAAACGTCAATTCCGGGAGCGGCTGCCGATGAGCGCGACCCACGCAGCCGGCGCTCCCGAAGACCCGGGCGCACAGCACCCGACCAACGATCACATAAGCCTTAGAACGTCTTGTGCCGTTATACGCCCAACGGCTGGGATAAACGAATGCCCCGACAGCACAGTGGCGTGCCGCCGGGGCGTTCGGAGTACAGGCAGCGAAGCTTAGCGCTTGCTGTACTGCGGGGCCTTGCGGGCCTTCTTCAGACCGGCCTTCTTCCGCTCGACCGCACGGTCGTCGCGCTTGAGGTAACCGGCCTTCTTGAGCGCGCCGCGGTTGTTGTCCACGTCGGCCTCGTTCAGGGCGCGGGCGACACCGAGACGGAGCGCACCGGCCTGACCGGAGACGCCGCCACCCGAGATGCGGGCGATGACGTCGTAGCGGTTGTCGAGCTCGAGCACCTTGAAGGGCTCGTTGACTTCCTGCTGGTGCACCTTGTTCGGGAAGTAGTCCTCGAGCGTGCGCCCGTTGACCTTCCACTTGCCGGTGCCCGGGACGATCCGGACGCGGGCGATGGCGTTCTTGCGGCGGCCCAGGCCGGCGGCCGGCTGGGGCTCGCCGAACGCGGAGGCCATGGACTCCGAGGTGTAGTCACCCTCGACGGGGACCTCGGACTCGGTGGTGTAGCTGTCGATGTCGATCTCTTCGAGCGGCTGCTCGGGAGTGGTCTCGGCCACGATGCTCCTCAGATTCTCTTCAGTCTTAAAGGGTGGCCGGGACTACTGCGCGACCTGGGTGATCTCGAACGGCTGCGGCTGCTGCGCGCCGTGCGGGTGCTGGTCACCCTTGTAGACCTTCAGCTTCGAGAGCATCTGACGGCCCAGGGAGTTCTTCGGGAGCATGCCCTTGACGGCCTTCTCGATGGCCTTCTCCGGGTTCTTGTCCAGCAGCTCGTCGTAGCGCACGGAGCGCAGACCGCCCGGGTAGCCGGAGTGGCGGTACGCCATTTTCTGGGTCCGCTTGTTGCCGGAGAGGTGCACCTTGTCGGCGTTGATGATGATGACGAAGTCACCGGTGTCGACGTGGGGCGCGTAGATCGGCTTGTGCTTGCCGCGCAGGATGGAGGCGGCCGTGGTGGCCAGACGCCCCAGGACGACGTCCTGAGCGTCGATGACGTGCCACTGGCGCGTCACATCGCCGGGCTTGGGGCTGTACGTACGCACGGTTCGTAGCCTTCGCTTCTTCAGTGAGTGGTCCTGACATTGGTCACCGAAGACGATCACGACAGCCCTGACCGCACCGCGGTGACGCATACCGCGTGCAGATCGCTGGTCATCGGTCCCGGTGGACCGGTGTAAGGGCCCCTCACGTGAGAATGAGCAAGCCAATACACATACAGCTGTGCAGAATACCCGGGCCCCGGCGGCCCGGTCAAAACGGGGCCGCGGGGGCCCGCTCCGGCTCCGGCGCACGCCCCTGGGGCACGCGCTCCCCGGCGCCCGCCGGGGCGGTCCAGCCCTGCCGGGCGACCGTCACCACGAGGACGCACAGCGTGAACGCGTCCCGGAAGGCCCGCCGCCGCTCCCCCTCCAGCCAGGGCCAGGTCAGCCCCGGTGCCTGGGGCACCAGCGCGATCCAGAACCACACCCCGCGGGCCACCGACCCGGCATACGGCAGACCGGCGAGCAGCAGCGGCAGGGCGACCAGGAGGTAGTGGTCGTAGGACGGCCTGGAGACCAGGAACGCCGAGAGCATCAGCCCCGCGCCGGTCTCCGCGAGCCGCAGCGGACCGGGGTCGGCGCGCCGCCAGCGCCGGTACGCGCACAGCACCCCGGCGCAGGCCGCCGCCACCGCGAGCCCCTGCGCGAGCGCCGCGGGCACCCCGAGCCGGGGCAGCACGGCCGCCGGGGAGGCCTCGTAGAGCCGTACGAAGCCGTCGTCGCCGTGCAGCAGGAAGGGCAGGGTGCGGGTGAAGAAGCCCGCCGGGTCGGGCATCGCCAGCGCCGCCGCGGCGGAGGCCAGCGCGGGCACCAGGACGGCCGCGGCCAGCGCCCGCCACCGGCCGGCGAAGAGGAAGAGCAGGACGACCGGCGCGAGCAGCGGCTTGAGCGCCACGGCCGCGCCGATGACCGCGCCCGCGCCCGTCCAGCGCCCCCGGCTCGCCAGCAGCAGGGCCAGCGGCAGCGCCACCGTCGCCGTCACCGTCCAGTTGCCGAGCCGCACCAGGTGCCCGAACGGCGCGAAGCCCAGCGCGAGCCCGGTCAGCCCGAGGGCCGCCAGCCGGCTGCCGAGCGGCACCCGGTGCAGGAGCAGCGCGCAGGCCCAGGCCAGCGCCAGCAGGACGGTCACCGCGCACGGCACCAGCACCCGCAGCACCGCCCCGGGCAGCAGGGCCTGCGGCACGGCGGCCAGCACGGCGCTCGGCAGGTACAGGAAGTGCGGATCGTCGTACGGGGAGCCGCCGTCCAGCCAGGTGCGGGCAGCCCGTACGACGATCGCGTTGTCCATCCCGCCGTCCGGGGTCAGCCGCGCCGCGTGCGCGGCGGACGCCGCCAGCACCGTCACGAGCACCGCCCACAGATGCCCTCCCGCCGGTCGCACCAACCACCCGGAGATGTCGCTTTTGCCCGTCCGCATGAACGGAACGCTAGGCCCTGAGGCCCTCAAGTACGCGCACCAGCACGCCCGTCGGCACGTCTAAGATGCGGCCCATGAGCTATGGGCAAGGGGGACCTCAGTCGCAGTGGGATCCCTGGAAACCGCAATCGCAGCAGCCGCAGCAGCCGTCGCAGCCGCAGCAGCCCTGGAACAGCGGCAACGGTGACAACACGCCGGACTGGGCCGCCCTCGCCGAGGCCTCCGAGGCCCGCGCCAAGCGCCGCCGGCTGCTCTTCATAAGCGGCGGCGCGCTGGCCACCGTGGCGATAGCCGGTGCCGTCGCCGTGGCCGTCGTCTCCGCGAACGGCTCCGGCCAGGCCTCCGACAGCCCCTCCTCGCAGCTCCCCTCGACGGCGGACATACCCAGCGCCACGGCCACCCAGCCGTCCTTCGCCCCGACCAGCGCGCCGCCGCCACTGGACCCGAAGGACTTCGTCTCCAGCGTCAAGAAGGACAAGGCGCCGCTCGGCCCGGACCTGCTCTTCCCCGGCACCCAGCTGACCATGGGCGAGACGGTCTACAAGAAGGGCCCGACGGCCGACACCCGCACCTGCGGCTCCGCCGCCCAGGGCACCCTGCCGAAGGTCCTCGACACCAACAGGTGCACGCGTCTGATCCGCGTCACCTACACCAACGGCGACACCGCCGTGACCGTCGGCGTGGCCGTCTTCGACACCGAGGCGCAGGCCGCGAAGGCGAAGAAGGAAGCCGACAAGAAGAGCATCGTGCGCTCCGTGTCCGGTGGCGGCGTCAAGTCCTTCTGCACCGGCGCCGTCTGCCGCTCCACCACCAACTCCTACGGCCGCTACGCCTACTTCACCGTCACCGGCTTCACGAACGGCAAGGACGTCACCGAGAAGTCCACCGGCGTCTTCCGCGCCGGTGACGACCTGGCCGAGTTCGCCTTCCGGCAGATCCGCCGACGCGGCGAGGCCCAGGCGTCGGCGGCGGCGGAGGGCTGACGCCCCCGGCGGTGGAGAGCGGCCGCACTCCCCTCAGCAGCAGCCGGCTCCCGGCAGCGACCGCTTGTTGCGCGCCTCCTTGTTCCGGGCCGCCAGCAGCTCGTCGGCCGGGTAGCCGACCTCCTCGAGCGTCAGCCCGTGCGGCCGTACGACGTGCACGGCCGAGTCCCGTACGCCCGCGGCGAGCACCTTCGCCGGCCAGTCGGGCGCCCGGTGGCCGTCGCCGACGAACAGCAGGGCGCCGATCAGGGAACGCACCATGTTGTGGCAGAAGGCGTCGGCCCGCACGGTGGCGGTGACGATCCCGTCCTCCTCGCCCCGCACCAGGCTCAGCTCCTGGAGCGTGCGGATGGTGGTCGCCCCCTCGCGCTTCTTGCAGTAGGCGGCGAAGTCGTGCTCGCCCAGCAGTCCGCGGGCGGCCTCGTTCATGGCGTCCACGTCGAGCGGCCAGTCGTGCCACAGCACGTGCCCGCGCAGCAGCGGGTCGACGCCGCCGGGGTTGTCGGTGACCCGGTAGGCGTAGCGCCGCCAGACCGCCGAGAACCGGGCGTTGAACCCGCTCGGCGCCTCCCTGAGCGCCCAGACCCGCACGTCCCTCGGCAGCCGCCCCGCGAGCCGCTTGAGCAGCTTCACGTGGTGCTCGGCCCACACCTCGCGCGGCAGATCGACGTGGGCGACCTGCCCTCGCGCGTGCACGCCCGCGTCGGTCCGCCCGGCGACCGTCAGCTCGTACGTCTCCCGCGACCGGGTGACCGTCCGCAGCGCGTCCTCGATCTCCCCCTGCACGGTCCGCCGCCCCCCGGCCTGCTTGGCCCACCCGGAGAACTCGCTCCCGTCGTAGGAGAGATCCAGCCGCACCCGCACGAACCCGGCCTCAACTTCGTCACTCACCCGCAGATCCTCTCACCCACACGAAAGCGGGCCCGCCCCTGAAAAGGAACGGACCCGCCAACACCCTCAAGGGGCGCGGGGCTGTGCTCGATATGCGGCTCCGCCGCGTGGGCGCGACAAGCCACCACGAACCCGCAGCCGCAGCCGCACAGCCCCCGGCAGACGCTTACGCGTCCTTGGACTCCTCGGCCGGAGCCTCGTCGGCCTTGGCCGTGTCGACCTTGGCCTCGGCAGCCTCGGTGCCCTCGGCGTCCTTGGCCGCGCGCTTCGTCGCGGCCTCGGCCTCGCCGGTGGCCTGCTGCGCCACGGTCAGCGCCTCGACCAGCTCGATGACGGCCATGGCCGCGTTGTCGCCACGGCGGTTACCGATCTTGGTGATCCGGGTGTAGCCACCGGGACGGTTCTCGTAGCGCGGGCCGATCTCGGTGAAGAGCGTGTGGACGACGCTCTTGTCCGTGATGACCTGGAGCACCTGACGGCGGTTGTGAAGGTCGCCCTTCTTCGCCTTGGTGACCAGACGCTCGGCGTACGGACGCAGCTTGCGCGCCTTCGCCTCGGTGGTCGTGATCTTGCCGTGCTCGAAGAGCGACTTCGCGAGGTTCGCGAGGAGCAGCTTCTCGTGCGCGGCGCTGCCGCCCAGACGGGCACCCTTGGTGGGCTTCGGCATGGTGTTTCTCCTAGGTGTCTGCCCCGGCCGTATCAGGTACCGAGGTCAGTATCCGAGCAGGCGGTCGCCTGTCGGAGACCCCGCGCCCCAAAGGGGCGCGGGGAACTGCGCGACCAGCCACAGCGGGCCGGCAGCCGGAACGAACCGTCGAACCCGAGCTCTTAGTACTGCTCGGTCTCCACGAAGCCCGCGTCCGCGTCGTCGTCCGCGCCGAACGCGTCCGCGGCGGCGGTCGGGTCGAACCCGGGAGGCGAGTCCTTCAGCGCCAGGCCCATGCCCGCGAGCTTGGCCTTGACCTCGTCGATCGACTTCGCACCGAAGTTGCGGATGTCGAGCAGGTCCGCCTCGGAACGGGCCACGAGCTCACCCACGGAGTGGATGCCCTCGCGCTTGAGGCAGTTGTACGACCGAACGGTGAGCTCCAGCTCCTCGATCGGCAGCGCCAGATCGGCGGCGAGCGCGGCGTCCGTCGGGGACGGACCCATGTCGATGCCCTCGGCGTCGATGTTCAGCTCGCGGGCGAGACCGAACAGCTCGACCAGCGTCTTGCCCGCGGAGGCCATGGCGTCACGCGGACGCATCGCCTGCTTGGTCTCGACGTCGACGATCAGCTTGTCGAAGTCGGTGCGCTGCTCGACACGCGTGGCCTCGACCTTGTACGTGACCTTGAGGACCGGCGAGTAGATCGAGTCGACCGGGATGCGCCCGATCTCCTGACCGACCTGCTTGTTCTGCACGGCGGAGACGTAGCCGCGACCGCGCTCGACGGTCAGCTCCATCTCCAGCTTGCCCTTGCCGTTGAGCGTGGCGAGGACGAGGTCGGGGTTGTGCACCTCGACACCGGCCGGCGGCGCGATGTCGGCGGCGGTGACCAGACCCGGGCCCTGCTTGCGCAGGTACATCACGACGGGCTCGTCGTGCTCCGAGGAGACGACCAGCTGCTTGATGTTGAGGATCAGGTCGGTGACGTCCTCCTTGACGCCCGGCACGGTGGTGAACTCGTGCAGGACACCGTCGATGCGGATGCTGGTGACAGCAGCGCCGGGGATCGACGAGAGGAGGGTGCGGCGGAGCGAGTTGCCGAGGGTGTAGCCGAAGCCCGGCTCCAGCGGCTCGATGACGAACCGGGAGCGGAACTCGTCGACGACCTCTTCGGTCAACGAGGGACGCTGAGCGATCAGCATGTGGTGATCCTTCAGTCAGGGGCGCCCGCTATTTGACGCCCGACTCTGTAATGCAAGGGTACGGGCGGCACGACCCGAAGGAGCCGTACCGCCCGCGAAACCCTGGTGAAGCGTCGTACCGATGTCGCCGTGAGGCGAGATCAGACGCGACGACGCTTCGGCGGACGGCAGCCGTTGTGCGGGGTGGGCGTGACGTCCTGGATGGAGCCGACCTCGAGGCCGGTCGCCTGCAGGGAGCGGATGGCGGTCTCACGACCGGAACCCGGGCCCTTGACGAACACGTCGACCTTGCGCATGCCGTGCTCCTGCGCGCGGCGGGCAGCCGACTCGGCGGCCATCTGCGCGGCGAACGGCGTGGACTTCCGGGAGCCCTTGAAGCCGACGTGGCCGGCGGAGGCCCAGGAGATCACGTTGCCGGTCGGGTCCGTGATGGACACGATCGTGTTGTTGAACGTGCTCTTGATGTGCGCGTGGCCGTGAGCGACGTTCTTCTTTTCCTTGCGGCGCACCTTCTTGGTCGCGCCCTGACGTCCCTTGGGGGGCATGTCGTTCTCCTACGGGAGGTGGTCGGTCCTACAGCGAAGACCGCTGGACGGCGAGTCCGCTGCGGACTACTTCTTGCCCGGCTTCTTCTTGCCGGCGATCGCGCGACGCGGGCCCTTGCGGGTGCGGGCGTTCGTGCTGGTGCGCTGACCGCGGACGGGCAGACCGCGACGGTGACGGAGACCCTGGTAGGTACCGATCTCGACCTTGCGGCGGATGTCGGCCTGGACCTCGCGACGGAGGTCACCCTCGGTCTTGATGTTGTTGTCGACGTACTCGCGGATCGCGACGAGCTGCTCCTCGGAGAGGTCCCGAACACGGGTGTTCGGGTCCACGCCGGTCGCGGCGAGCGTCTGCTGAGAGAGGGTCCGGCCGATGCCGAACACGTAGGTGAGGGCGATCTCCACGCGCTTTTCGCGCGGGATGTCAACACCGGAAACGCGTGCCATTCAATGGCTCCAGTTGGTTGTCGGAGGTCTTCCACAGGACCGGTCCCCGGCCGCCGTATGAGGTACGGATCGGGTCCCCGGCCTCCGAACCGGGGGTGTCGGGCGACGACTCGCCCGGGTCCTGCGTATGAACATGTTCAGCTCGCGTCGCGCGAAGTCCTGCGAATCGCGGAGGGAACGGTCAGGCGTCAGCCCTGGCGCTGCTTGTGGCGCGGGTTGTCGCAGATGACCATGACCCGGCCGTGACGGCGGATCACCCTGCACTTGTCGCAGATCTTCTTGACGCTCGGCTTGACCTTCATGGGTGTGAGGTTCTCCGGGTCAGTTGCCGGCGGACCCGTGCGCGGGGCACACGGGGCGTGGGCAAGATCTACTTGTACCGGTAGACGATCCGGCCACGCGTCAGGTCGTACGGAGACAGCTCCACCACGACCCGGTCGTCAGGGAGGATGCGGATGTAGTGCATGCGCATCTTGCCGCTGATGTGTGCCAGGACCTGGTGGCCGTTCTGGAGCTCGACCTTGAACATGGCGTTCGGAAGAGACTCGACGACAGTGCCCTCGATCTCGATGGCACCTTGCTTCTTGGCCACGCTTCGCCCTTCGAATCGACTACCTTGATCGACTCAGCCTGTATCCCGCACGACATGCGGGCACACGTGAGCCGACGAGTCAGTCTACGTCAGGGGACCCGGAAAGGCGAAACGAGGAAGTCTGCCCCGCCTGCGAGATCGTTATGCCAGCGGGTCCGGTGCCGCCGTCACGCCCAGCTCCGCCAGCTTCGCCCGGCCGCCGTCGGGCGCCGTCAGGACCAGCGGCCCCTGCACTGCCGATTCTCCACGCCCCTCTCGCGGGCTCGGCGCCAGGGGCGCCTCACAAGCTTCGAGCGGCTGCGCCGGCCTCCGACCGGCGGTCGTGGCTCGGGCCAACGTCACGCCAGCGGGTCCGGTGCCGCCGTCACGCCCAGCTCCGCCAGCTTCGCCCGGCCGCCGTCGGGCGCCGTCAGGACCAGCGGCCCCTGTTCGGTCAGCGCCACCGAGTGCTCCCAGTGGGAGGACCAGGTGCCGTCCGTCGTGATGACCGTCCAGTCGTCGGAGAGGACCTCGGTGCGCGGGGTGCCCAGGGAGACCATCGGCTCGATGGCGAGGCAGAAGCCGGGGACCAGCTTCGGGCCCTTGCCGCGGCGCCGGTCGACGTAGTTCAGCAGGTGCGGGTCCATGTGCATCTCGGTGCCGATGCCGTGGCCGCCGTAGTCCTCGATGATCCCGTACTTGCCGCCGCCGGGCTTGGGCTGGCGGCGGATGTAGGTCTCGATGGCGCGCGAGACGTCGACCAGGCGGTTGCCCTGCTTCATCGCCGCGATGCCCGCCCACATCGACTCCTCGGTCACCCGGGACAGCTCGACCAGCTCCGGGGCGTGGCCGGAGCCGACGAAGGCCGTGTAGGCGGCGTCGCCGTGCCAGCCGTCGATGATCGCGCCGCAGTCGATGGAGATGACGTCGCCGTCCTTGAGGACCACGTCGTCGGACGGGATGCCGTGGACGACGACCTCGTTGACCGAGGTGCAGATCGTGGCGGGGAAGCCGCCGTACCCGAGGAAGTTCGGCTTGGCGTCGTGCTCCGCGAGGACCTTGCGGGCGACCTGGTCCAGGTCCTTGGTGGTCGCTCCGGGCACGGCGGCCTCGCGGGTGGCCGCGTGGATGGCGGCGACGACCAGCCCCGCCTCGCGCATCTTGGCGATCTGCTCGGGGTTCTTGATCTGCACCATGGGGGCTGCGGCCTTTCTGAACGGGACGGGACCGGTGAGGGGGGCGGAGGGGGACGGTTCCCACGATACGGGGCCGGGCCGTCCCACCCCACAGCACAGCCGCGGCCCCCTGAGCGAGAGACCGCGGCTGCGAGCCGTGCGGATGACTACTGGTCGTCGCGCTTGAGCGCCTCCAGCGCGCGGCGGGTGACCTCGTCCACGGGTCCCGTCGCGGCGATGGTGGCGACCAGGCCCTGCGCCTTGTAGTAGTCGATGATCGGCTCGGTCTGCGTGTGGTAGACCTCCAGCCGCTTGCGGACCGTCTCCTCGGAGTCGTCGTCCCGCTGGTACAGCTCGCCGCCGCAGACGTCGCAGACGCCTTCCTTCTTCGGCGGGGTGTACGTCACGTGGAAGACGTGGGCCGAGTCGTTGCGGCAGACGCGCCGGCCGGCGATCCGCTTGACGACCTCGTCCTCCGGGGCCTCCAGGTCCAGCACCGCGTCGAGCCTCATGTCCTCGGTCTCGAGCAGCTCGTCCAGCGCCTCGGCCTGGGAGACGTTGCGCGGGAAACCGTCCAGCAGGAAGCCGCCCTCGGCGTCGGGCTGCTCCATGCGGTCCTTCGCCATGGCGATGGTGACCTCGTCCGGCACCAGGTTGCCGGCGTCCATGTAGGACTTCGCGAGCTTGCCCAGTTCGGTCTGCTGGCTGATGTTCGCGCGGAACAGGTCGCCCGTGGAGATGTGCGGAATCTGCAGCGTCTCGGCAAGGCGGGTGGCCTGCGTTCCCTTTCCGGCGCCCGGAGGCCCGACGAGGACGATTCGCATCAGCGGAGGAACCCTTCGTAATTGCGCTGCTGGAGCTGGCTCTCGATCTGCTTCACCGTCTCGAGACCGACACCCACGATGATCAGGATGCTGGTGCCGCCGAACGGGAAGTTCTGGTTTGCCCCGAAACCAGCCAACGCCATTGTCGGGACGAGAGCGATCAGGCCCAAGTACAGCGAACCCGGCCAGGTGATCCGGTTGAGTACGTAGCTCAGGTACTCAGCGGTCGGTCGGCCAGCCCGGATGCCCGGGATGAAGCCACCATACTTCTTCATGTTGTCCGCGACTTCCTCGGGGTTGAACGAGATGGCCACGTAGAAGAAGGCGAAGAACACGATCAGGAAGAAGTACAGGATGATGTGCGGCGTCGCCGCGGTGTCCGCGAGGTTCTTCGTGATCCAGGTGGCCCAGCCCGCCGTCGAGTTCGAGAACTGGACGATCAGCGCCGGGATGTAGAGCAGCGACGAGGCGAAGATGACGGGGATGACACCCGCCTGGTTCACCTTGAGCGGGATGTACGTCGACGTGCCGCCGTAGGAGCGGCGGCCGATCATGCGCTTCGCGTACTGGACCGGGATGCGGCGCTGGGCCTGCTCGACGAAGACCACGAGACCGACCATCACCAGGCCGACCAGGATGACGGTGCCGAACTCGATCCAGCCGTCCGCCAGGTCGCCCGACGTCTTGATCGCCCACAGCGCGGACGGGAAGGTCGCGGCGATCGAGATGAACATCAGGATCGACATGCCGTTGCCGATGCCGCGGTCGGTGATCAGCTCGCCGAGCCACATGACGACGGCCGTACCGGCGGTCATGGTGATGACCATGACGATCGTGGTGAAGATCGCCTGGTCGGGCACGATCTGGCCGGCGACGGTGCAGCCGGAGAAGAGGGCGCCGCTGCGGGCGGTGGCCACCAGGCCGGTGCCCTGAAGGATGGCGAGCGCGATGGTCAGGTAGCGGGTGTACTGCGTGATCTTCGCCGTACCGGCCTGGCCCTCCTTCTTGAGGGCTTCCAGACGCGGGATGACGACGGTCAGCAGCTGCAGAATGATGCTCGCCGTGATGTACGGCATGATGCCGAGCGCGAAGACCGTGATCTGCAGCAGGGCGCCACCGCTGAACATGTTGACCAGGCCGAAGAGGCCCTGGTTGCCGGACGCCTGGTCCACGCACTCCTGGACGTTCTTGTAGTCGACGCCTGGAATGGGGATGTGGGTACCGAGGCGGTACACCACGATGATGCCGAGCGTGAAGAGCAGCTTCTTGCGCAGGTCGGGCGTCTTGAACGCCCGGGCGAACGCGGTGAGCACGGTGCCTCCTGCGACCCCCGCGCTACTGCGTCAAGGGTGACGGTCTTGAGGTTCGACGACTGATAAGTGGACGGCTAAGTGACTAACGCTGAGCCGCCGCCCAGAGTGCCTCATGTGACGCACCCGTGAAAGAGGGCAGCGCTGGCCACCTTACCGGCGGGAGTACTCCCCTTGGAACGACCAACCGGGGATACCCCTTTTGTGGGGCATCCCCGGTCGGGATCGCTCAAGTCATCGAGGCGCCTGAAGGATTCAGACGAGCTCGGTGACGGTACCGCCGGCGGCGGTGATCTTCTCCTTGGCGGAGCCGGAGACGGCGTCGACCGTCACCTGCAGCGCCACGGAGATCTCGCCCTGGCCGAGGACCTTGACGAGGCTGTTCTTGCGAACGGCACCCTTGGCCACGAGGCCCTCGACGGTGACCTCGCCACCCTCGGGGTACAGCGCGGCCAGCTTGTCGAGGTTCACGACCTGGAACTCGGTCTTGAACGGGTTCTTGAAGCCCTTCAGCTTCGGAAGACGCATGTGGAGGGGCATCTGGCCACCCTCGAAGCGCTCCGGAACCTGGTAACGGGCCTTCGTGCCCTTGGTACCACGACCGGCCGTCTTACCCTTCGACGCCTCACCACGACCGACACGGGTCTTGGCGGTCTTGGCGCCCGGGGCGGGACGGAGGTTGTGGATCTTGAGCGGGTTGTTTTCCGCCATGATCAGTCGACCTCCTCGACCGACACGAGGTGGCGGACGGTGTGCACCATGCCGCGGAACTCGGGGCGGTCCTCCTTGACGACCTGCGTGTTGATCCCCTTGAGACCAAGGGAGCGCAGGGTGTCACGGTGGTTCTGCTTGCTGCCGATGTAGGACTTGACCTGCGTAATCTTGAGCTGCGCCATGATTACGCACCCGCCCCGGCACGCGCACGGAGAAGAGCCGCGGGGGCGACGTCCTCGAGCGGCAGACCACGGCGGGCCGCGATCTCCTCGGGACGCTGCAGGCCCTTGAGGGCCTCCACGGTCGCGTGCACGATGTTGATCTGGTTGTCGGAGCCGAGCGACTTCGACAGCACGTCGTGGATACCGGCGCACTCGAGCACGGCGCGCACCGGACCACCGGCGATAACACCGGTACCGGGGGACGCGGGCTTGAGCAGCACGACGCCGGCAGCCTTCTCACCCTGGATGGGGTGCGGGATGGTGCCCTGGATGCGGGGGACCTTGAAGAAGTGCTTCTTGGCCTCCTCAACGCCCTTGGCGATGGCGGCCGGCACCTCCTTGGCCTTGCCGTATCCGACACCCACGGTGCCGTCACCGTCGCCCACCACGACCAGCGCGGTGAAGCTGAAGCGACGACCACCCTTCACAACCTTGGCGACGCGGTTGATCGCGACGACGCGCTCAACGTAAGCGGTCTTCTCGGCGGCACCTGCGCCACCGTCACGGCCCTTCCGGTCCCGCCGCTCGCCGCCACCGGCACCGCCACCGCGGCGCTGGGGTCCAGCCATTGGAATTACCTCTCTCTGTTTCCGCTAGCGATACGGAACCGGCTCAGAACTTCAGTCCGGCTTCGCGGGCGGCGTCCGCCAGGGCGGCGATGCGCCCGGCGTACTGGTTACCACCACGGTCGAACACGACGGCCTCGACACCGGCGGCCTTGGCGCGCTCGGCGACCAGGGCACCGACCTGCTTGGCCTGGGCCGACTTGTCCGCCTCGCCACCACGGATCGAGGTGTCCAGGGTGGACGCCGACGCAAGGGTGTGACCCTTGAGGTCGTCGATCACCTGGGCCACGATGTGGCGGTTCGAGCGGGTAACGACCAGACGGGGACGCTCCGCCGTACCCGAGAGATTCTTGCGAATCCGGATGTGGCGGCGCTTGATCGCGGCGCGCTTGTAGGCGTCGCCCTTCAGGATCTTCTGTCCGTATGCCATGGCTTACTTACCCGCCTTTCCGACCTTGCGGCGGATGACTTCGCCCTCGTACTTGACGCCCTTGGCCTTGTACGGGTCGGGCTTGCGCAGCTTGCGGATGTTGGCCGCAACCTCGCCGACCTTCTGCTTGTCGATGCCCTCGACCGAGAAGTGGGTCGGGTTCTCCACCTTGAAGGTGATGCCCTCGGGGGCCTCGACCAGGATCGGGTGGCTGTAGCCGAGGGAGAACTCCAGGTTCGAACCCTTGGCGAGCACGCGGTAACCGACACCGCTGATCTCGAGCTTCTTCACGTAACCCTGGGTCACGCCGGTGATCATGTTCGCCACCAGCGTGCGGGACAGGCCGTGCAGGGCCTTGCTCTGACGCTCGTCGTTGGGGCGCGTGACGTTCAGAACGCCGTCCTCACCCTTGGCGATGTCGATCGGCGCCACGACGGTGTGGGTCAGCGAGCCCTTGGGGCCCTTGACCGAGACCGTACGGCCGTCGATGGTGACGTCCACGCCGGCGGGAACCGCGATGGGGAGCTTGCCGATGCGCGACATAGCTGTTTCCTCCGTTCCCTTCCGTTACCAGACGTAGGCGAGGACTTCTCCGCCTACGCCCTTCTTGCCGGCCTGCTTGTCGGTGAGGAGCCCGTGGGACGTGGAGATGATCGCCACGCCGAGGCCACCCAGCACCTTGGGCAGGTTGGTGGACTTCGCGTACACCCGGAGACCGGGCTTGGAGATCCGCTTGATGCCCGCGATGGAGCGCTCACGGTTCGGACCGAACTTCAGCTCGAGGGTGAGGTTCTTGCCGACCTCGGCGTCCTCGGTCTTCCAGCCGGTGATGAAGCCCTCCTGCTGGAGGATCTCCGCGATGTGAGACTTGATCTTGGACGCCGGCATCGTCACGGAGTCGTGGTACGCCGAGTTCGCGTTCCGCAGACGCGTAAGCATGTCTGCGATCGGATCAGTCATGGTCATGAATTGGCCTTCGGCCTCTCTCGCCGGGGTTTCCTGGTGCGCCATCCCTCTCCCCGATCCGAGACGGGACGGGTGCGGCGCGGTGGACCTACGGCGTAGTAAGCAAATATGTGCAGGCACAGCCTGCGGGCGTACGGGCGGCAGACGCCCAACCCCACAAGCCTAAGGCATGCGGAGCCGGGCACCTGCCGACCCAGATGCTTACCGAGAGTCTGAATAACCCGGAATTACCGGATTACCAGGAGCTCTTGGTCACGCCCGGCAGCTCGCCACGGTGAGCCATCTCACGAAGGCACACGCGGCACAGGCCGAACTTGCGGTAGACGGAGTGCGGACGGCCGCAGCGCTGGCAGCGCGTGTAGCCGCGGACACCGAACTTGGGCTTGCGAGCAGCCTTGGCAATCAGAGCCTTCTTCGCCATCTCGCTCACGCCTCCTTGAAGGGGAAGCCGAGGTGACGAAGGAGCGCGCGGCCCTCAGCGTCGTTGGTCGCCGTGGTCACCACGGTGATGTCCATACCCCGGGTGCGGTCGATCTTGTCCTGGTCGATCTCGTGGAACATGACCTGCTCGGTGAGACCGAAGGTGTAGTTGCCACGACCGTCGAACTGCTTGGGGGACAGACCGCGGAAGTCGCGGATGCGCGGCAGCGCCAGCGACAGGGTGCGGTCCAGGAACTCCCACATGCGGTCGCCACGGAGCGTGACGTGGGCACCGATCGGCTGGCCCTCACGCAGCTTGAACTGCGCGATGGACTTGCGGGCCTTGGTGACGGCCGGCTTCTGACCGGTGATGGTGGTCAGGTCGCGGATCGCGCCCTCGATCAGCTTCGAGTCACGGGCGGCGTCGCCGACACCCATGTTGACCACGATCTTCACGAGGCCGGGGATCTGCATGACGTTCTCGTAGGAGAACTCCTCACGCAGCTTGCCCGCGATCTCCTCGCGGTACTTCGTCTTGAGACGCGGAGTGGTGGTGGTAGCCATCAGATGTCCTCACCCGTCCGCTTGGCAACGCGGATCTTGTTGCCCTCGTCGTCGAAGCGGTAACCGACGCGCGTGACGACCTTGTTGCCGTCCTTCTCCACGACCAGCTGAACGTTGGACACGTGGATCGGGGCCTCGGTGGTCACGATGCCGCCGGCCTGCGAACCGCGAGCGGTCGGACCGGCCTTGGTGTGCTTCTTGACCCGGTTGACACCCTCGACCAGGACGCGGTCCTCGCGGGGGAAGGCCGCGATGACCTTGCCCTGCTTGCCCTTGTCCTTACCGGTGATGACCTGGACCAGGTCGCCCTTCTTGATCTTCATGCTCACAGCACCTCCGGCGCGAGGGAGATGATCTTCATGAACTTCTTCTCGCGCAGCTCACGGCCGACCGGGCCGAAGATACGGGTGCCGCGAGGGTCGCCGTCGTTCTTCAGAATGACGGCGGCGTTCTCGTCGAAGCGGATGTACGAGCCGTCCGGACGGCGGCGCTCCTTGACGGTGCGAACGATGACCGCCTTGACGACGTCACCCTTCTTCACGTTGCCACCGGGGATCGCGTCCTTGACGGTGGCGACGATGACGTCACCGATACCCGCGTAGCGGCGACCGGAGCCACCGAGCACACGGATGGTGAGGATTTCCTTCGCACCCGTGTTGTCGGCGACACGCAGTCGCGACTCCTGCTGGATCACGTCTATCTCCTGAATGTCTGCCGGTTCCCCGGGAGTCGGTCACCGTGGTGAACGACTCCCGGAGCCTGGCGGAACTGTCCTGCGGGGAATGCCCCGCAGGAGATTTCTTACTTGGCCTTCTCGAGGACCTCGACGACGCGCCAGCGCTTCGTCGCGGACAGCGGCCGGGTCTCCATGAGGAGGACACGGTCGCCGACGCCCGCGGCGTTCTGCTCGTCGTGAGCCTTGAGCTTCTCGGTACGGCGGATGACCTTGCCGTACAGGGCGTGGGTCACGCGGTCCTCGACGGCGACGACGACGGTCTTGTCCATCTTGTCGCTGACGACCAGACCCTGGCGGGTCTTGCGGAAGCCGCGCGCGGCCTTCGTCTCTTCAGTCACGTTGCTCTCGCTCATCAGGCGCTCTCCACCGTCTCGATGCCCAGCTCGCGCTCACGCATCAGGGTGTAGATCCGGGCGATGTCCTTACGGACGGCCTTGAGCCGACCGTGGTTCTCGAGCTGGCCCGTCGCCGCCTGGAAGCGGAGGTTGAACAGCTCTTCCTTGGCCTCGCGGAGCTTCGCCAGAAGCTCCTCGTTGCCCAGCTCGCGCAGCTCGGACGCCTTGGTACCGGCCGACATCACGCTTCACCTGCCTCGCGCTTGACGATCCGGCACTTCATCGGCAGCTTGTGGGCCGCACGGGTCAGCGCCTCACGGGCGATCTTCTCGTTGGGGTAGGACAGCTCGAACATGACCCGGCCCGGGTGCACGTTCGCGATCCACCACTCCGGAGAACCCTTACCGGAACCCATGCGGGTCTCGGCCGGCTTCTTCGTGAGCGGGCGGTCCGGGTAGATGTTGATCCAGACCTTGCCGCCACGCTTGATGTGGCGGGTCATCGCGATACGGGCCGCCTCGATCTGGCGGTTGGTCACGTACGCCGGCGTGAGGGCCTGGATGCCGTACTCGCCGAACGCAACCTGCGTACCGCCCTTGGCCATGCCGCGGCGCTTGGGGTGGTGCTGCTTGCGGTGCTTGACCCTACGGGGGATCAGCATTTCGGTCAGGCCTCCGTTCCGGTGCTCTCAGCCGGAGCGGCAGCGGCGGGCGCGTCGGCCTTGGGAGCCTCGGCGGCCGGAGCCGACTGCTGCTGCGGCTTGCGCCCACGACGCTCGCCACCGCGGCCACCGCGGGCCGGGCGGTCGTTGCCGCCACGGGCCGGACGGTTGCCGGCGCGGGCGGCGGCGTTCTCGGCGCGGACCTCGGCGATGTTCTTGACGTCGCCCTTGTAGATCCAGACCTTCACGCCGATGCGGCCGAAGGTCGTCTTGGCCTCGAAGAAGCCGTAGTCCACGTTCGCGCGGAGCGTGTGCAGGGGCACACGGCCCTCGCGGTAGAACTCCGAGCGGGACATCTCGGCGCCACCGAGGCGGCCACCGCACTGGATCTTGATGCCCTTGGCGCCGGCCTTCATCGTGCCCTGCATGCTCTTGCGCATGGCGCGACGGAAGGAGACGCGGGAGGAGAGCTGCTCGGCGACGGCCTGGGCAACCAGCTGAGCGTCGGTCTCGGGGCTCTTGACCTCGAGGATGTTCAGCTGGACCTGCTTGCCGGTGAGCTTCTCGAGCTGACCGCGGATCTTGTCGGCCTCCGCACCGCGGCGGCCGATGACGATGCCCGGACGAGCCGTGTGGATGTCCACGCGGACGCGGTCACGGGTGCGCTCGATCTCGACCTTGGAGATGCCGGCGCGCTCCATGCCGGACGTCAGCATCCGACGGATGGCGACGTCTTCCTTGACGTAGTCCTTGTACAGCTTGTCGGCGTACCAACGCGACTTGAAGTCGGTCGTGACACCGAGCCGGAACCCGTGCGGGTTTACCTTCTGGCCCATTACCGGGTTCCTTCCTTGCTGCTGACGACCACGGTGATGTGGCTGGTCCGCTTGCGGATCCGGTAGGCGCGGCCCTGGGCGCGCGGACGGAACCGCTTCAGGGTCGGGCCCTCGTCGACGTACGCCTCGGAGATGAAGAGGCTGTCGGCGTCGGTGTGGTCGTAGTTGTGCGCGGCGTTGGCGATGGCGCTGTCCAGCACCTTGCCGACCGGCACGCTCGCGGCCTGCGGGGCGAAACGCAGGACCGCCTGAGCCTCCGTGGCATCCATGCCACGGATGAGGTCCACCACGCGGCGGGCCTTCATGGGCGTGACGCGGATGTACCGCGCCTGGGCCCTGGCTTCCATGGTTGTCCCTTCAGTGTTTGTCATGGTCATTCCACCCCGCTGTTAGCGGCGCTTCGACTTCCGGTCGTCCTTGACGTGACCCCGGAAGGTGCGCGTCGGCGAGAACTCGCCGAGCTTGTGGCCGACCATGGACTCGGTGACAAACACCGGGATGTGGGTCTTGCCGTTGTGCACCGCGATCGTGTGGCCGAGCATCGCCGGGACGATCATCGAGCGACGGGACCAGGTCTTGATGACGTTCTTGGTACCGGCTTCGTTCTGCGTGTCCACCTTCTTGATCAGGTGGTCGTCGACGAAGGGTCCCTTCTTCAAGCTACGAGGCATCTCAACCCGTCCTTAGCGCTTCTTGTTCGTCTTGCGGCGGCGGACGATGTACTTGTTCGACGCCTTCTTGGGCGAACGAGTACGGCCTTCCTTCTTGCCCCAGGGGGACACCGGGTGGCGACCACCCGAGGTACGGCCTTCGCCACCACCGTGCGGGTGGTCCACCGGGTTCATGACCACACCACGCACGGTCGGGCGAACGCCCAGCCAGCGCTTACGGCCCGCCTTGCCCCAGTTGATGTTGCTCTGCTCGGCGTTGCCGACCTCGCCGACCGTGGCGCGGCAGCGCTGGTCGACCAGGCGGATCTCTCCGGACGGCATGCGCAGGTGGGCCATGGTGCCCTCCTTCGCGAGCAGCTGCACGGAGGCACCGGCGGAGCGGGCGAACTTGGCGCCGCCACCGGGACGGAGCTCGATCGCGTGGATCGTGGTACCGACCGGGATGTTGCGGAGCGCCAGGTTGTTGCCCGGCTTGATGTCGGCCCCGGGACCGTTCTCGACGCGGTCACCCTGCTGCAGGTTGCGCGGGGCGAGGATGTAGCGCTTCTCGCCGTCGGCGTAGTGCAGCAGCGCGATGCGCGCGGTGCGGTTGGGGTCGTACTCGATGTGCGCGACCTTCGCCGGCACGCCGTCCTTGTCGTGCCGACGGAAGTCGATGACGCGGTAGGCGCGCTTGTGTCCGCCACCCTGGTGGCGAACGGTCACACGACCGGCGTTGTTACGGCCGCCCTTGCTGTGCAGCGGGCGGACCAGCGACTTCTCCGGCGTGGACCGCGTGACCTCGACGAAGTCGGCGACGCTGGAGCCACGACGGCCCGGCGTAGTCGGCTTGTACTTGCGGATTCCCATTTCTCAGTCCTCGTCCGATTCCGGACGATCCGGACCTCCGTCAGGAGGTCGGACCGCCGAAGATGTCGATACGGTCGCCCTCGGCGAGGGTCACGATCGCGCGCTTGCTGTCGGCACGCTTGCCGAAGCCCGTGCGGGTCCGCTTCCGCTTGCCCTGGCGGTTGATCGTGTTGACCCCGGTGACCTTGACCGAGAAGACCGCCTGGACGGCCTCCTTGATCTGGGTCTTGTTGGAGCCCGGCGCGACGATGAACGTGTACTTGTTCTCGTCGAGGAGCGCGTAGCTCTTCTCGGACACGACCGGCTTCAGCAGCACGTCACGGGGGTCCGTGAACGCCTTGCTGGCCGGGGTGACGACGGTGTTCTTGCCCTCGGCCTCGTGGCGGCGCGCCTTGGCGACGCGCGCGGCCTTGGCGGCCTTGGCCGCCTTGGAGGCGATGCTCGGGTGACGCGTAGCCATCAGGCTTCGCTCCCTTCGGTGTCAGCAGCCTTGGGGCCGGACACGAAGGACTCGAAGGCGGCCTGGGTGAAGACCACGTCGTCCGAGACGAGAACGTCGTACGTGTTCAGCTGGCCCGGCTCCAGGATGTGGATCTGGGGCAGGTTGCGGGCGGACAGCCACGCGGCCTCGTCGGCGCGGTCGACGACCAGGAGCAGGTTCTTGCGCTCCGAGATCTTGCCGAACAGCGTCCGGGCGGCCTTCGTGGACGGGTTGTCGCCCTCGATGACGCCGGTCACGACGTGGATGCGGTTGTGGCGGGCCCGGTCGGTGAGGGCGTGGCGCAGGGCCGCGGCCTTCATCTTCTTCGGGGTCCGCTGCGAGTAGTCACGCGGCTGCGGGCCGTGGACGACGCCACCGCCGGCGAACTGCGGCGCACGGGTCGAACCCTGGCGGGCGCGGCCGGTGCCCTTCTGGCGGTACGGCTTCTTGCCGCCACCACGGACCTCGCCGCGACGCTTGGTCTTGTGCGTGCCCTGGCGGGCAGCGGCGTTCTGCGCGACGACGACCTGGTGGATCAGCGGGATGCTGATCTTCTCCACGCCGAAGATCTCCGCGGGGAGCTCGACGCTTCCGGTCTTCTCGCCGGCAGGCGAAAGGATGTCAACAGTGCTCATCGGTTACCTCAGGCCCCCTTGGCCGCAGTGCGGACCAGGACGAGGCCGCCGTTCGGACCAGGAACCGCGCCCTTGATGAGGAGCAGGCCCTTCTCCGCGTCAACGGCGTGAACGGTCAGGTTCTGGGTGGTGACCCGCTCGTTGCCCATGCGACCCGCCATGCGCATGCCCTTGAAGACACGGCCGGGGGTGGCACAGCCACCGATGGATCCGGGCATGCGGTGCACACGGTGGGCACCGTGCGACGCCTTGCCACCCTTGAAGTTGTGGCGCTTCATGACGCCGGCGAAGCCCTTGCCCTTGCTCTTCGCGGTGACGTCGACCTTCACGCCGGACTCGAAGGCCTCAGCGGTGATCTCCTGGCCGAGGGTGTACTCGCTGGCAGCAGCGGTACGGATCTCGACGAGGTGACGACGGGGGGTGACGTCGGCCTTGGCGAAGTGGCCCTTGAGGGGCTTGTTCACCTTGCGCGGGTCGATCTCGCCGAACGCGATCTGGACCGACTCGTAGCCGTCGACGTCGTTCGTGCGGACCTGGGTGACGACGTTGGGGCCGGCCTTGACGACGGTGACTGGAACAACACGGTTGTTCTCGTCCCACACCTGCGTCATGCCGAGCTTCTCGCCCAGGATGCCCTTGATCTGCTTGGTCATCTTCAGATCACCGCCCTCAGAGCTTGATCTCGATGTCGACACCGGCCGGGAGGTCGAGTCGCATCAGAGAGTCAACGGTCTTGGGGGTCGGGTCGAGGATGTCGATCAGGCGCTTGTGCGTGCGCATCTCGAAGTGCTCGCGCGAGTCCTTGTACTTGTGCGGCGACTTGATGACGCAGTACACGTTCTTCTCAGTGGGCAGCGGCACCGGGCCCGCGACCGACGCACCAGTGCGGGTCACCGTCTCGACGATCTTCTTCGCCGAGGAGTCGATGACCTCGTGGTCGTAGGCCTTGAGCCGGATGCGGATCTTCTGTCCCGCCATGGCTACTCAGTAGTCCTGTCTCTCGTAACGCTCTGGACCCGGCGGTCCTTGTCCATTCCGCTCCCCCTCCGACCCACGCGGTCGGGCGTGTCGCGCTCTCGCTGACACAGATGTCCCTTTTCGGGACTTCCCTGCAGTGGGAGTCGCGGGCCCTTCCGGAACCGCAGACCGGGGGCGAGAGGCCCACCGGGTGCCTGGCCTGCACCCCGCTGACACTTCCCGGAAGATTCCCGTACGTCCGCCCCTGATCAGGGACGACGAGTACTGTGGGACTCGCTTCCGGTCCCCCCGGCGGGAGGCGCGCAGCATCGGCACTCGACCGAGCAACCCCGCTAGTCTGCCATACGGGGCGCGGGGCTGGCCAATCGAAGCGGATGACTGTACCCCGGGGGTGACGGAGATCAAACCCGGGGAGCCCCGGGAGCCGCGTATGACGCGAGGAAATCGTCCAGCACTTCTGCGGAGAAGGGGTCGATATCCGGGTCCCCCGGCGTCACCAGGCTGACGGCATGGAACCAGGCCAGGAGCAGTCGCGTGCCCTCTGCTGCGGCCTCCGCGTCCGGGGAGTCGGACCGTACGCCGGACACCGTCTCGGCCCGCAGGGGCTGGGGATGTAGCCGGTGGAACACGGAGAACGGTCCCTGCCCGGTGGCGTCCGTCGCGTAGCCGTTCTCTTCCCAGAAGTCCTCCATGCCCTGACCGGCAGAGAACGTGACGATCCCTGGGGCGTCGTCGTCAGACAGGGGAAGCCGCCAGCTCGTCGAGGCGCTGGGAGCGAGTGGCTCACCGTTCAGGTAGAGGCCTGGCCAACGTTGCTCGGCCCGACGGACGAAGCGAGCCATGGCCTCGGGAAACGACACGTCCACGACGAAGTCGGTCGAGTGACCGGTGGGTTCCACGAATACTCCTCACTTAGTTTCGTTCACAGCAGGACGGAGCGGCCGTCAGCCCTTCCAGCCTGACGTCGGGCCGTGGTACCTGATCGCGTCACGCGGAATGGCCACGTCATTGTTGGAGAACCAGATGTGGTCCCGGCCTCCTCTGAGGCGTCCCGAGAACAGCTTCTTCTCCGCCTCGAACTCGATCATGTACTCGCTCTTTTCCTTGGTGAGGCCCAGGTAAGACTTGAAACCCCCGGGCTTCTTGGCGACATCGGCAGGGCTCATGGGAGTCACGTACACGGCTGCGGTGTTCTTGCTCTTGGTGCTTTGCGGAACCTTCAGCGTGATTCCGTTCTTGCCCCCACCACCCATGATCTTGTTGTAACCCCCCTTGTCCGTGTAGTGCCGGATGACCGTCTTGCAGGACGGCGCCAGTCCCAGGGGATCGACCCAGATCAGCGGGTTGACGACGTAGTTGTGGTGGTGCGGTGCCGGTTCCAGACCGAGCGGGTCTGGGCTGAGGTAGCGCGCCGTGCCGGGGTCGTAATAGCGGTGGTGGTTGTAGTGCAGCCCCGTCTCGGCGTCGAGGTACTGCCCCGGGAAGCGTAGGGGGCAGGACGGCCCCGGGGACTGTGTCTCGGACAGCGGGAGGCCCCAGAGGGTTTGGCGACTGTGCCAGACCGCCCGTCCGGTCTCGTCGACGAGTTCTGTGGGAGTGCCGACGACGTCGGTGACGATGGAGTAGAACTCCCCGTCCACCCATGCTCTGTCGCTCTCGTCCGTCCCGGACCTGATGCGCTGGACCAGAGGCCGGTCCTCGCCCGGCTCCCAGTCCCAGGTGGTGAGGCGAGGCTCGCCGTCCTTGTCCCCCAGGCGCCGTTCCTCCGCCAGGCGAGTTCCGTCCCAGGCAAATTCGACGCTCTCGGCCACCGTTTCGCCATCGGGGTGGAGAAGTTCCTTGGCGATGCGCCTGCCCAGCGGGTCGTAGCGGTACCGCCAGCACTTTCCATCCGGGGTGGTCACAGCACGTAGGCGGTCCTCCCCGTCCCACCTGAACTCCCAGACACGCGAGCCGCCGGACAGCAGGGCGCGAGTGTGTCGGGTGACCCGGCCCTGCCCATCGTGCTCGTACCGGGACCGACCGGCGGTCTGCACCAGGGTGCCGCTGTAAGTGATCTCCTCCTGGGCACCGGCTGCATGCTGGGGGGCGGAGCTCGGCACCCGAGAGAGGACCAGGTTTCCCAGGGCGTCGTAGGCGTACGTCTCCCGTCGTTCCGGAGCGGTGACCGAGAGGACGCGCCCCGAGACGTCGAGCTGGTACTCGGTCGTACCCGTGGTCGAGTCGGTGACCGCCGAGGGAAGCCCGTCACGTCGGTAGGAGTAGCGTCGGCCGAACTCGGCGACGGCTCCCTGAGCCCGCACCGTCTGTGACACCAACCGGTGCTCGGCCGCGCTCCACTCCTGGCGCAGGACAACGCCTGTGGGAAGGGAGCGCAGCACCTCGTGTCCGGCGAGGTCGTGGCGGAATCCGACTGTCCGTCCGGAGGCGTGCAGTGCCAGCGGCCGGTTGGCACCGTCGTAGCGCCACTCGCTGAGTGCCCCGCCCGGCGTACGGCGCAGCGTGCGGCGTCCCGCAGCGTCATAGGTATTGGTCAGGACCCGGCCGTTGCAGCGCTCCGTGAGCACTCGGCCACTCTCGTCGTAGGTAAAGCGGAGGTCGGCGTCCGGGTTGGTGGCGCGCACCAGTGCCCCCGCCCGGTCGTACGTGAAACGGGACGTCCTGCCGTCCGAATCGTGCTGCTCGATCACCCGGTCGAGGGCATCGTGGCGGTAACGAACGCCCTGCCCGGCACCGTTGACGCGCTCCGTGATGCGGCCGACGGAATCGTATTGGTATGTGACGACACGCCCGTTGAAATCCGTCTCTCGTACAACGTTACCCAAGGGATCGTAGGTGTACGACCAGCTCTGGCCGTGGGCGTTGCGCACTCGGACGGGGCGCAATTCCGTGTCATAGGCGATCTCGACACGCGCACCGTCAGGAGTGGTCCGGGCTCCGATCCGGTCGAAGGGGGCCGGTTCGAAATGAGAGACGCCTCCCAGCACGTCGGTGTGAGTGAGGATGTTGCCCTCGTCGTCGTAGGTCCAACTCTCGACGGATCCGTCAGGGTGGACCCGCCGTGCCGGACGGCCCTCGACCGTCCAGTCGACCGCGGTCACGCCGCCGTCTGCCTCGACGACCTCGCGGACCCGTCCGAAGGCGTCGTAGCCGAACCGGGTCGTCGCGCCCACCGCGGACATCACGGTCAGCGGCAGTCCGGCCGCGTTGCTCTCGACTCGGCTCTCGTTGCCCAGCGGATCGGTGACTGACGCCACGGCGCCCCGCTCGTCGTAGGTGTACGTGCTACGGGCCCCACCTTGCTCAGTGATCGCGACGACGTTCCCACCTGTGTCGTAGGAGTAGTGCCGAAGGGCTCCGTCCTGCTCCGTGACCGATACCAGTTGTCCCCGGTCGTCATAGGAGAACGTGCTGGTGCTGCCGTCCGGGTGATCGACCTGGATCGTGTTACCCGCCGTGTCATAGATGTAGGCGGTGGTGCGCCCGAGAGGGTCGGTGAGCCGGAGGAGATTGTCGTAGCGGTCCCAACTCCGGGTGGTGGTGTGTCCAAGCGCATCGATCTCGGCCGTGGGCTGGTAAGCGTCGTTGAAGTGGTACGTGGTCCGATGGCCGAGGGAGTTCGTCGCTACGGCAGCCTGGCTCTCGGTGTCGTAGGAGTATGTGTAGTCGAGGATGCCAGCGGTGCCGTTGGTCTGGGTGCAGCGGCCCTGCGCGTCGTAGGTGTAGCGGTACCAGGTTCCGGTGCGATCCTCCCAACCCGTGATGCGGCGCTGCGCGTCGTACGCCAGCTTCAGCGGTCGCCCGGAAGAGTTGTAGATCTCCGTCAGGTTGCCCCGGGCGTCGTACGCGTAGCGCGCGAGGAGCGGCTGGTCGGGGTCGTTGAGCAAAGTGAAGGCAGTGATACGCCCCTGCTCTGTGTTCACACCCACGCGATAGCCGCCGGTGTGCCTGAGTTCCTGCGGGACGTCGTCCGGCCCGTACGTCACCTCGATCGCGTTGCCGGTCCGGTCTGTTACGGCGGTCAGCGGCAGACACGCACCCGTCCGGCTCGGCGCGGGCTGAAAACGCAGGTCGAGACCGGCATCCAGCAAGCGCACGGTGAGGGCGCCGGCAATAGAACCGTCCCACTCCAGCGGCCAGCGCGGGCCTTCGACCGGTAGCACGGACAAGCCCGGCTCCGGCACCGGGTAGGTGAGAACCATGCCGTCGGCCGTGGTGAAACGCACCCCGTCCGGCTCCAGGACGAGCCGTTGATCCAGGGTGGAGGCCCAGGCAGGCCCGAACCAGCGGCCGGATTGGAGGCCCGTTCGGTGGTGGCGCTCAAGTTCCAGGGGCAGGACACCGTCCAGGGTGATGTCCGTTTCCGACATGACCATTTGGCCAGTGGCCATGTCGATGGGGTCCCCACAGGTGATTAGCTTCTGCATCCGGCGTGCTGTGAGACGAGCGCCCTTCCCCAGACCCTTTGCCCCCAGGGCCATGCCCTTGAGGCCGGTTTTTCCCAGTGCCTTCGCGCCCTTGGCGAGTCCGCCGAGGGTGGTCAGGCCCTTCATGCCGGGGATGCAGTCCAGCGCGGCCAGCCCCACGTCCCATAGGGATGCCTGGCCCTTGCTGTATTTGTAGAGCGTGTCCGCGAGGACGACGAGGGCGGCGACCAGGACGATCGCGCCCAGGATCGGGCCGCCGATGACCATCGCGATGATGCCGACGACCGCGACGACGACCTTGCAGACCGCGACGATGGTGTCCCAGTTGTCGGAGAACCAGTCGCCGACGTCCTCCCACCACGACCGGTTCTGGATGCCGGCGTCGGACGCGTCGTCGATCTTGCTCTTGGCCTCCCGCGCCGCGTCGTCGCGCATCTTGCGCGCGTCCTCGGCCATCTTCTTCGCCGCGTCCAGCGCGCTCTGCGCCGAGTCGACGGCCGACTGCGCGTTGGTCTGCGCGGTCTTGGCGTGCTGGGCGTCACGGGTGGCGGCGCGGACCTTCGCCTCGTCCGGCTTGTCCGCGTCCGACTTGCTGCCGGTCGGGTCGTCCTTGTACTTGTCGGCTTCCTTGGACGCCCGCGTCACCCACGAGTCCGCCGACGACAGCTTCGACTGCGCCGAGGTCAGGTCGGCACGGGCCTCCCGCGCCTTGATCAGCGCCTTGTCCGCCAGGGCCTGCGCCCGCTCCAGCTTCGGCCAGAAGTCCGCGAGCGCGTCGCCGCACATCCCGTACGACTTCTCCAGCTTCTTCAAGTTCTTCGGAACACCCGAGAACTCCTCCTTGAAGACCGCCGCCGACTTCCCCGCCCACTCGGCCAGAGTGGACTCCCCCGCCATCCCCTTCACCAGACGCAACGCCTCCGACACGTCGTCGGCGAAGTCGTGCAACGTCTTCGCGAGCGTGCGCACCCGCTGCGGGTCCCCCGGCGTCGGGTCCTTGTCCAGGTCCAGGACATGCCAGTCACTCGGCCTGTGGCCCACCATCCCCGCAACCCCCGTCGACTCACGTGCCGCACCAGCAACCACTCGTACGCACAAGTGAACTT
This sequence comes from Streptomyces sp. NPDC051136, assembly GCF_044455745.1. Taxonomy (NCBI): domain Bacteria; kingdom Bacillati; phylum Actinomycetota; class Actinomycetes; order Kitasatosporales; family Streptomycetaceae; genus Streptomyces; species Streptomyces sp. NPDC051136. Next base: position 288,023 of record NZ_JBITFE010000009.1, on the reverse strand, counting down.
ACAAGGCAGGGATGTTCGACGAAAGGCACCTCTGATTCCGACTCGACTCGCGGAGAGACCGGCGGAGGTGCTCAGTCGTGTGGTCGAGCGTCAAAGGCGCGACCGCAATATCTGCGCACCGCATTCCAGGCGTCGGTCGCCGCGTAGGAGAGGCTCAGCCGCCACGCGTCCAGCTTGTTCAGGATCGTTGAGGCCACGCTCCAGCGCTTCAGCCATGGCGGCAGATCCCGGAACGGTACGAAGGTCAGGGTGTCGTCGATGGCGTCGCCCGCGAGGCTTCTGCGGCCCGGTCCTTCCGCCCGTAGTGCGGCGTACAGTTCCGGCGTCGACGCGCCGTTGAGACGAGCCGCCGTTCCCGCCGCGGTGAAGGCGAATCCTCGCTGGGCGGTGTCCGGGAGCTGCGTCGCCCGGACGATCCGGGGTGACGCCTCCTCCAGCGAGCAGTTGAAGGCGAGTCCGATGGCCGCTGTGCCGAGGCTTCGCTCCCCGCGCTCGAACGCGGCGTCCCACTCCGCCGGGTCGTTCAGGGAGAGCAGCCCTTCGCCGGTCTCCCAGTTCCAGGGCGTCGACGACATGGTCAGTCCGCCCAGGGGATGCGCACCGGCTCGCGTGCCGGCTTCGACGGGAGCGTTTCGGTGGACTCGCGTCGTGTCGGGGTCATCGCGGCAGCGTCCAGAACGCCGAGTCCCGGGGCGGCGCCGGGCGGATCGGCAGCCGGGAGAAGTCGATGCGGGCGTCGGCCTCCGGGTCGCCGGTGGGAGGGAGCAGGTGGTCGCCGCGGTCGTAGTAGGCGGGGAGGGCCCAGAACTCGGGGGCCTCGTGGCACAGGAGGTCCGGGTAGGGGTCGACCTCCAGGTCGGCGTACTGGCGGTTGATCCTCGCCACCGCCTCCGGGCGGGAGATGCCGCAGCGGTCCACGAGGACGTCGGCCATGTCCCGGAAGTACTCCAGCATTCCCTCGTCCAGGTCGAGGACGAATTCCGCGGTCACCGCTCCCCCGCTCCCGTCAGTCCACGAACCGGAACGTCGACGTGATCGCGTCGAAGATGTCGAAGAAGGAGTCCGCGAGGTCGAGGACCTGGCTGCTGCCCGCGACCAGGGCGACCTTGCCCTCCTGGCCGGGGACCGGGATGTAGGTCTGCATGAGCACCGCGCGGACCGTGCGGTTCAGGGCGTCGTCCGGGACCGGGATGTCCTCCACGCCCTGGGTGCGGGCGGCGGGGCCGACGCCGGGGATGTCGACCGTGGTGACCTTGCGCCAGGAGTCGCCGGGTTTCCTGGCCTCCTTGACGGCCAGCTGGCCGGCGATGGCGGCCGGGTCGGTGGGGAGGGGGTCGCCGGAGGAGGTGCGGCCGCCGACCAGGGAGACCGTGACCGAGCCGGTGATCGGGGTGTCGCCGCCGAAGCTCTCCGCCATGCAGCCGCAGTACAGCGCGCCCGACTTCCACGCGTCGGACGCCGCCTTCTGGAGGAAGGTGACGTAGGCGGAGCGGGAGGGCTTCAGCTCCGGGTGCCGGCGTATTCGTTCGTCGACCATGCGGCGGATCGAGTCGTCCCGGGACTCCGGGCGCACGTCGAACTCCCACCACGACTCCGGGACCTTGATGCGGAAACCGCCCCGTTCGACGGTCAGTGCCTCCGTGTAACGGGCCATGTCGTGCCCGGCCTCCCCGCTCGTCACTCGATCGACTGTCGCGTCATCGTCCCACTGCCGGGCGGCCCGGCGTCGGCGACGTCAGGTGCGTGCGGGCGGACCGGCACCGAGCACACGCACCGGTGCAGGTAATCGTTCGTCCGTTTGCAGGAAAATCTGTCGTGGCCGCTGTAGACATTCGGATGCTGCCGTGGTTAGTCTTCTGTTGTAGCCAAGAAGTCCGTGAGGCGCGGCAGAGACGAACTGCCCGCATGTGGAAGAGCAGCAACAGCAACACCGGCAAGATCAGCAGTACCTGGAAGTACGGCACGGAAAGAGAAGGAGGAGGACGCCATCAGGATCGCCCGGGCGAGAACGCTCTCACCGGGTACCGCAGGCCCCGGAACGGAAGGTGGTCCCACGGTCACGCATCCGCGATCCCTCAACTGCCCGCCCCCCGACGAGGGCCGGGCGGGAATCAGAAGGCCGGCAGTGCAGTAGGCCGGCAGATGGTGTTACAAATCCCTCGGGGCCCTGGTGCCGTACGGCATCAGGGCCCCTCGACGCATTCCCCGACGGAGAAGCAGACAGAGATGCACGACAGAGGTGCACGACAGAGGTGCAGATGACCGCGGACACACCGCTCGACCGACTCGACGACGACGACTACCCCGCGTACACCATGGGGCGGGCCGCCGAGATGCTGGGCACCACGCCCGCCTTCCTGCGGGCCCTCGGCGAGGCCCGGCTGATCACGCCCCTGCGCTCGGAGGGCGGCCACCGTCGCTACTCCCGGTACCAGCTGCGCATCGCCGCTCGCGCCCGCGAGATGGTCGACCAGGGGACGGCCATCGAGGCCGCCTGCCGCATCATCATCCTGGAAGACCAGTTGGAAGAGGCTCAGCGGATCAACGCGGAGCTGCGGCGCGGTGGCGCCGTGGCGGCCGGGGACAAGCCGGGCAGTGCCGGCCGTCCTGCCGGATAGTGCCGCCGACCGGGCCACCCGGACGGGCGGGCCTTGCGGATAAAATCCGTTCTCATGTCGAAGCCTGATGAGCTGCTCATTGACATCGCCGCCCGTGTGGAGTCCGCGCAGAGCAGTCGAATGTCGTTGACCGTGGTCACCCACGGTGCTGTCATCACCGGCCGCCTGGCCCCCGAGTCCGTGTGGCGGCAGAGGGTGTCGGAGGTACTGACCGACTCCACCGACCTGGGCGCCTTCTCCGCCGTCTTCGAGGCTCCGGCGGAGAAGGAAGAAGCACCCACCCACCTGCACTTCCACGTCGCCCGGATCCTCCAGGGCACGATGGGCATCCCGGAGACGGGCGGGATGTACCGCGTGGCGATCGAGGACGTCAGCGCCTGGACCGTGGGGGACTTCAGCTACTCGGACCACTGACGCCCCCGGCCGACGCGCCTCCACCGTTTCGCCGGGTGCCCCGTACGGCCGACCGGGCCGTACGGGGCACCCCCTGCGCGGTGCCGTCCCTCAGATGACGCCCTGCGCCAGCATCGCGTCGGCCACCCGCTCGAAGCCCGCGATGTTCGCACCGGTGACGTAGTCGCCGGGGGCGTCGTAGCGTTCGGCGGTCTCGTGGCAGGTGGTGTGGATGCTGGTCATGATCGACGCCAGCTCCTCCTCCACGCGCTCCGCCGTCCACGCCGTACGCGCGTGGTTCTGCGCCATCTCCAGGGCGCTGACCGCGACGCCGCCCGCGTTGGCCGCCTTGCCGGGGCCGAAGGCGACGCCGGCCTGCTGGAGGAGGTGGACGGCCGCGGGGGTCGTCGGCATGTTCGCGCCCTCGGAGACCGCCTTCACACCGTTGCGGACAAGGGCGGCGGCGTCGTTCTCGTCGAGTTCGTTCTGCGTGGCCGACGGGAGGGCCAGGTCCGCCGGGACCTCCCAGACGCGGCCGCCCGGCACGAAGCGGGCGGAGGAACCCCGGCGCTCGGCGTACGCGTCGACGCGGCCGCGCTCGACCTCCTTGATCTGCTTGAGCAGGGCGAGGTCGATGCCCTTCTCGTCGACGACGTAGCCGGAGGAGTCCGAGCAGGTGATGGCGTTGGCGCCGAGCGCGGTCAGCTTCTCGATGGTGTAGATCGCCACGTTGCCGGAGCCCGAGACGACCGCGGTCTGGCCCTCCAGGTCCTCCCCGCGCTCGCGCAGCATCGCCGCCGCGAAGAGCACGTTGCCGTAGCCCGTCGCCTCCGGGCGGATCAGGGAACCGCCCCAGCCCCGGCCCTTGCCGGTGAGGACGCCGGCCTCCCAGCGGTTGGTGATGCGGCGGTACTGCCCGAAGAGGTAGCCGATCTCGCGGCCGCCGACGCCGATGTCACCGGCCGGGACGTCCGTGTGCTCGCCGATGTGGCGGTACAGCTCGGTCATGAACGACTGGCAGAACCGCATGACCTCGGCGTCGCTGCGCCCGTGCGGGTCGAAGTCGCTGCCGCCCTTGCCGCCGCCGATGCCGAGGCCGGTCAGCGCGTTCTTGAAGATCTGCTCGAAGCCCAGGAACTTGATGACGCCCAGGTTGACCGACGGGTGGAAGCGCAGTCCGCCCTTGTACGGGCCCAGCGCGCTGTTGAACTCGACGCGGAAGCCCCGGTTGACGTGGACCCGGCCCCGGTCGTCCTGCCACGGCACCCGGAAGAGCACCTGGCGCTCCGGCTCGACCAGCCGCTCGACGAGGCCCGGCTCGGCGTACTCGGGGCGGGCGGCGATCACCGGCGCCAGGGTCTCCAGGACCTCGTGGGCGGCCTGGTGGAACTCCGGCTGGGCCGGGTTGCGGTGCTCGATCTCGGTGAGCAGGTGGTCGAGGGTGGTCCGCGTCTCGCTTCGCGTCGTCACAGGGGCCCTTTCTCGCACGGCAGGCACCGGTCGCATGCAGCGGCCGGTGAGGGGCGCTCGGCGCCGTTGCCGCGCGCGGGACACTTAAGTGTTACGCGCATGTAAACCCCATGGCCAGCACCCGATCACTGGATGAGACGGAGTCCTCCCGGACCGGGTACGCCGACGCCGCAGTCAGCGCCGACGCCGACGCCGACGCCGACGCCGACTGCGATCATCACAGCCCGGGGGCTACGGTCGCGGCTGCGGCTCGCCGTTGAGCATCTCGGCGGTCAGGACATTGCCCGCCACGCCCCAGCCTCCGTCGGGGACCTCGTCGACGAGGACGACGGTCGTGGGGCGGGCCCGTTCGCCGTAGATCTCGGCGTAGAGGTCGGTGGTGCGCTCGACGATCTTCTTCTTGTCCTCCGGCGTGATCGTGCCCGCGGGGACCTTGAAGTGGGCGAAGGGCATGTCAGACCAGCCCTCCGTTGGCACGCAGGATCTGGCCGTTCACCCAGTGTCCGGCGGGGCTGCCAAGGAAGGCGACCACGGCGGCGATGTCCTCCGGGGTGCCCAGCCGCTCCAGCGGCGGCGTCTTCGCGAGCCGGTCGATCTGCTCGGGCGTCTTGCCGTCGAGGAACAGGTCGGTGGCCGTCGGGCCGGGGGCGACCGTGTTCACGGTGATGTTTCGCCCGCGCAGCTCCCGCGCCAGGATCATCGTCATCGCCTCCACCGCGCCCTTGCTCGCCGTGTAGGCCCCGTACGTGGGGAACTGCGCGCCGACCACGGAGGTCGAGAAGCCGATGAACGCGCCGCCCTCGCGCAGCCGCCTAGCCGCCTGCTGGGCGACGACGAAGGTGCCGCGGATGTTGGTGCGGTGCATGGCGTCCAGGGCGGCCAGGTCCAGGTCGGCGATGGGCGACAGGGTCATCCGCCCGGCCGAGTTCACGACCACGTCGACGCCGCCGAACTCCGCCTCCGCCCGGTCGAACAGCGCGGCGACCTCCTTCTCCTCCGCCACGTCGGCCTGTACGGCGACGGCCCGTCCGCCGGCCTCGGTGATCGCCGCCACCGTCTCGTCGGCGGCCGCGGCACCTCGGGCGTAGTTCACGACGACGGCCAGGCCGTCCTCGGCGAGCTTCCGCGAGACCGCCCGGCCGATGCCGCGCGATCCGCCGGTGACGATCGCCACGCGGGCGTCCGCCGCTGTGTTCTGGTTCGTGTTCGTGGTCATGCGTCCACGATGCGCCCGGTCGGCCGGCGCAGCCAGGGGATGTCATCCCCTGGGTCACCGTCCCCGCCGGGCGCAGAATGGACCGCATGAGCGCTGTGAAGTACGCCGAGCTGGGGTCGTTCCTGCGGTCGAGGCGTGAGCGCATCCGCCCCGCCGACGTGGGACTCCCGGCCGGGCCGCGCCGCCGGGTGCCGGGGCTGCGCCGCGAGGAGGTCGCCCAGCTCGCGGGGGCGTCCGTGGACTACTACAACGAGCTGGAGCGCGGCGCCGGGTCCCAGCCGTCCGAACAGATGATCGCCGCGCTGGCCCGTGCGCTGCGGCTGTCCGCGGACGAGCGGGACTACCTGTACCGGCTCGCCGACCGGCCGGTGCCGGTGCAGGGCGGGCCCGCCTCGCACGTGCACCCCGGCATGCTGGACCTGCTGGACCGGATGCCCTCGACACCGGCGCAGGTGATCACCGACCTGCACGTCACCCTCGTACAGAATCCGCTGGCCGTGGCGCTGCTCGGGGACCAGTCCGGCTTCCGCGGGCCCCGGGCCAGCCTCATCCACCGGTGGTTCACCGAACCCGACGCCCGGCGCCTGTATCCGGCGGACGATCACGAGGGCAAGTCCCGCTCGTTCGTCGCGGACCTGCGGGCCGCCGTCGCGCGCCGGGACTCCGACGACGCGGAGGCCGGCGCGCTGATTCGCACACTGCTCCGTGTCTCCCCCGAGTTCGCCGCGCTGTGGGCCGACCACGAGGTGGCCTTCCGGCGGCGGGAGGACCGCAAACGCCTCGTGCATCCCACGCTGGGCCTGATCGAGGTCAACTGCCTCAACCTCTTCAGCGAGGACGGGCGGCAGCGGCTCCTCTGGTTCACTCCGGCCGTCGGGACGGACAGCGCGGGGCTGCTGGAGCTGCTCTCGGTGGTCGGCACACAGGACGTCGTCGAGCCGACGGTCAGCGCTGCGACGCGTACGGCAGGAACGTCGCCCAGGCGGCGGGGGTGAGGGTCAGGCGGGGGCCGTCCGTGGTCTTGGAGTCCCGTACGTGGACGGTGCCGGGGGTGACGGCCAGCTCCACGCAGGAGTTGCCGTCGGTGCCGCTGCTGTAGCTGCTCTTGAACCAGACCAGTTCGGTCTCGCGGATCATGTTTCTCCCAGCAGTTCTTCGATGAAGGCGAGCGACTCTCTGGGTGGGAGAGCCTGCGCCCGGATGGTGCCATACCGCAGCTCAAGGATGCGTAGCTCCCTCGGCTCGGCGGTCGGCCGACCGTTGAACGCACCGTCGCTACGCCCCACGGCCGTACCGTCCGGGAACTTCAGCAGCTCGATCTTGCCGTCCACGCCCGGGTGGGCGTCCGTGTTCGTCGGCATCACCTGAAGCGAGACGTGGTTCAACCTCCCTACCTCCAACAGGCGTTCGAGTTGACGCTGCCACACCATTGTGCCGCCAACGGGCCGACGCAACGGGGCTTCCTCCAGGACGAAGTGGATCGACGGTGCGGGATCGCGCTCGAAGACCGACTGCCGCGCCAGGCGGGCGGCCACCATGCGCTGGACGTCGTCCGAACAGTACGGCGGCTGTGCGGCCTCCATCAGCGCACGAGCGTGATCCGGTGTCTGCAAGAGCCCATGGACGCTGTTGCACTCGTAGATGCCGATCTCGACCGCCTTCCCCTCCAACTTCCCCAGCTCCCGCACCTTCTTCGGGTACCGGACCTTCTTCACGTCCTCCCAGGCCGCCGAGAGGAGCCCGCCGGCCGCCAGCACCTCGTCGGCCCTGTCCAGGTACTCCTGCCGGGGAATCCGCTTGCCGCCCTCGACCTTGTAGACGAGGTCCTCCCCGTACCCGACCGCCACGCCGAAGTCGCCCGCCCGCATGCCCGCCGCCTCGCGACGGAGCCTCAACTGCCGTCCCACCGTGGCGATGACCGCGACACCCCACTCGTCGTCGGGATCGACCTCCCACCCCGACTCGTTCGTCTCGACCGTCATCCCGCACCCCTTCGTCGCGCTCGCCGTGCTGCCCCCAGCGCCCTACCCGCACGCACCGCCCCGACAGCACCGACACCGTCGGACAACCACCGGACAGTCACCGTACGTACCCCCTGAGTCACTTCTCACGGTACGCACACACCGCCACGCTGAGTGACGTGAACCAGAAATCCCCCGAACTCACGACCCCTGTCCGCAACTTCAGCGTGCAGCTGTCCCCGACGCCGCGCGGAGCCCGGCTGGCCCGTCTGCTCGCGACCGAGCAGCTCCGCTCCTGGGGCCTGCCCCTGGACCCGGCCCGCCTCCTCGTCGCCGAGCTGGCCAACAACGCGGCGGACCACGGGCGCGTCCCCGGTCGGGACTTCCGGCTCACGCTCTACGTCGTCGGCGACGTGCTCCGCATCGAGGTCACCGACACCCGGGGCCAGGAACTTCCCCGCCCCCAGCAGCCTTCCCCCGACGCCGAGTCCGGCCGTGGCCTGCTGCTGGTGGAGGCGTTGGCGCACCGGCGGGGAGTGACCGAGGGCCGGTTCCCGCGCAAGACGGTCTGGGCGGAGCTGCCCTGCGCGCCACCGGAACCCACGTTCTGAGGCTCATAGCCCTCCTCCCACTCACGCCACCCTGGACACGCAGAACGGATGCCCCGCCGGGTCCAGCAGCACCCGCCAGCGGTCCGGCGACGGCTGGAACTCCGGCTTCGTCGCGCCCAGGGCGAGCAGGCGGGCCTCCCCCGCGTCCAGGTCGTCGACGCCGACGTCGATGTGGGCCTGCTTCTCCTGGCCGGTACCGGTGCCGGTGCCCGGCCAGGAGGGCCGGCGGTAGTCGGGGAGGCGGCAGCATCCGAGGCCGGGCGTACCGTCGCCGCCGCCGAGGAGGTAGAAGTCGTCGGTGTGGAAGGTGACGGGGAGGCCGAGGGCCTCGCCCCAGAAGCGGGCCAGCTCGGCGGGGTCGGCGCAGTCGAAGGTGACGGCCGAGTAGCGGAAGGCCGGGGCCGTGGGCGCGGGAGTGTTCTCCGTCGTCGTCATGGCGGAAACCGTAGGACGTGACCAGGACAGGTTCGGTCCTGGTCGGCTCCCGGTGCGTGGCAGACTTCGCAGCCGTGCTCAGTACTTCCGCCCGGCTGCTGCGGCTGGTCTCCCTGCTCGCCGTCCGTCCCGCCTGGACCTGCGGGGAGCTGGCCGAGCGGATGGAGGTCACGGAGCGGACCGTGCGGCGGGACGTGGCACGGCTGCGCGAGCTGGGGTACGCCGTCGACTCCGACCCGGGACCGTGGGGCGGGTACCGGCTGCGGCCGGGGACGCGTACGCCGCCGCTGATCCTGGACGACGAGGAGGCCCTCGCCGTGGCCGTCGGGCTGCGGGAGGCCGCCCTGAGCGGGGCGCTCGGCGGGGACCAGGCGGCGTTGTCGGCGCTGCTGAAGCTGCGGCAGGTGCTGCCCAAGCGGCTGGGCGACCGGCTCGGGGACATGGACGCCGCGTTCGTGCAGACGCCGCGGGCCGGCGAGCCGCAGGTCGTGGCGGGGACGCTGCTGGAGCTGGCGGACGCGTGCCGGCGGGGTGAGCGGGCCCGGATGGCGTACCGGGACTGGGAGGGGCGGGCCAGTGTGCGGGACGTCGACCCGTACCGGCTCGTGCACACCGGGCGGCGCTGGTACTTCGTGGCGCGGGACGTCGAGCGGGGTGAGTGGCGGACCTTCCGGGCCGACCGGGTCGAGCGGGTGCAGCCGACCGGGCGGGCCGTCGAGTTCACCGACCCGCCGCCCGATCCGGCGCTCCTCGTGTCACGCGCGAGCGCGACCGGGCCCTACGCCGTGCTGGCCACCGTCCGTCTTCCGGTGTCCATGGAGCAGGCGCTGCGGCTGATCCCCGCCACGGTCGGGCTGCACCGGGCCGACGGTCCGGACGCCACCGTCGTCGAGGTCGGCGGGTCGAGTGCGGAGGGACTGGCCGGGTATCTGTTCAGTCTCGCCACGCCGTTGCGCGTGCTGGCGCCGGACTCCGTGCGGGAGGCGCTGCTGCACCGGGCCCGGGAGCTGCTCGCCGCCAACGACGGTACGAGTACTTGAAGTTTCCTCCACAGGTCCGTACCAACCCCTTGCCCCGGTCCTCCCCGCGTCGCAAGCTCCCCTCATGGAGCTGGAGTTGCGGCATCTCAAGACGGTCCGGGCCATCGCCGACGCCGGGAGCCTGACCAGGGCGGCGACGGCACTCGGTCTCGCGCAGCCCGCGCTGAGCGCACAGCTCAAGCGGATCGAACGGGCTCTGGGAGGCGCGCTGTTCGTCCGCGGACGGCACGGCGTCCGGGCCACCGCGCTGGGCGAGCTGGTGCTGGAGCGGAGCCGGATCGTGCTGCCCGCGGTGACCGAGCTCCAGCAGGAGGCGGCCCGGTTCGCCCGTGCGCCGCGCACGGCGGAGCGGCTGCGGATCGGCGGCACCCACGGGCCCTTGCTGGGCGCCCTCCTCGACCGGCTGGCCGGTGTCGCGCCCGACGCCCGGATGACGACGTGCACCTCCTGGTCCGAGCGGGAGCTGGCCGGGCAGCTCGCCGAGGGCAGGCTGGACTTCGCCCTGGCCGGGACGTGCGGCACCGCCTCGCCGCCCGCCGGTGCGGGGCTGGTGTGGCGGGAGGTCGCCGTGGACCCGGTGTTCGTCATGGTGCCGGACGGCCATCCGCTCGCCGACCGCGCCGAGGTCGGCCTGACGGAACTGGCCGACGAGGAGTGGGCCTGCGTACCCGGCGACGGCTGTTTCGGCGACTGCTTCACCGCGTCCTGTGCCCGCGCCGGTTTCACCCCGCGCCGCATGTACGAGACGGACACCGCCTCCCTCGTGCACCTGGTGCAGGTGGGGCGTGCGGTCGGGCTGTGCCGGGCGACCTTCCCCACCACGCCCCGGATCGTGACCCGCCCGCTCGCCGGGACGCCGCTGACCTGGCGGCACCTGCTCGGCTGGCACGCGGCGACGCAGCGCCGGGAGACCGCCGACGCCGTGCTCTCCCAGGCGCGCATGGCACACGCGGGCGTGGCGGCGAGCAGCGACAGCTACACGGAGTGGATGTCGGCGCACCGGGTTCCCTGACGCCTCCCGCCCCTTCGGTACGGCATCCATAACGCCGGGGAGGGGGACGACTGAGGTCTTATGGCGGCCGGTCGTCGCTCCCTACGGTTTCGGCACCTCCCCACCGAGACCGAGGAGATCCCCCATGCCCCACCGACCCCGACACCGACACCACAGAGCCGTGGGTGCCGCCGTCGCCGCGACCGCGGCCCTGCTCGTGGCCGGGCTCAGCGGCTCCGCGAGCGCCGGGACGGCGCCCGTCGGCTCCGCCCCCACCGCCGCCGAGTCCCTGCGCACCGACGCCGCGCCGCCCGCTCTGCTGAAGGCGATGCAGCGCGACCTCGGCCTCGACCGGGGGCAGGCGGAGCGCCGTCTCGGCAACGAGGCCGAGGCGGGGGCCACGGCGGCCCGGCTGCGGCTCGCGCTCGGCGGTGACTTCGCGGGGGCGTGGGTGAGCGGTGCCGAGTCCGGCACCCTGACCGTCGCGACGACCGACGCGGGCGACGTCCCCGCGATCGAGGCCCGGGGCGCCGAGGCGAAGGTCGTACGCCACTCGCTCGCCGGCCTGGACGCGGCCAAGGCCCGCCTGGACCGCGCCGCGACCCGGCACGACACGGCCGACGCGCCCGTCTGGTACGTCGACACCCGCACCAACACCGTCGTCGTCGAGGCGATACGCCCGGCGGCGGCGCGTTCCCTGCTGGCGGCGGCAGGGGTCGACCGTTCCCTCGCCCGCGTCGAGAGCCGCACGGAGCGGCCCCGCACCTTCTACGACCTGCGCGGCGGCGAGGCGTACTACATCAACAACAGCAGCCGCTGCTCGATCGGCTTCCCCGTCACCAAGGGCACCCAGCAGGGCTTCGCGACCGCGGGCCACTGCGGCCGGGCGGCTGCCGCTACGACGGGCGCCAACCGGGTGGCCCAGGGCACCTTCCAGGGCTCGGTCTTCCCGGGTCGCGACATGGCGTGGGTGGCCACCAACTCCAGCTGGACGGCGACCCCGTACGTCCTCGGCGCCGGTGGGCAGAACGTCCAGGTCACCGGCTCCACGGCGGCCCCGGTCGGCGCGTCCGTCTGCCGCTCCGGCTCGACGACGGGCTGGCACTGCGGCACGGTCGCGCAGCTGAACACCAGCGTCACCTACCAGGAGGGCACCATCTCCCCGGTGACCAGGACCACGGTGTGCGCCGAACCCGGCGACTCCGGCGGCTCCTTCATCTCCGGCAGCCAGGCGCAGGGGGTCACCTCGGGCGGCTCCGGCGACTGCCGGTCCGGCGGCGAGACCTTCTTCCAGCCGATCAACGCGCTGCTCCAGAACTACGGGCTCACGCTCAAGACGACCGGCGGCGACGGCGGCGAGGACCCCGGCGAGCCCGGCGGCGGCACCTGGGCGGCGGGCACCGTCTACCAGCCCGGCGACACCGTGACGTACGGCGGCGCCACCTACCGCTGCCTCCAGGGCCACCAGGCCTACGCGGGCTGGGAGCCGCCGAACGTTCCCGCGCTCTGGCAGCGGGTGTGACACCCCACTGACCCCCACAGGGGACGACGGGGGACGGGTCCGGGCGTGCGTGAGGGAGAGCGCCCGGGCCCGGTCACGTCGGCGGGGGCGTACGGGCCGGGTCACGTCGATGCGCGGGCCCGGGCCCGCGCGGATCAGGTGCGGGTGACCTGCCCGCAGCCTCCCGACCCGGAACCGATGACGGGCCGGTGGCGGTCGTAGGGGTCGGTCGGCGGGCCGGTGGGCCGTTCGCCGCCGGGACCGTCGTCGTCGGGGAAGCCGGGGTGCAGGTAGCCGTCGTGCACGGCGCAGCTGGTGTTGCCGTACTCGGAGAAGTACTTCTCCATCAGGAGCTTGCCCTCGGTCACGTTCCACCGGGCCGGGTCGTTCAGGGTCAGGGTGATGTCGCGGCGGATGATGGTGCGCGCGACCGGTCCGTCGGGGTCGTTCGCCCGCACCAGCGGGTAGACGAAGCTGTAGTCCGCGTTGACCTTCACGACGCCCGGTTCGCCGGCGGCGAGCGTCATGCGGCCGCGGACCTTGACGACGTCGCCGAGCAGCCGGGTCTCGGCCGGGTCGAAGCGGGTGAAGAGCCGGAGCGGGTCGTGGTCCTCGTCGGGGCTGCTCAGGGAGCGGCGCAGCTTCGGCAGCAGCTCCGGCTGCTTCGGGTCCAGCACGTCCAGCGCGTCGTCCGGCCGTCCGCCGCGCAGGACGGCGGGGTCCAGGTTGGCGGCGACCAGGAGTTCCTTGGTGCGGCGCAGCGCGAAGGCCACGTCGTCCTTGCTCAGGCCGGACAGCGCCTTCGCCTTCGGCACCTTGATGGCGTCGGCGCCCTCGTCGTACCGCTCGGCGGGCGAACCCCGGAACGGGTGCTCGCGGGTGGCCTGCTCCGCCCCGCCGGCCTCGGCGGGAGCGCCGGTCGGCCGCGCCGTCTCGGCCGCGAGGGTCGCCGGCGCGGGGCCGTCGTCGCCGCCGGGCAGCCGGTCGAGGACCAGCGAGGGCCGTACGGCGACCAGGGCGAGCGCCGCCAGCACCACCACGCCGGCCACCGCGCCCACCCGGCGCCGGCGGCTGCGGCCCTCGCCCTTCGGGGTGCGTCCGGGCGCACGCCAGGGCGTCGGCTCCTCCTGGTCCCGCAGTCGTGCGGCCACCATCCGGGCCCGCGCCGACGGCTCCTTGGGCGCGGCGGCGCCACCGCCCTCGGCGGCCTCCCGCAGGAACGCCTCCCACTGCTCGTCGGATATCGAGGGGGCCGGTTCGTCGTCGGGACGGTCGGAGGGCGGGACGGTGCTCACGGGCTCGCTTTCCTGGTGACGGGGTGCCGGGTGGCCCCGGAAGGGGCCTGGGGAGATCCAGCGGTCAATCGTGCCGTCGGATGAAGGGCCGGTGCCGGTCGGTGCGGGATCTGTGACCGAATCCGCACACCTTTCGCACCGGGCCGCGTCACCCCCGCAGGTACGCCAGCACCGCCAGCACCCTGCGGTGGGTCTCGGTCGCCGGGGGCAGGTCGAGCTTGGTGAGGATGCTGCCGATGTGCTTGCCCACGGCGGCCTCGGAGACGACGAGTTCGCGGGCGATCGCCGCGTTGGACCTGCCCTCCGCGATCAGCGCGAGCACCTCCCGCTCGCGCGGGCTGAGCCGCTCCAGCGGGTCCCGGCGGCGGCGCAGCAACTGGCGTACGACCTCCGGGTCGACGACCGTGCCGCCGGCCGCGACCTCGGCCAGCGCGTCGACGAACTCCTCGACCTGGCCGACGCGGTCCTTGAGCAGGTAGCCGACGCCGGTGCCGTCGCCGGAGTCCAGCAGGTCGGAGACGTAGGCCCGTTGCACGTACTGACTGAGGACGAGGACGGGCAGGGCGGGCCGCTCCCCGCGCAGGCGTACGGCCGCGCGCAGGCCCTCGTCCTGGAAGCCGGGCGGCATGCGGACGTCGGTGACGACGATGTCCGGGCCGTGGTCCGCCACGGCCGCGACGAGGGCGTCGGCGTCGCCGACGGCCGCCACCACCTGGTGGCCGAAGCGGGCGAGCAGGCCCATCAGGCCGTCCCGCAGCAGCACGCTGTCCTCGGCCAGTACTACGCGAAGCGTTCGGTCCACTCGCAAGGAATCTCCACGCGCAACAGGGTCGGTCCGCCCGGCGGGCTGGACAGCGAGAGTCTGCCATCCAGGACCGACACCCGGTCGGCCAGGCCGGTCAGGCCGCTGCCGGCACGGGCTTCCTCGCCGTCCGCCGCACCGGCACCGGCACCGGCACCGGCACCGGCACCGGCAGCCTCGGTCCCGGTCGCGGGACCGGCCACGGCACCGCCCCGGCCGTCGTCGCGGACCTCCAGGTGCAGCCGTCCGTCCCGGTGCCCGCCGGTCACCTCGGCCCGGCCGGCACCGCTGTGCTTCGCCACGTTGGCGAGAGCCTCGCAGACCACGAAGTAGGCGGCGGCCTCGACCGCCCGGGGCAGCCGGCCGGGCAGCTCGAGCCGGACGTCCACGGGGACTGCGGAGCGGTCGGCGGCGTCCTCGACGGCCGCCGACAGGCCGTGGTCGGTGAGGACCTTCGGGTGGATGCCGCGGATCAGCTCACGCAGCTCCTCCAGGGCCCGGCCCGCCTCCCCGTGGGCCCTGGCCAGCTGGTCGGCGAGCGGGCCGGGCGGTGCGTCGAGCCGGGCCAGGCCCAAGGTCATCGACAGGGCGACCAGGCGCTGTTGGGCACCGTCGTGCAGGTCGCGTTCGATCCGGCGGCGTTCGGCGTCGAAGGCGTCCACCAACCGGACGCGGGAGCGGGTGAGTTCGACGACCCGTGCGTCCAGGCCCGCCTCGCGCGGGGCGTCCAGCAGGACCCGGGCGAGGGCGGCCCGGGCGCCCGCGGCGAGGCCCAGCGCGTAGCCGCCCAGGATGAGGAGCAGCAGGCCGAGCACGGCCGCGCCGAACGCCTGTGGCCAGGTGGTGACCGTCCACAGCTTGAGCACCTTGGCCTCCTCGCCGTCGCCGACGGTGGCCATCAGCAGCGGAGTGGCGAGGGTGGCGAGCGGAAGCAGCAGGGCGGCGACGGCGACCAGGGCGTCCCACGGCCAGAGCACGAGGGCGAACAGCAGGGCGTGGCCCAGGTCCCGCCAGGTCGCGGGCTCGCGCAGGCGGGTGGTGAGCCAGGGCCACGGGCCGAAGGCGGTGGGCCGGCGCCGGGGCCGGGCGGGCGCGGGGACACGGTCGGCCAGCCGCAGCCGAAGCCTCTCCAGCCGGGCCACGGGCAGGCCCGCCAGGACGACGAGCACGAGGATCGGCAGCCCCACGACGACGACGGAGAGGACACCGCCGACGGTCAGCCCGACCAGCAGTCCCACCAGGGTCACGGCACCGGCCACCGCGCCGGAGAGCAGGTAGGCGGCCGCACGCCACGGCCAGGCCGACAGCAGGAAGCCGGGGGCGGACAGGGCCTGCCACACGTTTCGGGGGCGCATGCGGATCACCGTAGGACCCCGGGGCGCGGCACGGCCATCGGCCCGGACATAGCAACGGGGGTAGGGCCTGCCCTACCCCCGTTCTCTCCCCTGCCGCACTGCGCCGGTGCCGCCCCGCGCGGTTTCGTAAGGGCACCGGCCGGCCGGCGCCGCCAGGCACCGGCCGGGGCGGCCGACCGAGACGTACCGGCCCGGAGACACCGACCGAGAAGTGGGGACAGATGACCAGCGACGACGCGATCCGGCTGCACGCCGTCAGCAGGCGGTACGGCGCGGGCGACAGCGCCGTGACGGCCCTCGACGAGGTCTCCCTCGTCTTCCCGCGCGGCTCCTTCACCGCCGTCATGGGCCCCTCCGGCTCGGGCAAGTCGACGCTCCTCCAGTGCGCGGCCGGCCTGGACCGGCCCACCTCGGGGTCGGTCGTCGTCGGCGGCACGGAGCTGATGGGACTGAGCGAGCGGCGGCTGACGCTGCTGCGCCGCGAGCGCATCGGGTTCGTCTTCCAGTCCTACAACCTGCTGCCGTCCCTGACCGCCGCGCAGAACGTGGCGCTCCCCCTGCGCCTGGCGGGCCGCCGCCCGTCCCGGTCCCGGGTGCGCGAGGTGCTGGACCGGGTCGGCCTCGCCGACCGCGCCCGGCACCGGCCCGCCGAGCTGTCGGGCGGCCAGCAGCAACGCGTCGCCCTGGCCCGCGCCCTGATCACCCGCCCCGACGTGCTCTTCGGTGACGAACCGACCGGCGCCCTGGACACGCGGGCCGGCCGTGAGGTGCTGGCCCTGCTGCGCGGCATGGTTGACCGCGAGGGCCAGACGGTCGTCATGGTCACGCACGACCCGGTCGCCGCGTCCTGCGCCGACCGCGTGGTCTTCCTCGTCGACGGCCGCCCGGACGGCGAGCTGACCGGCGCGGACGCGGACGCCGTCGCCGCCCGCATGACCCGGCTGGAGGCCCTCCCGTGCTGACCGTGACCCTCCGGACCCTGCGCACCCGCTGGACCACCTTCACCGGCAGCTTCGTCGCCCTGTCCCTGGGCGTCGCGCTGCTCGCGGTGACGGGGCTGGCGCTGGCCTCCTCGCGGGACGCGCCCGACCGCGCGCCGGAGCGGTTCGCCGCGGCGCCGGTCGTGGTGCAGGGGCAGGACACGCTGCGGGTGAGCACGCCGATCGGCGACCGTACCCAGCGGCTCGCCCAGCCGCGTGCCGTGCCCGCCGGGACGGTCGCCGACCTGCGGCGGCTCGGCCGGGTCGTCGAGGACCGCTCCTTCCCGGTGCGGAGCGAGGACGGGCCCGGTGACCTGGTGGGGCACCCGTGGTCCACCGCCGCGTTCGCCCCGTACGCGATCGACGCGGGCCGTGCCCCGCGCGCCGCGGGTGAGGTCGTCGTCAGCGGTGACTGGGCCGCGCCCGGCGAGCGGCTCCGCACGGACCGGGGTGCCGTGGAGGTCGTCGGCACGGTGGCCGGCCGCGGCTTCGAACACGCCGTCTTCTACACCGACGCCCAGGCCGCCCGGCTCTTCCCCGTCAGTCTCCAGCTCGTGGTCGACGCCGACCCAGCGGCGGTGCGGGAAGCGGTGCGCGGCAGCGCGGGCGTGCGGGTGCTGACCGGGGGCGACCGCCGGTACGCCGACGCGGACCCCGAACGGGACCGCGAGGCGATGACCGCGATGAACTCCCTGTTCGGCACGGCCGGCGGCGTCTCCGCCTTCGTGTCGGTGTTCGTCGTGGCGTCCACCTTCGCCTTCGCGGTGGCGCAGCGGCGGCGGGAGTTCGGCCTGCTGCGCACCGCCGGGGCGACGCCCGGGCAGGTGCGCCGGACGGTGCTGGCCGAGGGCCTGGCGGTGGGCGTCCTCGCCTCGGCGGCGGGCTGCCTGCTCGGTTCGTACGGCGCCCCGCGCCTGGCCTCGTGGGTGGTCGGCGAGGGCCTGGCACCGGCCTGGTTCACCATCGGCGACCACACCTGGCCCTACCACGCGGCGTTCTGGACCGGTCTGCTCGTCGCCCTGGGCGGCGTGACCGCGGCGTCCTGGCGGGCCGGCCGGACCGGTCCCGCGCAGTCACTGCGGGAGGCGTCCGGGGAGTCCGCGGCCATGACCCGGGGACGGTGGCTGTGCGGCGCCGCGCTGCTGCTGACCACGCTGGTGACGCTCGCCCTCGCCCTCGCCGACGGTCCCGGAGAGCTGCTGCACCGCAAGACCTACGTGCTCCGCCCGATGCTGCTGATCACCGCCGCCGCGCTGCTCGCCCCCGCCGTGGTGCGTCCGCTGACCCGCCTGCTGACCTGGCTGCCGAGTCTGCTCCCGGGGGCGGCGGGCATGCTGGTGCGGGAGAACGCCGCCACCGGCACCCGCCGCACGGCCGCCGTCGCGGCACCCGTCCTGGTCACGGTCGCCCTCGCGGGCTCGCTGCTGGGCGCCACCGCGACGCTGAACGAGGCCGGCGCGAGCGAGACCCGCGAGCAGACCGCCGCGGACTACGTGGTCTCGGCGCCGCGCGGCGGCGGCTTCGACCCGGCGGCGCTGGACCGGCTGCGCGCCGTCCCGGGGGCGGCCGCCGTCTCCCCGTCCTCCTCGACCGCCGTGTACGTCCTGGAGGAGGGCGTGGCCCTCGTCAGGTCCGCCGCGCGGGCCGTCGCCGACCCCGCGTCCCTGCCCGCGACCACCCGGCTGCCGCTCACCGCGGGGAGCGCGACCGGCCTCGACGACGGCTCGATCGTCGTCAACGAGGAATGGGAGCGGCACACCGTCGGCGAACGGGTGCGGGTGTGGCTCGGCGACGGCACCGAGCGGACCCTGCGCATCGCCGCCGTGATGGCCACCGGCACCGGTGACAACGGCGCCTACGTCACCGCCGCCAACGCCCCGGGCGCCCCGGTCGACCGGGTGGACGTCACGGTCGCGGCCGGCGCCGACGCCGGTGCCGTGGCCGACGCCCTGCGCGAGGCGGCGGGGCCGGCCGGCGGGCAGGTGTCGAGCCGGGACGAATGGGTCGCGGCCACCTACCCGGCGACCGACGGCCCGACCCGGATCGGCCTGTTCCTGATCCTCGGCATCGCCCTCGTCTACACCGGTATCTCCCTGGTCAACACCATGGTGATGGCCACCTCCGACCGGGTGCGGGAGCTGGCGGTACTGCGGCTGGCGGGCGCCGGCCGGGGGCAGGTGCTGCGGCTGGTCGGCGCCGAGTCGCTGGCCGTGGTGGCGGTCGGCGCACTGCTCGGCCTGGCCGCGGCCGGCGTCAACCTGGCGTGCATGTGGGGCGCGCTGCGCCTGCTGTCGGTGCACAGCGCCCTCCGGCTGCCCTGGACCGCCCTCGCCGGAGCCGTCGGCGTCTGCGCGGTCCTGGCCGTCACCGCGTCGGTGATCACGGCGGGCCTGGCCCTGCGCCGCCGCCCCGTGGAACAGGCGGCCGTACGGGAGTGACACCCGTGGGCCGCGCCCACGCGAAAGGGCCCGCACGACCGAAGTCGTGCGGGCCCTTCCTCAGGCATCAGCCCATGTCAGGTCAGTGACCGACAAGCAAGCGGAGCTTACTTGTTGATCTTGGTGACCTGGCCGGCGCCCACGGTCCGGCCACCCTCGCGGATGGCGAACTTCAGGCCCTCTTCCATGGCGACGGGCTGGATGAGCTCCACCTTCATCTCGGTGTTGTCACCCGGCATGACCATCTCGGTGCCCTCGGGGAGGGTCACGACGCCGGTCACGTCCGTCGTACGGAAGTAGAACTGCGGACGGTAGTTGTTGAAGAAGGGGGTGTGACGGCCACCCTCGTCCTTCGACAGGATGTAGGCCTGGGCCTCGAACTCGGTGTGCGGGGTGACCGAGCCCGGCTTGATGATGACCTGGCCGCGCTCGACGTCCTCGCGCTTGATGCCACGGAGGAGCAGACCGACGTTCTCACCGGCCTGGCCCTCGTCGAGGAGCTTGCGGAACATCTCGATGCCGGTGACCGTGGTGGTGGTCTTCTCGGTCTTGATGCCGATGATGTCGACGGTCTCGTTGACCTTGAGGACACCACGCTCGATGCGGCCGGTGACGACCGTACCGCGACCGGTGATGGTGAAGACGTCCTCGATCGGCATCAGGAACGGCTTGTCGACGTCGCGCTCGGGCTCCGGGATGGCCTCGTCCACGGCCTTCATGAGCTCGAGGACCGAGTTGCCCCACTCCTTGTCGCCCTCGAGGGCCTTCAGAGCGGAGACCTTGACGACGGGAACGTCGTCGCCCGGGAACTCGTACTCGGAGAGGAGCTCACGCACCTCGAGCTCGACGAGCTCCAGGATCTCCTCGTCGTCCACCATGTCGGCCTTGTTCAGGGCGACGACGATGTACGGAACGCCGACCTGGCGGGCCAGGAGCACGTGCTCCTTGGTCTGCGGCATCGGGCCGTCGGTGGCGGCGACCACGAGGATGGCGCCGTCCATCTGCGCCGCACCCGTGATCATGTTCTTGATGTAGTCCGCGTGACCGGGGCAGTCGACGTGGGCGTAGTGACGCGCCTCGGTCTGGTACTCGACGTGCGCGATCGAGATGGTGATACCGCGCTGGCGCTCTTCGGGAGCCTTGTCGATCTGGTCGAACGCCGACGCCTCGTTGATGTCCGGGTACGCGTCGTGCAGCACCTTGGTAATGGCGGCCGTGAGGGTCGTCTTACCGTGGTCGATGTGACCGATGGTGCCGATGTTGACGTGCGGCTTAGTCCGCTCGAACTTCGCCTTCGCCACTGGGGTCCTCCTGTGGAGTGGTTCTGTACGCCTTACTCATCGGCGCCAGGTGATCTTTGCTGGAAAGCCCGGGTGCCGGGGGCATTCCGCCGGGTTCGCGGCGGAATGCCCCATGCAGGCTCCGGGGTCAAGCCTAAAGCGTGTTTGCGGGGTCCGTTAAACGGAGTCCGTTACTCGCCCTTGGCCTTCGCGATGATCTCCTCGGCGACGTTCCGGGGAACCTCGGCGTAGGAGTCGAACTGCATCGAGTAGCTTGCGCGACCCGACGTCTTGCTGCGGAGGTCGCCGACGTACCCGAACATCTCCGACAGGGGCACGAGGCCCTTGACGACGCGGGCACCCGCACGCTCCTCCATGGCCTGGATCTGGCCACGGCGGGAGTTGATGTCGCCGATGACCTCACCCATGTAGTCCTCGGGCGTGGTGACCTCGACGGCCATCATCGGCTCCAGGAGCACGGGCGAAGCCTTGCGCGCGGCCTCCTTGAAGGCCTGCGAACCGGCGATCTTGAAGGCGAGCTCGGAGGAGTCGACCTCGTGGTAGCCACCGTCGATGAGCGTGACGCGGACGCCCGTCATCTCGTAGCCGGCCAGGATGCCGAACTGCATGGCCTCCTGCGCACCGGCGTCCACCGAAGGGATGTACTCCTTCGGGATGCGGCCACCGGTGACCTTGTTCACGAACTCGTACGAGGCGTCGCCGCCCTCGATCGGCTCGATCGCGATCTGCACCTTGGCGAACTGACCGGTACCACCGGTCTGCTTCTTGTGGGTGTAGTCCACGCGCTCGACGGTCTTGCGGATCGTCTCACGGTAGGCGACCTGCGGCTTGCCGACGTTGGCCTCGACCTTGAACTCGCGCTTCATCCGGTCGACCAGCACCTCGAGGTGAAGCTCGCCCATACCGCCGATGACGGTCTGGCCGGTCTCCTCGTTGGTGTGCACCTGGAAGGAGGGGTCCTCCTCCGCGAGACGCTGGATGGCGACACCCAGCTTCTCCTGGTCGCCCTTGGACTTGGGCTCGATCGCGACCTCGATGACCGGCGCCGGGAAGTCCATGGACTCCAGGATCACCGGGTTCTTGTCGTCGGACAGCGTCTCACCGGTGGTGGTCTGCTTCAGGCCCATGACGGCGACGATGTCACCGGCGCCCACCGACTCGATCTCCTCACGCTTGTTGGCGTGCATGCGGTAGATCTTGCCGATGCGCTCCTTCTTGCCCTTGACGGAGTTCAGCACCGCGGTGCCGGACTCCAGGCGGCCCGAGTAGACCCGGACGAAGGTGAGCTTGCCGAGGTGCGGGTCGCTCATGATCTTGAACGCGAGCGCGGCCAGCGGCTCGTCCTCGGACGGCTTGCGCTTGACGACGACCTCGGGGTCCTTGACGTCGTGGCCCTCGATGGCCTCGACGTCGAGCGGGGTCGGCAGGTAGCGCACGACCGCGTCGAGCAGGGGCTGGACGCCCTTGTTCTTGAACGCGGTGCCGCAGAACACCGGGGTGACCGTGGTGTCGTCGGACTTGCCGGACGCGATGGTGATGCGACGGATCGCGGCGTACAGCTGCTCCTCGGTGGGCTCCTGGCCCTCCAGGAACAGCTCCATGATCTCTTCGTCGTTCTCCGCGACGGCCTCGACCAGCTTGCCGCGCCACTCCTCGGCGGCCTCGGTGTGCGTGGCCGGGATGTCGACGGTGTCGTACATCTCGCCCTTGGCCGCCTCGGCGGACCACACGAGCGCCTTCATGCGGACGAGGTCCACGACGCCCTGGAAGTCGGCCTCGGCACCGATCGGGAGCTGCATGACGAGCGGCTGGGCGCCCAGGCGGTCCGAGATCATCTCCACGCAGCGGTGGAACTCGGCGCCGGTACGGTCCAGCTTGTTGACGAAGCAGATACGCGGCACGCCGTAACGGTCGGCCTGACGCCACACCGTCTCGGACTGCGGCTCGACACCGGCGACACCGTCGAACACGGTCACGGCACCGTCGAGCACACGCAGGGAACGCTCCACCTCGACGGTGAAGTCGACGTGCCCCGGGGTGTCGATGATGTTGATCGTGTAGTCGTTGTCCTCGAGCGGCCAGTGACAGGTGGTCGCAGCAGACGTGATCGTGATGCCACGCTCCTGCTCCTGCTCCATCCAGTCCATCGTGGCGGCGCCGTCGTGGACCTCACCGATCTTGTACGACACACCGGTGTAGAACAGGATCCGCTCGGTGGTGGTCGTCTTGCCCGCGTCGATGTGGGCCATGATCCCGATGTTGCGGACCTTGGCCAGGTCAAGTGAAGTGGTAGCCATAAGGCTTCAGTCTTCTCTCGGTCTCGATGTGGGTAGCGACTACCAGCGGTAGTGCGCGAAGGCCTTGTTGGACTCGGCCATCTTGTGCGTGTCCTCGCGCTTCTTCACAGCGGCACCCAGGCCGTTGGAGGCGTCGAGGAGCTCGTTGAGCAGACGCTCGGTCATGGTCTTCTCGCGACGGGCGCGGGAGTATCCGACCAGCCAGCGCAGGGCGAGCGTGTTCGCACGGCCCGGCTTGACCTCGATCGGGACCTGGTAGGTCGCACCACCGACACGGCGGGACTTGACCTCGAGGGTCGGCTTGATGTTCTCGAGAGCGCGCTTGAGCGTGATGACCGGGTCGTTGCCGGTCTTCTCGCGCAGGCCCTCCATGGCGCCGTAGACGATGCGCTCGGCGGTGGAGCGCTTGCCGTTCAGCAGCACCTTGTTGATCAGGGAGGTCACCAGAGGAGAACCGTAGACCGGGTCGATGATGACCGGGCGCTTCGGGGCGGGGCCCTTACGAGGCATTCTTACTTCTCCTTCTTGGCGCCGTAGCGGCTGCGGGCCTGCTTGCGGTTCTTGACACCCTGGGTGTCGAGGGAGCCGCGGATGATCTTGTAACGAACACCCGGCAGGTCCTTCACACGGCCGCCGCGCACGAGCACGATGGAGTGCTCCTGCAGGTTGTGCCCCTCACCCGGAATGTAAGCGGTGACCTCGATCCCGCTGGTCAGACGCACACGCGCGACCTTACGCAGGGCCGAGTTCGGCTTCTTCGGGGTGGTCGTGAACACACGCGTGCAGACGCCACGGCGCTGAGGGGAACCCTCGAGTGCGGGCGTCTTGTTCTTCTCGACCTTGTCCTGCCGGCCCTTACGGACCAGCTGCTGGATCGTAGGCACTACTTCTCCGGTTTCTGTGTGCCGAATGGTGAAGCTAACCTGGAACGTCGCCGACCCACGCGGTCGGGTGTGTCGAAGCCGCGAACTCCCGCCGCGAGGCGGAAGGAGACGCGATTTTCGGTGGTCGCACACGGCCCCGGTGCGGTCGTAGGCACGCACGAGGGCCAGGGCACACCCCAGGCACAAGGTCTGAGCGTACCTATCGCATTCGCTGCGGTCAAAACAAATGGGCGACACCGGCCTCCGCGCCCGTATCGCCCCGCATTGCCCCGGTCGGCGGAGCGACGCACCGGACGGTGCCGGCCCGGCCGCGCCGTCTCGTTCCCGGCTCCCCACGGGCCCGTACGCCCCTGTGCGGGCCCAGCACGCCGAAGGGCGGCCACCCCGGCTCGGGGTGGCCGCCCTTCAGTCGTAGCGGCCTTCTCAGGCGACCCGCCTACTGGTTGTACGGACCGTAGTCGTAGTCCTCCAGCGGGACGGCCTGGCCGGAGCCGGTGCCGAACGGCGAGTAGTCGATGTCGTCGTAGCCGACGGCCGAGTACATCGCGGCCTTGGCCTCCTCGGTCGGCTCCACCCGGATGTTGCGGTAGCGGGACAGGCCCGTACCGGCCGGGATGAGCTTACCGATGATGACGTTCTCCTTGAGGCCGATGAGGCTGTCGGACTTGGCGTTGATCGCCGCGTCCGTCAGCACTCGGGTCGTCTCCTGGAAGGAGGCGGCCGACAGCCAGGACTCCGTCGCCAGCGAGGCCTTGGTGATACCCATCAGCTGCGGACGACCGGAGGCCGGGTGACCGCCCTCCTGGACCACACGACGGTTCTCGGTCTCGAACTTCGTCCGCTCGACCAGCTCGCCGGGCAGCAGCTCGGCGTCGCCGGACTCGATGATCGTCACACGGCGCAGCATCTGCCGGATGATGATCTCGATGTGCTTGTCGTGGATCGACACGCCCTGCGAGTTGTAGACCTTCTGGACCTCGCCGACCAGGTGGACCTGGACGGCACGCTGACCGAGGATCCGCAGCACGTCGTGCGGGTTGGTGGCACCCACGGTGAGCTTCTGGCCCACCTCGACGTGGTCGCCCTCGCCCACCAGCAGACGGGCACGCTTCGAGATCGGGAACGCCGTCTCGTCGCTGCCGTCGTCCGGGGTGACGACGATCTTCTTCGTCTTCTCGGTCTCCTCGATCCGGACGCGGCCGGAGGCCTCGGAGATCGGGGCGACACCCTTCGGGGTACGGGCCTCGAAGAGCTCGACGACACGCGGCAGACCCTGCGTGATGTCGTCACCGGCCACACCACCGGTGTGGAAGGTACGCATCGTCAGCTGGGTGCCGGGCTCACCGATGGACTGGGCGGCGATGATGCCGACCGCCTCACCGATGTCGACCAGCTTGCCGGTGGCCAGCGAGCGGCCGTAGCACATGGCGCAGGTGCCGACCTGGGACTCGCAGGTCAGGATCGAGCGGGTCTTGACCTCCTCGACGCCGTGGGCGACCAGGGCGTCGATCAGGACGTCACCGAGGTCGACGTTGGCCGGCGCGATCACCTTGCCGTCGATGACGACGTCCTCGGCGAGCATGCGGGCGTACACGCTGGTCTCGACGTCCTCGGCCTTGCGCAGCGTGCCGTCCGCGTCGCGCGTGGCGATCGGCAGCTTGAGACCGCGCTCGGTGCCGCAGTCCTCCTCGCGAATGATGACGTCCTGCGAGACGTCGACCAGACGACGCGTGAGGTAACCCGAGTCGGCGGTCCGCAGCGCGGTGTCCGCCAGACCCTTACGGGCACCGTGCGTGGAGATGAAGTACTCCAGCACGGACAGGCCCTCACGGAAGGAGGCCTTGATGGGACGCGGGATCGTCTCGTTCTTCGCGTTCGACACCAGACCACGCATACCGGCGATCTGACGCATCTGCATCATGTTGCCTCGTGCGCCCGAGTTCACCATCATGAAGATCGGGTTGGTCTTCGGGAAGTTGTCGTTCATCGCCTCGGCGACCTCGTTGGTCGCCTTGGTCCAGATCGCGATGAGCTCCTGCGTGCGCTCGTCCTTGGTGATCAGACCGCGCTCGTACTGCTTCTGGACCTTCTCGTCCTGCGCCTCGTAACCCTTGACGATCTCCTTCTTCGCCTCGGGAACGACGACGTCGGAGATGGCCACGGTGACGCCGGAACGGGTCGCCCAGAAGAAGCCGGCCGCCTTCAGGTTGTCGAGCGTCGCCGCCACGATGACCTTGGGGTAGCGCTCGGCGAGGTCGTTGACGATCTCGGAGAGCTGCTTCTTGCCGACCTCGTAGTCGACGAACGGGTAGTCCTCGGGCAGCAGCTCGTTGAAGAGCGCGCGGCCCAGCGTGGTCTTCAGGGTGAAGGTGTCACCCTGCTGCCACTCCGGCTCACCCTCCTCGCGCGCCGGGGGCTCCCAGCCGCGGGGCGGGATGGTGCCCACCGGGAAGCGGATGTCGACCTTCGACTGGAGCGACAGGTCGCCCGCGTCGAACGCCATGATCGCCTCGGCGGCGGACCCGAAGGCACGTCCCTCGCCCTTGAGGTCGCGGCCCTCGCCGTCGGTGGTGAGGAAGAACAGACCGAGGACCATGTCCTGGGTCGGCATCGTCACCGGACGGCCGTCGGCCGGCTTGAGGATGTTGTTCGAGGACAGCATCAGGATGCGGGCCTCGGCCTGCGCCTCCGCGGAGAGCGGCAGGTGGACGGCCATCTGGTCACCGTCGAAGTCCGCGTTGAACGCGGTGCAGACGAGCGGGTGGATCTGGATGGCCTTGCCCTCGACCAGCTGCGGCTCGAAGGCCTGGATGCCGAGGCGGTGCAGGGTGGGCGCACGGTTCAGCAGAACCGGGTGCTCCGCGATGACCTCTTCCAGCACGTCGTACACGACCGTGCGGCCGCGCTCGACCATGCGCTTGGCGCTCTTGATGTTCTGCGCGTGGTTCAGGTCGACCAGGCGCTTCATCACGAACGGCTTGAAGAGCTCCAGCGCCATCGCCTTCGGCAGACCGCACTGGTGCAGCTTCAGCTGCGGACCGACGACGATCACGGAACGCGCGGAGTAGTCCACGCGCTTGCCGAGCAGGTTCTGACGGAAGCGGCCCTGCTTGCCCTTGAGCATGTCGCTCAGGGACTTCAGCGGACGGTTGCCCGGACCGGTGACCGGGCGACCACGACGACCGTTGTCGAAGAGGGCGTCCACGGCCTCCTGGAGCATGCGCTTCTCGTTGTTCACGATGATCTCGGGCGCACCGAGGTCGAGAAGCCGCTTCAGGCGGTTGTTCCGGTTGATGACACGGCGGTACAGGTCGTTCAGGTCGGAGGTCGCGAAGCGGCCACCGTCCAGCTGCACCATCGGACGCAGGTCCGGCGGGATGACCGGCACGCAGTCCAGCACCATGCCCTTGGGGCTGTTGCTGGTCTGCAGGAACGCGGAGACGACCTTGAGGCGCTTGAGCGCACGGGTCTTCTTCTGGCCCTTGCCGGTGCGGATGATCTCGCGGAGGCGCTCGGCCTCCTCGTCGAGGTCGAAGGACTCCAGGCGCTTCTGCAGCGCGGCGGCGCCCATCGAGCCGTCGAAGTAGGTGCCGAAGCGGTCGCGCAGCTCGCGGT
Organism: Streptomyces sp. NPDC051136; assembly: GCF_044455745.1. Lineage (NCBI taxonomy): Bacteria > Bacillati > Actinomycetota > Actinomycetes > Kitasatosporales > Streptomycetaceae > Streptomyces > Streptomyces sp. NPDC051136. Next base: position 260,820 of record NZ_JBITFE010000009.1, on the reverse strand, counting down.
AGAGCAGCTCGTCGCCCTCCAGGTCCTGGACCTTGAGGTTCTTGAACCGGTTCCACACCTCGTCGAGGCGGTCGATCTCGCGCTGCGCACGGTCGCGCAGCTGCTTCATCTCGCGCTCGGCACCCTCGCGCACCTTGCGGCGCACGTCGGCCTTGGCGCCCTCGGCCTCCAGCTCGGCGAGGTCCGTCTCGAGCTTCTTGGCGCGGGCCTCCAGGTCGGAGTCGCGGCGCTGCTCGATCTGCTGGCGCTCGACGGAGACGTGGGCCTCCAGCGAGGGCAGGTCGCGCGTGCGGCGCTCCTCGTCCACGAAGGTGATCATGTACGCGGCGAAGTAGATGACCTTCTCGAGGTCCTTCGGCGCCAGGTCCAGCAGGTAGCCCAGGCGCGACGGGACGCCCTTGAAGTACCAGATGTGGGTGACGGGAGCGGCCAGCTCGATGTGGCCCATCCGCTCACGGCGCACCTTGGCGCGAGTGACCTCGACGCCGCAGCGCTCACAGATGATGCCCTTGAAGCGGACGCGCTTGTACTTGCCGCAGTAGCACTCCCAGTCCCGGGTCGGACCGAAGATCTTCTCGCAGAAGAGTCCGTCCTTTTCGGGCTTGAGGGTGCGGTAGTTGATGGTCTCGGGCTTCTTGACCTCGCCGTGGCTCCACTGACGGATGTCGTCAGCGGTGGCCAGACCGATCCGGAGCTCGTCGAAGAAGTTGACGTCGAGCACTATGCGTCAATCCCTCTCAGGGTTGTAAGTCTGTGGTCTGAAACGGGGGTCGCGGGATCGGCGGGGCCTCCGGGTGGGAGGCCCCGCCTGACTCCCGTCAGACCTCTTCGACGCTGCTCGGCTCGCGCCGCGACAGGTCGATGCCGAGCTCCTCCGCAGCGCGGAAGACGTCCTCGTCGGTGTCACGCATCTCGATGGACATGCCGTCCGAGGACAGCACCTCCACGTTGAGGCACAGGGACTGCATCTCCTTGATGAGCACCTTGAAGGACTCGGGGATGCCGGGCTCAGGGATGTTCTCGCCCTTGACGATGGCCTCGTAGACCTTCACGCGGCCGGTCACGTCGTCGGACTTGATCGTCAGCAGCTCCTGGAGGGCGTACGCGGCGCCGTAAGCCTCCAGCGCCCACACCTCCATCTCACCGAAGCGCTGGCCACCGAACTGGGCCTTACCACCCAGCGGCTGCTGGGTGATCATCGAGTACGGGCCGGTCGACCGGGCGTGCAGCTTGTCGTCGACCAGGTGGTGGAGCTTGAGGATGTACATGTAGCCGACCGAGATCGGCTCCGGGAACGGCTCACCGCTGCGGCCGTCGAACAGCCGCGCCTTGCCGGACGGGAGCACCATGCGCTCGCCGTCGCGGTTCGGGATGGTGTGCTGGAGCAGGCCGGCCAGCTCGTCCTCGCGCGCACCGTCGAAGACCGGGGTGGCGACGTTGGTGCCGGGCTCGACCTTGTCGGCGCCGATGGCCTGGAGGCGCTGCGCCCACTCCTCCGCGAGGCCGGAGACGTCCCAGCCGCGGCTGGCGAGCCAGCCGAGGTGGATCTCCAGGACCTGTCCCGGGTTCATTCGGGACGGGACACCCAGCGGGTTCAGGATGATGTCGACGGGCGTGCCGTCCTCCAGGAACGGCATGTCCTCGATCGGGTTGATCTTGGAGATGACGCCCTTGTTGCCGTGGCGGCCGGCGAGCTTGTCACCGTCGGTGATCTTGCGCTTCTGCGCGACGTAGACGCGGACCAGCTGGTTCACGCCCGGCGGCAGCTCGTCGCCCTCTTCGCGGTCGAAGACGCGGACGCCGATGACCTTGCCGATCTCGCCGTGCGGCACCTTCAGGGAGGTGTCGCGGACCTCGCGCGCCTTCTCACCGAAGATCGCGCGGAGCAGGCGCTCCTCCGGGGTCAGCTCGGTCTCGCCCTTGGGCGTGACCTTGCCGACCAGGATGTCGCCGGCGACGACCTCGGCACCGATGCGGATGATGCCGCGCTCGTCGAGGTCGGCGAGGACCTCCTCGGAGACGTTCGGGATGTCCCGGGTGATCTCCTCGGGGCCCAGCTTGGTGTCACGGGCGTCGACCTCGTGCTCCTCGATGTGGATCGAGGAGAGGACGTCGTCCTGCACGAGGCGCTGCGACAGGATGATCGCGTCCTCGTAGTTGTGACCCTCCCACGGCATGAACGCGACCAGCAGGTTCTTGCCGAGCGCCATCTCGCCGTTCTCGGTGGCCGGACCGTCGGCCAGGACCTGGCCCTCGATGACCCGGTCGCCCTCGGCGACGATGACCTTCTGGTTGACCGAGGTGCCCTGGTTGGACCGGGAGAACTTGGCCAGGCGGTACGTGATGTACGTGCCGTCGTCGTTGGTCGTGGTGATGTAGTCCGCGGAGACCTCCTGGACCACACCCGCCTTCTCGGCCTTGACCACGTCGCCGGCGTCGGCGGCGGAGCGGTACTCCATGCCGGTGCCGACGAGCGGGGACTCGCTCTTGATGAGGGGCACGGCCTGACGCATCATGTTCGCGCCCATGAGGGCACGGTTGGCGTCGTCGTGCTCCAGGAACGGGATCATCGCGGTCGCGACCGACACCATCTGGCGCGGCGAGACGTCCATGTAGTCGACGTCGTCACCGGGGACGTAGTCGACCTCGCCGCCACGACGGCGGACCAGGACGCGGGCCTCGGCGAACCGCATGTCGTCGTTGAGCGTGGCGTTGGCCTGCGCGATGACGAAGCGGTCCTCCTCGTCGGCGGTCAGGTAGTCGACCTCGTCGGTGACCTGGCCCTCGACGACCTTGCGGTACGGGGTCTCGATGAAGCCGAAGGGGTTGATCCGGCCGTAAGAGGCGAGCGAGCCGATCAGACCGATGTTCGGGCCTTCGGGCGTCTCGATCGGGCACATGCGGCCGTAGTGCGACGGGTGCACGTCGCGGACCTCGAAGCCGGCCCGCTCACGGGAGAGACCACCCGGGCCGAGGGCGTTCAGACGACGCTTGTGCGTCAGCCCCGACAGCGGGTTGTTCTGGTCCATGAACTGGGACAGCTGGCTGGTGCCGAAGAACTCCTTGATGGAGGCGACGACCGGCCGGATGTTGATCAGGGTCTGCGGCGTGATCGCCTCGACGTCCTGGGTGGTCATGCGCTCGCGCACGACGCGCTCCATACGGGCGAGACCCGTACGGACCTGGTTCTGGATCAGCTCGCCGACGTTGCGGATGCGGCGGTTGCCGAAGTGGTCGATGTCGTCGGTCTCGACGACGATCTCCCGGCCCGACTCGCCGACCGTCTCGGTCTCACCGGCGTGCAGCTTCACCAGGTACTTGATGGTGGCGATGATGTCGTCGCTGGTGAGCACGCCGGCGTCCAGCGGCTCGTCGGCGCCGAGCTTCTTGTTCACCTTGTAGCGGCCGACCTTGGCGAGGTCGTAGCGCTTCGGGTTGAAGTAGAGGTTCTCGAGCAGCGTCTGCGCGGCCTCACGCGTGGGGGGCTCGCCCGGACGCAGCTTGCGGTAGATGTCGAGCAGCGCGTCGTCCTGGCCCTGGGTGTGGTCCTTCTCCAGGGTGGCGCGCATGGACTCGTACTCGCCGAACTCCTCCAGGATCTGCTCGGTGGTCCAGCCGAGGGCCTTGAGGAGGACGGTCACGGACTGCTTGCGCTTGCGGTCGATGCGCACACCGACCATGTCGCGCTTGTCGATCTCCATCTCCAGCCAGGCACCCCGGGACGGGATGATCTTGGCGGAGAAGATGTCCTTGTCGGACGTCTTGTCGATGGAGGAGTCGAAGTAGACGCCGGGCGAACGGACCAGCTGCGAGACCACGACACGCTCGGTGCCGTTGATGACGAAGGTGCCCTTGTTGGTCATGAGCGGGAAGTCGCCCATGAAGACCGTCTGGGACTTGATCTCGCCGGTCTCGTTGTTGGTGAACTCGGCGGTGACGAAGAGCGGCGCCGCGTACGTGAAGTCGCGGTCCTTGCACTCGTCGATGCTGTTCTTCGGGGGCTCGAAACGGTGGTCGCGGAACGTCAGCGACATCGACCCGGAGAAGTCCTCGATCGGGGAGATCTCCTCGAAGATCTCCTCCAGACCGGACTTGGTGGGGACGTCCTGACCGGACTCCAGAGCCGACTCGACGCGAGCCTTCCAGGCGTCGTTGCCGAGGAGCCAGTCGAAGCTCTCGGTTTGCAGCGCGAGAAGGTTCGGAACCTCGAGGGGCTCCTTGATCTTTGCAAAGGAGATGCGCAGCGGGGCGGTGCTGGCAGCGTTGTTCGTATTCGCGGTCGAGGCATTGCGCGAGGCGGCCAAGAGGGGGTCCTTCCGAGGGCTCGGACTCACTACGCGCGTACCGGCCCCTCTTCCGTGCACGGAGACAGGGGGTGCCTGATGTGGCTAAAGAGCCAGGTCGGGCATGCTCTGGTCGTCAGTGCTCGGGCGAGGGCAGACCCCTGGTGACGGGCAGGGGGCAGCTAACAGGCAGCGCAAAGGGTCAGTGTAGCCACTTGGCACACTGATGTCCAGTGCGGTTCTCGGGGACCGTGTTCACTCCTCGTTGTTCTCACCACCTGTGCGGCAAGGCCTCGCCCTCAACGCACCCAGATACTGCCCTCTTCGCCGTCGATCCATGCCTCGGATTCGGATCCTTGTGACGACGCCCTGAGAATTGCGCGCTGCGTGCGGTTCGTCAAGGCCCCCCTTGGCCCGAACCGGTGTCTCCAGCGGCTCTCAGGGCCCTGGAGACGGCACGACGAAGATCACCCTACTCTTCGCCGTCACGCGTGCAAGGCAGCCGCCGCCGGACCCCCGGTACGCCGAAGAGCGACCACCCGGATGGATGATCGCTCTTCGGTGCTACGGCGTTACAGACCCTGACGGATCCGTCGAGCCGGTGCGGTCTTACTTGACCTCGACGGAGGCGCCGGCGCCCTTGAGGGACTCGGCGGCCTTCTCGGCGGCGTCCTTGGCGACCTTCTCGAGGACGGGCTTCGGGGCGCCGTCCACGAGGTCCTTGGCCTCCTTCAGACCCAGGGAGGTCAGCTCGCGCACGACCTTGATGACCTGGATCTTCTTGTCGCCGGCACCGGTGAGGATGACGTCGAACTCGTCCTTCTCCTCAGCGGCCTCGGCACCACCGGCGGCGGCACCGCCACCGGCGACGACGACCGGGGCGGCCGCGGCGGCGGTGACGTCGAACTTCTCCTCGAAGGCCTTCACGAACTCGGAGAGCTCGATGAGGGTCATCTCCTCGAACTGGGCGAGCAGGTCGTCCTGGCTGAGCTTCGCCATGATGGCGGTCCTTCCACTAATTCGGCAGGTGCCGGATGTACGGGGTGAGGCGGGCGTACGTCGGGCCCGCTGCGATCCGTGCCGCGCTCAGGCGGCCCGGATCAGAAAGCGAGCCGAGTTACTCGGCACCGCCCTGCTCGTCCTGCTTGGCACGGAGCGCGTCCACGGTGCGGACGAGCTTCGAGGGCAGCGCCTGGAAGACGGAGGCAGCCTGCGACTGCTTCGCCTTGAAGGCACCGGCCAGCTTGGAGAGCAGAACCTCGCGGGACTCGAGGTCCGCAAGCTTCTTGATCTCGTCGGCGGACATCGCCTTGCCGTCAAGGACACCGCCCTTGATGACGAGATTCGGGTTGTCCTTGGCGAAGTCGCGCAGACCCTTCGCCGACTCCACCGGGTCACCGGTGACGAAGGCGACGGCCGTCGGACCAGCGAAGAGCTGGTCGTCGAGCGTGATCCCGGCCTCGTTGGCCGCAATCTTGGTCAGCGTGTTCTTCACCACGGCGTACTGGGCGTTCTCACCGAGCGACCGGCGCAGCGTCTTGAGCTGCGCCACGGTGAGACCGCGGTACTCGGTCAGCACGGCGGCATTGGAGCTGCGGAACTTGTCCGTCAGCTCGGCAACCGCGGCAGCCTTTTCGGGCGTCGCCATAGAGCCTCGGCCTCCTTCCGGGTGATTCGGACCGCGCGGACCCGAAGGAGGACTGGGGAAAACGAAACGCCCCGGCGCAGGCGCACGGGGCGTGGCTCGACCGATGTCACCTGCACGAGGCACGGACTCGGGAGCTCATCCACAGTCACCTGCGCGGGTCGTCCGCAGTTCAGCGGATCCTTCGGCCACCGTGTCCTCTCTCGAACACACGGCAACGACCAGCGGTCTTTGGCTTCTGTGGAAGCGTACGGGAACGGGGCACTGCCAAGCAAATCCGCCCCGGCGGCAACCCGGAGGTGCCGGACGCCGGTGCCTCAGCCCTGCTGGGCCCCCTTCCTCATCTCGGCAAGGTCGGCCACCTCCGCGACCGGCGGGGCCGCGACCTCCACGGGCTCGTTGACGCCGAAGAAGGTGAAGGTCAGGTCCAGCGGACCCTTGTCCGCGTCGGCCCGCATGCGGAACTGCTTGGTCTGGTCGTCGCCGTCGACCCACATGTCCATCACGAGCTTGTCGGCGCCCATCTTCTCGTACCGATCGAGGCTCTTCTGGCGCTCCTCCCGGACGACCTCGTCCTCGTCCCCGATGGACTTCTCCAGGTCGGCGAGGGCGACCGTGCCCTTGTAGTGGGTGGTCTTCACGCCCTCGACGGTCTCGGTGCCGACCTTCTCGACGTCCTTGGACCAGGTGAGGAAGGTGGACTCGGTCGCCGGGTTCTTGTCGGCGGCCTGGGAGGCACCGATCAGCTTGTTCACCTTCTCGTCCATACCCAACTCGGACAGGTCGATCTTGATCCAGCTCTTGCCGTCCATCTCCTTGGCCGCCTCGGGGCCGCCACCGATGTACACGGCCTTGTCGACGAGCCGGAACTCCGCAGTGCCCGCGGCGCCCTGGTCGGGCGCCGTCATCTTCATGCTCATCGCGAACGTCGGCTTGATCCGCGTCCGCGCCTCGGCCTCCACGCGGCCGTTCTCGGGGACCTTGCCGGTCATCCGGTAGCGGATGGAGTCGATGTCGTCGGCGTTCTTCGCCGCTTTGGCGACGGCCGCCGCAGGCGTCATCCTCGGGGACTCGGAGCCGTCCCCCTTGGAGCAGCCCACCGCGCCGGCGGCGAGCAGCAGCGCGGCGAGTCCGGCGCCCACGGGCACACGTACAGAAGTCCTCATCGGTATCCCCCCACGGGATTCAAGGAGCGTGAGGAGCAACGGCACACGGGCGGAGGGCACAGAAAACGCACCGCTGCTCCACAGGAGTTCTCCACAACAAGGACGCGAGCGTATCCGAAACGGTTCGAACGATCTTGCGGTTTCTCCGCAGAGCCGGCGCCCGTCCCTATCCTTCCTGTGCCGCCAGGAGTTCCTTGAAGTCCGCCGTGTCCTCGGCCGGCGGGCGTTCGGCGGGGACCGCGACGCCGTAGTCGCTGTAGTGGGCGGTCTGGGTCAGCTCGCCGGTCTTCGTGCGTCCCCGCTCGACCTTCTTGACCAGCAGGTCCCGGTCGTCGACCCAGATGTCGACGCTCTGGGCGCTCTCCCCGCCCACCGTGCCGGACCAGTGGGTGGTGCGCCGTCCGCGCGTCGTCTCCTCGCCCACCTTGCGGACGTCCCCGGCGGTCAGCAGCAGCTTCACCGCCTGGTTGGGCGTGGTCCTGCGCATCTGGTCGGCGAACCCGGCGCCCGCGTCGCCGCCGAGTTCCTCCAGGTCCTCGTACGCGTACCTGATCCAGTGCCGGCCGCCCACCCGCTCGGCGAACTCGTCGCCCATCTCCGCGTAGTAGGCGTCGGGCAGGTAGCGGGCCTCCATCGCGGTGGTGCCGAGGCGGCGCATGGTCTCGGCGGTCGTACCGCCCGTGTAGGTGATCGTCAGCGTGCCGGTGAGGCCGTCGCGCCAGCCGAGGACGCCCGCGGCCTTGAGGGACAGCTCGCGGCCCATCACGGTCGTCGACTCGAGCCGCGCCGAACCCGCCCGTCCGGTCGCCCGCTCGACGGCCCGCAGGGCGTCCGCCGCGGGGCCGGTCGGCGCCGGGGGGCGTGAGGAGGTCGCGGCGGAGCCGGACGGAGGGGACGCGGGCTCCTCCTCGGCGGTGCACGCGGTGGAGCACGCCAGCGCGGCCGACACCGCCAGCGAGACGACCGTACGGCGTGCCCTCATGCCCGTCATCCGCCCACCCCTAGCGCCCCGTACGGCCCCCGCGCCCCGTGCGCGAGTCCGCTGCCCGCACGCTAACCCAGGGCGCCCGGAAAAGGGACGGGCCCCGCACCTCGGAAGGTGCGGGGCCCGTGAACCGGTGGGGCGAGCTGTTCGCTCAGACCGCGGCCGGGTCCTCCTCGACGAGGAGGTTGCGGGTGCGGTTGGAGTCGAGCGGGATGCCCGGGCCCATCGTGGTGCTGAGGGCGGCCTTCTTGATGTAGCGGCCCTTGGCGGCGGACGGCTTCAGACGGAGGATCTCCTCCAGCGCCGCGCCGTAGTTCTCCACCAGCTTGGTGTCGTCGAACGACGTCTTGCCGATGATGAAGTGCAGGTTCGAGTGCTTGTCGACGCGGAACTCGATCTTGCCACCCTTGATGTCGTTGACAGCCTTGGTGACGTCCGGGGTGACGGTGCCGGTCTTGGGGTTCGGCATGAGACCACGGGGACCGAGCACGCGGCCGAGGCGGCCGACCTTGCCCATGAGGTCCGGGGTGGCGACGACGGCGTCGAAGTCCAGACGGCCCTTCGACACCTCGTCGATCAGTTCGTCGGCGCCGACGATGTCGGCGCCCGCGGCACGCGCGGCCTCGGCACGGTCACCGGTCGCGAAGACCAGGACCCGGGCGGTCTTACCGGTGCCGTGCGGGAGGTTCACGGTGCCACGGACCATCTGGTCGGCCTTGCGCGGGTCGACACCCAGACGGAAGGCGACCTCGACGGTGCCGTCGAACTTGGACGTGGAGGTCTCCTTGGCGAGACGGACGGCCTCGAGCGGGGCGTAGAGCTTGTCCCGGTCGATCTTGGCGTCCGCAGCGCGGAGAGACTTGCTGCGCTTGCTCACTACTGCTCCTGTGGCTTCTTAGGAGTTGTGGTTAGGGCCGAGCAGGCCCCGCCACTTCTGCTGCTGGAAGGTGGGGTTCAGCCCTCGACCGTGACGCCCATGGAACGGGCGGTACCGGCGATGATCTTCTCCGCCTGGTCCAGGTCGTTGGCGTTGAGGTCGGGCATCTTGGTGGTGGCGATCTCACGGACCTGGTCACGCGTGATCTTCGCGACCTTGGTCTTGTGCGGCTCGCCGGAGCCCTTCTCCACGCCCGCGGCCTTGAGGATCATCTTGGCGGCCGGCGGCGTCTTGGTGATGAAGGTGAAGGAGCGGTCCTCGTAGACCGTGATCTCCACCGGGATGACCCAGCCGCGCTGCGACTCGGTCGCGGCGTTGTAGGCCTTGCAGAACTCCATGATGTTGACGCCGTGCTGACCCAGCGCGGGGCCGACCGGCGGGGCCGGGTTCGCGGCACCGGCCTGGATCTGGAGCTTGATGAGCCCCGTGACCTTCTTCTTCTTGGGAGGCATAGCTCTCCGGGTCCTTTCGGTTCGGGTCCTGCCTGGGTTCGGGAGCTACCCGGACACAGGCATACCGCACAACGATAACGGGTATAGATGCGCGGCCAAAAACCGAGCAGGTCAGACGACGCGTGAGCATCGCCTGACCTGGTCGGAAGCAGTACGTCCAGAGAGGTACCGGTGCGGTACTAGTTCTTCTGGATCTGGTCGAAGCTCAGCTCGACCGGGGTCTCGCGGCCGAAGATCTCGACGAGGCCCTTGACCTTCTTCGAGTCGGCGTTGATCTCGTTGATCGTGGCCTGCAGCGTCGCGAACGGGCCGTCGGTGACGGTGACCGAGTCGCCGACCTCGAAGTCCAGCACCTGGACCTCGACCTTGCGCTGCGGAGCCGGCTTGCCCTCGGCCTCGGCGGCCTCGCGGGCGGCCTTCTCCTCGGCCTCCGGGGCGAGCATCTTGACGATCTCGTCCAGGGTCAGCGGGTACGGGTCGTAGGCGTTGCCCACGAAGCCGGTGACGCCGGGGGTGTTGCGGACGACGCCCCAGGACTCGTTGGTCAGGTCCATGCGGACCAGGACGTAGCCCGGCAGCTTGTTCTGGCGGATCGTCTTGCGGTCGCCGTTCTTGATCTGGACGACCTCTTCCTGCGGCACCTCGGCCTGGAAGATGTAGTCCTCGACGTTGAGCGAGACGGCGCGCTGCTCGAGGTTGGTCTTCACGCGGTTCTCGTAACCGGCGTAGGTGTGGATGACGTACCACTCGCCGGGCAGGACGCGCAGCTCCTGGCGGAGCTTCTCGATCGGGTCGACGTCGGGCTCCTCGGCCTCTTCCTCGACCTCGGCGGTCTCGGCGTCGGCCTCGGCGCTCTCGGCGTCGCCCGCCTCGGCGGCCTCGTCCGACTCCGCCTCGTCCGCGTCGTCCGACTCTTCCGCCTCCGCGACGACGGCGTCGTCGGCAGCCTCGGCCTCGGCGGAGGCCTCGGTGTCCTCGTTGTCGGCGCCCTCGACGGTGCCGAGCTCGTCCTCGACGGACTCGACCGGCTCGATGGCGTCGTTCACGTTCGGGTCAGACACTGTGGCTGCTTCTTCCTGGATACATAGGGGTGGAACACGCGAAAGGGGCGCCGGGTACCTCGGCGCCCTTCGCTCTCGACTCAGCCGAAGACGTACTTGGCGGCGTGAGAGAAGCCATAGTCAATCAGAGTCACCAGGCCGATCATGATGACCACGAAGATGATCACCACGGTGGTGTACGTCGTCAGCTGGTTGCGACTCGGCCAGACGACCTTGCGCAGCTCCGCGATGATCTGGCGGTAGAAGAGCGCGAGCCGCTTCAGCGGGCCCTTCTTGCCTCGCTTGCCGCCCTTGCGGGACTTCTTCTGGGAGTCCGGCGCCTCGTCCTGGGCATCAGGCATGTCGATGGAGCCCACGGCGTCCGTCACTCGTCCTCACCTGATTCCGGGTCGTGGCCGTGCCGCGCCCGGTTGGAGCCGCACGGCGGTGCATTGCTGTACGTACATGCGCACACATCCTGGCGATGGTGTGTGTAGCAGGGCCGGAGGGACTTGAACCCCCAACCGCTGGTTTTGGAGACCAGTGCTCTACCAATTGAGCTACGACCCTTTGTTCGTCCCCCAACGTACCGCATCCGCCCAAGTGCTTGGTGTGCACCGGATGATCGCGGGCCGCTGAAGGCCAACGAGGTGAGAGTGTACGTGCTCACGGGCCGGGCGTCGAACAGAAAGGACGCCCGGACTGATGTTCAGGGCGTGCACCGGACTGGCGTTCAGGTCCTGGACCGGTCCGGTTCAGTCCGTGAAACCCCTGTGCCCGGGAAGTTTCCGGTCTGGAACGATGGGGTCATGAGCGCTGCAACCCCTCCCACCGAGCGCCGGGTCTCCGCCCGAGTCGGCGCGATCTCCGAGTCCGCGACCCTCGCCGTGGACGCCAAGGCGAAGGCCCTCAAGGCCGCCGGGCGTCCCGTGATCGGCTTCGGCGCGGGTGAGCCCGACTTCCCGACGCCGGACTACATCGTCGAGGCCGCCGTCGAGGCGTGCAAGAACCCGAAGTTCCACCGCTACACGCCGGCCGGCGGGCTGCCCGAGCTGAAGGCCGCCATCGCCGCGAAGACGCTGCGCGACTCGGGCTACGAGGTCGACCCGTCGCAGATCCTCGTCACCAACGGCGGCAAGCAGGCCATCTACGAGGCGTTCGCCGCGATCCTCGACCCGGGCGACGAGGTCATCGTCCCGGCGCCGTACTGGACCACGTACCCGGAGTCGATCCGGCTGGCCGGCGGTGTGCCCGTCGACGTGGTCGCCGACGAGTCGACCGGCTACCGGGTGACGGTGGAGCAGCTGGAGGCCGCGCGCACCGAGAAGACCAAGGTCGTCCTCTTCGTGTCGCCGTCCAACCCGACGGGCGCGGTGTACAGCGAGGCCGAGACCGAGGCGATCGGCCGGTGGGCCGTGGAGCACGGCCTGTGGGTGCTGACCGACGAGATCTACGAGCACCTCGTCTACGGCGACGCCGTCTCGGTGTCCCTGCCGGCGCTGCTGCCCGAGCTGCGCGACAAGTGCATCGTGGTCAACGGCGTGGCGAAGACGTACGCGATGACCGGCTGGCGGGTCGGGTGGGTCATCGGCCCGAAGGACGTCGTCAAGGCCGCGACGAACCTCCAGTCGCACGCCACGTCCAACGTGTCCAACGTGTCCCAGGCGGCGGCGCTGGCCGCGGTCTCCGGCGACCTGGACGCCGTGGCGAAGATGCGGGAGGCCTTCGACCGGCGCCGCCGGACCATCGTGCGGATGCTCAACGAGATCGACGGCGTGCTGTGCCCGGAGCCCGAGGGCGCGTTCTACGCCTACCCGTCGGTGAAGGAGCTGCTCGGCAAGGAGATCCGCGGCAAGCGTCCGCGGGACACGGTCGAGCTGGCCGCGCTGATCCTGGAGGAGGCCGAGGTCGCGGTGGTGCCGGGCGAGGCGTTCGGCACGCCCGGGTACCTGCGGCTGTCGTACGCGCTCGGGGACGAGGACCTCGTCGAGGGCGTGAGCCGGATCCAGAAGCTGCTGGCGGAGGCGCAGGACTGACCGCCGCGTCCGCCTGCGGGGCCGCCTCTCGACGTCGAGGGGTGGCCCCGTTTGTTTGTGCGAGCAAGACCACGTCCGGGGAAAGTGCTGTTCCGCCGGGCGTGTCGTGCGGCAGGATCACGGAATGGAGCGTGTACGTGATCTATCTGCCCTGCCGAAGGCCCATCTCCACCTGCACTTCACCGGGTCGATGCGGCCCACCACCCTGCTGGAACTGGCCGACAAGCACGGCGTGCGGCTGCCCGAGACGCTGACCGAGGCGCTGGGCCGGGGGGAGTCGCCGAAGCTGCGGGCGACGGACGAGCGGGGCTGGTTCCGCTTTCAGCGGCTGTACGACGCCGCGCGGTCGTGCCTCCAGGAGCCGGAGGACATCCAGCGGCTGGTCCGGGAGGCCGCCGAGGAGGATCTGCGGGACGGCTCGCAGTGGCTGGAGATCCAGGTCGACCCGACGTCGTACGCGCCGCGGCTCGGCGGGCTGATCCCGGCCCTGGAGATCATCCTGGACGCGGTGGAGACGACCGTGCGGGACACCGGGATCGGGATGCGGGTGCTGGTCGCCGCGAACCGGATGAAGCACCCGCTGGACGCGCGGACGCTGGCCCGGCTGGCGGTGCGGTACGCGGAGCGCGGTGTGGTCGGCTTCGGGCTGTCGAACGACGAACGGCGCGGGATGGCCCGGGACTTCGACCGGGCGTTCGCGATCGCCCGGGACGGGGGCCTGCTCTCCGCGCCGCACGGGGGTGAGCTGACCGGTCCCGCGTCGGTGCGGGACTGCCTGGACGACCTGGAGGCCGACCGCATCGGGCACGGCGTGCGGGCGGCGGAGGACGCGCGGCTGCTGAAGCGGCTGGCGGACCGGCAGGTGACCTGCGAGGTGTGCCCGGCGTCGAACGTGGCGCTGGGCGTGTACGAGAAGCCGGAGGACGTGCCGCTGCGGACGCTGTTCGAGGCCGGGGTGCCGATGGCGCTGGGCGCGGACGACCCGCTGCTGTTCGGGGCGCGGCTGGCCGCGCAGTACGAGATCGCGCGCGAGCACCACGGGTTCACGGATGCGGAGCTGGCGGAGCTGGCGCGGCAGTCGGTGCGCGGGTCGGCGGCGCCCGAGGACGTGAAGCAGGGACTGCTGGCGGGCGTCGACGCCTGGCTCAGCGCCCCGGCCGTCTGAAGTGGGCGTACGGCGGATACGGCTTGAAGGCGATCACGATCTCGGGATGCCGCCGCAGGCCCGGGTCGGGGGCCAGTTCGCCGCTCAGGCAGGTCACGAACGCCGGTCGGCCCTCGGCGGCGCACGGGTGCCGGGGTCCCCGGCCGGCCGCCAGGGCGAAGGCGGTCGCGGCGGAGGCGAAGGCGCTCCGGCCGCCGATCAGGAAGTACGTGCACGCGTGTGTGGTGTGCCGCAGGGCCGGGGCGGCGTGCGGGCGGTCGAGCCGGGCGCGGGCGTCGCGGGCGGTGCGGGCCTCGTCGGTCCGGACGGTGAGCGGTGTGCCGCGTCCCAGCCTGCGCCGCAGCTCGGGCCAGCCGCTGGGCCGCAGGCCGGCCTCCGGGTGCGCCAGCACCAGGTCGACCGGCTCGCCCCGCCCCTCGTCGGGCGGTACGCCGTCGCGCAGCGGGACGTGCACGATCGTGTGGCGTGAGCAGGCGGCGAAGGAGAACAGTCCGGCGAGCCGGTTCAGGCCGTCGTGGTCGCCCATGAGCACGCCGTACGTGTCCTCCGGGTCGCGGAGCGAGGTGTGGCGCAGGGGGGTGCGCGGCTGGACGACGCGGTGGGTGCGCGGGCCGGTGCGTGGGCGGAACTCGGTGAGTCTCAGCCGCATGGGGGACGCCTCATGGTCCGAGCGTGCCGGTCGGGAGGTGCCGTCCGCAACGGAGATCGCGGCCGGCAGCGTGGTGCCGAGCCGGCGTGCGCACGCGCCCGCCGGTGGCCGGTCCCCGTGCGGAGCGGCGTCGTAGGCGAAGGCGCGCTGCGCGCAGGCGCCCCGGGGGAGGAGCGAGGCGGCGGCGCACGTGTCGGCGGCGGCGCGGATCCGGCCTGCGTCCCGCTCGGCGCGGAGACGGGCGTCCAGGCTGTCCTCCGGGCCCAGCCCGTCACCGGCCGGTACCGCACGGTGGTGGGCGGCTTCCCCGACAGGGGCCGTGACCCACTGACACCCGGGCCGCCCCACCGCGGCCCCCTGAGGTTGACGCGTCCCCTGAGGCTGACGCGCCCCCAGAGGCTGACGCGTCCCTAGAGGCTGACGCCCACCGTCACCGGCTCGTTGACCAGCGTGACGCCGAAGACCTCGTGCACACCGGCGACGACCTCACGGGCCAGGGCGAGCAGATCCTCCGTCGTCGCCTCACCGCGGTTGGTGAGGGCGAGCGTGTGCTTGGTGGAGATGCGCGCCGGGCCGGTGCCGTACCCCTTGGTGAAGCCGGCCTTGTCGATCAGCCAGGCCGCGGACGTCTTGACCCGCCCCTCCCCCGCCGGGAACGCGGGCGGCTCGACCTCGCTCCCGAGCCGCTCGTCCACCCGGGCGCGGAAGGCCGCGAACTCCTCGTCGGTGAGGATCGGGTTGGTGAAGAACGACCCGGCCGACCAGGTGTCGTGGTCCTCGGGGTCCAGCACCATGCCCTTCCCGGCGCGGAGCTTCAGCACCGTCTCGCGGGCGGCGGCCAGCGGCACCCGGCCGCCGGGTTCGACCCCGAGGGCACGGGCGGTCTCGGCGTAGCGCAGCGGCGCGGAGAGCCCGCCGGCGTCCTCCAGCTCGAAGCGGACGCGCAGGACGACGTACCGGTCGGGTTCGGCCTTGAAGCGGCTGTGGCGGTAGGCGAAGGCGCAGTCGGCGTTGGCGAGGGCGACCGTCTCGCGGTTCCTGCGGTCGTACGCGATCACTTCGGTGATCGTGGCGGAGACCTCCTGGCCGTACGCCCCCACGTTCTGGATGGGGGTGGCGCCCGCCGAGCCGGGGATGCCGGCCAGGCACTCGACACCGGCGAGCCCGGCCTCGACGGTCCGGGCGACGGCGTCGGTCCACACCTCTCCGGCCGCGAGCTCCAGCGTCGTGCCGTCGAGGCGGACGCCGCGGGTGGCGATGTGCAGGGCCGTGCCGTCGAAGCCCTTGTCACCGATGACCAGGTTGGATCCGCCGCCGACGAGCAGCAGGGGGGTGCCGGTGTCGTCGGCCTCGCGGACGGCGGCGATCACCTCCTCGTCGGTGGTCGCCGTGATCAGCCGGGTCGCGGGGCCGCCCAGCCGGAAGGTGGTCAGCGGGGCGAGGGGGGCGTCGTGGAGTACCTGCACGCGCTCAAGACTACGAGACGGGGCGGGACCGGCGGCCCGGGGCGGCGGGGAACACGGGAACGCCGGAACGCCGGAACGCCCCGGCCGGTCGGCCGGGGCGTCGCCGGACGGATCCGGCCGGGGCGTGCCCGGGCGGTGCGGCGGCGCGGACCCGGGCGGCTGCGTCGGCGCGGCTCGGCGACGCCCGCGCACCTCACGTCAGGCGCCTGCGCACCTCCCCCCAGCTCACCGGGAGTTCGTCGCTCGACGCGGGCCAGGAGGCGAACTTCGAGTCCCGCATCTGTGCCGACAGCCCCCGGGCGGTCGGCGCGTGGGTGCCGGAGCGGGCGAAGGCCTTGAGGGCCTCGGGCGACTCCCAGGCGGACAGCGTCCAGAAGGTCCGCTTGAACGGTTCCGCCTTCAGGGAGGCGCCGTACGCGCCGGGCGCGCTCCCGACCTGCCGCCACACACCCGGCGTGCGCGCCAAGAACCTCATCGCTCCCCACAGGGTCCGGGTCTCGAAGCGGGAGGCGAAGACGTGGACCTCGGTGGCCCGGGGCGGCCGGTTCGCCGCGGTCCAGGGAAGGGTGGGCATGCCGTGCTCCTCTCGTGTCCGTGGGCGTTCCGTGTCGTGCGGGTCAGCGCGCGGTCACCGGCGCCGGGCCGGCCAGGGCGGGTTCGGCCGCCTCGGCCGGCTCACTCGACGGTGCGGCCGAGAGGTGCTGTCCCCCGCTGCCGCTCCCGCGGCGGGCCGGGAGCAGCAGGGCCGCGACACCGCCGAGGGCCACCACCGCGGCGCCCACCGCGACCGCGGGCCGCAGTCCGTCCACGAAGGTCTGCGCGGACCCGTAGCCGCCCTGCGCCGCGAAGATCGACGACATGACCGCGATCCCGAGCGCGCCGCCCACCTCGCGCAGCGCGTTGTTGGCGCCGGAGGCGATGCCCTGCTCCTTCGTGGCGACGCTGGACATCACCAGCGCGGACGCCGGGGCGAAGTAGAGGGCCATGCCGATCCCGCTGACGATCAGGCCGGGCAGCTGCACCGCGTAGGAGGCGTCGGCCGTGATCACGAAGGCCAGGTAACCGAGGCCGGCCGCCTGGAGGAAGAGCCCGGCCGCGACCACCGGGCGGCCCCCGATCCGGTCCGAGAGGATGCCGGCGATCGGCGCGACCAGCATCGGCATACCGGTCCAGGGCAGCATGCGCAGGCCCGCCTCGGTGGGCGAGTAGCCGAGCACGTTCTGCATGTACTGGCTGAGCAGGAAGATCGAGCCGAACATGCCCAGGAACATCAGCAGGCTCGCCGCGTTGATGCCGGCGAAGGCCCGGGAGCGGAACAGCCGCATGGGCAGCATGGGGCTCCTGGCCCGGGTGCTGTAGAGGACGAAGCCGACGAGCAGCGCGGCCCCGGCGAACAGGGCGGTCAGCACCACGGTGCCGGTCCAGCCGTCGACGGGCCCGCGCACCAGGCCGTAGACGACGCCGAAGAGTCCGCCGCTGGCGAGCAGGGTGCCGGGCACGTCGAGCGGGGCACCGGTGCCGTGCGACTCGGCGAGGCGCAGACGGGCGAGGGGCAGCAGGGCCACCCCGAGCGGGACGTTCAGCCAGAAGATCCACTGCCACGAGACGTGCTCGGTGAGGCTGCCGCCGACCAGCGGCCCGGAGGCCACGGCGAGCCCGTTGACGGCGCCCCAGATCCCGTACGCCATCCCACGGCGTTCGGCGGGCACGGCGGCCGTGAGCAGGGTCAGCGTCAGCGGCATCATGATCGCCGCGCCGACGCCCTGCACCGCGCGGGCGGCGATCAGCGAGTCGATGCCGGGTGCCATGGCCGCGGCGGCGGAGGCCCCGGTGAAGACGGTGAGGCCGACCAGGAACAGCCTGCGGCGGCCGAAGCGGTCACCGAGGGCGGCGCCGAACATCAGGAGGACGGCGAAGGTGAGCGTGTAGGCGCTCACGGTCCATTCCAGGTCGTGCAGCCCACCGCCCAGGTCCTGGCGGATGGAGGGCAGGGCGGTGGTGACGACGAGGTTGTCCAGGGCCGCCATGAAACCGGCGACGCCGGTGATGACGAGGGCCCAGGCGGCGCCCCCGCGACGTGCGTTCTGCTGTGACATCTCTCCCCCAGAGTGATGTTCGGCATCAGGCTTCAAGTAGTTATCGATCACTAACTTCTGCGGTCGCGCGAACGCGAGGCGAGCACACGCCCCGCTGCCCCTACTCCCGCGGTCCGCCCGTCGGCCGCCCGGACGGGTAGATCCCCTCCCACACCCGGTGCTCGGCCGGAAAGCCCATGGCGGACAGGCAGTTGATGAGCATGCCGTACGCCAGGAACCCCGTCGTCTCCTCGACGTCGGACCCCAGCGGCAGATGGACGGCGTCGAACAGCCGCATCCACCCGGCGCGCACCGCCGCACCGAACTCGTGGTCGCCCTCCTGCTCGGCGGCCGCCACGGCGAGATACATCTGCATCTGCAGCATCAGCCGCTCAGGGTGCTCGTCGATGGCCACCTGGTACGCCGCGGCCATCGCGTGCAGCGCGTCCTCGCCGTGCAGGCCCTCGGACGCCTTCTCCAGCATGGAGACGGTCTCGTCCACACAACGGGCCGCCGTCGCGAGGAAGATCGCCTTCTTGCTCGGGAAGAGCCGGAAGAGGTACGGCTGGGAGACACCGACGCGCTTGGCGATCGCCTCGGTGGAGGTGCCGTAGTAGCCGCCTCGCGCGAACTCGGCCATCGCCGCGCGGACGACGCTCTCGCGCCTCTCCGCCGCACTCATCCTGACCATGCGAGGAAGTTAGTACTCAATCACTAACTTCGTCAAGCGGTCACCGGCGCCCCGCTCCGCGGGCAGGGCGGGCAGGGCGGGCAGGGCTGAGGGGCGACCTCGACAGAGACCGCCCCTCAGGTGTCGCCCGCTCGGGCAGGTGTGCCCGCTCAGGCCAGCCGGACGACCGCCCGGGACATGCCCAGCACCTTCTGGCCGCCGCTGGTGGCCGTGAGGTCGACGCGGACGGTGTTGTCGTCGAGCTTGGCCGCCACCTTGCCGCTGACCTCGATCACGGCGCCCCGGTCGTCGTTCGGGACGACGACGGGCCTGGTGAAGCGGACTCCGTACTCCACGACCGACCCCGGATCACCGGTCCAGTCGGTCACCACGCGGATCGCCTCGGCCATGGTGAACATGCCGTGCGCGATGACGTCCGGCAGACCCACCTCCTTGGCGAACCTCTCGTTCCAGTGGATCGGGTTGAAGTCGCCGGAGGCGCCCGCGTACCGCACGAGGGTGGCGCGGTCCACGGGGAAGCTCTGCGCGGGCAGTTCGGTACCGACCTCGACGTCGTCGTACGCGATGCGCGCCGCCACGGAATCCGACATGGTGCTCACGCCTCCTCGGCCGCGCGGGCCACGAGCTTGGTCCAGGCGGTCACGACGTGCTCGCCGGCCTCGTCGTGGACCTCGCCGCGGATGTCCAGGATGTCGTTGCCGGCCATCGACTTGATCGCCTCGATGGTGGAGGTGACCGTGAGCCGGTCACCGGCCCGCACCGGGCGGACGTAGGCGAACTTCTGGTCGCCGTGCACCACCCGGCTGTAGTCGAGACCGAGCTGCGGGTCCTCGATGACCTGACCGGCCGCCTTGAACGTGATGGAGAACACGAAGGTCGGCGGAGCGATCACGTCCGGATGGCCGAGCGCCTTCGCGGCCTCCGCGTCGGTGTACGCCGGGTTGGCGTCCCCGACCGCCTCCGCGAACTCGCGGATCTTCTCCCGGCCCACCTCGTAGGGCGCGGTCGGCGGGTAACTCCGCCCCACGAACGACTGGTCGAGCGCCATGGGCTCGGCACCTCCATGCTGCTGTCTGGTCTGGCTGCGGGTGTGGAAACGACGTGAGGCCGTCCCCGATGATCCGGGGACGGCCTCACGTACGAGCCTGATTTATCGCGTTTCGCGGTGCGCGGTGTGCGCGTTGCAACGCGGGCAGTGCTTCTTCATCTCCAGTCGGTCCGGGTTGTTACGCCGGTTCTTCTTGGTGATGTAGTTCCGCTCCTTGCACTCCACGCAGGCCAGCGTGATCTTCGGGCGGACGTCGGTGGCAGCCACGTGAGTGCACTCCTTGACGAACGGATTGATGTATTAACGCAGAAAAGAGTAGCCGATTGAAGGACCGACCCCGCAATCGGCTACTGAGAGTAGCGGTGACCGGACTTGAACCGGTGACACAGCGATTATGAGCCGCTTGCTCTACCGACTGAGCTACACCGCTGTGATGCGATCGGAGCCCGCCTTGCGACGGGAACCTCTCACACCAGAGCCCCAAAACGGAATCGAACCGTTGACCTTCTCCTTACCATGGAGACGCTCTGCCGACTGAGCTATTGGGGCGAGCGATGAAGACATTACACGGTCGCCCGCCGTTCGCCCAAATCCGTTTCGCCGACCCTGCCCCGTCCCGTCCCGGCCGCTCCCGCGGGGCCCCCGGCGGTACGGACCGCGCCGGTACGACTATTGCGCTCCTGCGCACCACGGGCTGATCACCGTCCTAGGCTCGACTCACTCTGCGTGATCTTGCGTCCCCCACTGCGCAGTCCCGAGCCCAGAGGAGCGCGATGCCCGACAGCCAGCCGCAGCCGCCCCACTCGCCCTCCCCCTCGGACCCCGCCGAGCGCGGCTCGCTCCTGCTCCGCGGGGCGCGCCTGACGGACGGCCGCACCGTGGACGTACGGCTCCACGGCGGGCGCATCGAGGCGGTCGGCACGGCCGGCAGCCTGGCCCCGGTGCGCGGCCCCGGCTCCGGCGCGCACCTGGACCTGAGCGGTTACCTGCTGCTGCCCGCCCCCGCCGACCCGCACGCGCACGCCGACACGGCACTCACGGCCGACGTCCCGGGCCCCGTCTCCTACGACCCCGAGGACGTCCAGCGCCGGACCACCGAGGCGGCGCTGCTCCAGCTCGGCCACGGTGCCACCGCGTCGCGGGCGCACGTGCGGGTGGGCGACGTCGCGGGCCTCGGCGCGCTGACCGCCGTGCTGCGGGCCCGGCGCTCACTGCGCGGGCTCGCCGAGCTGACCGCGGTGGCGATGCCGAGGGTGCTGACCGGGGTGGCCGGCGCCGACGGGCTGGCGATGCTGCGGGACGCGGTCAAGATGGGCGCGGACGTGGTGGGCGGGTGCCCTGACCTTGATCCCGACCCGACGGGCTACGTGGAGGCCGTTCTGGAGGTCGCCGCCGAACACGGCTGCCCGGTCGACCTGCACACGGACGGCGCCGACCCGGCGCGGCTGGCCCGCCTGGCGGCCATGGCGGGCGGACTGCGCCCCGGGGTGGCCATCGGCCCCTGTGACGGGCTGGCCCGGCTGCCCGCCGACGCGCTCTCCCGGGCCGCGGACCAGCTCGCGGCGGCCGGGGTGACGGTGGTCTGCCTGCCGCAGGGCGCCTGCGGGGCGACGGACCGCACCGAGGACACGGCTCCGGTGCGGCCGCTGCGGGCGGCCGGGGTGCGGGTCACCGCCGGAAGCGGTGCGCTGCGGGACGTGTCCAACCCGGTCGGGCGGGGCGACCCCCTGGAGGCCGCCTACCTGCTGGCCTCGCGTCACGGGCTGCACCCCGAGGAGGCGTACGACGCCGTGAGCACGGCGGCACGGTCGGCACTCGGCCTGCCCGAGGTGCGGGTGGAGGCGGGTTTCCCGGCCGAACTCCTCGCCGTGCGCGGGGACCGGCTGGCGGGCGCGCTGTCGCTGGCGTACAGCCGGATCGTGGTGCACCGGGGGCGCGTGGTGGCGCGGACCAGCGCGGTACGGGAGTACGGCGACTCCACCACCGCCTCGGACCTCGGGCTGCCCCGGCAGGGACGCGGCGGCGTGCAGGGACCCCGGGACGGACGCGAGGGTCCGGGTGGCCGCGGGCAGCGGGCCTGATGCCGTTGGCGGCCTGATCCCCTGGTTGAGGGCTGGGCGGGCGAGGTGTCGACGCGGTGCGGGGTGGTCGGCGTCGTGCAACGGCGAGGGCGCGGGGCTGCGTGGCGTGGGTGAAATCGTTCGGCGGTGATGAGGGGGCTGCGCGGGGTCGGCGAAGTCGTGGGGCGTGGGCGGCCGTCGGGGCGTACGGTCGAAGACATGCGCATTGTCATCGCTGGTGGTCATGGTCAGATCGCGCTGCGGCTGGAGCGGTTGCTCGCCGCGCGCGGCGACGAGGTGGCGGGCATCGTCCGCAAGGCCGAGCAGGCCGACGACCTGCGTGCGGCCGGTGCGGAACCGGTCGTCCTGGACCTGGAGTCGGCCTCGGTCGAGGAGGTCGCGGAGGTACTGCGGGGCGCGGACGCGGCGGTCTTCGCCGCGGGGGCCGGCCCGGGGAGCGGGGCGGACCGCAAGGACACGGTGGACAAGGCGGCGGCGGTCCTCTTCGCGGACGCGGCGGTCCGGGCGGGCGTGCGGCGCTACCTGATCGTCTCGTCCATGGGCGCCGACCCCCGGCACCAGGGGGACGAGATCTTCGACGTCTACCTGCGCGCCAAGGGCGAGGCCGACGCCTACGTCAGCTCGCTGGACGCCCTGGACTGGACGATCCTGCGCCCCGGCGCCCTCACGGACGACGCGGGCACGGGGCTCGTACGGCTGGAGGCGCGCACCGGCCGCGGGCCCGTCCCGCGCGACGACGTCGCCGCCGTCCTGGCGGAACTGGTCGACACCCCGGCCACGAACGGCCTGACCCTGGAGCTGATCAGCGGTTCGTCGCCCGTGTCGGTGGCGGTGAAGTCGGTCGCCGGGAACTGAAGGGCAGCGGGGCCACCGCCACCCTCGGGACGAGGGCGGGCGGGACGGGTCAGAAGAGGGGCAGCTGCCCGGGGAAGTCGGGGACGACGTAGCCGTCCAAGGACGGCTGCGCCGCTCCCGGTTGCGCCGGGCGGCGCGAGCCCGGACAGGACACCAGCTCACCGTTCCCGCGCACTCCGGGCGGATCGTGCCGCGCGTACCGTCCGGCGACGACGGCGATCTCACGGCGGCACTCGGGGCAGGTTCTGCGACGGGAGGACGAGGCCATGGCACCAGTCTGCCCGCCGGCACGGCCCGACGGCCGCCCCACGAGCCGTCCTTCCGGAGCCGACCATGACGAAGGGCCCCGTGACCTGCTGTTACAGCAGGTCACGGGGCCCTTCGTTCCCGTGTGGCGGCGCCAGGATTCGAACCTGGGAAGGCTGAGCCGGCAGATTTACAGTCTGCTCCCTTTGGCCGCTCGGGCACACCGCCGGGGTTCGCTGCCGGTAGAACCGCTGTGAGGCGGTGCTCCCTGGCAACGACGTAAACAATACCTGATGCGGAGGGGTGCTTCGCCACCCGATTGATCGCCGCTCGCACCGCGACGGGTGGCTAGGCTTGTCCGGATGCGGCCGGGGACCCTGCGGGCCCGGCGGCCGCCGACGTATGCCGGTACGGACCCGATTCGCGGCCCGACACGCACCCAGATACAAGGAGCCACAGGACATGGCCGACTCCAGTTTCGACATCGTCTCGAAGGTCGAGCGGCAGGAGGTCGACAACGCCCTCAACCAGGCCGCCAAGGAGATCTCGCAGCGCTACGACTTCAAGGGCGTGGGCGCTTCGATCTCGTGGTCCGGGGAGAAGATCCTCATGGAGGCCAACTCCGAGGACCGGGTGAACGCCATCCTCGACGTCTTCCAGTCCAAGCTGATCAAGCGCGGTATCTCGCTCAAGTCCCTGGACGCGGGCGAGCCCCAGCTGTCCGGCAAGGAGTACAAGATCTTCGCGTCGATCGAGGAGGGCATCTCCCAGGAGAACGCGAAGAAGGTGGCCAAGCTCATCCGCGACGAGGGCCCCAAGGGCGTGAAGGCCCAGGTGCAGGGTGAGGAGCTGCGGGTCTCCTCGAAGAGCCGGGACGACCTGCAGACCGTGATCGCCCTGCTGAAGGGCCAGGACTTCGACTTCGCGCTGCAGTTCGTGAACTACCGGTGATGCGCTGAACCGGTGGCGCGACGGCCGGTGGTGCGAAGGCCGGTGGTGCGGTGGCTGGTGGCGCCGGGCCTTCGCGGACGGCAGAGGGCGGGCACCCGTGGTGCCCGCCCTCTGCCGTGTCCGGTCGCACGCCGTCCGGTCGCGCGGGTCAGTCACGCGAGTTGCCGAACAGCAGCCGGTAGCCGATCAGGAGCACCAGTGAACCGCCGATCGCCGCGGCCCAGGTGGTGCCGTCGTAGAAGTCCTTGCTGATCGGGTGGTCCAGCCAACGGGCCGATATCCAGCCGCCGATGAACGCACCGGCTATGCCGATGAGGGTGGTGCCGACGAGCCCTCCGGGGTCGCGGCCCGGCAGCAGGAACTTGGCGATGGCTCCGGCCAGCAGTCCGAGGATGATCCAGCTGATGACGGTCATGCCGTGACCCTGCCCTTTCCGGCTGTGCCCGCACTGTGCCAGTGCCGTGGGCTCGTTCCTCCGCGGTGTTCCTGTCTTCCTGCCGGTGAGGACGTCGTGACGGCGGCCGGTGGTTGCGCCGGGCAGGCCGGTGCGACTCAGGACACCTGCGGGTTCCGCGGGTTCTGCGGGTTCTGCGGGTTCCCGGCGGCGTGGTGCCTCGGCCGTACGCCTACCAGCCGGTGCGCTGCTGGGGTCCCGACGCCGTGAAGGGCTGGTCGGTGCGCACGATCTCGCGTCCCAGCGGGAGCAGCGAGACGGGGATCAGCTTGAAGTTGGCGACGCCGAGCGGGATGCCGATGATCGTGACGCACAACGCGATGCCGGTGACGATGTGGCCCAGGGCCAGCCACCAGCCGGCGAGGAGGAGCCACAGCACGTTCCCGACGCAGGAGGGGGCTCCCGCGTCGCGGCGCTCGACCGCCGTGTACCCGAAGGGCCACAGGGCGTAGACGCCGATGCGGAAAGCGGCGATGCCGAAGGGGATCCCGATGATCGTGACGCAGAGCAGCGCGCCGGCGAGCAGGTAGCCGAGGAACAGCCAGAAGCCGCTGAGCACGAGCCAAATGACGTTGAGGATGGTCTTCACTGCTGTCGACCTGCCATCTTTTCGAGCCGGGCGATTCGCTCCGCCATCGGCGGGTGGGTGGAGAACATCTTGGAGAGCCCCTGCCCCGGCCGGAAGGGATTGGCGATCATCATGTGGCTGGCGGTCTCGATCCGGGGCTCCGGGGGGAGCGGGAGCTGCTTGGTGCCGGTCTCCAGCTTGCGCAGGGCGCCGGCCAGTGCGAGCGGGTCGCCGGTCAGCTGGGCGCCGGAGGCGTCGGCCTCGTACTCCCGGGACCGGCTGATCGCCAGTTGGATCACGGTGGCGGCGAGCGGTCCGAGCAGCATGATGAGGAGCATGCCCAGCAGGCCGGGTCCGTCGTCGTCGTTGGACCGTCCCACGGGGATCAGCCAGGCGAAGTTGACCAGGAACATGATCACCGAGGCGAGGGCGCCGGCGACGGAGGAGATCAGGATGTCGCGGTTGTAGACGTGGCTGAGTTCGTGCCCGATGACGCCGCGCAGCTCGCGCTCGTCCAGCAGGCGCAGGATGCCCTCGGTGCAGCACACGGCCGCGTTGCGCGGGTTGCGGCCGGTCGCGAAGGCGTTCGGCGCCTCCGTCGGGGAGATGTACAGGCGGGGCATCGGCTGGCGGGCCTGGGTGGAGAGCTCGCGGACCATGCGGTAGAGCGCCGGGGCCTCGAACTCGCTGACCGGCCGGGCGCGCATCGCGCGCAGGGCGAGCCTGTCGCTGTTCCAGTACGCGTAGGCGTTGGTGCCCAGGGCGACGAGGACGGCGACGACGAGCCCCGCTCGGCCGAAGAAGCTGCCGATGACGATGATGAGCGCGGACAGTCCTCCGAGGAGTACTGCGGTCCTGAGCCCGTTGTGCCGGCGGTGCACGGTACGCCCTCCAAGTCGTGCAGCAGGGGAACCCTTTTGCTTGCTGGTCTCGCTCGCTGTGTCGCTTCCCTGTCTCCGGTGCCACGGGTGCCGTGGGTGACACGTCCAGTGGACCCTTCCCTACTGGTCAACGCCAGGCGAGGGCCGCCAGTTCCCCGGCGCCCGGCGGGGCAGGTGTGACCCGTACGGGTGACGGCCGCGCCCCCGTCCTCCACGCGCGCGTGGAGGACGGCGTGGAGGCGGGCGCCGCACGCGCGCGTGGGCGGGTCCGAGGACCGGGGCCGGGCCGGTACGTGCCGGTCGGCGTCGGTGTGTGCCGGGGTGCGTTCAGAAGAGGCCGGTGTCGGCGAAGCGCAGGATCAGCTGGGGCGCACCGGAGAGGGCGATCGCGAGGACCGCGGTCACGGTGAGGGCGGCGGTGAGGGGGGCCGGGGCGCGGTGGCCGGCGGTGGCGTCCTCGGGTGTCCGGAACAGCAGTGCCGTCCAGTGGAGGTAGTAGAAGAGCGCGATCACGACGTTGACGGCCATGACGACGGCCAGCCAGCCGAGTCCGGCGTCGACGGCCGCGGAGAACACCGTCACCTTGGCGAAGAGGCCGATGACGCCGGGCGGCAGTCCGGCGAGGCAGAGCAGGAAGAAGGCCAGGAGCAGGGCGGTGAGGGGGTTGGACGCGTACAGGCCGCGGTAGTCCGCCACGCGGTTCAGGGACCTAGTGCGGCCCACGAGCGCGGCCACCGCGAAGGCACCGAGGTTCACCGCGGCGTACATCAGCGCGTAGGCCACGGTGGAGCCGATCGAGTGCTCGGGGTCGTCGGAGTAGGCGGCGGCCGCGATCGGCACCAGGAGGTAGCCGGCCTGCCCGACGGACGACCACGCGAGCAGGCGTACCGCGCTGTACGCGCGCGTGGCCTGCTGGCGCAGGGCGCCCACGTTGCCGACGGTCATGGTGAGCGCGGCCAGCGCCGCCAGGGCGGGGCCCCACACGTCCGCGTAGGACGGCAGGGCGACGACCGTGACGAGGATCAGGCCGCAGAAGCCGACCGCCTTGCCGACCACGGACAGGTAGGCCGCGATCGGCAGGGGGGCGCCCACGTAGGTGTCGGGCACCCAGAAGTGGAAGGGCACCGCGGCCGTCTTGAAGGCGAAGCCGACCAGGGTGAGGACGGCGCCGGTCTGGGCGAGGGTGGTGAACTGCCCGTCGACGTGCTGGACGCGCTCGGCCACCTGGGTGAGGTAAAGGGTGCCGGTGGTGGCGTACACGAAGCTGATGCCCATGAGGCTGACCGCGGTCGCGGTGACCGAGGACAGGAAGAACTTCAGGGCCGCCTCGGAGGACTTGCGGTCGCCCTGCCGGAGGCCGACGAGGGCGAAGGCGGGCAGGGAGGCGACCTCCAGGGCGACGACGAGGGTCGCGAGGTCGCGGGAGGCGGGCAGGAGGGCGGCGCCGGCCGCGGAGGAGAGCAGCAGGAACCAGAACTCGCCCTCGGGCAGTCCCCGCTCGGCGTCCTTGACGGCGGTGACCGACAGGAGGGCGGTCAGCAGGGCGCCGCCGAGGACCAGGAACTGGACGGCGAGGGTGAAGGTGTCCGCGGTGTAGCTGCAGACGCCGGGCTCTCCGGTCAGGCAGAACGTCGAGCGGTCGTCGCCGGCCAGGGGCAGCAGCATGAGGGCCGAGGCGGCGAGTCCGGCGACCGCGATCCAGCCGAGCAGGGGCTTGCGGGTGTCCTTGACGAACAGGTCCGTGACGAGGACGACGAGCCCGACGACCGCCGTGAGGGTGGGCGGCGCGACGGCGAGCCAGTCGACGGACTGGACGAGGTTCTGCGCCAGTGGCTGCTGCGCGAGGGCCGCCTCGGCGAGGTGCTGGGCCGGGGAGCTCATCGGTGGCCTCCTGAGAGGAGCTGCTGCACGGCCGGGTCGGTCAGCCCGAGGAGGGTCCTGGGCCACAGTCCGGCGACGACGGTGAGGGCGACGAGCGGGGTCCAGGCGGCGAACTCGTACGTCCGCACGTCGGCGAGGCGCGGGGCGTCCTGCGGTACGGGACCCATGCAGACCCTGCGGACCACGATCAGCATGTACGCGGCGGTCAGCAGGGTGCCGAAGGCGGCGATCGCCATGAAGGTGAGGAAGGCGGGACGGCTGAGGTCGTCGTGGGGGTCGAAGGCGCCGAACAGGGCGAGCATCTCGCCCCAGAACCCGGCCAGGCCCGGCAGGCCCAGCGAGGCGACCGCGGCGAAGGCGAGCAGCCCGCCCAGGTGCGGTGCCTTGCCGTACAGGGCGTGCCCGGACTCCTCGGCGAGGGTGTCGAGGTCGGTGGTGCCGGTGCGGTCCTTGAGCGCGCCGACCAGGAAGAAGAGCAGGCCGGTGATCAGGCCGTGGGCGATGTTGGCGAAGAGGGCGCCGTTCACGCCGGTCGGGGTCATGGTCGCGACGCCGAGCAGGACGAAGCCCATGTGGCCGACGGAGGAGTAGGCGATGAGGCGTTTGAGGTCGCCCTTCGCGCCTCTTCCGGCGAGGGCCAGGCAGGCCAGGGAGCCGTAGACGATGCCGACGACGGCGAACGCGGCGAGGTAGGGCGCGAAGGTGCGGAAGCCGTCCGGCGCGACCGGGAGGAGGATGCGGACGAACCCGTACGTGCCCATCTTCAGCATCACGCCGGCCAGCAGCACCGAGCCGACGGTCGGCGCGGCGGTGTGGGCGTCGGGCAGCCAGCTGTGCAGCGGCCACATCGGGGTCTTCACCGCGAGCCCGATCCCGATCGCCAGAACGGCGATGACCTGCACGGACGCGGTCAGCGACCGGCCGTTATCGGTGGCGAGTGCCACCATGTCGAACGTGCCCGCCGTGATTCCGATCAGGAGCAGGCCGAGCAGCATGACGACGGAGCCGAGGAGGGTGAAGAGGATGAATTTCCAGGCGGCCGCGGCCCGCCCCTCGCCGCCCCAGCGGGCGATGAGGAAGTACATCGGGACGAGGACCGTCTCGAAGGCGAGGAAGAACAGGACCAGATCGAGGACGGCGAAGGTCGCGAGGGTGCCGGCCTCCAGGACGAGCAGCAGCGCGACGAACGCCTTCGGGCTCGGGCGCGGCTTCCGCGGCGCCGGCCGCTCCTGTCGCTGCTCGAAGTAGGAGTAGAGCGCGCAGAGGAAGGTCAGCAGCGCGGTCAGGACCAGCAGGGGGAGGGAAATGCCGTCGATGCCGAGGTGGATGCGCACGCCGAGTGCGGGGATCCAGCTGATGTCCGTGCCGGCCTGCATCTTCGACGGATGGTCGTGGTCGAAGCCGAGCACGAGGACGATCGCCGCGACGAGGACGGCGCCGGTGACGGTGACGCCGTGCCGGAGCACGGCCTGCTCGGGTGACTTCCCCTTCAGCCCGGGCGGGGCCGGCAGCAGCGCGGCGGCGGCGCCGAGGAGCGGCCCGACGACGAGGAACGCGAGAAGGACCTGCATCACGGACTCGTTGATATCGATCACGCCTGCTCACGCTCCCGTGGCGACGAGGACGGCGGCGACCGCGAGGACGACGGTGCCGGCGAGCAGCGCGCTCACATAGGTCTGCACATTGCCGGTCTGGGCACGTCGTACGGCGGCCCCGAGCAAGCGGGGCAGCCCGCCCGCCGCGCGTACGTAGGTGTCGACGACCTCGCGGTCGAGGAACCGCACGAGGCTCGCTCCGGCCCGGACCGGTCGGACGAAGAGGGTCGTGTACACCGCGTCCAGGTGGAAGCCGGCCGCCGCGTGCCGGTGCACCGGGCCCAGCAGCAGTCGTCCCGGATCGGACGGGTCGGGCGCGGAGGCGAGGTCGCCGTAAGCGGGCCGGTGGCTGGCGATGGCCTCGGCCTCCACCAGGGCGGCGTCGCCCTCGGGGTGGGCCGCGACGGCGCCCAGCGGGGTGCGGTCGGCGAGCGCCGTGGTGTGCCGCCAGGCGGCGTAGGTGACGATGCCGCCCGCCAGGGCCACGCCCGTGCCGAGGACGGAGGTGGTGAGGGTCGGGGTGAGGTCGTGGCCGTCGAACCAGTCGGGCAGCAGACGGAAGGTGAGGCCGCCCAGCGCGAGTGAGGGGACGGCGAGCACCCAGAGCACGGCGTTCATGACGACCGGCTGCCTGCCGTGGTCGGGGGCCTCGGCGCCCCGTCCGCGGAAGGCCAGCAGCCACAGGCGGGTCGCGTAGGCGGCGGTGAGCAGAGCGGTGACGAGACCAGCGACGAGAACGGTCCAGCCCGCGGCGCCGGGCGCGTGCTCGGTGTGGCCGCCGGCGACGTGTTCCGCGGCGCCGAGGACGGACTCCTTGGAGAAGAAGCCGCTGAAGGGCGGGATCGCGGCGAGCGCGAGCAGGGCCACGGTCATCGTCCAGTAGGCGTCCGGGACGCGGTCGCGCAGGCCCCGCATGCGGGACATGGCGGCAAGCGAGTTGGTGCCGGCGGCGTGGATGACCACACCGGCGGCGAGGAACAGGAGCGCCTTGAAGGCGCCGTGGGTGAGGAGGTGGAAGACGGCTGCGCCCCGGTCGCCCGTGGCGAGGGCGCCGGTCAGGTAGCCGAGCTGCCCGATCGTCGAGTAGGCCAGGACCCGCTTGATGTCGTCCTGGGCGAGGGCGGCGAGCGCCGAGCCGACCATCGTGACGGCGGCCATGACGGCGAGGACGGCCATCGCGGCCCGCGATGCCTCGAAGAGCGGAAGGAGCCGGGCGACGAAGTACACCCCGGCGGCGACCATCGTCGCGGCGTGGATCAGCGCGGAGACGGGCGTCGGGCCCGCCATCGCGTCGGGGAGCCAGGTGTGCAGCGGGAACTGCGCCGACTTGCCCGCCACGCCCGCCAGAAGCAGCAGGGCGATGAGCGTCGGGTGGTCGAGGGAGCCGCTCGCGACCGCGTCGAGGATCTTCGTGATGCGGAAGGAGCCCGTCTCGGTGGCCAGCGCCAGCAGTCCGATCAGGAAGGGGACGTCGCCGAGCTTGGTGACCAGGAAGGCCTTGAGGGAGGCAGCGCGTGCCTCCGGGGTCTCCCAGTAGTGGCCGACCAGGAAGTACGAGCAGATGCCCATGACCTCCCAGCCGACCAGCAGCACCATCAGGTCGCCCGAGTAGACGACGAGGAACATGGCGGAGGTGAACAGGGAGACGAGAGCGGCGTACGAGGGGTAGCGCGGGTCGTCGCGCAGGTAGCCCGTCGAGTAGATCTGCACGCAGGTCGCGACGGTGCCGACCAGGACGGCGACGAGCGCGGCGAAGCCGTCGATGTGCAGGGCGAGTTCGACGGGGACCGAACCGGTGGGCGTCAGCTCCGTGGCGGCGTCGACGGCCCGGCCTCCGCCCTGGCGGGCGGCGACGAGGACGGCGAGGACGAGGGCCGCCAGGGTCGGCAGGACGGCGAGGGGCCGGACGAATCCGGGCGCCGACCGGCCCAGCAGGAGCCCGGCGGCTGCCGCGAGGAAGGGGAGGAGGGGGACGAGGACGGCGAGGGTGGTCGTGGTCACGCGCTGGCCTCAGCCTTCTCGGCGGCCGTCCCGGTCGCGGGGGTGTCGGTGTCGGGGCCGTCCGGTTCGTGGCCCTCGGCGGTGTCGCGGAGCCGGTCGATGTCCGCGGTGCCGCGGTTGCGGTGGACGGCGAGGACGATCGCCAGGCCGATGCCGATCTCGGCGGCCGCGATGGCGATGGTGAACAGGGTCAGGGCCTGGCCGGAGTGCAGGGTCTCCTCCGCGGCCCTGCTGAGCCAGACGTCGAAGGCGACCAGGTTCAGGTTGACGGCGTTGAGCATCAGCTCGACCGACATCAGGACCAGGATCGCGTTGCGGCGGGCGAGGACGCCGTAGAGGCCGGTGCAGAAGAGGAGGGCGGACAGGACGGCGGGATAGGCGAGGTGCATCAGCGGTCACCGCCCTCTCCCGGCCCGGCCGGGGGCGCGGTGTCGGTCGTGGCGGGGCGGGCCGCGCGGTCGGCCTCGGCACCGGTCTTGGCCTCGGCACCGGCTTTGGTCTCGGCACCAGCCTTGGCCTTGGTCTCGGCACCGGCCTTGGTCACGGCACCGGCCTCGGCACCGGCCCTGGCATCGGCCTTGCGCGACAGGACGATGGCGCCGACCAGGGCGGCGAGGAGGAGGACGGAGAGGGCCTCGAAGGGCAGCACCCAGTTCTGGAACAGGCTCGCTCCGGTGACGGCGGTGGTGCCGGCGGCGGGGCCGTCCAGGTCGATCCAGGTCGTGCGGAAGGCGTCGGCGACGACCCACACCAGGGCCGCCGCGGAGGCGACGGCGACGGTGAGGGCGGCCCAGCGGTTGCCGGAGTCGGCGTCCGGGGACCGGCCGATGGGCGCCCTGGTGAGCATCAGGCCGAACAGGATGAGGACCACGACGGCACCGACGTAGATGAGGACCTGGACCCAGGCGATGAACTCGGCGGTGAGCAGCAGGTATTCGACGGCGAGGCCGCCGAGGGCCACCACCAGCCACAGCGCCGCGTGGACGAGTTGGCGGGTGGTGACGGTGACGACGGCGGCCGCGAAGGTGACCAGGCCGACGAGGAGGAAGGCGATCTCGACACCGGTCGGGGACAGGAAGCCGTGGGTCCCGGCCGCGGTGGCCGTGGGGTGCGCGTGCGCGTGTGCGGTGAGGTGGCCGGCGGCCGAGGCGAGGGTCATGTCCGCTCCTCCTGCCCTGGCTGGTCCGGCTGCTGCTGCGCGGCGAGCTTGTCGGCGGTCTTGCGGGCGGCGGCGAGTTCCTTGGGCTCCTCCGCGCCGGGGTCGAGGGCGGGCGGGGCCGGCACGGTCCACATCCACTCGCGCAGCTTGTCGCGCTCGTGGGTGAGGTCGCGGATGTCGGTCTCGGCGTACTCGAACTCCGGGGACCAGAACAGGGCGTCGAACGGACAGACCTCGATGCAGATCCCGCAGTACATGCACAGGGAGAAGTCGATGGCGAACCGGTCGAGGACGTTGCGGCTGCGGTCGCGTCCGCCGGGCGTGGCCGCCGGGACCGTCTCCTTGTGGGAGTCGATGTAGATGCACCAGTCGGGGCACTCGCGGGCGCACAGCATGCAGACCGTGCAGTTCTCCTCGAACAGGCCGATCACACCGCGGGTGCGGGGCGGCAGCTCCGGCTGGACGTCCGGGTACTGCTCGGTGACGGTCTTCTTCGTCATCGTGCGCAGGGTGACGGCCAGGCCCTTGGCCAGGCCGCTGCCCGGGATGGGGGGCATTACGCGATCACCACCTTGACGATGCCGGTGAGGGCGATCTGGGCGAGGGAGAGGGGGATGAGGAGGGTCCAGGACAGTTTCTGGAGCTGGTCCTCGCGCAACCGCGGGTAGGTGACGCGCAGCCAGATCACGACGAAAGCGAGGACGGCCGCCTTGAGCAGGGTCCAGACCCAGCCGAGGCCGTCGGCGCCCCAGGGCCCGTGCCAGCCGCCCAGGAAGAGGACCGTGGTCAGTCCGCACAGGACGACGATCCCGGCGTACTCGGCGAGGAGGAACAGGGCGAAGCGCAGACCGGTGTACTCGGTGTAGGCGCCGAAGATGATCTCCGAGTCGGCGACCGGCATGTCGAACGGGGGCCGTTGCAGTTCGGCCAGCCCGGCGACGAAGAAGACGATCGCGCCGACGATCTGCCAGGGCAGCCACCACCACTCGAAGGCGTCGAGGATGCCGACGAGCGAGACGGTGCCGGCCGCCATCGCCACGGACGCGGCGGTGAGCAGCATCGGGAGTTCGTAGGCGAGGAGCTGGGCGGCGGTACGCAGGCCGCCGAGGAGGGAGAACTTGTTCGCGGAGGACCAGCCGGCCATGAGCGAGCCGAGGACGCCCACGCCCATGACGGCGAGGACGAAGAAGACGCCCGCGTCGACGACCTGGCCGACCGCTCCGTCCCCGGGTCCGACGGGGATGGCCAGGAGCACCAGGAGGTAGGGCAGCAGGGCCACGGCCGGGGCGAGCTGGAAGATGCGGCGGTCCGCGTCGGCGGGGACCACGTCCTCCTTCTGCGCGAACTTCACGCCGTCGGCGACGAGCTGGGCCCAGCCGTGGAAGCCACCCGCGTACATCGGGCCCAGGCGGCCCTGCATGTGGGCCATCACCTTGTGCTCGGTCTGGCCCACGATCAGGGGGAACGCGAGGAAGACGACGAAGACGACCAAGAGACGCAGGGTGACGTCGAGCGCGTCGTTCACTGCGGGCCTCCTGGGGGGTTCGGGGGGCGGCGGGGGGAGTCGCCGTTTTCGGGGGCGGCGCCGTCTTCGGGGGCGGCGCCGTCTTCGGGGGCGGCGCCGTCTTCGGGGGCGGCGCCGTTTTCCGGGGCGGCGCCGTCTTCGGAGCGGTCCGGGGCGTCATGCCGGGCGTCGTGGGGGTCCCGGGCGTCGTGCGGGTCGCGGTCGTCGTGGGAGTCCCGGGCGTCATTGGAGTCCCGGTGAGCGGGAGTGTCGACCTCGCCGGAGGTGCCGGGTTCTCGGGGGACGTCGGACTCCTTGGAGGCATCAGTCTCTTGGGAAGCGCCGTCGGGCCCCGGAGAGGCGTCGGGCCCGCGGGAGGCATCCGGCTCCCGGGGGGCGTCGGACTCCTGGGGAGCCTGAGTCTGCTGGGAGGCCTGTGTCTCCTGGGGGGTGGTGGCCTCCTGGGAGGCGTCCGGTCCCTGGGGAGCCTCGGGTTCGTCGAACGCCGGGCGGGCGTGGTGCCACGGGGCGTCCGGGCTGCGCGGTGCGGTGGGCGCCGGTTTCGGGGCCCGTTCCCCGGCGGGCGGGGACACGGTGTCGGTGTCGCCGTGGTCCCCGGGGACGCGGTCGGCGTCCTCGTCGTCCCGCTGCCCGGCCTCGGCCTCGGAGGCGTCCCGCTGGCTCGCCGAGCCCTGGGACGCGCTCCGGCTCCGCCGAGGTCCCGCGGTACCGCCCGACCGGTCTCGCCGCGGTGCCGGGCCGGGGCCGGTGCGGGGTGCCCCGCCCGTCCCATCCGCAGGCGCGGCACCGGAAGCGTCGGCGTCCTGCTGTGCTCCGGGATCGGTGTCGGCGGTGGAGCCGGGGGTGACCGCGGGGGTGGGTCCGTCCGTCGGGCCGGCCGCTCGCTGGGACGCGGAGCCCTGGCTCGCGCTGCGCGACCGCCGCGGCGCCGGAGCGGCCGTCGCCTCGGCGTCGGAGGAGCCCTGGCTGACCGAGCCCTCGGCCGTCGTACGGGAGCGGCGCGGAGCGGCCGGGGTGTCGGTGCCGGGCGGCTCCGTCCGCTGACCGACGGAGCCCTCGGCGGCCGTCCGGGTCCGCCTGGCCGGGCGTTCGCCTGCCGCGCGGGCCGGGCGCTCCCCCGCCGCACGTCCCGCACCCCGGGCCGGGCGGGCCGGGGCGGGCGGCAGCTGGCCCTTGAGCGGGCCCCACTCGTTGGGGTCGGGGACGCCCGGCGGCAGCATCTGGCGTCGCCGGGGACCGCCGTGGTCGGACTCGCCGGGTTCCTTGGCGCCGGGCCAGGCCTTGGCGACGCGGGCGGCCAGGACGAAGTCCTTGCGCAGCGGGTGGCCCTCGAAGCCCTCCGGCAGGAGCAGGTGGCCGAGGCCGGGGTGGTCCGCGAAGGCGACGCCGAACATCTCGTGGGTCTCGCGCTCGTGCCAGGCCGCGCCGGCGTACACCCCGACGGCGGTGGGCAGGACCGGAGCCTCGTGCGGGACGGTCGTACGCAGCAGCAGCCGGCGTACCGGTCCCAGCGCGGCGACGTGTGCCGCGACGCGGAAGCCGGTGCCCGGTTCGTCGACCGCGCTCAGCCAGTCGAAGTAGGTGCAGCCCAGCCGGTCCCGCGCCGTCTCCAGGGCGGTGATCCAGGACCCGGGCGGCACGTCGACGGTCAGGAGGTCGTAGGACTCCTCCGCCGTGGCGTCCGTGCCGAAGAGTTCCTCGGCGGCGGCGGGAAGCCAGCCGACGGCGCTCATCGTCCCGCCCCCGTCTCGCCCGCGTCACCCGCGTCGCCCGCGCCGGAGGGCGGGGCCGGCGGTCGCACCAGGTCGCTTCGCAGCGCGGCCGTCGAGGGCCGCGGCGACGTGCCGTACCGCTCCCCCAGGGACTCCCGCGCGATCTTCTCCTGGAGCTTGAGGATGCCCTGGAGCAGCGCCTCGGGGCGCGGCGGGCAGCCGGGCACGTAGACGTCGACGGGGATGATCTGGTCGACGCCCTTCGTCACGGAGTAGGAGTCCCAGTACGGGCCGCCGCAGTTCGAACAGGCGCCGAAGGAGATGACGTACTTCGGCTCGGGCATCTGCTCGTACAGGCGCTTGACGGCCGGCGCCATCTTGTCGGTCACCGTGCCGGAGACGACCATCAGGTCGGCCTGGCGGGGGCCGGGCGCGAACGGGATGACGCCGAGCCGGATGAAGTCGTGGCGGGCCATCGACGCGGCGATGAACTCGATCGCGCAGCAGGCGAGGCCGAAGTTGAAGACCCAGAGCGAGTAGCGGCGGCCCCAGTTCAGGACGACCTTCATCGGCTCCGGGGCGAGGCGGGCGAGCGTGCCCAGCCGCTTGGGCTCGGGCAGCGGCACCGGTGCGGAAACGGGTGCGGACTCGGAGGGGTTCACGTCCATGACAGGACGCCCTTCTTGTATGCGTACAACAGGCCCACGGCGAGGAACCCGAGGAAGACGAACATCTCCACGAGGGTCGTGGCCCCGTAACCAGGGTCGGCGAAGACAGTCGCCCAGGGGAAGAGGAAGATCGAATCGACCGCGAAGACGACGTAGAGGAACGCGTAGACGTAGTAACGGACCTGGGTGTGGGCCCAGCCCTCTCCGACGGGGTCGACGCCGCACTCGTAGGTGAGCAGCTTCTCGGGGGTCGGGACCACCGGCCGCAGCAGGCGCCCCGCGCCGAAGGCGACAGCGACGAAGAGCACCCCCACGACGGCGAGCAGGCCGACGACCGAATAGGAACGGAAGTAGTCCGCGGCGAGCCCGACGGTGGCGTCGGCGGTGGTCACGGCGCCGGCGGTCGCGCCGCCGACGGTCGGGTCCGGCACGTGCGCCCCTCGCTCCCTGTCGTGAACGTCGTGACCGTCATGAACGCTGCCGTTCGACGATCTGTACGCACGGGAGTCTAGAGCCTGATAAAGAGACGGTAAGCAGCCCGTCGTACGGGAGGACGCGGGGTGGGGTTTTCCTCAGTGCGTTGCGGCGGTCCCCCTCATGGCGCGGCGCCGCGCCGCACGGCACGCTGACGGGTATGAGCGAACGCCTCTCGACTTCCAGCCCCGCCGGGACCGCCGGCGCAGCGGCCGACGACCGCCCGCCGCCGGCCCGTTTCGCCTACGACCGGCACACCTGGAAGGAGATCGCCCACCTGCTGGCGAACTTCCCGGCGGCGTTGCTCGGGTTCGTCTACGTCGTGACGATGCTGTCCGTCGGCATCGGACTGACGGTCACGGTGATCGGGCTGCCGCTGCTGGCGGCCGGGCTGCTGGGCGCCCGGCAGTTGGGCAAGCTGGAGCGGGCCCGGGCCCGCACGCTGCTCGGGGTGCGGGTGGACGAGCCGAGCCCGCTGCCGCGGCAGGGCGGGCGCGGCTTCTTCGCGCATCTGTGGATGTCCTTGAAGGACCCGGTGGGCTGGCGCACGGTCCTGTACGACGTCATCCGGTTCCCCTGGGGCGTCGCCACCTTCGTCGTCACGTTGACGTCGTTGTTCGTGCTGTGGCCGGTGCTGCCGTTCATCGCCCGCGCTCTGGCCAACGCCGACCGGGCGATGGTGCGCGGGCTGCTGTCCCCGTCCGACGGGCTGGAGCGGCGGATCGCCGAGCTGGAGTCGGACCGGGGCGTCGTGGTCGACACGGCCGCGGCCGACCTGCGGCGCATCGAGCGCGACCTGCACGACGGGGCACAGGCCCGCCTGGTCAACCTCGCCATGGGGCTCGGCCTGGCCAAGGAGAAGCTGCTGGAGGACCCCGACGCCGCGGCGGCCATGGTCGACGAGGCGCACGGCGAGGTGAAGCTGGCCCTCCAGGAGCTGCGTGACCTGGCCCGCGGCATCCACCCGGCCGTCCTGACCGACCGGGGTCTGGACGCGGCCCTCTCCTCGGTCGCCACCCGCTGCACCGTGCCGGTGAAGGTGACCGTCGACCTGACGGAGCGCCCCGCGGCCGCCATCGAGGGCATCGCCTACTTCACGGTCTCGGAGCTGCTCCAGAACGTCAGCAAGCACAGCGCCGCGCGGTCGGCCTCCGTGGAGGTGTGGCGGTCGTCCGACCGGCTGCTCATACAGGTCGGGGACGACGGCCGCGGGGGCGCGCGCCTCGACGGCGGTACGGGGATGAAGGGCCTCGCCGACCGGCTGTCCGCCGTCGACGGTCTCTTCGTGGTCGACTCGCCGGAGGGCGGCCCGACGTCGGTCACGGCCGAGCTGCCCTGGCGCGACCGCACGGCGGCCGACGCGGCCGGCTCCGCACCCGGGAGGTAGGGAAAACCCCCCTTCGCAGACGCCGACGGGCTCCATTGGGCCCGGCGGCGGGGTCGAGGAGGGTGGAGGTACGACAGCACAGCCGTAGGGCGACGAGGAGAAGGACGGCACCGATGGCCACGGAATACGGACAGGGTTACGGGCTCGGGGACGGGTCCGGCTTCCCCGGGGACACCGGAGCGCGGCGCCACCGGCTGCCGGCCGGGCTGCGCGCACCGTTCGAGGCGCGCAGCTGGCGGGAGTTCGGCTACGTCCTGGTGGGTCTGCCGGTCGGCATCCTGCTCTTCACGTACGCCGTCACCATGGTGTCGCTGGGGGCGGGCCTGCTGGTGACGTTCCTCGGCGTGCCGGTGCTGGCGGCGGCGCTCGCCGGGTGCCGGGGCTTCGGGGCGATGGAGCGGGCCCGGGCCCGGGCGCTGCTGGGGCTGCGGGTGTCCGACCCGGAGCCGCTGCGGTTGAAGAAGCAGGGCGCGATGGGCTGGATGGGGGCGGTGCTCAAGAGCGGCGCCTCCTGGCGGAGCCTGCTGTACGCGCTGCTGCAGTTCCCGTGGTCGGTGTTCTCCTTCGTCGTCGCCCTGAACGTCTGGGCGGTCGGGTGGGCGATGCTGACCTACCCGCTGTGGTTCTGGGTGTTCCCGATGTACGCGGGCCAGGAAGGGCTCCAGCTGTACGGCGACGAGACGCACCGGATCTACCTGGACAACCCGTTCGAGATCACCGTGACGGCCCTGGTGGGGCTGCTGTTCACGCTGGCGACGCCGTGGCTGGTGCGGGGGCTGACGACGGTGGACCGGGTCATGGTGCACGGGCTGCTGGGGCCGTCCCGGCTGGCGACGCGGGTCGTGGAGCTGGAGTCGGACCGGGGGGTCGTGGTCGACACGGCCGCGGCCGACCTGCGGCGCATCGAGCGCGACCTGCACGACGGGGCACAGGCCCGCCTGGTCAGCCTCGCCATGGACCTGGGACTGGCCAAGGAGAAGCTCAAGGAGGACCCCCGGGCCGCGGCCGTCATGGTGGACGAGGCGCACGGCGAGGTGAAGACGGCGCTCCAGGAGCTGCGTGACCTGGCCCGCGGCATCCACCCCGCGGTCCTGACCGACCGGGGTCTGGACGCGGCCCTCTCCTCGGTCGCCTCCCGCTGCACCGTGCCGGTGCGGGTCGAGGTCGATCTGGCCGAGCGGCCGGCGTCGGCGATCGAGGGCATCGCCTACTTCACGGTCTCGGAGCTGCTCCAGAACATCAGCAAGCACGCGCGGGCCACGTCGGCCGCCGTGGAGGTGTGGCGGGCGGAGAACCGGCTGATGCTCCAGGTCGTGGACAACGGCGTGGGCGGTGCGAACGCGTCGTCCGGGTCCGGGCTGGCCGGTCTGGCGGAGCGGCTCGACGCGGTGGACGGAATCCTCGTGGTGGACTCGCCGGCCGGCGGGCCGACGCGGATCACGGCGGAGCTGCCGTGGCGGAACGAGCCGGTGACCCGCTGATCCGCGCCGCGCTGCGCCCGGCCCGGTGCCGACTCCGGGCCGGGCGCACGTGCCGTCGTCCGCCGCCCGCCCGCTTCCCCCGGCCTCCTCCCCCAGGCCGACGGGACCGGGACGGCGGGGCGGGCCGACGGCCCGGGAGGCCGGGGCCGGCTCGCAGGACTTCCCCGTCCCTTTCCGCCGCCTGTCGGCGCCCGGCCCCGAATACTGGAATGCTGGACCCGTCGCACGGACGGTCTGTGGACGCGGCGTGGGCCGCGCGGACCGTGAGGTGCACGGGCTGTGGGGGGCCGAGGATCGTGGAGGACAGGGTGCGGGTGGTCATCGCCGAGGATTCAGTGCTGCTCCGAGAGGGGCTGACCCGGTTGCTGACCGACCGCGGGCACGAGGTCGTCGCCGGTGTCGGTGACGGTGAGGCGCTGGTGAAGACCATCACCGAGCTGGACGCGCAGGGCGAGCTGCCGGACGTGGTGGTGGCGGACGTACGGATGCCGCCGACGCACACCGACGAGGGGGTGCGGGCCTCGGTGCGGCTGCGCAAGGCGCATCCCGGTCTCGGCGTGCTGGTGCTGTCCCAGTACGTGGAGGAGCGGTACGCGACGGAGCTGCTGGCCGGCTCCAGTCGCGGCGTCGGCTACCTGCTCAAGGACCGGGTGGCCGAGGTGCGGGAGTTCGTGGACGCGGTCGTGCGCGTGGCGCAGGGCGGTACGGCCCTGGACCCGGAGGTGGTCGCCCAGCTGCTGGGGCGCAGCCGCAAGCAGGACGTGCTCGCGGGGCTCACCCCGAGGGAGCGGGAGGTGCTCGGGCTCATGGCCGAGGGCCGGACGAACTCGGCGATCGCCCGTCAGCTCGTGGTGAGTGACGGGGCCGTCGAGAAGCACGTCAGCAACATCTTCATGAAGCTGGGCCTGTCCCCGAGCGACGGTGATCACCGCAGGGTGCTCGCGGTGCTCACGTATCTCAATTCCTGACACGGGCGGCCCGTGCCTCGGGAGCACGGGCCGGTTCAGCGGTGTGGACGCTCATCCGGACGAATGAGAATCCGGTGCGGGCGGGGGTGCGCCCCCACCGTGCCGGGGGCCGGGGAAGCCGTGCGGTTCCCGGGCCGCGGACCTCTCGATGTCGTGTCCATCATGCGAATGTCCACCGGAAGTCACGGTGCGCGGACGTAGGGTTGATCCTGGGACGGTCGGTGGAAGACCAGTCCCCGGACAGCCGTCCCGAGGGAGGTCCAGTAAGTGACCAGCCAGGTCAGCAGCCCAGCGGAGCAGACCGACGGAACCGACGAGACCGTCGTGGGAGCGCAGCGCAAACCGGCCGGAGCCAAGGACGTCCGCCGGCTGGACCGGGTGATCATCAGGTTTGCGGGTGACTCGGGCGACGGTATGCAGCTCACCGGCGACCGTTTCACCTCGGAAACGGCCTCGTTCGGCAACGATCTGTCGACGCTGCCGAACTTCCCGGCCGAGATCCGGGCACCCGCCGGCACCTTGCCGGGCGTCTCCTCCTTCCAGCTGCATTTCGCCGACCACGACATCCTCACGCCGGGCGACGCCCCCAACGTGCTGGTGGCGATGAACCCGGCCGCGCTGAAGGCGAACGTCGGCGACCTGCCGCGCGGCGCGGAGATCATCGTCAACACGGACGAGTTCACCAAGCGGGCGATGCAGAAGGTCGGTTACGACACCTCCCCGCTGGAGGACGGGTCTCTCGACGGCTACCACCTGCATCCGGTGCCGCTGACCACCCTGACCGTCGAGGCGCTCAAGGAGTTCGACCTCAGCCGCAAGGAGGCCGAGCGCAGCAAGAACATGTTCGCGCTCGGGCTGCTGAGCTGGATGTACCACCGGCCCACCGAGGGCACGGAGAAGTTCCTGAAGTCGAAGTTCGCGAAGAAGCCCGACATCGCCGCGGCCAACATCGCGGCCTACCGGGCGGGCTGGAACTTCGGGGAGACCACGGAGGACTTCGCGGTCTCCTACGAGGTGGCGCCGGCGGCGACGGCGTTCCCGCCCGGCACCTACCGCAACATCTCCGGGAACCTCGCCCTGTCCTACGGCCTGATCGCCGCGTCCCGGCAGGCGGACCTGCCGCTCTTCCTCGGCTCGTACCCCATCACCCCGGCCTCGGACATCCTGCACGAGCTCTCCCGGCACAAGAACTTCGGCGTGCGGACCTTCCAGGCCGAGGACGAGATCGCCGGGATCGGCGCGGCGCTCGGCGCGGCCTTCGGCGGTTCGCTGGCGGTGACGACGACGAGCGGTCCGGGTGTGGCGCTCAAGAGCGAGACGATCGGGCTCGCGGTGAGCCTGGAGCTGCCGCTGCTGGTGGTGGACATCCAGCGCGGCGGCCCTTCCACGGGTCTGCCGACCAAGACGGAGCAGGCCGACCTGTTGCAGGC
This sequence comes from Streptomyces sp. NPDC051136, assembly GCF_044455745.1. Classification (NCBI taxonomy): domain Bacteria; kingdom Bacillati; phylum Actinomycetota; class Actinomycetes; order Kitasatosporales; family Streptomycetaceae; genus Streptomyces; species Streptomyces sp. NPDC051136. The sequence continues at coordinate 218,865 of NZ_JBITFE010000009.1, read as the reverse complement.
GATGTACGGGCGCAACGGCGAGGCGCCGGTCCCGGTCGTCGCCCCGCGCACCCCGGCCGACTGCTTCGACGCCGCCCTGGAGGCGGCCCGGATCGCGCTGACGTACCGCACGCCGGTCTTCCTCCTCTCCGACGGTTACCTCGCCAACGGGTCCGAGCCGTGGCGCATCCCCGAGCCGGACGAACTGCCGGACCTGGCGGTGCGGTTCGCGCAGGGACCGAACCACACTCTGGACGACGGCTCCGAGGTGTTCTGGCCGTACAAGCGCGACCCGCACACCCTCGCCCGTCCCTGGGCGGTGCCGGGCACGCCCGGTCTTGAGCACCGGATCGGCGGCATCGAGAAGCAGGACGGCACGGGGAACATCTCGTACGACCCGGCCAACCACGACTTCATGGTCCGCACCCGCCAGGCCAAGATCGACGGCATCGACGTCCCCGAGCTGGAGGTCGACGACCCGGACGGCGCGCGGACGCTGGTGCTGGGCTGGGGCTCCACGTACGGGCCGATCACCGCCGCCGTGCGCCGGCTGCGCGCCGCGGGCCAGGAGATCGCCCAGGCGCACCTGCGGCACCTCAACCCCTTCCCGCGCAATCTCGGGGCCGTGCTGGAGCGGTACGACAAGGTGGTGGTCCCCGAGATGAACCTCGGTCAGCTCGCCACCCTCGTCCGGGCGAAGTACCTGGTCGACGCCCAGTCGTACAACCAGGTCAACGGCATGCCGTTCAAGGCGGAACAGCTCGCCACCGTCCTGAAGGAGGTCATCGATGGCTGACACCGACGCACTGCTCCAGCTCGTCCCCCGGGCCGAGGGCAAGCAGTCCATGAAGGACTTCAAGTCCGATCAGGAAGTGCGCTGGTGCCCCGGCTGCGGTGACTACGCCATCCTCGCCGCCGTGCAGGGCTTCATGCCCCAGCTCGGGCTGGCGAAGGAGAACATCGTCTTCGTCTCCGGCATCGGCTGCTCCTCCCGCTTCCCGTACTACATGAACACCTACGGGATGCACTCCATCCACGGCCGTGCCCCCGCGATCGCGACCGGGCTCGCCGCCTCGCGCCGGGACCTGAGCGTGTGGGTCGTCACCGGGGACGGCGACGCGCTGTCGATCGGCGGAAACCACCTCATCCACGCCCTGCGCCGCAACGTCAACCTCAAGATCCTGCTGTTCAACAACCGGATCTACGGCCTGACCAAGGGGCAGTACTCCCCGACCTCCGAGGTCGGCAAGATCACCAAGTCGACGCCGATGGGGTCGCTGGACGCGCCCTTCAACCCGGTCTCCCTGGCTCTCGGTGCGGAGGCCTCGTTCGTCGCCCGGACCGTCGACTCGGACCGCAAGCACCTCACCGAGGTCCTGCGGCAGGCGGCCGACCACCCCGGCACGGCCCTGGTCGAGATCTACCAGAACTGCAACATCTTCAACGACGGTGCCTTCGACGCCCTCAAGGACAAGCAGCGGGCCGAGGAGGCGGTGATCCGGCTGGAGCACGGGCAGCCGATCCGTTTCGGCGCCGACGGGGCCAAGGGTGTCGTACGGAATCCGCACACCGGTGACCTGGACGTCGTCACCGTGACCGCGGACAACGAGGGGGACGTCCTGGTCCACGACGCCCACGCCGCGTCCCCGACCACGGCCTTCGCGCTCTCCCGGCTCGCCGACCCCGACACGCTGCACCACACGCCCATCGGCGTCCTGCGCTCGGTCGTGCGGCCGGTGTACGACTCGCTCATGTCCGAGCAGCTCGACACGGCAGTCGAGCAGAACGGCAAGGGCGACCTCGCCGCGCTGCTCTCCGGCAACGACACCTGGACGGTCGTCGGCTGACAGGAGCGCCGTCACCGCATGTCAGAGGGGCCCGGACGTTCCCGTCCGGGCCCCTTCGGCTTGCGCGGCGCACTGGCGCCTCACCCAGAGGTAAGTACCTTACTTTGAAGTGGGCACTTTCCTCCAGTTAGCGCACCCCTTAGGGTTAGTGAAGCAACGAACCCCACAAGGAGCGCGGAAACCATGAGCATCGTCGTCACCGGAGCCACCGGACACCTCGGCCGCCACGTCGTGCGGCAACTGCTGGAGAAGGTGCCGGCCGACCAGGTCACCGCGGTCGTCCGGGACCGCGACCGGGCCGCCGACCTCGCCGCCCTCGGGGTACGGCTCGCCGTCGCCGACTACAACGCGCCCGAGACCTTCGACGGCCTGTTCGCGGCCGGCGACCGGGTCCTGCTGATCTCCGGCAACGAGTTCGACAAGGGACGCGTACGGCAGCACACGGTCGTGATCGACGCGGCGAAGAAGGCCGGCGTCGCCCTGCTCGCCTACACGAGCGCCCCCAGCAGCCTCCGGGCCGCGCTCGCCGACGACCACCGTGCCACCGAGGCGGTGCTGGTCGGCTCGGGCGTGCCGTACACGCTGCTGCGCAACGGCTGGTACCACGAGAACTACACCGAGCAGCTCGCGCCGGTCCTGGAGCACGGCGCCGTCGTGCAGGCGGCCGGCGACGGCCGGGTCTCCTCGGCCTCCCGCGCCGACTACGCGGCCGCCGCCGTCGCCGTACTGACCGGCGAGGGCCACGAGAACACCGCGTACGAGCTGGGCGGCGACGAGGCGTGGAGCTTCGCCGAGTACGCGGCCGAGCTGAGCCGGCAGACCGGCGAGGAGATCGTCTACAACCCCGTCTCCCTGGAGACCTACACCGGCATCCTGACCGGCGCCGGGGTGCCCGGGCCGCTCGCGGACGTCTTCGCGGGCGTGGACGCCGCCATCGCCAGGGGCGAGCTGGTCGTCTCCACCGGTGACCTGTCCCGGCTGGCCGGACGCCCGACGACGCCGTTCGCGGAGGCCGTCGCCGCCGCACTCAAGGGCTGACCTCCCCCCTCTCGCCGCCGCACCCACCTCGCCTGTCATGACCGTATGGCGATACGGGCATGACAGGCGGCCGGGTGCGGCGCTACCTTCGTCGTGGCACGCCCTCCCCGTCCCCGGCGTGCCGTGTGCGAGAAGGAGGTGCCCGTGGCCGGGTCGTCCAGAAGTGATCAGCGAGTGGGCCTGCTGAACGGCGTCGCGGCGTACGGGATGTGGGGTCTCGTGCCCCTGTTCTGGCCGTTGCTCAAGCCCGCCGGGGCGGGTGAGATCCTCGCCCACCGGATGACGTGGTCCCTGGTCTTCGTCGCCGTCGCCCTGCTCTTCGTACGGCGCTGGGCCTGGGCCGGCGAGCTGCTGCGGCAACCGCGCAGGCTCGCCCTGGTCACGGTCGCCGCCGCGGTCATCACCGTCAACTGGGGCGTGTACATATGGGCCGTGAACAGCGGCCATGTCGTCGAGGCCTCGCTCGGGTACTTCATCAACCCGCTGGTCACCATCGCGATGGGCGTGCTCCTGCTGAAGGAGCGGCTGCGGCCCGCGCAGTGGGTGGCGGTCGCCACCGGCTTCGCCGCCGTGCTCGTGCTGACCATCGGCTACGGCCGGCCGCCGTGGATCTCCCTCTGCCTCGCCTTCTCGTTCGCCACCTACGGACTGGTGAAGAAGAAGGTCGACCTGGGCGGCGTCGAGTCGCTGGCCGCCGAGACGGCGATCCAGTTCCTGCCGGCGCTCGGCTACCTGCTGTGGCTTGGCTCGCGGGGCGAGTCGACCTTCACCACGGAGGGCTTCGGGCACTCGGCCCTGCTCGCCGCGACCGGCGTGGTCACCGCGGTCCCGCTGGTCTGCTTCGGCGCAGCGGCGATCCGCGTGCCGCTGTCCACGCTGGGGCTGTTGCAGTACCTGGCGCCGGTCTTCCAGTTCCTGCTCGGCATTCTGTACTTCGGCGAGGCCATGCCGCCCGAACGGTGGGCCGGCTTCGCACTGGTCTGGCTGGCGCTGAGCCTGCTCACCTGGGACGCCCTGCGCACGGCCCGCCGGACGGCGCGGGCGCTGAGGGAGCAGCTGAACCGGGCGGGCGCGGGCGTGCCGCCGGTCAAGGGCGACATCGCGGCGCGGGAGCAGGGCATCGTGGCCTCCGGGTCGCCGGCCCCCGCCGCCGCGGGCGGCACGCCCGAGCAGCGGGACGTCAGGGCGGCGAAGCCGTAACCCGGCGCGCGGCACCGGCCGCGTCGTATAAGTGGGGGCATGACTTCTGCCCCGGGGCCCGCTCCCCTGCATTTCAAGATCGTCATCGACGCGGCCGCACCGCACGCGCAAGCGGACTTCTGGGCCGCGGCGCTCCACTACGAGGTGGAGGACAACAGCGCGCTCATCGAGAAACTGCTGGGCTTCGGGGCGGTGCCGGCGGAGCTGACCGTCGAGTCCCACGGCCGCCGCGCCTGGCGCGACCTGGCCGCCGTACGGCACCCCGACGACCCCGTGCAGGACGAGAGCGGCACCGGACTGGGGCGGCGGCTGCTGTTCCAGCGCGTGCCGGAGGCCAAGACCGGCAAGAACCGGCTCCACCTCGACGTGCACTCCGCGGACGGACGGCGCGAGGCGGAGGTGGCCCGGCTGGAGGCGCTGGGGGCGAGCGTGCAGCGGCAGGTGAAGGAACCCGGCGGGGAGTGGGTGGTGATGACGGACCCGGAAGGGAACGAGTTCTGCGTCCACTAGGGCGTCCCGCGTCCCGCCCGGGGCGCGACCGGCAGGCCTCCGGTATGTGCGACCCGGTGGCCGAATACCGGTCTTGACGGGAGGTCAGTGCCGCCCGCACCATCCAGGCACCTCATTCACTGCGGGGTCCCCTCCCCAGGGACCCCCTAGGAATTCGGAGCCCCCCACATGAAGCTCCTCCTTTCCGGGCGTGCGCTGACAGCCGCCGCCGTCGCACTCGCCGCACTGGTGACCGGCGGTTCGGCCGCCGGCGCGGCGCCCGCGCCGGCGGCGGACCAGGCAGCCGCCGCGCCCGACATATCCATAGCCAACGTCAAGGCCCACCTGGCGCAACTGCAGTCGATCGCCACGGCGAACGGCGGCAACCGCGCCCACGGCCGCGCCGGATACCAGGCCTCGTTGAACTACGTGCAGGCCAAGCTGGACGCGGCCGGCTTCACGACCCGCGTCCAGCGGTTCACCGCTTCGGGCCGCACCGGGTACAACCTGATAGCCGACTGGCCCGGCGGCGACGCGAATCAGGTTGTCATGGCCGGGTCACATCTGGACAGCGTCACCTCGGGACCCGGCATCAACGACAACGGCTCCGGTTCCTCCGCCGTCCTGGAGACCGCGCTCGCCGTCGCCCGCTCCGGCTACCACCCCGCCAAGCACCTGCGCTTCGCCTGGTGGGGCGCGGAGGAGCTGGGGCTCGTCGGCTCCCGCTACTACGTCAACAGCCTCGGCTCCGCCGACCGCGCGAAGATCAGCGGCTATCTGAACTTCGACATGATCGGCTCGCCCAACCCCGGTTACTTCGTCTACGACGACGATCCCGCGATCGAGCAGACGTTCAAGGACTACTTCGCGGGCATCGGCGTCTCCACGGAGATCGAGACCGAGGGCGACGGCCGTTCCGACCACGCGCCCTTCAAGAACGCGGGGGTCCCCGTGGGCGGCCTCTTCAGCGGCGCGGACTACCGCAAGACCTCCGCGCAGGCCGCCAAGTGGGGCGGCACCGTGGGCCAGCCGTTCGACCGCTGCTACCACTCGTCCTGCGACACGACCGCCAACATCAACGACACGGCGCTGGACCGCAACAGCGACGCCGTCGCGTACGCGGTCTGGCAACTGTCGCAGTAGGGCCACGGCGGCCCCGCCCCCGCGTCGGGGCGGGGCCGCCCGCCCTGACGCCGCCCGCCTGATGCCGTCCGGTCCGCCGCGTCAGCCGGCCTGGGCGCCGACGCGCCGGGTGAGGCGGCCCATGCGGGTGCGGGCGGACTCCAGCTCGCCGGCGTCCTCGGCGGCCGGGCCGTCCTCGGCGGCGAGTTCGTCCCACAGGCCGACCAGTTCGTGCCCCAGCTCGAGGCCCCGGGCGGGATCGCGTACGGCGCGCCAGGCGGTCGCCGCGCTCTGGACGTTGCCGTACGCGGCCTCGGCGTCGCCCGAACGCCGGTGTATCCGGGCGAGGTCGAGGGAGAGCGCGAAGGCGCGGTCCGGGTCGCCGGACAAGTAGGCGATGTAAGCGGTGAGTTCCCGGAGCCGGAGCACCTCGGGGTGCTCGGCACCCAGCGTGTCCGAGGTCTCCGTCACCGTCTGCTCCGCCAGCCGTGCCGCGTCCTCCGTACGCCCCTCCTTGACGGCCTCGTTGATCCGGGCCGTCGGCTCCGCGAGCAGCGCGGGGGCGGTGGCGTCGCCGGGCGCGGTGAGCGGTCCGTCCCCGAGCACGGCCTCGGCCACGGCGTCGAACCCGCGGGCGGGGGTGGGCTTGGGGTCCGGGTCGGAGGAGGAGTCGGGGCGGGGGCCCAGTTCCGTGACGGGGGCGGGCCTAGGTTCGGGAGCGGAGGCGGCGTCCGACCCGGGTGCCGGGGCCGGCTGGGGTGCCGGGGCCGGCTGGGGTGCCGGGGCGGGCTCGGGATGCCGCTGCCGTTCCGTGTCCCGCGGTGCGGCACCGGGCGCGCCGGCACCGTCCATGCGGGGCGGCGGCCCGAACACCCCCGTCGGCGGCGCCACCGTGCCGGGCGGCGTCGTCCCTCCGGCCGGTTCCGGCACGGCGCGCAGCGCGAACGTCGGTGCGGACTCGGCACCGACGCGCTCCCCTCCCGTCCGGGACAGGGCCGGGAGCGGAAACGTCGGGGCGCTGTCCCGGACCGGTGCCGGGGGGCGCAGGAGGCGCGTCTGCGAGTCCCGCCGCACAGGCGCCTCCTCGGGTGCCGGCGGGCGCAGGACGTGCGTCTGCGAGTCCCCCCGCACAGGCGCCTCCTCGGGTGCCGGCGGACGCAGTACGTGCGTCCGCGAGTCCCCCCGCACGGACGCCTCCTCGGGTGCCGGCGGACGCAGTACGTGCGTCTGCGAGTCCCGTCGGACCGCTGCCTCCTCGGATGCCGTCGGCTCCGGGTCGGCGGCGAGGTGGCTGGCGCCGTCCGGGTCGACCCGCAGGGGGACGGAGTAGCCGATGCGCCGGTCGTGGACGGTGGCGAGGACCGGGTGGCCGGCGGCGAGGGCGAGCCGGTGGAGGCGGTTCAGGACGGCGTGCTGGATCTCCTCGCCCGGGGCCGCGACGACCAGTGAACCGTCGACCGAAGCGCCGCGTACGCCGGGGCCCCCCGCCGGCACGCGCACGTCGATCGGCGTCGCCACGGAATCGGGCGAGCGCTCGGCGCGCTCGTGCTCCCGTTGGTTGTCGCTGCCGAGTCGAGACATCGTTCCCCCACTCATCGGCGGCTTCCGTCGGCGGTTTCCGTCCCCTGCCGTCCAGAGCCTGTCATGCCTGTCGTGCACCTACCGTCGAGTCTCTCTGCCCGCTCCCGATTCTCACGTCACCGGGGTGTCACAGGCTCGTTCCAGGTGCGAGGGAGCCGTCGGCGAGGCCGCCCGGCCGCCGACGGCCCCCCGGTGGATCAGCGACCGGACGGGCCGCGGCCGGACGGGGGCGAGAACGCCGGTGATGCGGGGCGCGAGGCCGCGGGGGCCGTCCTGAGGGTGTTCGCACGGGCCGCGGACAGGCCGGTGAGGTGGGCGGGGACGGTGGTGGTGAGGCGGGCCGCCACGACCCGGGGCATGCCCGCGGCCCGGGACAGGTCGCCCTGGACCTGGGACCGGAGCAGCGCGGTCCGCGCCAGCTGGGCTCCCTGGTCCCCCGCCGCGGGCGCTCCCGACGTACTCACGACCGCGCGCACCGCCGCGGGACGTACGGGGATCGGGGCGGCGCCCGAGGCGGGCGTCCCGGGCGCTCCGCTGCCCGCCGAGCGCAGCGCCGACGCCCGGGAGGCGCCGGGCGGCACCTCACCGTCGCCGGCGCCGTGCCCTCGTCCGGACCGATCCCGTCCGGGTCGGGCCCGGCCGCCGGGCGTGACGGTGCGCCAGCTCGCGATTCCGGTCAGCTCGTTGAACGTCACCTCGACGCGGGGGCGCGGCGAGCGCCTCAGGGCCGCCTCGCGCCGAGGGCTTCGACGCCGTTCCTCGGAGGGAGGCGTGGCCGCCGCCGGGCGGGGCCGCACCGGTGGGCCCGGACGCGCGGCGGGGCCCGGCGAGGGCGGCGTCCTGGAACGGCCCCCGGCGGGATCCGGGGCGGTGTCACCGGCCCTGCGCATGCGGTCCCTCCGATTCCCCCCGGCCGCCGGTCACGCCGCGCGCCCGTTCGGCGAGGCGGCCCATCCGGGCCCGGACGGACTCCAGCTGCGAGGGATCGGCGGCCGCGGCGCCGCCGGCGGCGGCCATGTCGGCCCACAGCGCGATCAGTTCGTGCCCGAGGGCCAGCCCCAGTGCGGGATCCCGCAGCGCCCGCCAGGCGGCCGCCGCGCTCAGCACGTTGCCGAAGGCCGCCTGGTCGTCGCGGCCCCGGCGGACCCGGGCCAGCGCCATGGAGAGCACGAAGGAACGGTGGGCGTCGCCCGCCAGGTAGGCGATGTAGGCCGCGAGTTCGCGCAGCTGCAACACCTCGGGGTGCTCCGCGCCCAGCCGCTGCACCGCGGAGGCGATGGTCTGCTCCGCCATGGTGGCGGCCGACTCGATCCGGCCCATGCGCACGGCCTCGTTGATGCGGTGCACGGGCTCCGCCAGCAGGGACGGGGTCCTGACGTCCGCCGGCGCCGGTTTCCCCGGTGCCGGTGCCGCCGGTGCCGGTGCCGCCGGTGCCGTGCGCCCGGGCGGCCGTTCCTCGGCCCGCACCTCGGACGGGGCCTCGGCCCGCACCTCCGACGGGGCCTCGGCCCGTACCTCGGACCTGACGTCGGCCCGCTCCTCGGACCACGGGGCCGGCGTCGTCTCCGGCGGCGCGATCGGCGTGGGCGGCGGGGGAGGCGGGGTCCCTTCGGACGTGCGCTCCGTCGCGAGCGGTTCACCGGGAGCCGGGTCGGGCACGGCGCGCAGGGCCCTCGTCGACTTGTCCCGGACGGGCCGCGCCGACGCCGGGACCGCCGTGAGCGGCATGGTCGAGGGCTGCTCGCGCGCGACCGGGTGCTCGTCCGGCACGGCCGCGGCCGGCAGCCCGCCGACCGCCTGCGCGCGTACGGAGGCGTGTTCCTCGGCCACGGCCCGGGCGGCCGCCATCACGTCACGGGGCAGCGGCACGGGCTCCCCGGCGAACGCGCTGGAGCCGTCCGCCTCGACGCGGACCGGCGTGAGGTAGCCGATCCGCTCGTCGTTCACGGTGGCCGACACGGGGTGGCCGGTGGCGAGCACCAGGCGGTGGAGATAGTCCAGCACGGCGCTCTGGACGCTCTCGCCGGAGCCGGCGGCGACCGGCAGGCCGCCCACGGTGGCCCTGCCGTCGACCGTGACGTGCACCTCGATGGGCTTGAGTCCGGAGGCGGGGGCCTGTTCCGGCTCGGCCTGGTTCTTCCGCCGCTTGTTCTCGCTGCGACTGAATCTGGGCATCGGTTCCCTCACTGCCTGGAATCGTCGGACGGTGACCCCGCGGAAGCCGGCGTGCTCGGCGCGGGCGGTCTCGCGGCCTCGACCACCGTCACGTCGTCCACGCGCCACGGATCACCCACGCCCGCGCGGACCAGTTTGACGTAGGCGTTGAGACGCGGTCCGGCGCCCTCCCAGCCGTCCCGGCCGTGGGCGGTGCCGGACACGACCAGGGACCGGTAGGCGATCCGTTCGCCGTCCGGCGGGGCGTCGTCCTCGAGTTCACTGCTCACGTCCACCGTGGTCCAGGCCCGGTGGCCGGCCCAGGTGGTCCACTCGTTCCCGGGGCCGCTCGCGGGCCGGTACTGACGCTCGGCCGCCGCCTTGCGCTCCGTGCACCAGCGGACGCCGCGCAGCACCGCGTCCTGGGGACTCGTGTCGTACGCGGTGTCGTAGCCGTAGGTCGTCTCGGCCCAGGCTTCGGAGACCGCCGTGGCGTCGTCCTCGTCGACGACCCCGGTGTCGGGCACGTGCGCGTCGGGTCCCAGCGGCTTCCCGGGCGGTACCGGGGCCTTCGGGGCGACGGACGGCTGCGCCGATCCGGTGCCGCCGCTGCCGGACCCGGTCTCGCGGTGGTCGGACAGCCCGCACCCGCAGAGCAGGGCGAGGCCGGTGACCACCGCGAGCGCGCCGGTCGCGGACCTGTGCAGGGCCCGTGCGGAGCGTTTTCCCATCGTTTCCCCCCTGGCCTGTGCCGTCACTTCAACCCCAGCCATGGTGCGGGATCGACGTAGTCGCCGTTCTGCATCACCTCGAAGTGCGCGTGCGGACCCGTCGAGTAGCCCGTGGAGCCCACCGCACCTACCTGCTGGCCCACCTTGACGCTCTGCCCGACCGAGACGCTGAAGGCGGACATGTGGTTGTACGTGGTGGACACCTGCTTGCCGTCGATGGTTCCGTGCGAGATGACCACCCGGTTGCCGTAGCCGTTGGACCAGCCGGCGAAGGTGACCTTGCCGTCCCGGGCCGCGAGGAACGGCGTGCCCTGCGACGCACCGAAGTCGATGCCGGTGTGGAGCTTGTTGACGTGCAGGATCGGGTGGAAGCGCATGCCGTAGGGCGAGGTGACCGGCGGGTTTCCGCGCAGTGGCATGGCCATCTGCTGCCCCGGCGGCACCTTGCCCGGCGGGTCGTCGACCGACTCGTACTTCGGTATCAGGGACTTGATGCGGGTGACGTAGTTGCGCGTCTCCGTGTACGGCGGGATGCCGTGGTACTGCTGGACGGCTCCGGGGCCCGCGTTGTACGCGGCCAGGGCCAGGTCGAGCGTCTCGCCGGAGGCCTCGCCCCGGTTCTTGTAGCCCTCGACCTGCTTGGCGAGCGCGCAGTCGTAACGGCCCTGCGCCATGATCGCGTCGCCGGGGTCGTAGGGCGACACGCGGCCGTTGCCGTCGTCGTCGCGACCCCAGGTCTTCCACGTGCCGGGCATGAACTGGGACAGGCCCTCCGCGCCCACCGGGGACTTCGCGTTCGGGTTCCAGCCGGACTCGGCCTCGATCTGCGCGGCCACGACGGCCGGTTTGATCACGTCGCACAGGGCGCCGGCCTTGAGCACCCACGGAACGTACTGCTCGGGCACGGCGCCGCCCTTCAAGCCTCCGCCGACCCCGGTGCCGGCGCCGCCGCCCGCCGCACTGGTGCCGCCGCTGACCGCGACCATCATGATCACGGGCATCAGCACCATGGCCACCGAGCCGCCGACGACCCAGGCCGCCGCGCCTCCCCCGTTCTGCGACATCAACCCCCCTCGGGTCCAACCACGTTCCTGCAACGACCGCTTGAGTCTCCCCGGCGGCGGTGCCCGACAGGGTCACCGCTTCGTCACAAACTCGTCCCAGGGCCTCACAGGGTGTTACCAGCCCCTCCGTCATCAGCGAAGATCTCACGGTGTTCCGCTGAACCGACACGGGGGGAGAGTTGGCGGTGACCAGCAACGCGTCTATGGGACCGGAGATTTGGACTCGCGGTCCGATCGACGGGGCCACCCCGTCGCAGGACGTCGATCCGCACCCCCATGTGACGGACCCGACCCGGCAGTTGGTCTGGGTCGGCGCACACGGAGGTGCGGGCACGTCCACCCTCGCGACCGTCCTCGGCGGCCTCGACGGCGGACGCGCCTGGCCCCGGCCGGACCAGGGGGAGCCCGACGGCGTACTGCTGGTCGGCCGCACCCATGCCGCCGGTCTTCAGGCCGTGTCCCGCGCCCTGGACGTGTTCCGGCGCGGGGAGCAGCCACCGGGCCTCGAACTCGTCGCCGTCGTGCTGGTCGCGGACGCGCCGGGACGCCTGCCGCGTGCGCTTCAGCAGCGCATCAAGGTCATCGGCTCGGCGGCGGACGTGCACCGCGTGCCCTGGACGCCGGCATGGCGCACCGGGGACCTCGGCACTCCGGCGCCCAAGGAGACGGCCGCGCTGGCCGCGCTGCTGGCCGCCCCACCCGTACGCATGTCATGAGGAGTATCCGATGAGCACTGGAGAGATGGCCGTACTCGCCGTCGGGGCGGACGTCACCCGTGAGCTCGACACGGTGCTGGGCTGGATGGCCTGGCTGGTCACCTGTGCCGGTGTCGCCGGGCTGATCATCGTCGGGACACGCATGGCGCTCGCCGTGAAGACGGGCGACGTCGAGGAACACCTGCGGGAGTTCCTGACGGTGATGGGCGCCTGCGTCATCGGCGCCTCCGCGGGGCCCCTCGTGTCGTTCCTCCTGAACGGATGACCGGGTGACGGGTGACCGGGTGACGGGCTGAGGCCTCGGCACCGGCACCGCCACCGCCACCACCACCACCGCCACCGGACCAGCACCGGTCCGGCACCGCAACAGACACCTCGACGTCTCGAATGCCACGTACATGTCACAGCGTGGTGCTGATTCGTCACACGCCATGGCGCGACACCTCAGGGGTCGCAAGACTCACGTCGACGCCACCGGCCGGCACCAGTACCGGCCAATTCGCAGTCACCAGCAATTGTCTGATCGGCCGTCAGGCCGACCACATCGGGGAGAGACCATGTTGGACACACTCGTCGCCAAGGCCCACCGGACCGTTGTCCTGGCGGACGGTGGCGTACCGAACCCGACCCGCGACGCTCCGGGCGCCCTCACCGGCAAGGTCGACACCGTGCTCGGCATCCTGGCCTGGGCGGGCACCGCGGCCGGTGTCGCCGGTGTACTGATCACCGGCGCCATGATGGCCATCTCCATGCGCCGCGGCGAGGGTTCGGAGCACATGGGCCGCCTCGGCATGGTGCTGGGCGGCTGTGTCCTGGTGGCCACCGCCGGCCCCGTCGTCACCTTCGTCTTCGGCTGACGCACCTCGCGTCCCAACAGAGAGAAGGAACGACATGGTGAACCCCGGTCGATCCCGAGGGGGCAGCGGGGAGTGGGAGAAGCCCTTCTGGCAGCAGCGGGGCTGGATCCTGTCGGCCGGGTTCCTGGCGACGCTGCTGATCATCGGCCTGATCGCGCTGACGAGCGGCGGCGGCGCGTCGAACCGCGCCGACGACGATCCGACGGCGCCGCCGGCCACGCCCACGCCGAGCGACCACGAGAAGCCGGACGCCCGGCCCGCGGGCTGCCGCACCGACGACAGCGACCAGACCAAGCCGACGGCCGTTCCCAAGGACTTCGAGTGGAAGGCCAACGGAACGGGACTCGTGCCGGTCTCCAGGACCGCCGGTCCGCTGACGTACGACGGCCCCGTCTGGTCCTGCTACGCGCACACTCCGATGGGGGCGGTGTTCGCCGCCCAGGCGATCACGGACCACTTCAGCTACCCGGGCTGGCGTGACGTGGTGGAACGGCAGGTCGTGCCCGGCCCGGCCCGCGACGCGCTGGTCTCCAGCCGCTCGCAGGACGAGGACAAGCCCACCTCGGGCAAGGCCGACGCCGGCGGCTACGCGGGCTTCTCGATCCTGGCGTACGACAAGGAAGAGGCGACAGTGATGTTCCTGCTCCGCGGACCCAACGCGGGTGTGTACGGCACGGCCTCCGTCACCGTGCGGTGGCACGAGGGCGACTGGAAGATCGTGCCCGGTGCCGACGGTTCGGTGTACTCCGGCATGGCGCAGGTGAGCGGCACCCAGGGCTTCATCACCTGGGAGGCGTGACATGGCTTGCACCTGGAAGGTCTACGACTGTGTCGGCGAGGGCCTGCAGTGGGGCCTGGGCGAGATCGGCGAGGGCGTCACCAGCGGAGCCGTCGAGGTGTTCGCCAAGGCCATCGGCGAAGCCGCCTCCGAAGTGCTCAAGTCGCTCAACGGCGTGTGGCTGGGCGTCAAGGCCGGCGGGACCGGCGGCCCCATCAACACCATTCAGGGCGAGCTGAACTGGCTGGTCGGATACGTGGCCGTGGCCTCGCTGCTGATGGCGGCGATACGGATGGCCCTGGACCGCCGGGGCCAGTCCATGAAGGTGGCCTTCATGGGCATGTGGAAGGTGCTCCTCGCCGGGGCCATCGCCGTCCCGGCGGCCGGGGCGCTGATGCGGGCCTCGGACGCCTACGCCGAGGAGGTCTATGCGAAGTCCGACCTGGGCGGCCAGGCGGCCGAGATGCTGGGCGTGATGACCCTGGGCCAGCCCGGTCTCGTGCTGGTCTTCGGCCTGCTGGTGATCCTGTCGACGTTCGTCCAGATCGTCCTCATGTACATCCGCATCGGCGTCATGATCATGCTGATCGGGACCCTGCCGCTGGCCGCGTCCGCCTCCATGACCGGATGGGGCGAGGGCTGGTGGAAGAAGCACGTCGGCTGGCTGGCCGCCTGGCTGCTCTACAAGCCCGCGGCCGCGCTCATCATCTTCTCGGCGACGGCGATGACCCAGGACGCCAAGGGCACCAAGGACCTCACCCGGACCATCGCCGGCATGGGCATGCTGATCCTGGCGGTCTTCGCCCTGCCCGCGCTGCTCAAGCTCATCGTCCCGGCCACCGCGGCGCTCGGCAGCACGTCGGGCGGCACGGTCGCCCTCAACGCCGTCAACAACCTCGCCAGCGGCGCCGTGAGCATCGCGGGCGGAGCCGCCGGCGGGGGCGGCGGCGGAGGAGGAGGCGGGGGCGGCTCGTCCGCGGCACCGCAGGGCTCTCCGTCCACCGGAGCCGGAGCAGGCGGCGGGGGAGCCGGAGCGGGCGGCGGCGCCGGAGCCGGCGGTGCGGGCGGTGCCGCGGGCGGGGCCGCGGCAGGCGCCGCGGCCGGAGCGGCCACCGGAGGAGTGGCGCTGGCCGCACAGGCCGCCGCGGTGGTCGTACAGACCGGGGTCGCCGCAGCCTCGGAGGTCGCCAACTCCCTGGACGACAACGACGGGATGAAGGGCCACAACCAGTAGCCGACCGACGGCGCGGAGACCGGGCCGGGAACCTTCCCGGCCCGGCTCCCGCCCCGCCTCCCGCAGTCCCGTGTCCCACCGCCCCACATCCCGCAGTCCCGTGTCCCACCGCTCCGTACCGCCCGCCCGACCCCGCCGTCGTCGTACCAAGCAGAAGCCGGAAGAAGGAAGCCCATGTCCACCGACGCCATGACGCGTCCCACCTACGGGAACTGGCGGCGCCCGCGCCGGCCCGGTCTTGGCCCGCTGGGCCTGCTCGGCACCGTCGTCGCCTTCGGCGGGCTCCTGGTCGCGCTGCTGGCCTCGCTGGTCTCCCTGATGCTCGCCATCGCCGTGCTCGTCCCGGTGGGTGCCTTCCTGGCCCCGCTGGCGCTGCGCACCGCCGACGGCCGCAACGTCTACCAGGTCCTCGCCGTCCGGATCGGCTGGATGAAGCGCAAGGCCAACGGCTCGACCACGTACGTCTCCGGCCCGCTCTCGCGACGCCCCGGCGGCCGCTTCCAGCCCCCCGGCCTCCTCGCCCGCACCAAGATGCACGAGGGCCGGGACGCCTACGACCGTCCCTTCGGCGTGCTCCACCACCCGGGCCGCAACCTCTACACCCTCGTCATCGGCTGCGACCCGGACGGCGGTTCGCTCGTCGACCCGGAGCAGGTCGACATCTGGGTGGCGTCCTGGGGCGACTGGCTGGCCCGGCTCTCCCACGAGCCCGGTCTGCGCGGTGCCCAGGTCGTGGTCGAGACCGCCCCGGACACCGGCACCCGGCTCGCGGCCGAGGTCCTGCCCCGCATCACGCCCGACGCCCCGGCCGCGGCCCGGGCCGTCATGGAGGAGGTCGTCGAGCGCTACCCGGCCGCCTCGTCGGAGATGCACACCTACGTCGCCCTCACCTACGGCCCGACCGCCGGGCCCAAGCGCGGCACCGACGACGTCATCACCGACCTGTCCATGCGGCTGCCGGGCCTGCTGTCCGGCCTGATCGCCGCCGGCGGCGGCTCCGCGTACCCGCTCTCGGCGGAACGGCTCGCCGAGATCGTGCGCGTCGCCTACGACCCCGCGGTCGCCCCCGACGTGCTCAGCACCCGCGCCGAGCACTCCTCGACCGGCATCGAGTGGGACGACGCAGGACCCGCGGCCGCCGTCGAGACCGTGAACGCCTACAAGCACGACTCCGGCGTCTCCCGCACCTGGATGCTGACCCTCGCACCGCGCGGCACCGTCCGCTCCAGCGTGCTGCGCGGCCTCCTGGAACCCGCGTCGGGCACCCGCCGCAAGCGGATCTCGCTGATCTACCGGCCGATCGACCCCGCGACGTCCGCCCGCATCGTCGAGGCCGACCGCCGCTCCGCCCACTTCATGGCCGGCTCGCGCGGCGGACTGGTGCAGGCCCGCGCCACCTCCGAGGTGCGGGCGGCCGAGCAGACGGCGGCCGAGGAGGCGTCCGGCGCGGGGCTCGTGGAGTTCTCGCTGATGGCGACGGTCACCGTCGACTCCGAGCAGGACCTGGAGGACGCGGCCGTCACCATGCGCAACCTCCAGGCGTCCTCCCGCATCGTGCTGCGGCCCGCCGACCGGATGCAGGCCTCGGCGTTCACCTGCACGCTGCCCGTCGGGCTGCTGCCGTGGGAGCACACCCTCGTTCCGTACCAGATCCGGGAGGCCCTGTGAGCAGGCAGCAGCAAACGCCCCGGGTGCCCACGGTGCCACCGCGCGGCTGGGCGGGCCCGGGTGGCGGCCAGGTCGGCCATGTGGACCCGCCCGCGATGTGGCGGGCGACCACCGTGCAGGCCTGCGGTCTGTGGCCGTTCGCCGCCGGATCGGGCGCCCCCATGACCGGCGTGCCGCTCGGCCAGCACCTCCAGACCGGTGCGACGGTCTGCGGTGACCCCATCTCGTGGTTCACCCGGGCCCGTTACATCTCCAACCCCTCGCTGTTCATGCTCGGCATGCCGGGACTGGGCAAGTCGACACTGGTCAACCGGATGCTCATCGGCCTCACGGCGACCGGTGTCACCCCGCTTGTGCTCGGCGACCTGAAACCCGACTACGCGGACACCGTGCGCGCGCTGGGCGGCCAGGTGATCTCCATCGGGCGCGGCGTCGGCGGCATCAACGTCCTCGACCCCGGCGCCATGGGCGAGGCGGCGCTGCGGCTCGGCGGCGAACGCGGGCGGGTCCTGGCCGCGGAGGCCCACGGCCGGGTGCTCAACATGGTGGCCGCGCTCATCACCATCGTGCGCGGACGGCCCATGGACGACCACGAGCAGTCGGTGCTCTCCGCCTGCCTGCACCACCTCGTGGACCGCACCGAGCGCGGACGCGCCCCCCTGCTGCCCGACCTGCTGCGGGTCCTCGACGAGGGCCCCGACCGGGTGCGCGCCGTCACGCTCGACCGCGGCGACATCGGCCGCTACCAGGAAGCCGTCGACCCGCTGCACCGCTCGCTGCTCGGCATCCTGGACGGTCCGCTCGGCGACACCTTCGCCACCGAGACCTCGACGAGGATCGACCCGGCGTCGCCGGCCGTCTGCGTGGACATCTCCCGCATCGGCGAGGCCGACACCCAGCTCACCGCGGCGGCGATGCTCGCCGCCTGGTCGGACGGGCTCGGCACGGTGGCCGCCGCGCACGCGCTCGCGGACGCCGGACTCGCCCCGCAGCGCTGGTTCTTCACGGTCCTCGACGAGCTGTGGCGGCCGCTGCGCGCCGCCTCCGGCATCGTCGAGCGCATCGACGCCCTGACCCGTCTCAACCGCTCCCTCGGACTCGGCGACGCCAAGATCACCCACACGCTCAAGGACGCCGAGGCCCTGGGCAGCGAGGCCGACCGGGCCAAGGCGCGCGGCTTCGTGGAACGGGCCGGCATGGTCGTGTGCGCGGGTCTGCCGCGCACCGAGATGCGGGAGCTGGGCGAGATCGTCGGCATGTCGGAACGCGAGATCGAACTGGTCTCCTCCTGGTCGTCCCCGCCCGGCTGGGCGGGCACCGGCATCAACGAGGAGCCGCCGGGCCGGGGCCGTTTCCTGATCAAGGTCGGCGGACGCCCCGGAATCCCCATCAAGGTGTCGATCACCGACACCGAGCGCGCTCTGCACGACACCAACACCCGCTGGACGGGCAACGAGCTGAACCTCACCAAGCAGGGGGAGGGACCGAGATGAGTACGCGCCCCACGCGCAAGGGCCACGGCGCCTCGGACGATCTGCTGCCCTGGGTCATCCCGGTCGTGGCCGTCCTGGTGGGCGGCGGCTTCGCCGGCGCCTGGCTGGGCGGCACGCTCGGCGCGGCCCTGGCCGGCGGTGGCTGGAACCCGCCGCCGTTCACGCTGTCCACCCTGTCCACGCTGGTGCAGGACGGTCCGCGGGCCCTGTGGCCGGACGCGTCGAGCGGTGCGGTGACGGCCGGCATCGCGGTGGTCTTCGGCGTGTTCATCGCCCTCGTGGTCGCCGTGGTGATCCTGGTGCGCGGCCGCGGCCGGCGCCCCGACGGCCTCGCCGGCCGCAAGGAACTGGCGGGACTGCTGCCCAAGGGCGCCGCGGCCCGGGCCAGGGAACTGCGGCCGTCCCTGTCCAAGGCCGCCAAGCCCGAACCGGACGAGACCGGCAACCTGCTGGGCGACCTGGAGCCGAACGGTCCCGAACTGCGTTCCAGTCACGAGGACGTCGAGCTGGACCTGATGGCGCCGCGCGCCGGCAAGTCCACCGGCATCGCCGTGCCCCGGGTGCTGCGCGCCCAGGGCAGCGTCCTGCTGACCTCCAACAAGTCCGACGTCTACAGCGTCACCCGGGCCGAGCGCGAACGCATCGGCCAGGTCTGGGTGTTCGACCCGCAGGGCATCGCGCACACCCCCCGCGCCATGTGGTGGGACATGCTGGCCGACGCCGCCACCATCGAGGGCGCCCGGCGTCTGGCGGGGCACTTCGTCGGCGCGGTCAACGACGACGCGTCCAAGCGCGACTTCTGGATCTCGGCGGCGCAGAACACGCTCACGGCGCTCTTCCACGCCGCCAACCGCGGCGGGCGCGGCGTCGTCGAGGTCCTGTCGTGGCTGGCCGACCCGGCCGACCGCACCCCCGTCGACCTGCTGCGCGACGCGGCCATGCCGGCCCTCGCCGACCAGTTGCAGGGCACCGTGCAAGGCGCCGTCGAGACCCGGGACGGCATCTACGAGACGGCCCGCCAGTGCGTGGCCTGCCTCCTGGACCCGGCCATCGCCGCCTGGGTGACACCGGACGCGGCGGTGCCGCAGTTCCGTCCGGAACAGCACGCGCTGTCCCGCGACACGCTGTACCTGCTCTCCAAGGACGGCGGCGGCTCGGCGGCGGGCGTCATCGCGGCGGCGGCGGACTCGGTGCTGCGGGCGGGCGTGATCGCCGCCGAGCGGCTGGGCGGCCGCCTCGATCCGCCGATGACGGCCGTGCTGGACGAGGCCGCCAACGTCTGCCGCATCTCCGACCTGCCCGACCTCTACTCCCACCTCGGCTCGCGCGGCATCAACATCGTCACCCTGCTGCAGAGTTACCGGCAGGGGGTACGGGTCTGGGGCGAGGCCGGGATGGACGCGCTGTGGGGCGCCGCCACCATCAAGCTGCTGGGCGCCGGACTGGACGACGCCGACTTCGTGGAGAAGGTCTCCCGGCTGGTCGGCGAGCACGACGTGTCGACGGTCAGCGTGTCCCGCAGCAGGGACGGCCGGTCCCGCTCCACCTCCTACCGCCTGGAGCGCATCATGCCGGCCGACCGCATCCGCGCCCTGCCCAAGGGCACCGCGCTGCTCCTGGCCACCGGCGTCCGGCCGGCCCTGATCCGGCTGCGCCCCTGGTACGCCGAGCCCGGCGCCGACCGTATCCAGGCCGCCGCCCAGGCCGAAGTGAAAGCCATCACCGCCCGAGCCGCACAGAAGGCGTTCCCGTGACCACCATGGCCCCCGCCCACGAAGCCGACCCCACGCCGGAGCAGCCGCAGGCACCGGCCTTCATCCTGTACCTGGACGGCGCCGAGTACGCCGAGGAGATGCGGAACCTGGCCCTGTGGGTCTCCGACCTGCTGCTTCCCGTCTACGGCCGGGAGGTGACCTCCGCGCAGCCGTGGTGCCCGCGCTGGTGGGAGCACCTGGAGGCGGTCGCCCGGCTGCACGCCCTGTGGCTGGCCTGGCAGGAGTACACGGACCCGGCGGCGGGCGCCTCCGGCCCGGCCGTCTGGCACCGGGACCACCTCGGCCCCGTGCTGTCCGAACTCCGCTCGCCGCACGGTCCGTTCGCCGGATGCCGGCCGGGCGGCCACCGGGCCAAGGCGGCGCCGACGGTCGAGGCGTACGACGGCTGACGGACACGCCGGCGGACATCGGCGGACATCGGGCGAAACACACCGGGGAGGACCTCATGCGCTGGACCGTCCACACCGAACGCGTCATCCACGACACCCCGTGGGTGGGCCTGCGCGCGCTGGACGTCGAGCAGCCGGACGGCACCCGCACCGACTACCACGTGGTCAGGCTGCGCGACGTCGCCGTGACGGCGGCCGTCGACGGCGAGCGGCGGGTGCTGATGATGTGGCGCCACCGCTTCGTCACGGACACCTGGGCGTGGGAGCTGCCCATGGGGCTGGTCGAGGACGGCGAGGAGGCCGCGCGGGCGGCCGCGCGCGAGCTGGAGGAGGAGACCGGATGGCGCCCGGGAACGGTGCGCGAGCTGGTCTACGCGGAGCCGGCGGCCGGCATCACCGACGCCCGGCACTTCGTCTTCCGCACGGACGACGCCGTGCGGATCGGCGAACCGACCGAGCGCAACGAGTCGGACCGGGTGGAGTGGGTCCCGCTCTCCCGGATCCCCGCGATGATCGCCCGCAGGGAGATCGTCAGCAGTGCCACGCTGGTCGGCCTGATGGCACTGCTGCTCGGCCTCAGCCCCGAGGCGGGCTGAAGTGGTCGATCCCGGCGAGGATGGAGCGCTTCAGCTTGAGGGACTCGTCGATCTCCGCCCGGGTGAACCGCTCGGGGTCCTTGGCGTACAGGGCCCGTCCGCGCTCCGAGACGAAGCGGTCCGCGGGGACGCGGTCCGCTCCCGGGGGAAGGAACTTGGCGACCTCCTCCAGCGCGGCGATCGCGTACGCCGTCGACGGGCGGACCGCCCGGTGCTCGGCCGGCGCCGTGCCCAGCAGGCGCAGACCGGATTCCGTGGAGATCTCGTCGCTGACCCACATGAACTCGCCCGGATCGACGATGCGCGAGGGCTCCGGGCCCCCGAACGCGGGCGGTGCGGGCGGGAGTTCGTCCACCATGCGGAACGCGAAGGAGCGGGCGCGCCCGCATTGCGGGCAGGTGCCCTCGAAGACCGCGGTCAGAGCGCCGTCGTGGTCCTCCAGCCGGTGCTCGCGCGCGAACTGCTCGGCGCCGCACTCACAGGGGTGGAGGTCGATGTAGAGGTGCGCCTCTTGCAACGAACGTGCGATCAACATGGCAGGATTCTACGGGGCTCATAGGCGCAGGGGGGAGACGTCAGTGAACCAGGGCGACGAGAGGGAACGGCCCGAGGAGACGGTCATCACGGCCACGGATGTCCTCGGCACCGGCTTCCGGGCGGACAGCGGCACGCGGCTTCCGCAGGAGCGGGTGCTCGCCGAGGCCGAGGCAGCGCTGCCCGTGGTGGTCCAGGCGCTGTACGCCGACCGGCTGCGGGTGAACGGCATCACGGAGCAGGACGGGCGCCGCTTCTTCTCGCTGACCGACGACAACGCCCGGGACCTCACCCTCAGGCTGGAGTCCGCGTCGCTGCCCGAGCGCACCGTGGCGCGCAGCTTCGTGAACACCGCCTCCGACAACCACGTCGTCCAGCTCTCCGACCGCATCGCGCCCGAGCAGATCGGCCGTGCGCTCAGCCACGAGGTCAACGAGCTGCTCTCCGTGCGGGACCGTGCCGAGCGCGCCGAGGCGCCCGCCGCCGGCGACATGCTGCGCCGCGGCGCCGCGCTGCCGGAGCGGCCGCGGCTGTCCGACGAGGACCTGGGCCGCGTCGGCGAGCTGAACTACCTCACGGAGCGCATGAACGACGGGACGCTGACCGGGCCGCAACGCCAGGAGGCGCGCGGCGAGCTGTCCCAGCTGATCGACCACACCGGCCTGCGGGTCGGCGCGCCGCCCGACGACACGGCCGCCCGGACGCTGGAGCAGTACGCGGTCGCCATCCGCACCGACACCGTGGGGCCCCACCTGACGACGGACGCCCGGCGCGCCCTGCGCGAACTCGGCCGGCCCATCGACCAGTTGGCCCCCGCCGACGCGCAGGTGCTCGGGGAGCACCGGGCCCGGGTCGCGGAGGGCCGGGCGACCGGCGCGCCGCTCGGCTCCGCCCCCGCCCTGCCGCTGCCGGGCCTGCACTCCGACGGCACCCCGATCCCCCGGGAGCAGCTCGGCGCCGCCCGGGACGAGGCGGCCCGGCAGCGCACCGACACCGGCCTGAGGACACTGGAGCAGCTGCGTGCCGAGGCGGCCGGCCTGCCCGAGGGCCGGTACCCGCAGCGGGAGATCATGATCGGCGGCGGGGCCGCGCTCGCGGGCCGCGATCCCGACGTCCTGCTGGTCGACTCGCGGGGCCGCTGGCACGTGGACCCCATCAAGGGCATCGTGCAGTCCGCCGACCAGGTGCGGCACCTGCGGGAGGTCGGCTGGGACCCGTACCGGTTCGGGGACCCGAAGGACCGGGTCTCGCTCGCGGCGCTCCAGTTGTGGGAGGACACCGCGGCCGCCGCCGGCCCGCTGGTCGACGGGCGGGCCTCGCTGAGCCTCGCCGACGACGGACGGCTGCTCGCCGAGATATCCCCGGCGGACGGCTCGCCGCCGGTCACCGTCGAGGTGGTGGGCACCCCTCTGGTGGCCACCGGCGTTCCCCCGGAGGTCGTACCGGGCGTGAACCGGCAGATACCGACGATGGACGAGGCCGCCCGCGCACTCACCGACCACCTGGGCACGGTCGGCACGCCCGAGGCGCTCCAGGCCAGGGACCGGCTGGCCGCGCTGCCGGAGGGCGAGGGCCGGGCCGCCGCCGCCCTGGACATCCTGGCCGAGCCGGCGGTGGGCGACGCGCTGCGCGCGGCCGGGGACGACTCGGCGGCCGTCCGGGCCCGGGAGACCGTCGAGGCGACCGCGAAGTGGGAGCAGGCCACTGCCGAGGCTCCCGGGCGGGTCCTGCTCGGGGACGAGGTCGGCGACGGGGCCTACGACCCGACGGTCGCGGACAACTGGGTGATCGCCGGTATCGGCGGCGGCGCCATCGCCAACACGGAGATCATCCTGGAGGGCAACCCGAACGCCCGGGTGACCATGGTGGGTACCGCGGCGCCCTGGGTCCTCCACAACGACTCCCAGTACCTGGCGATGCGCCGGCAGTACGACGCCGAACTCGGTGGCGACGGGCGCCTGGTCACCGTGCCCAATCAGCGGCTGGGCGCCGTCGAGACGGTCCGCACCCCGGACGGCGGGGTCCGGCTCAAGGCCCGCGACGTCGAGGGGGACGCCTACGTCGCCTGCCTCGGCCGGGTGGCCCGGCTGCCCCAGGCCGCGGACTCCCTCGACGCCTGGGCCCGGCAGAGCGGCGGCCAGGTCAAGGGCGAGCTGCTCTTCGACAGGAGCGAGCAGTACCTCGGTTACCGGCTGCACTTCCAGGCGGGTGACCGGCAGCACACCGTCGACGTGACGGGGGCCGCCTCCCGGATGCTGCCCGGCAACGTGTTCAGCGAGAAGGACATGGCCAGGCTGGCCGTCGTCGACCGCAGGACGGCGCCGCCGGAGAGCGGCAACGTGGCGGCCGGCTTCATGGCCACCGCCCTCCAGGGCTCGCACCTGGCCAAGCACCGCGCGGAGCAGTCCGGCAACGCACCGACGGCGCGGACGGGCACCACTCCCCCGGCCGCCGGAGCGGGCACCAATCCGGCAGCCGGTGCGGGCACCAACCCGGTCGCGGGCGCGGCCCGCCTCCAGTCCGGGCGCAGACCGCAGGGACCGGGCACCGCGCCCGGGGCCGGACCGGCCACCGGTGGTCCGACCACACCGCCCCGGCTGCCCAAGCCGCCGCAGCCGGGCGGGGGCGGCGGACCCGCCCGGTGACGGCCGGCGGCCGCGCCGCACGGCACATCCGCGCCCGGGGAACCCGACGACCAGCCATCACGGAGGAACGGACCATGCGCACCACGAGGACCGCACTGGCGGCCGCCCTGGCCGCGGTACTGCTCGCCGGGTGCGGCTCGGGCGACGACGGGCAGCGGGACGACACGGGCCGGGGCCCGGACGGCGGCCACGCCACGCCCCGGCTCGACGTGCCGCCCGCCTTCGACGGCGGCCGGGGCTGGGACGAGGAAGCGGGCCGGATGCCCCCGGCCACGGACGCCGAGCCGGTCGTCGCGGTCGGCGGCACGGTCGCCCACGTCGAACCCTCCGGCGACGGCTACGCGGTCCGGGTGCGGGACGCGGGGACGGGCGAGGTGCGCTGGACCAGCACCGTCCAGCGGCTGCCGGCGACGGACCCGGACGCCCCCGGCGGCTCCGGCGCCCCCGGGCTGACCGCCGTCCGGCACGGGGACCGCACGTACCTGGCCCTGTGGGCGGTCGGCGAGCGGACGGACGGCGCCCTGTCCGAGGAGAAGGAGGTCGTGCGGATCGGGCTCTACCCGCTGTACGCCTCCGGCGACTCCGTCGCCCCGCTCCACGACGTCCAGGTTCCCGTGAACACGCAGGAGGGGTCCGTCCAGGCCCGGGACGGCGGGGCAGGGCTGCT
This sequence comes from Streptomyces sp. NPDC051136, assembly GCF_044455745.1. Taxonomy (NCBI): domain Bacteria; kingdom Bacillati; phylum Actinomycetota; class Actinomycetes; order Kitasatosporales; family Streptomycetaceae; genus Streptomyces; species Streptomyces sp. NPDC051136. The sequence goes on along the minus strand of NZ_JBITFE010000009.1, from coordinate 194,308 downwards.
GCTCTCCTGGCGGTCGGCCGGCGAGCACCGGGCCGTCGTGGACCCGGGCACCGGCCGGGTGACGCGGTACGACGATCCCGCCGCGCTGATCCCGGACTGCGACTCCGCGATGTGCGTAGGAAGCGCCGTGGTGGCCGTCACCCCCGAGGGGCCCGTGGTCGGCGGCACGTCGGGCGGTATCCGGGTGCCGGGCGGCTGGAGCGGCGAGGACATCGCGCCGGAGGGCGTCGAGACGGGCCGGACGTTCGTCAGCGGGGAGCAGAACGGCACGCTGGCCGGCGTCCGCGACGGCGTGTTCGTCGCCCGCTGGCGGGCGGCCGACCCCGCGGACGCCTACGTCTGGTCGGCGCACGACCTGGCGAGCGGCCGGCTGCTGGCGAGCACCGCCTGCGACGACGACGGCCCGGACGCCCCGAGCGAGCCGGTGGCCTCGCCGAAGGGCACCCGTCTGGGCCTGGGCGCGGTCCTGTTCGACGTCGAGGCGGGCACGGGCCGGTGCCTGGCCGCCGAGGACGGCCGTCCGGGCGTCACGGTCACCGCCGTCACCGACGACGGCACCGCGTACGGCACCACGAGCTCCGGGGCGGGCGTGGTGGTGCCCAAGGGCACCGGGACACCCGAGGCGCTGCCCGGGGGCACCCTGGTGCCGGCCGCCGCGCTGGACGAGGGGGCGTTGTTCGTCCGGCGGGGCGACGACGGCTCCCTGCGCCTGTCGGTGCGGCGGGCACGCTGAGGCCGGACCGGCGTCACGTCACGCCGTGATGTCGCGGGTGGTGAAGCGCGCCCAGGCCGCCGAGCCGAAGACCGCCGCGTACAGGGCCTGGAGGCCCAGGTTCTTCACCAGGTCGTCCCAGTAGACCGGTTCGCGCATCAGGTCGGCGAAGGACAGCCAGTAGTGCGGGAAGAAGTACGGCTGCAGGGCGTCGAGCTGGGGGATCTGGTCGAGGATCTGGACGGTGATCAGCAGCCCGACCGTGGTCGCCATCGCCGCGATGCCGCTGCCCGTCAAGGTGGAGACGAACAGGCCGAGGGCCGCGACGCCGACGAGTGAGGCGGCCACGGCCAGGGCGATCAGCAGCGCCCGGCCCAGGCCCTCGGCGTAGGTGATCCGGGTGCCGGAGATGGTGATCAGGTCGCCGACGGGGAACAGCAGCGCACCGGCCGCGAGCGCCGACACCGCGACCACCAGGGTCGCCGCGAGGCAGAAGACGAGCACCGTCGCGTACTTGGTGAGCAGCAGCCGGGAACGGCCGGCCGGGGCGACCAGCAGGTAGCGGAGCGTGCCCGCGCTCGACTCGCCCGCGATCGCGTCGCCCGCGACGACGCCGACGGCCATCGGCAGGAAGAACGGCAGGGTCGCGGCGAGCGCGGTGAAGACCAGGAACAGCCCGTTGTTGCTCACCTGCGAGATGAACGCCGGTCCCTCGCCGCCCCCGCCCCCGCCGGGCGCGGAGCCGTCACTCGTCTCGATCCTCACGGCGATGCCCACCAGGACCGGCACGGCGGCGAGCACCGCCAGCAGGGCGAGGGTGCGCCAGCGCCGGAAGGTGGTCAGCAGTTCGCTGCGCAGCAGTCCGAGGGACCACAGCGGGCTCGGCCGCCGTGCCGCCCGCGGTCCCGGCCCCGCGCCCGGCCCCGCGTCGGCGGACTCCTCCACCGGCTCTCCCCGCGCGCCGGTGTGCGACGCCTCAGCCCGCGACATCGAACCCCTCCCCCGTCAGCGCCACGAACGCGTCCTCCAGCGAGGCCCGTTCCAGAGCGAAACCCCGGACCCGGACCCCGGCCGCGACCAGCGCCGCGTTCACCTCCGCGAGGTCCCGCTCCGGTGGCTCCGCCGTCACCCGGTCACCGGCGACGGCCACGTCGGCGGCGCCCTGCTCCTTCAGCACCCGGGCGGCGTCCGACGCGTCCGGCGTGGTCACCGCCAGCCGGCCGCGCGCCCCGGCCGCCAGGTCGGCGACCGCGCCCTGGGTGAGCAGCCGCCCCTGGGCCATCACCGCGGCGTGGGTGCACACCTGCTCGATCTCGTCCAGCAGGTGGGAGGAGAGGAAGACGGTGGTGCCGTCGGAGGCCAGCTCGCGCACGAGGGTGCGGATCTCTCGCATGCCCTGGGGGTCGAGGCCGTTGGTCGGCTCGTCCAGGACGAGCAGCCGGCGCGGCTGGAGCAGCGCCGCGGCGAGGCCAAGACGCTGCTTCATGCCGAGCGAGTAGGCCTTCGCCTTCTTGCCGCCCGCGGCCGCGAGGCCCACCCGGTCCAGCGCGGCCGCGACGCGCTCGCGCCGGGTGCGCGGGTCGGCGGTCGGGTCGGCGGCGTCGTAGCGGATCAGGTTGTCGCGCCCGGTGAGGAAGCCGTACAGGGCCGGGCCCTCGATGAGGGCGCCGACCCGGGGCAGTACGGTGCGGGACGCGCGCGGCATGGGCTGCCCGAGGACCCGGGCGCTGCCCGAGGTGGGCTCGATCAGCCCCATCAGCATGCGGATGGTGGTGGTCTTGCCGGAGCCGTTGGGGCCGAGGAAGCCGAAGACGCTGCCCGCCGGGACGGTCAGGTCCAGACCGTCGACGGCGAGCTGTCCGCCGCGGTAGCGCTTGGTGAGCCCGCGGGTGGCGATGACGGCGTCGTCCTCGCTCTCCCGGTCCGGGCGCCGCGCTCGTACGGCGGACGGTTCGGCCATCGGCTCCCTCGTTCTCCTCGTCCCGGCCTTCCCGCCGTACGGGCGGCGGGCCGTGTACGGGCTACTTCGCGGCGTCGGCCGCCTTCACCAGCGCGTCCTTGGTGACCGCACCGGCGTAGACCTTGCCGTCGTCGGTGATCAGGGCGTTGACCAGGCGGGTCTTGAAGACCGTGCCCGAGCCGAAGTCGCCCTTGACCTGGTCGCCGAAGGAGCCGAGGAAGCCGCCCAGGGCTCCGAGGTCGCCGGCCGAGGAGCCCGTGGGCAGGCCGCCCCGGGAGCCGGTGTCGAAGGCGGCGATCGAGTTCCAGCCCTCGCCGATGACCTTGAGGCCGTCCAGCCCCTCGGCGGGTCCGCCCCCGGCCTTGCGGTCGTGCCCGGGAGCCTCGGCGCTCTTGTCGCCCTCGGTGACCTTCGCCCCCTCGGGCGGCGTGAAGTCGAACGTGGACGCGTCCGGCTTCGCGAAGTCGACCTTGGTGAAACCGACGTCCACGACGGCGGCGCCGCCGCTCGCCGGGGTCAGCGTGAACTTCAGCGGCGTGCCGGTCTCGGCGTCCACGGCGACGGTGATCGCACCGACCGTGGAGCCGTCCTGCTTGGGCTCGACGACCAGGCGGTACGCGTCCCGGCCGGCCACCTGCGCGGTGCCGCCGACGGACACGGACGTGGTGTCGTCGATCGACTCGAGCGCCTCGGCGGCGAAGTCCTTCGGGGTGGCCGGCACGTCCTTGCGCGGCTGCCCGGCGCTGCCGGAGGAGGCCGGGGCGGTGGAGTGGTAGACCTCGTTGGACTTGCTGTCGTAGCCCCAGACGTCCTTGCCGTCGTGGATCAGGCTGTACTCGGCGGCGTTCTCCATCAGGGACAGCTTCTGCCGGTCGGGGCCGTCGACGGCGACGCGCAGCGTGTGGCTGCCGGACGCCAGCTCGGTGAGCTTCGCCGACGGGTCGGCGGCGGATCCCTCGTCGTCGCCGCCGGAGCCCCGGCCCGCGGCCATGCCGGACATCAGGCCGCTCTCCAGACCGCCGAGGTCCGGCAGGCCCAGGTCGGTGTTGATCCGAACCGTGCCGGACATCTGCTGGACGTCCGACGCGGCGATCTTCTCGATGAGCTGCTCCGCCGTGACCTTCGGCAGGTCGGGGTCCCCGGAGTCGGCGAGCGCCGGGACGAGGCCGATCGTCACGGCCGCCACTCCCACCACCGCGACCGGGACGACGTACCGCGCGGCCTTGCGCCGGCCGGCCTGCGGCTCCTCGCCCGCTCCGGCGGTCGTGCTGTCGTCGGAATCGATCGGTGCCATGTGTGCCCTACCTCCGTCGTCGGCGGCGGCTGTCCCGCGATGTCACTCGTTCACCCGTGAGCCGCCATTCTCACCCGAATCGGTGAGGATTGGTGTTTTCCCGTGGTGTCCATCTGACCAAATCACCGGAGCACAAGCGTCAGACCGCGGGCTCAACTCCGCCTACTCCTGCGGGATGACACACACGGGCGGCGGCTCCCCCGGCCCGTAGGGGGCCGGGTACGCCGCCGGTGTCCGTACGGAACCGGGTACGCCGCCGGTGGACGGCACGCGGCCGACGGCGCCCGGCGCGAGGTCCGAAGGGATCAGCCGGTGGACGCACGCGTCGCAAGGCTCGCCCCCGGCTCAGGGCCGGACGGGGTCAGCCGGCCCGGTGGACCACCGCGTCGCACAGCTCCACCAGCGCCACCTTCGCGTCGCACTCCCGCAGCGGGGCCAGCGCGGCGCGGGCCTCCTCTGCGTACCGGACGGTGTCGCGGCGCGCCTGCTCCAGCGCGGGGTGGGCGCGCAGCAGGCGCAGGGCCTCGGCGTGCCGCGCGTCGTCGCTCAGGTCGGAGTCGAGCAGCTCGCACAGGGCGAGGTCCTCGGCCAGCCCCAGCCGGCCCGCCCGCTCGCGCAACCGCAGGACGGGCAGGGTGGGGATGCCCTCGCGCAGGTCCGTGCCGGGGGTCTTGCCGGACTCGTCGGAGTCGGAGGCGATGTCCAGGACGTCGTCCGCGAGCTGGAAGGCGACGCCGAGCCGCTCGCCGTACTGGGTCAGCACGTCCACCACCGTCTCGTCGGCGCCGGACATCATGGCGCCGAACCGGCAGGAGACCGCCACCAGCGAGCCCGTCTTGCCTCCCAGCACGTCCAGGTAGTGATCGACCGGGTCCCGGCCGTCCTGCGGTCCGGCCGTCTCCAGGATCTGGCCGGTGACCAGCCGCTCGAACGCGAGGGCCTGGACGCGGACCGCCTCGGGGCCGAGGTCGGCGAGGATCTGCGAGGCGCGGGCGAAGAGGAAGTCACCGGTGAGGACCGCGACCGAGTTGCCCCAGCGGGTGTTCGCGCTGGACACCCCGCGCCGCACGGCGGCCTCGTCCATCACGTCGTCGTGGTACAGCGTGGCGAGGTGGGTCAGCTCCACGACCACGGCCGAGGGCACGATCCCGGGGGCGTAGGGGTCGCCGAACTGCGCCGAGAGCATCACCAGCAGCGGCCGGAACCGTTTCCCACCGGCCCGCACCAGGTGCTGGGCGGCCTCCGTGATGAACGGCACCTCGCTTTTGGTTGCCTCGAGCAACCCTTCCTCGACAGCAACCAATCCGGCCTGGACATCGGCTTCCAGAGCCTGGTCCCGCACGCTCAGCCCGAACGGCCCGACGACGGTCACGAGGGGTCTCCTGTCTGCTGGTGTCTACTGGCGATTACCTGGTTTGTCGATAGGTCGCTGCCACCACTCAAGTCAGCGTATCCGGTCACGTTTCGATCACCGCTAGCGCCCACCGTTACAGGCCGGTCGGTATCGGATCATGAGCGATATGTTTTTGATCAGGTGATACGAGCAGATTCTGATCGAAATCGCACATCGCCAGAGGGGACGAACCGGACCCGGAACGGCGAGCGGGCCGGAAGCCGCCGTCCAAGATCCCACCACCCCCTCCAACGGCCCGCACTCCGAGAACGTCACCCCCTCGACGCCCGCCCGGGCACAGACACCGGCGCCCGCACCGGCACCCGCGCCCGCGGCGCCCGCCCGCGCGCTCACCACCCCGCTTCCCCTTCCACCGCGCTCGACACCCGAAGCCGCCCCCACCCACGGCCGGTTGGGACCTAGTTGGGCTTAATGCCCGTTTTGCCGTGCTTGTTGAGGCCAGTGAGTTGACTCACTCCGGACCGCCTGCGGGCAACCTCTCCACAACCTGTGCCCTCCCTTTGTCCCGCAAGCCAGTTGAGGGTTGGCAACAGCAAAGGATCAAGAGCCTCAAACCCCCCAGACCAAGGTCAACAGGCATGTTGGGTGATTCCTGCACTTGTTTCGGACATGTGCTCTCGCATACGTTCCCGGCCTGTCGGGCGGACGCCGAATCCTGCCATCGCCCGTCGCACAGTCATCCACCCAACACTTCGCAGGCAGGAGCGGGGGACCCAGGTAAGTCGCCGCGCCGGTCACCACCGGAGCGGCTCGGGGTGAAGCCGTACCCGTCAGGGCACGGCCGGGCACCTCCCCGCCCGAACCCGACAGCTCACCTCGCAGGCGTAAGGAGAGGGACACTGCATGTCTGCCAACGGTCAGAACCGTCACGCCCGCACCGGCCGCCTCGCTCGCAAGCTCGCCCTGGTCGGAACCGGTGCCGCGGTGCTCGCGATGCCGCTCGTCGGCGCCGCCACCGCCTCCGCGGCCACCCCGGCCGCCGCCACGACCGCCACCACGGCGGCGGTGACGTACCCGGACAACCTGGACGGCTGGATCCGCGAGTCGCTGGACATCATGGCGCAGCACGGCATCCCCGGGACCTACGAGGGCATCCACCGCAACATCATGCGGGAGTCCTCCGGCAACCCGCTCGCCATCAACAACTGGGACATCAACGCCATCAACGGCACCCCGTCCAAGGGGCTGCTCCAGGTGATCGACCCGACCTTCCAGGCGTACCACGTGGCCGGCACCTCCTGGGACCCGTACGACCCGGTCGCCAACATCACCGCCGCCTGCAACTACGCGGCCGACCGCTACGGCTCGATGGACAACGTCTTCAGCGCCTACTAGGCCGCACCGCCGGGGTGGCGCACCCAGCGGGGGCGCCACCCCGGCAACGCCTCACGGGGAGTGCCTCACGGCAGTGCCTCACGAGGTACCGAAGATCCGCTCGAGGACGACGGCCACGCCGTCGTCCTCGTTCGTCGTGGTGACCTCGTCGGCCACCGCCTTGAGTTCGGGGTGGGCGCCGGCCATGGCGACGCCGTGGGCCGCCCACTGGAACATGGGGATGTCGTTGGGCATGTCCCCGAAGGCGATCGTCCGCCGCCGCTCCAGGCCCAGGTGCTCGGCGGCCAGCGCGAGACCGGTCGCCTTGGTGATGCCGCACGGCTGGAGCTCCACGGTGCCGGGCCCCGACATGGTGACCGTCGCCAGGGAGCCGACCACCGCGCGGGCCGTCGCCGCCAACTCGTCGTCGGTCAGGTCGGGATGGCGCAGCAGCACCTTGCTGATCGGCGTGGACCACAGCTCCTCGCGCCGCTCGACGCGGACCGCGGGCAGGGTCGGGTGGGGCATCAGGTAGCCCGGCTCGATGAGCGTCAGCCCGTCGACGCCGTCCTGGTCGACGGCCGCGTGCACCTGGCCCACCTCGGCCTCGATCTTGCCGAGCGCGGTCTCGGCCAGCTCCCGGTCCAGGGTGACCGACCACAGCATCCGGTGCGCGCCGGCGTCGTACACCTGCGCGCCCTGCCCGCACACCGCGAGTCCGGCGCAGCCGAGGCGGTCGAGCAGGGCGCGCACCCGGGGGGCGGGCCGCCCCGTCACCACGAGGTGCCGCGCACCCGCCCCGGCGACGCGCGCCAGCGCGGCCAGCGACCGTTCGGAGACGGTGTCGTCGCCGCGGAGCAGCGTCCCGTCCAGGTCGGTGGCGACGAGTGAGTACGCGGTGCGGTCCATGATCAGAGAATACGGACACCGCACCCCTCCGACTCACCCGCGACCGCTTCCGTACGAGGACGGAGCGAGTGCGCTCGAACCCGTACGCGGATGCACGCGGACGTCCGATCATGCCCACAACCTCGTTGTCTTCCTTTTGTTCCGCTGTCCGCCGTCGCCGCGCCGTCGACCACCCGGAGACGGGGAAACGACTGCCCAAGACCGGTGGAGCACCCGTAACGTGTGGCCCGACCACGTGTCACGCGGCACACCCGGCGCGCACGGCGCACATGGCGAGCACGAGAGCGAGGCAGCACCCGATGCCCCCCTTCGATGTCCCCGAGGGCGACCCCTTCGGCCCGCACAACCTTCCGTACGGCGTGTTCTCGGTCCCCGGCCCGGACGGGCGGACGGAACGGACGGTGGGCGTCCGGCTCGGCGACCACGTCCTCGACGCGGGCGCGGCGGCCCACGCGCTCGGCTCGCCGTACGCGTCCCTGCTCGCGCAGCCCACCCTGAACCCGCTGCTGGCGGCATGGCGCACCGCCTGGTCGGACGTGCGGCGCGCGCTGACGGCGTGGGTGACGGTCCCCTCGCACCGCGAGACCCTGGAACCCCTCTTCCACCCGCTGTCGTCGGTGACCCTGCACCTGCCCTTCGAGGTCGCCGACTACGTGGACTTCTACGCCTCCGAGAACCACGCCCGCAACGTCGGCCGGATCTTCCGCCCCGAGGCCGCCGACCCCCTCACCCCGAACTGGAAGCACCTGCCGATCGGTTACCACGGCCGCTCCGGCACGGTCGTCGTCTCGGGCACGGACGTCGTACGCCCGTCGGGGCAGCGCAAGGCCCCGGCCGACGCCGCTCCCGTCTTCGGCCCGTCCGTCCGCCTGGACATCGAGGCCGAGGTCGGCTTCGTGGTGGGCGTGCCCTCCGAGCTGGGCAGTCCGGTGGCGCTCCGTGACTTCCGCGAGCACGTCTTCGGACTCTGCCTGCTCAACGACTGGTCCGCCCGGGATGTCCAGGCCTGGGAGTACGTCCCGCTCGGCCCGTTCCTCGGCAAGTCCTTCACCACGTCGGTGTCCGCGTGGATCACCCCGCTGGACGCGCTGGACGAGGCACGGGTGGCGCCGCCCGAGCGCACCCACGAGCTGCTGCCCTACCTGGACGACACGGACGACGAGCAGGACGGCCCCGGCGGCTACGACCTGCGGATCTCGGTCGCCGTCAACGGCCACGTCGTCTCGGAGCCGCCGTTCTCCACCATGTACTGGACGGCCGCCCAGCAGTTGGCCCACATGACGGTCAACGGCGCCTCGTTGCGCACCGGCGACCTCTACGGCTCGGGCACGGTGAGCGGGCCCACCGAGCGGGAGCGCGGGTCGCTGCTCGAACTGACCTGGAACGGCCGCGACCCGTTGGAACTCCCCGACGGGAAGCGCACGTTCCTGGAGGACGGCGACGTGGTGACCCTGTCGGCCTGGGCTCCCGGTCCCGGCGGCGTCCGGGTGGGACTGGGCGAGGTCACCGGGCGAGTGGTCGGCCGGGAGGCCTGAGGGTTCGCCCGGCGGGGGCGGGTGCCTTGTTCCCGGGCCTTCGGGCTCTCGGGGTCCCGGGCCTTCGGGCTCTCGGGGTCCCGGGCCTTCGGGTTCCCGGGCTCTCGGGTTCCCGGGCTCTCGGGTCCCCAGGTTCTGATCCGGGGTTCCGGGTGTCAGGTGGCGGGACGGCGTACGCCGGGAGTACGGAGCGATCCGGGGCCCGCCGACGGCTGACTCGCACCGCCCGGTCCCGTCATACTGGCGTCGGGCGGTGTGCGCCCCGGGCCGCCGCGGTCCGGTCCGGCACCGTCCGACCGAGCACAGCACAGCACAGCACAGCCCCTGTACAGCCAGAGCCGCCATCCTCGACCAGGATCCGGAGCCAGTGGCATGACCGTCTGCCTGCTCCTGCTGTTCGTCGTCGCCGTGACCGCCGCGGTACCGGTGCCCCGAGCGCTGACCCGTTCCGCGTGGCCCGAGCGGGATCCCGTGGTCGCGCTGTGGGTGTGGCAGTGCCTGGTCGCCACGGTGCTGCTGTGCTGTCTGACGGCCCTCGTCCTCGGCGCCGCCGCCGTGTTCGGCACCGTCCGCGCCCAGCTCTTCGCGCCGGCGCCGCCCGCGGTGACCGCGGCGTACAACCTCTCCGCCGGCCCGGTCTGGGCCGCCGTCCTCACCCTGCTGCTGGCGGGCGGTGCCGCCTGGACGACCGCGATGCTCGCCCGTGAACTCGTCGAGGCCCGCCGCCGGCGTGCCCGGTCCCGCGCCCACCTGCGCGAGCGCGCCCCCGACCTGCCCGCGGGGCTGCCGGCCTCCCGCGGGCCGCTGCTGGTGCTGGAGGACGAGTACCCGGACGCCTGGTGGATGCCCGGCAACCCGCCCCAGCTGATCGTGACCACCGGCGCCCTGCACCGCCTCACCGACCACCAGCTGGACGCCGTCCTCACCCACGAGCGCGGCCACGCCCGGGCCCGGCACGACTGGCTGCTGCACCTGTCCACCGCCCTGGCGACCGGGTTCCCGAGCGTTCCGCTCTTCGCCCACTTCTGCGACCAGACCCACCGCCTGGTCGAGCTCTCGGCCGACGACACCGCCTCCCGGCGCTGCGGCCACCTGACCACCGCGCTGGCCCTGATCGAGCTGAACCAGCACCGCGGCGTCCTGTCCTGCGCCTCCAGCCACCGCCTCCTCGGCGAGCGCGTCGACCGTCTCCTGGAACCCCGTCCCCGCCTCCCCCGCCGCCACCGCGCCCTGACCACGGCGACGGCCGCCCTGGTCCCCTTCATCCCCCTCCTGATCACCTTCGCCCCGGGCCTGACGGCCTTGGCCTAGCCGCACCCTCGTCCTCGCCCTCGCCCTCGCCCCGGCAGCGTCGGGCCGCGCGACCCGCCCCGCGACCGCACCACGCGGCACCCCGCGCCCTCAGCCGGAGAACCCCGTGGCAGATGTCCCCCGCCCGCCACGAAAACCCCAGCTCATCCGCGCGACCGGCGGAGCCCGGGGTGGCGCAACATTCCGGCAACACCGTTAATCCGACCGGATAGGTATGGTTCCAGCCATGCCGCCCACCGACCGCATCCGAGACCACGCCGGCCAGGGCGCGACCACCGTCGCCGCCCAGCGCACGCGGCGCCGGCTGCGCGCCGACCGGGCCCGTCAACTGGCCGACCTGCTGCGCCGACAGCTCCTCGACGACGCCTACCCCGACGGCACCCTCCCCCACGAGGACACCCTCGCCGCCGACTACGGCTCCACCCGCAACACCGTCCGCCAGGCCCTCGACCTGCTGCGCGCCGAGGGCCTCGTCGCCCGGCAGCCCGGCATCGGCACCGTGGTCGTGGGCCGCAAGTACGCCCACGGGCTCGACCGCCTGATGGGCCTCGCGGAGACCCTGCACGAGCACGGCCGCGTCACCAACGAGGTCCGCACCACGGTCCCCGTCCCGGCCCCCGCCCCGGTCGCCGAACGTCTCCGCGTCCCGCCCGGCGCCGACGTCCTCTACATCGAGCGGCTGCGCCGCCTGAACGGCGTCCCCCTCTCCCTGGACCTCACCTACCTGCCCCTCGACATCGGCACCGAACTGCTCGGCGCCGACCTGGAGAACACCGACGTCTTCCGCCTCCTGGAGTCCGTCACCGGCCGGCCGCTCGGCCACGCCGAGATCACCCTGGAGGCCGTCACCGCCGACGCGCACTCCGCCGCCGTGCTGGAGGCCCCGCGCGGCACGGCCGTCCTGATGCTGGAACGGCTCACCCACCTCGCCGACGGCCGCCCCGTCGACCTGGAGTTCATCCGCTTCCGCGGCGACCGCATCGCGATGAGCGGTCTGCTGCACCGGTCCCTCTGACCCGACCCCGCCGACACCCCCTCGCGCAAATCCCTCGCGCACCTCCCTGGAGACAGCCATGCCCTTGGCGCCCCAGCGGGCCGACGTGCCCGTGACCATCGACGAGTCGAAGTGCATCGAAGGCTGCACGCTCTGCGTGGACATGTGCCCGCTGGACTCCCTCGCCATCGACGAGCGCAACGGCAAGGCGTACATGCACGTCGACGAGTGCTGGTACTGCGGCCCGTGCGCCGCCCGCTGCCCCACCGGGGCGGTCACGGTCAACATGCCCTACCTGCTCCGGTGAGAGGCCGACACCCCATGAAACCGAAACGCCCCGCACTCCCCGTCACCGCCGTCGCCGCCACCGCGGTCCTGCTCCTCCCTCTCACCGCCTGCGGCGGCGACGCCTCCGCCGACGGGGACGGCTCCACCGTCACCGTGACCGTCGGCTACCAGTCCAGGACGATCAACACGGTCACCGCCGGCACCCTCCTGCGCTCGCTCGGCTACTTCGAGAAGCAGCTCGGCTCCCTCGGCGACGGCGTCACCTACAAGGTCGACTGGCAGGACTACGCGACCGGCGCGCCCATCACCGCCCAGATGACCGCCGGGAAGATCGACATCGGGTCGATGGGTGACTTCCCCCTGCTCATCAACGCGGCCCGCGGCAAGCAGCTCGGCAAGCCGACCCGCATGGTCTCGGTCACCGGCTACAACCTGCGCGGCGGCCTCAACACCATCGTCGTCCCGCCCGGTTCCTCCCTCGCCTCCCTGAAGGACCTCAAGGGCAAGAAGGTGTCGACGAGCGTCGGCTCGGCCGCCGACGGCACCCTCGTGCGCGCCCTGCAACGCGCCGGCCTCGACCCCGCCGAGGACATCGAGAAGCTCAACCAGCAGCCGGCGGTGGGCGCCTCGGCCCTGGACTCGGGAAGCGCCGACGCCCTGTCGCAGTTCGTCGCCTGGCCCGGCCTCCTCGCCCGCCAGGGCAAGGCGAAGGCCCTGTACGACGGAGCGCAGCTGAACCTGCCCACCTTCCACGGCGTCACCGCCGTCGAGGACTTCGCGAAGAAGCGCCCCGCCGTGCTGGAGGCCTTCCTGAAGGCCCAGGCACAGGCGACCGCGTACCTGGACGCGCACCCGGTGGCCGCCGCCGAGAAGGTCGCGAAGGCCACCGGTCTGCCGGCCGAGACCGTCTACCTCTACAACGGCGCCCAGGGCATCGCCACCTTCGACCCGGCGATCCGGCCGCAGCTCGTCGACGCCCTCAAGGAGGACGTCTCGATCCTCAAGGACGCGAAGCTCACCGGCGACGTGGACGTGGACGCCTTCGTCGACGACCAGTACGTGAAGAAGGCGCTCGGCCCGGCGGAGTACGCCGAGCGGCTCGCCGCCACGCCCCCGGAGCCGGCCGGCGAGGTCTGGCCGAAGGGGGCGGACAAGACCGTCTCCTTCGCCTCACCCGACGCGCTGCTGCGGCATCTCGCCAGGCACAGCGACGAGGTCCGCGCCGCCTACGTCCCCGACACCACCACCGGCACGCTGTGGTTCGCCGACCAGGCCGTGTGGGTGGCCGACGGCGGCCGGCTGCTGCCCTTCGTCGCTCCGGAGACCGCGCGGGCGTACCTCGCCGGGCACGGCGGGGCGCGGGTGGTCCCGTACGCCGAGGCACTGGAGCGGGCGTCGTGAGCCGGTACGCCCGGTACGCGCTGCGGGTCGCCTCGCTCGCCCTGGCCCTGAGCGTGTGGCAACTGCTGACCAGCCAGGACATCGACCTGTGGCTGCGCTTCTCGCAGTTCCCCACCGTCACGGACGTGGCCCACACCTTCGCCGACCGACTCGCGGGGCCGGACTACTGGACCGACCTCACCGACAGCCTGACCCGCATCCTCACCGGTTTCGTGCTCGCCGCCGTCCTGGGCGTGGCCACCGGTGTGCTGGTGGCCCGCTCGCGGCTCGCCGAGGACCTGCTCGGCCCGGTCCTGGAGGTGATCCGGCCCGTCCCGGCCATCGCCCTCGTCCCCGTGGCGATCCTCCTCTTCCCCTCCAACGAGCAGGGCATCGTCTTCATCACCTGCACCGCCGCCTTCTTCCCCGTCCTCGTCTCCACCCGGCACGCGATACGCGCGCTGGCCCCCGTCTGGGAGGAGGCGGTCCGCACCATGGGCGGCGGCCGGTGGCGGATCCTCGGCTCGGTGGTCCTGCCGGGTGCGCTGCCCGGTGTGTTCGGCGGTCTTTCGGTCGGCATCGGCGTCTCGTGGATCTGCGTCATCTCCGCCGAGATGATCTCCGGTCAGTACGGGGTGGGGTACCGCACCTGGCAGGACTACACGGTCGTCGACTACCCCGGCGTCTTCGTCGGCATGGCCACCATCGGCGTGCTCGGCTGGCTGACCTCCACCGCCGTGGAGCTGCTGGGCCGCCGCCTGACCCGCTGGCTGCCCCGCACCGGACATCTCCCGGCCGCCCGCCCGAGGTCCGCGCGGACCGGCGCGGCACCACCGCCCGCCGGAGCCGCCCCGCGCAAGATCCCCCGCGCCCAGCCCGAGGAGGCACGCGATGAGCACCTCGTCTGAGACCGAGACCGCGACCGAGACGGAGACCGAGACCGACGCCGCGACGGAGACCGAGGCCGCTACGGAGACGGCGGTCGAGACCCGGGCCCGGGTCGAGACGGAGGTTGAAACGGAGGTCGCGGCCGCGGCCGGGCCCCGGACCGTGGGCGGTGCGGGTGTCGCCGGGACACCTCCTCGCGGGACCCGGCTCACGCTGCGCGACGCCACCCTCGGCCGGCCGGACGCCACCGCGGTCAGCGGCGTGGACGTCGACGTCTCCCCGGGCGAGATCCTGACCGTGGTCGGCCCCTCCGGCTGCGGGAAGTCGACGCTGCTGCGCACGCTGGCCGGGCTGCTGCCGCCGCTGGCCGGGACCGCGGAACAGGACGGCCGTCCGATCCACGGCCCGGGTGCGGACCGGGCGCTGGTCTTCCAGGAGGACGCCCTGCTGCCCTGGCGCACCCTGCGCGCCAACGTCGAACTCCCCCTCGCCGTCCAGGGCCTGCCCCGCGCCGAGCGCCGGCGCCAGGCGACGGCCTGGCTCGAACGGGTCGGACTCACCGCCCAGCTGCGGCAGTTGCCGCACCGCGTCTCCGGGGGACAGCGCCAACGCGCGCAGCTGGCCCGCGCGCTGGCCGGACGCCCCCGCGCCGTCCTGATGGACGAACCCTTCGGCGCCCTCGACGCCCAGACCCGCGCCGGCATGCAGGACCTGCTGGTGGAGGTGCTGCACGGTACGGGCGCCACCGTCGTCTTCGTCACCCACGACGTGGACGAGGCCCTGTTCCTCGGCGACCGCGTCGCCCTGCTCGGCGCCGGCCGCCTCGGTGCCGTACGCGAGGTGCCCCGGCCCAGGGACCGCACCGCGCACGACGATCCGGCACGGGTGGCGCTGCGACGCGACGTCCTGACATCCCTCGGCACCTGAAAGGCCACCTGGTGGAGATCCCCTCCCTCACCGACGCCGAAGAACTCTCCTGCGACGTCCTCGTCATCGGCGGCGGCACCGCGGGCACCATGGCCGCGCTGACCGCGGCCGAGCACGGCGCGAACGTACTGCTGCTGGAGAAGGCCCACGTCCGTCACTCCGGCGCGCTCGCCATGGGCATGGACGGCGTCAACAACGCCGTCGTCCCCGGCCGCGCCGAACCCGACGACTACGTCGCCGAGATCACCCGCGCCAACGACGGCATCGTCGACCAGTCCACCGTCCGCCAGACCGCCACCCGCGGCTTCGCCATGGTCCAGCGGCTGGAGTCGTACGGGGTGAAGTTCGAGAAGGACGAGCACGGCGACTACGCCGTCCGGCAGGTGCACCGGTCCGGTTCCTACGTGCTGCCGATGCCGGAGGGCAAGGACGTCAAGAAGGTCCTGTACCGGCAGCTGCGGCGGCGTGAGATGCGCGAGCGGATCCGCATCGAGAACCGCGTGATGCCGGTCCGGGTCCTGACGGCGGACGGACGGGCGGTGGGCGCGGCCGGCTTCAACACCCGCACCGGGCGGTTCGTGACCGTCCGCGCGGGCGCCGTGATCCTCGCGACCGGCGCCGCCGGCCGGCTCGGCCTGCCCGCGTCCGGCTACCTGTACGGCACCTACGAGAACCCCACCAACGCGGGTGACGGCTACGCCATGGCCTACCACGCGGGCGCCGAGCTGACCGGCATCGAGTGCTTCCAGATCAACCCGCTGATCAAGGACTACAACGGCCCTGCCTGCGCCTACGTCGCCAACCCCTTCGGCGGCTACCAGGTCAACCGGCACGGCGAGCGCTTCGTCGACTCCGACTACTGGTCGGGCCAGATGATGGCCGAGTTCGCGGCGGAGGTCGCCAGCGACCGCGGTCCGGTGTACCTGAAGCTCAGTCACCTCCCGGAGGAGTCGGTCTCCGCCCTGGAGTCCATCCTGCACTCCACCGAACGGCCGACACGCGGCACCTTCCACGCGGGCCGCGGGCACGACTACCGCACCCACGACGTGGAGATGCACATCTCCGAGATCGGCCTGTGCGGCGGCCACTCCGCCTCGGGCGTCCGGGTCGACGACCACGCCCGCACCACCGTCCCCCGCCTCTACGCGGCCGGTGACCTGGCCTGCGTGCCGCACAACTACATGATCGGCGCGTTCGTCTTCGGCGACCTGGCGGGCGCGGACGCCGCCCGGTACACCGCCTACGCGGGCGAACTGCCGCCCGAGCAGCTGAGCGAGGCGCACGAGCTGGTCTACCGTCCGCTGCGCAATCCCGACGGTCCGCCGCAGCCGCAGGTCGAGTACAAGCTGCGGCGCTTCGTCAACGACTACGTGGCCCCGCCGAAGTCCGGCGCCCGGCTGTCGCTCGCGCTGGAGTCCTTCGAGCGGATGCGCACGGACATCGCGGCCATGGGCGCCCGCACGCCGCACGAGCTGATGCGCTGCGCCGAGGTCTCCTTCATCCGCGACTGCGCGGAGATGGCCGCCCGCGCCTCCCTGGCCCGCACGGAGTCCCGCTGGGGCCTCTACCACGAGCGCGTCGACATCCCCGAGCGGGACGACGCGTCCTGGTTCCACCACCTCGATCTGCACAAGTCCCCCTCCGGTGCGATGGAGTTCACGGCACGTCCCGTGGCTCCCTATCTCGTTCCGATCGACGAGTTTACGCCGGTCGGCGGGCCTTCCCGGCACCTCGGCGAGGTGCATCCGGAGCAGGTGGCGACGGCCGGTGCCCGCGACGCCGCGCCCCTCGGCGACGGAACGCGCCCCTCGGCCGCCACAGCCGCCGCGGCCACCCCGGTCACCGAACCCGGCACGACCACCGCACCCGGCGCCGCCGGCTCCCCCCGGCTGCTGGAGCTGCTGGCCCTCGCCGAGCACGAACCCGACCTCTCCGTCCTCCGCCCGTACCTGTCCGATCCCGAGCCGGGCGTCCGGCGTACGGCGGTCACCGTGCTCACCGAGACCGTCCCGGCCGGCACCGGTCCGGCGCTCGCCGACGCGCTGTCCGATCCCGACGGCGAGGTGCGCGCCGCCGCGGCCGCCTCCCTGCGGGAACTGGCCGAGACGCTGACACCCGAACCCGCCCTGAGCGAGCCCCTCACCGAGGCTCTGGCCCAGGCCGACCCCGTCGTCCGCGCCACCGCGCTCGACCTGCTGCGCATCCTGCGGCTGGGCGGCACCGGCACCTTCGCCGCGGCCCTGCGCGATCCCGACGCGCCGGTGCGCATCGAGGCGGTGCGCGGACTGGTCTCGCTGGACGCCGCGGAGGCGCTCTCCCCCGCCGCCGAGGATCCTTCGCGCGAGGTGCGGGTCGCGGTCGCCAAGGCGCTGGGGACGCTGCGGGCGGCGCCCCGCCCCGGCACGGTCCTGGACCGGCTCACCGAGGACTCTGACGTCCTGGTCCGCGGCGCGGCCCTCGCCGCCCTGGCGGACACGGGCTGCCCCGCCCCGCTGGCGGCCCGTGCGGTCGCCGCGCTGTCCGACCCCGCCTGGCAGGTACGGGCGGGTGCGGCCACCGCGCTGTCCGCCGCCGCTTCGGACACCGCGGTGCCGGTCCTCACCAAGGCACTCGCCGACCGGAACGCCGACGTCCGCAAGGCGGCCGTCCTCGCCCTGACCCGGCACACCGCCGGCACCGAGGACGCCAGGGCGGCGCTCGCGACCGTCACCGACGACACGGACGCCGACGTCCGGGCCTACGCGACCCGGGCCCTGTGACGCGGGCCCTGTGACGCGGGCGCGGTGACGCGGGCGCGGTGACGCGGCGAACGCCGGGGCGGCCGGGAGGGGGCGGGCCCCTATATCCAGTCGTCGGGCTCGGGCTCCGGCTCCGGCTCGTGCTCGGGCCAGTCCTCCGCGCCGGAGCCGGAGCCGGACGCGGAACCCGTGCCGGGGCCTGCCGACGGGTCCGGCGAGGGCGCCTGGGCGGCTGGCGGTCCCTCCAGCCCGGCCAGCACCGCGATCACGCCCTCCCCGTACGTCGCCAGCTTCTTCTCACCGACCCCGCTGATGCTCCCGAGCTGCCCGACCGAGGTGGGCCACACGGTGGCGATCTCCCGGAGGGTGGCGTCGTGGAAGATCACGTACGCCGGTACGCCCTGCTCACGGGCCTGCTCCGCACGCCACGCGCGCAGCGCTTCGAAGGCGGGGGCCAGCTCCGCGGGCAGCTCGGCGACGGCCGCCTTGGCCTTGCGCTCGCCGCGTCCACCGCCCGCCGACCTGGCCGCGGCAGGCTTCTTCGGCTCCTTGCGCAGCGGCACCTCGCGCTCCTGCCGGAGCACCTCGCCGCTGGTCTCGGTCAGCACCAGCGTGCCGTACTCCCCCTCCACGGCGAGCAGGCCCTGGGCCAGCAGCTGCCGGGCGACTCCCCGCCACTCGCCCTCGGTCAGCTCCTCGCCGATGCCGAACACGGAGAGCTGGTCGTGGTCGAACTGGATCACCTTGGCGGTGCGCTTGCCCAGCAGGATATCGATGATCTGGCCGGCGCCGAACTTCTGCCCGCGCTCCCGCTTCAGTCGCACCACCGTCGACAGCACCTTCTGTGCGGCGACCGTGCCGTCCCAGGTCTCCGGCGGGGTCAGACAGGTGTCGCAGTTGCCGCAGCCGGCCTGGTCCGCGTCCTGCCCGAAGTAGGCGAGGAGCTGGCCGCGACGGCACCGGGCGGTCTCGCACAAGGCGAGCATGGCGTCCAGGTGGGACTGGGCGCGACGACGGAAGGCCTCGTCGCCCTCGCCGGACTGGATCAGCTTGCGCTGCTGTATGACGTCGTTGAGTCCGTACGCCATCCAGGCCGTGGAGGGCAGGCCGTCCCGCCCGGCGCGGCCCGTCTCCTGGTAGTAGCCCTCGACCGACTTGGGCAGGTCCAGGTGGGCGACGAACCGCACGTCCGGCTTGTCGATGCCCATGCCGAAGGCGATGGTCGCCACGACCACCAGGCCCTCCTCGCGCAGGAACCTCGACTGGTGCGCCGCGCGGGTGCCCGCGTCCAGGCCCGCGTGGTACGGCACCGCCTCGACACCGTTGCGCGAGAGGAACTCGGCGGTCTTCTCGACCGAGTTGCGCGAGAGGCAGTACACGATGCCCGCGTCCCCGGGGTGCTCCTCGCGCAGGAAGCTCAGGAGCTGCTTCTTGGGGTCGGACTTCGGCACGATCCGGTACTGGATGTTGGGGCGGTCGAAACTGGCCACGAAGTGCCGCGCCGCCGGCATGCGCAGCCGCTCGGTGAGCTCGCGGTGGGTGGCGTCGGTGGCCGTCGCCGTGAGCGCGAGCCGGGGGACGTCCGGCCAGCGCTCGCCGAGCAGCGAAAGAGCGAGGTAGTCGGGCCGGAAGTCGTGGCCCCACTGGGAGACGCAGTGCGCCTCGTCGATGGCGAAGAGGGAGATCTTGCCGCGGGAGAGCAGGCCGAGGGTGCTGTCCAGGCGCAGCCGCTCGGGGGCCAGGTACAGCAGGTCCAGCTCGCCCGCGAGGAACTCGGCCTCGACCGTGCGCCGCTCGTCGAAGTCCTGCGTGGAGTTCATGAACCCGGCCCGCACGCCGAGCGCCCGCAGGGCGTCGACCTGGTCCTGCATCAGTGCGATCAGCGGCGAGACCACGATGCCTGTGCCGGGCCTGACCAGGGACGGGATCTGGTAGCACAGCGACTTTCCGCCGCCGGTGGGCATGAGCACGACGGCGTCGCCGCCGGCGATCACATGCTCGACGATCGCCTCCTGCTCGCCGCGGAAGGCGTCGTACCCGAAGACCCGGTGCAGGGTGGCCAGCGCCTCGCTGTCCCCGTCCCTCACCTGCGCCGTCCCTGCCATCTCGCCGATCACGCCCGTCCCGCCCATCGTCTCGTCCCCCGTACGTATTGCCTCGCCCGTCCGGTCCGTCCTGCCCCGACCACTGCCTCCACGATAGGGGTCCGCGCCGACAGCCCCGAAGTTATCCACAGGAACCACCCCTCACGCACAGCCACCAGCCGATAACCTGCTGCATCAATCGCCTCCTGGCAGCAGGGACACGTCAGCATGGCGCTCGATGCCTCGCCTCCTGGATGGCCGGTGCCCCCTGACGGCGGTTGGACCGCCGACGACCTGGATCGGCTCCCTGGCCTGCCCGAGCACACGCAACTTCTCGACGCGGCCCTCGTCTTCCCCTGCCCTCAGTCGGTCTTCCACGAGCGGGCCACCGGCTTCTTCGGACGACAGCTCTCCACGGCCGCCGTACAAGGGCTCGACGTCCTGTGCAGATTCAGCATCGACGTGGACCGCCAGAACCGGCTGGAGCCTGACGTGATCGTCCTGCGGGAGAGGGCGCTGACGACTCTCGAACAGACACGGGTACCCGCGACGGAAGTGGTGCTGGCGGTGGAGGTCACCGCGCCGGACTCCATTTCCCGTGACCGCGAGACCAAGCCCCTGAAGTACGCCCGGGCCGGCATCGCCCACTACTGGCGGGTGGAGAACGAGAAGGGTCTCGCCGTCGTCCACGCCTTCGAGCTGGAGCCCACCACCGGCGCCTACACCAGCGTCGGCATCTTCCGCGAGCGTATGAAAGTGAGCGCGCCCTTCTCGATGGACCTGGATCTGACCGCCGTCGACGCGCGCCGCGGCCGCGAGTAACCCCCGCACACACCACTGTGGTCCGGCGCCCCTGTGAAACGGAGGCCGGACCACAGCCGTGAAACCACAAAACCGCCGGCGCCGCGTCAGCGCACGAACACTCCCGCCTGACCCGCCAGGTCCAGGAAGTACTGCGGCGCCACGCCGAGCACCACCGTGACGGCCACGCCCACGGCGATGGCCGTCATCGTCAGCGGGGACGGCACCGCGACGGTCGGGCCCTCCGGGCGCGGCTCGCTGAAGAACATGAGCACGATCACCCGGATGTAGAAGAACGCCGCGATCGCCGACGAGATCACACCGATCACGACCAGCGGAGCCGCACCGCCCTCCGCCGCCGCCTTGAACACGGCGAACTTGCCCGAGAACCCGGAGGTCAGCGGGATACCGGCGAAGGCCAGCAGGAACACCGCGAACACCGCCGCCACCAGCGGCGACCTGCGGCCGAGCCCGGCCCACTTCGACAGGTGGGTCGCCTCCCCGCCCGCGTCGCGCACCAGCGTGACGACGGCGAAGGCGCCGATCGTGACGAAGGAGTACGCCGCGAGGTAGAAGAGGACGGACGAGATGCCCTCCGGCGTGGTCGCGATGACACCGGCGAGGATGAAGCCCGCGTGCGCGATGGACGAGTACGCCAGCAGCCGCTTGATGTCGGTCTGCGTGATCGCGACGATCGCGCCGGCCAGCATCGTGACGATCGCCACGCCCCACATCACCGGCCGCCAGTCCCAGCGCAGGCCGGGCAGGACGACGTAGAGGATGCGCAGCAGGGCGCCGAAGGCGGCCACCTTGGTCGCCGCCGCCATGAAGCCGGTCACGGGCGTCGGCGCGCCCTGGTACACGTCCGGCGTCCACATGTGGAACGGCACGGCGCCCACCTTGAACAGCAGCCCCATGACGATCAGCGCCGAGCCGACGAGCAGCAGCGCGTCGTTGCCCATGGTGTCGGCGAGCGCCGGGGTGACGCTCTGGACGGTGCCGTCGACGACCTGGGCGATCGTGCCGTACGACATCGAGCCCGCGTAGCCGTAGAGCAGCGCGATGCCGAACAGCGTGAACGCGGAGGCGAAGGCGCCGAGCAGGAAGTACTTGACCGCGGCCTCCTGCGACATGAGCCGCTTGCGCCGGGCCAGCGCGCACAGCAGGTACAGCGGGAGGGAGAAGACCTCCAGCGCCACGAAGAGCGTCAGCAGGTCGTTGGCCGCCGGGAAGACCAGCATGCCGACGACGGCGAAGAGCAGGAGCGGGAACACCTCCGTGGTGGTGAAGCCCGCCTTGACCGCCTTCTGCTCGCTCTCGCTGCCGGGCACGGCGGCCGCCTGCGCGGCGAAGGAGTCGACGCGGTTGCCGTGCTGCTCCGGGTCGAGGCGCCGCTCGGCGAAGGTGAACAGGCCGACCAGGCTGGTCAGCAGGATGGTGCCCTGGAGGAACAGGGCCGGACCGTCGACGGCCACGGCGCCCATCGCCGTGATGCCGGCCTTGGTCGTGCCGTACCCGCGTGCCGCGAGTGCGACGACCGCGGCGAACGCCGCGACCAGGGCGACGGCGGACACGAACATCTGGGCGTAGTACCGGGACCTGCGCGGCACGAAGGCCTCGATCAGGATTCCGATGACCGCCGCGCCGATCACGATGAGGACGGGCGACAGCTGCCCGTACTCGATCTTCGGCGCGTCGATCTTGGCGATCGGGTCGGCCGCCGTCGCCGCCGTTGTCCACAGGCTGTGGACGGCTGTTGCGCTCACTTGGCCGCCTCCACCTCAGGCTGGGGGTCCGTCTTGTGTACGTCGGACATGGTCTGCTCCACCGCCGGGTTGACGATGTCCGTCACGGGCTTCGGGAAGACGCCCAGGAAGATCAGCAGCGCCACCAGCGGCGCCACCACCACCAGCTCGCGCACCCGCAGGTCGGGCATCCCGTTCACCTCGGCCTTCACCGGGCCCGTCATCGTCCGCTGGTAGAGGACGAGGGTGTAGAGCGCGGCGAGCACGATGCCGAGGGTGGCGATGATGCCGATCACCGGATACCGGGTGAACGTGCCGACCAGGACCAGGAACTCACTGACGAAGGGCGCGAGGCCCGGCAGCGACAGGGTGGCCAGGCCGCCGATCAGGAAGGTGCCGGCCAGGATCGGGGCGACCTTCTGCACCCCGCCGAAGTCGGCGATGAGCCGCGAGCCGCGCCGCGAGATCAGGAACCCGGCGATCAGCATCAGCACGGCGGTCGAGATGCCGTGGTTGACCATGTACAGCGTGGCACCGGACTGGCCCTGGCTGGTCATCGCGAAGATGCCCATGATGATGAAGCCGAAGTGCGAGATCGACGCGTAGGCGATCAGCCGCTTGATGTCGCGCTGGCCGACCGCGAGCAGCGCGCCGTAGATGATGCTGATGACCGCCAGGACCAGGATGACCGGCGTCGCCCACTTGCTGGCCTCCGGGAAGAGCTGGAGGCAGAAGCGGAGCATCGCGAAGGTGCCGACCTTGTCGACGACCGCCGTGATCAGCACCGCGACCGGGGCCGTCGACTCCCCCATGGCGTTGGGCAGCCAGGTGTGCAGCGGGAACAGCGGCGCCTTCACCGCGAAGGCGAAGAAGAAGCCGAGGAACAGCCAGCGCTCGGTGCTGGTCGCCATGTCCAGCGAGCCGTTGGCCCGCGCCTCGGCGATCTCCGTGAGCGAGAAGTTCCCGGCGACCACGTAGAGGCCGATCACCGCGGCCAGCATGATCAGACCGCCGGCCAGGTTGTAGAGGAGGAACTTCACCGCGGCGTAGGAGCGCTGGGTCGCCGCCGTCTTCTCGCCGTGTTCGTGCGCCCGGTCCCCGAAGCCGCCGATCAGGAAGTACAGCGGGATCAGCATGGCTTCGAAGAAGATGTAGAAGAGGAAGACGTCGGTGGCCTCGAAGGAGATGATCACCATCGCCTCGACGGCCAGGATCAGGGCGAAGAAGCCCTGCGTCGGCCGCCACCGGCTGCTGCCGGTCTCCAGCGGGTCGGCGTCGTGCCAGCCCGCGAGGATGATGAACGGGATCAGCAGCGCGGTCAGCGCGATCAGCGCCACCGCGATGCCGTCCACGCCCAGTTCGTACCGAACGCCGAAGTCGGCGATCCAGGAGTGGGACTCGGTGAGCTGGTAGCGGTCGCCGCCGGGGTCGAAGCGGACCAGGACCGTGACCGCCAGCGCGAGCGTGGCCAGCGAGACCAGCAGCGCCAGCCACTTGGCCGCGGTGCGTCGCGCGGCCGGCACGGCTGCCGTGGCGATCGCACCGACGGCCGGGAGGGCCGCCGTGACTGTCAGCAGGGGAAAGGACATCGGTATCAGACCGCCCTCATCAGCAGGGTCGCGGCGACCAGGAGCGCCGCACCGCCGAACATCGAGACCGCGTACGAGCGCGCGAAGCCGTTCTGCAGCTTGCGCATCCGCCCGGACAGGCCGCCGACCGAGGCCGCCGTGCCGTTGACGACCCCGTCGACCAGGGTGTGGTCGACGTAGACCAGGGACCGCGTCAGGTGCTCGCCGCCGCGGACCAGGACCACGTGGTTGAAGTCGTCCTGGAGCAGGTCGCGCCGGGCGGCCCGGGTGAGCAGCGATCCGCGCGGGGCGACGGCCGGGACCGGGCGGCGCCCGTACTGCGCCCAGGCGATCGCCACGCCGACGACCATGCAGGCCACGGTCGCCCCGGTGACCGCTCCGGCGCTGATCGGCGAGTCGCCGTGGCTGTGCCCGGTGATGGGCTCCAGCCAGTGCAGGAAGCGGTCGCCGATGCTGAAGAAGGCACCGCCCGCGACCGATCCGACGGCCAGCACGATCATCGGGATCGTCATGAGCCCCGGCGACTCGTGCGGGTGCGGCGGCTCGTAGGCGCCGCGGGTCTCGGCGGCGGGCTCCACGTCGGGCTGCGCCGGCGAAGGCGTCGGGGCGTTGCGCCAGCGCTCCTCGCCGAAGAACGTCATCAGCATCACGCGCGTCATGTAGTACGCGGTGATGGCCGCGCCCAGCAGGGCGCAGGCGCCGAGGATCCAGCCCTCGGTGCCGCCCTTGGCGAACGCCGCCTCGATGATCTTGTCCTTGGAGAAGAAGCCGGACAGGCCCGGAAAGCCGATGATGGCGAGGTAGCCGAGGCCGAAGGTGACGAAGGTGACCGGCATGTACTTCCGCAGTCCGCCGTAGCGGCGCATGTCGACCTCGTCGTTCATGCCGTGCATGACGGATCCCGCGCCGAGGAACAGCCCGGCCTTGAAGAAGCCGTGCGTGACCAGGTGCATGATCGCGAAGACGTAGCCGATGGGACCGAGGCCGGCGGCCAGCACCATGTAGCCGATCTGCGACATGGTCGAGCCGGCCAGCGCCTTCTTGATGTCGTCCTTGGCGCAACCGACGATGGCACCGAAGAGCAGCGTGACCGCGCCGACGATGGTGACGACCAGTTGCGCGTCCGGCGCGCCGTTGAAGATGGCGCCGGAGCGGACGATCAGGTAGACGCCCGCCGTCACCATGGTCGCCGCGTGGATGAGGGCGGAGACCGGGGTCGGGCCCTCCATCGCGTCGCCGAGCCAGGACTGCAGCGGCACCTGGGCGGACTTGCCGCAGGCGGCGAGCAGCAGCATCAGGGCGATCGCGGTGAGCTTGCCCTCGTCCGCCCCGGCCGCGAGCCCGGCCTCCCCGTGGCCGCCGAGCACCGGCCCGAAGGCGAAGGTGCCGAACCACAGGAACATCAGCATGATGCCGATGGACAGGCCCATGTCGCCGACGCGGTTGACCAGGAAGGCCTTCTTCGCGGCCGTGGCGGCGGAGGGCTTGTGCTGCCAGAAGCCGATCAGCAGGTAGGAGGCGAGACCGACGCCCTCCCAGCCGACGTACAGCAGCAGGTAGTTGTCGGCGAGGACGAGGATCAGCATCGCCGCGAGGAACAGGTTCAGGTAGCCGAAGAAGCGGCGGCGCCGCTCGTCGTGCTCCATGTACGCGACCGAGTACAGGTGGATGAGCGAGCCGACGCCGGTGATCAGCAGGACGAACGTCATCGACAACTGGTCGAGCCGGAAGGCGACGTCGGCCTGGAAACCCTCCACCGGGATCCAGCTGAACAGGTGCTGCGTCAGGGTGCGGTCCTCGGCGCCGCTGCCGAGCAGGTCGGCGAAGAGGACGACGCCGATCACGAAGGACACGGCGGCCAGCAGCGTGCCGATCCAGTGGCCGACGCGGTCCAGCCGGCGTCCGCCGCACAGCAGGACGACCGCTCCGAGCAGGGGCGCCGCCACCAGCAGCGCAATCAGGTTCTCCACTTCAGCCCCTCACAGCTTCATCAGGCTGGCGTCGTCGACCGAGGCCGAGTGGCGGGAACGGAACAGGGACACGATGATCGCGAGCCCGACCACGACCTCCGCGGCGGCGACGACCATCGTGAAGAAGGCGATGATCTGGCCGTCCAGGTTTCCGTGCATCCGGGAGAACGCGACGAACGCGAGGTTGCAGGCGTTGAGCATCAGCTCGATGCACATGAAGACCACGATCGCGTTGCGCCGGATCAGCACACCGGTGGCGCCGATCGTGAACAACAGGGCCGCGAGGTACAGGTAGTTGACGGGATTCACTTCGACGCCTCCTCGGACCGCCCGGAGTCGGACCGCTCGGAGCCGGACCGCCGGGATCCGGCCGGGCCGACCGCGTTGCGCTCCAGCCGCTCCTCGGCCCGCTGCTCCAGCGCCTTCAGATCGTTCAGCGCCTCCATCGACACGTCCCGGACCTGACCCCGCTCGCGCAGCGTCTTGCTGACGGTCAGCTCGGAGGGCGTGCCGTCGGGCAGCAGGCCCGCGATGTCCACCGCGTTGTGCCGGGCGTACACACCGGGCGCCGGCAGCGGCGGCAGGTACTTGCCGTCGCGCACGCGCTGCTCGGACAGCTCGCGCTGGGTCCGGGCGCGCTCGGTGCGCTCGCGGTGGGTGAGCACCATGGCGCCGACGGCGGCCGTGATGAGCAGCGCGCCGGTGATCTCGAAGGCGAAGACGTACTTGGTGAAGATGAGGGACGCGATGCCCTCCACGTTCCCGTTCGCGTTGGCCTGGCCGAGGCCGGTGAACTCGGAGAGGGAGGCGTTGCCGATGCCGGCGATCAGCAGGATGCCGAAGCCGAGCCCGGACAGCAGGGCCAGCCAGCGCTGGCCCTTGATGGTCTCCTTCAGGGAGTCCGCCGCGGTCACGCCGACGAGCATCACCACGAACAGGAACAGCATCATGATGGCGCCGGTGTAGACGACGATCTGCACGATGCCGAGGAAGTAGGCGCCGTTGGCCAGGTAGAACACCGCCAGGACGATCATGGTCCCGGCGAGGCAGAGCGCGCTGTGCACGGCCTTCCTCATGAAGACGGTGCACAGGGCGCCGATCACCGCGACCGTGCCGAGGATCCAGAACTGGACGGCCTCTCCGGTCGAGGTGCCGGCCGAGAGAGTCGCCGCGGCGGCGAGCTGCGCGCTCATCGGCGGATCACCTCCTCCGACGCCGGCTCCGTCCCGCCGAAGGTCGAGTCGCCCTCCTGGACGACCTCCCCCTTGGAGTGGGCGACCTGCTGGACCGTGCCGGGCGCGGCCTCGGTCACCAGGCCCCGGTAGTAGTCCTGCTCGTCGGTGCCGGGGTGGATGGCGTGCGGCGAGTCGACCATGCCCTCCTCCAGGCCGGCGAGCAGCTGGTCCTTGGTGAAGATGAGGTTGGCGCGGCTGGAGTCGGCCAGCTCGAACTCGTTGGTCATCGTCAGCGCGCGCGTGGGGCACGCCTCGATGCACAGGC
Organism: Streptomyces sp. NPDC051136; assembly: GCF_044455745.1. NCBI lineage: Bacteria > Bacillati > Actinomycetota > Actinomycetes > Kitasatosporales > Streptomycetaceae > Streptomyces > Streptomyces sp. NPDC051136. The sequence continues at coordinate 166,955 of NZ_JBITFE010000009.1, read as the reverse complement.
CGCACAGGATGCAGCGGGCGTAGTTGATCTGGTAGACGCGGCCGTACCGCTCGCCCGGCGAGTAGCGCTCCTCGTCCGTGTTGTCCGCGCCCTCCACGTAGATGGCGTCGGCGGGACAGGCCCAGGCGCACAGCTCGCAGCCGACGCACTTCTCCAGGCCGTCCGGATGGCGGTTGAGCTGGTGCCGTCCGTGGAAGCGCGGAGCGGTGGTCTTCTGCTGCTCCGGGTACTGCTCGGTCAGCCGCTTCTTGAACATGGCCTTGAAGGTCACGCCGAAGCCGGCCACCGGGTTCATGAAACCGGGGTCGGTCCCCTTCGGTTCCCCGTGTTCCGGGTTCTCCTTGTGTCCCTTGTGTTCCTCAGCCATCGGACGCCTCCTTTCCATCCGTAGATCCGCCCACAGGTCCGTCACTGTGAGTATCGGGCCCGCCACTGACAATCAGCTCCCGCTCCCGGCGGGGACGGCGCCTGGGCACCGGCGGCACCTGCTGTCCCGGCATCGGCGGGACGGGGAAGCCGCCGGCCATCGGGTCGAAGGCGGCCTCGCTCTCGGCGGGCTGTTCGGCGCCCTTCGCGCCCTTGTCCCGGTACATGTCCACGAGGAAGGACAACAGCAGCAGGACCAGGACGCCGCCGCCGACGTAGAGGGCGATGTCGGAGAAGCCGTAGTTCTCGTTCCTGAGGGCCCGCACGGTCGCGACCAGCATCAGCCAGACCAGGGAGACCGGGATGAGGACCTTCCAGCCGAGCTTCATCAACTGGTCGTAGCGGACTCGGGGAAGGGTGCCGCGCAGCCAGATGAAGAAGAACAGCAGCAGCTGGACCTTGACCACGAACCAGAGCAGCGGCCACCAGCCGTGGTTGGCGCCCTCCCAGAAGGTGCTGATCGGCCAGGGGGCCCGCCAGCCGCCGAGGAACAGCGTGGTGGCGACCGCCGAGACCGTCACCATGTTCACGTACTCGGCGAGCATGAACATCGCGAACTTGATCGACGAGTACTCGGTGTTGAAGCCGCCCACCAGGTCGCCCTCGGACTCGGGCATGTCGAACGGGGCGCGGTTGGTCTCGCCGACCATCGTCACGATGTAGAGGATGAAGGAGACCGGCAGCAGCACGATGTACCAGCGGTCGTTCTGCTGGGCGACGATCTCCGAGGTGGACATCGAGCCGGAGTACAGGAACACCGAGGCGAACGCGGCGCCCATGGCGATCTCGTAGGAGATCATCTGGGCGCAGGAGCGCAGTCCGCCGAGGAGCGGGTACGTCGATCCGGAGCTCCAGCCGGCGAGCACGATGCCGTAGATGCCGACCGAGGCGACCGCCAGGATGAACAGCATGGCGATCGGCAGGTCGGTGAGCTGCATGGCGGTGCGGTGGCCGAAGATCGAGACCTCGTTGCCGGCCGGCCCGAAGGGGATCACCGCGATCGCCATGAAGGCCGGGATGGCCGCCACGACCGGCGCGAGGACGTACACCGCCTTGTCGGCGCGCTTGACGATGACGTCTTCCTTGAGCATCAGCTTGATGCCGTCGGCGAGCGACTGGAGCATGCCCCAGGGGCCGTGCCGGTTCGGGCCGATGCGCAGCTGCATCCAGGCGACGACCTTGCGCTCCCACACGATGGAGAACAGCACGGTCACCATCAGGAAGGCGAAGCAGAACACCGCCTTGACGACGACCAGCCACCAGGGGTCCGTGCCGAACATCGAGAGGTCTTCAGCGGCGAGGTACGGGCTCATGCCTCCACCTCCTTGGGGGCGGCGTCCGCGGGCGTCGCCGGACCGATACGGACGAGGGTTCCGGGCTGCACCCCGGCGTCGGACGCGACGCCGGTGCCGGCCGAGTTCAGCGGGAGCCAGACCACCCGGTCGGGCATCTCGGTGACCTGCAACGGGAACGTGACGGCCCCGGCCGGTCCGGTCACCGCGAGGACGTCGCCGTCCTTGACGCCCGCCTCGGCGGCCGTGGCGGCCGACAGGCGCGCGCGGGCCGCGTGCCGGGTGCCGGCGAGGGCCTCGTCGCCCTGCTGGAGCAGGCCCTGGTCGAGCAGCAGCCGGTGTCCGGCCAGTACGGCCTCTCCGGCGGCCGGCCGCGGCAGCGCGCTCGCGGTCTGCAGCGGTTCACCGGCCCGCGGCCCCTCCCAGGCGCCGAGCCGGTCGATCTCCGCGCGCGTGGTGCGCAGATCGGGCAGACCGAGGTGGACGTCCATGGCGTCGGCCAGCATCTGCAGGACGCGGGCGTCGGCGGGCGCGAGGCGCCGGGTCATCTGGTCGGGCTTGAGCGCGGCCTCGAAGAAGCGCACCCTGCCCTCCCAGTTGAGGAAGGCGCCGGGCTTCTCGGCGACCGCGGCGACGGGCAGGACGACGTCGGCGCGTTCGGTGACCTCGCTGGGCCGCAGCTCCAGCGACACCACGAACCCGGCCTCGTCGAGTGCCGCACGCGCGCGCGCCGGGTCGGGCAGGTCGGCGACCTCCACGCCCGCCACCAGCAGCGCCTGCAGTTCGCCCCGGGCCGCGGCCTCGACGATCTCGCCGGTGTCGCGGCCGTAGCGGTGCGGAAGGTCGGCCAGGCCCCACAGGGCGGCGACCTCCTCCCGCGCGCGGGGGTCGGTCGCGGGGCGTCCGCCGGGCAGCAGCGACGGCAGCGCGCCGGCCTCGACGGCACCGCGCTCCCCGGCCCGGCGCGGGATCCACACCAGCCGGGCGCCGGTCGCGGCGGCGGTCCGTACGGCGGAGGTGAGCCCGCCGGCCACGGACGCGAGCCGTTCGCCGACGACGATCACGGCGCCCTCGGCGCGCAGCGCTTCGGCGGCCTGGGCGCCACCCTCCTCCAGGCCGACGCCGCCGGCCAGGGCGTCCAGCCACTCGGTCTCGGTGCCGGGAGCGGCGGGAAGCAGCGTGCCGCCCGCCTTCTCCAGGCCCCGCGTGGCGTGCGTGGCCAGCGAGAAGACCCGCTGCCCGTGCTTGCGCCAGGCCTTGCGCAGCCTCAGGAAGACGCCGGGCGCCTCCTCCTCGGCCTCGAAGCCGACCAGCAGGACGGCGGGTGCCTCCTCCAGCGACGTGTAGGTGACGCCGGTGCCTCCCTGGGACTCCGTCCGGGAGGCGCCCCCGAGATCACGGCCGCGGCCGGCGACGTGGGCGGCCAGGAAGTCGGCCTCCTCGGCGCTGTGCACGCGCGCGCGGAAGTCGATGTCGTTGGTGTCGAGCGCCACGCGCGCGAACTTGCTGTACGCGTAGGCGTCCTCGACGGTGAGCCGCCCGCCGGTCAGGACGCCGGTGCGGCCCCGGGAGGCCAGCAGGCCCTGCGCGGCGATCTGCAGCGCCTCCGGCCAGGAGGCCGGCTCCAGGTGGCCCTCCGCGTTGCGCACCAGCGGCGTGGTGAGCCGGTCGCGCTGCTGGGCGTACCGGAAGCCGAAGCGCCCCTTGTCGCAGATCCACTCCTCGTTGACCTCGGGCTCGTTGGCCGCGAGGCGCCGCATGACCTTGCCGCGCCGGTGGTCGGTGCGGGTCGCGCAGCCGCCGGAGCAGTGCTCGCACACCGACGGCGAGGAGATCAGGTCGAAGGGCCGGGAGCGGAAGCGGTACGCCGCCGAGGTGAGCGCGCCGACCGGGCAGATCTGGATGGTGTTGCCGGAGAAGTACGACTCGAAGGGGTCGCCCTCGCCGGTGCCGACCTGCTGGAGCGCGCCCCGCTCGATCAGCTCGATCATCGGGTCGCCTGCGACCTGGTTGGAGAAGCGGGTGCAGCGGGCGCACAGGACGCAGCGCTCGCGGTCGAGCAGCACCTGCGTGGAGATCGGCACGGGCTTCTCGTAGGTCCGCTTCTTGCCCTCGAAGCGGGAGTCGGCCTGCCCGTGCGACATGGCCTGGTTCTGCAGGGGGCACTCGCCGCCCTTGTCGCAGACCGGGCAGTCCAGCGGGTGGTTGATGAGCAGCAGCTCCATCACGCCGTGCTGGGCCTTCTCCGCGACGGGCGAGGTGAGCTGTGTCTTCACCACCATCCCGTCGGTGCAGGTGATGGTGCAGGACGCCATGGGCTTGCGCTGGCCCTCGACCTCGACGATGCACTGGCGGCAGGCGCCGGCCGGGTCGAGGAGGGGGTGGTCGCAGAACCGGGGGATCTCGATGCCGAGCTGCTCGGCGGCCCGGATGACCAGGGTGCCCTTGGGCACGCTGATCTCGGCACCGTCGATCGTCAGCGACACGAGGTCCTCCGGCGGGACCGCCGCCTCTCCCCCTCCCGAGGGAGCATTGGTGGTCACAGTCATGCCTTCACCTCCGTGCGGTCGGCCCAGGCCGTCGACTTGGCCGGGTCGAAGGGGCAGCCGCGGCCCGTGATGTGCTCCTCGTACTCCTCGCGGAAGTACTTGAGCGAGGAGAAGATCGGCGAGGCGGCACCGTCGCCGAGGGCGCAGAAGGACTTGCCGTTGATGTTGTCGGCGATGTCGTTCAGCTTGTCGAGGTCGGACATCTGTCCCTTGCCGGCCTCGATGTCGCGCAGCAACTGGACGAGCCAGTACGTGCCTTCGCGGCAGGGCGTGCACTTGCCGCAGGACTCGTGGGCGTAGAACTCGGTCCAGCGGGTGACGGCGCGCACGACGCAGGTCGTCTCGTCGAAGCACTGGAGCGCCTTGGTGCCGAGCATGGAACCGGCGGCGCCCACTCCTTCGTAGTCGAGGGGGACGTCGAGGTGCTCGTCGGTGAACATCGGCGTCGAGGAGCCGCCCGGAGTCCAGAACTTCAGCCGGTGACCGGGGCGCATGCCGCCGCTCATGTCGAGCAGCTGGCGCAGCGTGATGCCGAGCGGGGCCTCGTACTGGCCGGGGCCCGCGACGTGGCCGCTGAGCGAGTAGAGCGTGAAGCCCGGGGACTTCTCGCTGCCCATCGACCTGAACCAGTCCTTGCCCTTGTTCAGGATCGCGGGAACCGACGCGATGGATTCGACGTTGTTCACCACAGTCGGGCACGCGTAGAGGCCCGCGACGGCGGGGAAGGGGGGACGGAGCCGCGGTTGACCCCGGCGGCCTTCGAGCGAGTCGAGCAGTGCGGTCTCCTCACCGCAGATGTACGCGCCCGCGCCCGCGTGCACGGTGATGTCGAGGTCGAGTCCGCTGCCCAGGATGTTCTCGCCGAGGAAGCCGGCCGCGTAGGCCTCGCGCACGGCCTCGTGCAATCGCCGCAGTACCGGGACGACTTCACCACGCAGGTAGATGAAGGCGTGCGACGACCTGATGGCGTAGCACGCGATGATCATGCCCTCGATGAGGCTGTGCGGGTTCGCGAACAGGAGCGGGATGTCCTTGCAGGTCCCCGGCTCCGATTCGTCGGCGTTGACAACAAGATAGTGAGGCTTGCCGTCCCCCTGGGGAATGAACTGCCACTTCATCCCGGTCGGGAACCCGGCACCGCCGCGTCCGCGCAGACCGGACTCCTTGACGTACGCGATCAGGTCGTCCGGCGCCATGGCCAGCGCCTTGCGGAGCCCCTCGTACCCCTCGTGCCTCCGGTAGACGTCGAGAGTCCACGACTCGTCCTCGTCCCAGAAGGCCGACAGCACGGGTGCGAGCAGCTTCTCCGGGTTGCTGCCCTTGATCTCGGCTGCCACGGTCATCACTCCCCCTCCTCGGCGGTAGGCCCTGCCGGGTGGGAAGGGTCGGATGCCGATGTGTCCTGCGGCGCGTCGTGCGAGCTGAGGTGCTGCGTCGGGGACGGGTCGTGCACGGCCCGGTCCTGCGGCGCGTCGTGCGGCCCGCCGTCCCGCGGGTGCACCACGCGCGCGGCGGACGCCTCCCCCTTGGCGAGCCTGAGCCCGGCCAGGGAGGCGGGACCCGCGCTGCCGCCGGCCGCGACGGCGCCGTCCCGCTCGTCGGGGAAGCCCGCCAGGATCCGGGCGGTCTCCTTGAAGGTGCACAGCGGCGCACCGCGCGTGGGCGTCACCGGCCGTCCCGCGCGCAGGTCGTCGACGAGACGCCGGGCACTCTCGGGGGTCTGGTCGTCGAAGAACTCCCAGTTGACCATCACGACCGGCGCGAAGTCGCAGGCCGCGTTGCACTCGATGTGCTCCAGGGTGACCTTGCCGTCCTCGGTCGTCCCGCCGTTGCCGACGCCCAGGTGCTCCTGGAGGGACTCGAAGATGGCGTCGCCGCCCATCACCGCGCACAGCGTGTTGGTGCACACGCCGACCTGGTAGTCGCCGCTCGGCCCGCGCCGGTACATGGTGTAGAAGGTGGCGACCGCGGTGACCTCGGCGGTGGTGAGGCCCAGCACGTCCGCGCAGAACTGCATGCCGGTGCGCGTGACGTGTCCCTCCTCCGACTGCACGAGGTGCAGCAGCGGCAGGAGGGCGGACCGGGAGTCCGGGTAGCGCGCGACGACCTCGCGCGCGTCGGTCTCCAGCCGGGCCCGGACGTCGTCCGGGTAGGCGGGCGCGGGCAGTTCCGGCATGCCCAGGCTGACGCCCCGCTCCGAAGAAGAGGTGGTCACCGGTCGACGCCTCCCATCACGGGGTCGATGGATGCCACGGCCACGATGACGTCGGCGACCTGGCCGCCCTCGCACATCGCCGCCATGGCCTGCAGGTTGGTGAAGGACGGGTCGCGGAAGTGGACCCGGAAGGGGCGGGTGCCGCCGTCGGAGACGACGTGCACGCCGAGCTCGCCCTTCGGCGACTCGACCGCCGTGTAGGCCTGTCCCGGCGGCACCCGGAAGCCCTCGGTGACCAGCTTGAAGTGGTGGATCAGGGCCTCCATGGAGGTGCCCATGATCTTCTTGATGTGGTCGAGGGAGTTGCCGAGGCCGTCAGGGCCCAGGGCCAGCTGGGCGGGCCAGGCGATCTTCTTGTCGGCGACCATGACCGGGCCGGGCTGGAGCCGGTCCAGGCACTGCTCGACGATCCGGAGCGACTGGCGCATCTCCTCCAGCCGGATCAGGAAGCGGCCGTAGGAGTCGCAGGTGTCGGCGGTCGGGACGTCGAAGTCGTACGTCTCGTACCCGCAGTACGGCTGGGTCTTGCGCAGGTCGTGCGGGAGGCCGGTGGACCTGAGGACGGGGCCGGTGGCGCCCAGCGCCATGCAGCCGGCCAGGTCGAGGTAGCCGACGTCCTGCATGCGGGCCTTGAAGATGGGGTTCCCGGTGGCGAGCTTGTCGTACTCCGGGAGGTTCTTGTCCATCTTCTTCACGAACGCGCGGATCTGGTCCACCGCGCCCGGGGGCAGGTCCTGGGCGAGGCCGCCCGGGCGGATGTACGCGTGGTTCATCCGCAGGCCGGTGATCAGCTCGTAGATGTCGAGAATCAGTTCACGATCGCGGAAGCCGTAGATCATGATCGTGGTGGCGCCCAGCTCCATGCCGCCGGTGGCGATGGCCACCAGGTGCGAGGAGAGCCGGTTCAGCTCCATGAGCATGACGCGGATGATCGTGGCCCGGTCCGGGATCTGGTCCTCGATGCCGAGGAGCTTCTCGACGCCCAGGCAGTACGCCGCCTCGTTGAAGAACGGCGTCAGGTAGTCCATGCGCGTCACGAAGGTGGTGCCCTGCGTCCAGGTCCGGTACTCGAGGTTCTTCTCGATGCCGGTGTGCAGGTAGCCGATGCCGCAGCGGGCCTCGGTGACCGTCTCGCCGTCGATCTCCAGGATGAGGCGGAGCACGCCGTGCGTGGACGGGTGCTGCGGGCCCATGTTGACGACGATGCGCTCGTCGTCGGCGCGGGCGGCGGACTGGACGACCTCGTCCCAGTCACCGCCGGTGACCGTGTAGACGGTGCCTTCGGTCGTCTCCCTCGGGGAGGCGTGGGAAGTGCTCACGAGTACGACCTCCGCTGGTCCGGAGCCGGGATCTGGGCGCCCTTGTACTCGACGGGGATGCCGCCGAGGGGATAGTCCTTGCGCTGCGGAAAGCCCTGCCAGTCGTCCGGCATCATGATCCGCGTCAGGGCCGGGTGACCGTCGAAGACGATGCCGAAGAAGTCGTACGTCTCGCGCTCGTGCCAGTCGTTGGTCGGGTAGACGGAGAACAGCGACGGGATGTGCGGGTCGCTGTCGGGCGCGCTGACTTCGAGGCGGATCAGCCGGTTGTGGGTGATCGAGCGCAGGTGGTAGACGGCGTGCAGCTCGCGGCCCTTGTCGTGCGGGTAGTGGACACCGCTGACGCCGGTGCACAGCTCGAACCGCAGGGCCGGGTCGTCGCGCAGGGTGCGGGCCACGCGGACCAGGTGCTCGCGCTCGATGTGGAAGGTCACCTCGCCCCGGTCGACGACCGTCTTCCCGATGGCGTTCTCCGGCAGGAGCCCCTGCTCCTCCAGTGCGCCCTCCAGCTCGTCGGCGACCTCGTCGAACCAGCCGCCGTAGGGCCGGCTCGCCGGTCCGGGCAGCCGGACGGAGCGGACCAGGCCGCCGTAGCCGGAGGTGTCGCCGCCGTTGGCGGCGCCGAACATGCCGCGCTGGACGCGGATCTCCTCGCCGCCCTGGCCGCGCTGGCCGGGGAGGTTCTGCGCGGACAGGTCCTTCTCGGGGTTGGGACCGTTCGCGTCACCCGGGGTGTTGTTCGCGTCGCTCACCGCAGCAGCCCCTTCATCTCGATCGTGGGCAGGGCCTTGAGCGCCGCTTCCTCCGCCTCGCGGGCCGCTTCCTCGGCATTCACGCCGAGCTTGGAGCCCTGGATCTTCTGGTGGAGCTTGAGAATGGCGTCCATCAGCATCTCGGGCCGCGGCGGGCAGCCGGGGAGGTAGATGTCGACCGGGACGATGTGGTCGACGCCCTGGACGATGGCGTAGTTGTTGAACATGCCGCCCGAGGAGGCGCAGACCCCCATGGAGATCACCCATTTCGGGTTCGGCATCTGGTCGTAGACCTGCCGCAGCACCGGCGCCATCTTCTGGCTGACCCGGCCGGCGACGATCATCAGGTCCGCCTGCCGCGGCGATCCGCGGAAGACCTCCATGCCGAAGCGCGCCAGGTCGTAGCGGCCGGCGCCGGTGGTCATCATCTCGATGGCACAGCAGGCGAGGCCGAACGTGGCCGGGAAGACGGACGACTTGCGCACCCAGCCCGCGGCCTGCTCGACGGTGGTCAGCAGGAATCCGCTCGGCAGTTTTTCTTCGAGTCCCATGTCAAAGGCCCCTCAGTCCCATTCCAGGCCGCCGCGCCGCCATACGTACGCGTACGCGACGAAGACGGTGAGCACGAAGAGCAGCATCTCCACGAGCCCGAAAATCCCCAGGGCGTCGAAGGTGACGGCCCAGGGGTAGAGGAAGACGATCTCGATATCGAAGATGATGAAGAGCATCGCCGTCAGGTAGTACTTGATGGGGAAGCGCCCGCCGCCGGCCGGCGTGGGGGTCGGCTCGATGCCGCACTCGTAGGCTTCGAGCTTCGCCCGGTTGTACCGCTTCGGACCGATCAGCGTGGCCATCACCACGGAGAAGATCGCAAAGCCTGCCCCGAGGGCTCCCAGTACGAGGATGGGCGCATACGCGTTCACCGCTCCTCGCTCCTCTCAGTCGGCACTGACTGCTGGCGGTTGCAGTGGACTCAGAGCCGCCCCGACAGCCCCACGAGCCCCGCCCGTCCCGACGAAGATCGCGAACATGTGAAGCAGGTCACAAGCCCAACTGCCTCGCATCCTATGCCCGACGCTCTGTGATCTGCGACACGGGGTATTGCACAAGCTTTGTGATCTCCACCACCTGACGAACGATCATGAAGTCGGATGAGCGGTGATCTTCACACAGGAAGCGTTCACCTGATCACCAGAGGTGACAATTTCGCTCGTCGTCGCTGGCCAGAGGGGTGCCGCGGGGCGCGTCTCCATATCAAGATGGTTCCCTTGCATGCAAATTGGCGCCGGGCGAGCGGCCTTGATAGAGGAGGCGTTCACACGTCAGGAGGAGAGGCGGGGGCGATGTGGACACGTGCACGCGTTCACGAGCGCCGGCGGGCGATGACGGACGACGCCGGACCGCGCGCCGCGCACGCGACGGACGCACGCGCCGGGGTAACCGTTCCGTGACCTGTGCCACATTCATGAGAGGCGTCTGAGAACCGGGCTTGGCCAAGTGCCTCAACCAGTGGTAAGCGCGGGGCAATTCGGGCGTAACGATCAAAGACCGTGATCACAGGCTAGTTACGGCCAGTCCGCAATGTCCGTTACGGCGTCAATAAAGAGCGACACGCCCGGGATTCGACGGCTCGATTGAACAACTGTGGCGCAGCCCACGTTTCTTGAAGGTATGGAGGAGCTACTGATACCGGTTGTCCCTATGTCCCACACCGCTCACATACGCAGCCACCGGAAGCCCCGCCGCAACGCGTCGACGATCGCGATGCGGGCCGGAGTTGCCGGTGGCGTCCTCAGCACCCTGGCAGTGGCCGGTGCGTCGGGGTCGGCCCACGCGGCCGAACCGGTGACGCAGACCCTCGAACTGCCCACCCTGACGGCCGACCTGGCCGCTCAGGTCGCCCAGTCCGCGGACGTCACGCAGCAGGCGGCCGCGAGCTACCAGCTGCAGGCCGAGCGTGACGCGGCGGCCGCGAAGGCCGCCAAGCAGGCCAAGGCGGATCTCGCCGAGGCGAAGAAGAAGGCCGCGGAAGCCAAGAAGAAGGCCGAGGAGGCCGCGCGCAAGGAGGCCGCCGAGCGCGCCGCGCGCAGCGCCGAGCGCACCACCCTGAGCGCCTCCGCGGACACCGGCCCCTCCACCGCCACGGGCGGCAGCAGCACCGGCTCGTCCACCGCCACCGGTTCGGCCGCCGCCGTCGTCTCCTTCGTGCAGGCCCAGGTCGGCAAGGCGTACGTCTCCGGCGCCACCGGCCCGTCCGCGTACGACTGCTCCGGTCTCGTGCAGGCCGCCTTCAAGCAGGTCGGCATCAGCCTGCCCCGCGTCTCCCAGGCCCAGTCGACGGCCGGCACCCAGGTCGGGCTGGACAGCCTCCAGCCGGGCGACATCCTGTACTGGGGCGGTGCGGGCAGCGCGTACCACGTGGGCGTCTACGTGGGCGGCGGCATGTTCGTCGGCGCGCAGAACTCCTCCACCGGTGTCGTCGAGAAGCCGCTGTCGTACGACCCGCCGAGCGGCGCGGTGCGCGTTCTGTAGGACGCGAGCACATCCCGGCGAAGGGCCGCAGCCGCTCGGGGGCTGCGGCCCTTCGGCCTGTCCTGGCATGCTCGGCGCGGGCCGGGTCCCACCGGCCCGTCCACGAGCCGGAGGAGAGAACGTCATGCCGAGTGTGTTCGTCCAGGGGCGGCCCACCGCCTCCTACCCCCCGTTCGCGCCCGAGGCCCGGCGCGGATCGGTGCGCCGCGTCACCGAGGCCGGCGAGGGGGTGCTGCACCGGCCGTGCCGGGACGTCACGGAGTTCGGGCCCGACCTCGCCGCGCTCATCGACGACATGTTCCGCACCATGTACGTCGCGGAGGGGGCGGGGCTGGCCGCCAATCAGGTCGGGGTCGACCTGCGGCTGTTCGTCTACGACTGCCCGGACGACGACGGTGTCCGACATGTCGGGCACGTCGTCAATCCGGTGCTGGAAGCCCTCCCCCCGGCCGCCCGGCGACTGCTGGACGAGGGCGAGGGGTGCCTGTCGGTGCCGGGCGCCGTCATGGCCGTACCGCGGCCCGACCGGGCTGTCGTGCGGGGCCTGGACAAGGACGGCGCGCCGCTCCGCGTCGAGGGGACCGGCTACTTCGCGCGGTGCCTCGCCCACGAGACCGACCACGTGAACGGACGGGTCTACCTGGACCGGCTCTCCGGCCGGGAACGCAAGGCGGCGCTGCGGCAGTCGGCGGACCGGCGCGAGGAGGTCCTCGCGCGCCGCTCCGCCAACGCGGCGGCCTTCATCGCCTGAACGGCCCGGCGGCCCGGCCGGCCCGGCGGGCCCGGCGGTCGGCCGGTCCGTGGGGCCAGGCCGTGACGTGCCGGGCCGTGAGGCCGGGTCGTGGGGCCGGGCCGGCCGGGCGGGCTCAGGAGGCTCAGGCCTTCGGCGCGACCTTGCTCAGTCCGTTGATGATGCGGTCCATCGCGTCGCCGCCCGTCGGGTCCGTCAGGTTGGCGAGCATCTTGAGGGTGAACTTCATCAGGACCGGGTGGGTCAGGCCGCGCTGGGTCGCGATCTGCATGACCTTCGGGTTGCCGATGAGCTTCACGAAGGCGCGGCCCAGCGTGTAGTAGCCGCCGTAGGTGTCCTTGAGGACCCGCGGGTAGCGCTGGAGGGCGATCTCGCGCTGGCTCGGCGTGGCCCGGGCGTGGGCCTGGACGACGACGTCGGCGGCGATCTGGCCGGACTCCATGGCGTAGGCGATGCCCTCGCCGTTGAAGGGGTTCACCAGGCCGCCGGCGTCGCCGACGAGGAGCAGGCCCTTGGTGTAGTGGGGCTGGCGGTTGAAGGCCATGGGGAGGGCGGCGCCGCGGATCGGGCCGGTCATGTTGTCCGGGGTGTAGCCCCAGTCCTCGGGCATGGACGCGCACCAAGCCTTGAGGATCTCGCGCCAGTCCAGCTCCTTGAAGGCGGCGGAGGTGTTGAGGACGCCGAGGCCGACGTTCGAGGTGCCGTCGCCCATGCCGAAGATCCAGCCGTAGCCCGGCAGCAGCCGGTCCTGCGCACCGCGCCGGTCCCACAGCTCCAGCCAGGACTCCAGGTAGTCGTCGTCGTGGCGGGGCGAGGTGAAGTACGTGCGCACGGCGACGCCCATCGGGCGGTCCTCGCGGCGGTGCAGGCCCATCGCCAGGGACAGCCGCGTGGAGTTGCCGTCGGCGGCCACGACCAGCGGCGCGTGGAAGGTGACCTCGCGCTTGTCCTCGCCCAGCTTGGCGTGCACGCCGGTGATCCGGCCGGTGCGGTCGTCGACGATCGGGGCACCGACGTTGCAGCGTTCGTACAGGCGGGCGCCGGCCTTCTGGGCCTGCCGGGCGAGCTGCTCGTCGAAGTCGTCGCGCTTGCGGACGAGTCCGTAGTCGGGGAAGGAGGCCAGATCCGGCCAGTCCAGCTGGAGGCGGGAGCCGCCGCCGATGATGCGCAGCCCCTTGTTGCGCAGCCAGCCGGCCTCCTCGGAGATGTCGATGCCCATGGCGACGAGCTGCTTGACCGCGCGCGGGGTGAGGCCGTCGCCGCAGACCTTCTCCCTGGGGAACGCGGTCTTCTCGAGCAGCAGGACGTCGAGGCCCGACTTGGCCAGGTGGTACGCGGTCGTGGAGCCGGCCGGCCCCGCGCCCACGACGATGACGTCGGCGGTGTTCTCGGAGAGCGGCTCAGTCTCGACGGTCACGGCGGGATCTCCCCAAGTTCGGAATCTGCGTGCCGACCGGCACTGGTCATGGGCAGTCTATTCAGCGTCACCGACCACCCGGCTGAAGGGCTGCCCAGTGAAGCGACCTCTCCCCGCCGTGACGTTGCGCGTCCCCACCGACGAGGACGCCGTCGCCTGGCACCGGATCTTCGACGACCCGGACGTCATGGAGTTCCACGGCGGCAGGGCCGCGGAACTGTCCGTCTACGAGGAGCTGACCGCCCGCCAGCGCCGGCACGACGCGGAGCGCGGCTTCTGCCTGTGGACCATGGTGGACGAGTCCGGCCAGGTCATCGGGTTCACCGGCGCCCAGCCGTGGCCCGGGGAGTGGGGCCCCAAGGGCGAGATCGAGATCGGCTGGCGGCTCGGGCGGGCGCACTGGGGCAAGGGCTACGTCACGGCGGCGGCCCGGCAGACATTGCAGCGGGTGGGCGCCACGGGGGTGACCGGGGTGGTCGCGATGGTCAACGCGCGCAACGCCCGTTCCATCGCGGTCACCGAGCGGCTGGGCATGCGGCTCGCCGAGGTGTTCACGATCCCGTCCTCGGAGCAGCGGGGGCACTGCTACCGCCTCTCCCTGGACAGCGGCGACCTCGACGCCTGACCGCCGGTTCCCCGGCTCCGCCGGCACCCCGGTCCGGGCCGGGGTGCCGGCGGAGCCGGGGAACCGGCCGTGCTGAGCGCGTCGCGCTCAGACCGCCTTGAACCCGCGGTGCAGCGTCACCACGCCGCCCGTCAGGTTGCGCCACGCGACCCTGGTCCAGCCGGCCTTGCCCAGCCGCTCGGCGAGCGCCGGCTGGTCGGGCCAGGCCCGGATGGACTCCGCGAGGTAGACGTACGCGTCGGGGTTGGACGACATCGCGCGGGCGACCGGCGGCAGGGCGCGCATCAGGTACTCGGTGTAGACGGTGCGGAACGGCGCCCAGGTCGGGTGCGAGAACTCGCAGATGACGACCCGGCCGCCGGGCCGCGTCACCCGGTACATCTCGCGCAGCGCGGCGTCCGTGTCCTGCACGTTGCGCAGCCCGAAGGAGATGGTGACGGCGTCGAAGACGCCGTCCTTGAACGGCAGCCGGGTGGCGTCGCCCGCGGTGAACGGCAGCCACGAGTGCCGCTCCTTGCCGACCTTGAGCATGCCCTGGGAGAAGTCGCAGGGCACGACGTAGGCGCCGGTGCGGGCGAAGGGCAGGGAGGAGGTCGCCGTGCCGGCCGCCAGGTCCAGGACCTTCTGCGCCGGGCGGGCGTCGACGGCCTGCGCGACCGCCTTGCGCCACGCCCGGTCCTGGCCGAGCGAGAGCACGGCGTTCGTCAGGTCGTACCGTTCCGCGACGTGGTCGAACATCGAGGCGACTTCGTGCGGCTGCTTGTTCAGGGAAGCGCGGGTCACGGGCCCATTGTTGCAGCACCTCCCCCGCTCACCGCCGACGGGCTCACGGCAGCAGACGCGGCCGCTTCCGCGCGGCGACGTCCTCCACCCATCCGAACAGCAGCACGAAGAGCGCGATCAGCACCCACCCCACCACCAGCAGGAACCACTGGCTCTCCAGCGGCAGGTACGCCTCGAAGGCGGGCACGTCCCAGAGCCGGTCGATCAGCGGCACGGCCAGCACGAGGGCCAGCTCGTGCCAGAGGTAGATCGTCACCGCGCGGGCGTTGAACACGCTCACCAGCCGGTCCAGCCGCCGCGGCCGGACCGGTCCCCGGAGGCCGGACCCGAGCCGCGCCTTGGCGTACATCAGCGGCGTCACGAAGCCGGCCGACCAGAAGGCCTGCGCGAGCGGGATGTCGTCGAGGTCGTAGGTGCCGTACTCGCCCCGGTGCGCGAAGGCGTACCAGGCGCCGCAGACAAGGGCGGCGAGCGACAGGACGACGACCGGGACCGGCCTGAGCCGCCCCAGCACGCCGTCGCGGTGCGCGAAGCCGAGGACCCAGCAGAAGAGGTACGTCGCCAGGTCGAGCAGGCCGGTGCCGAAGCGGTCGTCCGGCGGTTGCCGGAGGAACTGGAACACGACGATCGGCGCGAGGGACAGCAGCAGCACCGGCACGGGCGCACGCCGGAAGAGCCGCAGCAGCAGCGGGGAGAGCAGGACGAACCACAGGTACGTCCGCAGGTACCAGAGGATCTCCCAGGCCTGCTCGCCCCACGCACTGCCCGGCGGGTCGCCGAGCGGCACCACCCAGTAGACGATCTGCCACCCCGGCATCCAGCCGCGCGCCAGCATCGCGCCCACCACGAACACGCCCCAGCACCAGAACGGCGGCAGCAGACGGCGCAGCCGGCTCCGGACCACCGTCGCCGCGGGACGCTGCAGCGAGCGGGCCATCAGGGTGCCGGCCAGGCCGAACATGACCCCCATGGACGGGAAGAGCAGCCCGGCCCAGGGCCAGCCGAAGGCGTGGTAGGCGACGACCCGGACCAGCGCCAGGGCGCGCAGGGTGTCGAAGTACCGGTCCCGGCCCGGCGCCGGGGAGCCCCCGTCCGCGGGAGCGGTACGCGGGGCACCCTTGCGGTGCGCGCCCATCAGCCGGCCCCCGTGGTCCCCGCCGGGGTGCCGACCTCGCCCGTCCGCTTCAGCTTCTGCCAGCGCAGCCGCCCGCCGGTCAGGGCGGTGACGCAGGAGTGGATGAGGACGAGGTACATCATCTGCCGGTACGCCAGCTGCTGGAGCGGCATCATCAGCAGGTACCGGTACTTCTCCCGGTCGAGCCGGAAGGCGTACGCCGCGCACACCAGCTGCACGCCCAGCACCGCGAGCCACGCGAGGAGCGCCGCGCGGAGGTCGACGAAGAGCATCGAGTAGACGGTGAACACGTCGATGAGCGGGGCGAAGACGGGCGTGACCACCTGGAAGAGCACGACCAGCGGCATGCCGACGCGCCCGAAGCGGCCCGAGGGCCCCCGGTCCGTCAGGGACCGGCGGTGCTTCCACAGCGCCTGCATCGTGCCGTACGACCAGCGGTAGCGCTGGGACCAGAGCTGGCCCAGCGACCCGGGCGCCTCCGTCCAGGCGCGGGCGTGCTCCTCGTAGACCACCCGCCATCCCGCGCGGTGCAGGGCGATGGTGATGTCGGTGTCCTCGGCGAGGGTGTCGTCGCTCATGCCGCCGGCCTGGAGGACCGCCTCGCGCCGGAAGGCGCCGATCGCGCCGGGGATGGTCGGCATGCAGCGCAGCAGGTCGTACATGCGCCGGTCGAGGTTGAAGCCCATCACGTACTCGATGTGCTGCCAGGCACCGATGAGGGTCCGCCGGTTGCCGACCTTGGCGTTGCCGGCGACCGCGCCGACGGCGGGGTCGGCGAAGGGCTGCACCAGGTTCCGCACGGTGTCCGGCTCGAAGACGGTGTCGCCGTCCATCATCACGATGATGTCGCAACGGGCTTGCCGGACGCCGTTGCTGAGGGCGGCGGGCTTGCCCGCGTTGGCCTGCCGCACGACGCGGACGCCCGGCAGTCCCAGGGACTCGGCGATCTCCGCCGTACCGTCGGTGGAGCCGTCGTCCACGACGATGATCTCGATCGGGTGGGTGCTGCCCGCCAGTGACCGCAGCGTCGCCTCGATGCACTCCTTCTCGTTGTACGCCGGGACGATCACGCTCACCGGCCCGGTGACGGGCGGGCCCCAGCTGAAGCGGCGTCGGTTGCGTTGTCTGTGGTGGCGGCGGGCGAGGACCAGCATCATCGCGAACCGGCCCAGGACGGCCACGCCCACGACCACGAGTCCGGCCGACAGCGCCGGCACCGTCCATTCGGCGACGGCGACGGCCGCGATCAGCGCCTTGCCCTCGTAGAGGGTGGCACCGGTGGCCGCGTGGTGGGCGGCCTGGAGCCCGCCGCCACCGCCACTGCCGCCGCCACTGCCACTGCCACTGCCGCCCGGTTGCCGTGTCTGCTGTGGCTGTTGCGTCTGCTGTGTCTGCTGTGTCTGCTGCTCGGTCATGACACCGCTGACGGTGGTGAAGGTGTAGCCCGCCGCCTTCATCTTCTCGATGTACTTCGGCAGCGCCTCGATCGTCTGCGACCGCTCGCCACCGGCGTCGTGGAAGAGGACGGACGCGCCCTCGTCGTCCTCCGGCGTGGCCCACTCGACGATCTTCGAGACGCCGGGCCGTTTCCAGTCGTCGCTGTCGGTGTCGACGAAGACGCTGGTGTAGCCGTCCTCACCGAGGCTTTGGTAGACGGGCCAGCTGTAGTTGTCGATGGCGTCCGTCTGCGAGGAGTAGGGCGCCCGGAACAGCGTGGTGGTGATGCCGGCCGCGCCCGCCAGGGCGAGCTGGGTCTGCTCGATCTCGCGGGTGACGCGGGCCCGGCTCTGGTAGGAGAGGTCGACGTGGGTGAAGGTGTGGACGCCCACCTCGTTGCCCTGTTCGACCATGTCCCGCACGATGCCGGGGTGGCGCGAGACCATCGAGCCGACCAGGAAGAACGTGCCGGGCACGTCGTACTTCTCGAGGATCTCCAGCACCCGCGGTGTCCAGGTGGGGTCCGGGCCGTCGTCGAAGGTCAGCACGATCGTCCTGTCGGGGACGGAGACGGTGGTGGCCTGCCCGCCCGGGAAGGACAGGATCGGGCCGCCGTCCAGCACGTCGTCGGGGACGTCGCTCGCCGAGGCGCCGGTGCGGACCCGCTCGTCGCCGCCGACCTCCGCGCGCAGGTAGCCGTCGAGGAGCAGCACGCAGGTCAGCGCGAGCAGGAGCAGCAGCGCGAGGAGGACACGGGGGCGTTGCAGGGCGGCGGCCCGGCCGGCGGCCCGTGCCATGCGGGTGGGGGCGCGGCGGCGTCCCCGGGCGGGCGGGACGGGGGGTGGGGTGGGGGTGGTCATGGGGTGGGGGCGTCCGGTCAGTCGGTGCGGGCGGCGGCGGGTGCGGCGGGTGTGATGGCAGCTGCGGGTGCGGTGGCAGTGGCGGGTGCGGTGGCAGTGGCGGGTGCAGTGGCAGTGGCGGGTGCAGTGGCAGTGGCGGGTGCAGTGGCAGCGGCGCTGGATGCCGCGCTGGGGGCGACGGAGGGCGCGCCGCTCGGCGGGGCGCCCGTGGGAGCGGCCCCGCCCTGGGGACGCGTGCCGCCGCCGGGACCGGGTCCGCCCTCCGGTCCGCCTCCGCCCCCGACGCCGAAGGGCAGCAGCGAGGACGGGTTGACCGAGATGCCGACGCCCATGAAGGCCAGGCCCAGGACGGCCGTGTAGCCGACGCACACGGCCCCCACCAGCAGTCCCAGCAGGCGCAGCAGCCGGGCACGGCGTCCGGTGCTGTCGACGAACACGGGCCCCTCGGCGGATCCCTCGTCGCGGGCGCGGCGACGACCGCGCGCGGCGGCACGGGACGCGGCGGTACGGGACGCGGCACGGGATACGGCACGGGGTGGGTAGGCAGGCTCGGAGTGCATGCCCCCGGACGTTAGGGAGCCTTGCCTGTCGTCGACTGGCAGGTTCTTGAGAGGTTCCGGTGAAAAGCGGCCCATCCTGTCCGTCTCCTGGGAGAGGGCACCGCACGGCGCCCTTTCCTCAGCGAAGACCCAGGAACGCGTGCCACCTTCACTGGTCCGACGACGACCACGGACGAGAACGGGAGAGTGCACTCATGAGGGTTCACCGGAATACGGCGGCCGGGTGCGCCCTGTTGTTCACCCTGGCCACCGCGGGCTGCGCCGGACCGGACGGCACCGCCGACACGGCCCCCGCGGCACCGTCGGCGACCTCCGCGACCTCCGCGACCTCCGCGTCCTCCGCGCCGGCCACCGTCTACGCCCCCTACGTCAGCGCCACCACCGCCTCCGCCACCGACACCGCGGGCTCCCCCACGGTGTACAACCTGGCGTTCGTCATCTCGTCCGGCGACGGCTGCGTGCCGCGCTGGAACGGTGTCCAGGACGTCGACGACACCTCCGTCGCCGCCCGCGTCGGGAAGCTGAAGGCGTCCGGCGCCACCGTCCGCGTCTCCTTCGGCGGCGCGTCCGGCACGGAACTCGCCGCCGCCTGCGACAGCGCCCCGGCACTGGCGGCTGCGTACGGCGCCGCCCTGGACGCCGCCGGGTCCACGCGGGCCGACTTCGACATCGAGGGCGACGAGCTGGCCGACGCCGAGTCCCGCGCCCTCCGCTCGGAGGCGATCGCGCTGCTCCAGGAGGAACGGAGCGGCCTCCAGGTCTCCTTCACCCTCCCGGTGATGCCCTCGGGCCTGGACACCGACGGCCTGGCGCTGCTGGCGTCGGCCGACGATCACGGCGTGCGGGTCTCCACGGTCAACCTCATGACCATGAACTACGGCGAGTCGTACACCGACGACATGGGCGACTACGCCCTCGCCTCCGCGAAGGCCGCCCACACGCAGCTGAGGAAGGTCTTCGGCACATCCGACGCGGACGCCTGGCGGGGCATGGCGCTCACCTCGATGCTCGGCGTCAACGACGTCGCCGGGGAGACCTTCACCCTCGAAGACGCCGCCGAGGTCCGCGCCTTCGCCGCGGAGAAGGGCATCGCCTGGGTGTCGGTGTGGGCGGCGTTCCGGGACCGGCGGTGCGGGGACGACGCGTCCGCCGAGAACGCGCTGACCGACTGCAGCGGGGTGGAACAGGAGAGCGGCGCGTTCGCGGAGGCGTTCGCGGGATAGCGGGCGCTCAGCGCCGCCGGTACACGATCCGGCCCGCGACGACGGTCGCCACGCACGTGGACGCGCCGTCCCGCACCAGCCCGGCCCGGTCGGGCACGTCGAACACCGCGAAGCGGGCGGGTTTCCCGGGGGCGAGCGCAGGAAGCAGCACGAGCGGCACCGGCGAGAACGACGCGGGCCCGGGCAGGGAGGCCGGGCGCCCCGCCAGGGCGAGCCCCGCCCCGCGCACCGCGTCCAGGGCCGCGCGCCCCCGCAGCTCACCGGCGACGGCGACCGTTCCGTGCGCCAGCATGCGCTGCACTCCGCGGCGCGCGCTGGCCCCCCGCGCGGAGGGGTTGCCGGCGAGGAGGGCGAGCCCGCGCTCCCCGAAGACCGGCTCGGTGCCGAGCCGGTCCGCTTCGCGCGGGTCGGGGTGGTACGCCTGCTCCAGCAGCTCCGGACCGTACGGGTTGAGCAGTCCGGGCGTCAGGAGTCCGGGCCACCGGCGCACCCGCGCCCGCGGGTGGCCGGCGACCAGCTCCTCGTACGGGCCGACGGCGGCGAGGTACGCGCCGTCGGCCACGACGGCCGCCTCGGGCGATGCCTCGGCGACGTGGATCGTCAGCACGGCGGCGTCAGTTGGAGGCCAGCAGCTTCAGCTCGGGGTGCGCGGTGCCACCCTCGATGGCCGTGGACGAGATGTGGGAGACCACGCGCTCGTCGACGGGGTCGTTCGCCGGGTCGTCGTGCACGACGAGGTGCTCGTACGTCGTCGCGCGCTGCGCCGGCACCCGCCCGGCCTTCCGGATCAGATCGATGATCTCCATCCGGTTGGAGCGGTGCTTGGCCCCGGCGGAGGAGACCACGTTCTCCTCCAGCATGATCGAGCCGAGGTCGTCCGCGCCGTAGTGCAGGGAGAGCTGACCGACCTCCTTGCCCGTGGTCAGCCAGGAACCCTGGATGTGCGCGACGTTGTCGAGGAACACGCGGGCGATGGCGATCATCCGCAGGTACTCGAAGAGCGTGGCCTGCGTGCGGCCCTTCAGGTGGTTGTTCTCGGGCTGGTAGGTGTACGGGATGAAGGCGCGGAAGCCGCCGGTGCGGTCCTGCACGTCCCGGATCATGCGCAGGTGCTCGATGCGCTCGGCGTTGGTCTCGCCGGTGCCCATGAGCATCGTGGAGGTCGACTCCACGCCCAGGTTGTGGGCGATCTCCATGATCTCCAGCCAGCGCTCGCCGGACTCCTTCAGCGGCGCGATCGCCTTGCGCGGCCGCTCGGGCAGCAGCTCCGCGCCGGCCCCGGCGAAGGAGTCGAGCCCGGCCGCGTGGATGCGGGTGATGGCCTCCTCGACCGACACCTTCGAGATCCGCGCCATGTGCTCGACCTCGCTCGCCCCCAGGCTGTGGATGACGAGCTCGGGGAACTCCTTCTTGATGGCGGCGAAGTGCTTCTCGTAGTACTCGACGCCGTAGTCCGGGTGGTGGCCGCCCTGGAACATGATCTGCGTGCCGCCCAGCTCGATCGTCTCCGCGCAGCGGCGCAGGATGTCGTCGAGGTCGCGGGACCAGCCCTTCTCGGTGTCCTTCGGGGCCGCGTAGAAGGCGCAGAACCTGCACGCCGTGACGCACACGTTGGTGTAGTTGATGTTGCGCTCGATGATGTACGTCGCGATGTGCTCCGTACCGGCGTACCGGCGGCGGCGCACGGCGTCGGCGGCGGCGCCCAGCGCGTGCAGCGGAGCATCCCGGTACAGGTCCAGCGCCTCTTCGGGAGTGATCCGCCCACCGGCGGCGGCGCGGTCGAGGATGGGCTGAAGGTCGGCCTTCTCGGTCACCGGCGTCCCTTTCGCAAGGTTCGTAAGGGTTGTGGACGGACCGCACCAGCGTACGCCAGGCCTTTCGTCCGCTCGTGCTCAGGCCGCGTAGGCCCCGGCCAGGACGCCGAGGAAGGCTCCCGCGATGAGGAAGGGACCGAAGGGGATGGCCGTCTTGCGGTCCGCGCGCCGGGCGACCAGGAGGGCGCCGCCGTACAGCGCCCCGAGCAGGAACCCGGCGAAGGTGCCCAGCATCAGCGTGGGCCAGCCGTACCAGCCGAGGGCGGCGCCGGCCGTGAGGGCGAGCTTGACGTCGCCGAAGCCCATGCCGGCCGGGTTGACGAGGAACAGCACGAGGTAGCCGGCGCCGAGCGCGAGGGCGCCCAGCAGGGCGGTGGTCCACTCCCCCGCGTGCTCGGGCACGAGCGCGGCGAGGCCGAGCACGACGAGTGCGGCACCGGCGAGCGGCAGGGTGAGCGGGTCGGGCAGCCGCCGTACCTTCAGGTCGACGACGGCCAGCAGCACGCCGGCCGGGGCGAGCAGCAGCCAGACGGCGAGCTCGGGCCGGGGCCCGGTGGCGGCGGCGAGGGCGGCGCAGACGAGGGCGGTGACCGGAGCGAGGACGAGGCGGCTCGGCCCGTAGGGCACCGCTGGCGGAGCCCGGTGGTACGCGGTGCCGGTGGTGGCGTCGTACGTCGGCTCCGTCGCCCCCGGCGCCGGGTCGCACTCCCGGCAGCGGGCCCGGCCGGCCCAGCCGCGGACCGGGTGGCCGCCGGGGCACGCGGTGCGCCACGCCTGGCCGGAGGGGGCGGAGAACCGGTAGGCGGCACGCGGCAGCAGCGCGCCCGTCACCGCGCCCCACAGCGCGGCGACGAGGACGACCGCGAGATCGACGTCGATGTCCATGGCCGTGTTCATCCGGCGGCGGCGACGCCCTCGCGCCAGGTCGGCAGCAGTTCGTCGAGCAGCGCCTCGGTGCGGGGCGGCAGCCCGCGAGCCCCGCTGCGGCCGGCGAGGTCGGCGGCGAGGGCGCGCAGCCGGCCGGGGTCGCCGGTGGCGTGCGTGGCGCGCAGCAGCTCGTGCCACAGGCGCTCGTCGGCGGGGGCGGTGCGCAGCGCCGCGTTCAGCGCCTCGATGGCCTTCTCCGCACGGTTCTTCTCCAGGTGGAACTCGGAGAGCGCCAGCCCGGTGTCGGCGACGAGCAGCGGGAGCTGGGCGTCGACGATCTCGTGGGTGAGCCAGCGGTAGCGGCCCTCGGGCCGGTCGGCGAGCAGCGGTCCGCGCACCAGCACCAGCGCGTCGGTGAGCAGCCGCCCGCGCACCTGGCGGCTGTCGACGCCCCGGCCCTGCGTGGCCTCGTAGTAGAGGGAGCGCAGCACGTCGAGGTCGGAGACGACGGACTTGGCGAGAGTGAGCCGTCCGGTCGCGTCGGTGGCGAGCCGCGGCGTGCCGTCGGGGTCGGCGCCGAGCCAGGCCCGCAGCCGCTCCAGCAGCGCGTCGCGCACGTCCGGGGTCACGCCGCGCGGCCACAGCGCGGAGGACAGCACGCGCGGGTGGACGCCCTCGCGGTGCAGCAGGAGCAGCGCCAGCGCCTCGTGCAGCAGGGCGCTGCGCTCGCCGTCGGGCGCGTCCAGGCCGATGATCTCGTACGAGCCGACGAGGCGGGCGTACACGGCGGGCCGGCCCTGCTCGCTGATGTCGACGAGGAACGGCGGCGCGTTGCCCGGCCGGCCGGGCCCGCCCTCGGGGCCGGAGCCGGGGTCGGCGTCGGTGAACAGCTCGACGACGGCACGCTGCTGGGCGAGGGGCAGCAGCTGGGCTTCCAGCTCCAGTCCGAGCAGCGGCGCGAGCAGCCGGCCCGCGCCGGTGATCTCCATCTCCCAGGCGGCGCCCGGCAGGTCGGTGCCCTCGGTGCCGACGAGGTAGCCGATGCCGAGCCGGCCGGCGTCGGCGGCGAGTTCGGCCAGCCGCAGCGCGTCGTCGTCGGAGGGCCGGGCGGCGAGCAGGACGAGGTGCGGCGCCCAACGGGTGTGCTGGGCGGGCCCGGTGCGGCCGGTGAGCACGGAGTCGTGCCCGGCGGCACCGAGCGCTCCGCGCCGCTGCCGGGTCTCGGCCGACATGGTCTCGAAGAGGTCCTCGAAGCCGTCGAGATGCCGGATCCGGCTGGGCGCGAGGGGCGTGAGATCGTCCCCGAACCCGACCAGAGTGATGGTCATACGGTCCGACCAGCCGTTGGTGGCCAGTTCGGCGGCGACCGACGCGAACACCGCGGCCCGGTCGGCCTCGGCGCCGCTCAGCGAGACGATGCCGGGCACGGCCTCCAGGTTGAGCAGCAGCCGGGAGTCGTCCATGGTGCCGAGGCTGACGAGCCCGGGGTAGGGCGCGGCCGTCTCGGCGTCCTCGTACCCCTCGGCGTCGGCGCGGGCCAGCATCCAGAAGGTCTGGTCCTGCCCCTGCTGCCAGGGAGCGGGCGGCTTCCCGGCGGGCTGGGCGAGCTGCAGGTGCAGGTCGCCGTTGCCGCTCATCCAGGCCGCGTAGACGACGGGCAGCGGTCGGGACTCGGCGGCGAGGGCGGCGGCCAGCCCGCGCAGCGACCGGTCGAGCAGGCGTACGCCCTCGGGGTCGGCGCCGACGAGCAGCGCGTCCTGCACGTCCTGCGCGTCGCCGGTCGGCGTGGGCGGCTCCATGCCGCGCCGCCCGCCGACCGCGCCCAGCGCCGACTGCCACATCGCCTGCCGGCGCCGGCGCCCCAGGGCACCGAGGAGACCTGCGGCGAGCAGCGGCGACGCGAGGAGCGCCTCGGGCAGCCCGAAGGAGTCCTCGGCCGGTCCGGCGGCGGGGGTCGCGTGCTGCTGCCCGGCACCGGGGACGGGGGTGGCCGGCGTGACGGGGTTCGCGGGCGTGGGCGCGGGCCGCTGCTGGGGCAGCGAGACCTGCGCGTCGCCGCCCTGCGCTCCCCCTCCGCCCCGGGCGTGGTCCCCGCTCTGTGCGTAGTCGCTGATTTGCTGCTGCACCTGCTCGGGGACGCCCGGCGCCTCGTCGGGCATCTCGACCAGCTCGCCGCCGCGGGCGTCGCCGGGCATCTCCATGATCCAGCCGGGCCGGATGAGGGACGCCTCCGACAGGCGGGACCCGTCCGGCTGCACCCGGTCCTTGTTCAGCTCGAAGATCTCCTTGTACCGGCGTCCGTCACCCAGGTGCCGTTCGGCCACCTCCCACAGGGAATCGTGGTGACGCCCCTCCGGCGGCTGGATCCGGTAGTACTTCGTCTCCCCGTGCGCGGCGGCGGAACCTCCGTCCGTCCGGGCCGCGGACTGTCCGGCCTGCCCCGTCTGCTCGGCCAGGGCGTTCGCGGTGGCGGCGGCCTGCTCCTGCTGCTGGGCGAAGAGTCCCGGCGTCTGCTGGGCGGCGGCGACGGCCGGCTTCTGGTTCCCCTCCAGGCTCTGCCCGAGCTGGGACAGCCCCGGCGTGAGGCTCGCCGCGGTGGCGCCGACGAGGAGCAGCGCGGCGACGAGCTGCCGGGCGAGGAGCTGACTGGGCCCCGACCCGGGCACCCGCCCCGGCACCCCCACGCCGGACAGCGCGGCCTTGACCTCGACGAGCACGCAGGCGGTGAACTGCGCCCAGGCGAACCAGACGATGACGGTGAGGATGTGCAGGAAGGTGGAGACGGTGATCTCACGCTGCAACCAGTCCAGGCTCGGCGCGCCGTCGGGCAACGGCCAGCCGATCTGGGTGGCCAGCGCCAGGGGCACCCCGACGACCAGCACCAGCAGCACCACGAAGGCGAGGAACGCCTTGACGAAGTCCCCGAGCGACCGCCGCCGCACCCGCACGGGCTGAGGCGTGCGGTTCCTCGGTGCGGAGGGTGCCGAGGGAGCCGTCGAGCTTGCGGAGCTTGATGTGCGGCGTCGCGGCATGGGCGGAGTCCTGGGTCGTGGTCGTGGGCGGCGCAGGCCGCGGGGGCGTCCGGGATGAGGGGTGTGCTGAGCCTACCGAGATCTTATGGACTCCCCCCGTCGGCGGCGAAGGGGCGAGGGAGGCCCGCATCACAACGTCCGCCCGCTTCATGCCGTTTGCCCGCCTCTGCGGACTCCGCCTTCACACTCCGCGCACAATCCCCGAAAACCGGTCAGAGGCCGCACGCGCACCCCTGGTAGCTTCGTTCCCTGTCGCACACGTCGTATCCCGGGGGGAACACCAGTGGCCCGCAGCGCCCTCACCATGACCGCCGCCACCTTCGCCGCGACGGCGGCCCTGCTCCTGACCGCCTGCGGGGGCGGCGACGAGGACGCGTCACCGGACGACATCAAGGGGGCGGGGACGGGCGCGAGCAGCCCATCGGCTTCGAAGTCGACCCCGGGGACGGGCGACCGACCGGACCTGAGCCTGCCGACCGACCTGAAGGTCGAGTTCGACGACTCCCAGCCGTCCGACGACCGCCACGCGGCGGCTCTGGACAACGCGGAGAACTACATCCTGGCCCTGAACCACGGCATCACCGCCCAGGATCCGGAGGACCCGGCCTACGAGTTCTACTCACTCGGCAATGCCACCACGTACGCCAGGGGTCAGATCCAGGCCTGGGTGGACGACGAGTGGACCGCCACCGGTACGGACAGCTACTACAGAACGCGGACCGATGACGTCAGCGACTCGGGCGGCGTGCTCGTGACGATGTGCCGGGACCAGGGCGACTTCTTCGGCAAGAACGTCAAGACCGACAAGGTCAAGCGCACCGAGCCGAGCCTCAACGACTACCAGGAGTTCCGCCTCCTGATGAAGCCTCCGCAGGGTTCGCAGAAGATCTGGAAGGTACTGCAGATCGAGGTACAGGGGCGCGTGAAGGAGTGCCGTCGATGACGGCGAGCCCTCTGCGTTGGGCGTCCGCCCTTGCCGTCGTGGCCGTCCTGTGGTCCGCCGGTACGGCGCACGCCGCGGGTCCGGAGGACAACACGACAGTGCCGCCCGCCGACGAGCCGAGCGGCAGCACCACCGGTAACGGAACGCTGTCGGCCTCGGTGTCCCACATCAAGGTCACCTATCCGAGCGGCGGTGACGGCAAGGGCCAGCAGGGCAATCTCGGCACGGTCGACCCCAACTGGAAGCCGCCCGCCTGCTGGTACGAGCCCGCCTTCACTCCCGCACAGCTCAAGAAATTCGTGGAGACGGACGGTGGAGGCGACGTCGGCATCCACGAGTCATGGTGGGGCGAGGAGCTGTGGACCGACCACTACCGGGACGGTAAACCGGCGGACAACTTCGATCTGGGCTCGCCCGCCAACAGCTCCGCCGACGGGTACAAGGACTACAACCTCGGCAAGGACGGCTACTTCTGGCGCGGAGTCGCTCCCGACAGCTCGGATCCCGACTCATGGGACTGCGGCCGCATCATGTTCTGGGTCGATGCGGGCCGGCTTCCGGACGACCCGAACACCCCGACCCCGAAGACACTCGCCGAGTACGCCTACAACAAGGTCAAGGTCCCCGAGACCGAGGTCGAGCTGAAGCCGGCCGCGAAGTCCACGGTGAACCTCCCGACCTGGGTCTGGCTGGACAAGGGCACCTTCAAGGAGGTCAAGGTCCGGGCCGAGCTGCCCGGCACCGGGCTGTGGGCGGAGACGACCGCCAAACCGGTCGCCCTCCACCTCAAGCCCGGCACCGCCGACGCCGAGACCTTCCCCGCCTCCGGCGACTGCGAGATCGACGCCGACGGCTCCATCGGCACGCCGTACGCGAAGGGCAGGGCCGATCAGACCCCGCCCTGCGGCATCCGCTACCTGCGCGCGTCGAACGGCGGGCCGTACCAGCTGAACGCCTCGATCACCTGGGAGATCTCGTGGGAGGGAACCGGCGGCGCCCAGGGCGACCTGCCGGACGGCACGTTCGAGACGACGCAGGACATGGAAGTCCAGGAGATCCAGTCCATCAACCGCTGAAAGAGGCAGCGGATCCCTGGGTATCAGCCACGCCCTTCGGTGAACAGATCTTCCGCGCGCGTGACTTGGACTGCCCGCTGGGACCAGACCCTGAGCTGCTCCAGATCGGTGCAGGCAAGCACCCGCTCCCGCACGGCATCGGCCACCGGGATGCCCCGCCACTCCAGGATCTCCAACGTGATCTCGGAACGATCCTCGGCCCGCCCTTCCTCGCGGCCTTCCTCACGGCCCTCGACTCGGCCCTCCTCGCGAACCTTCTCGGCCACCGGATTGTTGAAGAAGTAGCGGATCTCCGACATCAGGTCCCTCCAGATCCCCCAGCCGGGCAGCCCCCGCCTGATGGGTCGGGAAGCCCAGCGTGCCGTCGCACTGTTCTGCGAGCTCTCCCTCCTGTACGACGTGGTCAACGCGTCACGCCGCGACAAGGTCACACCACCCGTCCTCGCACCGACCCGACACGGGTACGCAGCGCGTGCGATAGGTTCGTACGCGCGTTCCAAGCGGGTACACCTAGCAACGTGCACGGGGGAGAACACGGTGTCGCACAGGCCTGCGGACTGGCACGTACTCGACCTGGACAAGGACCCGACTCCGGGCGACCCGGACCGCGTTCGCAAACTCGCCGGCACCCTGCACGACTTCGCCGATGACGTTGCCGACATCCTGCGCGGCCTCAAGGGGATCGCCAAGGAGGACGAAATCCTCTCCTGGGCGGGCAAGACGGCGGAGGTGTTCGCCGAGGAGTTCGAGGACGCCCCGAAGAAGCTGCGCAAGCTGAAGAAGTCGTACGGCCTGGCGGGCGACGCGCTGGCCACGTTCTGGCCCGACCTGCGGGATGCCCAGGAGAAGGCCGACAAGGCGCTGAGTGACGGCCGCAAGGCCCGCGAGGAACTCAGTACCGCACAGACCGCACTGACTGGTGCCGACGGCTGGGTCCGCAGGGCGACCGAGAAGACCGACTCGTACGACCCGGCCAAGAACGGCGGCAAGGACGTCCCCAAGCCCGACGAGGCCGAGGTCCGCCGCGCCACGCGTGATGCCCAGCATGCGAAGGCCCGGCAGGCGGCGGCCGAGCGGAACGT
Organism: Streptomyces sp. NPDC051136; assembly: GCF_044455745.1. NCBI lineage: Bacteria > Bacillati > Actinomycetota > Actinomycetes > Kitasatosporales > Streptomycetaceae > Streptomyces > Streptomyces sp. NPDC051136. The sequence continues at coordinate 138,265 of NZ_JBITFE010000009.1, read as the reverse complement.
GGCGAGCGCCCAGAGCGCCCTCGACGCGGCCAAGAAGCTCGCCGGTCAGGCGAAGGGGCTGCGCGAGGAGGCCGCCCGCCGGACGGTGACCAAACTCCGGGAAGCCTCCGACGCCGGTATTCCGAACCGGCACTGGTGGGAGGAGGTGGGCCACTGGGTCTCCGACCACTGGGACGAGATCGTCACCGTCTGCAAGTGGGTCGTGACGATCGTCGGCATCATCGTGATGATCGTGGGCGGCCCGCTGGGCTGGCTGGTGTTCGCCGCGGCGCTCGTGGTGATGGCGGACACGATAAGAAAGGTCATCAAGGGAGAAGCCGGCTGGGGGGATCTCCTATGGGCGGCACTGGACTGCATACCCGCGACCAAGGGATTCACCAGCCTCGCGAAACTCGGCAAGTTGTGGAAGGCGGGAGGGCTGAAAGCGCTCGGCGCCGGTGCGCTGGGGGGTATCGGTGGCGGCCTGAAGAACCTCGCAGCCGGCATCAGAAGCGGACGAGCAGGTCTCAAGAACCTTTTCCTCCGCACCATGGGCAAGGGTCATCCCGAACGAACGGGATCCAAGATTCCCGCTCCTCCCAGAAACCCGGGTGACGATGCACTCGTCTCCGGAATGCCCATCTACCACGGTGATCGCATACTTGCCATCGGATACGACAGCTCGACACTGCGAAACTTCCAAGTGGCGGAACGCCTCCCAGGCCATCAGGACGCAGTGATCCACGGCCTGCGCGATGGAACCTTCCTGGCCGGCGCCGACAACCTCTCCGGATTTCGGGCTGCCGGAGAGGTCGTCAACCCGCACCAGGTGGCGGATGCCATCCGCCGAGCACCTGACTACGACGGCGGAGCAGTTCGCTTGCTATCGTGCCACAGCGGTGCGATACCAACCGACGGGATTGCACCTGCCCAGGAGATCGCCAACATTCTTGGCACCACGGTCAAGGCGCCCACCAACGCGGTGGGGGTGCCACCGATCGGCGACGGCCCCTTCACACCCGCCATCATGGACAATGGAAGCTGGAGAACCTTCCTGCCGCTCCTGTGACTGACGAAAATCAAGGACAGCAATGATCAGAACTGTCGGGTTCTTCCGAGAGCAACCCTCCAGTTGGGGAATCGAGAGAGAATCCTCGATCCACGACCTCGTACGCCCGGTCGGCGAAGCCGATGAAGAAGCAATCGTGACTTACCTGGTCAACGGGATCGACATCTTCAGCGAGATGGGGGCGGAACTGGATATCCTGTCCAGTGACAACTTCCCCATCGCGGGCGGCGCGTCGCTGAAGACCGACGGCGACTGGGTATGGCGCCTCGATCTGCCTCACTACGTGGATGCCTACCACGTGGTTCTGCCGGAAGAATTCCTCGAAACCATCAGATCGCGTGACTACGTCGTGCCGCAACTCGACCAGGACACGTTGTTCTCCATCCTGGAAGAGGTGACAGGGATTGACTACCGACGGAAATGACGAGCTGAACGACGGCTCAGGCAGCAACCCCGCACCCTCCGGCGGCATTTCCCTCTCGGTCCCGGACACCTGGTGGGAGTTCGATGTCCGACCGGAGGGCAGGGACGGGACGATTCGCGCCTTGGTGGATGAACGTCTCGAAGAGACGCCCGAACTCCGGCCCTACCGCGCCGACCTGACCGCCATGCTCCGGAAGATGGCCAAGGACGCCCACGACTCCGGTGCCCTCTACCTGGGGTGCATGGCCGAGAACTTCGACGGTGTACCGCTGTCCGCGACCGTCACCGTGTCCGTTCTCGGCGCCAAGGACAAGCAGGGCGTCGCCCTGTCCACCGATCCCCGGGCCATCGCCGACAGCCTGCGTGTGATCACCGCGCGGCGTGAAGGCGACGCCTGGCGCAAGGTGACGACGGTCGACATTCCCGAAGTGGGCCCGGCCGCGCGGACCTACGGCGTGGAAGACGTACCCGTGACGCCGGGCGACAGTCGTACCCTCCGTATGGTGCTGACGCAGACGTACATCCCCGTCCCGGGAACCACCGACCAGGTCGTCCTCGTCTCCGGGGCCAGCCCGGTGCTGGATCTCGCCGAGGCGTTCCACGACGTCTTCGACGCCGTGACCGGCACCTTCCGTTTCGTCTGACCCGCAACCCGCAGAGAGGACTTCGCGCCATGGCCAAGAGCGACCTCGCACTGCCATTGACCGAGCTGGAGGGCTACGGCCGTCAGCTGCGGTCACTGAAGACGCGGCTGAACCACACGAAGAAGCTGTTCGAGTCCTACCAGGACGACATCGGCGACGGCAGCGTCAACGAGGCCCTCGGCGACTTCGAGTCCAACTGGGAGGACGGCCGCGAGGACATCACCCAGCAGCTCGACGCGCTCGCCGAGATGTCGGACGCCGTGGTGCGGGAGTTCAAGAAGCTTGAGGACGACCTCAGCAAGAAGGTCAGTGGCTCTGTGCAGACGGAGGACAAGCGGGCCGGCGAGGGCGGCAAGGGCGGCGGCACGTAGCAGCCGGCCGGGGCCGCCGTACCGTACCTCGGTGGGACCGGCCCTCACCGGGTCGGGTCACGTCCGGCACGCCGGGTCACCCCACCTCGTTCTCCGCCACCGCCTGGCCGTGGACCACCACGTCGCCGCCGTAGAACATGCCGGTGAAGACCGGGGAGTAGGTGAGCTGGACCTCGACCTGGACGCGGGCCGCGTCGGCCGTGACGCAGTGGGTCGCGGCGATGTCCGCGCCGGTCATGTCCATCTCGGCGGCGAAGGCCTTGACCCGGGCGTCGCAGTTCTCGTAGTTGATCGGGGCGGGGCCGCCCACGTCGTCGTAGAGGGCCTCGCGGTCTATGTCCTGGGCGGCGTAGCGCGCGGCCTGCTCCGCGATGTCCGCGGCGCGTTCGCGCTTGGAGATGGACATGCCGCCGTCGATGACGAAGGCCGAGAGGGAGAGGAAGACCAGCGCGAAGATGATGACCGCGCCGGCGCCCGAGCCGCGGTCGTCCAGCCGGGTGCGCCGGTCCGCGAGCCACTCGCGTACCTGGGATCTCACGCCGTCCTCCGGTACGGGTCCAGCGGGGAACTGAAGGTCGCCGACAGGGTGGTGGGGATGTCCAGGCCGATCGAGGCCAGGCCGCGCACCTCGCAGCTCACCTCGACGGTGAAGAGGGTGTCCGGTTCGAAGCCCGGGCTCTTCTGGACGACCGAGACCGGGCCGGAGCAGACGTCCGCGAGGTTGGACTCGGCGGCCTTCTTCGCCTCCGCGATCGCCGTGCCGTGGTCCTTCTGGATCGAGCCCGCGCGGGCCGCGTCCCTGGCGGCGCCGTCGAGTGCGCCGCGGCCGTCGACCAGCTGGCCGAAGGCCACCAGGACGAGGATGAAGAGGATCATCACGGGGGCCAGGATGACCACCTCGACGGTGGACAGGCCCCGGTCGTCCCCGCTCCTTTGCGGCCGGTCGCCTCTGCGGCGGGAGTGGTCCATCTAGTCGCCCCCCTCCCGCACGAAGCGCTCGACCGGCCCCGTCGACCGGGCGTGCACCGTCAGGTCCAGGCCCGGGAACACCGTGGGGATACGGGCCGTGATCTCCACGCCGACCGTGTTCTGCTCCGGCTGGAGGGTCTTCACGTCGGGTGACAGGACCAGCTGCGGGCCGAGTTGGGCGATGTAGCTGTCGACCACGTCCCGGGCCTCGCCCCGCCACGCGCCGGGCCGGGCGTCGGCCGTCGCGCGGGCCTTGCGCGCGCCCGCCTGGGCCGCGGCCTGCGCCACGTGGTCGGCGAAGAAGTACAGACCGAACTGCACCGTCGCGAAGATCATGAAGAACAGGACCGGAGTGAGCAGCACGAACTCGATCGCGGTCATGCCGGAGTCGTCGCCGCGGGTGGTCGCGGTCTCCCGCGCGGCGTCCACCCTGCGCCGCACCCGTCTGTGCACGCTCCCGAGTACGCCCCTGAGCACGCCGCGCGCGGCGCCCGGCGTCCTCGTCCCCGTCTGTCCCGTCACGTCGTCCCCGTCAGCGCCAATAGCCGTAGAGCCGTACAGCCGCGTACGGCCGTCAGCAGGTCTTGCCCGCGTCCGCGCCCTTGATGCAGTCGCCGACCTTGTTGGCGCCGTCGCTGAGGGCGGTGTTGATGATGGCGGCCACCACGCCGACGATCGCGACGACGACCGCGGAGATGATGACCCACTCGACCGCGGAGGCGCCGCGGTCCAGCTCGCCGGAGCGGGCGCGGTCCACCCGGGCCCGCAGGAAGGTGATCAGGAAGTCGACGGGCACGATGCCCGTGGTGCCGGTGCGGAAGTTCCGTCCGTTCATGGTGGGTTCCGTCCTCTCGTATCGGTTCTGGGAGCGAAGCGGCTCGGCCTGCTGGATCAGGTCGGGGGCGGGTGCGTGGAAGGCTGCGGCGTCACACCTGGAACACCCGCATGGCCGCCGGGTAGATCAGGAACACCAGGAACCCGGCGCACAGCAGGAGCTGGGCCACGAGCATCGACTGAGACTTCTCACCCGCGCTGCCCTCGATCTCGGCGAGTTCCCGGTGCCGCATGGTCTCCGCGCGGGAGGCGAGGGACTCGCGGACCTTGGCGCCGTCGTCCGCAACCAGCGCGAGCGAGGCGGACAGGTCCTTGAGCTCCTCGACGCCCAGGTCCTCGCCGAGCTGGCCCAGCGCCTGCCACTGGCTGATGCCCGTGATGCGCGCGTCGGCCAGCGCGTTGCGGATGCGGTGGGTGGCCCAGCCGTCGGAGACCTCGGCGGCCGCCATCAGCGCCTCCGGCAGACCGCGGCCGCCGGCCAGGCTCATGGAGACCAGGTCCAGGTAGGCGCCGATCACGCGCCGCAGGTCACGGCGCTTCTCGGCGGCGTCCCTGCGGACCTCCAGGTCGGGGAGGAAGAAGAAGAGCGCGGCGCACAGCAGGGCCAGCCAGACCGGGATGATCGGGCTGTCGCCGAAGCCCAGCTGCCAGACGATGGCGAACAGGAACGGGCCGAAGAACAGCCCGCCCGCGGCCAGCAGCGCCTTGGTCGCCAGGAACTTCTCCCAGCTGCGGTCCAGCACCGCCAGGTCCGCGCGCAGCGAGCGCTGCTCCCAGCCCTGCTGGAGATACAGCTCGGCGACCCGGGCGCCGACCTGCGCCCGCAGCGAACCGAGACGGCTGGTGTCCTGCGCGGCGCGGGACGACTCGTACGCCGCCCCGCGCGCCCGCATGGCGTCGATCCGGGCGACCTGCTGGACCGGGCTGCGTCTGCTCGGCATCAGGGCGCGGACCAGGGCGTAGACGCCCAGTCCGATGACGGCGCCGACCAGGACCGGCATGGTCAGGTTCATCGACGTACCCCCTCGTCCCCGGAGGCCGGCGACGGCTGCGACGGTTGCGGCAGGCGCTGTACCGGCTGCCCCGGGCGGCCGGAGTGGCCCGGCTGCCCCGGTGTACGGGGGCGCACGAACTGGACGCCGGAGCCGTCCCGGACCAGGAAGCGTTCCGGTGTCTCGATGGTGGACAGCTTCCGCAGCCACCAGAAGCCCAGCGCGAACAGCCCGCACACGCAGGCCAGGACGAGCTGGCCGACGGGTGAGCCGTACGGTTCGACGAAGTCCCGGTTGAAGATGGACAGGCCGAGGACGAAGAGGACCGAGACCGCGACCACGATCTGCACGGACCGGCGGGTCGAGGCGCGTTGCGCCATCACGCGCTGGCGCATGTCGACCTCCTCGCGCGCCGACTTGGCGAGCGCGCCAAGGACCTGCCGCAGACCCGGGCCGCGCAGCCGCGCGTTGAGGATCAGCGCGGCGACGATGATGTCGGCGGACGCGTCGTCGATCTCGTCGGCGAGGTGCTGGAGCGCGTCGGGCAGCGGGGTGCGCGAGCGCAGCCGGTCGACCAGGGCGTCCAGGTGGGGCCGCAGGACCGGCGCCGCGGCGCGGGCCGAGGCCGGGATGGCCTGCTCCAGGCCTACCGCGCCCGCGATGGTGTCGCGCAGCGACTCCGTCCAGGAGGCGAGGGCCTCGACCCGTTTCATGGCGGCGCGTTCCTCGGAGGCACCGCCGAAGAGGCGGTCCCAGAAGAAGACGAGGACACCGGCCGCGATGCCCAGCACCGCCCAGCGGGTCAGGAGCAGGACCGCCAGACCGACGAGGGCGGCGGCGGAGCCGCGCCGGCCCGCCCACCGGATCAGCTCGTTGACACGCTCACTGGCCTGCCGCTTCTCGTGCTCGGGCTTGACGGGCAGTCCCCGTACCGCGACCAGGAAGAGGGCGAGGCCGCCACCGACGGCGACGCCGCAGCCGAGCGCGTACAGGACCGTGGTCGAGAACAGTCCGCCCATGGAGCCGAGCGAGTCCAGTGCCGCGAGGGTGGTCGTCGCGTCGTTCGTGCCGCTCATGTCCGTCACCCCCACGTTCCGTTGGGCCGGTAGCCGTAGGCGATGAGTTCCTCCAGGCAGGCGATGGGGGCGTGCGGTACGACCTGGCCGTCGGGCGTCTCGGCGAACACCTCGCTGGACAGGACGCGGCCGTCGACGCCGTTGACCTCGCGGACCGAGGTGACCGTGCGCTGGAGGCGGCCGCCGTTCTGGAAGTCGTTGCGCCGCTGGACGAAGACGACGAAGTTGACGGCGCCCGCCACCAGCATCTGGCTGGCCTCGATCGGCAGCCGCTCGGTCGCCTGGAGGGCGTACGTGGAGATGCGGTTGAAGACCTCGTGCGAGCTGTTGGCGTGGATCGTGGAGAGGGAGCCGTCGTTGCCCTGCGACATCGCGTTCAGCATGGTGACGATCTCGTCGCCGAGCACCTCACCGACGATGACGCGGGAGGGGTTCATACGCAGGGAACGGCGGACCAGTTCGGCCATGCCGATGGCGCCCTGGCCCTCGGAGTTGGGCAGCCGCTCCTCGAACGCCACGACGTTGGGATGGAGTTCGGGGAAGGTGTCGAGGCCCAGCTCCAGCGCGCGCTCCACGGTGATCAGCCGCTCGTGCGGCGGGATCTCGTTGGCGAGGGCGCGCAGCAGCGTCGTCTTGCCGGCGTTGGTGGCGCCCGCGATCATGATGTTCTTGCGGGCCCGGACCGCGCAGGCCAGGAAGTGGCCCAGCTCGGGGGTGAGGGTGCCGTTGCCGACCAGGTCGGAGATGAAGACCTTGCCCAGGCGGGCGCGGCGGATGGAGAGCGCCGGGCGCCGGGCGACGTCCATGACCGCCGACAGACGTGAGCCGTCCGGCAGCCTGAGGTCCAGCTGCGGGTTGGCGGAGTCGAAGGGGCGGGAGGACAGGCCCGAGTAGGCGCCGAGGATCTGGATCAGCTCGATGAGCTCCTCGTCGGTCTCGGCGACCGGCTCGCCGCGCACCTCGCGCCCGTCGGAGTAGCCGACGAAGACGTGGTCGCAGCCGTTGATGTCGATGTTCTCGACCTCGGGGTCGTCGAGCAGCGGCTGGAGCCGCCCCACGCCGAAGAGCGCGGCGTGCACGGCGGCCGCGTACGCCTCCTCGGTCTCCGCGTCCAGCGGCGTGCGCCCGGCGTTGATCTCGGCGCGGGCGTACTCCTCGAGTATCTGCGCGATGACGGCGCGGGCGTAGTGCCGCTCGTCCTCGGTGGACATCGGGGTGACGCCGGAGACCTGGTCCTGGCGGCGCTGCTCGGCGATGCGGTCACCGGCGTCCTGCCGGAACCGCTTGACCAACGCGTGGTCGACAGCGGTCATCGGCCGGCCCCCGCGTGGCCGGACATGCCGGCGGGACCGGCGTGGCCGGTGGCACCGGGACCGGCGTGACCGCCGGGCACGGACCAGGCGGCACCGAACTGCTGGTACAGGTCCGAGGTGACCTTGCGGGCCGAGCGGATGAGCAGCGACTTCTCCAGCCGCCCGCGCCTGCGCCCGGCCAACTGGTCGGCGCCGGCCGGGTCGTCGGCGATCGTGCCGACCACGCGGGCGCCGGTCTGGGCGTGCACCAGCATGTCGTTGACCTGGCCGGAGAGCTTGGCCGCGTTGTTCGTGTCGGCGACGAGGACGACGCCGACGAACGGCAGGCCTAGGCTCGCGGCGCCGCGCGCTCCGCCGTGCAGCTTGTTGGACAGCGCGGCGGCGCGGTCCCGTACCCGGGCGATGGCCTCCGGCTCGGTGCGGGAGAGGAGCAGGACGAGCGCGGCGTGCGGAAACAGCTCGGTCGCCGGGGAGTCCCCGCTGACCCGGCCGCAGTCGGCGATGACGTCGGCGGGCGCGTTCGGGGAGTCGGCGAGGGAGGCGAAGGCCCGGCCCAGGGTCGGCCACAGCCCGGCGAGCCCGGCGGCCTGCTCGGAGATGCCGAGCCCGACGAGGACTTCGAGGCCGCCGCTGAGCGGCTGCACGTGGTCCCAGAGCTGGTCGGGCACGAGGCCGCGGCGCGCGGTGGCGGCTATCGACAGCATGCCGGTGTTCGGGTTCAGCGGACCGCCGTGCGCGGCGGCGGACCGGTACACCAGGTCGCCTCCCGCCGGGTCGGTCTCGGCGAGCAGGACACGGCGCGGCCAGACCGCCGCGAGGGCGACGGCCGCGGTGGTGACGCCGGGGGAACCCTTGTCGGCGGCGAGGGCGATGAGGGCCATGGCTTCTTCGGTCGCCTTCTACTTGGCGGGAACGCGCACGACGGCGACCTCGCCGGCGGCCGACGCCGACGCGAGGGCGGCCGCGTCGGCCTCGTCGACGAGGAGAGTGATGGATGTGGTGCCGGTGCTTACGGTGGCGTCGCCATCCCCCTTGACGCTCTCCACCGAGGCGTTCGCGATGAAACCGTTGCCGGACGAGGAGGAGGACGAGGATTCCTTGTCGGAGGAGTCCGATCCGCTGGAGCCACGCGTACCGACCCGGTAGGCGGTGACCGTGTCACCACCCTTGATGCCCGTGTAGTACTGGCCCTCCTTGAGAGCCAGTCCTACGGAGGCCTTGCCCTCGGGAACCTCCGCCTTGGCGCCGAACATCTGGCCCACGACGACCGTGTCGGCGTAGATCGTGGACTTGGCCTTGAGCTTCTTGAGGGCGTCGACCTTCGTCCACTCGACGTAGTTGACGCTGTCGTCGGCGGCCACCATCACGGAGGTGACATGGTTGCCGACGGAGTCACCCGCCTGGATGTCGGCGGTCACCTTGACGACCTCCACCCGGTCCCCGGCCCGCAGCACCAGCATCGTCGCGCCCAGCGCGCCCACCAGGATCAGCAGCACCGCCAGCGCGGCAAGCGCCGGCTTGCGCTCGCGAGGAGGGCTGGGAAGCCGGTCACCGACCGACGGCTGAGCCGGAGCCGCGGAACGTCCCGCGCCCGCCCCCGTACGCTCCTGGATCTTCACGCAACCGCTCCCCGTACGACCAAGAAATTGTCTGCCTCGAACCCACTCGGACGACGACCGCCCAAGTGCGCAGAATCATCTGCGATTTCGGACACTTCGCCCGCGCCTGCCCGACCGTCGGCGTCCCGGGGCATTCCCTGACGCACCCGCCAGACCTGCGCGAATAACCAGCGGTAGGACGAGCGTCAAGCCATCGCACCGTATCAGCCGCACATAAGCCCCTCAAGGCATGCCCGACCACTGCCCACCCACCCCGCCCACCGTTACTCATCTGCAACTTCGCGCCACCACAACCCCGTTGAGCACGGCCCGCCGAGGAGCCTCGCCCACTGTGCTCACGCGAATCAGGAACGGCCGGCACCGAACACCGTCCGCGTGCTGTTCGTCACTGAGCGCCCATGGGTCCTGCACGATTCACTCACTAGGGCTCCGATCGCCCGTGCCATGATCTTCGCTCGGATCAGTGACGGAACGAGTACGCAGAGGGAGCGGGGGACACGAATGGGTCTACTGCCAGTGAGCGGTGCCGCGTTGGAGTCCGATGCCCGGGTGCGGGACGCCGCGCGGGACATCGGCACCCGGTACGGCGTCGACTACACCGACGACGCGGCCGTGACCGCCATGCTGACGGAACGCCGCAAGTCCCTGGAGAGGGAACAGCGACCGGCGGGCTGCCTGGGGCTGCTGACGCTGATGGCAGGCATGTTCCTGCCGTTCGGCCTGTCGATGTCCCCGGCGCTGGACGCCCATCTGTTCGCCGTACTGGGGGCATCGGGCGCTCTCACGGTCGTCGGCGTGGCCCTGCTCGTCCACACACGCGCCCAGTGGAAGCGGGCGCTGCGGCAAGGTCCCCTCGCCGGCTACCGCGAGGTCCTCGGCGTCGCCCGCGCCCACGGCATCCCGCTGGCGCACATACCGCCGTGGCTGGAGGGCCGGACGACGGATGGCGGCGGGAAGGGCGCGGCGCCGATCCCGACGTACCCGCCGGTGGAGCGGGCGGGCGAGCCCGCTCCCGCGCCGACGGCGGCACCAGCGGCATCCGTCTCCGTACCCGTGCCACCGAAGCCCTTGGCCGTCGAGGACTACGAAAACATGGCGGACACGGGCGGCTGGCACGACGAGGTGGGCTGGCTTCTCATGTTCGCCGGCGTGATCGGCGTCGCCTGCGCCTCCGCCACCGACGCCCCCCTCGGATACGGCGCCGCCTTCCTCGTCCCCACCGCCGTGTTCGTCTGGCTGGCGGGCCGCCGCCAGGGCCGGGAGAAGGAGAGGCTGCGCGAGGAGGCCCTGGACTACGTGAAAGCCCTGGAGGCGGCCCAGGCGGCGGGCGCGCGCATACCGGAGCTCTCCCCGCAACTGCGCGCCCTCCTCGACGACCACTGACCCCTTTTCCCCCACCGTCCTACGGAGCAACGGAGTACCCGTGAACCGCCCCGCAGCCGCAGCCATGGCCACCCTGACCCTGCTGTCCCTCACCGCGCTCACCGCGTGCGCCGGCGACTCGGACACCGATGCGGCGACCGACGAACCGAAGGCGAGCGCGTCGGCGGCCAAGACTCCCTCGCCCGCCGAGCACCTGACCGCGGTGATCGTCACGAAGGCCGACACCGACGGCTTCGAGGTGAACGAGCCGGCCGACGAGTACGCCTTCGCCACGTCGACGGACGAGGTGACGGTGGACAAGCCCGCCTGCGCACCCCTCGCGTACGCCATGAACCAGCTGCCCCTCGGCTCCCCCGAGACCGACCTGACCCGCATGACCTCGGGCCCGACGGATGCGCCGACGCAACTGACGACGGGCATCACCTACACGTACGTCACCCTGGCGTCCTACGCCCCCGGGAAGGCGCGGGCCACCCTCGCCGACGCACGCAAGGCCGTGGACGCGTGCGCGGACGGCTTCACGGCCGAGGCGAACGGCAACAAGAGCCCGTACGACTCCGTCAGCCCCGAGAAGGTCGCCCCGGGCGGTGACGAGTCGCTCGGCTACACGTCCACGATGACCTTCCGCGGCGTCCGGCACGTCCTGCACGGCGAGTTCGTCCGCAGCGGTGACGTCCTCGCCGTCTACTTCTCGGTCGACGGCATGGCCATCGCCAACGGCAGGCCGAGCGACGCGAAGCTCTCGCCGACGGTGGTGAAGGCGCAGAACGCCAAGCTGGCGTGAGGTCGTGACGGACCTCGGGCCGCACGCCGCCGTGCGCGTGCCTGGACGTGACCGAGCATGATCCCCTTCGCCTTCGGTCAGGTCAGGTCGCCGAGGCCGATTCCCTTCGGGCCGTAGAGGGCGGCAGTCTCGCCGGTAATCAGTGCCCAGTAGCGGTCGCCGTAGGACCAGTGCCACCACTCGGTGGGGTAGTTCACCAGCCCCGCGGCGGTGAGCACGTCACCCAGCAGCGTGCGATGGGCACGGGCCTCGGGGCTGATGTCGGCGGCGTGGGTGTAGCAGGCACCCTCGCTCTCCTCGGGGTCCGCATTCATCCGGGTGCCGAGGTCCAGCTCGTTCCCCGCGGCGTCGGCCAGGGTGAGGTCCACGGCCGCGCCGGCGCTGTGCGGAGCGATGCCGGGCGGTGACACGTACCGGCTCGCCGCCGAGTGGATCTGCTCGGCCGACCAGTCGGCGTGGATGCTCTGCAACTGGCCGACGTACTCCTCGAAATACGCGAGCTGCAACGAGGGTGGCCGGTATCCCTCGACAAACAGCAGTCGCAGGCCCCGCGGGAGCAGCTCCTGGGCCTTCTTCAGCCGCTCCAGCACACCTTCCCGCAGATACGCGAAGGCATCCGCCGGATCCTGCTTGCGCGCATCGACCAGCAGCGAGCCGTCCCTGCGGACGTCCACGAGACGTTCACCGCACTCCGCGACGGGTATGGCGGCGACCTTCGGATCCGACATCAAGACGATCTCACTCATAACGTGATCATCTCGCGGGACTCACCCTGTGAATCTTCCGGGCACGGTACTAGCGACGGACGGCCCGGCTCCTCCCTCCGCCCTTCTTGCGCAGCCGCCGAAGGCGTTCACGCTCCCGCGTCCGGCGCGTTTCACGGGCGGCACGGCGCCACCGATGGGTGAGCCAGCCGCCCACGGCCACGCACCCGACGTACACGAGGAGGGCGGGGCCTGTCCCCGGGACGTAGGAACACCCCGCCTCGTACGAACGGCAGTTCTTGCCCTGCAACCCGCTGAACAGGAAGAACACCGGCGCGACGGCGGCCGCGCAGCAGACACCGCGAGCTACCGTGCGCAACGCCCCGGGCCCCTTCCCCGGGCCCGCCGCGTCACGGCTGGCGAGCCGCTCCGAGAGGGCACCGCTCCAGCCGAGCAGAGTGATCAGCCCCAGGACGCCTCCAACGCCCCAGGCACCGCCGGGCAGGCCGTACAGCGCGGGGGCACCCTCACGGGCGGCCCAGCGGGCACCCCCGAAGCCGAACACGACGACGCCGCCCACGACGGCGACGAATGACACGAGCACGACCCCGTCCCGCCCCCGGAACGACGGGCGGCGGTCCCGACCCCGCCGCTCCGCGTCCCTCCCCCGCTCACGCCCCGTCATACGCCCGGTCCCACCTGCTCTGCCGCACGCAGCCCCAGGTGCCCATCACGACGGCCAACCCGAAGAGCGCCGCGAGGAACTCGGTGTCGGAGCCGGTGCGCCCGTCATCGGGAGCCGCGACCCCCTCGGGGTCGTACCGCACCCGCAGCTCGTCCCCCTTCGACACCCAGTCCCGGCAGCCGTCTCCTTCCGAGAGTGAGGGCGAGATGTCCCGCCCGTCGACGGTGCGCAGTTCGCAATGATTCGTACTGCTGTAATCCGCGCTGATGACCACCGCATCGGCCGACACACCTCGGTCCGCCAGGGCGGCCGTGCCCCCGGCGGCCGTCCCGAACATGCCCAGGGCCACACCGGCCATCAACGGAACGATCAACCGCCACGCCACCTTCCGCTTCTTGCGCGGCACGCGACGCAGCAGGAACACCGGGACCAGAACGGACGCCAGCGGAAGAACCAGGATCGCGCTCAAGCCCGCCACCGCACGGACCCCGGAGGGGAGCGGCACGACCGGCCCCAGCCAGGACAGCGCCCACGAACCCCCGGCGCACAACAGGCTGAACGCCAGCCACCGCACCACGTCGGAACCGACCGCCCGGTTCCGCGATATGACCTCAGCCACGCGATTCCCCGCCCCTCGCCTGTTCCGCACTCGTCCGGAGCACCGTAACGATTCCCGGCGCAGTTCGCTCTGGCGAAACCAGGAACCCCGTGGATACCGTCAGTAGCCTCGACCGCACTTCTGTCTCACGGGGAGTCCACTGTGAAGCGCCGCCCTTTGCCCGTTGCTGCCGCGCTCGCCGCCTCAGCAGCCCTGCTGCTGACGGCCTGCGGGGGCGGGAACGACAAGCCTGACAACGACAAGATCGCCGGCGCCGACACAGGCAAGTCGACGGTGCCCACTCCGTCGACCGAAAGCTCGTCAGGGCCTACTGATCGGCCCGAGATCACGTTTCCCGAAGGGGTCGAGAACAGATTCGACAACTGGCAGACGGGTGACTCCGCCGAGGACGCAGTGCTGTCTGATGTCACTCAGACAGTGAACGCCATCGACGACGCCATCCTCCAGGGCAACGCGGACTCGGCGACTGTCGCGTACTACCGGCAGGGCAATGCCCTCGTGAGTGCCCAGAAGTGGATCCAAGCCTGGCTGGACGAGGACCTCACGTGGACAGGCGTCACCCGCTACTTCAAGCCGAATGTCAAGGTGGCCGACAAGGACACGGCCGCGGTCGTGTACTGCGCCGACGAGAACAAGGCATTCAACAAGAACCGCAAAACAGGCGAAGTGGACAGGAGTCCTTCCGATGAGAGTCCGTACATCACGTACAGCACGCAGCTGAAGAAGAACGCCAAGGGTGTCTGGCAGACCACGGAGGTCCAGTCAAAGAGGGGGGACAAGACATGCGCCCCCTGACCCGAGGCATGGCTGTGGCGAGCGCCCTCATCACGATTCTCAGCCTGGCCGGCGGAACAGCACAGGCCAAGGGGCCGGGAGCTTCGGAGGGCGAGATCGACGCCGAGGGAACCCGTTCCGGTGGTGACCTGACCTCGAAAATCACTTACACCACCACGGCACGAGGTAACGGCGGTGCCGGTGGCAACCCCACCCCCACCAGCAACTGGGCTCCGCCGGCCTGCTGGTACGAACCCCGCTCCGCCGAGGAGTTCTCGAAGTACGTGGAGAACACCTACAACGAGACCGTCAACGCCCCGGGCCAGCACGGCTACGCCAAGACGTCCGTCGGCCAGTTCCGGGAGAAGTACAAGGACGGCAAGTACAAGGACTACAACCTGGAGGAGGCGGACAAAGGCAACTGGTGGGTCGCCGTTCAGGACGAGGACCGCTGGATGGAGCCAGAGGCACAGCTCTGCGACAGGGAGCCTTTCTGGGTGGAGAACGGGGACACCCCGGACGTCGAGAACGCCGTGACTCCGGAGATCCTCGCCGAACTCGCCTACAACCGGATCAGCCTGCCGACAACCGAAGTGACCCTCGCGCCACCTGCGGCCACCAAGGTCAACCTCCCGACCTGGGCCTGGCTCGACCAAACGACGTTCAAGAAAGTCTCGGTCACCGCCGAACTGGACGTGGTCGGCCTGCACATCGCGGCCACGACGACCGCGACACCGAGGTCCCTGAAACTCGAGCCGGGCACGGACGACGCCGAGACCTACCCTGCCTCCGGCGAGTGCGTCCTAGGCACCGACGACACCATCGGTGAGCCGTACGCCAAGGGCAAGGCGGACAAGACACCCCCGTGCGGCGTCAAGTACCTCCGCTCCTCCGGCGACGGCACCTTCAACCTCCGGGCCACCATCACCTGGGACATCGCCTGGACCGGCACCGGGGGAACCGGCAACGACCTCCCCGACGGCACCTTCGGCAACGACCATGCCGTCACCGTCCAGGAGATCCAGTCCGTGAACCGCTGAGCAAAGCCCAACCTCGGTCGGCCCGGATCGGGGAATTGCCGGAACGGCGAGGGCAACCCCCACGGCTGGACGCATCCGACCGCAACGGCCCCGTCCGCCACAGGGGGCCCCTTGGATACCGTCAGTGGCGTCGAATTGCACGCTGTCTCACCGGGAGCTCACTGTGAAGCGCCGCTCCATGCCCATCGCCGCCGCGCTCGCCGCCTCAGCAGCCCTGCTGCTGACGGCCTGCGGGGGCGGGGACGACAAGCCTGACAACGACAAGATCGCCGGAGCCGACCGGAGGTCTACGACCCCGAAGGAGTCGGCCAAGCCCTCTACGGCACCGACGGAGAACAAGCCGGACGGCGTGAACCTGTCCCTCCCCAAGGACATGAACCTCGTCTTCGACTGGGACAAGCCGAAGAACAAGAACGAAGCGGCTGCGATGGACGACGCGGCGAACTTCATCCGCGCGATCTATCGGGGCGTTGACAAACGCACGTCCAATGACGCCGCCGTGGCCGCATACGCCACCGGTGGCGGGCTGCACTACGCCGAGACGCAGATCAACAGCCGGATCGACGGCGGGTGGACTTCGACCGGCACTCGACGTCACTATGACGTCGCCACTCGATCTGCCTCCGATGGCAACTCGGTGGAAGTCTCCTTCTGCGTGGACTCCAGCAAGTT
Source organism: Streptomyces sp. NPDC051136 (assembly GCF_044455745.1). NCBI lineage: Bacteria > Bacillati > Actinomycetota > Actinomycetes > Kitasatosporales > Streptomycetaceae > Streptomyces > Streptomyces sp. NPDC051136. The sequence continues at coordinate 122,315 of NZ_JBITFE010000009.1, read as the reverse complement.
CTACGGAAAGGAGGTCACGACCGGGAAGATCCTCAAGAGCCAGCCGAGCATCACCGACTTCGACCACTTCGAAATCATCATGGCCAAGTACCCGACCGCTGATGATCTGTGGCAGGCCTCCGAGGTGTTTGTCGAGGCGAAAGCGAAGCAGTGCCAGTGAATGGGGCAGTGCGTAGGACACTGAGTAGCGGGGGAGCAGCCCTGACAGTGGTGTTCGGCGCTTTGGTACTCCGTTCGCCGGTCCACGCCGCGGAACCGCCTACGGCCGCACCCACCGGCGGCGCGGACTGACCGCCCTCCTGGTCTCCATGCTCATTCCCCAGTCCCGGACCAGTTTCAGCGCCCAGTCCCTACTTGCGGCGCCGTCTGACTGTTCTTCGCCGCCCTATGACTGATTGGCTTCGCCATCTCGCGGCACCGCTACAGGAAATGCAATCGCGCACCACGGGACTCCGGAGTCGACGGGCCCCCAAGAACACCCAGGGCCAAGCCGGCGATCACCGGAACGATCAACTGCCACGCAACCTTCCGCTTCTTGCGCGGCACGCGGCGCAACAGGGAAACCGGGATCAGAAGCGACGCCGGAGGCAGAACCAGAACTGCGCTCCCGAGCGCCCCTGCGCACAACAGGCTGAACGCCAGCCACCGCACCACATCGGAACCGACCACCCGGTTCCGCGATATGACCTCAGCCACGCGATTCCCCGCCCCTCGCCTGCTCCGCACTCGTCCTGAGCGCCGTAACGATCCCCGGCGCAGTTCACTCTGGCGAGACCAGTAACCCCGTGGATACCGTCAGTAGCCTCGACCTCACTTCTGTCTTACGGAGAGTCCACTGTGAAGCGCCGCCCTTTGCCCGTTACTGCCGCCCTCGCCGCCTCGGCAGCCCTCATGCTGACGGCCTGCGGGAGCGGGGACGACGGATCCGACAACGACAAGATCGCCGGGGCCGACGTGTCCGCCTCGCCCACGTCGGCTGCCTCCTCCGCTTCGGGTGGCACTGAGGAACGACCGCCGATGAAGCTTCCGGACGACGTCACCGAAACCTTCCAAGGGTGGAAGGCGGGTGACGCCACGGAGGACGCCGCCCTGGCCGATGCCGGACGCGCACAGACCGCTGTCACGCACGCGATCACTCAAGGCGACCCGGAGGCAGCGGCACTAAACTTCTACCAGTCGGGAGCGGCGCTCGCCGGTAGCCAGGACTGGGTGAAGGGGATCGTCGACGCGGGCCTCACGTACTCCGGGACAGTCCGGTATTACGCCCCCAGCATCAGCGTGGTCGGCAAGGACACCGCCGGTGTCTCGTACTGCGCTGACGAAAGCAAGGCCTACAACAAGAACAGGAAGACGCAGAAGGTCGACAAGGTCCCCGCCACCGACCAGTCTTACGTTCTGTACAACACCCGCCTGAAGAAGAACGCTGAAGGCGTCTGGCAGACGACGAAGCTGGAATCTGAGCGGGGAAACGAGAAGTGCGTTCAATGATGACGCGCCGTCGGCTGATCGCCACGAGTGCGATCGGGAAAGGGACCGGCCAGATGCAACCAGTCGGTGAGTGGGCTCCGCCGGCCTGCTGGTACAAACCCCGCTCCGCCGAGGAGTTCTCGAAGTACGTGGAGAACATCTACAACGAGACGGTCAACGCCCCGGGCCAACAAAGTTACGCCAAGACGTCCGTGGGATAGGCACCGGCAACACCATCGGTGAGCCGTACGCCAAGGACACGGCCGACGAGACACCCCTGCAGCGTCATGTACCTCCGCTCCTCCGGCAACGGCACTTTCAACTTCCGGACCACCATCACCTGGGACATCGCCTAGACCGGCACGGGCGGAACCGGCGACGACCTCCCCGACGGCGCCTTCGGCAACGACCAGGCCGTCAACGTCCAGGGGATCCAATCCGTGAACCGTTGAACGAGGTCCATCCATCGGTGCGGATCGGGGCAACGCCGGATCGGTGCACCCAGCTCCGCTCCCGGAGCTGGGTGCAACCGACCGCGACGGTCCCCGCCCGCCACCGCGAGGCCTTTGGATACCGTCAGTGGCGTCGAATTGCACGCTGTCTCACCGGGAGTTCACTGTGAAGCGCCGCTCCATGCCCATCGCCGCCGCGCTCGTCGCCTCAGCAGCCCTGCTGCTGACGGCCTGCGGGGGCGGGGACGACAAGCCTGACAACGACAAGATCGCCGGAGCCGACCAGGGGTCCGCGACCCCGAAGGAGTCGGCCAAGCCCTCTACGGCACCGGCGGAGAACAAGCCGGACGGCGTGGACCTGTCCCTCCCCAAGGACATGAACCTCGTCTTCGACTGGGACAGGCCGAAGGACAAGGACGAGGCGGCCGCGATGGACGACGCGGCGAACTATCTCCGTTCCATCTACCGGGGCGTGGACAAGCGCACTACCAAGGACGCCTCCTTGGCCGCGTATGCCACTGGGGAAGGACTCCACTACGGCCAGACGCAGATCAACGAATGGATCAAGGGCGGCTGGACCGGAACCGGCACTCGTCGGCACTACGAAGCCACCGCACGATCCGCTCCGAACGGTGATGCCGTCGAGGTCTCGTTCTGCGCTGACACCGGGAAGTTCTACGGGAAAGAAGTCAAAACGGGCAAGGTTTTGAAGACCGATCCCAGCCTCAAGGACTTCAATCACTACAGGATCATCATGACCAAATACCCGACGGCCGAGGGTCTGTGGCAGGCGTCCAAGGTGTTCGTCGAGACGGAGGCGAAGCAATGCCAGTGACCTGGTTGCAGCCACGCTTCTTCGGCATCGGTGCCGTTTCCCTGGTCACTGCGACCATCCTCATCGTTCTGACTGCGCCTAACGCGGCAGCAGAACCTGTGAACACCGGCAAGGGTGGCAGCGCGGAGCAAAAGGGCGGCCGCGACGCAACCGGCATCTACGCCGCCGCCCGCATCAAGTACTCCGGCTCCGTCGCCCCCAGTGGCCGCACCGGGAACGTGACGTCCTCCGACGTCAACTGGTCACCCCCATCCTGCTGGTACGCCCCCTACCTCGGCGCCAAGGACTTCAAGAAGAAGATGTCCGCCGACATCAAGGAGGCCGCGAGCGCGCCCGGCATGGCCGGTACACCGGGAGCGGCGATCGGCCAGACGAAGGCGCACTACGAGGACGAGTACGGCTGGGAGGACCACCCGGGGTACAAGGACTACAACGTCGAAAAGGACGGCGAGGGCATGTTCTGGGCCGGCGTCGAGAACCCCAACGAGCCGGACATCCTCAAGCGCAACTCCTGCACGGAACTCCCCTTCTGGGTCGACAACGGCGAGTCCCCGCCGCCTCGGTACGAGCAGGCCATCAACCCGGAAGTACTCGCCGCCCTGGCATACCAGCACATGGAACTCCCCGGCACCGAGGTCACCCTCGCCCCCGACGGGACCACGAAGGTGAACCTGCCGACCTGGGCCTGGCTCGACAAGGCCGACTTCCACGAGGTTCAGGCCACGGCTGTCCTCGACGCCCCCGGCTTCACCCTCACGGCCACCACCACCGCCAAGCCGGTATCCCTCAAGCTGCAGCCGGGCACCCCGGACGCCGACACCTACCCGGCCTCCGGAGAGTGCACCTTCAACGAAGACGGCTCCATCGGCGAGCCCTACGCCAAGGGCAAGGCCGACCAGACCCCGGCCTGCGGCATCAAGTACCTCCGCTCCTCCGGTGACGGCACCTTCGACCTCCAGGCCACCATCACCTGGGAGATCGCCTGGACCGGCACCGGCGGCGCGGGCGGCGACATGCCGGACGGCACCATCGCGAACGCCCAGGCCGTCACGGTGCAGGAAATCCAGGCCGTGAACCGCTGAGCAGCGCCCCGTCCGCCAGGAACCACCTCCCCGTACGCCCTCTCAGCGATCCCTCTGTGCCCCGTTCGGCGAGGCGTTGGATACCGTCACTTACCTCTTCTGCATCTTCGTCCACGGGGAGCTCACTGTGAAGCGCCGTACTTCGTCAGTTGCCGCCACGCTCGCCGTAACAGCAGCCCTGTTGCTGACGGCCTGTGGCAGCGGGAGCGACCAGCCCAGCGACAATAGCGCGGACGGCGAGCAGGGAAAACGGTCACCCCAGCAGTCTGCGGAACCCACGGCGGCACCGGCGGACAGCAAGCCGGATGGCGTGGACCTGTCCCTCCCCAAGGACATGAACCTCGTCTTCGACTGGGACAAGCCGAAGAACAAGAACGAAGCGGCTGCGATGGACGACGCCGCCAACTTCTTTCGAGCAATCTATCGAGGAGTCGACAAGCGCACACCCAACGACGCCGCTGTAGCGGCGTACGCCACCGGCGGTGGGCTGAAGTACGCACACACCCAGATCGAGGCGTGGATCGAAGGAGGCTGGACTGCTACCGGCACACTGCGCCACTACGACGCCGCGACTCGGTCAGCCGAGACCGGCACATCGGTAGAAGTGACTTTCTGCGCCGACTCGAGCAAGTTCTACGGCAAGGAGGTGGAGACCAACAAGGTCCTGACAACCAAGCCCAGCATCGAAGATTTCGACCACTACAAGATGATCATGACCAGAGAGCCTACGCGCGAAGGACTGTGGCAGGCATCCGAAGTATTCGTCGACACCAAGGCACAGGAGTGCCAGTGAGACCGCGGCGAGGGCAGATCAGGCCGAGGATCAGCAGAGGTCCACTGTCAGTGTCTTAGCAATACTGTCCGCAGCATGCTCCATCTTTTCCGAAAAACCCGGGACAGTCCACGACATGAGCATCATCAGAGCAGACTCGGCGCCGGTCGGCAGTGCCCCGTATGTCAGCGTTTCCAGAAGAATTCCCGGATCGCGACGTGAATGAGAATCGGCGGCGAAGTTCTGCCTGATACGAACAGCGGGGCCGATCGGCAGGTCTACGTGGAGAACATTCGGGCGACCGAAGTCGTCGGTGCTGAAGGTCTCCGCAAGCCAGTCGAGAGTGATCTGCGGGACTGTGTCATCGGGGTGGATCAGATCGACTTCCAACGTCGCCAGAGCGAAGTCGAAACCATCAGGGTAGAGAGCAAAAGCGTAGAAGGGCTCGCGGCTGCGGCTGTCCTCCACCCGAGATCGCAGGTCCCTCCGCAGAGTCACCTTGTCAAGCTCGTAACCTGCTGCTCTGCTTTGATCCCGAAGCTCTGCCGCAGTGCTCTTGGACCAGCTTCGGACATCTTCCGACGGCTCGATCGGAAGCGGCACCCAGCCGGTCGGAACTACGATGCCGCACGCACTGATGTCACTCACCGGTGCCGTCACCGCCCGTCCACGTCAGCGATCCTGCTACCGCGTCGAAAAGCTCAACCATGGCGTCAGCGATCTGTACCAACGGCGTGGAGAAGGTCATGAGCAAGTGGGCCCCGGTTCCCGGCACCGGCAGCTGGTAGTCGAGTGTGACCGAAGGCAGGGTCTCGGAAGCCTTCCCCGGCAGGCCGACCGGCGCCGTCTGATGAGGCCCACCTGTTGCCCGGCGAGCCCGTACGGCCGTTCCTGCGGCAAGCTCGACGACCGCGGTCTCCGCCTGCCCGCCGGACGCCAGGTGCGCAGCGACTTCCTCAAGACTCGGGGTGGTCGCGTGGGACGAGGCCGGCAAGAAGGTGACCAGGAGGGAGGCCGGAATCGTCAGCGGCCCTGCTTGCTGCATGCTGAGATAGAGCTCGAGGCCACCCGCCCGGAACGCAGCAGCTGCCTGCGCCAACAGGTCCTGCCTCAACTGCCGCTTGATGTGCGGGGCGCTGTCCGTGCCGTCGAACTGGCGATTCACGAGGGCATCGACCGAACGTTCACGTCGCTCGGGGTCAACGTCCAGACGGAACCATCCCTCGGGCACGAGTATCCGGTAATCAGCGGGCGGCGCCATGCGGCTGCTCGTAGGCATGGTCATTGTTTCTCCGTTGTCGTTGACGCCTATCACACCGTGCCTACTTCGTCTCAAGCACTCTGTCATACGAGAGGCGGCTGACCAGCGCGTTCACCGTGACCGGCCCCAGCACCAGCGCGATCGTCAGAACGGACAGCCAGCCGGCCAGAAGCATCGGCAGCTCGTCGCTAAAGAGCCCGACCAGCAGTAGGGCGCTGAAGAACGGAAAGGTCAGGGGTTCTTCGGTACCGGCAACCGAGCCGTACCAACTGCTTCGCCTACGAACTTCCCTGGCTTCCATCGGTGACATCTTGCGGGCGTCCGCCGCAAGCGCATGGCCCTGCCACCACAGTTGCGCTTCTCTGGGCCGCTGGTACTTCTCGTCCGAGACGGGCACTCCTAGCGCTTCTGTCAATGCCGTCCAGCCCTGAGGGCCCCCTGAGCCTGCGAACCAGGAACGCCACGGCAACAGTGCCCGCGTTTCGCCCTCCCGGTCCCGTACCTCGACACCGAGTGGCTCCCCGGTCGCGGCGTCAACCAGCCGCACCAGCCGGGCCACTCCGTGCGTACCAGCCCGCCCGAGCCAGCGTTCCTCACCCAGCGTGTTGGTCAGGACCACATCGTGGGGGAGTACGCACAGAGACGCTGTGCGCAGAAATCGCCGCGTTCCTCTGCTCCCTGCTGCCGGAGACGGCCTGATTTCCGTCTTCTCGGCGACGCGGCGGTGCTGTTTGTTGCGCCACCAGGCCCGGACCCGCACCACTGCGTCCCCTGCCGGGAGAAGGAAGAGCGCGCCCGCGGCAACCGGCATGGCCCAGGCGATGTCGGCAGCGATGCCGATCACGGCAGCAATGAACCACCCGAAGATGGCGAGTCCTTTTGCGCAACCGTGCCAACGAGTCACTCCGGCATTGACCGGCCGATCCGGCGTGTCATCCGACCCGTCGTTCGGCACCCCGGAAACTGTGACTGGCTCCTGGCTCTCCTCCAGGGGGATGCCGAGCGTTTTGACGAGCTGCCTCAACCCGGTGCGACCGAGACAATGATGCGGCCGCAGGTCCAGCGCACCGACACACTCCGCCTCGGGAAGCCATCCGGCGAGGGGCACGTGCAGGAGGTCCCGCCCGCTCTTGTCCTTGAAAACGAGAACACCCCAACGGTCGGCCGGACGTTTCTGCACGATCCCCCACACGTCCTGAGGTGGAAAGAAGATCGCGCGCCGAATGCCATCGCCACCCACGGCATACCTACGCTCCTGGCACCGCGCGTCACGTACGACCAAGTCCGACCCGTCGGCGTACAGCCGAGCGCGGCGTACGACCTGGGTTCCGTGCGGCGGCGTACCTGCAGGGCGCACCACCGGCTCGCTCAGCTGCCGCAGCACACCGCTTCGCCCTGTCTGCTCAGACATCACTCGCCCGCTCGTACATGACTCGTCTCACTCACCCGTCACTCGTCGTCGTGGCGTCCTTGACACCCGTGGCCGACCAGATTCCATCGTCCAGTCCCTGTATCCCTACCTGATCACCGGCCCATCCAGTGATCTCTCCCTTGTCGAGAGCGTCGGTAGTCGACGCGACGGCAGTCGAACCGGCCCAAATCCGAGTCTGTGTCTGCAGCACATCAGCCGCTCCCGCGACCGCGCTGTCAGCCCGCAACGCGTCGGACATCTGATCGATGCCCCTGGCCGCCGCGTTGATGTCTGGATCACGAACGCCGGCCCCTGCCCAGGTATCAGCCTGACCGAGCTTACGGACATTGCTCCAGCTCAAATCTTTGACACCCTTGAAGCTGTCGATCGAGTCCCGGTAAATCAGCTTCGGATTGAATGCGTCCTTCACCCGTTGGGCACCGGGAAACCAACCTTTTGGCGCCTGCGCGGCAGCCTCGGCGGCAGCTTTGCCACGGACACCACCGCCACTAGCGGCATTCGCCTTCTTGAAGGCCTTGTTTTGCGCCCTCTTCCAGGCAGCCGAGCCGGGTTTGGCCTTGACTCCCTGCATGTATGCCTTATAGGCAGCCGACCTTCCAGCGCCCTGTGCCGCAGCCGACGCCCCCTTGGCTCCCGCCAGGGCAGCACGGCCGACGCCAAGCGTTGCAAGACCGACAACATCAAGTGCGACATCGAACCAACTCCCCTTACCGGCCAAGGCCATCAGGGTGTGACCCACGAGAGACACCAGTGTTGCGGCCAGGGCGACGGTGCCGAGAACTCCAGCAAGCGCTTGACCGATGATCGGTATCCAACCGACCATGAGTGCCAAAGTGCCACAGATGGTGGCGACCCACCCCGACACTTGAAGTACGGTCTCTATCCAGCCGGCGTTGTCGTTCACCCAGTCTTTGAACTTGTCCCAGGTGCCGTCCTTGAGTCCGTCGTTCTCGATGGCATAGCTGATGGATTCGCGAGCTCTCTTTGCAGCGGAGTCCCGGACCTCCTTGGCGGATTCAAGCGCCTTCTTGGCACGCTCCATAGCTGAAGTCGCCCCTTCTTGGCGCTTCTCCAGCTTCTTTCGCTCGGGATCGTCATCAGCTGTGTCTTTGGGCAGCTTATCGATGGCACCACCGCTTGCCTTGTGCTCACGGTCGGCGTCCTGTGCGTCACGCAGTGCCTTGTCGGCCATCTTCTGCGCGCGATGAAGTTCCGAGGCGTACTCGCTGAAGCAAGCGTCGCCCTCCAGCACCTTCTCCCCAAGGGCGTCGGCTGCAGCGTCGTAGCGCTTGTACGCCTTGCTCAGCTTCCCCCCGGCTTCTTCGGCCTGTTCACGGAACTCCTTGGCCGCCTTACTCTTCCATGCCTCAACCGAGGAGAGCGCCTTGATCTCGCTGGCTTGCTTTTTGATGGATTCTGCGGTTCTCCGCAGATCCCTCCCGAGTCGAGCGATTTCCTCTGGATCCCCAGGTACCGGATCCTCGGGCTCACCGATGACGGCCCACTCGTCAGCTCTGGGACGCGTCACTTGGTCCCCCCGTCGGCGCCAGGCTTCTTTTTGTCGGTCCCACGAAGAGCCTCGGCAAGTTGATGATCAATATCCTCGTAGGCCTTGGCCGCCGCAGAAAGGATCTTCGACAGCTTCTCGATCTCCTCCATGAGACGCTCACGGTGGATCTTCCAGTTGTCACCGAAGTCGTCGAATGCTTTGACCAGGCCTTGGTCGCCCAGCGTTTTGACACCCAACCCATCGGCCGGGTTCGCCCGGTTCTTGAAGTCCCGGTGAATCTTGGAGAGAGCGCTGCCACTCTCCTTGATACGCGTGAGGTCGGCGGTCTGATCCGACAAGAGTCCCCCTAAGGCACACGACATGACAGGCCTGGCAGCTGTTCGAAACCGCCAGGCCTGCGCCTTCTTCACACGGGATCGCAGTGGCTCCCGTGGAGCGAACGACCGCTCAGCCCTTGGCGCCCTTGGCCAGCTGCTCGTCCAGGTCCTCGTAGGCCTTCTTGGCGTTGGTGAGGAACTTGGACAGGCCCTCCAGGCCCTTGACGGTCTTGGCCGCGCCCTTGGTGAAGTCCTTGATGGACTCGTCGTAGGCGCCGGAGGCCTTCTGCGTGGTGAAGCCGTTGGCGACGAGCTCCTCGACGCCCTTCTCGATGGCCTTCAACATGTCTTCCATGTCGCCCATCGCCTTGATGAGGTCGGTGGCCTTCTTCTCCATCTCGGCGTAAGTAAGGTCTGTGTCCTTCGCCATGACAGCTCTCCCTCCCATCGCCTCAGGGCCTCCCCCCGTGGCGTGACTGACGCGGACGGCCCGTCGTCTTCTGCCGTCCGCATGAGCAAAGATCCTACGGGTGAGGCACTTGGGACGACAGGGATACCTGACGGAGGAGGCGTGAACCGGTGCACATCGCGGGCGGCGAAGCCCGTGCATCCCGTTGCACCGGGGCGATGTCCGGCGGCTATGGTCGCTTCACTGTGTTCAGCGTTCCGGGGGCGGCCTCAGCCCAGCGAGGAGGACGAACGTGCGCCTGAGTCTGACCGTCGTCGACCCGGTCGGCGGAGCCAGCACCGATGTGGTGCTCGACGCCGATCCGGAGTCGTCGGTCGGCGACATCACGCGGGAGCTGGCGCGCCAGGTCGGTGTCACCGACGGTGCGGACGTCATCCCCATCGGTGGGCGTTCCGGCCCCGGTGGCGCACCGCAGGCCTTCGTCGACGGTTACGCCCTCGACCCCGACGCCAACATCGTCGGTTCCCCGCTGCGTGAGGGAGCCGTCGTCAGCCTGCACGACCCGGCCGGCTGCGTGTCCGGCGAGCCGGCCGGCCTCGTGGAGTTCCGCGTCGCCGGTGGTCCCGCCGCCGGCGCCGTGCACCGGCTCGGCGTCGGGCGGTACGACATCGGCAGCGGACCCGCCGCGCACCTCCGCATCGACGATCCCGAACTCGCCTCGCGCGCCGCCACGCTGTCCATAGCCATGGACGGCACCTGCGATGTCACCCTTCACGGCATCGCGCGGAAGGACGACGGGGACGAGAACAAGGAGAAGGAGAAGGCCAGGGAGAAGGAGAAGGAGAAGGAGAAGGGCGGTGACGGGGGGCGTCCCCGGCTCGACGGTGAGGGCTTCGACGGCGGTTCCTGGCCTCTCGGCTCACAACTCGCCCTCGGCAACACGCTCCTGGAGATCGACGGCTATTCCCCTCCCAACGCCGCGCTGAAGTGGTCGGAGGACGGGGCCGGTCTCGACTACAACCGGCCTCCGCGGCTGCGCCCCGCGGAGCGCAAGACACAGTTCCGGCTGCCTTCTCCGCCCCGGGAGTACGAAGTCCGGCCGCTGCCCTGGCTGATGGCCGTCTTCCCGCTGATCGGCGCGGTCGTGTCCGTCATGATCTTCGGGCGCTGGTACTACCTGATCATGGCTCTGCTGAGCCCGCTCATGCTCTTCGGCAACTACTTCAACGACAAGAAGCACGGGCGCAAGTCCCACGCGAAGCAGGTCAAGGAGTACAAGGAGACCAAGGAACGGATCGAGAAGGACGCCCACGACGCCCTGCGACTGGAGCGGCTCGACCGGCGCAGCGCCAGCCCCGATCCGGCCTCCGTACTCTCCATCGGCACCGGGCCCCGTACCCGGCTGTGGGAGAGGCGGCGCACGGACGCGGACCATCTGCTCCTCCGGGTCGGCACCGGCCACGTACCGTCCGAAGTGGTGCTCGACGATCCGGAGCAGGACGAGCACAAGCGCCAGGTCACCTGGGACATCGAGGACTCGCCCGTCGCGCTGCCGTTGCGGGACCTGGGCGTCGTCGGTATCGCGGGGCCCGGCGACTCGGCACAGGCACTCGCGCGGTGGGCCGTGGCGCAGACCGCGGTGCTGCACAGTCCGATGGATGTCCAGTTCTGCGTACTCACCGAGAACCACGCGCAGCCGCGTTGGGACTGGGTCCGCTGGCTCCCGCACGCCCGCCCGGCGAACGGCCAGGACGTCAACGTGGTGATCGGGACGGATTCCGAGACCGTGAGCGCCCGGATCGGTGAGCTGACGCAGCTGCTCGACGCCCGGCAGAAGGCGCTGAAGGAGAACAACCACAGCGGCCCCGGTCCCGCCTTCTCCGACCCGGACATCGTCGTCGTGTGGGACGGATCGCGTCGGCTGAGGTCGCTGCCGGGCGTCGTACGGCTCCTGCGGGAGGGGCCGGCGGTCGCCATGTACGCCATCTGCCTTGACGAGGAGGAGCGCTTCCTGCCCGGAGAGTGCCAGGCCTACGTCGTCGCCGAGCCGCTGGCCCACGACGACGGCGACACCGCCCGGTCCGGCAGCCTCCCGCAGGCCGGCGCCGGTGGCTTCCCCTCCTTCCATGCCTGGCACCAAGGCGCCCAGCAGACCCAGCAGACCGCCGAGCAGGCCCTCGAACTGCGCCTTCGTGTCGAGCAGACCGGCGCCCGGCGCAGGTCCGGTGTACGGCCGGACCTCGTCTCCCCCGCCTGGTGCGCCCGGCTGTCCCGGGCGCTGGCGCCTCTGCGCGACATCAGTGGCGAGACCGAGGACTCAGCCCTCCCGTCTTCCAGCCGGCTCCTCGACGTGCTGCAGCTGGAGCCCCCGACCCGCGACGGCATCGCCGCGCGGTGGCGCATGGGCGGTCAGTCCACCATGGCGGTCATCGGCGAGTCGTACGACGGCCCGTTCGGCATCGACATCCGGCGCGACGGCCCGCACGGCCTGATCGCCGGTACGACCGGTTCGGGCAAGTCGGAGCTGCTCCAGACCATCGTGGCCGCGCTCGCCGTCGCGAACACGCCGGAGAACATGACGTTCGTCCTGGTCGACTACAAGGGCGGGTCCGCCTTCAAGGACTGCGTCAAACTCCCGCACACCGTCGGCATGGTCACCGACCTCGACGCCCACCTCGTCGAACGCGCCCTGGAATCGCTGGGCGCGGAGCTGAAGCGGCGCGAGCACATCCTCGCCGCCGCCGACGCCAAGGACATCGAGGACTACCAGGACCTGTCGCGCCGGGACCCGTCGCACGCCCCCGTGCCCCGGCTGCTCATCGTCATCGACGAGTTCGCGTCCATGGTGCGCGACCTGCCCGACTTCGTGACGGGCCTCGTCAACATCGCCCAGCGAGGCCGCTCCCTCGGCATTCACCTGCTGCTGGCCACCCAGCGGCCGAGCGGTGTCGTGTCGCCCGAGATCCGCGCCAACACCAACCTGCGGATCGCCCTGCGCGTGACCGACGCCGGTGAGTCGACCGACGTCATCGACGCTCCCGAGGCCGGTCACATCGCCAAGAGCACCCCGGGCCGCGCGTACGTCCGGCTCGGCCACGCCTCGCTGATCCCCTTCCAGTCGGGACGCGTCGGCGGCCGGCGCCCGGGTGCCGCCGACCCGGCGGCGCTCGCCCCGTGGGCCGGACAGCTCTCCTGGCAGGAACTGGGACGGGCGGGGCTGGTCAAGCCCAAGTCGCAGGCGCGGGAGGACGACGAGATCACCGACCTCAAGGTCCTGGTGGACGCCGTCCGGGAGGCCAACGCCTCCCTCGGCATTCCGGCCCAGCACTCTCCGTGGCTGCCCGCCCTGGACGAGTCCCTGCTGCTGGACGACATCCCCGAGGTGCGCGGCCAGGGCGCGTTGCCGGCGGCTGCGTACGGCATCGCGGACCTGCCCTCCGACCAGGCCCGCCGCCCGGTGGTCGTCGACTTCGCCACCTTCGGGCACCTGCTCGTCGCCGGCGGTCCGCGCAGCGGCCGCTCGCAGGTGCTGCGCACCATCGCGGGCTCCCTGGCCCGCACCCTGTCGAGCGCCGACGTCCACTTGTACGGCATCGACTGCGGCAACGGCGCCCTGAACGCGCTGACCCGGCTTCCGCACTGCGGCGCGGTCGTCGGCCGCAACCAGCAGGAGCGGGTCATCCGGCTCTTCAACCGCCTCACCGGTGAACTCACCCGGCGACAGGACCTGCTGGCGGAGAAGGGCTATGCCGACATCGGCGAGCAGCGTGCCGCCGCGGCCGAGGACGAGCGGCTGCCGCACATCGTGGTCCTCCTCGACCGCTGGGAGGGCTGGCTCCCCACGCTCGGCGAGTACAACCACGGTGACCTCACCGACCAGGTGATGGCGATGATGCGCGAGGGCGCGAGCGTCGGCCTGCACCTGGTGATCACCGGTGACCGCCAGCTGCTGACCGGGCGGATCTCCTCGCTCACCGAGGACAAGTACGGTCTGCGCCTCGCGGACCGCGGCGACTTCTCGTTGCTGGACATCAACGCGCGCAAGATCCCCGAGGAGATCCCGCCCGGCCGCGGTTTCGCCGCCGGGAGCGCGATCGAGACCCAGTTCGCCCTGCTCGCCGAGGACACCACCGGTCAGGGGCAGGCTTCCGCGCTCCTCGCGATCGGCGAGGCGGCGACCGCACGGGACGCCGGACTGCCGCGCTCCCGCCGCCCGTTCCGCGTCGACGTCCTGCCCAGCCGCATCTCCTTCGCCGACGCCTGGGCCATGCGCGACCCGGTGGCGAGTGCCTCCCCGCTGTGGGCGATGGTCGGTGTCGGCGGTGACGAACTCACCGCCTTCGGTCCCGATCTCGCCCAGGGCGTCCCGGCGTTCGTGATCGGCGGGCCGGCGAAGTCCGGGCGCAGCACGGTGCTGCTGAACGTCGCGCGCTCCTGTCTCGCCCAGGGCGTACGGCTGGTTCTGGCGGCACCCCGCCCGTCCCCGCTGCGCGATCTGGAGGGGACGGAAGGCGTCCTGAAGGTGTTCACCGGCCGGGACATCGACGAGGACGAGATGGAGGAGCTCGTCGCGTCCGCCGCTCCCGAGCAGCCGATCGTCGTCCTCGTCGACGACGCGGAGGTCCACGACGACTGCGACGCCGAGGACATCTTCAAGCGCATCGTCGAACGCGGTGTGGAAGAGGGCCTGGCCGTGGTCATCGCCGGCGACGAAGAGGAGATCTGTGACGGCTTCTCCGGTTGGCAGGTGGACATGAAGAAGGCCCGCCGCGGCATCCTGCTGTCCCCGCAGGACAGCTCCGCGGGAGAGCTGATCGGCATCCGCACGAACCGCAGCATGGTCGGCGGGCAGATCACCCCGGGCAAGGGCATGCTGCACCTCGGCACCGGGGAGCACCTGACGGTGACCACGCCGATGTGACGGGCACGGGCCGCCCGCAGCGGACGACGGCCGCAGGACCGGCGGCGGCCCTGCGGCCGTCGGTCCTCGCTACACCGCCGGCAGGGCGTAGATCTCGTGTCCGTGCGTCGCCAGCAGCCGGTTGCCGGAGAGGGCGACCTGCCACGGCTCGCCCACGTCCTTGCCGTCGCTGTAGGTCCACCGCAGCGTGCCGGTCTTCGCCTCCAGGGCGACGATGCCGCCGTCCAGGGCGCCGGTGGCGCCGTACAGCGTCGCGCCCGCGCGCAGGAACGTCTCCGGCCCCTCGACGTCCAGCTCGTCGCAGAGCCAGTTCCGCTTGCCGGTCCTGACGTCGACGGACCATACGCCGTCGTCGTGGTCGCTCACGTAGAGGACGCCGTCGACGACCGTCGGGTTGTCGAAGCCGCGGCGGCCCGCCGCAGGGAGCGTCCAGACCGTGCTGCCCTTGTCCGCGTCGACCGCCGTGAGGTCGTCGCCCGGCAGGAGGACGAGGCCGTTCGCGACCGTGGGACGCCAGGACCACTCCTCCCCGAGCTTCCTGGTCCACAGCTGACGGCCGGTGGCCGTGTCCCGGACGGTGAGGTTGCGGTTCGAGTCCGCGTAGACCAGGTAGTCACCCGAGACGGCGCCCTGGACGTCGTAGTCCTTGGTGCCCCAGTCCCGGTGCTGTGTCCACGTCGTCCTCCCCGTGGTGTGGTCAACGGCCGACACGGCCGTGCGGTACTGGGTGGCGCTCTGCGACTGGCCGTAGTCGGTCGCCGTGACGTAGACGTTCTTGTCGTCGATCGCGATCGTGTCCTCGACGGAGAGCTGCGTGCCGAGACGGCTGCGCCAGACCTCCTCGCCGTTGTCGACGTCGTACGCGACCAAGGCGCCCTCGTGGTCGCCGTCGGCGAGGAACACCTTGCCGTCGTGGAAGAGGAGTCGGGCTCCGGGCCGGCAGATGTCCGCCCTGGTCCAGCGGGCCTTGCCCGTCCTGACGTCGTAGGCGACGAGCGGATCGCCGCTGACCAGGAGAAGTCCGTCGGACGTGAGGAGCGGTACGTCCGCCGCCGTGCTGTCCTTCGCGGCCGACTCGTGCCACAACGGCTGGGGCGCCACGCCGGCGGGCGGCGTGGTGAAGTTCTCCTCCACCGGCTCGGCCGAAGCCTTACGGTCCGGAGCCCCCGCCGCGTCGCCGGACGCGTCGCCGGAGGTGAGCGCCCACGCGACGCCGCCCCCGGCCGCTGCGACGACGGCCGCGCCGCCGAGGGCCATGCCCAGTACGCGACGACGGGACCGGGCGGGGGCGGGCACCGCGGGTCCTCCGAGTCGTACGGTGCCGGGCCGGGGGGTCCCGTACGCGGGCACCGGGGCCCCGCCGTGCGGCGTTCCGTGACCGGCCGTTCCGGACTGCGGTGCGCCGTCGAGCATGGTCGGTGCCGGTCCGAAGCCGGTCGCCGACTGCCGGTGCGGGACGGTGCGCGGCGCCTCAGGTGCCTCGGATGCCTCAGGTGCCTCGAATGCCTCAGGTGCCTCGAATGCCTCGGGTGCCTCGGGTGCCTCCAGGTCCAGGATTTTCGCGGCATGGGTCGCGATGGTCGAGGCGACCGCGGACGGCAGCCAGTCGTGGAGGGCGGCGTCGATGCCCTGCCCGGCCAGCGCGGTGACGATCTCCGCCGGCGACGGGCGCTGCGCCGGGTCCTTCATCAGGCAGGCGCGCACGAGTCCCCGCAACGACGGGGGCACGTCCGTCAGGTCGGGTTCTCCGTGCACGACCTGGTAGAGCAGCCCCGCGTGCGACATGGTGCCGTCACCGAAGGCGCCCCGGCCGCCGGCTGCGAACGTGAGTACGGAACCGAGGGAGAAGACATCGCCCGCGACGCCGACGTCGTTGCCCACCGCCTGCTCCGGTGACATGTAGCCGGGTGAACCGACCACCACGCCGGTCTCGGTCATGCGGCTGCCGTCCACCGCCCGCGCGATGCCGAAGTCGATGAGCCGGGGGCCGTCGGCGGCGAGCAGCACGTTGGAGGGCTTGAGGTCCCGGTGCACCAGGCCGGCCGCGTGGATGTCCTGGAGGGCTGCGGCGAGGCCCGCCGCCAGCGCGCGGACCGTGCGTTCGGGCAGCGCACCGTGCGCGGCGACCACGTCGGTCAGATCGGGGCCGAGGACGTACGAGGTGGCGAGCCAGGGAAGCGGCGCGTCCGGGTCGGCGTCGGCGACGGGGGCGGTGAACCGGCCGGAGACCGCCCTCGCGATCTCCACCTCGTACCGGAAGCGCGCGCGGAAGCCCTGGTCCGCCGCAAGATCGGGGCGGACCACCTTGACCGCGACGGTACGACCGCCGGGCGACCGGGCGAGGTAGACGCGGCCCATCCCGCCGGCACCGAGCCTTCGGAGCAGGCGGTAGCCGCCCAGCTCCCGCGGGTCGTCCGACTGCAGTGTCTCCATTGCGGGCCTTCCCCGTCGCGCATCCCTGACGAACAGTCGCCCCACGGTCGGATGTTCGTATCGCAGACACAGTAGTGACGACGTGGGTGGTGCCATGACGAGGGCATGCCGCGGCGGAGACCTCGGGCGGACGGGGGTCCCGCCCCCGCTACCCGACCTTGGACAACCGAGCCCCCGGCCGCCCCGACTCCTCGCTCCGCGAGGCGTAGTCGAGGTCGTCGCCGACCGGTGTGAACGTGACGGTGGTGGGGGCCGGGTTGCAGCCGTCGTGGTTGTTCTCGGCGCCGACGGACCCGGCGAGGATCTGCTTCTCCGTCACCTTCTTCAGGGTGATCACGTCGACGCAGACGCCGCCCAGCGCGTCGGTCTGGCGCAGGCGGCCCAGTTCCTCGCCGACGTTCACCTGCTCGATGGTGATGCGGAAGGTACCCAGCGGCAGTTTGCCGTCCAGGGCGGTGGCCTGCCCCTCCCAGGTACCGACGTAGCGCTCGGGCAGGACGCCGGCGCCGGCCGTGGCGGAGGCGGTGGCGGCGGGGGGCTCGTGCGCACCGTCGCTGCCGCCGGCGTGGTTCGCGTCGTTCCCCGAGCCCGGCAGCAGGTCCAGGACGAACACCGACCCGACCGTCACCGCGGCCAGCGCGCCGGCCACCGCGAGCGCCACGGTGCAGCTGAGCCGCCGGCCCCGGCCGTCCGCGCCCTGCGTGGAGGTCGCCGCGACGGAGAGGGCGAGCCGGCCGGGGGGCCGCGCCGGGGCCGGGGGCGCCTGCTCGGGATCGGCACCCCTCGGGCCGGGGACGGACGGGCCGTCGGAGGCGGAGGGGGAGGGAGAGACCGAGGGGGAAGGAAAGCCGGCGGGGTCGGGGCCACGGGAGGGTGCCGTGGGGGTCGGCATCACCGGCGGGGGGCCGAAGACACCGGAGGCCGGAGGCGTCACCCACACCTCGGCACCCATCCCCACCCCGGACCCGGCACCCACCCCCGCCCCGGGATCGCCTCCCACCCCCGCCCCGGACCCGGCACCCGCCCCCGCCCCGGACTCACCACTCGCCGTCGCCCCGGCCTCACCCCCGGCGGTGACCGACGGCCGGCTGAACCCGACCGGGCCCGACGCCTCCGCCGCACGCTCCTGCGGCCCGGTCTCCCCCGGCCCGGACTCCGCCGCCTCCAGATTCAGCAGCTGTACGGCGCTGCGGCTGACCCGCTCCACCAGCGCCCCCGGCAGCCAGCCGCCGGTCACCAGGCGGGCCGCGCCCCGGGGTGCCAGGCGCCGGGCCACCTCCGCGGGGGCCGGGCGGGCGGCGGGGTCCTTGGCGAGGCAGGAGGCGACCAGCTCGCGCAGCTCCCCGTCGGTCAGGCCGTCGAGCCGCGGCTGCTCGTGGACGACCTTGTAGAGCAGCGCGGCCGAGGAGTCACCGGGGAAGGGCGGCAGGCCCGTCGCCGCGTACGCCAGTACGGCGCCCAGCGAGAAGACGTCCGCGGCCCCGGTGACGCCCTTGCCGAGGATCTGCTCGGGCGACATGTAGCCGGGCGAGCCGACGGACACGCCGGTCGAGGTCAGGGAAGCGGTGCTGTCGGTGGCCCGGGCGATGCCGAAGTCGATCAGGAGGGGGCCGTCGAGGGTGAGCAGGACGTTGGACGGCTTCACGTCGCGGTGGACGAGGCCCAGCTCGTGCACCGCTGCCAGCGCCTCGCCGAGGCCCGCGCCGAGCGCCCGTACCGAGTGGGCGGGCAGCGGGCCGCCGTCCGCCACGGCCGCCGTCAGGGAGGGCCCGGCCGCGTAGGCCGTCGCGACCCACGGCACCCGCGCCTCGGGGTCCGCGTCCAGGACGGGCGCGGTCCAGGCTCCGCCGACCCGGCGCGCGGCGTCGACCTCGCGGCGGAAGCGGGCCCGGAACTCCTCGTCCAGCGCGAAGTGCGGGTGCACGATCTTCACCGCGACCGTGCGGCCCCCGGCGCTGCGGCCCAGGTAGACCCGGCCCATGCCGCCGGAGCCCAGCCGGCCGAGCAGCCGGTAGGGCCCCACGACGGTGGGTTCGTCGACATCGAGCGGCCGCATGGCGTCCACCCCTCCCCCGTACGCCGATACCTCTCAGCAGGGTAGTGGGCCGCCGGTGACCGGATCCCGGTCCGGATCAGGGCTCCAGCAGTTCGACCTTCACGTCCGCCGGGAAGCCGGTCGTGGGGCCGACGCGGCGGGCGAACTCGGCGACCGCCTCCAGCTGCGGGCCGCCGAAGCGGAAGTCGAGCGTGGTGAAGTACTTCGCGAGGGTCTCCTCGTCGAAGGCCTCCCAGCGCGCCGCCTGCTCGGCGACCTTGCCCACCTCCTCCAGGGAGAGGTCCCGGGAGGCGAGGAATGCCTCGTGCACCTTGCGGGTGATGACCGGCTCGCGCTCCGCGTAGTCCCGGCGGGCGGCCCAGACCGCGAAGACGAACGGCAGGCCCGTCCACTCCTTCCACAGGGCGCCCAGGTCGTGCACGTCGAGGCCGTAGCGCGGGCCGTCGATCATGTTGGCGCGCAGGGCCGCGTCCCCGATGAGGACGGCCGCGTCGGCCTCCTGCATCATCAGGCTCAGGTCCGGCGGGCAGGTGTAGTAGTCCGGCTGGACGCCGAACCGTTCCGCCAGCAGGAGCTGGGCGAGCCGTACGGAGGTGCGCGAGGTCGACCCGAGGGCGACGCGGGCGCCGTCCAGGCGGTCCAGCGGGACCTGGGAGACGATCACGCACGACATCACCGGGCCGTCGCAGCCGACGGCGATGTCGGGGAAGGCGACGAGGTCGTCGGCGTTCTTCAGGAATTCGACCAGGGTGACGGGGGCGACGTCGAGCTCACCGCGCACCAGCTGCTCGCTGAGCTTCTCCGGGGTGTCCTTCGCCAGCTCGAAGTCGAGGAGCGTTCCCGTTCTCGCGAGGCCCCAGTACAGGGGGAGGCAGTTCAGGAACTGGATGTGGCCGACGCGCGGCCGGGTGCGAGAATTGTCCACATCGCGAGGCTAGCCCTCCCCCTTCGCCCTCCCGTCGCCGCCCCCCGGCGTCAGCCGAACGGCGCAGGTGTTCAAACGTCCGGGTGAAGTGATCTTGACCTCTGTTGCGCTGGGGTCCCTGCGTGCTAGGCTCACAGCAAGTTGCAGTTTGGTTTCCCTTGCAGTACAGAGCCTGCGGAGCATGTGACCGCGGGCTCTCGTCGTTCTCAGACGTATGCAGTTGTGCGACATTCAAAGTCTTCACATTTGCTGGTTCTGGAGCAGGGCAACCCTTTGGGCCCAAGGAGGGCTTATGGCTACCGGAACCGTGAAGTGGTTCAACGCCGAAAAGGGCTTTGGTTTCATCGCCCAGGAAGGCGGCGGCCCGGACGTCTTCGTCCACTACTCCGCGATCAACGCTCAGGGATTCCGTTCCCTCGAGGAGAACCAGCAGGTGTCCTTCGACGTCACGCAGGGCCCCAAGGGTCCGCAGGCGGAGAACGTCACTCCTGTCTGATTGACAGCAGTACCCAAGGAGCCCCGCGCCGGTTTCGGCGACGGGGCTCCTGCCTTTCGTGAATCCTCGATGAACTTCCCGCCGCCGGTCCCGTTGTCAGTGGCTGCCCCTAGGGTCCGCGCATGACCACCGACCCCGCCTTCGTGACCACCACCCGGGCCTTCTACGACGCCGTCGCCGAGGACTACCACGCCCGCTTCCGTACCGTGCTCGACGACGCCCCGCTGGACCGGGCGCTGATGGGCGCCTTCGCCGAGCTGGTGGGGCCCCGGGGGCAGGTGGCCGACCTGGGCTGCGGTCCCGGTCTGGTCACCGCGCACCTCGCCTCGCTGGGCCTGCGGGTCTTCGGCCTCGACCTGTCCGCCTCGATGCTCGCGATCGCGCGCCGGGAGAACCCGGGGCTGCGCTTCGAGCAGGGGTCCATGCTGGACCTCGACCTGCCCGACGGGGCTCTCGCGGGGGCCGTCTCCTGGTACTCGTCGATCCACACGCCGTGGGAGCGGCTGCCGGACCTCTTCGGGGAGATCCGGCGGGCCCTGGCCCCGGGCGGGCATCTGCTGCTCGGTTTCCAGGTCGGCGACGAGCCGCGCCACCACGACCGGCCGTGGGGCCACCCGGTCGCCCTGGACTTCGAGCGGCGACGGCCCGAGCCGATGGCCGGGCTGCTGGAGGAGGCCGGGTTCACCGTGCTGTCCCGGACGGTGCGGATCACGGAGGAGACGACGGTGGCGCAAACACCGCAGGCCTGTCTCATCGCCCGCCGCTGAGCCCCGCGCTCTCGTGCCGGGCGTGCCTCATCGCCCTTCGCCGAGGCCTGCCCTCTCCTGCCCGTCGTACAGCCCCTCCACGGCCGCCGCGAAGTCCCGCATGATCGCGTCGCGGCGGAGCTTCATGGAGGGGGTCAGGTGGCCCTCCCACTCGGTGAAGTCCCGGGGGAGGATCGCGAAACGGCGGATGGACTCCGGACGGGAGACCAGCTTGTTGGCCTCGTCGACCGCGCGCTGGAGCACCGCGCGGACCTCCTCGTCGTCGGTCAGCAGCTCCGGCGGCACCGGGTGCTTGCCGTTCATGCGGCGCCAGTGGGTGAGGCCGTCGGGGTCGAGGGTGAACAGGGCGGAGACGTAGGGGCGGCGGTCGCCCAGCACGATGCACTGCGAGATCAGGGGGTGGGAGCGCAGCCAGTTCTCCAGCGGCGCGGGGGCGACGCTCTTGCCGCCGGCGGTGATCAGCAGTTCCTTCTTGCGGCCGGTGATCGTCAGGTAGCCCTCGTCGTCCAGGCTGCCGATGTCGCCGGTGGCGAACCAGCCGTCGGGTGCCGCCTGGACGACGCCGCCGGCCTGCGGGTCCCAGTAGCCGGGCAGCACCTGCTCGCCGGCGACGAGGATCTCGCCGTCGGCGGCGATGCGGATGCGGGTGCCGGGCAGCGGCCAGCCGACCGTGCCCAGGCGCGGCTTGAGCGGCGGCGTGACGGTGGCCGCGGCGGTGGTCTCGGTGAGGCCGTAGCCCTCGAAGATGTCGATGCCGGCGCCGGCGTAGAAGGCGGCCAGGCGGCGGCCGAGCGGGGAGCCGCCGCAGATGGCGTACCTGACCCGGCCGCCCATGGCGTTGCGTATCTTCCGGTAGACCAGCGGGTCGTAGAAGGAGCGGGCGGTCCTCAGGCCGCGGCCGGGGCCGCCGCCGGTGCCGGTCTGGCGGGCCTCCTTGGCCTCGCCGTAGCGCACCGCCACCGAGACCGCGCGGTCGAAGGCCGCGGCCCGGCCCCCGGACTCGGCCTTGGCCCGGGCGCTGTTGAAGATCTTCTCCAGCATGTACGGGATGGTCAGCAGGCAGGTCGGGCGGAAGGCCGCCAGGTCGGGCAGCAGGTCCTGCGGCTTCAGGCTCGGCGCGTGCCCGAGACGGACCCGGGCACGGACGGCGGCCACGGCGACCATGCGGCCGAAGACGTGGGACATCGGCAGGAAGAGCAGGATGGAGGGCTCCTCGCCGGTCTCCGCCTTGAAGACCGGGTAGAGCAGCTCGATCGCGTTGTCGACCTCGGCGAAGAAGTTGCCGTGGCTGAGCACGCAGCCCTTGGGGCGGCCGGTCGTGCCGGAGGTGTAGATCAGGGTGGCCAGCGTGCTCGGGCCGAGCATGCCGCGGCGCACCTCCACCTCCGCGTCCGGCACCCGCGCGCCCAGCTCCGCGAGCCGCTCCACGTGCCCCTTGTCCATGACCCACAGGTGCTTGAGGTCGGGCATGCGGTCCAGCTCGGGGCCGAGGGCGGCGGCCTGCGCGGTGGTCTCGGTGACCAGGGTGACGGCGCCGGAGTCCTGGAGGATCCAGCGGGTCTGGAAGAGGGAGGAGGTCGGGTAGACGGGCACGGTGACCAGCCCGGCCGCCCACGCGGCGAAGTCCAGCAGCGTCCACTCGTACGTCGTCCGCGCCATGATCGCGATGCGGTCGCCCGGCAGGAGGCCCTCGGAGATCATGCCCTTGGCCACCGCCAGCACCTGCCCGGCGAACTCCGCCGCCGTCACCTCGGACCAGTCGCCGTCCGGTGAGCGGCGGCTGAGGACGACCTGGTCGGGGACGGCCGCCGCGTTGTCGAAGGGCAGGTCGGCGAGGGACCCGCGGCGCACCGGCGGAGCGAACGGCGGTACGTACGCCTCCCGTACGGCTCCGTCCAGCATCCGCGTCTCGGGCACCACCAGGGCGGGGCCGGGCGAGTCGGCGTAGGCGGCGGATGCGGCGAAGGAGGGAAGCGGGGTGGACACGGGCGGCTCCTGGGACGTGCAGCAAAGACACTGCTTCTGATGTCGCTGCTCTGCTGCATGACGTACGTGCCTCGCGCGCCGAGGCGTTCATCGCCGGTCCCGCGGACAGGGGTTACCGGCGGTCAGTGACCGGATCGTACGGTGTTCGCGTGGGGACTTGGTGCGTGTTCCGGGATCTTCCCGCGCCGGAGGTGTGCAGTGTTGGGGGTTACCTGAGGGTAAGTCACGTTCGTTCCAGTATGGCGGTGACGCCCTGACCACCCGCCGCGCACACGGAGATCAGACCGCGCCCGGGCCCTTCCCGCTCGGCGAGCAGGGCGGCCAGCGTGGCCACGATGCGGGCGCCGGTGGCGGCGAAGGGGTGGCCGGTGGCGAGGGAGGAGCCCGCCACGTTCAGCCGGGCGCGGTCCACCGGGTCGAGGCCGCGCTTCTCCCAGGCGGCCAGCGTGGCCAGCACCTGGGAGGCGAACGCCTCGTGGATCTCGACGAGGTCGAAGTCCCCGATGCCGAGCCCGGCCCGCTCCAGCATCCGCGGCACCGCGTACGCCGGGGCCATCAGCAGCCCGTCCTCGCCGCCGGCCACGTCCCCGCCGACGAAGTCCACGGCCGCCGTCTCGTACGCCGTGAGGTAGGCGAGGGGCCGGATGCCCCGGGCCTCGGCCCACTGTTCGCTCGCCAGCAGCACCGTCGCCGCACCGTCCGTCAGGGGCGTGGAGTTGCCCGCCGTCATCGTGGGGCCGGGGGCGTCGAGGCCGAACACCGGCTTGAGCGCGGCCAGTTTCTCCACCGTCGAGCCGGGACGCAGGTTCTGGTCCCGGGCCAGGCCCCGGAAGGGGATCACCAGGTCCTGGAAGAAGCCGCGTTCGTACGCCGCCGCCAGCCGCTGGTGGCTCGCGGCGGCCAACGCGTCCTGATCCGCACGGGAGATGTCCCAGGCGCGCGCCGTCACGGCGGCGTGCTCGCCCATCGACAGGCCGGTGCGCGGCTCGGCGTTGCGCGGGATGTCGGGGACCAGGTGTGCCGGGCGGATCTTGGCCAGCGCCCTGAGCCTGCCGCCGGCGGTCTTCGCCCGGCGGGCCTCCAGCAGGATGCGGCGCAGCCGGTCGTTGACGCCGAGCGGGGCGTCGCTCGCGGTGTCGGCGCCGCCCGCGATCGCCGACTCGGTCTGGCCGAGGGCGATCTTGTTGGCGGCGGCGATCACGGCCTGGAGGCCGGTGCCGCAGGCCTGCTGGATGTCGTAGGCGGGGGTGCGCGGATCGAGGGCCGAGCCGAGGACCGTCTCGCGGGCGAGGTTGAAGTCGCGGCTGTGCTTGAGGACCGCGCCGGCCACGAACTCGCCGACCGCGCCCGGCTCCTGGAGACCGTGGCGCCCGACCAGCCCGTCGAGGGCGGCGGTGAGCATCTCCTGGTTGGACGCGGTGGCGTAGGGACCGTCGGAGCGCGCGAAGGGGATGCGCGCGCCGTCGAGGACCGCGACGCGGCGCGTGGGCCGCGGTGCCAGAGGGCTCATCTCGACCTGCTCCTCACCCGTGACATAGGCTTACCTCCGGTAACCTTACTCCAGAGTAAGCAATTGTGGGCAGGACCGTCTCTGGAGACTCCCCCACGCTCGAACACGCTCGCGCGGGGGGACCCCCATCCGCCGCCTGGGAGACAGACATGGCCGACCGCTATCTCAGCTTCACCGGCACCGCGCCCGGACGTTTCCTCACCCGCAGGCTCGGCCTGCCGCAACCCGCCGCGCTGCGGCGGGACGCGCTCGACGGGGGCCTGCTGCACCTCACGGCCGGCAAGACGGACCTCGACCCGGCACCGGTCCTGGCCCGCACGGGCCTGCGCCGGGACGAGGACGGGCGGCCGGCCGCCGTCGTCCTGGACGCCACCGGCGTACGGGACGTCGAGGCGCTCGCCCAGGTGCACGGCGCCCTGCACCCCGTCGTCCGCTCCGTCGCCGCGAGCGGCCGCGTGGTGCTGCTCGGCGCCCCGCCCGACCCGGACGACCACCACCAGGCCGCCGCCCAGCAGGCGTTGGAGGGCTTCACCCGCTCGCTCGGCAAGGAGATCGGCCGGGGCACGACCGTCAACCTCGTCCGGCTCACCGACGCCGCGCCCGCCGAATCCACCCTCCGCTTCCTCCTCTCCCCCGCCTCCGCCTACGTCAGCGGCCAGGTGATCGAGGTCGGCACGGCGGGCGGGAGCACCGCACCCGACGACTGGGCGCTGCCGCTCGCCGGGCGCACCGCCCTGGTCACCGGCGCCGCGCGGGGCATCGGCGCGGCGGTCGCCGAGACGCTGGCCGGGCAGGGCGCCCACGTCGTCGTCCTGGACGTGCCGCAGGCCGAGGACGCCGCACGCCGGGCCGCCGAACGCCTCGGCGGCACCGCCCTCGCCCTCGACATCACCGCCGCCGACGCGGGTGAGCGCATCGCCGCCGCCCTGCCCGGCGGACTCGACGTCCTCATCCACAACGCCGGCATCACCCGCGACCGGCGCCTGGTCAACATGCCCGCCGACCGCTGGAGTTCCGTCCTCGACGTCAACCTCGCGAGCGTCCTGCGCACCACGGACGCGCTGCTCGCGGCGGGCGCCGTCAACCGGGGCGGCCGGATCGTGGCGACGGCCTCCATCGCCGGACTCGCGGGCAACGCGGGGCAGACCAACTACGGCGCGAGCAAGGCCGGCATCGTCGGCCTGGTCCGCTCGCTGGCGCCGCGCGCGCTCGCGGAGCACGGGGTGACGGTGAACGCGGTGGCACCGGGGTTCATCGAGACGAAGATGACGGCGGCGGTCCCCCTCTTCATCCGCGAGGCCGGGCGCCGCATGAACTCCCTCGCCCAGGGCGGGCTGCCGGTGGACGTCGCCGAGACCACCGCCTGGCTCGCACACCCGGCCTCCGGCGCGGTCAACGGCCAGGTCGTACGGGTCTGCGGCCAGAGCCTGCTGGGGGCGTGATGACCGCCACGAGCCCCTCCACCCCCTCCGCCGCCGCGACCACCACGCTGTCCGGCGTCCCCGCCCTCGCCCCGCTCCTCGCCCGCGGCGCACTGCTGTCGCCCCTCAAGCGCCCCCGCCCCGACGCGGACTTCCCCCGCACCCGCCTCGTCGTGCCCGGCCTGCGCGTGGACCTCGCGCGGCTCGCGGCCTACGAGCGGGTGTGCGGCTTCCCGACCGGCGCGGACGCGCTTCCGCCGACCTACCCCCACGTGCTGGGCTTCCCGCTGGCCATGCGCCTGATGAGCGCCCGCACCTTCCCGCTGCCCCTGCTCGGACTCGTCCACACGTCCGTCGACATCACCCGGCGGGCGGCCGTGCCGGCGAGCGCCGCGTACGAACTCTCCGTGCACGTCGAGGGGCTGGCCCCGCACCGGCGCGGCACCGAGGCGTCGGTGGTCACACAGCTGCGTACCGGCGCGGACCTCGTGTGGGAGTCCCGCAGCACCTATCTGGCCCGGCACCGCACCGCCGCCACCCCGCAGGGCACGGACGGTACCCCGGCCGGCCCCCTCCCCGTCCGCGCCCGGTGGCGCCTCGCCGGGGACGTGGGCCGGCGCTACGGCGCCGCCTCCGGGGACCGCAACCCGATCCACCTGCACCCGCTCACCGCCCGCCTCTTCGGCTTCCCGCGGGCCATCGCGCACGGCATGTGGTCCGTCGCCCGGTGCCTCGCCGAGCACGGGACACCGGACGCGGCCGTGGTGCGGGCACGGTTCCTGGCACCGGTGCTGCTGCCGGGCACGGTGACGTACGGCGCCGACACCGGCGACCCGGGCGGCAGCGGACAGTTCGAGCTGCGCGGCGACGAGGGGCGGCGGCTGCACCTGTCCGGTGAGGTCCGGCCCTACCCGGCCTGAACCGGCAGAACCTGGTCCGCCGCTCCCGCCCCGGGTTCCTCCGGCGCGGACCACGGCCGCCCCGCCATCAGGTCGCCCAGGCCGGCCCAGGCGAAGTTCATCAGGGTCGCCGCCGCCTGCTTGGCGGTGACGCCCTCGGTGGCGCCCGCCCAGTCGGCGAGCGACTCCGCGGCCCCGACCAGCGCCTCGGCCAGCCCGGCGACCTCGCCCTCGGGCAGGTGCGGGTCCCGGTGCGCGGCGCGCGCCGCGGCGGCGATCAGCTGCGTCACGAACGCGACGATCTCCTCGCGCATCGCCGCCACCTCGGCCGCGAACCGCTCGCCGTGGGTACGGGCGTGCAGGTGCAGCACCCGCCAGGCGTCCGGGTGCCGCGCCGTGTGACTGAAGAACGCCCGCAGTCCCGACCAGAGTTGCCCGTCGGCGGAGAGCCCCGGACGCACGCCGGCCCGCACCGCCTCGGTGAGGGCGCGGGCCTCGCGGCGGATGCAGGCGCTGAAGAGGTCGTCCTTCGAGTTCAGGTACAGGTACACCAGCGGCTTGGACACGCCCGCCAGTTCGGCGATCTCGTCCATCGACGCCGCCATGTACCCACGCCGTCCGAAGACGCTCACGGCGGCGTCCAGCATCTGCTGCTCACGGACCGCACGCGGCATCCGCTTGGTCTTCCCTGCACCCATGCGAATCAGCGTACGGTCCGTGCGGAGTCGTTCAGGACGTGAGCGGCCCGGACCGGACGGTCAGGCGGCGGCCGGAACCGGCTCCGCGTCCTGCTTCTCCCGCGCCGGCTCGTCGATCGGCGAGGCGTGCGCCTCGTCGTACGCCTTGCGGTCGAGCAGCCCCTCGCGGGCCGAGACGATCACCGGGACGAGGGCTTGGCCCGCGACGCATAACCGTTGTTTATGTATGCACGTTGTAGAGAGTGCAGGCATCTAACGCGTGACCAGGGTGGGGCATGGCCAAGCCGAAGCGTGTAGGCATCTACGTACGAATCAGCAAGGATCGCAAAGGTCAGGAACTCGGCATCCAGCGCCAGGAGAAGGCGTGCCGGGAGCTGTGCGAACGCATGGGGTGGGGAGTCCTCAAGGTCTACCCGGAGAACGACGTGTCGGCGTCGACCACAAGCAAGCGTCGCCGCCCTCAGTACACGGAGATGCTGAGAGACGCACGAGACGGCTTCATCGACGGCATCGTCGTCTACTCCATCGACCGCCTGACGCGCCGGATCAGCGAGCTGACCAGCTTCCTCGAAGAGCAGAAGGAACACGGGTTCGCGTTCGCCACGACGGAGGGCGAGGACACGGCGACAGCCAACGGCCGCATGATCCTGACGATCAAGGGCGCGGTGGCTCAACAGGAGACCGAGCGCATGTCGGAGCGCATCAACAATTCCCTCTTGCAGCGAAGGGAACAGTGCAAGCCGCATGCCGGCGGGAAGCGGCAGTTCGGGTTCAAAGAGGGGTCGTACTTCAAGGAGCTGGACGAAGGCGAGGCCAAGCTCATCCGCGAGGGCTACCGCATGCTGATGGGCCGGATCGCGAAGACACCCGGCGATGTAGCGCGGTATTGGCGTTCCGAGGGCTCTGCAACGCCACAGGGTGGCGCCTGGACGATCCAGTCAGTGAAGCGGGTGTACCGGTCAGAACGAACCGGAGGAATCGTCACCTACAAGGGTCAGGACATAGGGGACAGCATCTACGGCGCCCCACTGACGCGCGAGCAGTGGGAGAACGTTCAGACGTTGCTCGATGGGCGAGCCACTCCGGCAGCGCGGGGGTCGGGCAAGCGGAAGCATGTGTACTCCGGGTTCCTGCGGTGCGGCTACTGCGGGTCCGCCATGCGGGTCCAGTGGGCGACCATCCAAGGACGAACCTTCCGACGGACGTTCTGTCACTCGGCCCAGCGAGGTCGGAACGGTCAATTGGGCTGCGGCAAAGTGAGCCGCAAGTACGAGTGGATTGAAGACCGTCTCAATGAGGTAGTTGAGGCTGCGCTCTTGTCCCGCATGCCTCAGAAGGAAGAGGCACAGACGGAGGACCTCACGAGCCAGATCAGTTTGCTGGAGAGCCGTATCCGAGCACTCCGAGGCCGCTGGAAGGAAGGTCAGATGGAGGACGAAGACTACTTCGACTCCTTGACCCACCTGCGCGCAGAGCTCCAGACCTTGCGCACGCGCGAGGCAACAGCGACCATCCGTCGATCCCGCGTCGAAACCGATGTTCTTTCGGTCTGGAAGGACGATGCGCCCGAGAACCTCGAACGCCGTCGCGCCATCGTGACATCGGTTATCGACAGCGTTGAGGTCTTCAGCATCGGCCGCGGCAGGCGCAAGCCGCCGGAGATCACGTCCATCAAGATTACGCCGGTCGGCGCAGAGCATGAGGAGCCAGAGCCGATGTAGCGCCAGTACGCCTCCGTGATCGCGTCGGGAGTATCGGCGTGGCCGACGTGGTGGGCGCGTTCGACGCGGAGCGGGGCGTAGGTGGTGGAGTAGGCGCGGGATTGGTGAGGATGTGTCCGCGATAGCCGAGGATGGGTGTCCAGGTGCGCAGGCGCAGGGGCGCGTATTCGTGGAGGCGGCCGAGTCGCCAGCAGGTGTGCATGAGGGTGCGGACGTGTCGGCTGGCGGGGGCGTGTCGATGCCGTCCCTGAGGGTGACCTTGTGGTCGGTGCCGGCGCCTGTCTCGTCGGTGCCCTTGGTGACGTACTTGGCGGACAGCCACGCGCTGGGCGGAAGCACGCACTGCGCGGGTGAGCCCGGCCGGCTCGCAGAGGTAGCGCCACGACCGCGGAAGCTGGAACGACCGGCCACGACGACCCGGACGAACGATCCGAGGACGGTGATCGCACAGGGTGGGTGCCGGGCTCTGGGACGTAGCCGCGCGTACCCTGTCGCAGCCCTCCTCAAGATCAGATGCGCACGGGTTCGGCGTGGCGCCCGCCAAGACAACGAGCAGAGTGAGGCGAGTGGCCCCACAGGTCACTGCCCTGCACGACAAAGACTTCGCTCTCGTTGAGAGCGTCCTGAACCGGCTCGCTCCTGAGCAGGGCGCCGAGGGATGGGCTCCTCGATCAGCGCCATAACGAGCACAGACCGCAGTCTTCCGAAGTTCCACCCCGCATCCAGCGGTTGGAGCAACCAAGCAAAGACCGACGCCCCGCACCAGGTATTGGCGCGGGGCGTCAACTGTGCTGCCAGTCAGCGGTCAGGCGGCGACCGGCACAGCCTGCGGTTCCTCCGCGTCAACGGGCGCCGAGGCCACGCTGTTGAACTTGTCGCGGTCGAGGATGCCCTCACGCGCCGACACAATCAACGGAGCTACAACTTGGCCCGCGACGTTCGTCGCCGTCCGCATCATGTCCAGGATCGGGTCGATGGCGAGGAGGAGGCCGACGCCCTCCATGGGGAGGCCCAGGGTGGAGAGGGTCAGGGTGAGCATGACCGTGGCGCCGGTGAGGCCGGCCGTGGCGGCGGAGCCGACCACCGAGACGAAGGCGATCAGCAGGTAGTCGCCGACACCCAGGTCGATGTTGAAGATCTGCGCGACGAAGATCGCGGCGATCGCCGGGTAGATCGCGGCGCAGCCGTCCATCTTGGTCGTCGCGCCGAACGGCACGGCGAAGGACGCGTACTCCTTCGGGACGCCGAGGCGCTCGGTGACCTTCTGGGTCAGCGGCATGGTACCGACCGAGGAGCGGGAGACGAAGGCCAGCTGGATGGCGGGCCAGGCGCCCTTGAAGAACTGCAGCGGGCTGGCCTTGGCGACGGTGGCGAGCAGCGTCGGGTAGACCACGAACATCACCAGGGCGCAGCCGACGTAGATGTCGGCGGTGAAGGTGGCGTACTTGCCGATCAGGTCCCAGCCGTAGGTGGCGATGGCGTTGCCAATGAGGCCGACGGTGCCGAGCGGGGCGAGGCGGATGACCCACCACAGGGCCTTCTGGAGGAGTTCGAGGATCGACTCGCTCAGGTTCAGGATCGGCTGGGCCTTCTCGCCGAGCTGGAGGGCGGCGATGCCGGCGACGGCGGCCATGAAGACGATCTGCAGGACGTTCAGCTCGGTGAACGGCGTGATGACGTCGGTCGGCACGATGCCGGTCAGGAAGTCGATCCAGGAACCGGTGTGCTCGGGCTTGGCGCCGTCGGCCGGGGTGAGGCCGGTGCCGGCGCCGGGGTTGGTGACCAGGCCGATGACGAGGCCGATGGCCACCGCGATCAGCGAGGTGATCATGAACCAGAGGAGGGTGCGGGACGCGAGGCGGGCCGCGTTGTTGACCTTCCGCAGGTTGGTGATCGAGACGAGGATCGCGAAGAAGACCAGGGGCGCGACGGCCAGCTTCAGCAGGCCGATGAACGTGTCACCGATCTTCTCCAGGGTGGTGACCAGCCACGATATGTCCTGGCTGCGGGCCAGCCAGCCCAGCAGGACGCCGAGGACGAGGCCGGCGAGTATCTGGGCCCAGAAGGGCACCTTGAGGTACTTCGCGAAGGACGGCGACGCGGACGCCGACGTGGACGCCGACGAGGAGGTCGACTCCGGGGACGGTGAAGACACGGACATGCTCCGTAAGGGGACGGGACGCGGGATGGGACGCGCTGAGCTGACGTGGGGACGACTGGCGAGGGGGGAACGTCAGGGGCGACAGTTCGCGGACGCGCACCGGCAGAGGTCCACGTGCAGGCGCGCCACGAGCGCGAGGCGCTGTGGTGTGGTGGGCGCGGCTGCTTGCTTCATGCACACGACTTTAACACCCATGCTTTGAGACACTCAAAGCCATACTTTGAGAGGCGGGAGCGTACTCCTGCCCGCAAAACGCAAAGCGCCCCGGTTTCCGGTGAATTCGGAAGCCGGGGCGTGCGCGTGCGTGACGGACGTTACGAGGTCTGGCCCTGCGCCCGTGCGGTGTCGTCGGCGGTGTCCTCCTGGCCGCGGCTGGCCTCCAGGTTGGCCTTCATGCGGGTGACCCGGCCCGCGACCTGCACCGAAGCGCGGTCCCGCTCCTTGCGCAGCGCGATGAAGCTGATGGGGGCGGAGATCAGCAGGGAGAGCAGGAGGATCCACATGCCGTTGGAGTCGCCGAGGCCGCGCGGGAACACCCCGGCGTAGACGAGGCCCCAGACGACCACGAGGCAGCCTGCGAAGATGCCGAGGCGCATCAGCGTGTAGCGGAGCATCTCAATCCACTCTTCCGTTTCTGGCACAAAGAGGCACTGTCCAGTGAAACATGCCGGACCGGCGATCTTGCAGGGGGGTCGGGCCGGGCGAAGGGGTCGGGCGCGGCGTCAGGCCAGCGGGAGGAGCATGAAGACGTCGTCCCGGTCGTCGCCGGGGGCGACGCGGATGGCGCCGGGGACCCGGCCGACCTCCTTGTATCCGCAGGAGGCGTAGAACCGCTCCAGGCCGAGCCCGCCCCGGCAGGTGAGCCGGACCGCCTCGATGCCGTCCACGGTGCGGGCGGCGTCCGCGGCGGCGGCCATCAGGTCCCGTCCGTAGCCCCGGCCCTGGTGGCGCGGGTGGACCATGACCGTGTAGAGCCACAGCCAGTGCCGCATCAGGCGGTGGGTGTTGAGGGCGAGGAAGGCGGTGGCGGCCACCCGTCCGTCCTCGTCGTGGCCGACGAGCAGGCGGGTGCGGCCCTCGGCCATGCCGGCCAGGTGTTTGACCAGCTCGGGGCGGATGTCCTCGCGCGTCACCGGCGGCACGAAGCCCACGGAGCCGCCGGCGTTGGTGACGTCGGTCCACAGGTCGAGTACGCCGTCGCGGAGGTCGGGAGTGACGGCCGGATCCAGGGTAAAGGTAAGGGACACCAAGCCATAGTAGTCATTACCCGAGTGTCCGTGCGGCGACTTTCA
Organism: Streptomyces sp. NPDC051136; assembly: GCF_044455745.1. Classification (NCBI taxonomy): domain Bacteria; kingdom Bacillati; phylum Actinomycetota; class Actinomycetes; order Kitasatosporales; family Streptomycetaceae; genus Streptomyces; species Streptomyces sp. NPDC051136. The sequence goes on along the minus strand of NZ_JBITFE010000009.1, from coordinate 89,492 downwards.
GGTCGGAGACCAGTCCCCGGTAGGCCCCCTCCCGGTCGTCGGCCCGCAGCACCGCCGACGGGTGCACGGTCGGCACCAGGCGCCGCGGGTGCCCGTGGACCTCCTCCTCCAGCACCGTGCCGCGCACCCGCGTGACGCGGAACGACGAGCCGAGCAGCGCCTTGCCGGCGGTGGCGCCCAGCACCACGATCAGCTCGGGCTCCACCCGGTGCAGCTCGGCGGCCAGCCAGGGGCCGCAGGCGGCCGCCTCGCGCAGGGTGGGCGCCTGGTGGATACGGCGCTTGCGGGGTTCGGCCCGGGTGAACTTGAAGTGCTTGACGGCGTTGGTCACGTACGCGTCCGCCGGGTCGAGGCCGGCTTCCGCCAGGGCCCGGTCGAGGAGGTGGCCGGCGGGGCCGACGAAGGGCTTGCCCTGCCGGTCCTCCTGGTCGCCGGGCTGCTCGCCGACGAGCATGAGGCGGGCGGACGCCTTGCCGGCGCCGAAGACGGTCTGGGTGGCGTCGCGGTGCAAGGGGCACCCCCGGCAGCCGGCCGCCGCCTCGCGCAGGGCGGGGAGGCCGCCGCGGTCGGGCACGAAGGGCTCCGCGGTGTAGGCGTCCTCTGAGGTCACGCTGCCGGTCATGTGGTCCGACTACCCGCCGTGGGGGCCCGGACCCGTGTCGGCTGCGGGTTGTGTGTGGCTGGTCGCGCAGTTCCCCGCGCCCCTCGGCGGCATGCTCCCGGCGCCTGCCCACAAGGCGCCGGGACTGCGCCGGCCCAGGGCGCGGGGGTGGGCGCGAGCGACCACCCGCTCACCCGCATCCGGAGAACAACCGGGTGCTCAGACCCGCATCGGCTGCGGCGACTCCCGGCGGGCCGGGTCGGGACCGTCGTACTCGCGCAGGATCTCGTAGCGCGTGTTGCGCTCCACCGGCCGGAATCCGGCGTCGCGGATCAGGTCCAGCAGGTCCTCGCGCGTCAGCTTGTTCGGCGTGCCGAAGTCGTCCGCGTCGTGCGTGATCTTGTACTCGACGACCGAGCCGTCCATGTCGTCCGCGCCGTGCTGGAGGGCGAGCTGCGCGGTCTGGACGCCGTGCATCACCCAGAACACCTTCACGTGCGGCACGTTGTCGAACAGCAGCCGCGAGACCGCGAACGTCTTCAGGGCCTCCGCGCCGGTCGCCATCTGCGTGCGCGCCTGGAGCCGGTTGCGGACCTTGCCGTCCTTCATGTCCACGAAGTCGTGCTGGTAGCGCAGCGGGATGAAGACCTGGAAGCCGTTCGTCTCGTCCTGCAGCTCACGCAGGCGCAGCACGTGGTCCACGCGGTGGCGGGGCTCCTCGATGTGGCCGTAGAGCATGGTGCACGGGGTCTTCAGGCCCTTCTCGTGCGCCAGGCGGTGGATGCGCGACCAGTCCTCCCAGTGGGTGCGGTGGTCGACGATGTGCTGCCGCACCTCCCAGTCGAAGATCTCGGCGCCACCGCCGGTGAGGGACTCCAGGCCGGCGTCGATCAGCTCGTCCAGGATGTCGCTCGCGGACATCCCGGAGATCGTCTCGAAGTGGTGGATCTCCGTGGCGGTGAACGCCTTCAGCGACACCTCGGGCAGCGCCGCCTTCAGCTCCCGCAGCGAGCGCGGGTAGTAGCGCCAGGGCAGGTTGGGGTGCAGGCCGTTGACGATGTGCAGCTCGGTGAGGTTCTCCCCCTCCATCGCCTTGGCGAGCTTCACCGCCTCCTCGATCCGCATCGTGTACGCGTCCTTCTCCCCCGGCTTGCGCTGGAAGGAGCAGTAGGCGCACGACGCCGTGCACACGTTGGTCATGTTCAGGTGACGGTTGACGTTGAAGTGGACGACGTCACCGTTCTTCCGCGTCCGCACCTCGTGCGCGAGGCCGCCGAGCCAGGCGAGATCGTCCGACTCGTACAGCGCGATGCCGTCCTCACGAGTCAGCCGCTCACCGGAACGGACCTTCTCCTCCAGCTCGCGCTTGAGCCCGGCGTCCATGCGATACCTCTTTCTCAGACGAACTCGACAACCGTACGCCCCGGCTACTGCTCCTCTTCCGGCAGCTCGCCCACCCGGTTCTCCCACTTGGTGGAGAGGACGATGGTGGTACGGGTCCTGGACACGCCCTTGGTGCCCGACAGCCGCCGGATGATGCTCTCCAGGCCGTCCACGTCGGCGGCGCGCACCTTGAGCATGTAGGAGTCGTCGCCGGCGATGAACCAGCAGTCCTCGATCTCCCGCAGCTCCTTGAGGCGCTGTGCGACGTCCTCGTGGTCGGCGGCGTCGGAGAGCGAGACGCCGATGAGGGCGGTGACGCCGAGACCGAGCGAGGCGGCGTCGACGGTGGCCCGGTAGCCGGTGATGACGCCGGCCGCCTCCAGCCGGTTGATGCGGTCGGTGACGCTGGGTCCGGAGAGTCCGACCAGGCGCCCCAGCTCCGCGTAGGAGGCCCGGCCGTTCTCCCTCAGGGCCTGGATGAGCTGCCTGTCCACCGCGTCCATGCGATCGAAGCCTTCCACTGAGGAATCTGAAGATGTGGGTAACAACCGTGGGTCACAAACATGTGGGGGGGGAGGTGCTGCTGCGGCGCCGCTCAGCCGGTGAGGCGGGCCCCGCCGAGGTCGCCGCGCCAGCGGCGGTAGAGGTCGTGCCCGACGCCCGCCGCGTCGAGCACGCGGCCGGCGACGAAGTCCACCAGGTCCTGGATGTGCGTCGCTCCCGCGTAGAACGCCGGGGAGGCGGGCACCACGGCCGCGCCCGCGTCGTCCAGGGTCACCAGGTGCCGCAGTGTCCGGCCGTCCAGCGGGGTCTCCCGTACGGCCACCACGAGCCGGCGGCGCTCCTTGAGGGTCACGCTCGCGGTGCGCTGCAGCAGGTCCTTCGAGAGCCCGAGCGCGACACCGGCCACACAGGCGGTGGACGCGGGCACGATCAGCATGCCCTTCGTCGGGTACGACCCCGAGGACGGCCCGGCGGCGAGGTCGCCCGCGCTCCAGTGCCGTACCGCGGAGACGTCCGCGTCGAACGTGCCGGGCTTTCCGTCGGCTCCGCGGGACAGCCAGGCACGCAGGTCGTGCTGCCAGTGGGCGTCGCGGAAGGGGATGCCGGTCTCGTCGAGCAGGGTGAGCCGCGAGGCCCGGCTGACCACCAGGTCGACGCTTTCGCCGGCGGCGAGCAGCGCACGCAGCACGGCGGCGGCGTACGGGGTGCCGGACGCCCCGGACACCCCCACGATCCAAGGCACGCGCTGCGTCTGTCCTGGCTTCATGATGCCGAGCCTAGTCGCAGGGTCAGGGTTTTCAGACCGTGAGGCCCCGTACGAGCAGATCCAGCAGCGCGCACACGAACAGGGCGATGCCGATGAAGCCGTTGACGCTGAAGAACGCCCTGTTGAGACGGGACAGGTCGGTCGGGCGCACGATGCTGTGCTCGTAGAGGAAGGCGCCCGCGACGATCACCAAGCCGAACCAGAAGAACGCGCCGGCATCGGTGGCGAGGGCGTACCAGACGAACAGGGCCGTGGTGACCGTGTGACAGGCGCGGGCGCCTCGGATCGCGGCCGGGACGCCGAAGCGGGCGGGGACCGAGCGGACACCGACCTCGCGGTCGGTCTCGACGTCCTGGCAGGCGTAGATCAGGTCGAAGCCGCCGATCCAGATGCCCACCGCGAGGCCGAGGATCACGGCCTCCCAGGACCACTCGCCGCTGATCGCCAGCCAGCCGCCGATCGGGCCCATCGCCTGGGCGAGACCGAGGATCGCCTGCGGGAAGTTCGTGAACCGCTTGCCGTACGGGTAGACCACCATCGGGATCACCGCGACGGGGGCCAGGGCCAGGCAGAGCGGGTTGAGCAGGGCCGCCGCGCCGAGGAAGACGACGAGGGCGACCAGGGCGCCGGTCCAGGCGTGCCTGACCGACATGGCGCCGGTGACCAGTTCGCGGTGGGCGGTGCGCGGGTTGCGGGCGTCGATCTCGCGGTCGATGATCCGGTTGACCGCCATCGCGAAGGTGCGCAGACCGACCATGGCGACGGTGACCAGCAGGAGCCGGCCCCAGTGGATGTTCTCGTCCCACCTGTACATCGCGGTCAGCGCGGCGATGTAGGCGAAGGGCAGCGCGAACACCGAGTGCTCGATCATCACCAGGCGCAGGAACGCCTTGGTGCGCCCCGGCTGCTGGGGCAGGGCGGCGGAAGCCGAGGTCACAGTCCGTACTCCTTCCAGCGGCGGTCGACCTTCGCCGCCGTATCCGGGTCGGACAGCACCATGTCCGGCCAGCCCCCGTCGCGCGTGTAGCCCTCCTCGGGCAGCTTCTTCGTGGCGTCGATGCCCGCCTTGCCGCCCCAGAACTGCTGGTACGAGGCGTGGTCGAGGTGGTCGACCGGGCCTTCGACGACGGTGAGGTCACGGGCGTAGTCGGTGTTGCCGAGCGCCCGCCAGGCGACCTCGTGCAGGTCGTGGACGTCGCAGTCGGAGTCGACGACCACGATCAGCTTGGTCAGGGACATCATGTGCGCGCCCCAGATGGCGTGCATGACCTTCTGGGCGTGCTTGGGGTACTTCTTGTCGATCGAGACGATCGCGCAGTTGTGGAAGCCGCCGGCCTCGGGGAGGTGGTAGTCCACGATGTCCGGGACGATGATCTTGAGGAGCGGGAGGAAGAAGCGCTCCGTGGCCCTCCCCAGGGGGCCGTCCTCCGTCGGGGGCCGGCCGACCACGATCGACTGGAGCAGCGGGCGCTTCCGCATCGTCACGCAGTCGATCTTCAGGGCGGGGAAGGGCTCCTGCGGCGTGTAGAAGCCGGTGTGGTCGCCGAAGGGACCCTCGGGGAGCATCTCACCGGGCTCCAGCCAGCCCTCGATCACCACCTCGGCCTGAGCGGGGACCTGGAGCGGGACCGTCTTGCAGTCGACCATCTCGATCCGCTTGCCCTGGAGGAAGCCCGCGAAGAGGTACTCGTCGATGTCGCCGGGGAGCGGCGCGGTGGAGGCGTAGGTCACGGCCGGCGGACAGCCGAAGGCGATCGCGACCGGCAGGCGCTCGCCGCGGCGGGCGGCGACCTGGTAGTGGTTGCGGCTGTCCTTGTGGATCTGCCAGTGCATGCCGATGGTGCGCCGGTCGTGGCGCTGGAGCCGGTACAGGCCGAGGTTGCGGATGCCGGTCTCGGGGTCCTTGGTGTGGGTGAGGCCCAGGTTGAAGAAGGAGCCGCCGTCGTCCGGCCAGGTGAAGAGCGCGGGGAGCCGGTCCAGGTCCACGTCGTCGCCGGTGAGCACGACCTCCTGGACGGGCGCGCTGCCCGCCTTCACCTTCTTCGGCGGTACATGCGTCATCGCGCCGAGCTTCCCGAAGGCCTCGCGCACGCCGACGAAGCCCTGGGGCAGCTCGGGGCGGAGCAGTCCGCCGATCTTGTCCGAGATGTCGGAGTACGACGTGAGTCCGAGTGCCTTGAGGAGGCGCCGGTCGGTGCCGAAAACGTTCATGGCGAGGGGCAGGTCGGAGCCCTTCACGTTCTCGAAGAGCAGCGCCGGGCCGCCCGCCTTGTTCACCCGGTCGACGATCTCCCCGACCTCCAGGTACGGGTCCACCTCGGCCTTGATGCGCTTGAGGTCGCCCTCGCGCTCCAGCGCCCTGAGCAGGGAGCGAAGATCGTCGTAAGCCATGCCGTCCAGTATCCCCGAGCGGCTACCCTGGCCCTGTACCTGGGGGCCCTGACGCGTCCCCACCCCCTAGCTTCCCGCGGGAGAGGCCCCATGCTCCGGGTGCTGATGTTCCTCGTGCCACTGGCGTTGAGCGTCTACGCGTTCATCGACTGCATCAGCACGAAGGACGCCGACATCCGCCACATGCCCAAGCCGCTGTGGGCGATCCTCGTGCTGCTCTTCCCGCTGGTCGGCTCGATCTCGTGGATCATCGCCGGCAAGAAGCGGCAGCCGGCCGGCGCGTCGTCCTGGCAGGGCGGCGGGCGCCGGCAGTGGGTGGCGCCGGACGACAACCCCGAGTTCCTGAAGTCGCTCGGCGACCACCCTCGTGACGCGGACGGGGACCGGGCGGAGGACGGCCCGCGGGACGGCGGCACCGGCCGCGGGGGCCCCGCCGAGGACGACGAGGACCGCAGGGGCGGCAGGCGGGACGAGTCCTGAGACTCCGCTCCGTCGGATCCGCCCGCTCCGACCGCCCGTCGGATCCGTCGGATCCGTCAGATCCGTCAGCGGGGGACGTCGGCGTACTTCTCGGCGGCGGCCGGGGTCGCCGGGCTGAAGAAGTTGACCAGGTTGCCGTCGGGGTCGCGGAACAGGAGCGCGCGGTTGCCCCAGGGCATGGTCGTCGGTTCCCTGACGAACTCCGTGACGAAGCCGGTCAGGTTCCGGTGCACGGCGTCCACGTCGTCGACGAGGAACTCGATGATCACGCTGCGGTTGTCGGCCGGCCGGGCGGAGCCGGGGGCGAAGAGCGGCACGGTGCGGGTACCGCCGATCGCGAGAGTGCCGGAAGGGGTGCGCAGTTCCGCGAAGTCCTCGGTGGCCCAGGTCGCGCGCAGGCCGGTGGCGCGCTCGTAGAAGCCGACGAGGCGGGCGACGTCGTCCGTGATGACGCGGATCGAGACGAGATGCATCGGTTCACTCCTGCTCAGTCGTGTTCAGCGCCGTCCTTCGCACGCTCCTTCGCACGCTAGGCGCGATACCGGTCACCTTCCGGCCGGTATCGGCGGGAGACTTGCGGGCATGTCCCGTCCCGTGTCCCGTGTGCTCACCCTGCTCGAACTGCTCCAGGCGGGTGGTGTGCGGACCGTGGCCGAACTCGCCGGCCGGCTCGGCGTCGGCGAGCGCACGGTGCGCCGGTACGTCGACCACCTCGTCGACCTCGACGTTCCCGTCGAGTCGGTGCGCGGCCGCTACGGCGGCTACCGGCTCGCCCCCGGTCACCGCATGCCGCCGCTGATGCTGACCGACGACGAGGCACTGGCCGTACTGCTGGGCCTGGCGGCCGGGCGGCGGGCCGGGATCACGGGGGCGGCGGGCACGGCGGCCGAGACCGCGGCGGCGAAGATCCGGCGGGTGCTGCCGGAGCGGCTGCGGCACCGGCTGGACGCGGTGCTCGACTCCCTCGCCTTCACGAGCGCCCCGCAAGAGCCGCCCGCTCCGGACGCGGCGGTCCTGCTTCCGCTCGCCGACGCGGTGCGCCACCGCAGGCCGGTGGCGATCCGGTACACCGGCGGCAGCGGCAAGGGCGGTGAACGCACCATGTACCCGTACGGGCTCGTCGCGCACGCGGGCCGGTGGTACGTGACGGGCCGGGACCTCTCGGTCGCCGAGGACCGGACGTTCCGTCTCGACCGCGTCGCCGGTGCGCGGGTCCTGCCGGGCACCTTCGCCCCGCCATCCGGCCCCGGCCCGGCGGAACGGGTGCTGACGGCACTGGCCACCGCTCCCTACCGGCACGAGGTGACGGTACGGGTGCGGGGAACGGCGGAGGAGGTACGCGCCCTGCTGCCGGGCAGCGTGGCGGTCGTGGCCGCGGAGGCGGACGGCGGCGAGCCGGGGAGGGCAGGGGCGGCGGACGGACCCTGGTGCCGGGTCGAGATCCGGGCCGAACGCCTCGACTGGCTGCCGGGTGTCCTCGCGTCGCTGGACCGCCCGTTCGTCGTCGAGCGCCCGGACGAGCTGCGGGGCCTCGTCGCGGACCTCGCGGACCGGCTCAGGGACGCCGCCCGGCACACCCCACCGCACGGCGGACGACGGACGACGGACGACGGACGACGGACCACAGCGGGCCATGGCGGGAACGAAGGGTGGAGGGGCCACGGGGGAAGGGTGAAGGGTGGTCCGGACGGGGGGACGGATCGGCGTTCGAGAGGCCATCCGTTCCGTTGAACAGTGTCCACACACCAGGTGCGGGGCCGCCGCGACGGCATTGTCTTGGTCGGGTCTGTACACCTGCGAACGGAGACCCCCTCGTGCGAATGACCGACATCCAGCGCTGCGAGATCCGGCCCGGGCGCCTCGTCGAGTGGACGCTCAGCCCCAGGACGCTCGACATCGCGGCCGCGCTGCCCGAGGACACGCGGCCGCCCGCGTACATCCAGGAGTCGCACATCCGCACGGCCCGGTCGGTGCGCGAGGACGGCCTGTTCGTGCCGACCTGGCTCGGCGCGGCCTTCGACATCCCGGGCCCGGTCGACCTCGGCGTGCTCCAGGAGGCGCTGCGCGCCTGGACCCTGCGGCACGAGACGCTGCGCAGCGGCTTCCGGTGGAGCGGTGACCGCGGCGAGGCGATGCGGCGGTTCACGCTCGACGCGGACGCCGTGACCCTGCACCGCGAGGACGTCGGCGACTTCCCGGACGCGGAACGGCTGGCCCGCCACCTCCAGGACCGCTTCGACCGCGTCGCGGACGCGCTGCGCTGGCCCAACCTCATCTACACGGCGGTCGTCCGCGACGACGGCGTCAGCGTCTACATGGCCTTCGACCACAGCAACGTCGACGCCTACTCCCTCTACCGCATCCCCGCCGAGGTCGGCGAGCTGTACGCGGCCGGCGTCGCGGGGCGGACCGTGCCGCGGCCGCGGGTCGGTTCCTACGTCGACTTCTGCGAGGCCGAGCGGGCGGACGCGGACCGGATCGACGGCGACCACGACATCGTCGCCCGCTGGCGGGAGTTCATCCGGCGGTGCGACGGACGGCTGCCGTCCTTCCCCGTCGACCTCGGCGTCCGGCCCGGCGGCGCGCTGCCCGAACAGCGGCTGCTGCGGGAGCCGTTGGTGGACGCCGCCGACGCCGCCGCGTTCGAGGCGTACTGCCGTCCGTACGGCGGCAGCCTCGTCGGGGTGCTGGCCGCGACCGCGCTGATCGTCCACGAGATCGGCGGCGAGCCCGTCTACCGCACCGTGGTGCCCTTCCACACCCGGTCGCGGTCCCAGTGGGCGGAGTCCGTCGGCTGGTACGTGGGCGGCGCGCCGATCGAGGTCCCGGCGGAGAGGGCCCGCGACTTCCCCGGTGCGCTGCACACCGTCCGCGCCGAACTCCAGGCCAACCGGCGGCTGTCCCGGATGCCGATCGACCGCGTGCTGCGCCTGCTCGGCACCGACTTCCGGCCGACCTCGCCCGACCTGTACTCGATCGTGTCGTACGTCGACGCCCGCGGCGTCCCGGGCGCCGACAGCTGGCCGGACCTGACGGCGTACGCGCTGCTGCGGGTCTCCTACGGCGACCAGGTGTGCGCCTGGGTCACCCGGCTCCCGGAGGGCCTGTGGTTCGCCAGCCGCTACCCGGACACCGACGTCGCCCACAAGAACCTGCGGCTGTACGTGGAACGGCTGCGGGACGTCGTCACGGGCGTCGCCCGCGGTGACGTCCCGCAGTAGAGGTCGGGCCGGTTCAGAAACCGACCGACTGAAGGGCGCCCAGGCCGACGTCCGCGTAGGAGTGCTTGCCGGAGACGAAGATGTTGACGCCGTAGTAGTTGAACAGCCAGCAGGCGAAGGCGATGAGGGCCAGGTAGGCGGCCTTGCGTCCCTTCCAGCCCGCGGTGGCGCGGGCGTGCAGGTAGCCGGCGTAGGCGACCCAGGTGATGAAGGACCAGGTCTCCTTGGGGTCCCAGCCCCAGTACCGGCCCCAGGCGTCGCCCGCCCAGATCGCGCCCGCGATGATCGTGAACGTCCACAGCGGGAAGACGGCGGCGTTGACGCGGTAGGAGAACTTGTCGAGGGAGGCGGCGGAGGGCAGCCGGTCCAGGACGGAGCTGGCGAAGCGCCCGGGGGTGCCGCCGGCGGCGAGCTTGCTCTCGAAGCTGTCCTTGAAGAGGTACAGGAGCGTGCCGACCGCGCCGACGTAGAAGACCGCGCCGCAGAAGATGGCGGTCGAGACGTGGATGTACAGCCAGTACGAGTGCAGGGCGGGCACCAGCTGGTCGCTCGCCGTGTAGAGGACCGTGACGGCGAGGCCGAGGTCGAGCAGCACGGTGGTGGCCAGCGGCAGGCCGAGCCAGCGGACGTTCTTCCGCAGGGCGAGCAGCACGAGGTACACGCCGACGGCGACCGTCGTGAGGGTGAGGTTGAACTCGTACATGTTGCCCCACGGCGCCCGCCGCACCGACAGGGCGCGGGCGACCACGCCGCCCGCCTCGATGGCGAAGGCGAGGACGGTGAGGGAGACGGCGATGCGGCCGTAGAGGTCGCCCTTCTCCGTGCCGCCGTGCGCGCCGGGCCCGTCGGGCACGTCGCGGGAGCCGGCGGCGGAGCGCACCACGACCTGCGGCCGCTCCAGTACGGCGGTGGTGCCGGCCTTCTTCACGGTGACGGCCGGACCGGACGCGGCCTTGGCGGCGGCGTCGGCCGTGAGCGCGGCGGCGGTACGGCCGACCTTGCTGCGGCTGCCGAAGAGCCACTCGGCGATGTACGCGAAGAAGGCCAGGGTGTAGACGGCCATCGCGGAGTAGATCAGCGTGTTGCTGACGTTCGCGAGATGCTCGTTGGTCGCGGCGGCGAGATTCACTTCTTCTCAGCCCCTTCGGCAGTGACGGCGTGGGTGTCGGGGGATTCGGGGGTGGCGGGGTTCTCGGCGTGCTCGGCGTGCTCGGGCGCGGCGGGCGCCCGCTCGTACAGGACCCCGGCGAGGTCGCCGAGCTCCGCGGGGACCTTCGCGGACTCGCTGCGGCCGAGGCCGGCCATCTCCACGACGGTGACGCCGTCGGCGCCCCGCACGGCCCGCACCCAGACGCGGCGGCGCTGGATGAACAGGGACCCGGCCAGGCCGAAGATGGCGACGACGGCGCCGCCGAGCGCCCAGCCGCTGCCGGGCTGCTGTGTGACCTGGAAGCCGGCCCACTCCTGGACGCCGTTGAAGGTGACGGAGCCGGCGCCGTTGGGAAGGTTCATGGTGTCGCCGACCTTGAGCTGCTGCTTGAACAGCTTGCCGTCGGAGCCCTTGAACTCGTCCAGGTTGCTCTTGTCGAGCTGGTAGATGCTCTGCGGGATGCCCGAGTCCACGCCGAGGTCGCCGTGGTAGGCGGAGAGCGCGAGCATCGGGTTGACCAGGGCGGGGAAGGTGGACTGCATGCCGCTGCCCTTGCCGCCATAGGTCGGCAGGAAGAACGCGTTGAAGCCGAGCTGCTCCTTCTCCCCCTCGGCGTTGCGGTAGCCGTCCATGACCTTGACGGCGCCGGAGGAGGTGACGTTGCCGTCCAGCGGCAGCAGGGCCACCGCCTGCTTGTCCATCACCACGTCGCCCTTGGCGTCCTTGACGGTGAGGATGGGCGCGTAGCCGTGGCTGACGAGGTACACCTTGGAGCCGTCGACGTTCAGCGGCTGGTTGACCTTGATGGTCTTCGACTGCTCGGCGCCGTCGGCACCCTCGCTGTAGGTGACCGCGGCCTCGTAGATCCGCGGGGTGCCGCGGTTGGGGCCGGTCGCCTCGTAGGTGCCGTGGAAGTCCTTCAGGGTGAAACTGAAGGGGGACAGGTCGTCGTCCGGGTCGAAGAGGTTCCCGGACTTGAAGTCGTCGTACTGGGTGAGGGTGTTGGCGAAGCCGTCGCCCTCCAGGATCAGCTTGTTGCCCTCGTACTTGAACAGCTGGCCCCAGGCGAAGGCGATCAGCAGCACGATCAGCGCGATGTGGAAGGCGAGGTTGCCGACCTCCCGCAGGTAGCCCTTCTCGGCCGCGACGGCGTCACCGGCGGCGTCGGCGCGGAAGCGGCGCTTCTTCAGCAGCTTCAGCGCGGCCTCGCGGACCTCCTCGGGCCCGGCGGCGGTGCGCCAGGTGGTGTACGCGGGCAGCCGGTCCAGGCGCCGGGGGGCGCGGGGCGGACGGCCGCGGAGCTGGCCGACGAACTGCCAGGTGCGCGGGACGATGCAGCCGATCAGGGAGACGAACAGCAGGATGTAGATCGCGGAGAACCACACCGAGCTGTAGACGTGGAAGAGCCCGAGCTTGTCGTAGACCGGGGCGAGGAGGTCGTGGTCGGTGCGGAACTCCTCGACCTTCATGGCGTCGACGCCGTCCTGCGGGATCAGCGACCCGGGGATCGCGCCCAGGGACAGCAGCAGGAGCAGGAGCAGCGCGACGCGCATCGAGGTGAGCTGGCGCCAGAACCAGCGGGCCCACCCGGTCACGCCGAGCGAGGGGAGGTTCGGGGCCTCCTCCGCGGGGGCGGTGGAGAGCTGGGAACCCGCGGCGCCGAGGTCCTGGTCGCCGCCGTCGGCCTTCGGCTGTTCGCCGGGGTCGGTACCGGGGGTGGTTTTCGAAGTGGTGCTCATCGGTCAGATCCCCACAGTGAAGCCGTTGGACCAGGTCTGCATGTCCTGCACGATGCCGTCCCACGCGCCGGTCAGCAGCAGCAGGCCGGTGGCGATCATCATGACGCCGCCGACCCGCATCACCCAGACATAGTGCCGCTTGACCCAGCCGAAGGCGCCGAGCGCCTTGCGGAAGGCGACGGCGGCCAGGACGAAGGGGACACCGAGACCGAGGCAGTAGGCGACGGTCAGTATCGCGCCGCGGCCCGCGGTGCCCTGGTCGGCGGAGAGCGCCAGCACGGAGGCGAGGGTCGGGCCGATGCAGGGCGTCCAGCCGATGCCGAACAGGGCGCCGAGTATCGGGGCGCCGACCAGGCCGTTCACCGGCTTGCGGTGGAAGCGGAACTCGCGCTGGGTCAGCCAGGGCATCAGGCCCATGAAGAAGACACCCATGAGGATCATGAACGCACCCAGGATGTCGGTCAGCACGCTCCGGTTCTCCTGGAGCGTCTGGCCGAAGTAGCCGAACAGCGCGCCGCTGGAGACGAAGACGGCGGTGAAGCCGAGGACGAAGAGGGAAGCGCCGGCCACCATGCGTCCGCGCCGGGCCTCACCGAGGTCGGTGCCGGTGACCCCGGTCACGTAGGAGAGGTAGCCGGGGACCAGGGGCAGGACGCAGGGGGAGAAGAAGGAGACGAGGCCGCCGAGCAGGGCGATGGGGAGGGCCACCAGGAGCGCGCCGTTGAGCACGGTGCCGTTGTAGCCCGCCGTCTCGGCGAGGGTGATCGCTGCGGACACGTCACTTCTCCGACGCGGCGGAGTCGGCGGATCCGTCGGGGAGGTACGGGGCGAGCATCTTGCGCAGCTTCTCCTCGCTGAGCGCCTGGAGCGTGCGCGCGGCGACCTTGCCGTCCTTGTCGATGACGAGCGTGGAGGGCACGGCCTGGGGGTTGAGGGTGCCCTTCTCGAAGCGCAGCATCAGCTTGCCGGTCGGGTCGTACAGGCTCGGGTAGGTGACGCCGTAGTCCTTCTCGAAGGCGCGGGCCGGGCCGGTGGAGGTGTCGCGGGTGTTGATGCCGACGAACTGGACGCCCTGGTCCTTGACGTCCTGGTAGACCTTCTCGAAGTTCTTGGCCTCGGCGCGGCAGGGCGGGCACCACGAGCCCCAGACGTTGAGGACGACGACCTTGCCCCGGTAGTCGGCGACGTCGACCCGGCCCCCGTCGACGGTCTTGCCGGACAGCTCGGGGGCGTCGGCGCGCTCACCCTGCTTCGCGGTGGCGATGCCGTCGGAACCGGTGACGAAGCCCGTCTGGCCGCCACCGCCCGAGGTGCCGCCGGAGCTGCACGCGGACACGAGCAGCGCCGCGGCGGCTGCGCCGACGGCGAGGGCGGCCCGGCTACGGACGCGGGCCCGGCCGCGGTCGGACACGCGGTCGGCGGTGCGGTTCGAGCGCAGGGGGGCGCGGCTGGCGGCACTCATGTGAAAAGTTTCGCATGTCCGTTCCGAGGATCTTGCGCACCCCCCTCCCGGGCGGAAACCCGCATTTCAGGCGGCGTTCCCGGTGGGTGTCCCGGATGCGGAGGCGCCGTCCCCGAGGAAGGTCTTCCAGCCGCCGGCCGGCCGCTGCCCCACCTCGACGGTCCGCAGCTTGGCCAGCACCTCCGGCTTCTGCACGTCCAGCCAGTCGGTGAACTGCCGGAAGGAGACCAGCCGGATGTCCCCGCCCTTCTCCTTCTCCCGCGCGATGTGCTTCAGGGCGTTCTCGACGGCGTCCATGTAGATGCCGCCGTTCCACTCCTCGAAGTGGTTGCCGACGAAGAAAGGCGCCCGGTTCGTCTCGTAAGCCCGCTTGAAGCCGGATATGTACGCCTTCGTGGCCTGTTCACGCCAGCGCGGGTAGTTGTGCGCGGGCGCGTTGGTCGAGTTCACCGACTGGTTGGCGAGGATGTTGTAGTCCATCGAGAGGACCTCGAAGGAGTGGCCGGGGAAAGGTATCTGCTGTAGCGGCAGGTCCCAGATCCCGTCCTTCTTCACCGGCCACACCTGGCGGCCGCCGGGCGAGGAGGCGTCGTAGCGCCAGCCCAGCTCGCGGGCGGTGGGCAGCAGGCTGTCCTGGCCGAGCAGGCAGGGCGTGCGGCCGCCGACGAGTTCCTTGTCGTAGTCGAAGGGCAGGGCGGGCAGGTCGGTCCAGCCGCTGTTGGTCTTCCACTCCTTGACGAAGGACTTGGCCTGGTCGATCTCGCTGCGCCACTGCGCCGCCGTCCAGTTGCCTACGCTGCCGCCGCCCCCGCAGAAGTGGCCGTTGAAGTGCGTGCCGATCTCGTGCCCGTCGAGCCAGGCGCGGCGGACGTTGGCGAGCGTCGCCTTGATGTGCTCGTCGGTGAGGTAGCCGATGTCGGAGGCGCCGCGCGGGTTGTTCGGCGGGTCGTAGAGGCGCTTCTTCGACTCGGGCAGCAGGTACAGGCCGGACAGGAAGAAGGTCATGTGGGCGCCGTGCTCCTGGGCGAGGTCCAGGAAGCGCGGGAAGAGCCCGTTGCCGACCTCTCCCGCCCCGTCCCAGGAGAAGACGACGAACTGCGGCGGCGTCTGGCCGGGCTCCAGCGGCACGGGGGCGTCCGGCTGGTGCGGCTGCTTGCCGGTGTACGACGTGGAGCCGTCGCCGATGGGTTTCGCCGGGGCCTTGCTGCTGCCGGAGGGCGAGGGTTTCCCGCCGTCCCCGGCCTGGTGCGAGCCGCCCGACGCGGGGTGGGAACCGGTGCCGCAGCCGGCGAGCCCGGCGGCCGCGGCGGCCCCCGCGCCGAGCCCGAGTATCCCCCTGCGGGTGAGAGTGCGGTTGGTAGTGCGCATCGCAACCTCGTTCGTCGCGTCCTTGGTGGTCACTCGGTGAGAGGACGCGACGAACGAGCGGGTTCCGGAAATATGTGCGGATCGGGTAACAGCGGGTCCACAGGAACGACCCGCTCACCACGACGCGCTTGCGGCCCTCAGGCCCCGTACGCCTTGCCCTGCCCCTTCACCGGCCTGGCCCCCGCGCGGAGGTGGGCCGGTACGAGGTCGCGGGCGGGCTCGGTGTACCCGACGGAGACGATCCGGTCGCCCCGGTACGTGAAGGTCGTCAGGGACGCCAGCGTGCACTGGCGCTTGCGCGGGTCGTGCCACAGCCGCCGGCGCTCGACGTACGACCGCAGGATCCAGATCGGCAGCTGGTGGCTGACGATCACGGCCTCGTGCCCGCGCGCCCGGTCGCGGGCGGCGTCCAGCGCGCCCTTCATCCGCACCACCTGGTCGACGTACGGCTCCCCCCAGGACGGCTTGAAGGGGTTGACCACGTGCTTCCAGTTGGCGGGCCGGCGCAGCGCGCCGTCACCGATGCCGAAGGTCTTGCCCTGGAAGACGTTCTCCGCCTCGATGAGGCGCCCGTCGGTGTCGAGGTCGAGCCCGTGCGTCTTGGCGATCGGCGTCGCGGTCTCCTGCGCCCGCTCCAGCGGGGAGGCGACGACGTACGTCACGTCGCGGGGCGCGAGGTGCTCGGCGACCCGCTCGGCCATCCGCCGGCCCAGCTCGGACAGGTGGTAGCCGGGCAGCCGCCCGTACAGGACACCGGTGGGGTTCTCGACCTCGCCGTGCCGCATCACGTGGACGACGGTCAGCTCGTCGTCGCGCTCGTGGGTGCCGTTGCTCATGCCGTCGCCTCCGCGGCAGCTCGGGCCGCCGCCGGGAGGGCGTCGGCGATGCGCTGGACGGCCCGCTCGTCGTGGGCCGTGGACACGAACCAGGACTCGAACGAGGACGGCGGCAGGTAGACGCCGTTCGAGAGGAGCGAGTGGAAGAACGCGGTGTAGCGGAAGGACTCCTGCGCCTTGGCGTCCTCGTAGTCGCGGACCGGCCGGTCGGTGAAGAACACCGAGAACATGTTGGAGGCGGTCTGCACCGTGTGCGCGACGCCCTCCTTGGCGAGGGCCTCGGTGACGAGCCCCTGGATCCGCGCGGACACGGCGTTGACGGTGTCGTACGCGGCGTCGTCGAGGAGCCGCAGCTGGGCGAGGCCGGCGGCGGTGGCGACCGGGTTCCCGGAGAGGGTGCCGGCCTGGTAGACGGGCCCGGCCGGAGCGAGGTGCGCCATGACGTCGGCGCGCCCGCCGAACGCGGCGGCGGGGAACCCGCCGCCCATCACCTTCCCGAAGGTCATGAGGTCGGGCACGACGCCCTCCACCCCGAACCACCCGGCGCGGCTGGTCCGGAACCCGGTCATGACCTCGTCGGAGACGAACAGCGCGCCGTTCGCGGCGCAGGCGTCCTTCAGCCCCTGGTTGAACCCGGGCAGCGGCGGCACGACGCCCATGTTGCCGGGCGAGGCCTCCGTGATCACGCAGGCGATCTCACCGGGGTGGGCGGCGAAGGCGGCGTGCACGGCCTCCAGGTCGTTGTACGGCAGCACGATCGTGTCGCTCGCCTGGGCGCCGGTGACGCCGGGGGTGTCGGGCAGCGCGAAGGTGGCGACGCCGGAGCCCGCGGCGGCGAGCAGCGAGTCGACGTGACCGTGGTAACACCCGGCGAACTTGATGACCTTGGTGCGCCGGGTGAACCCGCGGGCCAGCCGGATCGCGGACATGGTGGCCTCGGTCCCGCTCGACACGAGCCGGACCTCCTCCAGCGGCGCGACCCGCTCGACCATCGCCTCGGCGAGCGCGACCTCGCCCTCGGCGGGCGTGCCGAACGACGTCCCGCGCGCCACCGCCTCCTGCACGGCGGCGATCACCTCGGGGTGCGCGTGCCCGAGGATCATCGGCCCCCAGGAGCAGACCAGGTCGACGTACTCCCGTCCGTCGGCGTCGGTCAGGTAGGGCCCGGTGCCGGACACCATGAACCGGGGTGTCCCGCCGACCGCGCGGAAGGCGCGCACCGGCGAGTTCACCCCGCCGGGCGTGACGGCCGCCGCGCGGTCGAACAGAGCCTGCGAGGCCGGTGCTTCGTATGGATATGCCAGTTCGCTCATGACCTGCGACTTCTCCGACCTTCTCGACCTTCTCCGACGTATCGGACGCTGCCCGGGTCCTGCTCGGCCCGCACTCGGCCTCCGGTTGCCCAGGGTGACCTCGACAAGGGTAGACAACCGCCCCGAACGCCGTGCCGTCTGCCAGACTGGAGCCCATCCACGCAGCTCACCGAGGAGGCGCGGACGGGGCTGCCGACCGTCCGGCGGGCATATGGCGGACATATGTTTCACCGCACGTTTCGGCGGGCGGCCGTGGGGGAGGTCACTGACACGATGATCGGGTTGCGCGGCGGGGGCCACGCGTCCTAGAAAAGCAGTCGGGTGGAGATATGCATCGCGGTGGCGGACTGGGCGAGGGGACCGACGACCTGGGTCCTCGACGTGCCCGGCGGGGAAGGCACCGGCGCGAGGCGGAGGAAGCGTCCGAAGCACGTCAGGCACACGGCACCCCGGGTGAGTCCGAGCGGCTCGACCGGCGGGCCGACCGGCTGGGGGCGGGGAGCAGGAATGGTGGTCGGGTGGGGGTGACCTACAAGTACTTCGGCGCGCCCGACGGCGCGACCGCGGCCCGCGTCCCGATCTCGATGCGCCCCGAGGAACTGGGCGGCGACGAGCTCGGGATGAACGGCATGTTCACCAAGATCAAGCCGGAGACGATGGCCGCCATGGTCCTCACCGGCATCGAGGGCGTCCCCCTGCACAAGGTGCCCCCGCTGGAGCTGGTCGTCCTGCACCCCGACTACGCGGTCGTGAAGCTCCCGATGACCGTCGTCGACCCCCTGCGCGGCATCGGCGAGGAGGCGGTCGGCGCGGCGGCCTTCATCTGGTCCACGGTCCCGGACCGGGGCGGCCCGCGCGACGCGTTCAACGTGTACCAGCTGCTGCACGAGTGGCAGGACTTCAGCCACCGGCTGCACGAGGCGGGGCATCAGCCGTACTGCCTGGTGTGGCCCTGAGCCGGAGTCCCATGGCGCGGGCGGGGCTTTCGGGTGCCGTCGCGTCGGCCGGCGGTGTCTAGGGGTGCGTGTCCGTGATCGCGATGACCTCGTCGAGGTGGTCCAGGGTGGTCTGGAGGTCGTCGATCCTGGCCCGGATGCGCTCGCGTTCGGCTCGCAGCATGGCTCGTTGCCCGGCGTCGGTGTGCCCGGAGTCCCAGCACGGCATGAGTTCGCTGATCCTTCGGCTGGTGAGGCCGGCGGCGAACATCTGCTGGAAGAAGCGGACCATGGCGATGGCGTTCTGCCGGTACAGGCGCTGGCCGGACGGGCTGCGCTCCGCGACGAGCAGCCCCTGCTGCTCGTAGTAGCGCACGGCGCGCACGGAGACGCCGGCTCCTCGTGCCACCTCGCCGATGCGGATCATCCGCTCGGCCGCGGCCCCTGCGACAGTCACGTGACTCCTCTCACCCCGGCCCTGGCGATCAGCACTTGCCTCTGACGTCAACGTCAGGTTTTAGCGTACCGGCCATGGACATCGACAACTCCGTCGCCCTCGTCACCGGGGCCAACCGCGGCCTGGGCCGCGCGTTCGCCCAGCGCCTGCTCGAGCGGGGCGCCCGCAAGGTCTACGCGACGGCCCGCCGGCCCGAGACCGTGGACCTGCCCGGCGTCGAGGTGCTGCCCCTCGACATCACCGATCCCGCATCCGTGAGAGCCGCCGCCGAGGCCGCCACGGACGTCACGCTGCTCGTCAACAACGCGGGCATCAGCACGGGGACCGACCTGGTGACCGGCTCGCTGGACGCGGTACGGCGCGAGGTGGAGACCAACATGTTCGGCCACCTGGCGATGATCCGGGAGTTCGCGCCGGCGCTGGCCGGGAACGGCGGGGGCGCGATCGTCAACGTCCTCTCCGCCATGTCCTGGTTCGCGGGCAAGGGCGCCGGCGCCTACCACCTGACCAAGGCCGCCGCCTGGGCCATGACCAACGGCGTGCGCCTGGAACTGGCCGAGCAGGGCACGCTCGTGACGGCGGTGCACCTCGGCCTGGCCGACACCGACATGGCCGCGGGCTGGCCCGTGGCCAAGATCGCTCCGCGCGACCTCGCCGACGCGGCGCTCGATGGCGTCGAGGCGGGCTCCGCCGAGGTCCTCGCCGACCGGTGGAGCCGGGACGTCAAGTCCCGTCTGCCGCTGGCGCCGGAGGAGTTCGGCGCCGCGATGGACCGCGCCCTCGCGGCGCTGATGGCGGCCTGAGTGCCACTGTCCCCGTGCGGGGGGCCCGCCGCCCGGTTCCGCTCCCGGGGGCGGACGAACGGCGGAAGGCCCCCGGGGGCGCGAGTCCCCCGGGGGCCTTCCGTGGTGCCGCCTGCCCGGTGAAGGGTGAGAAGACGATCACGAGGCAGGACGTCTCAGGTGGTTCAGGGGGCCAGCAGCAGGGCGTTGGTGCGGGACTTGGCGGCCTCGTAGCGCTTGGCGACGTCCTGCCAGTTGACGACGGCCCACATGGCGTCGATGAAGTCGACCTTCTGGTTCTTGTACTGCAGGTAGAACGCGTGCTCCCAGGCGTCGAAGACCAGGATCGGGGTGGAGCCCTGGCCGACGTTGCCCTGGTGGTCGTAGACCTGCTCGACGATCAGGCGGCCGCTCAGGGGCTCGTAGGCCAGCACGCCCCAGCCCGAACCCTGGGTGGTCGCGGCGGCCTTGGTCAGCTGCGTCTTGAAGCCGGCGAAGGAGCCGAAGGACTCGGTGATCGCGTCGGCCAGGTCGCCCACGCCGTCGGCCGCCAGGGGCTCGCCGCCGCCGTCGCCGGTCATGTTGTGCCAGTAGATCGAGTGCAGGATGTGACCGGAGAGGTGGAAGGCCAGGTTCTTCTCCAGGCCGTTGATGGAGCCCCACTGCTCCTTGTCCCGCGCCTCGGCGAGCTGCTCCAGCGTGTCGTTGGCGCCCTTCACGTACGCGGCGTGGTGCTTGTCGTGGTGCAGCTCGATGATCTGCGGGTTGATGACCGGTTCGAGCTCCGCGTAGTCGTAGGGAAGCTCAGGGAGCGTGTACACCGCCATGTCCAACATCCTCCGACGTTATTGCCAATAATGTGCAAGTGCACGCTAACAGCAGATGCCGGAGCGGAAGATCAGGCATTGGTCCTAGGACCCGTGTCGCCCGGCGGGCGGGCGGCACGGGTCCGTCGCGGGCCGGCCGTGCTCAGTCCTCGCCCTCCAGGTCGCCCTCGGTCTCCAGGTACGCCTGGCGCAGCGCGGCCAGGACCTCCGGGTCGGGCTTCTCCCACATGCCACGCGACTCCGCCTCCAGCAGCCGCTCGGCGATGCCGTGCAGGGCCCAGGGGTTGGCCTGCTGGAGGAACTCGCGGTTGGCCGGGTCCAGGACGTAGGTCTCGGTGAGCTTGTCGTACATCCAGTCGGCCATGACACCCGTGGTGGCGTCGTAGCCGAAGAGGTAGTCGACGGTCGCGGCGAGTTCGAAGGCGCCCTTGTAGCCGTGGCGGCGCATCGCCTCGATCCACTTGGGGTTGACCACGCGGGCACGGAAGACGCGGGAGGTCTCCTCGACCAGCGTGCGCGTGCGGACGGTCTCGGGCCGGGTGGAGTCGCCGATGTACGCCTCGGGGGCGGTGCCGCGCAGGGCGCGGACGGCGGCCACCATGCCGCCGTGGTACTGGAAGTAGTCGTCCGAGTCGGCGATGTCGTGTTCGCGGGTGTCGGTGTTCTTCGCGGCCACCGCGATGCGCCGGTACGCCGTCTCCATCTCGTCGCGGGCCGGGCGGCCGTCGAGGTCGCGGCCGTAGGCGTAGCCGCCCCAGACGGTGTAGACCTCGGCGAGGTCGGCGTCGGTGCGCCAGTCGCGGGAGTCGATGAGCTGGAGCAGTCCGGCGCCGTAGGTGCCGGGACGGGAGCCGAAGATGCGGGTGGTGGCCCGGCGTTCGTCACCGTGCTCGGCGAGGTCGGCCTGGACGTGGGCGCGGACGCGGTTGACCTCGGCGGGCTCCTCCAGGGACGCGGCGAGCCGTACGGCGTCGTCGAGCAGGCCGACGGTGTGCGGGAAGGCGTCCCGGAAGAAACCCGAGATGCGCAGGGTGACGTCGATGCGGGGGCGGCCCAGCTCCTCGTACGGGACGGGTTCGAGGCCGGTGACGCGGCGGGAGGCGTCGTCCCAGACCGGGCGGACGCCGAGCAGGGCGAGGGCCTCGGCGACGTCGTCGCCCGCGGTGCGCATGGCGCTGGTGCCCCACAGGGAGAGGCCGACGGAGGTCGGCCAGTCGCCGTGGTCGGTGCGGTACCGCTCCAGGAGGCTGTCGGCGAGGGCCTGCCCGGTCTCCCAGGCCAGCCGGGAGGGGACGGCCTTGGGGTCGACCGAGTAGAAGTTGCGGCCGGTCGGCAGGACGTTGACCAGGCCGCGCAGCGGCGACCCGGAGGGCCCGGCGGGGACGAAGCCGCCGTTCAGGGCGTGCACGGCGTGGTCGATCTCGGCGGTGGTGGCGGCGAGCCGCGGGACGACCTCGCGGGCCGCGAACTCCAGGATCGCGGCGACCTGTTCGCCGTGCCCGGTGGGTACGGCGGCCGGGTCCCAGTCCGCGTCCTCCATCGCCTGGACGAGCGCGCGGGCCCGTTCCTCGGCGGCGTCGGCCGTGGTGCGGGTGGCGGCGGACTCGTCCAGGCCCAGGGCCTCGCGCAGACCGGGCAGGGCGGTGGCGCCGCCCCATATCTGGCGGGCGCGCAGGATGGCGAGCACGAGGTTGACGCGGTCGGCGCCGGCGGGCGGGGTGCCGAGGACGTGCAGGCCGTCGCGGATCTGGGCGTCCTTGACCTCGCAGAGCCAGCCGTCGACATGGAGGATCATGTCGTCGAAGCCCTCGTCGTCGGGCCGGTCGTCGAGGCCGAGGTCGTGGTCGAGCTTCGCGGCCTGGATGAGGGTCCAGATCTGGGCGCGGATCGCCGGGAGCTTGGCCGGGTCCATGGCCGCGATCTGGGCGTACTCGTCGAGGAGTTGTTCCAGGCGGGCGATGTCGCCGTAGGAGTCGGCGCGGGCCATCGGCGGGACGAGGTGGTCGATGAGCGTGGCGTGGACGCGGCGCTTGGCCTGGGTGCCCTCGCCGGGGTCGTTGACGAGGAACGGGTAGATCAGCGGGAGGTCGCCGAGGGCGGCGTCGGGGCCGCAGGCGGCGGACAGGCCGGCGTTCTTGCCGGGCAGCCACTCCAGGTTGCCGTGCTTGCCCAGGTGGATCATGGCGTCCGCGCCGAAGCCGCCGTCCTCGGTGCTCGCGGCGATCCAGCGGTAGGCGGCGAGGTAGTGGTGGGAGGGCGGCAGGTCCGGGTCGTGGTAGATGGCGATGGGGTTCTCGCCGAAGCCGCGCGGGGGCTGGATGAGGATCAGCAGGTTGCCGTGGCGCAGGGCGGCCAGCACGATGTCGCCCTCGGGGTTGCGGCTGCGGTCGACGAACATCTCGCCCGGCGGCGGGCCCCAGTGCTGCTCGACGGAGGTGCGCAGCTCCTCGGGGAGGGTCGCGTACCAGCGCCGGTAGTCGGCGGCCGGGACGCGCACCGGGTTGCGGGCGAGCTGCTCCTCGGTCAGCCAGTCCTGGTCGTGGCCGCCCGCCTCGATCAGCGCGCGGATCAGCTCGTCGCCGTCGCCGGAGACCAGGCCGGGGACCTCGCCGGTGCCGAAGTCGTACCCCTCCTCGCGCAGCCTGCGCAGCAGGGCGACGGCGCTGGCGGGGGTGTCGAGGCCGACCGCGTTGCCGATGCGGGAGTGCTTGGTCGGGTAGGCGGAGAGCACGAGGGCCAGGCGCTTGCCGGCGGCCGGGATGTGCCGCAGACGGGCGTGGCGTACGGCGATGCCGGCGACGCGGGCGGCGCGTTCGGGGTCGGCGACGTACGCCGGGAGGCCGTCGGCGTCGATCTCCTTGAAGGAGAACGGGACGGTGATCAGGCGGCCGTCGAACTCCGGCACGGCGATCTGGCTGGCCGCGTCCAGGGGCGACACCCCCTCGTCGTTCTCCTCCCAGGCGGTGCGCGACCCGGTCAGGCACAGGGCCTGGAGGATGGGCACGTCCAGCGCGGTGAGCGCGCCCGCGTCCCAGGACTCGTCGTCGCCGCCCGCGGAGGCTTCGGCGGGCTTGGTGCCGCCCGCCGCGAGGACGGTGGTGACGATCGCGTCCGCGGCGCGCAGCTCGGCGATCAGCTCGGGCTCGGGGGCGCGCAGGGAGGCGACGTAGAGGGGCAGGGGGCGGCCGCCGGCGGCCTCCACGGCGTCGCACAGGGCGTGCACGAAGGCGGTGTTGCCGCTCATGTGGTGGGCGCGGTAGTAGAGCACGGCCACGGCCGGGCCCTCGCCGCGGGCCGGTTCGCGCTCCAGCGGACCCCAGGTGGGCGCGGGCGCGGGGGCGTCGAAACCGTGGCCGGTGAGCAGGACGGTGTCGGACAGGAAGCGGGCGAGCTGCTCCAGGTTGGCCGGTCCGCCGTGGGCGAGGTACGCGTGCGCCTCGGCGGCGATGCCGACGGGCACGGTGGAGGCTGCCATCAGCTGGGCGTCGGGCGCCTGTTCACCGGTGAGGACGACGACCGGGCGGCCGTCGGCGAGCAGCAGGTCCAGGCCCTCCTCCCAGGCGCGCACTCCGCCGAGGAGGCGGACGACGACCAGGCCCACGCCGTCGAGGAGGCCGGGCAGGTCCTCGATCGGCAGGCGGGAGGGGTTGGCGAAGCGGTAGGGCACCGGACCGGCGGCCGCGCGGGCGCTGAGCAGGTCGGTGTCGGACGTCGACAGGAGCAGGATGCGGGGCTGCGCGGCGCGCTCCCCGGACGAATGCGGCATGCGTCGTCTGGCCTTCCTCGGGGTCCGCGCCCCGGGCGGTGAAAGACGGCGGGAGTTCCTGGCTCGTCCGGCCTCTTAGTGGCCGGATTCACAGTGGCGGGACCGCGCCGGGTTCGCACCGGGCTTCCTCCCCTGTCGCCGTCGTGGCGGCGGCGGACCGGACGATCCACCTGGTCAGCATAGTAAGGGGCGGCGCAAGAGGGCAGGGCATACAGCCGGTGTGATGGTCGGTATGCTCGCCGCCGTGCCCACTCCTCCCCCGCTTTCGTCCCCGTCGGCCGCGCCGGTTCCGCGGCACCGCGGCGACGCCTGCCCGGGGTCGCTGCGGCTGCACGCCGCCGACGACGGCGCCCTGGCCCGGGTCCGCGTGCCCGGCGGTGTCCTGACCGCCCGGCAGGCGCACGCCCTCGCGGAGGCGGCCCGGCAACTGGGCGACGGGGAGCTGCACCTGACCTCCCGCGGCAACGTGCAGTTGCGCGGACTCGGCGACGCGTGCGGCGGCGAGTTGGCCGGTCTGCTGGAGGAGGCCGGGCTCCTGCCGTCCCGTGGGCACGAGAGGGTGCGCAACATCGTGGCGTCGCCGCTGTCCGGGCTGGACGGGAACGGGGTGCGCGAGGTGCGGCCCTGGCTGTCGGCGCTGGACGCGGCGCTGTGCGCGAGCGGGGCGGCGCGCGGACTGTCGGGGCGATTCCTGTTCGCGCTCGACGACGGGCGCGGTGACATGGCCCCGCTCGGCGCCGACGTGACCGTGCGCGCCACGGCCGACGGCGGTGCGCTGATCCGCCTGGGCTCCGCGCCGCAGACGCTGCGGGTCGCCGGGGGCGACGCTCCGCGGGCGGCGCTGCTGGCGGCCGAGGTGTTCCTGGAGTGCGCCGAGGGGTCCGCCGAGCGGGTCTGGCGCATCGACGACCTGGGGCCGGGGCACACCGAGTTGACCTCCGCCCTACGACACCGCCTCGCGGCGTCGGGCATCGACTGCACCCCGGGCCCGGGCGACGCGACGGGGACCGACGACACCCGGCCGCCGGACAATACGGCGGCCACCGGCACCACCCACGACCCGAGCGGCCCGGCCGGAACGGACGGCACCCGGGCCCCGAGCCGTGCGCCGGGACCCGACAGGGCCCGGGAGCCGATCCCCGCGCCAGACACCGTCGGCACCCGCCCCCCGGGCAGCCCGGCGGCCACCGGCGGGCCCCCTCCCGGGATCGTCGGCTCCGCTCTGTCCGTCCATGTCCCGCTCGGGCGCCTGACCGCCCCGCAGTGGCGGGAGTTGACCGCGGTCGCCCCCGGTGAACTGCGCCTCACCCCCTGGCGCGGCGTCGTCGTCCCCACCGCGGACATGACCGCGTCCGAGCGGAGCGCCGCCCTCTCCCGCCTGGCCGCCGCGGGCCTCGTCACCGACCCCGCCTCGCCCTGGCCGGGCGTCGGCGCGTGCATCGGGCGGCCGGGGTGCGGCAAGTCCCACGCGGACGTCCGCGCCGACGCGACCCGCGCCCTCGGCGCCGTGGGCGGTGCCCGCCTCCCGCTGTACTGGTCCGGCTGCGAGCGGCGGTGCGGCCACCCCCGGGGCGACCGCGTCGACGTGACCGCCGTACCGGACGGCGGTTACCGCGTCACGCGGACCGACGGCGCCGGGCGGCAGACCCGCACCGCCGCGGTCCACGACCTGTCCGACCTCGCCACCGCCCTGGCGGCGATCACCTCATGAGCCGTACGAGCCGTACCACGACGACCGAGAGCAGCGAGACCAGCACCGTGACCCCCTACGACTACGAGAAGGACGGCGCGGCCATCTACCGCGCGTCCTTCGCGACCATCCGCGCGGAGGCGGACCTCGCGGCGTTGCCCGCGGACGTCAGCCAGGTCGCGGTCCGGATGATCCACGCCTGCGGCATGGTGGACCTCGTGCGCGATCTCGCGTACTCCTCCGGCGTGGTGGCCCGCGCCCGCGAGGCCCTGCGCTCCGGCGCGCCCATCCTGTGCGACGTGCGGATGGTGGCGAGCGGCGTCACGCGCAAGCGGCTGCCCGCGGACAACGACGTCCTGTGCACCCTGTCCGACCCGGCCGTCCCCGAGCTGGCGGCCAGGCTCGGCACCACGCGCAGCGCCGCCGCCCTGGAGCTGTGGCGCGACCGGCTGGAGGGGGCCGTGGTCGCCGTCGGCAACGCGCCCACCGCGCTCTTCCGGCTGCTGGAGATGATCGAGGAGGGGGCGCCCCGTCCGGCCGCCGTCATCGGCGTGCCGGTCGGCTTCGTCGGCGCCGCCGAGTCCAAGGACGCCCTGGCCGCCCACCCGTCGGGCCTGGAACACCTGGTCGTCCGGGGCCGCCGCGGGGGCAGCGCCATCGCGGCCGCCGCGCTCAACGCGATCGCTAGCGAGGAAGAATGAGCGGCAAGCTGTACGGGGTCGGGCTCGGGCCCGGCGACCCCTCCCTGATGACCGTGCGGGCCGTCGAGGTCATCGCCGGGGCCGACGTGATCGCGTACCACAGCGCCCGCCACGGCCGGTCGATCGCGCGGTCCATCGCGGCCCGGCACATCCGCGCCGACCACGTCGAGGAGCCGCTGGTCTACCCGGTCACCACCGAGACCACCGACCACCCCGGCGGCTACCAGGGCGCCATGGACGACTTCTACGCCGAGGCGTCCGCCCGGCTCGCCGCCCACCTGGACGCGGGCCGGACGGTGGCGGTCCTGGCGGAGGGCGACCCGCTCTTCTACGGCTCGTACATGCACATGCACAAGCGGCTCGCCGGCCGCTACGACACCGAGGTCGTCCCGGGCGTCACCTCCGTCTCCGCCGCCGCGGCCCGCCTGGGCACGCCGCTGGCCGAGGGCGAGGAGGTGCTGACCGTCCTGCCCGGCACCCTGCCCGAGGAGGAGCTGACCGCGCGGCTCGCCTCGACGGACGCGGCGGTGGTGATGAAGATGGGGCGCACCTTCCCCAAGGTGCGGCGTGCGCTGGAGGCTTCCGGCCGGCTCGACGGAGCCCGGTACGTGGAGCGGGCCACCATGGCGGGGGAGCGTCTCGCGGAACTGGCCGACGTGGACGCCGGGTCGGTGCCGTACTTCTCGGTGGCGGTGCTGCCCAGCCGGGCCGACGCCGTGGCGGCGGAGCCGGTGCCGGGTGCCGTGGGTGAGGTCGTCGTGGTGGGGACGGGACCGGCCGGCCCGCTGTGGCTGACGCCCGAGACCCGTGGCGCGCTCGCCGGGGCGGACGACCTGGTCGGCTACACCACCTACCTGGACCGGGTGCCCGTACGCTCCGGCCAGCGCCGGCACGGGTCCGACAACCGGGTCGAGGCCGAGCGCGCCGAGTTCGCCCTGCAACTCGCCCGGCGGGGACGGCGCGTGGCCGTCGTCTCCGGAGGCGACCCGGGTGTCTTCGCCATGGCCACGGCGGTGCTGGAGGCCGCGTCGGCGGACGCGTACGCGGACGTGCCGGTGCGGGTCCTGCCGGGGGTGACCGCGGCCAACGCGGCGGCCGCGCGGGCCGGCGCCCCGCTCGGCCACGACTACGCCACGATCTCCCTGTCCGACCGCCTCAAGCCCTGGGAGGTCATCGCGGAGCGGCTGCGCGCCGCGGCCTCGGCCGACCTGGTGCTGGCGCTGTACAACCCCGGGTCGCACAGCCGGACCTGGCAGGTGGGCAAGGCACGCGAACTGCTCCTGGAGCACCGGGCCCCGGACACGCCGGTCGTGGTCGCCCGGGACGTGGGCGGCGCCGACGAGCACGTGCGGATCGTGCGGCTGGCGGACCTGGACCCGGCCGAGGTCGACATGCGCACGATCCTGCTGGTCGGCTCCTCCCAGACGCGGACCGTACGGCGTGGGGACGGCGAGGAGATCGTCTGGACGCCCCGCCGCTACCCGGAGACGTGAGGCCCGCGCCGCCCGGCGGAGATCCGGCCCGCGTGGGCCTCCCGCACCCGGCGCACCGCCTGCTCGGGACCGGTCACCACCGGCACCCCGTCGGGCGCCGGGGGCCTGCGCACCACGACCACGGGCACGCCGGCCTCCCGGGCGGCCGCCAGCTTCGGCGCGGTGGCCGCTCCCCCGCTGTCCTTGGTGACCAGCACGTCGATCCGGTGCCGGCGCAGCAGCTCGCGCTCCCCGTCGAGGGTGAACGGGCCGCGGTCCAGCAGGACCTCCATGCGGGGCGGGTACGGCGGCTCGGGCGCGTCGACGGACCGGACCAGGAACCAGAGGCCGGCCAGGTCCGCGAAGGCGGACAGGTCCGTCCGGCCGGTGGTCAGGAAGACCCGCCGGCCGAGGGCCGGCAGCAGCGCGGCGGCCTCGGCCAGGGAGCCCGTCTCGTGCCAGACGTCGCCGTCGGCCGGCTCCCAGCCGGGGCGGCGCAGCGCGAGCAGGGGAACATGGGCGGTGGCGGCGGCCCGCGCCGCGTTGAAGCTGATGGTTGCGGCGAAGGGATGCGTGGCGTCGATGAGCAGGTCGACCGTGTGCTCCCGCAGCCAGGCGGCGAGACCCTCCGCTCCCCCGAAGCCGCCGACGCGCACCTCGCCGGGCGGTGTGCGGGGCGCGGCGACCCGTCCCGCCAGGGAGTTCGTCACGCGCAGTCCGGGCAGCGCCTCGGACTCCAGCCGTTCGGCGAGGCGGCGGGCCTCGGTGGTGCCGCCGAGGATCAGCACGTGCACGCGTGGTCCTTCATCCGTGTCCCTTCCTGGACGTGAGGCATGAGCGGCGAAGCCGAGGGCGGCCGCAGCGCCCAACTGAAGCACACCGGGCTGCGCCACGGCTGGACCACCGGTGCCTGCGCGACGGCGGCGGCGACGGCCGCGTACACCGCGCTGCTGACCGGCGACTTCCCCGACCCCGTCACCATCACCCTGCCCAGGGGGCAGACACCGGCGTTCGCGCTGGCGACCGAGGAGCTGACCGACGTCCACGCGACGGCGGGGGTCGTGAAGGACGCCGGTGACGATCCGGACGTCACCCACGGCGCGCTGGTCCGGGCGACGGTGCGACGGCTTCCCGCGGGCTCCGGCGTCGTCTTCCGGGCCGGGCCCGGCGTCGGCACCGTCACACGCCCCGGTCTGCCCCTGCCCGTCGGCGAACCGGCCGTCAACCCGGTCCCGCGCCGGATGATGCGGGACCACGTCGCCCTCGTCGCCGAGCGGCACGGCGGCAGCGGCGACGTCGAGATCACCCTCTCCGTCGACGACGGCGAGGAGATCGCCCGGTCCACCTGGAACCCCCGTCTCGGCATCCTCGGCGGTCTCTCCGTCCTCGGCACCACCGGCATCGTCGTCCCCTACTCCTGCTCGGCGTGGATCGACTCGATCCGGCGCGGGGTGGACGTGGCGCGGGCCGCCGGCCGTACGCACGTCGCCGGGTGCACCGGGTCCACCTCGGAGAAGACGGTCGTCGCCGAGTACGGGCTGCCCGAGGACGCCCTGCTGGACATGGGCGACTTCGCGGGCGCCGTGCTGAAGTACGTCCGCCGGCACCCGGTGGACCGGCTCACCGTCTGCGGCGGCTTCGCCAAGCTGTCCAAGCTGGCCGCGGGCCACCTCGACCTGCACTCCGCCCGCTCCCAGGTCGACAAGGGGTTCCTGGCCGGGCTGGCCCGGCGCGGCGGTGCGGGCGAGGCCCTGGCCCGGGAGGTGGCGGAGGCCAACACCGGCCTGGCCGCGCTCCAGCTGTGCCGGGCGGCCGGGGTGCCGCTGGGCGACCTGGTGGCGGTCGCCGCCCGTGACGAGGCGCTGTCCGTGCTGCGCGGGGCGCCCGTCGCGGTCGACGTGATCTGCATCGACCGGGCGGGCACGGTGGTGGGCCGCAGTGCCGTCGCCGGGGCGCCCGGCCCGGCTAGCCGGTGACCGGACCGACCCGCAGGCGGTTGCCGTCCGGGTCGCGCAGGGCCAGCTCCCGTCCCCACGGCAGCTCCTCGGGCCGGACACCGAACTCGGCGGCGACCGCGTCCAGGTCGGCGACCCTCAGGTACACCAGGGTGTCCGGGCGAGCGTCCCCCTCGTGCTCCGACAGGTACAGCCGGGCCCGGCCGCGGGCGACCTCCGTGAACACCGGGAGGCCCGGTTCGAAGCGGTGCTCCCACTGCCGGGCGAAGCCCAGCCGCGCGTACCAGCGCACGGCCGCGGCGGCGTCCCGCACCCGCAGCACCGGGACGGCCTCCTCGCCGGGCCCGGAGGGCTCAGCAGACATGGCGCTCCCGCTCGGCTGAGTACAGGTGGCTGTCGCGGAACTGTTCCGCCCCCAGGGTCCGCCCCACCATGATCACCGCGGTGCGCACGATCCCCGCCCCGGTCACCTTCCCGGCGATCTCGTCGAGGGTCCCGCGGATGATCAGCTCGTCGGGGCGCGAGGCGTTCGCGACGACGGCCGCGGGGCAGTCCGCCCCGTAGTGCGGCAGCAGTTCGCCGACCACCCGGTCCACGTACCTGGCGGCGAGGTGAAGCACGATCAGCGCGCCGCTGCGGCCCAGGGTGGCGAGGTCCTCGCCCTCGGGCATGGCGGTGGCCTGCTGGGCGACCCTGGTGAGGATGACGGTCTGCCCGACCGTCGGGACCGTCAGCTCCCGCTTCAGCGAGGCCGCCGCCGCCGCGAACGCCGGCACGCCCGGGACGACCTCGTACGGCACCCGGGCCGCGTCCAGGCGCCGCATCTGCTCGGCGACCGCGCTGAAGACGGACGGGTCGCCGGAGTGCAGCCGGGCCACGTCGAGGCCCTGCTCGTGCGCCCGGACCAGTTCGGCGGTGATCTCGTCCAGGGTGAGCTGCGCCGTGTCCACCAGCCGGGCGCCGGGCGGGCATTCGGCCAGCAGCTCGCGCGGGACCAGGCTGCCGGCGTACAGGCACACCCGGCAGGCGGCGAGCGTCCGGGCGCCCCGCACCGTGATCAGGTCGGCGGCTCCGGGGCCGGCGCCGATGAAGTACACGGTCATGAGTCTGCTCCTGGGGAGGGGTGGAGGGGCTTGGTGACGGCCCACTGGGTCACCGGCATCGCCTGCCGCCACCCGGTGAAGCCGCCCACGGGGACGGCGTGCGCCACGGCGAGGCGCACCAGTTCGCCCCCGTGCCGGGTGCGGGCCTCGGCCAGCAGCGCCTCGGACTCCAGCGTCACGGTGTTGGCGACCAGCCGCCCGCCGGCGGGCAGCGCCTCCCAGCACGCCCCGAGCAGTCCGGGCGCGGTGAGCCCGCCGCCGACGAACACGGCGTCCGGCCGGTCGAGGCCCGCGAGCGCGCCGGGCGCGGCACCGGTGACGACCCGCAGGCCGGGTACGCCGAGCCGGTCGGCGTTGCGGACGATGCGCTCGGCGCGGACCGGGTCGCGTTCGACGGTGACGGCCCGGCAGGAGGGGTGGGCGCGCATCCACTCGACGGCGATCGAGCCGGAGCCGCCGCCGATGTCCCACAGCAGCTCGCCGGGGGCCGGGGCGAGCGCGCCGAGGGTGGCGGCGCGGACGTGCCGCTTGGTGAGCTGCCCGTCGTGCTCGTACGCCTCGTCGGGCAGTCCGGGGACGGCGCCGAGGCGCAGCGCACCGGGAGCGCGGCGGCACTCGACGGCGACGACGTTGAGCGGGTCGCCCGGGGCGTGCGGCGGCCACGCGTCGGCGGTGACGGCCCCGGTCGTCCGTTCCCGCGGACCGCCGAGCTGCTCCAGCACCCGCATCCGGCTGGGTCCGAAGCCCCGGTCGCGCAGCAGGGCGGCGACCTCGGCGGGCGTGCCGGCGTCCGCGCTGAGCACGAGCAGCCGCCGGCCGTGGTGCAGGGCCGCGGCGAGACGGGCGGCGGGGCGGCCGACGAGGGTGACGACCCGGACGTCCTCGACGGGCCAGCCGAGCCGGGCGCAGGCGTGGGAGACGGACGAGGGGTGCGGCAGCACGTGCACCGCGCCGGGGCCGAGCACCTCGGTCAGGGCGCGTCCGATGCCGTGGAACATGGGGTCGCCGCTGGCCAGGACGGCAAGGCGGCGGTCCGCGTGCGCGGCCAGCAGGCCGGGGAGCGCCGGACGCAGCGGGGAGGGCCAGGGCACGCGCTCGGCGGCGCACTCCGGCGGCAGCAGCGCGAGCTGGCGCGGGCCGCCGACGACGGCCTCCGCGTCGAGCAGTGCCCGGCGCGCGGTGTCCGGCAGGCCGTCCCAGCCGTCGGCGCCGATGCCCACGACGGTCACGGCGGCGGTCGGTGCGGAGCGGTCGGCGGTCACGGCTCGGTACCTCGGGGTTCCTCGGCGTCGGAGAGGGCGTCGGTCAGGCACTCTACGGGGCGGCCACCTGCGAGGAACCGGTCGGGTGCACATCGGCGGCGAACTTATTGCACACTGTTCGCAACAACTCATGAATTGCAGGAAGGTCGGTCGATGGGGTCTGCGGTGGTGCTGGGCATCGAGTCGTCCTGCGACGAGACGGGCGCGGGCCTGGTCCGGGACGGACGTCTGCTCGGGCACGCGCTGGCGTCGAGCATGGACGAGCACGCCCGCTACGGCGGAGTGGTCCCCGAGATCGCCTCCCGCGCCCACCTGCACGCGCTGCGTCCGGTCGTCCGGCGGGCACTGGAGGATGCCGGGCTGCGGCTGTCCGACGTCGGCGCGGTCGCCGTGACCACCGGCCCCGGCCTCTCGGGGGCGTTGCAGGTGGGTCTGGCGGGCGCGAAGGGCATCGCCTACTCGCTCGGTGTCCCGCTGTACGGGGTGCACCACCTGGCCGGGCACGTCGCCGCCGACACACTGGAGCACGGCCCGCTGCCCGACCCGTGCATGGTGCTGATCGTCTCCGGCGGCCACACCTCCCTGCTCCTGGTCCGCGATCTCGTCCGGGACCGGATCACCCACCTCGGGGACACGCTGGACGACGCGGCCGGGGAGTGCTTCGACAAGGTCGCGCGGGTCTTCGGGCTGCCGTATCCCGGCGGTCCGGCCATCGACCGGACAGCGCGAGCGGGGGATCCTCGCGCTGTCCCCTTCCCGCGCCCGCTGCCCGGCTCGTACGACTTCTCGTTCTCGGGGCTGAAGACGGCCGCCGCCCGCTGGGCCGAGGGGCACACGGGCCGGGAGTTGCCGGTGGCCGACGGGGCCGCCTCGCTCCAGGAGGCCGTCGCCGACGTCCTGACCCGCAAGGCGGTGGCCGCGTGCACGGAGCACGGGGTGGGCACCCTGGTCGTGGTGGGCGGTGTCGCCGCCAACTCGCGGGTGCGGTCGCTGGCCGAGGAGCGCTGCCGGGCGGCGGGCATCGAGCTGCGGGTGCCGCCGCTGCGGCTGTGCACCGACAACGGCGCGATGATCGCCGCCGTCGGCGACCTCCTCGTCCGCGCCGATGCCCCGCCCGCCCCACTGGACGTGTCCGTCGACCCGTCGGCGCCGCTGGAGTACGCCGCCCTGCACCCGGTCGCCGCCGAGCGGGCGGGCGCCGCCGAGCAGGCGGGCGCCGCCGAGCAGGCGGTGGCCGCGCGATGACCACCGGGATCCGCGTCCACACCGGCGCCGCTCTGCTCGGCGTACACCGACGCGCTGCGCTCGGTGTACGCCGACGCCTTCTGCGCCCCGCCGTGGAACGAGGACGAGGAGCGGGCGGCTCAGTTCGCCGGCCGGCT
The DNA here is from genome assembly GCF_044455745.1 of Streptomyces sp. NPDC051136. Lineage (NCBI taxonomy): Bacteria > Bacillati > Actinomycetota > Actinomycetes > Kitasatosporales > Streptomycetaceae > Streptomyces > Streptomyces sp. NPDC051136. The sequence goes on along the minus strand of NZ_JBITFE010000009.1, from coordinate 55,946 downwards.
GCCGGCGAACGCGGGTCGCCCCGGCTTCACCGCCGCGACCGCCGCGCGCGACGGGGACGTGATCGGCTTCGCCACCGCATGGGTCACTCCCACGCCCTTCCCCACCGACCGCTGCTACCCGCAGGCCGCCGCAGGACTCGGTGCCGCGCACACCGCGGACTGGCTGTGCAGCGCCCTGGAGGTCGACGAACTCGCCGTCCGCGGTGCCGCCCGGGGCACCGGACTCGCCGGTGACCTCCTCGAAGCGGTGACCGCGGACGCGCCCGACGGGCGGGCGTGGCTGCTGACGTCCGTCCGGAACGCGCGCGCCCTGGCCTTCTACCGCCGCCGGGGCTGGACACAGGTCACGCACCCCTCCCCGACAGGCAAGGGCGTCGTCGTCTTCCTCGGCCCACGCCACCCCGCCAGGTCCCTCGCCCCTCTCCCCCTGTAAGCCCCGGAGCCCCGCCTTGCGTACCGCCGAGATCCGCCGCCGCTTCCTCGACTTCTTCGCCGAGCGCGGTCACACCGTCGTCCCCAGCGCCCCGCTGCCCACCCCCGATCCGACCCTGCTGTTCGTCAACGCCGGCATGGTCCCCTTCAAGCCGTACCTGACCGGCGAGGTGCCGGCGCCCTGGCCGCGGGCGACCAGCGTGCAGAAGTGCGTGCGCACCCTGGACATCGAGGAGGTGGGCCGCACCACCCGGCACGGCTCCTTCTTCCAGATGAACGGGAACTTCTCCCTGGGCGACTACTTCAAGGAGGAGGCCATCGCCTTCGCCTGGGAGCTGTCGACCGCCTCGGTGGAGGACGGCGGATACGGTCTCGCCCCGGATCGGGTCTGGGTCACCGTCCACCACAGCGACGACGAGTCCCGCGGCCTGTGGCGGCGCGTCGCCGGCCTGCCCGACGAGCGGATCGTGGCCCGCGGCGACGAGGACAACTTCTGGTCCATGGGCGTGCCCGGGCCCTGCGGGCCGTGCTCCGAGCTGTACTACGACCGCGGCCCTGCGCTCGGCCGGGAAGGCGGCCCGGCGGTCGACGAGGACCGCTACATGGAGTTCTGGAACCTGGTGTTCATGCAGTACGAGCGCGGTGAGGGCCCCGGCAAGTCCGGCTACCCGATCCTCGGCGAACTGCCCCGCCGCAACATCGACACCGGCATGGGCCTGGAGCGCATGGCCACCCTGCTCCAGGGCGTCGACAACCTCTACGAGATCGACGAGACCCGCCCGGTCCTGGACCGGGCCGCCGCCCTGGCCGGGGTGCGCTACGGCGCGGACACGGAGGCCGACGTACGGCTGCGCGTGGTCGCCGACCACGTCCGCACCGCCCTGATGCTGCTCGCGGACGGCACCGTCCCGGGCAACGAGGGCCGCGGCTACGTCCTGCGCCGCATCCTGCGCCGCGCGGTCCGCTCCCTGCGTCAACTGGGCCACGCCGACCCGGCGCTCGTGGACCTGCTGTCGGTCGCGCGGGACTGCATGGCGCCCAGCTACCCCGAGGTCGCCGAGGCGTACGACCGGATCGCCGACCGGGCCGCCGGCGAGGAGGACGCCTTCCGCGCCACGCTCCGCCAGGGCACGACCGTGCTGGACACGGCGGTGGCGAGGGTGAAGGCGGAAGGCGCACGTACGCTGCCCGGCGCCCAGGCGTTCCTCCTGCACGACACCTACGGCTTCCCCGTCGACCTCACCCTGGAGATGGCCGCCGAGCAGGGCGTCGAGGTGGACCGCGAGGGCTTCACCGCCCTCATGCGCGAGCAGCGCGAGCGCGCCAGGTCCGACGCCCGCGCCCGCAAGGCCGGCGGCGCCGACCTCACGGTCCTGCGCTCCGTGCTGGACGAGCACGGCCCGACCGACTGGCGGGCCTGGGACACCCTGACGACCGACTCGCGGGTCCTGGCCGTCCTGGACTCCACGGGTCCGGCGGCGGTCGTCCGTGAGGGCGGGATCGCCACCGTCGTCCTGGACCGCACCCCGTTCTACGCCGAGTCCGGCGGCCAGGACAGCGACGCCGGCCGGCTCTCCGGCCTGTCGGTGGAGGCGGAGGTCCTGGACGTGCAGCGCCCGCTGCCCGGCCTGGTCGTCCACCAGGTCCGGGTCCTGGCCGGCGAGCTGGCCACCGGGGACCGGGTGCACGCGGCCGTCGACCCCGAGTGGCGGCTCGGCGCCCGCCAGGCGCACTCCGGCACCCACGTCCTGCACGCCGCCCTGCGCCAGGTCCTCGGCCCGAACGCCCTGCAGTCCGGCTCGTACAACCGCCCCGGCTACCTCCGCCTGGACTTCCCCTGGCGCGGTGCCCTCTCCCTCGCGGCGCGCGGTGAGGTCGAGGCGGCGGCCAACCAGGCCCTGCGCCGCGATCTGCCGGTCGGCGTGCGCTGGACGACGCTGCCGGAGGCGAAGGAGCTGGGCGCGCTGGCCCTGTTCGACGAGACCTACGGGGAGAAGGTCCGCGTGGTCGAGATCGGCGGCTCCTGGTCGCGGGAGCTGTGCGGCGGCACCCACGTCGCGCACGCCTCGCAGATCGGCACCGTCGCCCTCACCTCCGAGTCGTCGGTCGGCGCGGGCCTGCGCCGCCTTGAGGCCGCGGTCGGCGCCGAGGGCTTCGGCTACCTGGCCCGCGAGCGCGACCTGGTGACCCGCATCGCCGAGCAGCTCCAGGAACCGCGCGCCGAACTCCCCGACCGCATCGCCGGGTTGCTCGACCGGCTCAGGTCCGCCGACCGGGAGAACCAGCGCCTCCGCGAGCAGGCCGACCGGGCCCGCGCGGACGCTCTCGCCGCGGACGCCACCGACGCCGACGGCACCCTGGTGGTCACCGCCACCACGGACGGCGACGCCCGGGCCCTCGCTCTCGCCGTACGGGACCGGCTGCCCGCGGCCCGGCCGGGCGTGGTGGTGATCGGCGCCCGCACCGGTGAGCGGGCGACCCTGGTCGCCACGGTCAACACCGCTGCCCGCGGCGCGGGCCGGGACGCCTCCGCGCTGGTGAAGCACCTGCTCGACGGCAAGGGCGGCGGCTCGCCCGAGGTGGCGCAGGGCGGCGGCCTCCCCGCCGACCGGCTCCCGCGGACGCTCGCCTCGGTCCTCGCCCTGGTCACCGGTTCCTGACCGGTCCGCGCGCCCGCCGCCGCCGGGCCGGGGTCCACCAGTCGGTGGACCCCGGGTTCAACCGGTCGCCGCTGTCGGCGGGACGGGCCCGTGAAGAGCATGGAGGGCATGAAGAATCTTCCCGTGCGCATGGCTCGTTGGAGCGCCGCCCACCCGTGGCGGGGCATCGTCGGCTGGTTCCTGTTCGTCGTCCTCTGCCTCGGTGCCGGCATCTCCGTGGGCACCAACGAGGCGACCACCGAGGACTTCCGCATCGGAGAGGCGGGGCGCGGCGAGGCGATCGCCGCCGAGGGCGGACTGGAGCAGCGCCCCGTCGAACACGTGCTGATCACCGCGAAGCCGGGCACCGGAAAGCTCGACGTCGCCGCCGCCGACGCGGCCGCCGCCGACGTCGCCGCCCGGATGGCCCGGCTGCCCGAGGTCCTCTCCGTCGACGACCCGGTACGCGGTGCGGGCGGCACGGCGGTCCGGGTCACGGTCACCATGAAGGCCCCGGAGCGGGAGGGCAAGGAGCACGTCGACGCGCTGATCGAGCAGACGGCGGCCGTGCAGGAGGCCAACCCCTCGCTGCGCGTCGAGGAGACCGGGTCGCCGTCCATCAGCAAGGGCGTCGACAAGCTGCGCGGCGACGACCTCGCGCGCACCGAGATGATCGCGCTGCCGGTCACCCTCGTCACCCTGCTGCTGGTCTTCAGCTCGGTGGCCATGGCCCTGGTGCCGCTGCTGCTCGCCCTGTCCTCGATCGCCGCGGCCGTCGGCCTGTCGATGGTGGCCTCGCACGTCTTCCCCGACAACGGCGTCGGCATGAACATCATCCTGCTCATCGGCCTCGCCGTCGGCGTCGACTACACGCTCTTCTACCTCAAGCGCGAGCGTGAGGAGCGGGCCCGCGCGGGCGGCGCACTCAGCCCCCGGGCCGCCGTCGAGCTCGCCGCCGCCACGTCCGGACGGGCCGTCGTCGTCTCCGGTCTCGCCGTCGCCGTCTCCAGCGCCACCCTCTACCTGGCCGACGACGTCATCTTCTCGTCCATCGCCACCGGAGCCATCGTCGTCACCCTCGTCGCCGTCGTCAGCTCCCTGACCGCGCTGCCCGCCCTCCTCGCCACGATCGGCATACGGGCCGAGCGCCGCGCCGAACGCCGCAGGGAGCGAGGGCTCGCACCCAAGAAGCAGAAGGGGCACATGGCCCGCCCCGGCCGGCTGACCGCCGCCGCGCTGCGTCCCGTCGCCCGCCGCCCCCTGGCCACCCTCGTCGTCGCCGTCCTCGCGCTGGTCGCCCTCGCCGCCCCGGTCCTCGGCCTCAACCTCACCGACATGGGCCGCGAGACGCACTCCCGCTCCATCGTCGCCATGCAGGTCTACGACCGGCTGAACGCCGCCTATCCGGAGCTGAAGTCCATGCACCAGGTCGTCGTCCGTGCCGACGCCGGCCGTGCGCCCGAGGTGACCGCGGCCCTGCGCGAGCTGGCCGCCGGCGTCGAGGACGACCCGCGGCTGAGCGGCACCTCCCGGCTGACCACGTCGCCCGACCGGCGGATCAGCATGCTCCAACTGCAGGTCCCGCACCACGTCAGCAGCGACCAGGCCCTGTCCTCGCTCGAGGACATCCGCGACACGTACGTCCCGCGGACCGTCGGCCGGGTGGCGGGCGCCGAGACCGCCGTCACCGGTGACGTGGCCCGCTACGCCGACTATCCGACCCACCAGGAACAGAAGCTGCCGCTCATCCTCGGGGCACTGCTCCTGGTGACCTTCGCCATGACCGTGTGGGCGTTCCGCTCCGTGGTCCTCGGCCTGGTCGGCATCGTCCTCAACCTCCTGTCCGCCGCCGCCGCGCTCGGCGTCCTCGTCCTGGTCTTCCAGCACACCTGGGCCGAGGGCCTGGTCGACTTCACCTCCACCGGTTCGATCGGCGCCCGCGTCCCGCTGTTCCTCTTCGTGATCCTGTTCGGTCTGTCGATGGACTACCAGGTCTTCGTCATCAGCCGGATCCGGGAGGCCGCCCTGCGCGGAGTCCCGACCCGGCAGGCCGTGATCGAGGGCATCGGCAGCTCGGCGAGCGTGGTGACCAGCGCCGCCGTGGTCATGGTCACGGTCTTCGCCAGCTTCGCGGCCCTGCACCTGATCGAGATGAAGCAGATCGGCTTCAGCCTCGCGGTCGCGGTCCTCCTGGACGCCTTCGTCATCCGCCTGCTGGTCCTGCCGTCCATGATGCTGCTGCTCGGCGAGGCCAACTGGTGGCCGTCGCGCGCGGTGCGCCGAGCCCTGCGCGCCACCGAACCGGCCCCGCGCCCGCTGGAGTCGGTAAGCTGATCGACTCGGCCGCCGGCCCCGCAACTCCCGTACGAGCAAGGGGAATCACCGTGACGCAGCGGCAGCAGCAGCAACCGGACGACCGGTTCGTTCCAGCGCGGGTCCACCGCTGGAACTCGGCGGGCTGGATCCTGTTCGGGCTGCTGCCGCCGGCCGTCGCGGTGCTCGACGCCTCGCCGGCCCGGCGGTACGGGATGTTCGCCCTGCTCGTCCTGATCGCGCTGGGGCACGCCGCCGTGCTCCTCCGGCGGGACGACGACGTGCTCCGTCCGCGCGCCTACCTCGCCGCCCTCGCCCTCGTCGCCGGCGGGCAGTCCTTCGTCCTGGACGGCGGGGCCGCCTTCTACGTGGTGTCCCTGCCGCAGTTCTGGTTCCTCACCCGCACCCCGCGGGACGCGGTCGCGCTCAGCGGGGCCGCCGCCGCCCTCACCGTCTTCGGCGGCACGCTCGGCCAGGGCTGGAGCCCGCAGTTCCTCACGGGCAACACGGTGGTCACCGTCGTCGCCTACGGCGCGGGAGCGGGCCTCGGACTGTGGGTGCACCGCTTCGTCGGCCGGAGCACCGAGCAGCAGGCACGCCTCACCGCAGAACTCACGACCGCACAGGAGGAGTTGATGGTCGCCCACCAGCAGCGGGGCGCGGCCGAGGAGCGCGAGCGGATGGCCCGGGAGATCCACGACACCCTCGCCCAGGGATTCGCCTCCATCGTGGTGCTCGCGGAGGCCGCCCGTGCGGCCGTCGCCGGCGATCCCGCGCGCTGCGCCGAGCAGCTCACCTCCATCGAGCAGACCGCGCGGGAGAACCTGGCCGAGGCCCGGGTGCTCGTCGGTTCCGCCCCCGAGAGCGGCGTCGCCCCCGGCTCCCTGGCCACCACCCTGCGCAGGACCCTGGACCGTTTCGTCCAGGACACCGGCCTCACCGTCACCGCCGAACTGCCCGACGTCGACCTGGACCAGCACACCCGCGTCGCCCTGCTGCGCTGCACGCAGGAATCCCTCGCCAACGTGCGCAAGCACGCGGACGCTTCCACGGTCGGCGTCGTCCTCACCGCGTACCCGGGCGGGGTCGAGCTGGAGATCACCGACGACGGCCACGGCTTCGTCGTCGCGGAGTCCAGGGGGTTCGGCCTCGACGGCATGCGCAGGCGACTGGCCGAGCTCGGTGGTGACCTCGCCGTCACCAGCTCCCTCGGGGACGGCACCCGCGTCTTCGCCAGACTTCCCACCCACGGACAGGACCGCCCATGACCGACACCGCCGACAGCCGGATCCGCGTGGTCGTGGTCGACGACCACGCCGTGATGCGCGCCGGAGTCATCGCCCTGCTGGCCCACGAACCCACCCTGGAGATCGTCGGCGAGGCGAGCGACGGCCGCGAGGGCGTCGGCCTCGTCGAGCGGCTCGCCCCGGACGTGGCCCTGGTCGACCTGCGCATGCCGGGGCTCGACGGCGTGGCCGCCACCACCGAGATCGTCGCCCTGCCCCAGGCCACCCGGGTGCTGATCCTCACCACGTACGACACCGACGCCGAGATCGAACGGGCCGTGGAGGCGGGCGCCGTCGGCTACCTCCTCAAGGACACCACCCGCGAGCAGCTCGCCGACGCCATCCGGTCGGCGGCGCGCGGCGAGACGGTCCTCGCGCCCAAGGTCGCGGCGCGCCTCGTGGCCCGGATGCGCCGGCCCGAACCGGTCGCGCTCACCGCCCGCGAGCGGGACGTGCTGCTCGCCGTCTCCGACGGACTGTCCAACGCCGAGATAGGCCGCCGCCTGATCATCGGCGAGGCCACGGTGAAGACACATCTCCTGCGGGTCTTCGCGAAACTCGACGTCAGCGACCGTACGCGCGCCGTGGTCGTCGCCCTGGAACGCGGACTCCTCACCCGCCCCTGAGCGCCGGGGCCCGCGGGTCCCTCGCGGTGACCGTACGCGCGTGCGCACCGGCCGACGGGCCTCGCGTGCACGCCGGCCGACGGGGCCGAGGGCCCGGAAGGCCGGTGACGGCTCCGGCCGCCCTCTGTCCCGTCCTCGGGCCCGCCCTCGGACATGTCCGCCGCCCCTCCGCCGTCCCGCAGCGCCGCTGCGCCCGCCCTGGCCGACATTCCTGGACCTGATACCCCCTGGGGGTATACATTCGGGGCATGGACCACAGCGCGCACCACTCCGGTACCGGGCACCACCCCTCCACCCCCGCGGGCGAGCACGATCACGGGCACGATCACGGGCACGCGCACGGCGCGACGTGGGCGACGGCGGTGCGGGCGACGCTGCACTGCCTCACCGGGTGCGCCCTGGGCGAGATCCTCGGCATGGTCGTCGGCACCGCGCTGGCCTGGAGCAACGTGCCGACCATGGTGCTGGCCATCGCCCTGGCCTTCGTCTTCGGCTACTCCCTCACGCTCTGGGCGGTGCTGCGTGCCGGTGTGTCGCTGAAGGCGGCGGTCAAGGTGGCGCTCGCCGCCGACACCGTCTCCATCGCCGTGATGGAGCTGGTGGACAACGGGATCGTCGCCCTCGTGCCGGGCGCGATGGACGCGTACCTGTCGGACGGGCTGTTCTGGTACGCCCTGCTCGGCGGCTTCGCCGTGGCGTTCGTGATCACCACGCCGGTCAACCGGTGGATGATCGGCCGCGGCAGGGGCCACGCCGTCGTCCACGCCTACCACTGACCGTCCCGGACGGCCGGCCCCGGCCCGGGCCGGCCGTCGAGTTGCCGGGCCGGGCCGATGCGAGAGGGTGAGGGGGAAGGCCGCGAAGGGAGCGTGCGGTGACAGGCGAGCCCATCGGCGACACCGCGGTGCTCAACGCGCTGTTCGCCAACTCACCCCAGGGACTGTTCGTCTTCGACTCCGACCAAAGGGTCGCCCGGTACAACCCCTCCGGCCGAGGCGTACGGGGACTGGCCGCGGAGGACGTCGTCGGGCGGGGCATCGAGGACTTCGCCCCCGGGTTCGACGCGGGGGTGCTCCGAGAGCTGTTCGACGAGGTCCTGGCGACCGGTGAGCCGATGCGGGAGCGGCTGCTGAGGGGCAGGTCGCCGTCCGATCCGCACCGCACGCTTGCCGTGGAGGTGTCCCTCTTCCCGCTGCACGACCTCGGCGACGGCCGGCCCGGCCTGGTGGGCGTGGTCGAGGACGTGACCGAGCGGCAGGCCGCGGCGGACCGGCTCGCCGTGCTCAGCGCGGTGCACGCGACCGTCGGCTCGACGTTGGACGTGCGGACCACGGGCGACGAACTGGTACGGGCCCTGGTGCCCGCCTTCGCCGACGCGTCCACCGTCGACCTGCTGGACGACGGCGCCGTGGCGGACGAGCGCCCGCCCGGCCCCCCGCCGACGAACGTGCCGCTGCGCCGGGTGTCCTTCGCCCCGTCGGCCGCCCGGGTGACCCGGCGGGAGGGCGAGAGCCGTCCGCTGCCCTTCCCCACCCCGTACACACAGGTCCTCAACGACCTGCGGGCCCGTCTGGTCCGCGTCTCGGCCGACGACGCGTGGCTGTCCAGGGACCAGGAGAGCTTCGCGCCGCTGGTCCGGACGGGCGTGCACTCCATGATCGTCGCTCCGCTGGTCGCCCGGGACACCGTGCTCGGGCTCCTGTCCCTGTACCGGCACCGGACCGACGCCTTCGAGGAGGCCGACCTGGACGTGGCCCGGCAGGCGGCGTTCACCGCCTCCGTGCACCTGGACAACGCGCACAGCTTCCGTCGCGAGCACACCGTGGCGGCCGCCCTCCAGCGCAGGCTGCAACCCGGCGCGATCCCCGAGCTGACGGCGGTGGAGACCGCTCACGTGTACCTGCCCGAGAGCGCCGGCGGCGACTGGTTCGACGTCGTACCCCTCTCCGGTACCCGCGTCGCCCTCGTCGTCGGCGACGTGGCCGGCCACGGCATCGAGGCGGCGGCCACGATGGGCCAGCTCCGGCTGGCCGTGCGCACCCTCGCCCTCCAGGACCTGGAGACGGACGAGCTGCTGACCCACCTGGACGAGGTCGCCGCACAGCTGGCGGACGCCTCCGCACCGGGCGGAAACGCCCCCGTGGCGACCTGTGCGGTCACCGTCTACGACCCCGTCTCCCGGCACTGCACCGTCGTACGGGCGGGGCACCCCGCGCCCATCGTCATCGACCCCGACGGCGCTCCCCGGCGCCTGGAGGTCCCGCAGGGGCCTCCGCTCGGCACCGGCGGCGGGCACGTCTTCACCCCGGCCGTGGTCGAACTGGAGCCCGGCACGCTGATCGCCCTGCACACCAACGGCCTCACCATGGGCGACGAGGACGAGCGGGGCGCCGCCAGGCGCCGCCTGGAGCACATCCTGGCCTCCACCACGCGGCCCCTGCGGGAGCTGTGCGACACCGCCGTCTACCACATGGCGCCCTCCCGCCACGACGACGCCGTCCTGCTGCTCGCGCGCACCCGCGCGCTGCCCTCCGAGCACGTCGCGGACTGGACCCTGCCCGCCGACGCCTCCGTGGTGGGCACCGCCCGCCGGCTCGTCGACCGGCAACTGGCCGCCTGGGATCTGGACGGGACGGCCCACACCACCGCACTCGTCGTCAGCGAACTGGTGACGAACGCCATCCGGTACGGCAAGGGTTCCGTGCGGCTGCGGCTCATCCGCGACCGGGGACGGCTGCTGACCGAGGTCACGGACGCCAACAGCGCCAGCCCTCACCTGCGCCGTGCCCGGGAGAACGACGAGGGCGGCCGGGGCCTTTTCATCGTCATGCGGCTCAGCACCCACTGGGGCGTGCGGCACAGCCGCCGCGACAAGACCATCTGGTCCGAGCAGCGGCTCGACGCAGGCTCGCCGGACGCGTCCGACCTGCTGAACCTCTTCGACGTCGCCGCGGACGACGCGGACGACGTGGAGGGAGTGGACGACGCGGACGACGCGGCGGACGCCCCTACGCCGTGACGGGCCCCGCGCCGTCTCACCGTTCCCCCGGACCGGCCGCGTGCCGCGCGTGCGGGTCGGCCACCGGGTCCTCGCGGGCGTCGGCGGCCCGGGTGATGGCGGACTCCACGGCGGCGACGCGGTCCGCGAGGAGGCCCAGCGCGGCGACGGCACGGGTGAGCGGGTCGTCGCCGGAGCCGCCGAGAGTCCGGGCGCGGACGTGGGCGGCACGCACCTCCGCCCAGCGGGCGGCCTCCTCGGAGGTGAGCGTGCCGCGCAGCTCGGCGAGCTTGAGCAGGTTGGCCTCGGCTCCGTGGGTGAGGGTCTGCGCCTCGGCGGTGTAGTGGTCGTCGAGGACGGCGGCGCGTTCGGCGTCGTTCATGACGGGCCGGATGCGCTGGGCGATCTTGTTCATGTTGCGGTAGGAGCCCTGGAGCCGGAAGGCGGGCTCGGTACGGGTGTCGTCCGCCTGGGCGGCGGAGGCGATGTAGGCGGCGTTGACGGCCAGGACCGTCTCGCGGACGGCCACGAGGTGACGCAGGACGGACAGGACGCGCTCCAGCTCGGCGGGCGGGTGGGCGAACGCGAGGCGGTCGGCTCGGGCGGTGGGGTCCCCGGTGGCGAGGCGCACGAGCAGCTCCAGATCGGCCCGGTCGCGGCCGGCCAGCGGGGCCAGGACCGGGTTCGCGGTGAGCGCGTTCTCCAGGAAGCTCAGCGCGAACGCCTCCTCCTTGCCGGTCAGGACGTCGCCCAGGTTCCACACGTCGGCCCGGTTGGCGAGCATGTCGGGGACCTGGAAGCGGGCGCCGGACTCGGTGTACGGGTTGCCGGCCATGCAGACGGCGAAGCGCTTGCCGCGCAGGTCGTAGCTGCGCGGGCGGCCGTCCCGCACGCCGTCCACTCGGCGGGTGGCGTCGCACAACGGGATGAACTGCTGGAGGAGTTCGGGCGACGTGTGCTGGATGTCGTCGAGGTACAGGAGGGTGTTGTTCGCCGCCGCCAGCGCGAAGTTGATCTTCTCGACCTCCCGGCGTGCGGTGGCGTTCGGGGCGTCGGCCGGGTCGAGCGAGGTGACGCCGTGGCCCAGTGCGGGGCCGCTGACCTTCACCAGCATCAGACCGAGCCGCTCGGCGACGTACTCGACCAGGGTCGTCTTGCCGTAGCCGGGCGGGGAGAGCAGCAGCAGGAGCCCGCCGGTGCCGGAGCGCCCGCCGTCGCCGGTCGTGCCGAGCTGTTTGGCCAGGCTGTCCCCGACGAGCGGGAGGTAGACCTCGTCCACCAGCCGGTTGCGGACGAAGGCGGACATGACGCGGGGGCGGTGGTCGTCCAGGCGCAGACGCTCGCGCTCGGCGTCCACCACGGCGCCGCGGCGGCGCTGGTAGGCCCGGAACTCCGGCACGTCCTCGGCCGCGAAGCGTGCGGTACGGGCGAGGAACTCGTCGAGACGCAGCGGCAGCCGGCCTGCGGTGATGCGCGGGTGGGCGCCCAGCAGGCCCTCCGCGGTGGCCGTCGGAGCGGCGTCGCCCTCGTAGCGGGGCAGGTCGGGACAGAGCTCGGCGGCGACCGCCTCGGCCAGGTCACCGGGGGCGAGACCGGTGCCGGTGGCGGTGGCGTACGACGAGATCCACGCCCCGGCGAGCTGCCCGCGGGCGGCCAGGCCGTCGAGCGCGGCCAGGTCCTCGTCGTAGGCGGGGCCGCCCACCGTGCGGCGGAACTTGTCCAGGAGCGTGCGCGTCCCCGCCCCGAGGACGAACCCGTCGGGGGCGGTGGTCAGTTCGTGGAAGAGGTACGAGGCGGCGGCACGGGCGGCGTCCCCGCCGGAGCCCGGCGGCTCCACGAGGAAGCCGAGCAGGCCGGCCGCGGGACCGGAGGCCCCGGCACGGCCGGCGTGACCTGCGTGGTCCGCGTGACCCACGTGGTCCGCGCCCGACCGGGCCGCACCCTCGACGGCCCCCGCCACGCCCACGAGCGCACCGGCCGTTCCTGCCACCGGACCGGCGGCCCCGTCGGCCGGGTGCGTCCCGCGCGGCGCGCCGCCCGCACGGCCGGTCGCCGCCCCGCCCCGCCCCGACCGCAGCCACACCTCGACGGCCCCCGCCAGCTCCTCCTCCAGGTCGCCGATCGCGGCCGGGAGGCCGAAGGTGTCCCGGGCGCGGGCCAGGGAGCGGGCGCGTCGGGTCCATGCCTCGCGCGCGTCCGGCGTGGTGCCGTGCGCCCAGAAGAGCTGCGCGGCCGCCCGCGCGGCCGGCTCGTGGACGAGCGTCCCGGCCCTCTCGTACAGGGGCAGCAGCGCCCTGAGGACGACGGTCGCGTCGTGGTCGTGCACGCCCCGTTCGTAGCCCTCGTCGTACGCCTCCTTCGCGGCCTCGCGGACCAGGGCGGCCAGGTCGTCGGCGCCGGCCAGGGTGCTCGCGCCGTGCTCCCGCAGCAGGCGGGCCGCGAGGTGCTCGGCGCGGTAGACGGCGGCGGACTCCGAGGGGAGGGTGCGGTCCCAGTGGGTGCGGCCGGCCGCGAGGGCCGGGTCGGTGACCGGTGAGCGGTAGTCGGTGCCGGTGAGGGCGAAGGCGAGCCCGTCGCCGTCGGGCACGAGGGTGAGGTCCAGGGGCTGGGTGTTGACGGCGAAGCGGTGGGCGCCCAGGCGCAGGGTGCGGCCGTCGTCGGCGTACAGGTCGGTGCGGTCGCGCAGGGCGCGGGCGGCCTCCTGCCGGGCGGAGGCGAGACGCCCGTCGAGTTCCTCCGCGCGGACGGTGTCGCCGAGGGCGCGCAGTTCCTCGGCGGTGCGGCGGACCTTGGCCGGCATGGGGTCGGAGGCGAAGTAGGTGCTGACCGCCTCGGCGTCGGCGAGGGCCGCGCTCCGCCGGGTGATCGTCTCCAGGATGCGGGCGGCGGAGGCGGCGAGCTGTTCGGCGCGGCGGGCCCGGGTGTCGGCGAGCGCCTGCTTGCGGGCGGCGAGCGCGTCCTGTATCTCGCCGCGCTTGTCGGCGAGTTCGGTCAGGAAACCGTCGAACTCCGCGAAGCGGGACTCCAGGTCCTCCAGGCGGGCGAGCAGCCGGGCCAGTTGGTCGTCGCAGCGCTCGGGGGTGTCGGCGGCGGCGAGCGCGGCGGTGACGGCCTGGCCGAGCAGAGCCGTCTCGGCGGCGAACTCGGCGCGGCCCTCCCGGCCGACGAGGGCGCGGCGGCGGGCGTCGAGGGTGGCGCGGGCGCGGTTGACGCCGCCGAGGACACCGGAGACGCGCTCCAGCAGGGCGGTGCGGACGGTGGCGTCGCCCGTGTCCAGCTCGGCGACGACGTCGGTGACCGTCCGCAGTCCGTCGGCGAGTTCGTCCAGCCGGGCGGCGACGGGCCCCGCCTCGGCGACGGTGCCGATGGCCCCCGCGTCCGCGACGAGCCGTTCGACGTCCTCGCGCTGCGCGTCGAAGGCGTCCTCGCGGGTGAGGAAGGCCACGGCCCGCTGCCCCAGCTCGGCGAGGGACGCCTCGGTCTCCTCGGCGAGGGCGTCGATACCGGGGAGGTCGGCGTACCGCAGCTCCTTGACGTTCAGCAGGTGACCGTGGGCGTGCCGCAGCTCGGTCAATCCCCGCACCCAGGCGGCGGCTTCCCGGGGCGCCTCGCCGCGCAGCCGCCGGACCACCGCCGCGATCCGTTCGGCGGCCTCGTCGCGGGCCTCGGCCGCCCGCCGGGTCAGCTCCCGTACGGTCTCGAACTCGGCCAGCACCTGCTCGGCCGTCTCCCGCACGGCGGCCAGCGCGCCGGCCAGGCCGCCCAGCTCCTCCTCGCCCAGCCAGTGGTGGCCGTCGGCGGCGCGCACGCACGAGGCGGCGAGCGCCCGGTAGCCCTCGGCCGTGGTGATCCCCTCGCCCGCCGCCGCGGCGACGGACAGACAGGCGGAGATGCCGCGTACGAGGTCGGCGTTGCCCACCCGGGCCAGCGGACCGCTGCCGGCGGGGGCGTCGGCGGCGTACGTGTCGGAGGCGTAGGGCGAGTGCCACAGCTGCACCGGGTGCACCTGGGCCGGTTCGTCGCCGTCCGCGCGCAGCACGGTGAAGGTGCCGTCCTCCGCCAGCGCCCAGCCCCGGCAGGCCAGCGGGTTCGCGACCTCCTTGCGGATGGTGTTGTACGACAGCAGCAGGCCCCGGCTCTCGCCGCGCGCGTGGAAGGCGTACAGCACGTCCTCGCCGTTGGGCGAGCGCACCTCACGCTCGAACTCCAGGCCCGCCACGTCGAGTTCGTACGTCTTGTGGGCGCCCGTGGCCAGGCACCAGCCGCCGGGGAAGACGATGCCCTGGTCGTCGGGCAGCCGGCGGCAGGCCGCGCCGACGCCGTCCAGCCGGACCACCGTCTTGGTGAGGGTGTTGCACACCAGGTAACGGTCGGTGTCCTCCTTGTAGGGCCGTACGCGCAGCAGGATCAGCGCGCCGACCCGGGCGTGCGCGATGTCGGCGTCGGCCAGGGACTGGAGGGGCTCGTCGACGGGCTCGGACCAGATGCCGCCGGCCGTCTCGGTGTCGTCCTCCAGCTTGACGGTGAGGGTGCCGCCCACCGCGCTGACCCAGAACTCGCCGCGCACGGAGACGTGCGGGTGGCGGCCCAGGACGTGGTCCTCCCGGGTGGCCCCGGTCCACTCGAAGTCGTACGGCGCGGGGAACACGTCGTCGCGTTCGCCCCGGGCGTCCAGGAAGGCCGCCCGCCCGTCGTCGGTCAGCTCCCAGCGCAGGGCGCGGATGTCGTCGGCCTTCTCGCCGGTGCGGAAGACGGCCAGCAGCCTGCCGTCGACGGGGCGCAGCCGCAGCAGCCGGGCCTGCCGGTAGTAGCGGTGCAGGTCGGTGAACTCCCGCACGAAGGCGGGGTCGTCGAGCAGCCCGGGCACGGCCGACCCGGGCAGCGGGTTCAGGTCGCGGTCGTACAGGGTGAGGACGTCCGCCACCGCGGTCCCCTCGCGCCGGGCCGGGCGGCCGGTGGAGCCGAGGAGCAGGACGTCGCCGACGGCGACGACGTCGCAGGGCACGCCGGGGTGCTCGGTGCGCAGCCGCCCGGTGGAGGCCAGTTCGAGGCGGGCCGACCCGAACTCCTCGACACGGCGGGCGTTGAGCCGCCGGGCGCGGTGGGCGAGGTCGGCGGTCTGTGCGGCGAGCCGGTCGCGCAGCACCTCGTACGCGCCGGCGTCGGCGGCGTCTCGGGCGGCCTCGTGGGTGCCCGCGCCGGTGGTGGTCGGCGTGCCCGTCTCCGGAGCGGTGGCCATGAGCGGTCGGTCCCTTCCAGGAAGCGGGGGGGGTGCCGGTGCCGCCGACCCCCGCGCGGCGGCCCGGCACCCCGTCTGTGGTGGCCCGTCGGGCCGGCCGGTCAGGCTCTGGCCGTGCCGTTCAGGGCGGTGAGGGGCGTGTCGGCGAGGCCGAGTTCACCGGCGTGGTCGAGGAGGCGCTGCACCTGCCCGGCGTCCGTACCGGCCGACTTCATCAGCTTCATCAGCAGCGCGGACACCGTCAGGTTCTGCACGTCGGACGTGGAGAACGAGCCCAGCACCCGGGTCAGGTCGTCGGTGAAGCCCGACGAGCCGTCCAGCCAGGGCCCGGCGAGGGCCTGCGCCGTCTCGGAGTGCTTGACGAACCCGTCGATCCCCTTGCCGAGCGAGACCGAGGACACCAGGCGGTCGAAGAAGACCGAGTCGCCGCCCACGATGTCGATGTCGGCGTTCTCCAGACCGGTGGCGAGCACCGTGGCCTGGGCCTCGGCGACCTGCCGCTGCACGTCCAGACCGGCCAGCCGGATGTCCTTCTCCGCCTCCAGGCGCAGCCGGTACTCCTCGTGGCCGCGCGAGGCGTCGTCCAGGGCGGCCATCGCCGCGGCCTTCTCGGTGAGTCCCGCGGCCTCCGCCTTGAGCCTGGTGCCGATGGCCTCCGCCTCGGCGAGAGCCTTGGCCCGCGCCCCCTCGGCCTCGGCGCGCATCCGGGCCCCGGTCGCCTCCGCCTCGGCACGGCCGGCCTTCTCGACGACCTCGGCCTCCTTGTCGCGGACCTGGACCGCGGCCAGCCCCGCCGCCGCGGCCTCCGCCTGGACACCCTCGGCCATCCGCAGCTTGGCCCGCGCGTCCAGGTCGGCGCTCTTCAACCGGGCCTCGGCCAGCGTGAGTTCCTCGGCGGCGCGGTGGGTGGCCGCCGCCTCCGCCGCCTCCGCCGCCTTGATGTCCTTGACCAGCCGCTCCTGCGCCTGTGCCTCGGCGGCGATGATCACGGCCTGCCGCTGCCGCTCCGCCTCCTCCACGGCGCGCAGCTTCTTGATGGACTCCTCCTGCTCGGCGACCGTACGGTCCACGGCGACCCGCTCGCGGACGACCTCGGCGATGTTCCGCTTCTCCGCCTCGACCTCCTTCTCGGCGGCGATCCGCGTCAGCTCGGTCTCCCGCTCGCGGCCGATGGCCTCCAGCATGCGGTCCTTCTCGATGCGCTCGTTCTCGACGGCGATGACCCGCTCGCGGTTCTTCGCGGCGACCGCGACCTCACGGGCCTGGTTCTCGCGCTGCACGCCGAGCTGCTCCTCCGTGCGCAGGAAGGCCGTCTGCGCGCGCAGCCGCTCCTCCTCCACCACCCGGGCCGTCTCGGCCTCCTCGCGGGCCCGGCTCGTGTCGATCTCGCGCTTCTGCTTGATCTCGGCGTCCGCCTGCCGGCGCTCCAGCTCCAGCACGGCCTCGCGGGCGTCGACGTTCTGCCGGGTGATCTCCTTCTCCTCCGTGCGCCGCGCCTCGTTGGTGCGCACGTGCTCCACGGCGGTCAGCTCGGTGATCTTCCGGATGCCCTGGGCGTCGAGGACGTTGGCCGGGTCCAGCTGGGTCAGCGGCGTCTGCTCCAGGTAGTCGATCGCCGCGTCCTCCAGGTGGTACCCGTTGAGGTCGACGCCGATGACCTCGATGATGCGGTACCGCAGTTCCTCGCGCTTGGTGTAGAGATCGGTGAAGTCCAGCTGCTTGCCGACGGTCTTCAGCGCCTCGGAGAACTTCGCGTGGAACAGCTCCTGCAACGTGTCCCGGTCGCTGGCGCGGGCCGTGCCGACCGCCTGGGCGACCTTGACGACGTCCTCGACGGTCTTGTTGACCTTGACGAAGAACGAGATGCGGATGTCCGCGCGGATGTTGTCCCGGCAGATCAGCCCCTCCTTGCCGGCCCGGGTGATCTCGATCGTCTTCACCGAGATGTCCATCACCTCGGCCTTGTGCAGCACCGGCAGCACCATCTGACCCGTGAAGGTCACGTCCACCTTGCGCATCTTGGAGACGATCAGCGCCTTGCCCTGCTCCACCTTGCGGAAGAGGCGCGAGACGCCGAACAGCACGAGGGCGACGAGGAGCAGGCAGACGACGGCGAGGACACCGATGACTTCCATGAGACACGTCCTAACGGCAGCAGACGGCAGGAGACGGCAGAAAACGGCTGGGGCGGTGGCCGCCGGTGCGAACGCCGGCGCCGCGCGGTCCCGTCGGGACGCGGAGGCGCAAGCGGAGCCGGAAACGGACCGGTGGCGGCTGCCCGTGGTGCGACGGCACGGTCCGGCGGGCGACGGCGGGTCCGGGCCGTCGGCCGGGGGTGCGGCGGTGACTCAGACGCCGGGCACGGCGGGAACGCCGCGGCCGGCGCGGCGGTCGTGCGCCGCGGCATCGGCGGGGCGGGGCCCACGGCCGGGTTCGTCGGGGTGGAGCCGGTGGAGCGGGCGGACGAAGGAACCGTTCGTCTTCTTCGTCGCCATCGTCCGCCCCCTCCAGCAGTGCTCCCCTTGGCCCCAGGATGCGCGAGAGCGGCCTCCGCGCGCATTGCCGGTTTCCGGAAACGTTCACCGGGGCTTGCATGCCGGTGAGCCGCCGACGGGTCGGTCGTAACCCGTCGACGGCTCAGGTGTGATTCGAGCGCCGCGCACGCTCCGGCACCGTGGCCGCCAGGTGCTCAGGGCGCCGGGCTCGGCCCGCTGACGCTCAGGGCGCCGGGCTCGGCCCCGGGACGCTCAGCGCGGCGAGCCGCTGCGCGAAGGGCGTGACCTCCTCGAAGGAGTCCCGTCGGGGCAGCGGGCGGTGCGCCGACGGCCGTGACGACCCCGACAGCCCCGCCATCAGTGACGCCAGCTCGCGCGCGGCCCGCCCGATCCGGGCGTCGAGTCCTTCCGCACCCCAGTCCTCGGAGGCGGCGTACACCCCGGTGGGGACGACGACCGCCTTCAGGTAGGCGAACAGCGGCCGCAGCGCGTGGTCCAGCACCAGCGAGTGCCGGGCGGTGCCGCCGGTCGCGGCGATCAGCACCGGCTTCCCGGTCAGGGCGTCCTCGTCGGTGACGCTCAGCGCGTCGAAGAACGACTTGAACAGCCCGCTGTACGACGCCGAGAACACCGGCGTGACGGCGATCAGCCCGTCGGCCGCCGCGACCGCCTCGAAGGCGTCGGCGAGCGCCCGCGCCGGGAACCCGTTGGTGAAGGTGTGCGCGATCTCCACGGCGAGGTCGCGCAGCTCGATCACCCGCACGTCGGCCGGGGCGGGCTCGGGCGCGGTGGCGGCCGGGGCGGCGACGGCGGCCAGCCGGTCGCCGAGCAGCCGGGTGGAGGACGGGACGCTCAGCCCCGCGGAGACGACGACGAGCTTCATGCGCGTGCTCCTTCCTTCTCCTGGCCTTCCCGGCCGGCGGCCTTCGCCGCCAGCAGGGACGCGTGGGTCGGCGCGTCCGGCACGTTCGCCGGGCGGTTCTTGGCGAACTCCTCGCGCAGCACCGGGACGACCTCCTCGCCGAGCAGGTCGAGCTGCTCCAGGACGGTCTTCAGAGGCAGCCCGGCGTGGTCCATCAGGAACAGCTGGCGCTGGTAGTCACCGGCGTAGTCGCGGAAGGCGAGGGTCTTCTCGATCACCTGCTGCGGGGAACCGACGGTGAGCGGCGTCTGCTCGGTGAACTCCTCCAGCGACGGCCCGTGCCCGTAGACCGGGGCGACGTCGAAGTACGGCCGGAACTCGCGCACCGCGTCCTGGCTGTTCTTCCGCATGAACACCTGGCCGCCGAGCCCGACGATCGCCTGCTCGGGCGTGCCGTGCCCGTAGTGGGCGTAGCGGGCCCGGTACAGCTCGACCATGCGCTTGGTGTGGTCGGCGGGCCAGAAGATGTTGTTGTGGAAGAAGCCGTCGCCGTAGTACGCGGCCTGCTCGGCGATCTCCGGGGAGCGGATGGAGCCGTGCCACACGAAGGGCGCGACGCCGTCCAGCGGACGCGGGGTGGACGTGAAGCCCTGGAGGGGGGTGCGGAACGTGCCCTCCCAGTTCACCACGTCCTCGCGCCACAGACGGTGCAGCAGGTTGTAGTTCTCGACGGCGAGGTTGATGCCCTCGCGGATGTCCTTGCCGAACCAGGGGTAGACCGGCCCGGTGTTTCCGCGCCCCATCATCAGGTCCACCCGGCCGTCGGCCAGGTGCTGGAGCATCGCGAAGTCCTCGGCGATCTTCACCGGGTCGTTCGTGGTGATCAGGGTGGTGGAGGTGGACAGCACGAGCCGCTCGGTGCGGGCCGCGATGTAGCCGAGCATGGTCGTCGGCGACGACGGCACGAAGGGCGGGTTGTGGTGCTCGCCGGTCGCGAAGACGTCGAGTCCGACCTCTTCGGCCTTGAGCGCGATGGCGACCATGGCCTTGATGCGCTCACGCTCGGTCGGCGTACGGCCCGTGGTCGGGTCGGGCGTGACGTCGCCGACGGTGAAGATGCCGAACTGCATGATCGCTCAACCTCCAGGTTGTTGACGCTTCAACTATACCCGTGGAACGGAGCACCTCCGGTCGTTATTCCGCAGGTCCACCGCCCGGCGAGTACCCGGCGCGGTCCCCGTGCGCCGGCCGCGTGCGAAGCTGCCCGCATGCTCGTCCTGCGCTCCGCCGCCCTCTTCGTCGTCGCCGCCCTCTTCGAGATCGGCGGCGCCTGGCTCGTCTGGCAGGGCGTGCGCGAGCAGCGCGGCTGGCTGTGGGCCGCGGGCGGGGTCCTCGCCCTCGGTGCCTACGGCTTCGTCGCCACCTTCCAGCCCGACGCCCACTTCGGCCGCATCCTCGCCGCGTACGGCGGCATCTTCGTGGCCGGCTCGATCCTGTGGGGCGTGGTCGCCGACGGCTACCGCCCGGACCGCTGGGACATCGCGGGGGCGCTGGTCTGCCTCGCCGGGATGGCGCTGATCATGTGGGCCCCGCGCAACGGCGGCTGACCGCGGCGACCGGCCGCACCCGGGGCGCCGGTCACGGCCGCCGGCCACACCCGTCGGCCCCGCACCCACCGGTCACGGCTGACGGCCGCACCCGCCGCTCCCGACCACAGCACCGGACAGGGGCCCCTGGCGCACCCGCCACCCCCACCGGTCACGGCTGACGGCCCCGCCCACCGGCCGGGGAACCCCGCCACCCGGCCGGGAAGCCCCGCCACCCGGCCGGGAAGCCCCGCCACGGCGGCTGACTACCCTGGTCGGCGACCGCCGCACCGCCCCCGTACGCACCAGGAGCAGCCCATGGCCACCGCAGCCGCCCCGTCCGCCGCCTCCCGTATCGCCGTCGTCACCGGCGCGAGCAGCGGCATCGGCGCCGCCACGGCCCGCCGGCTCGCCGCGGCCGGGTACCGCGTCGTCCTCACCGCGCGCCGCAAGGACCGCGTCGAGGCGCTGGCGGAGGAGATCCAGGCGGCCGGCCACCAGGCGACGGCGTACCCCCTGGACGTCACCGACCGCGAGGCGGTCGACGAGTTCGCGACGGCGTTCAGGACGATCGGCGTGCTGGTCAACAACGCGGGCGGCGCGCTCGGCGCGGACCCGGTGGCCACCGGCGACCCGGACGACTGGCGCCGCATGTACGAGACGAACGTCATCGGCACCCTGAACCTCACCCAGGCGCTGCTCCCCAAGCTGGAGGCGAGCGGCGACGGCACGGTCGTGGTCGTCTCCTCGACCGCGGGCCTGTCCACCTACGAGGGCGGTGCGGGCTACGTCGCCGCCAAGCACGGCGAGCACGTCCTCGCCGAGACCCTGCGCCTGGAGATCGTCGGCCGCCCGGTCCGCGTCGTCGAGATCGCGCCCGGCATGGTCAAGACCGACGAGTTCGCCCTGACCCGCTTCGGCGGCGACCAGGACAAGGCGGCCAAGGTCTACCAGGGCGTCGCCGACCCGCTGACCGCCGACGACGTCGCCGACACCATCACGTGGGCGGTCACCCGCCCCGCCCACGTCAACATCGACCTCCTGGTCGTCCGCCCCCGCGCCCAGGCCTCGAACACGAAGGTGCACCGGGAGGGCTAGGCCTCCCGGTGCGGGCCGGGCCGTCAGCCCTTCACGCAGACGACCTGCTTCAGCTTCGCCACGACCTCCACCAGGTCGCGCTGCTGGTCGATGACCTGCTCGATCGGCTTGTACGCGCTGGGGATCTCGTCCACCACGCCGGAGTCCTTGCGGCACTCCACGCCCCGCGTCTGCTCCTCCAGGTCCTTCGTGGAGAAGCGGCGCTTGGCGGCGTTCCTGCTCATGCGCCGGCCCGCGCCGTGGGAGGCGGAGTTGAAGGACTTGGCGTTGCCGAGGCCCTTGACGATGTACGAACCGGTGCCCATGGAGCCGGGGATGATCCCGTACTCGCCGGACCCGGCCCGGATCGCGCCCTTGCGGGTGACGAGCAGGTCCATCCCCTCGTAGCGCTCCTCGGCCACGTAGTTGTGGTGGGCGCTGATCTCCGGCTCGAAGACCGGCTTGGCCTTCTTGAACTCCTTGCGGACCACGTCCTTCAGGAGCGCCATCATCAGGGTGCGGTTGTACTTCGCGTACTCCTGGGCCCAGAACAGGTCGTTGCGGTACGCCGCCATCTGCGGGGTGTCCGCGACGAACACCGCGAGGTCGCGGTCGATCAGACCCTGGTTGTGCGGGAGCTTCTGGGCGATGCCGATGTGATGCTCGGCCAGCTCCTTGCCGATGTTGCGGGAACCGGAGTGCAGCATCAGCCAGACGGAACCGGTCGTGTCCGTGCACACCTCGACGAAGTGGTTGCCGGATCCGAGCGTTCCCATCTGCTTTCCGGCCCGCTCGTGACGGAACTTGACCGCCTCCGCCACCCCGTCGAACCGCCCCCAGAAGTCGTCCCACCCGGCCGTCGCCAGCCCGTGGAAGCGGCCCGGGTCGACCGGGCTGTCGTGCATGCCGCGCCCCACCGGAATCGCCTGCTCGATCTTCGAGCGCAGCCGGGACAGGTCGCCCGGGAGGTCGTTCGCCGTCAGGGAGGTCTTCACCGCCGACATGCCGCAGCCGATGTCGACGCCCACCGCCGCCGGACACACCGCGCCCCGCATCGCGATCACGGAACCGACCGTCGCGCCCTTGCCGTAGTGCACGTCCGGCATGACCGCCAGGCCCTTGATCCACGGCAGGGTCGCGACGTTGCGCAGCTGCTGGAGCGCGCCCTCCTCGACCGTCGCCGGGTCGGCCCACATCCGGATCGGCACCTTCGCGCCCGGCATCTCCACGTACGACATATCGTCCTCATTCCCCCGGAAAACATACAGAAGTATCGAAGCGCAGAACCGGCGCCAAGGGCAGCCAAAGGGACGACCGACCGGCGTTCACGGCAGCGCGTGCGATACACATTGTCTGCTGGGAGCGCCCCCGTGCGGCAAGCGAATAACCAGCGGGGACACTGGAGTCCCGACATCACAGCCACCCCGGCGAGAGGAGCCGCACCGTGCAGCGGAAGGCTTACGTACCCGGCGTCGCCGTCCTCCTGGCGGCGTTGCTGGCCGGCTGCACCGGCGGCTCGGAGGGCGGTGCCACGGCGGACAACTCGAACCCGGGGGAGCCGGGTCTGGCGACCCAGGCGGCCGAGCCGGGCAAGTACCGCACCCTTCCGGACCCGTGCGGCGCGGTCGGCCACAAGGCGCTCGACGCCCTTCTGCCCGGCATCGAGGAGATCACCGACGAGGAGCAGCGCGAGCGGGCGTACGCGGGTGAGCCGACGCTCGCCTACGACACCGACCGCAAGGTCGGCTGCCGCTGGAAGGTGGAGTCGGCGCAGGCCACCGACCACCTCTTCGTCGACTTCGAGCGGGTGGTGTCCTACGACGGCGCCGTGAGCGACGACAACGAGGCCGAGCAGCTCTTCGCGAAGCAGGTGGAGGCGGCCGACCTGCCCGAACCGGTCGTCTCCGAATCCGGGTCCACCGCCTCGGACTCCCCCTCCGGCAGCCCGTCCGCGTCCTCCGGCGAGCCGTCCGCCGGGTCGGGCACACCCTCCGCCCCCTCCTCGTCGGCCTCGTCCTCGTCGAGCGCGTCCCCCGGCACCCCGCCCGCCGAGGTCCAGCCGCGGCTCCTGGACGACCTGGGCGACGAGGCGTTCGTGGACGACACGCTCAGCAGCTCCGGTTCGACGGCGAAGCGGCGCACCGTGACTGTGGCGTTCCGCACGTCGAACGTCATGGTGACCATCGAGTACGCGGAGCAGTCGGCGACGCTCGGCGTCGTGCCGGACAGCGGGGAAATGCAGGACATGGCGCGGAAACTGGCCTCCCAGCTGGCGGATTCCCTGGGCGGCTGAGGCCCGCCGGGGCGCCCCCGCGCCCGCGCGCGGCGCCCCGGAAGCGGGACCGCGCGTTTTCCTCACCGCGTACCGTGGCCCCTCGGACCCGTTCCGAACGCAGGAACCACGAGTGCCATGAGTGAAGGAACCATGCAGCGACGAGCCCAGCGTGACCAGCGAGACCCGCAAGCGAAGCGAGCCAAGCGACTCACCCGCGTCCTTGTCGGCGCGGCCGCCGTACCCGTGATGCTGGTGGCAGCCGGCTGCTCCTCGGACTCCGGCTCCGAGGACGGCAAGGACAAGGCGGCGCAGGAGTCGGCCGCGTCCCAGTCCGCGAGCCCGTCCCCGACGGTGCGCGCGGCGGCGTTCCGGAAGCTTCCGGAGCCGTGTTCGACGGTGACGAAGAAGACGCTGGACGACCTGGTGCCGAAGGGCGGATCCGGCGACGAGGGTTCGTCGAACGACACGGCGACGCGGGCCGGTTGCTCCTGGGACAGCCTCGACGACAACGGCGTGAAGGGTTCTCAGTTCCGCTGGCTGAGCGTGTCGATGCTGCGCTTCGAGTCGGACGTGACGCGCGGCGAGGGCGACAAGCTGGCGCACGCCTACTACCTCAAGCAGCTGAAGGACACGCAGGGTGCGGAGGGCGCGAAGAGCGTCAAGACCGCCCCGGTGAGCGGCACGGGCGACGAGGCGTCGGTGGTGCGCTACGACCTGAAGAAGAAGGAAGGCACCTTCAAGCAGCAGACGGTCGTGGCGCGGGTCGAGAACGTCGTCGTCACCCTCGACTACAACGGTGCCGGCCTGGCGGGCGACAAGACCCCGGACGCCGACGACCTGGTGAAGGACGCCCAGAAGGCGGCCAAGGAGGCGGTGGCCGCGGTGGTGAAGGCCAACGGCGCCGGTAGCGACGCCGGCAAGCCGAGCGGCTCGCCCTCCGGGTCGTCCTCCGAGGCGCCGTCGAAGGCACCGTCGGAGTCGTCTTCGACGTCGTCCTCGAAGGCGCCCGCGAAGGACAGCTGACGGTCCCTACGACCCACCGGCCACCCGTCCCCCGCACACATGTGCCACTCTGTTGCGCGCAACAACACGCAATGGGAGGGGAGTACGGGTGGCCGCCCCACTTCAGCTGACACGGACGCACCGTGTTCTCATCGGCATGGTCGTCTTCGGTGCCGTCGTGATCGCCGGTATCGGCTTCGCGGGTTCGTACGCGGCGGTGCGCGAACTGGCCCTGAAGAAGGGGTTCGGGAACTTCAGCTACGTCTTCCCGATCGGCATCGACGCGGGCATCTGCGTACTGCTGGCGCTGGACCTGCTGCTGACCTGGATCCGCATCCCCTTCCCGCTGCTGCGGCAGACGGCGTGGCTGCTGACGGCGGCGACGATCGCGTTCAACGGCGCGGCGGCCTGGCCCGACCCGCTGGGTGTCGGCATGCACGGGGTCATCCCGATCCTGTTCGTGGTGTCGGTGGAGGCCGCCCGGCACGCGGTCGGCCGGATCGCCGACATCACCGCCGACAAGCACATGGAGGGCGTCCGCCTCACCCGCTGGCTGCTCTCTCCGGTGCCGACGTTCCTGTTGTGGCGCCGCATGAAGCTGTGGGAGCTGCGCTCCTACGAGCAGGTGATCAAGCTGGAGCAGGAGCGGCTGGTCTACCAGGCCCGGCTGCGTTCGCGGTTCGGCCGCGCCTGGCGCCGCAAGGCGCCCGTGGAGTCCCTGATGCCGCTGCGGCTGGCCCGCTACGGCGTCCCGCTGGCGCAGACCGCCCCGTCCGGCCTGGCGGCGGCCGGCATCGAACCGGCCCTGCTCCCGCCCGCCCCGCGCCCCCAGGAGGCGGCCCCGCAGGCGGCGCCCGCTGGCGGACAGCGGGCCGAGCTGGCGGGCGGCGAGGACGCGGAGCCGGTGCGGGAGGAGGGACCGGCAGCGGAGCAGAACCCGTGGCTGCACGCCCGGGACCCGCAGTCGGTCGAGTACCACGGCGACTACGACCCGACGTACGACCCGGACCAGTACGCCCAGTGGGAGGCGGAGCAGCGCCAGGCCGACCAGTACCGGCAGCAGTTCGAGGAGGAGCCTCCGGCGCAGGAGCCCGCTCCGGAGGAGACCGGCGGCTTCCCCATACCGGTCGGGCCGCACCGCACCCGCGAGCTGGGCGAGGGCGGCGGCACCCCGGAGCCGGAGGGCCCGGACGAGAACGACTACTACCAGGTCTTCAAGCAGTCGCTCGGCAACGGCAGCGGCTACCCCACCCCGCGCGAGTTCGCGTACGACGTCGAGGCCACGTTCGGCGTCTCCCTTCTGGACGCCGATGCCAAGCGCATGGTCCTGCGGTTCCAGGAGCGCCACGGCGCGGAGCTGGAGGACGAGCACATCGCCTGAGCCCGGCGCCGCCGCGTACGGCGAAGGGGCGCCCGGTCGTGACCGGGCGCCCCTTCGCCGTATGGACGGTGCTACTCCCCGAGCAGGGTCCGCACCCGGTCCTGCCCCACCGCGAGCAGCAGGGTGGGCAGGCGCGGGCCGGTGTCGCGGCCGACGAGCAGGTGGTACAGGAGCGCGAAGAACGTCCGCTGGGCGGTCTTGATCTCCGGCGGCAGCTCCTTGGGCGTGGCGTCGGCCGGGAAGCCCGCCTGGACCTTGGGGACGCCGTAGACGTGGTGGGTGAGGCCGTCCAGGGACCAGTGGTCGGCCAGCCCGTCCAGCAGCAGCCGCAGCGACTGCCGGCTCGGCTCATCGAGGGACTTGAGCAGCTCGGCGTCGGGCTCCCGGCGCACGACGGTGCGCTGGTCGGCGGGGACGTGCGTGTTGATCCACGCCTCGGCCTTGTCGTAGCGCGGCCGGGCCTCGTCCAGCGACGCGATCGGGTTCGCCGGGTCCAGCTCGCCGAGGATGCGCAGCGCCTGGTCCTCGTGTCCGGCGGTGATGTCGGCCACGGAGGCGAGCGTGCGGTACGGCAGCGGCCTGGGCGTGCGCGGCAGCTCACCGGCGGCGGTGCGGACGGCGCGGGCGTGGGCGGCGGCGTCGGCGGGCAGCGCGGTGCCGTCGGCGACCTTGGCGTCGAGGCGGTCCCACTCGTCGTACAGCCGCTGGATCTCCTGGTCGAAGGCGATCTTGAAGGACTGGTTGGGGCGGCGGCGGGCGTACAGCCAGCGCAGCAGCTGCGGCTCCATGATCTGCAGCGCGTCGGCCGGGGTGGGCACCCCGCCCTTGGACGAGGACATCTTGGCCATGCCGCTGATGCCGACGAAGGCGTACATCGGCCCGATCGGCTGCTCGCCGCCGAAGATGCCGACGATCTGCCCGCCGACCTGGAACGACGACCCGGGCGAGGAGTGGTCCACGCCGCTCGGCTCGAAGACGACCCCCTCGTACGCCCAGCGCATGGGCCAGTCGACCTTCCAGACCAGCTTGCCGCGGTTGAACTCGCTCAGCCGCACGGTCTCGGAGAAGCCGCAGGCGGTGCACGCGTACGTCAGCTCGGTCGAGTCGTCGTCGTAGGCGGTGACCGTCGTCAGGTCCTTCTCGCAGTTGCCGCAGTACGGCTTGTACGGGAAGTAGCCGGCGGAACCGGAGCTGCCGTCGTCCTCGGCGGCGGCGCCGGAGCCCTCGGCGGCCTCCAGCTCGGCCTCGTCGACGGGCTTCTGCGACTGCTGCGGCTTCTTCGCCGGTGCCTTCTTGGTGCGGTACTGGTCGAGGATCGCGTCGATGTCCCGCCGGTGCTTCATGGCGTGCAGGATCTGCTCGCGGTAGACACCGGAGGTGTACTGCGCGGTCTGGCTGATGCCGTCGAACTCGACGCCCATCTCGGCGAGCGAGGCGACCATCGCGGCCTTGAAGTGCTCCGCCCAGTTCGGGTGCGGGGAGCCCTTCGGGGCGGGGACCGAGGTCAGGGGCTTGCCGATGTGCTCGGCCCAGGACTCGTCCACGCCGGGGACGCCGGCCGGCACCTTGCGGTAGCGGTCGTAGTCGTCCCAGGAGATCAGGTGCCGCACCTCGTGCCCGCGGCGGCGGATCTCGTCGGCGACCAGGTGCGGGGTCATGACCTCGCGCAGGTTGCCCAGGTGGATGGGGCCGGACGGGGAGAGCCCGGAGGCGACGACGACCGCACCCGGAGCGGCGGCGAGTGAGGATTTCGCGCCCGCGGCACGACGCTCCGCCTCGGCGATGACCTCGTCCGCGAAACGGGAGACCCAGTCGGTGGTCTCTGTGCTCTGAGCCACGATCGGCACGTCCTCTTCCCTGGAACTTCTCTGGAACTTCTCTGGCACTGCTGCGGAGACAGCCGGTACGGTCGCACGGCTGTCCGCCCCATTCTCCCAGCCCGGCGCGCATCCGCGAAAACCGCTTTTCACCGCGTGGGATACTCGGTTTCTGTACTACTTCCACGAACCCGAGCAGAACGGCAGCCACTCCATGGCCTCGGTCACGTCCCTCACCGACTCCGTCCAGCAGCAGCTCGCGTCCGCCCTCACGGCCACCCGGCCGGAGGCCGCCGGCGCCGACCCGCTGCTGCGACGAAGCGACCGGGCGGACTACCAGGCCAACGGCATCCTGGCCCTGGCCAAGAAGGCGAAGGCCAACCCGCGGGAGCTGGCGACCGAGGTCGTCGCGCACCTCACCACCGGTGACGAACTGATCAAGGACGTCGAGGTCTCCGGACCCGGCTTCCTCAACATCACCGTCGCCGACCGCGCCATCACCGCGAACCTCGCCGCGCGCCTCGCGGACGGCGAGCGCCTCGGCGTGCCGCTGAAGGCGGACGCGGGCACCACGGTCGTCGACTACGCCCAGCCGAACGTGGCGAAGGAGATGCACGTCGGCCACCTGCGCTCCGCGGTCATCGGCGACGCGCTGCGCGGGATGCTCGACTTCACCGGCGAGAAGACGATCGGCCGGCACCACATCGGCGACTGGGGCACCCAGTTCGGCATGCTCATCCAGTACCTGGTCGAGCACCCCGGCGAGCTGGCCCCGGCCGGGGACGTCGACGGCGAGCAGGCCATGTCGAACCTGAACCGGGTGTACAAGGCGTCGCGCGCGGTCTTCGACGCGGACGAGGAGTTCAAGGAGCGGGCCCGCAAGCGGGTCGTCGCCCTCCAGTCCGGCGACAAGGAGACGCTGGAGCTGTGGCAGCAGTTCGTCGACGAGTCGAAGGTCTACTTCTACTCGGTCTTCGAGAAGCTCGACATGGAGATCCGCGACGAGGAGATCGTCGGCGAGTCCGCGTACAACGACGGCATGCCGGAGACCGCCCGCCTCCTGGAGGAGACGGGAGTCGCGGTGCGCTCCGAGGGCGCGCTGGTGGTGTTCTTCGACGAGATCCGCGGCAAGGACGACCAGCCGGTGCCGCTGATCGTGCAGAAGGCCGACGGCGGTTTCGGCTACGCGGCCTCCGACCTGACCGCGATCCGCAACCGCGTCCAGGACCTGCACGCCACCACGCTGCTGTACGTCGTCGACGTGCGCCAGTCGCTGCACTTCAGGATGGTCTTCGAGACCGCCCGCCGGGCCGGCTGGCTCGGTGACGAGGTCACCGCGCACAACATGGCCTACGGCACGGTGCTCGGCGCCGACGGCAAGCCCTTCAAGACGCGCGCGGGCGAGACCGTGCGCCTGGAGGACCTGCTGGACGAGGCGGTGCAGCGGGCGGCGGAGGTCGTGCGGGAGAAGGCGCGGGACCTCACCGAGGACGAGATCCAGGAGCGGGCCGCGCAGGTCGGCATCGGCGCCGTGAAGTACGCGGACCTGTCGACGTCGCCGAGCCGCGACTACAAGTTCGACCTGGACCAGATGGTCTCGCTCAACGGCGACACCAGCGTCTACCTCCAGTACGCCTACGCCCGTATCCGGTCCATCCTGCGCAAGGCCGGCGAGGTCCGCCCCGCCGCCCACCCGGAGCTGGAGCTGCACGCGGCGGAGCGGGCGCTGGGCCTGCACCTGGACGCGTTCGGGGACACGGTCTTCGAGGCGGCCGCCGAGTACGCCCCGCACAAGCTGGCCGCGTACCTGTACCAGCTGGCGTCGCTGTACACCACGTTCTACGACAAGTGCCCGGTCCTGAAGGCGGAGGCGCCGGAGCAGGTGGAGAACCGCCTGTTCCTGTGCGACCTCACGGCCCGCACCCTGCACCGCGGCATGGCCCTGCTGGGCATCCGGACGCCCGAGCGCCTCTGAGCACGCCCCGTGGGTGAGGGCCGGGCCGACCTCCCCGGCCCTCACCTCAGCAGCGTCAGCCCCTCGGGGGCGTCGATGCCGAACTCCTCCGCCAGCACCCGGCGGGCCTCCGCCTCGTCGGCCACCTTCTCCTCGGTGACCGTGCCGTCCCCGGTACGCGTCACGACGAGGCGGTCGCCGTCGAGGAGCAGGTGCGCGTCCGGGGTGAGGCGCTGGACGTAGGGGCGCCGGGCGAACGGGGACCTGGGGTTGGTGGCGACGTGCCAGTTGATCACCTCGTAGTCGGACGGCTCGAACGGCTCCGGGGTGAAGGCGTACTGCGCCTGCCAGCCGCCCGCGAGGTACGCCTCCAGCACCCACGTCTCCAGCGGCCCCCGGTGCGGCGCGTGCACCAGCCGGTGCCGGCGTCCGGCGTCGTGGAACTCGGTGTCCGCCGTCAGCGGCACCGGCTCCAGCAGGGAGCCGAGGGCACCGAACCCGACGTCGACCAGGTGGGGCCGCGGGTCGCCGGGCAGTTCGGCGAGGAGGGCCATGTGGGTGCGCGGACGGTCCTCGAAGCGTTCGGCGCCGACGACGACCCGCGCGGTCAGCCGGGTCACCCGCACGCCGAGCGCCTCCAGGGCCGCCGCGAAGAGCGTGTTGTGCTCGTAGCAGTAGCCACCGCGCCGGCGGCCGTGGACCAGCTTGGCCATCAGGTCGCCGAGGTCGAGGGAGGGGGCCCGGCCGCCCAGGGCGTCGAGGTTCTCGAAGGGGATGGCCCTCAGGTGGGCGAGCTGCACGCCCCGGAGCGTGTCCGGGTCGGGGCGCCGCCCGCCCGCCCAGCCGATGCGGGCGAGGTAGGCGTCCAGGGAGAAGGGTGCCGTCGTCCGTGCGCTGTCAGCCATGGCCTCACCGTACGTGCGGCGACGCCCTCCTATCCCTCCGCAATTGGTCCTAGGCCGCCGGTCCCGCCTCGGCCAGTGCCTCCGCCAGCCTCCGCAGCCCCTCCGCGATCTCGTCCGGGGTCTGTGTGACGAAGCAGAGCCGCAGCGTGGCGCGGTCGGGCTCGCCGGCGTGGAAGGGGGCGCCGGGGACGTAGGCCACGTCGTGCCGGACCACCTCGGGGAGGAGGGCGGTGGTGTCGTACCGGTCGGGCAGCCGGGCCCACAGGAACATGCCGCCCTCGGGACGGGTCCACGCCGAACCCGCCGGGAGCGCGTCCGGGAGGCCCGCGAGCATGGCGTCCCGGCGTGCCCCGTAGGCGGCGGCGACCCGGGCGACGTGGGCGTCCAGGTCCCGGTCGGCCAGGTAGCGGGCGGCGGCGAGCTGGTTGACGGTCGGGGTGTGCAGGTCGGCGGCCTGCTTGGCGACCGTGCAGGCCCGGCGCAGCTCGGCGGGCGCCCGCAGCCAGCCCAGGCGCAGGCCCGGTGCCATGACCTTGGAGAAGGACCCCAGCAGCACGGTCCGGTCCCGGGCGCCCGGGTAGGAGGCGATCCACGGCACCCGCTCGCCCTCGAAGCGCAGCTCGCCGTAGGGGTCGTCCTCGACGATCCACAGCCCGCACCGTCCGGCGACCTCGGCGACGGCGGCGCGGCGGGCGGCCGGCAGGGTGCGGCCGGTGGGGTTGGAGAAGGTGGGGACCGTGTAGAGCAGCTTGGGGCGCTCGCGCACCACCAGCTCCTCCAGCGCGCCGGGGTCGATTCCGTCCTCGTCCCCGGGCACGGCCACCACCCGGGCGCCCGCGAAGCCGAAGGCCTGGAGCGCGGCCAGGTAGCAGGGGCGCTCCACGAGGACGGTGTCGCCGGGTTCGAGCAGGGCGGTGGCGAGCAGTGACAGGGCCTGCTGGGAGCCGGTGGTGACGAGGAGGTCGTCGGCGTCGGTGGCCAGTCCGCGGGCCGAGGTGCGGGCGGCGAGCGCGGCCCGCAGGGTGGGCTCTCCCTCGGTGGTGGAGTACTGCAGGGCCCGTGCGGGCGTCTCGGCGAGCACGTCCCGGTACGCGGCGGCGATGCCGTCGGCGTCGAACAGCTCGGGGGCCGGCAGCCCGCCCGCGAAGTTGATCACCTCGGGGCGGGCGGTGACGGCGAGGATGTCCCGTACGGGCGAACCTCCGGTCGACCGGGCCCGCGCGGCCAGCGGCGGCAGCGGAGCGGGGACGGCGGCGGGAGCGGCGGACGCGTTGTCGGTCACGGTCATGCGCGCAGCGTAGAGAAGTACGTGCCGTCTACAGGCGACTTTCCGCGATCCGGACACCCGTACGACCGGCGGCCCCGGTCCGGCGCGGTCGCCGGTCACCAGCCGGTCGCCGGTCGCCGGTCGCCGGTCGCCGGAGCGTCAGGCCTTGGTGCCCAGACCGCCGTACACGTTGATGTCGGCGTCCGTGACGTCGTTGATGTCCTTGTACCTGACCTTCTCGATGTCGTCGAGCGCGGCGAGGTAGGACTCCTCCGGCTGGTCCGGCACCGGCGCCGCGTGGTCCGGCCGCCAGTGGTGCACCGGCACGACCCCGGGGTCGGCGAGCTTCAGCCCGCTCTCCGTGAAGAACCGCTCGACGTCGTCCCGGGAGCGCAGCACGAAGGTGAAACCCCGCTCGGTGTACGTCCGCTGCACCGCGCGCACGTTCTCCGGGTTGAGGTCGTCGGTGAGGTGGCTGAGCACGAGCCGGCTGCCGGCGGGCAGCGCGTCGACCAGTGCACGGACGATCGGGTAGGCCTGGGCGTCCTCGACGAAGTGCAGGATGGCGACCAGGCAGAGCGCCACCGGCCGGTCGAAGTCGATGACCTCGGCGGCCTGTTCGAGGATCCGCGCAGGCTGCTTCAGGTCGGCGTCGATGTAGTCCGTACGCCCCTCGGGACCGCTGGTGAGCAGGGCCCGGGCGTGGGCGAGCACGACGGGGTCGTTGTCGACGTACACGACGCGCGACTCGGGGGCGATGCGCTGGGCGATCTGGTGCACGTTCTCGGCGGTCGGCAGCCCGGTGCCGATGTCGAGGAACTGCCGGATGCCGTCCTCGCGGGCCAGCGTGGTCACCGCGCGCCGCAGGAAGTCGCGGTTGTGCCGCACGTCGAGGTAGCCGCGCGGGTTGGCGGCGAGTCCGGCGGCCGCCGCGTCCAGGTCGGCGGGGTAGTGGTCCTTGCCGCCGAGGAAGACGTCGTAGACCCGCGCCGGGTGCGCCTTGCTGCTGTCGATCCTCCTGCGCAGCTCCGCGGGGTCCTGGCTGAGGGCGTCACCGGACATGGGCGTACCGCCTTTCGGATGTCGCCTGACGAAGCGAACCGGTGTGATGCTCAACAACCTATCGCCCGGCCGGACTTGCCGATGCCCCGACGCCCCCGGAGCCGGGCGCTCCGGGCCCCCTCAACCGCCCTCGACCAGCTCCCAGGCACTGCTGCCGAGGGGGTACGCGTAGTAGGAGTCGTCCCGGGATGCGCTCGTGCGGAACGGCTTGCCGTTGTCGTCGATGCGCGTGGTGCCGTGCCGGCCGCCGCTGGACCACTCCAGTTCCAGCTCCCAGCTGACGTCGTGGCCGCTGGTGTGCGCGCTGACCTGGAAGACCTCGGGATCGGACTCGCTGACGCTGTACGGGAAGTCCCGCTGGCCCCCGATCGGCGTCGCGGTCGGGGTACCGAGGTCCAGCGAGACGTCGAAGGCCGTGGTGTGCACCTGGCCGCCGCAGCCGTTGCCCATCACGTACTGGTTCCAGTCCAGCGCGGGACCAGTGCTCTTGACCCGTACGTGCAGGTCCTCCAGGACCACCGTCTGCGGGCCGGTGCCCTGCACGGTGAGGACGACCGTCTGCCGGTTCGCGGAGACCGCGCGCAGGGGGGTGGCCCAGCCGACGGCGTCCTGCTGGGGCGGGGGCTTGGGGACGTTCTTCGGGCTGCGGTCGACCAGGAAGGCGTGGTCGCAGGGCACGTCCCAGTAGTACGGGGTGGTCGACACGGTGAGCGGGGGACCCTGTGCCGGTGCCTTGCCGCCCGGGGTGGCGCCGACCCGGCGCGACGGTGCCGTGGAGGGGGACCCCGACGGGGACGCGGAGACGGACGGTGACGACGCGGGGGACGAGGAGGTGCTCGCGCTCGGGGAGCCCGACCGGGTCGCCGGTCCGGACGCCTCCGCGTGCACGGAGGTCTGCGCGACGGCCCCGGCGGGACCGTGCCGGCCGTCGTCGCCCGGGTCCCCCACGAGGCTAGCCACGAGCGCCACGGCGGCGCTCACGGCCACGACGCCGGACGCCGCGTAGAGCGCGGCGCGCGGGACCCGTCGGCGGGGCGGGCCGGGCACGCCGAGGGCGGGCGGGTCCTCCGGTGCGCGCCGGGACGTCCGCCCGGGCGAGGTCTCCGGCGCGGGCGCGACGGCCGGGGCCGAGGGGACCGGCGGGGTCGGCGAGGTCGGCGGGACGGCACCACCCGGGGCCGGCCCCGGCGCGTCCCGCGCGCCGTCGGCGTCCTCGGCGCTCTCGGTCTCCCCCTTCTTCACGCCGCGCAGCGCGTCCGCGCGGATCCAGCGGCGGTGGAGTTCGAGCAGCTCCTCGGGCGTCGCCCGGCACACGCGGGCGAGGCGTTCGACGGGGGCGAACTCGACCGGCACGACCTCCCCGCTGACGTACCGGTGCAGGGTCGAGCCGCTCATGTGCAGCCGCTTGCCGAGTACCCCGTAACTGAGTCCGGACCGCTCCTTCAACTCCCGAAGCAGCCCCGCGAAGTCGTCCCCCGCCACCGTTCCTCCCTCTTCCCGTGTCCCCGTACCGCATCCCAGAAGGACGTTGTTCCCGCAGGTCAGAGCGTTCCCGACGTCCCACCGTCCCGCATGTTCCCGCGCCGCTGGCGGCCGGGACGGTCAGGGCCGCACGCTGTGGTCATCCAAGCAGCCGCTCCCGGTCGACGGTCGAGCGGCTCGACCAACTCTCGCATTCCCAGGGGGAACTGCCATGTCCGCACGCCGCATCACCCGTACCCGCCTGTTCGCCGCCACCACGGTCGCGCTGGCCGCGCTCTCCCTGACGGCCTGCGAGGGCGACGAGCTCACGGGCTCCCCGGCACCCGAGTCCTCCACCTCCGCGTCGGCGAACGGGAGCGACGCCCGGCCGGCCGGCAACGCGAAGGACGACACCGCGAACCCGGGGGACGCCGAGGACACGGGGAACACCGGGAGCACCGGGACGACCGGCGGCGCGGGCTCGGCCGGATCCGCCGGAAAGGACAACGCACCGGGCGCGGGGTCCGGCTCCGGTTCGCACTCCGGCACCGGCGACGCCTCCGACGACTCCGACGCGGACCTCCCCGGCGAGTGCTCCGCGTCGGACGTGCGGATCACCGCGGCGAACGCCCCCCGCCCGGTCAACCACCTGCTGCTGACCGCCACCAACACCGGCTCGAAGACGTGCGCGCTGCCGCAGTACCCGGCGGCGCGGTTCGGCGAGGCCCAGTCGGTGCCGCCGGTCGCGGAGTCCAGCAAGCCGCAGTCGCTGACGACGCTGGCCCCCGGCGAGTCCGGCTACGCGGGCGTGCGCCTGTCGTCCGGCGACGGCAGCGGCGAGAACGGCTACGAGACGACCACCCTCACCGTCCCGTTCGAGGACGGCTCCATCGCCAGGGTCAAGCTGCCCGCCGGCGGCGTGTACGTCGACACCGCGCTGACCGTCACCTACTGGCAGACCGAGGCGTCGAACGCGCTCGAGTACTGAAGGGGTCAGCGCACCCGCACCCCTTGCGTCGGGGGCCGGCACCGGTCGCTCAGCGCAGCGTGCGCGCGACCTCGGTCGCCCAGTACGTCAGGATGTTGCGCGCGCCCGCCCGCTTGATCCCGGTGAGGCTCTCCAGGATGGCCCGGTCGCGGTCGATCCAGCCCTTCTCGGCGGCGGCCTCGATCATCGAGTACTCACCGGAGATCTGGTACGCGGCCACGGGCACGTCCGAGGCCTCGGCGACCTTGGCGAGGATGTCGAGGTAGGGCCCGGCCGGCTTGACCATCACCATGTCGGCCCCCTCCTCCAGGTCCAGCGCCAGCTCCCGCAGCGACTCCCGCGCGTTGGCGGCGTCCTGCTGGTAGGTCTTGCGGTCCCCCTTGAGCGAGGAGCCGACGGCCTCGCGGAAGGGCCCGTAGAAGGCGGAGGCGTACTTGGCGGTGTACGCGAGGATCGCGACGTCCTCCCGTCCGATCTGGTCGAGGGCGTCGCGGATGACGCCGATCTGCCCGTCCATCATCCCGCTGGGACCGACGACATGGGCACCCGCGTCGGCCTGGACCTGCGCCATCTCGGCGTACCGCTCAAGGGTGGCGTCGTTGTCGACGCGCCCCTGGTCGTCGAGGACCCCGCAGTGCCCGTGGTCGGTGAACTCGTCGAGACAGAGGTCGGACATGACGAGCAGCTCGTCCCCCACCTCGGCCCGCACGTCGCGCAGCGCGACCTGGAGGATCCCGTCCGGGTCGGTCCCGGCCGTCCCGGCGGCGTCCTTCTTCCCGTCCTCCGGCACTCCGAAGAGCATGATCCCGGAGACCCCCGCCTCGACCGCCTCCGCGGCCGCCTTCTTCAGCGTGTCCCGCGTGTGCTGCACGACCCCGGGCATCGCCGCGATCGGCACCGGCTCGCTCACGCCCTCGCGGACGAAGGCGGGCAGGATGAAGTCGGCGGGGTGCAGCCGGGTCTCGGCGACCATCCGACGCATCACGGGGGTGGTCCTCAGCCGTCGGGGCCGGGTGCCGGGAAAGGATC
Source organism: Streptomyces sp. NPDC051136 (assembly GCF_044455745.1). NCBI lineage: Bacteria > Bacillati > Actinomycetota > Actinomycetes > Kitasatosporales > Streptomycetaceae > Streptomyces > Streptomyces sp. NPDC051136. The sequence goes on along the minus strand of NZ_JBITFE010000009.1, from coordinate 19,252 downwards.
CGTACGTCGTCATACCACCTACGCTACGCCCGCCCCGCCCGTGCCTTTGCCGACGGAGAGTCGGCCCGCGCGGCCTCCGGGCGACGCTTGACCTCAACCAAACTTCAGCCTCTACGGTCGACGCCATGGACTACTCGCACAGCGACCCCGAACTCGTCCGCCAGCCCGTCGGTTACTGGGCCTGGGCCGCCTACAAGGCCGTCGTCACCCGCACCCGGGCGGCCCTCGCCGAACTCGGCACGACCCAGCCCCAGTGGTGGGTCCTCGCCCAGGTGGCCCGCGCGGGCGCCCCGAAGACCCGCGCCGAGGTCTCCGGCCTCCTGCGGAACTACCTCGACACGGGTCCGGAGACGATGGAGGCGGAGATCGACGCGACGATCACGGCGGGCTGGGTCGTCGAGGCCCCCGACGACCGTCTCTCCCTGACCCCGGAGGGCCGCACGTTCTTCGAGAAGGCCGCCGCCCTCCAGGACGACCTGAGGGCGGAACGCCACGCGGGGATCTCCGACGAGGAGTACCTGACCACCATGAAGGTGCTCCAGCGCGTCATCCACAACACGGGCGGCCGCGCCCATCACCACTGAGACGTGACCACTGAGACGTGTCCGGTTTCTTCAAGCGGACGGCGACGGCGGCCCGCTACCGTCACCGGCATGAACAGCACCGGCAGGGAATCACGCCACCTCGGCGTCCGCATCGACCGCACGGCCGCCGACGTCTACGCCTTCGCCTCGGACCCGGCCAACCTGCCGGCGTGGGCCCACGGCCTCGGCGGCACCGTCGAGCAGACCGCCGACGGCGAATGGGTCGCGGACTCCTCCCCCCTGGGCCGGGTCAAGGTCACCTTCGCACCGCGCAACGACCTGGGTGTACTCGACCACTACGTCACGCTGCCCTCGGGCGAAACCGTCCACAACCCCGTCCGGGTGATCGCCGACGCCTCGGGATGCGAGGTGGTCTTCACCCTCCGCCGGCAACCCGGGACGACCGACGCCGACTTCGAACGCGACGCCGGTACGGTCACCGCCGACCTGTCCCGGCTCAAGGAGCTGCTGGAGTCCGACTGAGGCGGACACCGCAACCGGAACCTGCCCGCCGACCCGCACGACGCGCGCGCCCCGGCCCCCTCGGGAGCCACGGCCGTCCGGGATCCCGGGAGGAATCAACCGTGCCCTCAGTCGCCGGTGGTGCCGTCGAGCATCTCGCGCAGGATGTCCAGGTGGCCGTTGTGGCGGGCCGTCTCCTCCGTGAGGTGGAGCAGGATCCAGCGCAGGTCGACGTGGACGCCGTTCCTGACGGGCCGCCGGGCCCGCTCGTCCAGGCCGGTCCGGGCGACCAGCTCGCGGTGCCGGGCGCTGTGTTCGGCGTACTCGTCGAGCAGTCGCGCGAGCGGGAAGTCGACGGCGATCCGCATCTCCCGGTCGGGGTCCTCGTCGGTCCAGGGACCCTCGTCCTCCTCGCCGAGGAAGACCACGCGGAACCAGTGGTACTCGACCCAGCGGAGGTGGTTGATCAGTCCGCTCATGGTCATCAGCGGTGATCCGGGCAGGATCGCCTTGCGCGCGTTCTCCTCGGAGACGCCGTCGCACTTGGCGCGCGCGGTGTCCCGCGCGTAGTCGAGGAACCGGGTGAGCTGGGTGCGTTCGTCCCAGGCGGGCGGAGTGTCGTCGATTCTGGTCATCGCGCGAAGCGTCCCCGATCGCCGCGCCCGTGTCGAGGCGTTTTCCATCGGCTAAGGCCCGCCCGTGTCGAGGCGTTTTCCCACCGGCCCGGGCCCGCCCGCGTCGCCCCGCCCCTCACCCGGCGCCAGGGGCCGTACGGCGACGGGGCGCCCCGTTGCCGGAGCGCCCCGTTCCACCTCAGGTCGAGGACCGCCGTCTCCGCGACCCCGGCCGCCGTTCGCTGGGCCGGGTCACCGGGTCCCCGGCCTCCAGGGCCGCCGCGCGGCGGCGCAGGCCGAAGTCGGCCAGGGCCTCCGCCAGCTTGAGGACGGACGGCTCGGGAGCCATCACGTCGACGCGCAGCCCGTGTTCCTCGGCCGTCTTGGCCGTGGCCGGACCGATGCACGCGATCACCGTGACGTTGTGCGGCTTGCCCGCGATGCCGACCAGGTTGCGGACCGTGGACGACGACGTGAAGAGCACCGCGTCGAAGCCGCCGCCCTTGATCGCCTCCCGGGTCGTGGCCGGCGGCGGCGAGGCGCGCACCGTGCGGTAGGCGGTGACGTCGTCGACCTCCCAGCCCAGTTCGATCAGACCGGCGACCAGGGTCTCCGTGGCGATGTCGGCACGGGGCAGGAAGACACGGTCGATCGGGTCGAAGACCGGGTCGTACGGCGGCCAGTCCTCCAGGAGCCCGGCGGCCGACTGCTCGCCGCTCGGCACCAGGTCCGGCTTCACGCCGAAGGCGATCAGCGCGTTCGCCGTCTGCTCGCCCACCGCCGCGACCTTGATGCCGGCGAAGGCACGGGCGTCGAGACCGTACTCCTCGAACTTCTCCCGGACCGCCTTCACCGCGTTGACCGACGTGAACGCGATCCACTCGTAGCGGCCCGTCACCAGGCCCTTGACCGCGCGCTCCATCTGCTGCGGGGTGCGGGGCGGCTCCACCGCGATGGTCGGGACCTCGTGCGGCACCGCGCCGTAGGACCTGAGCTGGTCGGAGAGCGACGCCGCCTGTTCCTTCGTGCGCGGGACGAGGACCTTCCAGCCGAACAGCGGCTTGGACTCGAACCACGACAGCTGGTCGCGCCGGGCGGGGGCGCTGCGCTCGCCGACCACGGCTATCACCGGGCGGCCGCCGTCCGGGGAGGGCAGCACCTTCGCCTGCTTCAGGGTCTGCGCGACCGTGCCGAGCGTCGCCGTCCAGGTCCGCTGCCGCGTCGTCGTACCGGCGATCGTCACCGTCAGCGGGGTGTCCGGCTTGCGTCCCGCCGACACCAGCTCACCCGCGGCCGCCGCCACCGAGTCCAGCGTCGTCGACACGACCACCGTCCCGTCGGAGGCGCCCACCTCGGTCCAGCAGCGGTCCGACGCCGTGCGGGCGTCCACGAACCGCACGTCGGTGCCTTCCGCGTCGCGCAGCGGCACACCGGCGTACGCGGGTACGCCGACGGCGTTCGCGACGCCGGGGACGACCTCGAAGGGCACCCCGGCCGCGGCGCACGCCAGCATCTCCTCGGCGGCGTACGTGTCGAGCCCGGGGTCACCGGTCACCGCACGCACGACCCGCCTGCCGCCCCGCGCGGCCTCCATGACAAGATGTGCGGCATCCCGCACGGCGGGGACACCGACGGCCGTTGACGCACCGTCAACTACCGTCAGCTGGGGCGTGCCTGTGCCCGGTTCCGACGGATCGGCATCCGTGTGCACTTCCGACACGCCCTGCCGCGCATGCGTCCGCACGACGTCGAGCACCTCGTGCTCGGCGACCAGGACGTCCGCGTGGGCCAGCGCCTCCACGGCGCGCAGAGTCAGCAGTCCCGGATCTCCGGGTCCGGCACCGAGGAAGGTGACGTGCCCGTGTTCCGGACCGGCGGGAAAGGCGGTGGGGCTCAATGTGCTCGCTCCCCCATCAGACCGGCCGCGCCCTGGGCGAGCATCTCGGTGGCGAGTTCGCGACCGAGTGCCAGCGCCGCTTCGTGCGTCCGGGGCACGGGACCGGTGGTGGACAGCTGCACCAGCGTCGAGCCGTCGGTCGTGCCGACGACGCCGCGCAGGCGCATTTCCTTGACAGTCTGCCCGTCGGCCAGGAGGTCGGCCAAGGCGCCCACGGGGGCGCTGCAGCCGGCCTCCAGGGCGGCGAGCAGTGACCGCTCGGCCGTTACGGCGGCCCGCGTGAACGGGTCGTCGAGCTCGGCGAGCGCGGCGATCAGGGCAGCGTCTTGGGCGGTGTGCCCCGCCCTGCACTCGATCGCCAGTGCCCCCTGGCCGGGGGCGGGCAGAACCGTGTCGACCGACAGGAAGTCGGTCACCTCGTCGATGCGTCCGACCCGGTTGAGCCCGGCGGCGGCCAGCACGACCGCGTCCAGCTCACCGCTGCGGACGTATCCGATGCGCGTGTCGACGTTGCCCCGGATCGGGACCGTCTCGATCTCCATGCCGTGGGTGCGGGCGTACGCGTTGAGCTGCGCCATGCGGCGCGGCGCCCCCGTGCCGATGCGCGCACCGCGCGGCAGGTCGGTCAGCTTGCGCGCGTCCCGGGCGACGACCACGTCCCGCGGGTCCTCGCGCTCCGGGATCGCGGCCACGACCAGGCCCTCGTGCTGCGCGGTGGGGAGGTCCTTGAGCGAGTGAACCGCGAAGTCCACCTCTCCCCGCAGCAGCGCGTCGCGCAGCGCGGCGACGAACACGCCCGTGCCGCCGATCTGCGCCAGGTGCTCGCGCGACGTGTCGCCGTACGTGGTGATCTCGACCAGCTCAACGGGCCGACCGGTCACCTGGCTCACGGCGTCCGCCACCTGCCCGGACTGGGCCATGGCGAGCTTGCTGCGCCTGGTCCCCAGCCTCAGTGCCTTCTCAGTCATGCCGGCCCTCGGTTCTTCTCAGTGGTGCTGTTCCCGGCGCGGGAGACGGAGGCCACCGTCTCCTGGTCGAGGTCGAACAGGGTGCGCAGCGCGTCCGCGTACCCGGCGCCGCCGGGTTCGGCGGCGAGCTGCTTGACCCGCACCGTCGGCGCGTGCAGCAGCTTGTCCACCACACGCCTGACGGTCTGGGTGATCTCGGCGCGGTGCTTGTCGTCGAGCCCCGGCAGCCGCCCTTCCAGCCGGGCGATCTCGCCGGCCACGACGTCGGCGGCCATGCTGCGCAGCGCGACCACGGTGGGCGTGATGTGCGCGGCACGCTGGGCGGCGCCGAACGCGGTGACCTCGTCGGCGACGATCCGGCGGACCATGTCCACGTCGGCGGCCATCGGGGCGTCGGCGGAGGCGTCCGCGAGCGACTCGATGTCGACCAGGCGCACCCCGGCCAGCCGGTGCACGGCGGCGTCGACGTCACGCGGCATCGCGAGGTCGAGCAGGAAGAGCACGGGCTCGGGACGCGGCGCCTCGGCGACCGGCTCCGGGCGGCGGCGCTCGGGGATGCGGCCGGTGCGCGTCGCCGTCGCGGCGAGCGCCCCGATCAGTTCGGCGTCCGCCTCCGGTCCGGTCCGGCCCGTCTCGCGCGGCCGGTCCACCGCCGTGCCGCCCGCGGCCCACGCCCCGTGCTGCTCCAGCGTCGCGGCGTCCATGCCGGCCACGGCGGCCTCGCCCATGACGGAGAAGCCGGACGGCACGGAGGACAGGTCCAAGGGGCAGTTCTCGTCGCCGGCGGTGACGGCACCCGCGGTCGGCAGTGGCGTTCCGGCGTTCTGCCGGTCCTCCCGCACACCGGCCGCGGGCGCGTCGGCCGCGGCGACGGGCGCGCCGGTGCGGCCCTCCACCGAGGCCACCACCGCGTCGGCCGTGAGCACGAGTCCGGTCGCGCCGGTGCAGGAGACGGCCACGTCGGCACGTGTCAGCTCGCCCGGCACCGAGTCCATCGGTACCGCGCGGGCCAGCACGTCCGTGTCGTCGCCCTCGGAGAGGATCCGGGCCAGGCGCTCGGCGCGCTCGAAGGTGCGGTTGGCGACCACGATCTCGGCGACCCCGGCACGCGCCAGCGTCGCGGCGGCCAGCGAGGACATCGAACCGGCGCCGATCACCAGGGCCTTCTTGCCCCGCGCCCACTGCTGGACGTCGGCTCCGGCGGACAGCTGCTCCAGGCCGAAGGTGACCAGGGACTGTCCGGCGCGGTCGATGCCGGTCTCGGAGTGGGCGCGCTTGCCGACCCGCAGCGCCTGCTGGAAGAGGTCGTTGAGGAGCCGCCCGGCGGTGTGCAGGTCCTGGGCGCGGGCCAGGGAGTCCTTTATCTGGCCGAGGATCTGCCCCTCGCCGACCACCATCGAGTCGAGTCCGCAGGCCACCGAGAACAGGTGGTGGACGGCCCGGTCCTCGTAGTGCACGTAGAGATGAGGGGTGAGCTCCTCCAGGCCGACCCCGCTGTGCTGGGCGAGCAGCGTGGACAGCTCGGCGACACCGGCGTGGAACTTGTCCACGTCGGCGTACAGCTCGATGCGGTTGCAGGTGGCCAGGAGGGCGGCCTCGGCGGCAGGTTCGGCGGCGACCGTGTCCTGGAGCAGCTTGAGCTGCGCGTCCGCGTTCAGCGAGGCCCGCTCCAGCACGCTGACGGGGGCGCTGCGGTGGCTCAGTCCGACGACGAGGAGGCTCATGCCGGCATCACGGCGGGTACGTCCCCGTCGGGTCCCTGGTCGGCGGACGGCTGCCGCTTGCGCGCGGCGACGGGCGGCACGGCACCGGCGTCGGCCGCGGCCTCCTCGCCGGCCTTGCGCTGCTCGTGGAAGGCGAGGATCTGGAGCTCGATGGAGAGGTCGACCTTGCGCACGTCGACACCCTCGGGGACGTTCAGCACGGTCGGCGCGAAGTTCAGGATGGAGGTGACACCGGCGGCCACGAGGCGGTCGCAGACCTGCTGGGCGGCACCGGCGGGGGTCGCGATCACACCGATCGATACACCGTCGTCCTGGATGATCTTCTCCAGCTCGTCGGTGTGCTGCACCGGGATGCCGGCGACGGGCTTTCCGGCCATCGCCGGATCGGCGTCGATGAGCGCGGCGACCCGGAAGCCGCGGGAGGCGAAGCCGCCGTAGTTGGCGAGCGCGGCGCCGAGGTTGCCGATACCGACGATCACGACCGGCCAGTCCTGGGTCAGCCCCAGCTCGCGGGAGATCTGGTAGACGAGATACTCGACGTCGTAGCCGACGCCCCGCGTTCCGTAGGAGCCGAGGTAGGAGAAGTCCTTGCGCAGCTTCGCGGAGTTGACCCCCGCGGCGGCCGCCAGCTCCTCGGAGGAGACCGTGGGCACCGAGCGCTCGGAGAGCGCGGTCAGCGCGCGGAGGTACAGCGGAAGCCTGGCGACGGTGGCCTCGGGAATTCCTCGGCTGCGGGTCGCCGGTCGGTGTGTTCGGCCAGTTGCCACGGTGCTCCTGCGGGTAGAGCGGGGCTGTAGGCGGTCATACGTCCCTACATGACCGCCCCGTCGAATGCAGGCTATGTCTTTGTGAACGCGTGCACAAAGATGGTGTCCGATTTGCCCGGCCAACGTGACCGGGGTCACGCGCCCCCGGCGCACCGAACGGGAACCGGCGCACACACGCCCTCGTCCCTCACTCATCGGGGGCAAAGCCGTACACGCTCCTCACGATCAACGCCCCCGAGACCTGGTCACCATCGATCCTAAGCGACCATACGGACTACTTGTACTGATCGGTCAGTGCCTTGCGCAGCCGTTCCTCGTTCACACGCCAGAAGGTGTGCTGCCGGCCGTCGACCAGCACGACCGGAATCTGCTCCCAGTACTGGTCGTGGAGCCGGGGGTCCTCGGTGATGTCCTTTCCCTCCCAGGGAACGCCGAGTTCGGCGCAGACCTTCTCGACGACGAGCTGTGCGTCATCACACAGATGACAGCCGGGTTTGCGGATGAGGGTGACGAGATGGTTCTCGGAGTGCTCAGGGGACTCGGGCTGCGCGGGCCCGCGGCGGAAGAGGGGACTCATGCCGGCCATTCTCGCGCGCACGGCAGGCTGCCGGGAGTGAGGCCGTTCCACGGCACCGCCACCCGGAGTTCACGGTCTGCGAACCTCTCGGCTCCGAAGCGCCCGAACAGACTGGCTATGCTCACGGACATGGCCGCTCTTCGATGGCTCACCCCCCGTAGGCGCTCCGCCACGGCGCGGAGCGTGTTGGCAGGCGAGGCCTCGGCGGAAGCGGCGCGCAAGTCCGCGGAAGCCGCCGGGACCCTGGAGACCACGCCCGACTCCGGCGTCGCGGAACCCGAGTTCCCGGTACACGGCGACGAGAGCGCGGCCGCCTTCTTCGACCTCGACAACACCGTCATGCAGGGCGCCGCGATCTTCCACTTCGGCCGGGGGCTGTACAAGAGGAAGTTCTTCGAGACCCGCGACCTGGCCCGCTTCGCCTGGCAGCAGGCGTGGTTCCGGCTGGCCGGGTTCGAGGACCCGGAGCACATGCAGGACGCGCGCGACTCCGCGCTCTCGATCGTCAAGGGCCACCGCGTCTCCGAGCTGAGGTCGATCGGCGAGGAGATCTACGACGAGTACATGGCCGAGCGGATCTGGCCCGGCACCCGCGCCCTCGCCCAGGCCCACCTGGACGCCGGGCAGAAGGTCTGGCTGGTCACCGCGGCCCCGGTGGAGATCGCCCAGGTGATCGCCCGCCGCCTGGGCCTGACCGGCGCGCTCGGCACCGTGGCCGAGTCGATCGGCGGCGTCTACACGGGCAAGCTGGTCGGCGAACCGCTGCACGGCCCGGCGAAGGCCGAGGCGGTCCGGGCGCTGGCCGCCGCCGAGGCACTGGACCTGTCCCGCTGCGCCGCCTACAGCGACTCGCACAACGACATCCCGATGCTGTCGCTGGTCGGCCACCCCTACGCGATCAACCCGGACTCCAAGCTGCGCAAGCACGCCCGCGAGCTGGAGTGGCGGCTGCGCGACTACCGCACCGGCCGCAAGGCGGCCAGGGTCGGCATCCCCGCGGCGGCGGGCGTCGGCGCGGTGGCGGGCGGCACCGCCGCGGCCATCGCGCTGCACCGCCGGCGCCGTTGACCCAATCGGGATGACGTACCCCCGGGACGTCCGCTCCAGTCCCCTCGGCCCGCTTTTCCTCACATCGACCACAACACGCTCTGTAGTCACACGGAATCCGAACCGTTTCGGTCAATTACTGATCACTCTGCGGCAGCCGACCGACCGTCAATCGGGCACAGAAGCGACGTAATCGATGATTTGAGCAACTGGGCGTAGCAGTGCCTGCACGAAGCGTTATTCTCCTCAGACGCAATCCGGTGCCCCACCTTCGCTACGACGGGTGAACGGTTCCGTACTGCACGTGATGGAAGCTCTGCCTCTGGGAGTCCCGTGTACCCACACGTCGGGGTTGACGCCTCGGGCCTGGCTACGCTGCGCGCAACGGTCAAATCAGCCCAAGACCTGTTGCGCGGCTTCGTCCCCACCGCGTATGCCGTCCCCGCCCTCGCCGCGGCCGCCGCGCCCGCCGGTCCGTGCTATGCACTGGCCGAAGGAAGCGCCGCCGTCGGCAGACGCGCGCGGTCGTCCTCGTCCGGGGCCGCCGCCACCACCCACCGCCGCCCCGCCGCGGACAGCGACAGCGCCCGCATGATGGAGCTGGTCGAGCGGGCCCAGGCCGGCGAGGCCGACGCCTTCGGCCGGCTCTACGACCAGTACAGCGACACCGTGTACCGCTACATCTACTACCGCGTGGGCGGCAAGGCCACCGCCGAGGACCTCACCAGCGAGACCTTTCTGCGGGCCCTGCGGCGCATCGGCACCTTCACCTGGCAGGGGCGGGACTTCGGCGCCTGGCTGGTGACCATCGCCCGCAACCTGGTCGCCGACCACTTCAAGTCCAGCCGCTTCCGGCTCGAGGTCACCACCGGCGAGATGCTCGACGCCAACGAGGTCGAGCGGTCCCCGGAGGACTCCGTTCTCGAGTCGCTCTCCAACGCCGCCCTGCTGGAGGCCGTACGGCGGCTCAACCCGCAGCAGCAGGAGTGCGTGACCCTGCGCTTCCTCCAGGGCCTCTCGGTCGCCGAGACCGCCCGTGTCATGGGCAAGAACGAGGGCGCCATCAAGACGCTCCAGTACCGGGCCGTGCGCACCCTCGCCCGGCTGCTCCCGGACGACGCCCGCTGAGGCGTTCACCCTTCGCAATTCCCAAATCACCATCGGTGAGAGTCTGTTGAGTCCGCGGTCCGATCATCCGCCGTCCGTAACCCAAGTGCCACGCCGCTCGTTGTGCGGGATGCAGGCTCCCTGTGGTCACCTCCTGGCCGACTCCGATCACCCGATCGGGGGGTTTCGATCAGGGCGTGCAACCCTCAGGACCCCCTGGGGAGTCGACCGTGATGACGAGAGGAGGTGCCGCCAGTGATCGCGAACGTATCGGCACACCGGCGGGCGAACGCCTTCGCCCAGGCCCTGGAGGAGCAGTCCGACCTCGGGGCGGCGGCCGAGCAGTCCGGAGGACCGGCACCCGCCGGGGCCACCGCGGAACCGACCGAGCAGGGTCACCTGGTGACCCTCGCCCATGGTCTGGAGACGCTGCCCCGGCCCGAGCTGGACCCCGAGGTCAAGGTCGTCCAGCGGGCCCAGCTCGTGGCCGCCTTCGAGGCCATGTTGCAGGAGGGCACCGCGAGCGGCGGGGCGGCGGCGGACACGTCGGTACCGGAGCAGCGCCGCGCGCGCGGCACCCATCGAGCGGCCCCGCTGAGCAGGTTCCGGCCCCGCTCCCGGCTGGCCAAGGGCCTCACCGCGGGCGGACTGAGCGTGAGCGTGGCCGCCGGTGCCTTCGGCGGAGTCGCCGCCGCCAGCTCGGACGCCCTGCCAGGTGACTCGCTCTACGGCCTCAAGCGCGGCATAGAGGACTTCCGCCTCGGCCTCGCCGACGGCAACGACGAGCGGGGCCGGGCCTACCTGGACCTCGCCTCGACCCGGCTCAACGAGGCACGCCGGCTGATGGAGCGCGGTCGCAGCGGCCCCCTCGACCACGAGTCCCTCGGCGAGATCCGGCGCGCCCTGTCCGGCATGCGGCACGACGCCTCCGAGGGCCACCGCCTGCTCAGCGCGGCGTACGCCCACGACCCCGGATCGCTCGCCCCCATGCAGGCCCTCTCCGCGTTCTCCCAGTCCCACCGGGAGACCTGGGGGGAGCTGCGCGAGCGGCTGCCCGTGCAGCTCGGGGACGTCAGTGAGCAGGTGTCGTCGGTGTTCGACGCCATAGACGACGATGTGGCCCCGCTGGAGTCCATGCTGCCGCGGTCACCGGCCCAGGACGACGAGGGCGGGGACGGCGGCCGGCCGAGCGGGTCCGGCTCGACGACCACCGACGCGCCCGGCTCCGGTCACTCCTCGCCCCCGCGCACCGGTGACGACGGCACGTCCGAGCGCGGACGCTCCCAGTCGCACCGGCCCAGCGAGTCCGCCGACTCCGGCGACGAGAGCGACGGTCTGCTCGGCGGCGACACCGGTGGTCTGCTCGACCCGCCGGAGGACGACAGCCGCACCGCCTCCCCGCCCGTCGGCGGCATCACCCCGCCCGCGAAGCCGGACGTCACCCTCCCGCCCCTCCTCCCGGGCCTGCTGCCCGGCCTGGGCATCGAGGCGGAGGACGCGGACTGAGCCGACGCGGTGCGCGTACGGCGGTGGGGTGCCCTTGGAGTCCAGGGACGCCCCACCGCCGTGCCGCCGTCACAGGGCGTCAGAAGAACACCGACCGCCGCTGCACCAGCAGTTTGTAGAGCGTGTGCTGAATCTGCTCTCTCACCTGGTCGGTCAGGTTGAACATCAGCACCGGGTCCTCGGCCGCCTCCGGCGCGTAGCCGTCCGTCGGGATCGGCTCACCGAACTGGATCGTCCACTTCGTCGGGAGCGGCACCGCGCCCAGCGGCCCCAGCCACGGAAAGGTCGGCGTGAGCGGGAAGTACGGGAAGCCCAGCAGCCGCGCCAGGGTCTTGGAGTTGCCGATCATCGGGTAGATCTCCTCCGCCCCGACGATCGAGCACGGGATGATCGGCGCTCCCTGCCGCAGGGCCGTGGACACGAAGCCGCCCCGCCCGAAGCGCTGGAGCTTGTAGCGCTCCCCGAACGGCTTCCCGATGCCCTTGAAGCCCTCCGGCATCACGCCGACCAGCTCGCCCTGGCGGAGCAGCCGTTCGGCGTCCTCCGCGCAGGCCAGGGTGTGCCCGAGCTTGCGCGCCAGTTCGTTGACCACCGGCAGCATGAACACCAGGTCCGCCGCCAGCAGCCGCAGGTGCCGGTCGGCCGGATGGTGGTCGTGCACGGCGACCTGCATCATCAGCCCGTCCAGCGGCAGCGTCCCCGAGTGGTTGGCGACGATCAGCGCGCCGCCGCGGGCCGGGATGTTCTCCACGCCCTTCACGTCGACCCGGAAGTACTTCTCGTACACCGGCCGCAGCAGGGACATCAGCACCTGGTCGGTCAGCTCGGCGTCGTAGCCGAAGTCGTCGACCTCGTAGTCCCCGGTGAGCCGGCGGCGCAGGAAGGACAGACCGCTCGCGACACGCCGCTCCAGGCCGCCGTCCCCGTCGCCGTCACCGCCCGCGGCCTGCCGCGGCCCGGGCGGCTCCTGCGGCGGCGGGCCGGGTTCCTGCGGGGCGGCTCCCCGCCGGGGCAGCGGCTGCACCTCGCCGGCCGGCGACGGCTCCGCCTTGCTCTTGCGCCGGCTCCCCCGCGACCGGTCGTCGTCGAACGGAATGACCTTGGCGTCCGCCATCGTTGATGCGCTCCTCAGTTGGCGCTCTGCGTCGGGAGGTGACCGCTGCCGGGCAGGGACAGCTCCGCGATCCGGTCGACGGCCCCCGCGAGGGCCTCGGGCGGCAGCAGCCCGGCTCCACGGCCGCGTGCGAAGTCCGCGAACGCCTCGGCCGTCGAGTGCCTGGGCTCGAACCCCAGCGTCTCGCGCATCTGCGTGGTGTCCACCACCCGGCCGTGGGTGAGCAGCCGGATCTGCTCGGGGGAGAAGTCCGTCATCCCCAGCGTACGCACGAGCGAACCCGCCCAGGTGACCGCCGGCAGCAGCAACGGCACCGTGGGGCGGCCCAGGCGCCGCGAGCACTGGGAGAGCAGCAGCACACCGTCCCCGGCGATGTTGAAGGTTCCGCTGTTCAGCGTGGACCGCCGGGGCTCGTGCGAGCAGACCCGCAGCACCTCGATCACGTCGTCCTCGTGCACGAACTGCAACCGCGGGTCGTAGCCGAACACCGTCGGCAGCACCGGCAGTCCGAAGTACGAGGCGAGCGGCGTCTCCGCGGCCGGCCCGAGGATGTTGGCGAACCGCAGCACGGTCACCGACACGTCGGGGCGGCGGCGCGCGAAGCCCCGCACGTATCCCTCGACCTCGACCGCGTCCTTGGCGAAGCCGCCGCTGGGCAGGGACTTGGGCGTGGTCGTCTCGGTGCAGACGGCCGGGTCGCGCGGCGCGGACCCGTAGACGTTCGTGCTGGACTTCACCACCAGCCGCTGCACCGTCGGCGACTTCTGGCAGGCGCCGAGCAGCTGCATCGTGCCGATGACGTTGGTCTCCTTCACCGACGTGCGGCTGCCGCTGCCCAGCGGCGTCCCCGTCACGTCCAGGTGCACGACCGTGTCCGCCCGCGTCTCGGCGAGCACCCGCCCGATGGCCGACTGCCGGATGTCCGCCTGGACGAAGTCGGCGCCGCCCAGATGGTGCTCCGGCGCGACGGCGTCCACACCGACGACCCGCTCCACGTCGGGGTCACGCTGGATCCGCCGGACGAACCGGCCGCCCAGCTGCCGGGCCACCCCGGTCACGAGCACGACCTTGCCCAAGATCAGCGCCTTCCTTCCGCCTGCTCCACAGCCTGCCGCGTTCCCCGTCTGCGGGCCAACTTAGCCGGTGGGTGTTGCACCGTGATGACCGCCGGACGCGGCACGTGACGAAAAATGACAGGCGTACGACTGTGGCCCCCCACCGGATGCGGTGGGGGGCCACAGACCACGCTGACGGCGCAGCGTCGCTTACTTCTTGTTGCGACGCTGAACGCGCGTGCGCTTCAGCAGCTTGCGGTGCTTCTTCTTGGCCATCCGCTTGCGCCGCTTCTTGATAACAGAGCCCACGACTACCCTCGCTCACTTCTCATCACTCGGTTGGTGAGCGCCATGGGCCCACACGACCTACGAGGGGCCAGCCTACCGGTCCGAGCGCTGAGGTCGTAATCGAGGTCCGTCAGGCCGTTTCCACCCCCACGTAGCTCTCGCGGAGGTACTCGTGAACCGCTTGCTCCGGGACGCGGAACGACCGTCCCACCCGGATCGCGGGCAGATGACCGCTGTGCACCAGCCGGTACACGGTCATCTTGGACACGCGCATCACCGAGGCGACCTCCGCCACGGTAAGGAACTGAACCTCGTTCAGAGGCCTTTCGTCAGCTGCAGCCATGACACACCTGAACCTTCCGCACTCGACGGCCACCGGCTTCCCCTTCCGGTGACTCTTCGTCGTTGCGTGCTCACTCCCCAATGTAGGGGCGGGTGATGCGAGTGGGGAAGAGGTGCACCCATCACTTCCCTACCGTGACAGACACGCCCGATTGAGTACGTAGCGGGTGAGCGGTCTGTAGTACGCGGACCGCACTGCGTCATCAACCGGAACGACGACGGACACGAGCCCCTCGGCCTCCCCCACGAACAGCGCCGGATCGTCCGTATCGGCCGGACCGATGGCCTCGAACCCCAGCTGACCTGCCCCGCAGACCCACCCGTGGTCCCCGATCACCATCTCGGGCAGCGGTCCGCCCCCCTCGGCCGCGGCAGCCAGCGCCGTACGAACCGGCAACGGAGAATGTGCGTGTGCGCCCGGCTCACCACCGGCGCGCCCGGCCCCGGCCTCCCGCACCAGCGCGACTCCGCGGACGTAGTCGAGACGGTACGTGCGTAGGCCGAACCGGGTCGTTATGTCGACAGAGCGACCCTGCGCCGGGGTGAGAACAGCACATCCCGCCGCCGACAGCGCCTCGGCCAAGGCGACGTAGAAACCGAGCAGTCGATGCGGGTGCCCGGTGCCGAGCAGCACCGGAGCACGCCGCCCGGCCACCGCCGCGAGCCGGCCCGCGAAGGCGTCCAGTGCCGCGAGGGTCCGGTCGGGGTCGATCACGTCCTGGCCGGAGGTGTCGCGAGGATCGGCCGAAACACCGCACCTCCGCGCCATCAGTCCCAGCAGCTCCCGCTGCCCCCACTCGCCGTCCGGATCGATCCCGAGGAGCACCCGGGGGTCCCGCGCGGCGAACAGACGGTAACTCCGAAGGCTCGCCTCCCGGGAGGTCGCCACCACGCCGGCCAGCCGGACATCGAGAAGATGAGCCCGAAGAGCTCCACGGGTCAGCACCCGACCGATGCTGCCGGGTCCCGCACCGGAACGGAGAGAAACAAAGAAACCTACGCACAGTCGGCGTAACCGCGAATCCGCGTAACCACCCAACCGCTCTGCCGCCCAACCGCTCTGCCGCTCTGCCACTGCGGGCAGCCTCCACATGCCGCCCACCGCCGCTGCGGGCAGTCGTGCCGCTGGGGGCGGCACGGGTGGGCGCTGGGGGTACCTCCCAGGCCGTTCACGCACTGGGGGACCCGCCGTCACGGCAACAACCCCCGCAACGGAAACACCGCCCGCCGAGCCGCCCGCACCGCCTGATCCACCCGATCCGCAGGGTCGTACCCCGCCTCCCACGAGGCCCAGGACACCGGCCACCGCCCGTCGGTCATCCGCATCGGTCCCAGCTGCCGCGTCCGCGCGTACACCTCCTGCCGCCACCCCTCCGGGATCACCGTCTCCGGCTCCACCGGCCGTCCCGCCGCGATTCCCACCAGATGCGCCCACGACCGCGGCACCACGTCCACCACGGCGTATCCGCCGCCCCCGAGCGCGACCCACCGCCCCCCGGCGTACTCGTGCGCCAGTTCGTGACACGCCACCTGCACCGCCCGCTGCGCGTCCAGCGACACCGCCAGATGCGCCAGCGGATCCTCGAAGTGCGTGTCGGCGCCGTGCTGCGTCACCAGCACCTGCGGCCGGAAGTCCGCGAGCACCTCCGGCACCACCGCGTGGAACGCCCGCAGCCACCCCGCGTCCCCGGTCCCCGCCGGCAGCGCGACGTTCACCGCCGAACCCTCCGCGCTGTCGGAGCCCGTCTCCTCCGGCCACCCGGTCTGCGGGAACAGGGTGGCCGGATGCTCATGCAGCGACACCGTCAGCACCCGCGGGTCCTCCCAGAACGCCGCCTGCACCCCGTCCCCGTGGTGCACGTCCACATCCACGTACGCGACCCGCTCAGCGCCCAGCTCCAGCAGCCGCGCGATCGCCAGGGCCGCGTCGTTGTACACGCAGAACCCGGACGCCGCGCCCGGCATCGCGTGGTGCAGCCCGCCCGCGAAGTTCACCGCGTGCAGCGCGTCCCCGCGCCACACCGCCTCCGCCGCCCCGACCGACTGCCCGGCGATCAGCGCGGACACCTCGTGCATCCTCGCGAAGGCCGGGTCGTCGGCCGTTCCGAGCCCGTACGACCCGTCGGCCGCACCGGGGTCGGCCGACACCGCCTTCACCGCGTCGATGTAGTCCTGCCGGTGCACGAGCCGCAGCGTCGACTCCCCGGCCGGCCGCGCCGCGACGACCTCCGCCTCCCGGTCGAGCCCGAGGGCGCCGACCAGGCTGCGCGTCAGGGCGAGCCGGACCGGGTCCATCGGATGCTCAGGACCGAAGTCATAGCCCGTTACTGCCTCGTCCCACATCAGCTGTGCGCGGCCGCTCATGCCCGACACCGTATCGGTCCGGCCGATCCCCGAACGACCTGGCGTACACGACCGTCACCAGCACCAACACCATCGGCACGAGCATCGCCCCCCGATAGCTCCAGACGTCGCCGAGCGCACCCACCAACGGCGAACCGATCAGAAAGCCCACGTAGTTGAACACGTTGAGCCGGGCCACGGCCGCGTCGGAGGCCCCCGGACGACCGTCCCGCTCCGCCGCCAGCCGCCCCGCCGCCGCGAACGTCTGCGGCACCAGCACGCACAGCCCGAACCCCAGCAGCGTGAACCCGAGCATCCCCGTCCAGGCCCCCGGCGCCGACGCCACCACGGCGAACCCGCCCGCCGCGACCACCGCTCCGCCGCGCACCACCGCCACGGCCCCGAACCGCCGCACCCCGAAGTCCCCGACGGCCCGCCCCACCAGCGTGGTCACCATGTAGACGTTGTACGGCACGGTGGCCAGCTGCTCCGAACTCCCCAGCACGTCCTGGAGGTACTTCGCGCTCCAGTTGGAGACGGTCGAGTCCCCGATGTACGCGAACGTCATCACCAGACACAGCGGCAACAGCACCTTGAACCCCACACCGGCACCGCCGCCGGCACCGGCCGCGTCCCTGCCCGCGTCCTCCACCGCGCCCCCGCCGCCCCCGCCGTCCCGGTCGACGTACCACCGGCTCCCCACCAGCGCGGCCGGCAACAGCACGACCACCACCGGCAGGTACGACACCCACAGCGCCAGGTCCCAGTGCGCCCCGGCCCAGGCCAGCGAGGCCCCCAGGATCCCGCCGAGGCTGTACGTCGCGTGGAACCCGAGCATGATGCTGCGCCCGTACGCCCGTTGCAGGCTCACCCCGAGCATGTTCATCGAGGCGTCCAACGCCCCCACGGCCAGCCCGAAGACGGCCAGTGCCACGGCCAGCTCCGCCACCCGGTCCCCCGCCCCGACACCCAGCAGCGCCAGCAGCACCACCGGCTGGGACCAGCGCAGCAGACGGCTCGGCCGCACCCTGCGGACCAGACGCTCGCTCACCACGCTCCCGACGCCGGCCAGGATCGGCACGGCGGCGAGGAAGACGGGCAGCAGCGCGTCGGAGACGCCGTAACGGTCCTGGATGGCGGGGATGCGCGTCACCAGCAGCGCGAAGGCGACCCCCTGGGCGAAGAAACCGAACGCGAGCGAGGCCCTACCGCGCCGCAGCACATCAGTCATGGCGGCGAGCGTAGGGCCCCGGCTTACCCGTGGGTAGATCCAGCCAAAGGTGAATTCTTCTCAGCTTCCCCGGTCGGTGCTTTGGCAAGGTCGCTCGCGGAGGCGCGGGCCGAGGCCACCGCCGCTTCGATCATGTGGGCCATGGGCCCCGCGCCCAGCGCACCACTGACCACGAACGCGAGGACCATCGTGACGATCATGACCACGGTCCCGAGCCAGACCATCGTGTCGACCGGGAACGTGTAGACCCCCACCACCCGCAGCGCGCACTCGCCGACGAAGGCGATCCCCCACACCGCGGTGAAGCGCAGCTCCGCCCGCCGGAACCCGGGCGACTGCCGCCGCAGCCTCGCCCACGCCGCCTCCCGCCCCTCGTCCCCCTTCACCAGCCACGGCTTGAGCGTCGCCGTCATCATCGGACGCCCCAGCACCACCGACCCCACCATCGCGAACCCGACCAGGCTGCCGACCGCGCTGTCCTTGACCAGCATCAGCCGAGCGTCCCCGGTGCCGAAGCTGAGGAGCAGCCCCACCAGGTTGGCCAGCAGGATCAGCAGCGGAAGCACGTTGACCTCCCGCTGCCTGAACACCCCCCACCCGGTCCGCAGCACGGGCCCCACGCTGCTCCAGCCCAGCGCCGCGACCGCACTCATCCCGAACACGCTCTTGAGCACGTAGTACGACCCGACGGGCACTCCCACGTCCAGGAGCAGCGACACGAAGGTACGAGACTTACGAGGCTTGGTCATGCACACAGCTTCGCGTCCGCACGGGGTCCCGCAGTAGAAACAACCGTCCGGTACCGCGCATGACAAATGTCAGGCGTCAGTCGCGCAGCAGGTCGGCCAGCTCCCCCATGTCCGCGAAGAGCCGGGTGGCTCCCGAGAGTTTCGCGGCCGGTGTCATCGCGGTGAACCCGAACACGTCCATTTCGGCGGCGACGGCGGCCTGTACGCCCAGGGCACTGTCCTCGATCACGACGCACCGCTCCGGCGCCACACCCATCCGGTCGGCAGCGTGCAGGAACAGATCCGGCGCCGGCTTGCCCCGCCCCACGTCCTGGGAACTGAAGATCCGCTCGTCGTCGAACCACCGGGTGAGCCCCGCCTTGCGATGCCCCACCCGGATCCGTTCATGGCTCCCGGAGGAGGCCACGCAGTACGCCACCCCGTCCGCGTCCAGCTTCTCCAGCACGTCGACGACTCCGTGCACGGGCTCCAGCTCACGCTCGAAGGCGGCGAACACCCGCTCGTGGAAGACGTCGTCGAAGTCGTCCGGCAACCGCCGCCCCGTCCGCTCCAGGACGAGGTCGTGCACGCGGTGCATCGCGCCACCCATGTAGTCCCTGAGGGACTCCTCGTACGAGGTCGGGTGCCCCAGCTCGGTCAGGTAGCCGGCGAGCAGCCGATTGGAAATCGGCTCACTGTCGACGAGAACACCGTCGTTGTCGAATACAACCAGGTCGTAGCGCATACAAAGACCCTAAACGCAGAAAACCCCGCACCGTTCCCGGTGCGGGGTTTTCTCCAATGATTGTTCGGCGGCGTCCTACTCTCCCACAGGGTCCCCCCTGCAGTACCATCGGCGCTGTAAGGCTTAGCTTCCGGGTTCGAAATGTAACCGGGC